>NZ_CP017718.1:0-1209363 GCF_001854405.1 Hyphomonas sp. Mor2
TGCATAGACGCGACTCCGTCACCCGCCGCACCCATCTCGCCCTCATCCCCGGCCCTTCTCGGGGCAATCGTATACGATTGCTTTTCCCTCGAAGCCCGCATCCGGGAGAAGGGGGCGCGGGAGGTTAGTCCAAGCCCAACTCGGCACATACGATCTGAAGTAAGTGATCCGGGCTGATCGCTAGGTCAGCTGGAACGCGGAGCACGCGCCAACCCGCTGCTTCGAGCCGCTCATCCCGAAGCGCATCACTGAGTTGGACCTGTTCTAGTTCGTGTATGCCACCATCGATTTCGATGACGAGCTTCTTTGATCGGATCGCGAAATCGACGGTCAATCCCTCAATCGGCACTTGCCGCCGCACAGCTATGCCACGTCTCCTCAATTGTCGAAGGGCCTCCCAGGCTTTACGTTCGGGAAAATTCGCGTCGCGGCGCAGGCGTCGCGCGCGCGTAATCGCATGGCGGGTCATAGGGCAAATCTACAAGCTCGACCGCAAAATGATCAGATCTGAGCGTCTCAATCCTCACACGGGGGCGAGCCCCTCTCCCGATCGCGGGAGAGGGGTTGGGGTGAGGGCAAGATGGGATACGTCAAAGCAATGTCTGTGCGGTCCGAGAGAGCGGTGCCCTCATCCCCGGCCCTTCTCCCGCGTCCGGGAGAAGGGGGCGCGAGGGGTGGATTCACGCCCTCAATCCCGCTTCAATCCCCGCCCCACGAAACCGTGTTAGACTCCACCTCATCTCCTCTTGATGAAAGGCTAGTCCGGAACGGCTGGATTAAAGGGGGGAGCGGTGGCCGCGTGGCTTGGCTTGGGGAGCTGTACCCCTTGCACGGTAACGCGCCGGGCTTCGAAGCCGGTCGCGCCAGCGATCATTTGATCCAGTGGATCAAATGAAGGCGCAGAAGGCCCCGGCAGGGGCATCTGCTTCCCATGCCTCCGCCTTCGCTACCGCTCAGGCCTGCTTCGGGGAAAAACATCCCCCGGATGTTTTTCTTACCCCTCCGCAGCCCCTGGCAGGCGCTTGGTCCAGGTGGCCAAGGTCTAACGTATGAAAGCATGTCACCGCGGGCGCGCTTGGTTCAGGCGCAGTATCGCCGTCTCGAGAGAGCGGCAGTTCCTCCGCGTTTGAAACAAGCGCGCCTCGCCTATCTATCAACTCAGGGTGCAAGCTCGTGAGGCGTTTGCGGCTGCGTGATTTTCTCCCCAAACGCTCCCCACGGCTTGTCCGTCTCGATCCGGCGTCGATAATTGGAGCCTTACTCTGCGCTTGGGGCTGAAGTGAAAGCGGCCAGTCCGCGTACAGTCTTTGGTCTCGTCTAAGATTACTATACGTGGCTTTGAAAGCCTGCGCGGACTGGCAAAGCCGCTTCCTACGGGGAGGACCGTAACACAAACTTGCCCTAACGGCAATTTACCTGGACGCGCTGGACCCGATCAGGTCTGCGCGCCATATCTCCAGCCATGGAAGCTTTCGCTCTCTTTCTGGAACGCCTGCTGCTGACGCCGTCTCGGAACAGCAAGCTGGCGCTGATGGCCGATTACTTCCGGACACAGCCGGATCCTGAGCGAGGTTGGGCGCTGGCGGCCCTCACAAATGAGATTGATCTGCCCGGTGTGAAAGCCGGACTGATTCGGCGTCTGGTCGAAAGCAAGGTCGATCATGAGCTGTTTCGCCTGTCTTATGACTATGTCGGTGATCTGGCTGACACGGTCAGCCTGATCTGGCCTGCAGAGCATGGCGCCAATCGGGTGCCGAGCCTCAGTGAAGTGGTGGAACAGCTCTCAGACGCGACCAAGGCGCAAGGCGAACGACTGATTGAGGGGTGGCTGAACACACTCGATTCCCGCGGGCGCTGGGCCCTGCTGAAACTGGTTACGGGCGGTTTGCGGATCGGTGTGTCGTCGCGCCTCGCCAAGGTCGCTGCCGCACAGTTCGGGCAGGTCGAAGCGAGCGAGGTTGAAGAAATCTGGCACGGGCTGGAGCCACCCTATCTCAGCCTGTTCGCCTGGCTGGATGGAGAGGCCGAGAAGCCGCAACCTGATGTGGCGGCACCGTTTCGCCCGGTCATGCTGGCGCATCCCTTGGTGGCCAAGAAGGATAGGGACAATCCCGATGCGATCGATCCGGACCTGATCACGGTCGAACAGTTTGCAGCGGAATGGAAATATGATGGCATCCGCGTTCAGGCTGTTTCAGAAAACGGGACACGGCGCCTCTATACCCGAACCGGCGATGATATCAGCCATACGTTTCCCGATGTCCTTGCGGCCATGGATTTCGAAGCGGCGCTGGATGGTGAGCTCCTGGTCCGCGCCTCTGACGGCGGCGTCGCACCGTTCAACGAATTGCAACAGCGCCTCAATCGAAAAACGGTCACCAGGAAACAGATGGAGTCGAGACCTGCCTTCATTCGCGTCTATGACCTGTTGGTCGAGGGTGAAGAAGATCTACGCAGGCTGAGCTTCAGGCACCGCCGCGCGCGGCTTGAATCCTTCGTGTCGGGCCTCAGCACGGATCGTATCGATTTGTCGCCGCTGGTGCCGGTGACGACGATTGACGAACTGGAACGCGCGCGCAACACACCACCCGCGCCCGAGATTGAGGGCCTGATGCTGAAACGGTGGGACAGCGTGTACGAAGCCGGGCGCCCGAAAGGGCCATGGTTCAAGTGGAAACGCGATCCGTTCCTCATTGATGCAGTGCTTCTCTATGCGCAGCGTGGACATGGCAAGCGCTCGAGTTTCTATTCCGATTTCACCTTCGGTGTCTGGCGCGACATGGATGGGGAAGACCAGCTGACACCGGTCGGGAAGGCCTATTTCGGGTTTACGGATGACGAGCTGAAACAGCTCGACAAGTTCGTGCGCGACAACACACTGGAGCGGTTCGGGCCGGTGCGATCGGTGACGGCGACCAAGGATCATGGCCTGGTTCTGGAAGTGGCGTTCGAAGGGTTGCAGCGCAGCCCTCGCCACAAGTCCGGCATCGCCATGCGCTTTCCGCGGATCAACCGTATTCGCTGGGACAAACCCGCGGCGGAAGCGGACCGGCTGGAAAACCTCGAAGCGCTCTTGCCCCCGGGGGCGTGATGGACTTGTCAGAAAAGCCTGTTAGGGCGGGATCGTGACGTTTCGCGATTTTCTTCTGCTTGCCGCGGTTTGTTTCGTCTGGGGACTGAACCTGGTGGTGACTCGCTGGGCGGTGGCGGAAGCGGGCGTACCTCCCATCTTCTTCGCCGCGATCCGCTTTGCAGGCCTGGCGCTTGTCTTGTTCTGGTTCCTGCGCCCGATCCCGAAACAGATGGGAATCCTGTTCCTCATCGCCATGGGCATGGGGGCGGGACATTTCGCATTGTTGTTCCAGGGCCTGGCCGCCGCAGAGGCCAGCGCCGTCTCTGTCGTCGGCCAGTTGGGGGTTCCGTTTTCAACTCTGATGAGCATGGCCTTTCTCGGTGAGACTGTCGGCTGGCGGAGGGGGCTCGGCATCATGCTTGCCTTTGCCGGCGCACTTCTGATTGCCGTGGACCCTCAGACCTTTTCCTTGAGTTTCGGTCTGATCTACGTCGTCTTCGCAGCTTTGGTCGCCTCCGCAGCGGGGATCCTGATGAAGCGAATGCCATCGATCAGCGCGCTTCAGATGCAAGCCTGGATCGGGCTGTTCAGCTTTGCCCCCTTGTTCGCCGTCTCTGGGCTGGTGGAGGGCGACCAGAATGGCTGGGGGGCGCTGCTGGACGGGGGATGGTTGGTCTGGCTGGCAACGATTTACGCCATTATCGGCGTCAGCGTGTTTGGACATGGCGGCTTCTATTCACTGATCAAGAAGTATGACATCTCGCTGCTGTCCCCGCTCACCCTGATGACGCCCATCTGGGGGGTTGTGCTCGGTGTCGTGCTGCTCGGCGAAGTCATGACTCTGCAACTGGTCGTCGGCGCGGCGATTTCGCTTGGTGGCGTATTTGTTATTCTCGTCCGACCAAATCGGGTTATGCCGGAAGCCGCATTGGGTGACAAAGTCAGGAGCGTAAAGGAATGAAAATCGAAGCGCTGCCGAGTCCCAATTTCAATGATCGCAAACACCCGATCGATATGCTCGTTCTGCACTATACGGGTATGGAAACGGGTCAGGACGCGCTCGACCGCATGCGCGACAAGGCGGCCAGTGTTTCAGCCCATTACATGCTCTGGGAAGATGGCAGGGTCGTGCAATTGGTCGGCGAAGACAAGCGGGCCTGGCATGCCGGGATATCCAAGTGGCAAGGTGACGAGGATCTTAATTCCCGCTCGATCGGGATCGAGATCGTCAATGGTGGGCATGACTGGCCTCTCACGGATGGTGGACTGCCGCCTTACCCTGACGCGCAGGTCGAGGCGTTGATCGAATTGTGCGGCGGCATTCTCGGACGCTGGGAGATACCAGCCCAGCGCATCGTGGGCCATTCGGACATTGCCCCGGCGCGCAAGGATGATCCGGGTGAACACTTTCCCTGGGACCGACTGGCACACGGCGGTATCGGCATTTGGCCATTCTCGATCTCAGACGATCCGACTGCGCCTGCGGATGAAAACATGACGGGGCGCTTGCAGCAGGAACCTGATTTGATCGGTCGTGGTCTCGCGCCCGGCGAGATCGGACAATCGGTTGGGCGTATGCAAACCATGTTGGCCAGGATTGGCTATGATATCCCCGTGACGGAGTCGTATTGCGATGCCACGCAAGCTTGCGTTCAGGCCTTTCAAAGGCGGTGGGTGCAGGACCGTGTGTCCGGTGCGGCGGATCTTGTGACGCTACAAAGAATTGGTATCGTCGAAGCGACCTATCGGAGCACCGAAGATGAAACATGAGTTGATCCTCTGCACGGTTGCGGTCGCGACTGCCGCCTGCGCCAGCTCGCCAGAGTCTTCTCCGGCGGAGACACTTGCCGGGCAGATGACCGGTACATTTGAAACCGCGATCGGGACGGACGAAGCGATGCGGGATCGGCGCATTCAGATCGCACCACTTGGCGCGGGTGAGTGGCTCTACTATCAGGTCAACCACCGAAGCGATCTCTCAGTCTATCGCCAACGCATCCTGCAATTGGAGCCGCTGCCCGATGGCAGCGTACGGCAAACCGCGTGGACGTTTGATGATGCCGAGGCCCACGCGGATTTGTGGGACAAACCGAACGCGCTGGCTGCGCTTACGCGGGAGGATCTATCCACCGGACTGGAAGATGGATGCGCACAAGTCTGGCAACTCGCAGAAGGGGTTTGGCGCGGGACGGTCGATCCGGAGACCTGCATCATCGATTCCACCCGGAGAGGGATGCAGATACGCATTGGGGCGGAGTCTGTTCTGGAGGCTGACGCGCTCTCTCTGGCTGAGCGTGGATTCAATCTGGAGGGCGAGCAGCTTTGGGGAACCGCCCCGGGAGACTACTATCGGCTTGCCCGCGCCGACTAACTTGATCCTGACACATTTGCGCTCTATCCCCGATGCGCCCCTCGTATTGCTGCGGCTGCTGACCGTGCAATTTTTACGAGGACAAGATAATGACACATCGCGGCAGAGCCTGGCGGCGCCTGCAAAACCGCAAGCATGGCCAAACCACACAGCCATCGAAACTGCGTGCCTGCCATGAAGAGAAAAGCTGGCGATTGCTCTATTTTCGATCGGCCAAGCTCAAATGCGCGAGGCAATTGGGCCGGTTCTGGCCACATCGCGAATGGGAGACCGTTATGACGGATGCTGAACCTCTTCGGGTCCTGTTCGTCTGTTCCAGGAATCAATGGCGTAGTCCGACCGCCGAGAAAGTGTTCCGGAAGGATCCGGCCCTTCAGGTTCGCTCGGCGGGGACGTCACGCAACGCCCGCCGGACGATCACCATCACGGATATCCGTTGGGCTGATCTGATCCTGGTCATGGAAGACAAGCACCGCGCGCGTTTAAGAGCGCAATTTCGGGACGAGTTGCGTTACAAGCGCTTGCACTCGCTCGATATTCCAGACCTGTACCGCTTCATGGACCCGGATCTGATCGAAGTGTTGCAGGACAAGGTGATGCCTTTGCTTCGGGAAGATCCATCAGGCCGTTTCTAGTCCGGAGAAACATCGAGCGTGAGGGCCGTGGTGTAGCTGCGTATGTCCGTCTCAGCACCATCGGGCGCAGGCGCTTGCAGACGGGTCATGAGCAGATGAATGCCGGGTTCTGTGAACGTAATCGAGAAGATACCATCCTCGTCCGTGCGGGTTCGGACACCATCCGCATCCCGAAGGCGCTGGGCTTCATTGGTCAACAGAACGTCCTGATCGGCGACCGGTTCGCCGTCCAGGGTGATGCGCCCAATGAATGGCGTCCCGACCTTGACAGAGCTGGGATGCAAGGCCGGCTCGATGGCGAGCCGGCCCACCTGCGCCCGAATAGCACCCCAATCCTGCAGGCCGACCGTGACATAAGCGTCTGTCACGGTGGCCGTCTGGGAGGAAAGGATTGGGGTGCCTTCGGGGACCTCGTTGAGGGTCGCATCCGGGCTGTTCACCAGATGATACGTACCGCCCAGGAGAACGTATTCTCCTTTGCGGCCAAGCCGTTCTCCGGTCGTGATCCGGGTTGTGCCGGAGGCCATGATCTCGTGCTCGAGAATGGTCACATTTGAGAAGGATTCGATCCGTTCCGGAGCCGTGCTTTCGCCATCTGGTCCGATGATAGCGAACGTATCCGTGCGCACGGCATAGCGTGGCTCGCAGCAGAAATCATTGAAGGCGACTTCGACCGTAATGGTTTGCTCGGCCTTGGGCGAGAAGGTCGAGGGCTTCACGTATGCCGTGTCTGCCACAGACGCTCCGGTCATGGAGAGCGCAATGCAGATGGTGGCGGCGATGCGAGTCATCAGTAATCCGCGCTTGCCAATTTCGTGGTCGGACGCAGGCGATCCGTGAGCGTGCCAATATCGGCTGTCACGAAACTGTTGATAACGTCACGGGCTTCATTGAGGGCCGGGTCGAGAGGCTTTTCGCCGTCCTTCACAGCGCGAGCGAGATCCAACAATGGCATGTACAGATCTTCCGTTTCGCCTTTGATCGTGATCGCAAATTGGTCATTCTCGTCCGCAATGCGGGCCCATTCAGTCCGCACGCCCGCCCAGAATTCTGCTGTTCCAGACCAATAGTCCTCGGCGGCTGAGACCGGGTAATCGCTGTAGGCTTTGTAGGTGTTCACCCCAACCTCGCGGACCAGAACTTGCGGCCCCGCGTTTAGCATCAGCTTGGAGTTATCCTGCTCATGCACCCAGCCCCAGGGCGTGATCACATGCCGATTGACCGCGTCCACCGCGTGGTAGTCATCACGTGTGGTCATGTCGCGGCGGGGCAAGGGACGCCAGGCCTGCGCAGGCGTCCATTCGGCGAGGCCGTCTTCATACGTCCATTTCGCAACCGCGCCATAGCGCGGGGCGTCATCGACCTGATAGACGGTTTGTGACCAGGTGCCGGCGCGTTCGGACGCCGGGACATCGCGCCACTCCCAGGCATTGCCACCAATGAAGGTCAGCACCCGCGCAGGCTCATATTGCCAGTCCTGGCGCCAGTGCTTGACCACGAATGGGGCGTCATCCGGGCCCACCACGAGCAGGTGCTGCAGGCTGATAAAGTCGCCGCGGTCTTCGATTACGCGCACCGATTCATGACCGCCCGACAGTTTGGGCGATTTGAGGTCGTAGCCTTCGACAAAGGAGATGGTCTCGGTGAAGTCGAACGTGACTTTGTAGTCTCCAGCCATGGCCAAGATCGATTGCCGATCTTGTTCAAAATGCGCGAATTCGGGCGCTGAGACAGCCGTTTCGGCAGTCGTGGAGGCGATGGTGGTGCATGCGGGCGCCAGAGCCAGAATTGAGATGCTCGCAGCGGCGGCGAGCCAAGTTCGCTTGTTCAACATGATGGGTCCTGTGTCGAAATCTGAAGAAGGAATATCTTTCTGATAATGAAAGTAAGAATCATTTGCAATAAGGAATTTAACCTGCCATAGGGCTTTTTGCGAACCATTCTCATGTTGAGAAGATCCATCAAAGAGCCAAATTCAGAGGGTAAATTATGACCGTCCACTCCGCCGCCGGGCGCTGGAACCGAAGTTTGAAGATGGGGCTTATGGCCTCGACGCTAATTGCAACGTTGCCATGGGCCGTCGCCGAGGACTCGGCAGATGACGAACTGCGCATCGACGCCATCACCGTTTACGGCACGAGTAATCCTTTGCCTGTTTTTGACTATCCTGGACAGGTCACGGTCATTGATCGCGATGCACTGGAATCAATTGCGCCGTCAGCGGTTTCTGATCTGTTGCGGGATGTTCCAGGGCTCGATTTCACCGGCGGTCCGCGCCGCACCGGGGAACTGCCCAGTATCCGTGGACTGTCCGGTCAGAATGTTCTGATCCTGCTCGATGGCGCGCGTCAGAGTTTTACGTCCGCTCATGATGGCCGTTTCTTTGTCGATCCTGAATTGATTGGTGCTGCCGAGGTGGTGCGCGGGCCAGCTTCTGCGCTGTATGGGTCAGGTGCTGTGGGCGGCGTGTTGGCATTCGAGAGCGTCGATGCGGCTGACCTGCTGCGCGAAGGTGAAACCTGGGGTGCCCGCGCCCGGCTTGGCTATCAAAGCGTCAATGAGGAGAGTTATGCCTCGCTGACTGCCTTTACGCAGCGAGGCGATTTCGATGGGTTGGCCAGTTTCGGGATCCGCAAATCGAGCGATATTGAGCTCGCGTCTGGTGTCGACCTGCCGTCCGATGATGACATCCAAACAGCGTTGATCAAAGGCAGCTATGCATTGACCGAGGCCCTTTCGATTGCAGGGTCCTGGCAGCGCTTAACCAATTCTGCGATCGAGCCGAACAATGGTCAGGGGACCGCAGGCACGGGCGATAGTATTCTCGATCGAGACGTCGACAAGGATATCACGACGGATACGTTCCGCCTCGGGTTGAACTTCAATCCAGTAACCAATGACTGGCTCGATCTGTCCCTGACCGCATATCAGACCTCCAGCGATGTGGATGAGTTCGACGCGACGATTTCTCGGACCACGGTACGCGATATCGAGACGACCGGCTTTTCCGCGCGCAATGCTTCACGCTTCACCCTTGGTGCTGCCGAGACCACGCTCACAGTCGGCGGAGACTGGTACAAGGATGAGCAGACGGGCACTGATGACCAGACGATGGACGGAACGCGCGGCGGCGTGCCAAACGGGGAAAGCGAGTTCATGGGGGTCTTCGCACAGATTGAATCTGTGATCGAAACACCGGCTGGGCAATTCGTTGTCATCCCGGGTGTGCGGTTTGATGAGTTCAAGAGTTCGTCTTCGATTGCGCCAGGCGGGGAAAACTCCGATGATGCCCTCTCTCCGCGTTTCGCGGCGAGTTTCGCGCCTCGAAACACGGAATGGTTACGGCTGTTTGGCTCCTATGCTGAAGGGTTCCGGGCACCTTCCATCAATGAGCTGTATCTTGACGGTGTCCACTTCTCGATCCCGCATCCGGTTCTGTTCAATCCGGCCATGGGATCGTTTGTCTTGGCGCCAAACAATTTTGTACCCAATCCCGATCTCGTTCCGGAAGAGACCCAGACCGTGGAGTTCGGTGTCGGTGTGGACTTCAAGCAGATCTTCTTTGCAAGCGACCGGTTCCAGGCCAAGGTCTCGTACTTTGAGACTGAGGCCGATGATCTGATCAATCTTTCCGTGGACGTGTCGCCAGCGGCCAGCTGTTTCGCGCCGCCCTTTTTCCAGCCTTGCAACTGGGGAACGTCAGAGTCTGCAAATGTTGATCAGGCTGAACTGGAAGGCTGGGAAGGCGAACTGCACTATGAGTCCGACCGCTTCTTCGCGCGGGCGAGTTTCTCGAGCATTGAAGGCACCAATCTATCAGATGGTTCCGACCTCGGATCGCTGACGCCAGATCGGACGGCCCTTAATCTTGGCCTGAAACTACCGGAATGGAACGCACGGGTCGGTGCCCGTGTTCAGCATGCCGGTGACTTTGCGCAGCGCGTCTCCGACGGGTCGGGCGGTTTTACGCTGCAGGATGAGCGCGAAAGCTATACCGTTCTCGATGTCTATGCGAGCTGGCGCCCAGAGGCGATTGACGGACTGCGCCTGGATTTCGGCGTCGATAATGTCTTCGACGAGGAATATGAGCGCACCTTTGCCGGCGCCATCGAGCCCGGCACCAATGTCAAAGTCTCAGCCGCATGGCAGTTCGGCGGCTGATCTTATGACCGGGGCGTCGCCATGCGCTCCGGTCTTATGCCTTCGCGCTTTCGCGGGACTGGCACCGATCGAACCAGGCGCTTAGCGTCTTCAGGTCACGGTTGAGCGGCTGCCCGACTTGTTCCCCGAACGCGAGGAAGGACGACAATAGGATATCCGCCATCGAAAACGGATCGCCGGCCAGGAACGGCCTGTCTCCCAGCTGCGCATCCAGCCATTCCAGCTTGTCCTGCGCACAGGCTTTCAGGCCCGACGCGGCTTCCGGCACGCACCGCATGCGATGCTGGAACAATGGCAGTCCTTCTGAAAATCGAAACCCATTGGCCAGGGGTTCACACACATTCAAATCCGCCCAGCGCGTCCAGCTGCGGATCTGAGCCCGCGCTTCCGGCGTCTCGCCCATCAGGGACTCGCCGGGATGGGTTTCGTCGAGATACTCGCAGATGACTGTGATTTCGGTAAGGATGGTGCCGTCATCGAGTTCCAGCGCCGGCAGCTGACCGGCCGGATTGACCTTGAGATAATCAGCCTGGCGGTTGGCACCACCCATAATGTCGACGTCCTCGAGCGGCACCGAAATGCCGCGCTCGGCCATGAAGGTCCGTACGACTTGCGGGTTGGGGCCGACGGAATTGAAGAGTTTCATCTGTTGCCTCCCAGTTTAGAAGTTGACGCGGTTGGAAACCGTACCGTCGATGATCAGGTTTGATCCTGTCGTGAAGGACGATCGCGGACTGGCGAGAAACACCGCGGCATCTGCGATTTCCTGCGGCGTTGCCAGGCGGCCCGTAGGATTGCGCGACAAAGCCTGCTTGAAGAAATCCGGCATGTTCTGCTCGACCTGATGCCAGATGCCCCCTTCGAAATAGACCATGCCCGGCGAGACCACATTGGTGCGGATCCCGCGCTTCGCATGCTGACGTGCGAGGCCTTTGGCCATGTGGATGAGCGCCGCCTTGATGGGGCCGTACGAGCTGGCCTGATCGGCCACCGCGGCAGAGACTGAAGCGATGATTACGAACGCCGCATCGCCCTTCGCGTCGGCGGCCTTACCGAGGAACGGTTCGGCGGCGTCGAACGCATTGACCGCGCCGAGCACGTCGAGATCGAAATTCTGCTTCCACGACGCCTCGTCGTGGCCCTGCGCCATGGCCCCAGCATTCGAAACCAGGATATCGATCCCACCAAGCTCTTCGCCCGCTGATGCGATCCAGGCTTTGAGGGCAGCGCGATCGGTGACATCCACGGATCCGCCGGTTGCGTTCACGCCTTTGGCTTTCAGCGCTTCGACGGTGGCCGCAATCTGCTCTGCGTTGCGCGCGCAGATCGCGACATCAGCGCCTTCATCGGCCAGCGTATCGGCGATGGCGCGTCCGATTCCTCGGGTTCCGCCCAGGACGACGCATTTCTTGCCGCTGAGTTTGAGGTCCATTTCAATCGCTCCTGTATCTGGTCATCGACTGTATGGGAGCATAGGGATTGCCACCCAACAACATGGCCGTAGGGGCAAGGGGCTGGTGAATTGGCTCTGTATCGACTATATCCGCCGCTCCAGACGGCTGGGCAGTCGCTGGCAAGCTCGCTTGCTGGAGGAAAGTCCGGGCTCCAAGGAGACAAGGCGGTGGATAACGTCCACCCGGCGCAAGCCGAGGGAAAGTGCCACAGAAAGCAAACCGCCTCGGACGCAGGTCTGAGGTAAGGGTGAAAGGGTGGGGTAAGAGCCCACCGGGGCTTCGGTGACGCGGCCCGCATGGTAAACCCCGCCTGGAGCAAGACCGAATAGGGGGCGTGCATGGGCCGTCTTCAGCCCGCGCCCCGGGTGTGTCGCATCAGGTGCCTGGCAACAGGCATCGCAGAGGAATGACTGCTGAACCCGCAAGGGGGAACAGAACCCGGCTTACAGGCCGTCTGGCTTTTCATCGGCTCGCAAATGCTGCGGGGCGATGCATCTAAGCCGAAATCCGCCAGATCAATCGATCTGGCTTAATCTCACATGATGTCTCCAGGAAGGTCCGACCGGAATCGATGGCCCCGCGCCAGAGTTCGATCCAGCAGGTGAGCAAGGCATCGCGCGCGTCATCATCCATCCCACGGACGATCCGCAGGCCGGTCTGCGTGATGTGGATTTCGGTGCCGGTCGCTGCCTCCACGCATTCATCTCCCATGCCGGCCATGATCCGCTGGAGGAAGTCCGCTGCGTCCCCGACGCCGCCTTCGCTCGTGTCTACCGCGCTGGCTAAGGCAGGGAAATTCTGGAGCCCCGTGAGACGAGCGGCCTTGCGACCGAGTTCGATCGTGCGGTTATACCCGACGACCTGGATCAGCGCCTGAATCCCGTTGCGAACATATTCCATCGCGTAGTTGCGATTTGCCTTGGCGAGGCGCTCCTCGCTCCATTCCGAGGCAGGCGGAGCAGGTTGCGCCGCCGGGTTGAACGCCGGTGGTCGCTCGTCGGGCGCAAACACCAGACGCTCGTCTTCGCGCAGATCGTGATCATACTCCTTGAAATATCCGCACAGGCCGAACTGGCCGGTGACATCTTCCGAAACGCAGACGAACCCCAGGCGCGGATTGCCGAGACTGACACCGTTCTGTGCGTACCAGCCATTGAGAAAGCCTCGGCTCGCTTCGACAGGAATGCCGCAAATGGCCGGGCCAGCATACATCCAGCGCGGATAGCGAAACCGGACCCAGGCCTTGGTGTCGGTTTCCGGCATGAATTCCACCCCGACCCCGCCCATACTGTTAGACAGGACATGATATTGCGCGCATGCGACGGCGTCGGGCAGTTCGCTGAGGCCCAGCTTCTCGAAGCTAGAGAGAAATTTTTCCTCATGCTGACGACGAAACAATCGAAACATCCAGTCGAACACGGTCTGCTTGCTCTCCTCGACGGCGACCATCAGTTGCAAGCCGAGAAAATACTGGTGATGCAAATCGGCCTGCGCCGCGATGGCTCTTGATGACATGCGTTTCCTCCCGCTCGGGCGCTCTTGGTATTGAGATTGGTAACACTGGCGGCCTGCGCATGTCAGCCAGTACCGGAGCGTCATCTGCCTGCGTGCTTCGTCCGCGCTTGACTTCCGCCGGGCGCGCACTTCCTTCCTGCAAGCCTAAACCATTATGGGAGACATCCATGAAAGTCGCTGCCGTCAAAAAGCCTGGAGGTCCTGGCAATCTGATTATTGAGGAACGTCCAGACCCGGTCGCAGGGCCGGGTGAGGTTCTGGTTCGAGTGCGGGCTTCTTCGTTGAACTACCATGATTTCGTGGTCGTGATGGGAGGTATCCCGACCGATGATGGCCGCATTCCCATGTCTGATGGGGCCGGAGACGTGGTGGCTGTGGGTGAAGGCGTGACACGCTTTCAGGTGGGCGACAAAGTCCTGTCGACCTTCTTTCCAGACTGGTTCTACGGAGGCCCGCAAGCTGCCGGGTTTTTCTCGGTTCCCGGCGATGGCGTCGATGGGTTCGCCGCAGAACTCGTCGCCATGCCCGCGGAGGCCTTCACCCGTATGCCGGAGGGCTATTCCTACACCGAAGCGGCGACCTTGCCCTGCGCCGCTCTGACGGCCTGGCGAGGCATGTTTGTCGAGAACACGGTGCAACCCGGCGATTGGGTGCTCACGCAAGGCACCGGCGGCGTTTCCATTTTTGCCTTGCAATTTGCCAAGGTGGCCGGTGCGCGCGTCATCGCGACGTCTTCGTCCGACGCCAAGCTGGACAAGCTTAAAGCGCTCGGCGCCGATCATCTGATCAATTACAAGGACATCCCGGAATGGGGTAAGAAAGCGTTCGAGTTGACCGGCGGCCGCGGTGTTGATGAAGTCGTCGAGATTGGTGGACCAGGCACGATGGCGCAATCGATCGCGGCCAGCAGAGTCGGGGGGCACATCTCCCTGATCGGCGTGTTGACGGGCGTTTCCGGAGAGGTGCCTACGGCGGCTCTATTCTCGAAGAACATCACCGTGTCGGGCATAACCGTAGGCTCACGCGAGCAACAGGAAGCGATGATTGAGGCGATCGATGCCAATGGGATCAAGCCGGTGCTCGACAAGGATTTCCCGCTCAGCGAAATCGCCGACGCCTTCGCGCACCAGGCCAGCCAGCAGCATTTCGGGAAGATCACGCTATCGATTTAGGCGTCCCTGACTCTGTCGTGAACCCGGCCTGCGCTTAATCGAAACCTGATTTTGTGGCATACTCCTGCGCAGGGAGGACGAAACAATGACAATCAAGACGTTCTGGATGGCGGGTGCTGCGCTGGCAGCTCTGGGCCTGTCATCCTGTGTGATACAGGAGCCGGTCGAAAACGCCGCGAGTGAAGCGGAGACACCGCCTTTCATAGAGCCGGTCATCCTGGCGCAGAGCATGTGCAGCAGCCGCGCTTCGCAGGTCTCGGAAACGGCGCTTGCAGCGGCCGCGACTCTCAATCCTGGTTTCGATTATGGGACGCCCTTCGCGCTTCCGGAGACGGTGATTGCGCATTTCCACTATCCAGTCAGCACCGAAAGCGAAGAGGCTCAGCTTTGGTTTGATACCGGCCTCGCGCATATGGCGAACTTCAATCATGATGAAGCCATTGCCGCCTTTCGCAAGGCGCAGGCCGCCGATCCAGACTGCGCCATGTGCTATTGGGGCGAAGGCTTGTCCTTTGGCAGCAATATCAACATTCCTTACATGCCCGACCGTGGCGCCGCGGGTTTGCTGGCGACACACGAGGCGGTCACCCGCCTGGACGGTCTGACGGATCGTGAGGCCAAGCTGATCCAGGCGCTCGATGCCCGCTATAGCCTGCAAGACGAGGCCGAAGTGGTTGAGAATGCGGGAGATTTCGCGGATGCCATGGATGCGGTTGCGACTGCGTTCCCGGATGACAAGTTCATTCTGTCCCTGGCCGCCGAAGCCAATATGGACACGCAGCCCTGGGATTATTGGCAACCTGGCGCGCGCGAACCGAAAGGACGTACGGCGCGCACGCTGGAGCTGATCGAAGACGCCCTGGCGATCGATCCGGGCTTTGCGCCAGCGATTCATCTGTACATCCATATCACCGAGTCGTCTGTCGATCCGTTCCGGGCCGAGTCCTATGCTGACCGGCTGCTGGAACAGGACCTGGGGGTCGGACATCTCGTGCACATGCCGTCGCATATCTATTTGCGGCTCGGCCAATGGAAGAAATCACACGAGTCGAACATTGCCGCGATCAAAGCGGATGAAGCCTACATCGCTGCGACGGATAATGCCGCCGTCTATGGCAGCGTCTACTATCCACACAATGTCCATTTCGTGGTCGCCAGTTCGCAGTTTGCCGGCGATGCCGAGACCGCCCTGGAAATGGCGGGCAAGCTGAAATCTCTCGCCGTGCTCGATCCAAGTGCCCCGGCACCGCTGGCCGAACATATCGCTGCGTCGACGATCTTTACTGACCTCCTGTTCGCAGGTGAGCAGACTGTGCTGGACGCAGCCGAACCCGCAGCGCCGCATCTGTATATGCGTACCGCCTGGCACTATGCACGCGGCACTGTCTATGCCCGCCAAGGGGATCTGGACGCCGCTAAAGCGGAGCTTGGTCTCTTGTCCGGACTCACAGAAGCCCCCGGATTTGGCGATTATGACGCCGTCTACTTTGCGCCGCTTACTGGCATTCAGGAGGTCGCTCGCCTGACGCTCGAAGGCCGTGTCCTGGCGTCGGAGGGGAATCTGAAAGCCGCGATTGATCGCCTGGAATCGGCGGCGGCAGCCGAAACCCAGCTGCCGTATTTCGAGCCAACCTGGTGGTATTATCCAACCCGACAAACGCTCGGAATGCTGCTGGTTCAGGATGGCCAGTATGACCGCGCTGAACGGGAATTCTTCAAGACACTGATCAAGGCCCCGAAC
Source organism: Hyphomonas sp. Mor2 (assembly GCF_001854405.1). GTDB lineage: Bacteria > Pseudomonadota > Alphaproteobacteria > Caulobacterales > Hyphomonadaceae > Henriciella. Next base: position 16,123 of record NZ_CP017718.1, read on the forward strand.
AATGCCTATGCTCTATATGGCCTGGCGGAGACGTTCAGAGCCAAAGGCGATGAACGGTCCGAGGCCTATGCTCGCAGCCTGTTCGAGGATGCATGGATGGGCGGCGACGATCGACGCCCGGCGCTCACCGACTTGTAGAAGAAGGCTCACCCGTCACAATTCTGAGTCTCGCCCATGACGCCGATCAGCTTGACCCGGCCGGACGCATTGTCGACGTCAAAATAGATGTCGCCATAATCGTAGATCGTCGTCTCCGTTTTCGAGACGACGCAATCGGGCACTCCGAACGTGGCGCGAGTGGTAATTTGTTCAGAGCCCTTTGTAATGCCCTCGGCGGTGCTGAAACGACCGTCCTGGACGATGATCCAGTACACCTCATCGTGCGCCCCGATGGTCAGGCCATCGAACACATAGGTCGTCGCCGCGGAGCCCCGCATCGGTATGGTCTGGCGGGGCACACCCTTCAAGGCGAGAAGCTGGTCGAGTGGCATGCCGATCTCGACATCTCCGACGCGTTCTCCCGGCACAATCTGATTGTCGTTCAGGGTCAGCGGCGCGCTGGCACAGGCCGTCATTACGCTGAGGCCAGCGGCTAAGGTTACGGCTTTCATAGGGGTCATTCTAAACAGGTCTCAACGCAGCGCCCCCGCAGCGTGTCCGCGCCTATTCAGGAGAAATCCCGCACTTTGTCGAGCCTTACGCGCGTGAACTCTCTGTCAGAATTCAGCGTCAGGCCGGGATTGGCGGCGTCACGTCCCCCCAGACGATGAAGTGCGGATTGTCGTAGCCGCGTGCTTTCTTGCCATAGAGGAGCGGCGCGCCATCGGTCTCGGTTACGCGCGCGCCCGCAGCTTCGGCGACAGCCTGACCTGCAGCTGTGTCCCATTCCATGGTGCGACCATGGCGCGGATAGAGGTCCGCTTCACCCGCCGCGATCAGACAGAACTTCAAGGACGATCCAGCCGAGATGATGTCGGCTACGTTTTGTGTTTCGAGAAACGCATTGGTTTCATCCGAGCGATGAGACTTGGACGCGATCGCAGTGACACCTGCCTCTGGCGCCCGGCGAATGCGCAATGGCGTGCGCGCGTCTGCAGCGGGTAGCGCGCCGCCGGGTTCGGCGGCGGCCTGCCAGGCTGAAAAGCGGCTATCGGCGACAAACAGGCGGTTCAGCGCCGGCGCGTAGACGACCCCCATGACCGGAACGCCATTCTCGATAATGCCGATATTCACTGTGAATTCGCCGCGTTTGTTGATGAACTCCTTGGTGCCGTCGAGCGGATCCACCAGAGCAAAGCGGCTGCCATGTTCGGGCGTGTGACCGGCCGCGACGGCTTCCTCCGCGATCACGGGAAGGTCTGGATCGGCCTGCGCCAGAGCCGCCAGGATCAGCGCCTCGGCCTTTTCGTCCGCTTCGGTGACTGGAGAGCTGTCATCCTTGCGGTCGACGTCGAAATCCGTCGCATAGACCTGCATGATCAGTTCTCCCGCATCGAGCGCGATGCGAGCCAGAGTGTCGCCTGTCAGTGTCATGAAACCTGTCTTTCCTGAATGGGAGCGTAAATTGGATCAGCGGCGAGGATGCGCTGGATCGTGTTCAAAGTGTCAAATGCGTCCTGGCTATTGCTTGGGGCGGGCAGTGCCGGGTCGGCAATGCGCGCTAGAAACCGTTCCAAAGCAAGCTGCACGCCATTATTGTGCTCAAACCGATCGACCGTTTCATGCTGGGTCTGTCCACCATCTGTGCGCGCATAGACCAGCACTTCGCGCCCAAAGGCATATTCTTCATTGTTGAGGCCTTCCAACCACAAATAGCCCCGCTCATATCCGAGTTCCAGACGGAAGGTCGGACGCCATTGCGTGGCCGACGCGTGCAGGTTGGCGAGCACGCCGGAATGCGTGCGCAACGTCGCCAGAACATTGGTTTCACTGCCGGGTTCGGCGCCGCGATCGAGATCTGCAAACCCGGTTACGTCCTGAAATGGACCAGCAAAAAGCTGCATAATATCAACCATTTGCGCGGCCGGTCCGAACATGAGGCTGTCATCGGGTTCGAGGCCTGACACACCGCATACACCGCGTAGACTGATCAACTGGCCGTACTCGCCTGACTCGGATTTCGACAACGCGGACGCGACCGAGTCGTGCAGGCGCGCAGATAAGCCAAATTGCAGAACGGATGGACGGTTTTGCTGTTCGGCGCGCCGAATTTCGATCATGTCCTCGATCGAGGGGGGGACGGCATAGGGCGTATAAACCGGCCAACCGGTTTCCAGTGCAAACGTGATCCAGGCCGCCAGATTCGGCCGACGACCGGCGATAATCGCTGCGTCGATCGCGTTTAAATCCACGGCGCGTTGCAGGGCCTCCCGGCCTTCCTCGACAGAATCCGTTTCCAGGGCATAGATCGCAATGCGACCGCTATCGGAAAGGGCATTGAGGGCGTGGCGATGATCGAGGTCGAGCTGGTTGGCGCCGATCACTGCTATGCGGATTTCTGACATACTCAACCGGCTCCCAGGGTGTTCGCCAGCGATAGCCGGTTGCCGCGCTGCTCACAAGATCGCGTGTGCCGATCCCGCGGGGTTTTTGTTGATCTGTGTCGTTTAAGGCGCGAGGGAGGTGAGCAATGCATTTGCCTGCAAATTGCTGAAACCTTCCGGCAGCGGCGCCCGCATGATCATCACACGCGACCAGAATTGGCCTGTGAGGAAATCGACCGCTTCATCAAGATCGAAATCACGGCGCACGACATTCTTGGCCGCGATCTCCGCCAGCACCAGGCGTAGCGGCGCGCGAATATTCTCTTTCATCCAGTTGCGCCAGGTCTCGCCGGCATCCTTGTCGTCACTTGCCGCAATCATAGCGGCGCGCAGCACCGCGTGGCCGGAGCCCTGACGGGTCGTATCTTCGAGAGGCTGGATCAGAGCAGCAATGCGCTCGGCCGGATCGCGGCCCAGTTTGGAACGATCGGGGACCAGTTCGATCGCTGCTTCCATGCACATGTTCCCGATGGCAGGCCACCAGCGGTAAATGGTCTGTTTGGACGCCTTGGCGCGGCGAGAAACCTTGTCGACACTGAACTTTCGCCAGCCATTTTCGGCCATTTCCTCTCGGGTGGCCTGGAGGATAGCGGCGCGCGATTCTTCGCTGCTGCGCTGGCTTTTCTTGCGCTTGAGTTTCTTCTCAGTCATCTCTTCGCTGTCACCCTAAAGATTGCAGATTCCGTTAACACGGAACGATCCGTTTGTCTTATCCGTCTTTCCGACTTTTTGTCACCCTCCAATGCGTGCGAAATTCAGGCCAATCGGTACGGCGCGACAAAAGTGACCAGTTCGCCGATCCAATCTAGGCTCACCTCGGCCGCGACCTATATGCGATCTCAATCAATCCATCCTCGCAAACGGGGGCCGTCTTGGACGTCGCTATTTCGACCCTTCTTTCGCCTATCATTCTGTTTTTCGGCCTCGGTATGTTGGCCGCCTTGCTGCGCTCCCAGATGAGTGTTCCGGAAGCTTTTGCCAAAGGACTCGCCATCTATCTGATGATGGCGATTGGCCTCAAGGGCGGGGTCGAGATGTCAAAGAATCCGCTGACCATGGAAGTGATGCTCGTCCTACTGGCCGGGATTGTCTTATCCTTCCTGATCCCGCTCATTGCCTTCGTCCTATTGCGTCTGACCACGAAGCTGGATCAGACCAATGCAGCCGCGACGGCGGCGCACTATGGCTCCATTTCCATCGTCACATTTGTCGCCGCGACCGAAGCCGTTCGGATGTCCGGACTGGACAGCGGTGGCCACCTGGTGGCCGTGGCTGCTTTGATGGAAACGCCTGCGATCATTACGGCGCTGTTCCTCGCGACTCGCGGTCAGAAGAAACGTGCGGAGCCGGTGGCCGGTTCTGAGCAAGGGGAACTGGTTCGCGAGGTGTTTCTGAACGCCTCGATCGTGGTCCTGGTGGGAGCGCTGGCCATTGGCTGGATCGGCGGAGAAGAGGGCACGGCGTCGATTCAACCGTTCTTTGTCGGATTGTTCCAGGGCGTCTTGTGCCTGTTCCTGCTTGATATGGGCCTGTCAGCCGGACGTGGTTTGCGCCAGGGTTGGCGCCAATTGAGTACAGCCATTGTCGGGTTCGGGCTGTACATGCCGCTCATCTCCGCAGTGATCGCCGCGGGCGCAGCTTACATGCTGGGCATACCCCCCGGAGACGCGGCCCTTCTCATTACGCTCACGGCTTCGGCCTCCTATATTGCCGTGCCTGCCGCCATGCGCCTCGCTTTGCCCGAGGCGAAGCCGTCGATCTACCTGACATTGTCCCTGGGCGTGACCTTCCCGTTCAATGTCACGATCGGGATTCCGATCTATATCTATCTGGCCTTGCTGATAAACGGACAGGGGTAAGCCATGACCAAGTATCTTCAAATCGAACTGATCATCGAGCGCATGGCGCACAAACGTGCCGGGCGCGTCCTCGAGGCTGCCGGGATGACGGGATACACCGTTTTTCCCGCCATGGCCGGTTATGGCGGAGGCAAACGCTGGAGTCGTGATACCGACATCTCGGCCAGCGGTGACATGGTGTCCATCGTCTCGATTGGAGACGAAGAGAAGGTCCGCAATACGATGGACGAGATCGCCAACTTGCTCGGAGCCCATATCGGTATTGTCACCCTGACCGAGGTCGAGGTGATGCGTCCGGGGCGTTTCTAGGGGCTGGTTAGCCCTCTGACTGGCCGCGCTCGACCGACTGCGCGATCAGTTCGCGTGCTTTCTCAACGCCAGACCAGCCTTCAACCTGACTCCACTTGCCCTGTTCCAGGTCCTTATAGTGGGTGAAGAAGTGCGTGATCTTCTGGACCAGAATGTCCGGCAGGTCATGATAGGTTGCGATCTTGTCGTAATAGGCCGTCAGTTTCGGATGTGGCACAGCGAGAATTTTCTCATCCGGGCCCTTATCATCCGTCATCATCAGAACGCCAACCGGACGCGCGCGGACCACGCTGCCGGGAACCAGGGGGCGATTTCCAACCACCATGACGTCGATCGGATCGCCATCCAGGCTCAGCGTGTGCGGAACAAACCCATAATTACAGGGGTAGCGCATCTCGGTATAGAGATAGCGATCCACGAACATGGCGCCTGAGGCCTTGTCGATCTCATACTTGATCGGGTCACCGCCAAGCGGCACTTCAACAATGACATTGATATCATCAGGCGGGTTCTGGCCGGAGATAATTTTTGAAACGTCCATGGGAGGCAACCTTGTGTTTGGTCATTTTCCGAGCCCCGTGCAGGATCGCGGCCAAACCGTCAAGCAGACATTTCGCCTTGGCCAGTGCCTTTTGCGGTGCTTTATTCGAAACAGATTATAGTGGTGCGAGTAAGAATATGAGAACTCACGAAAAGCTGGCATTTCTGGCCGTCCTGACGGGACTGGTTTCGAGCCCTGTGTATGCCCAGGATCTGCGCTCGGCTTCCGAAAGCGTGGTGGCCTGTCAGAATGTTGAAGACGCAGCGCAACGGCTGGCATGTTTTGAGGCCGCTGCAGAGCAACTTTCAACCGCGCTTGCGATTCCACCGGCGCAAATCGTGCCGGCCCCGACGGCGACATCATCTGCGGCTGCGGTGACAGCACCTGTTCAACAAGAAGCGACGACGACGACGGCGCCTGTGCAGCAGGCGTCGACCGATACTGCGCAGCCACCGAACAATGACTCAATCCTGCCATCGTGGATTCCACGCGTCAGTTTTGGCAGCGGGAGAGATGTAGAGAAAGAGCCGGATGAATTCCAAACGACGCTGACGCGGATTCAGCGGAACAATCTCGGCCGGCATTTCTTTACCACCGCTGAGGGGCATGTCTGGCGTCAGGTTGAAGTCGAGGACATCAAGGCGCCGAAGTCGCTCCCGGCAGACGTCGTGCTTCAACAAAACCTGCTCGGCGGGATCGAGATCAAAATCCTCGAAACCAATCGATCCTACGGGGTCGCGCGCATCGAATAGGGCGGCCTAGTCGATCAGCGCATAATTGAAACTCACCGAAATCCGGGGCGCTTCGGTCAGGCCGGGCATGACTTCGTGGCGCAGCCAACTTTCCCACATCAGAATGTCACCTGCCTTGGGTGAAACGTAGTGAAATCGGCGCGCCAGGTCTGGCGCGTCAGGTTTTTGCGGTGGCGCCGCCATCATCATGGCGAGGCGGGGATCTTCAAATCTGATCCGACCCGAACTTTCCGGCATGGCCACATAGCAGGTCCCGGAGATGACACTGTTTGGATGAATATGCCCGCTATGATGGCCACCCTCCCCAAGAATATTTATCCACAGACTGTCACATTTGAGGCGTGCACGACCAAGATCCCAATGCTGATGTTGCGCGAATTCGGCTGCGTACTGGTCGAGCTGGGCGACGAGATCGGCAAAAGCCGGTGCACGTTGTGGGAGGTCGTCCAATGAGGCGTAAGACGTATAACCCGGATACCCTTCTCGATCGCACCAGTCATGGCCCGCGGTGTCGCCGTCTTCTATCATCCAGCAGGCGGCCTCAAGGTCTGCCATGAGGTCCGGATCGGTTATTCGCGTGTGTTGAACAAGCGTCGGGAAGAGGGCGGTCATGGTCATGCCTCCTCATACATTGGCGATCTCGGCTGGCAACCAACCATCTGACAGCATATCTCGGCTTGTCGGCGATGACTGGCAAAAATTTTACTTTGCCGCCAGAGATTCTACCTGTATTGAACAATGAGCAAATCATTCAGGGATAAGGAGCGTGCGATGTCCGAAACGAAACTCATCGTAAACGGAGAGGAGCGAAGCGTTGATGTCGATCCGAGCACGCCATTGCTCTGGGTCTTGCGAGAACAGCTCAAGCTGAATGGAACAAAATTCGGTTGCGGGATCGCGCAATGTGGCGCCTGTACAGTTCATGTGAACGGGACACCCGTTCGATCCTGTTCGACACCCGTCGCCGCCGCAGACGGCGCTGAAGTGACGACCATAGAAGGCGTCGCCGGTGAAGATGGCACGCGTCACGCCGTGCAACAGGCCTGGATCGAACATCAGGTTCCGCAATGCGGTTATTGTCAGTCCGGTCAGATCATGTCGGCGGTCGCTCTGCTGCGGGATAATCCCAATCCGACGGATGCCGACATCGATGCGGCAATGAGCGGAAACATCTGTCGCTGCGGAGCCTATGGCAGAATCCGCGCGGCGATTAAGTCCGCAGCAAGCGCGTAAGGAGGCCGATATGGGAAAATGGACACGTAGAGGCTTTATCGCAGCGGGGGTCGTTTCAGGCGGTGCCTTGATGGTTGGCGTCGGCATTCGCGAAGGGCATCGGGCGCCAAAACTCGCCGAGATGATGACGGAAGACGGCGAGACGCTCGTCAATGTCTGGGTCAAACTCTCGCGGGATAACACGGTCACCGCGATCGTTCCGCACAGTGAAATGGGGCAGGGCGTTTTCACCTCGATGACCCAGATGCTGGCCGATGAAATGGACGCGGACTGGGATCTGGTCACGTATGAGCAGGCGCCAGCGCATGAAGGCTATGCCAACTATCCGCTCGGACGCGAATTCCTGATGGGCGACACCAAAGTCCCTGGACTGGTGCAGGACTCGCTCAATGGCGGTTTTTTGCGGATCGCGCAGTCCATGGGGCTGCAGATTACCGGTGGCAGTACGGCGGTTCGGTTCACGGGCATGGGCGGGATGCGCATTGCAGGCGCGGCTGCCCGCGAGATGATCGTGAAGGCGGCGGCCAAGTCCTGGGATGTCCCCGCCAGGGAGCTGCGCACAGAGAAGAGCTTTGTCTATCATGACGCCAGCGGGCGCTCGGAGCCTTATGCCGCCTTTGCTGAGCAGGCCGGTAAGTACTCCCCTCCGACGCAACCAAAATTGAAAACGCCGGACGAGTTCAAGCTCATGGGCAAACCGCTCAAGCGGTTCGATATCCCCTCCAAGACAGATGGTACGGCGGAGTTCGGGATCGATGTTGATTTAGCAGACATGAAGTATGCCGCGGTGATGGGGCCGCCCGTGCTCGGAGCGGAAGTTGCGCAGGTCGACGACACCTATGCCAAGGATATGCCGGGTGTCGTTGAAGTATTGAACAAAGGCACATTTGTTGCCGTCGTGGCGGATGGCTATTGGCAGGCCGAGAACGCACTCCGCCAGCTCGACGTGAGCTGGACAGAGACCGGCGCAGAAGGCCTGAACCAATCCGATATCTACGCCATGCTCGGCGCGGCAATGGATGACGCCGGATCCAAAGCCAAGGAAGATGTCGCCGTCGGCAATGCGCGAAGGGCAACCGAGAACGCCGCGCGGGTCTATGAGGCGGAATATCGTGTGCCATTCCTTGCCCACGCGGCGATGGAACCGATCAATGCCACCGCCTGGGTGCGCGACGGCAAGGTGGATTTCTGGTCGGGCCTGCAGAACCCGCTGGCAGTTCGCGATGAGATTGCCGGCGCCACCGGCGTAAAAAAGCACGATGTGACGGTTCACAATGTCATGTTGGGGGGTGGTTTCGGGCGCCGCTCGGAAGCCGATTACCCCTTGATGGCGGTCGAAATCGCCAAGGAGTTCGAGCACCCGGTCAAGATGATCTGGTCGCGAGAGCAAGACACGCAGCAGGACTGGTATCGCCCTGCCTCTGTCAGCCGCTTCAAGGCGGGCCTTGATGAGGATGGCATGCCCGTTTCCTGGGAGAATATGTTCGTGCAGAAGCATGACCCTCCGGAGGCATCCCATATTCCCTACCAGATCGACCATCAGCTGATCCATCACACCGAAGCCGAACACCATGTCCGCTTCGGGCCTTGGCGCTCAGTGGACCACACCCAGCATGGCTTTTTCATCGAAAGCTTTATCGATGAACTGGCCGATCAGGCGGGCATGGATGGCTATGCCTATCGCCGTAAGCTATTGGAGCATTCGCCGCGTTATCTGACGGTGCTGGACGCTGCAGCCGAAGCGGCGGGTTGGGGCCGCGAGGTGCCACAGGGGCGGGGCCTCGGCATCGCACTTGTCGATTCCTTCGGCACAGTCGTCGCGCAAGTGGTCGAAGTGGATGTCACCGGACCGGAACCGAAAGTGGTTCATGTCTGGTGCGCCGCAGATCCTGGATACGTCATGAACCCAGACGGTTTCACAGCGCAGATAGAAAGCGGAATCATCTATGGCCTGACCGCCGCGCTCTATGGAGATATCACGATCGAAGATGGCGCTGTGGTTCAGTCCAACTTCCATGACTATCCGATGGTCCGCATGCGCGACGCGCCGCAAATCACGGTCAAACTGATCAATAGCGGTGCCAAGGTGGGCGGCGGCGGCGAACCGGGAACACCCCCGATCGCGCCGGCACTGGCAAATGCTGTTTTTGCCGCAACCGGCGTGCGTGTGCGCAGCCAACCCATTGCGAGCTTCAAACAAGGACTGAGCTAGCACTCGGCCGTTCGACGGGGCTCATCTCAGATAAAAGGAAATTTTGATGATCGATTTGTATACTTGGACGACCCCGAATGGCCGGAAAATATCGGTCGCTCTCGAAGAGATGGGTCTGGAGTACAACGTACACCCGATCGATATCGGAAACGATCAACAATTCTCATCCGAGTTTCTCGCGATCAGTCCAAACAATAAAATCCCCGCGATTTATGATCATGACCACGATGTGAGTGTTTTTGAGTCCGGCGCGATCCTGATCCATCTTGCGGAAAAATCGGGTCAATTCCTCCCGCAAGCGCCTGGTGAGCGCGCCAAAGTGCTGGAATGGCTCTCCTGGCAAATCGCCGGGTTTGGCCCGATGCTCGGTCAACTCAATCACTTTATGAACCGGGCGGACGAAAAGATGCCGCTCGCCATTCAGCGATTCTTTGATGAATCTGTTCGCCTCTACAAAGTGCTGGATCAGCAACTGGCCGACCAGGAATTTGTCGCTGGATCCTATTCCATCGCGGATATGTCGATCTATCCATGGTCGGTGGTGGCCCTCGGACCGATCCAGGGTGGAAGTGGCGAAAGCTTCGCCAATGTCGCGGCCTGGCACGACCGAATGGCAGCGCGTCCAGCCGTCAAAGCGGGCATGAACATTCCACCGTCGAGCTAGGTTCGGCTGCGACGGGTGGCGGCTGGCAGGGTCGGTTGCGGCTCGACTTAAACCAGCAACCACACAGCCAGCGCCGCATTGGCGACCATCAGGGTGAAATCAATCACGAAGATGCGCAGCATGACGCCTTTGAAAACGTTCCAGAGGCCGCCGCCCTGACGGTTCTGCAGGGCCATGGGCACATTGCCGAAGAATTGAGAACCATGCGCCAACGCGTTGAATATGAGCAGTGTCGCCCACTGGGCATTCGTCTCGAACCCGCCAATATTGAACAGCAACAGGGCGTTGAACAAGGATAGCGCGAGGTTGAACCCTCCCATGAAGCGTCCGGATTCAACCAGGGCATCATAGGCGGAATTGTCCCGGTCCGCCTGAATAGGCACCATGACTTTGCCGAAGATTTTGCGCCGGCGATAAAAGGCGTCGAACGCCATCGCGAACCAGATGGTGTTCAGTGCGAACAGAACTTGGAGCAAAGTCATTGAAGGCCTCCCATTTGCTCGAGCTTAAGTGGCCCGAGCGCGGTTTGGCAATTCCTCTGCGTCTCCATTCCCGCTACATCTGCATGGTCCAGCCTTCGACACCCATCGCCGCCTGACGGACAGCTTCGGACAGGGTTGGGTGGGCGTGACAGGTGCGAGCGACGTCTTCAGACGAGGCTCCGAACTCCATTGCAATGGCGATCTCGTGGATCATCTCACCGACGCCGACGCCAATCATGTGCGCGCCGAGAATCTTGTCCGTGCCTTCTTCGGCGAGGATTTTCACAAAGCCCGCGGTTTCGTGATTGGTGCGCGCGCGGGAATTGGCCATGAAGGGGAACTTGCCCTTCTTGTACTTGATCCCGGCGTCCTTGAGTTGTTCTTCGGTTTTGCCGATCGTTGCAATCTCAGGGTTCGTGTAGACGACGCCCGGGACAAGGTCATAGTCGACATGCCCGGCCTTGCCTGCGATCAGCTCAGCGACGGCAGCGCCATCATCTTCAGCCTTATGCGCGAGCATCGGACCGGCAATGCAGTCGCCAATGGCCCAGACGCCCGGAGCGACCTTGAAATGATCCGTCGTTTCGATCACGCCGCGCTTGTCCGTCTTGCCGCCGACACTCTCCAGCCCGAGGCCTTCTGTGTACGGGCGTCGTCCGACTGCGACGATGACGACATCTGCATCCAGCGTCTCGCTTTCGCCGCCTTGCGCCGGTTCCAATGTCAGTTTGAGTTTGGTCTTGAGCTTGTCGACACTGGTGACCTTGGTGCCGAGTTTGAAATTCAGGCCCTGCTTCTTGAAGGTGCGCTGGGCTTCCTTGGCGATCTCATTATCGGTGCCCGGCAGGATTCGATCGAGATATTCGATCACCGTGACTTCCGACCCAAGACGCGACCAGACACAGCCCATTTCGAGGCCAATCACGCCCGCACCGATCAGGACCAGCTTTTTCGGGATCGCCTTGAGGCTAAGCGCACCGGTATTGGTGACCACGCGTTCTTCATCGATTTCGATACCGGGAAGGGTTGATGGCTCGGAGCCCGTCGCGATGACGATATTCTTGGCGCTCAGCGTCTGTTTCTTGCCATCCGGCCCGGTAACCTCGACCTGGCCCGGACCTTTAATCTCACCCTTGCCGTGATAATGATCGACCTTGTTCTTCTTGAGCAGGAACGCGACCCCCTTGGTCAGACCGTCCACCGCATCCGCCTTTTGCGCCATCATTTGTTCAAGATCGACTTCGAGCTTTCCGGTCTTGATGCCCATGCTGGCGAAATCATTCTTGGCCGCCGCGAAATATTCCGAGGCGTGTAGTAAGGCCTTGGACGGAATGCAGCCAACATTCAGACAGGTGCCGCCTAAAGTCTCGTTCATTTCGATACAGGCCGCTTTCAGCCCCAATTGTCCTGCACGGATTGCGCAATTATAGCCGCCGGGGCCACCGCCGATGATCACGACGTCATAGGTCTCTGCCATGGGAATACTTTGCCTGCTTCAGCTCGCCAGTTGATGTGGCGGCAACCTAGTGTCGTCGGCGGCAAATGCAATCGTAGAAACGTCTCAGGCGCGACGTAATGTCAGTATCAGAACAGACAGGGCGATAGCGCCGAGGCCAAACAGCACTTCATCCATCCATAGACCGGAATCTGCGCCAGATACCGCCATCAAACCTCCCAGGATCGCAAACAGGATGGACCCAACGGTCGCTAGCGTCGCGCCATAGCGGGTGCCGATCAGAACCAGCAATCCGCCAAGCGTCATGGCGATTGTGCTGACGACGCGAATAATTCCCGTCGGCGGTTCAAACAATGCACTCGCGAGGTCTCCGCCGCGGCTTGTAAAGGCGAGGATCGCCTCAAGTGCGCCCCAGGCGAGCCACATGCCCAAACCGAGCATGACCAATCCAGCCACTCGTCTTACCATTTGCGGTCTCCTCCCGGGGATTTGTCTTTGTGACGGATTTGACAGGGATTTGCAAACAAAGCGGAAAATCGCGCAGGCGTTTTGCGGGCGGCTTTGTGGCGGTTTAGTGGCGACGCTGGCGCGCCATCATCCGGCGGCCCTCTGCCGCGAAGTGTGCCCGTTGACGCGCAATCGCGGCCGGAACCGGTCGACGATACTTGCGTTGCGGTTTCTTTTCCGGCTCAGGCACTGGGGCCTGTACATAGACAAGCTGAGGGTCACCCTCTTCGCGCTGAACGACCACTGGCGGTTTCTGTTTCGGCTTGCGGCAAAGTTCCCACACGGCGATACCGAGCAGCACCGCACCGGCCGCGGCGCCAGCGACCGCGCCTTCCCCGGCGCTTGGATCCTGCCACCAGCCTGGCTCGAAATCGACCAGGAACACGCACGGAAATCCGGCGACTACACCCATGGCGTACCAGATGCGCGCGGCGCGCTTCTTGTTGGAGAGCGACAGCGCCGCCGCGTAGAGGCACAAGGCGGCGAGAAAATAGGGCGCGCCGTAAACGATGCCGAGCTGGCGCCAGTCGATCCCGGCAATGCCGGCCATCGCAGCTTCGTCTTCCAGCATAAAGTTCGCGAGCATCATCAGGCTCGGCCAACGAATCGCCGCCATCGCTCCGAAAGCGAAGGCAATTGCGTATAATGCAATCAAAAGAGCGATCAGTCGTCGTGACATATTAAATTAATAGACCCGTAAAATTGATATGCGATGAACATGATCGAAGGGATTTGAGCTATGTTCCGTTCTGCACCCCCCCAAGTGCCCATGGCACTGATGTTTGGCGGCGTTATTCCGTTCGCTTCGGCGACCGGCGCGATGTTCGTCTGGCGTGACGATTATACGATGGTCATCACCGCCGGGACCTGGCTGCTGGTCTATTCTGCGGTAATCCTGAGTTTCCTCGGCGGCGTGCGTTGGGGCGCAGAAGTGGCCAAGCGGGAACGGCCGCGATTTGCCGAGCTGGGACCGGCCACTTTCGGTGCGCTGATTGGCTGGGGCCTGGTCATGGCCGCCTTCCAGTATGCCTTTCCCGCTTGGATCTATGCGGCGATGGCGGCGGCCTTCATTCTGCACTTTCTGTATGACAGCATCTCGCCCGAACTACCGATCTGGTATCGCCGTATGCGCCTGTGGCCGACCATCGGTGCCGTCCTGTCGCTGCTCGGCGCCTGGTACCTTATTCAGCGGGGCTTAGAGTCTTTGGGCGGGGCAGGCTGATCCCGGCGGCGCGGAAACTGAGCGCCGACAAAGCCAGCGAGATCACCATATTCCATCCCGCCATGGAAAGCCCATAGGCGCCTTTCCACGGATCATCGAGACAGGACGGGGCGCCCTGGCGTTGATTCAGGTTCGACAGATCAATGGCATTCATGTCCACCGCCACGGCCGTGCAACCACTTGGCGCCGGCCAGAACCGGTATTCCACGCCAGCATGATACGCTGCCACGATGGCCCCGGTCAGGAAGATCAGGCCCAGCATGATGTTCACAGCTAGAATGAATCGCGGCGTCTGTCGCATCTGCCACAGAAGCAGAGCGGTGAACGACATGGCGACGACAGCCCAATAGACCTCTCGTTGGCGCAGGCAGAGCGGGCAGGGCAATAACAGGGCGAAGGTCTCAAAGGCATGCGCAGCGCCCAGCATGAAGGCCGCTGCGGTCAGGGCCAGCGCTGGCCAACGCCAGGTTTTCAACAGAGGATCAATCCGCTCCAACATGACCCCTAGAATCGTACTGCAAGGCGTCGGAGTCCATGCGGCAACCACGCACGGGGCGTTACGGATCTGTCACGGTCCTGTTCAGCCGAGGATCATGTCCTTCAGCGAGGAAATGATCCAGGTCGACCCGGTCAAGAGAATGCCGATCCAGACCGAGCCGAGAATGGCGCCGAGGATGACCAGAATTCCATCTCGCGCCATCAGGCCAAAGGCGACAATGGCGACGGCGATGGCAGGGGTCGAATTGGTCAGGGGCAGAGGCACCAGGATCGAGGCGCAGAAAGCGGTGAGGAACAGCGCGACGACCCGTTCCATGGTTTTGCCCGTCAGGAAGGTCAGCCGTGGATGCGAGATCACTTCCAGCCAGCCAAACCATTTGCGCCCGAACCGCGAAGTCCGCGTCAGCCCGGCCTTGTTGATCATGCGCTGCCCGAATTTTTCCGGCAGCCAGGGTTCTTCACGCCCCGCCAGCATTTGCAGCGTCAGCGCCATCATCGGCAATGACACGACCTGGGGCACGCCATAGAGAAACGGGATCGCGCAGGGCAAGGCCAGGATAAACAGCATCGCACCGAAGGCGCGTTCTTCCAGCCGATCGAGAATATCGTGCAGCGAAAACCCCGCCTCGGGGGCATCATCGGCCATCGCTTCAAGCGATTGCAGGAAGGTACGCGTCTGTGTCTCTGTCTCGGTCATGAGGCGTTGCCTAGCGAGGTTTGTGCCAACCGCAAAGTGGAGATTGACGATCCTCTTCGACTGCGGCAGTTAGGCGGCCTGATCGCACAGGCCGGTGTGGCGGAATTGGTAGACGCGCGGGATTCAAAATCCCGTTTTCCTTGGAAAGTGTCGGTTCGAGCCCGACCACCGGTACCACGCGAGCAAGGTCTCGCTAAGCTTCACAAACAGATCTGGCACTTGCCATTCTTCGCTGCGGCTTAAATAAGCGGGCAAAGGATGATTGAATGCCTGATACGATGAAGTCGACTGTCTCCCTCCCCGGCGCCCTGGGGCCGCTGCCGTCCGGCCACCCGGATGTGAAGCAGGGTAAAGTCGGCGTGTTGCTGGTTAATCTCGGGACGCCGGACGGCACCGATTACTGGTCGATGCGGCGCTATCTTTCCGAGTTTCTGTCTGATCCGCGCGTGATTGAAGTGCCGCAGCCGATCTGGCAGCTCATCCTGCAGGGCCCGATCCTGACCTTCCGACCAAGCAAGTCCGGGCGCGCCTACAAGAAGATTTGGACAGATGAAGGTTCCCCTCTTCTGGTCTTTACCCAACGCCAGGCGGAGAAGCTGAAGGCCCGGATCGGACATGATCGGCTGATCGTTGATTTTGCGATGAATTACGGCAATCCGAGCATTGCCTCGAAGATTGCCAATCTGAAGGATCAGGGATGCGACCGGATCTGCGTCATCCCGCTCTATCCGCAATATTCGGCGACCACGACCGCGAGCGTCTGCGACCGGACTTTCAAAGCGCTCAGCGAGATGCGTTGGCAACCAGCCGTGCGCACTGCGGCGGCGTTTCATGATCAGCCCGTCTACATTGAGGCGCTTGCGAGCAGCATCTCGGCACATCTGGGAACGCTTGAATTCGAACCTGACCGGGTGATCCTGTCCTATCATGGCATCCCGAAAGCCTATTTTGACAAGGGCGATCCCTATCATTGCCATTGCCACAAGACGACTCGGTTGGTGTCCGAGCGGCTGGGCTGGCGTGATGGGTTCGCGATGACGACTTTTCAAAGCCGGTTCGGGCCAACCGAGTGGTTGCAGCCCTATACCGACAAGACGCTCGAAGCCCTGCCCGAACAGGGTGCGAAGAAGGTTGTGGTGGTCTCGCCAGCCTTTATTTCAGATTGCCTCGAGACGCTCGAAGAGCTCGCCATGGAAGGGCGCGACACATTTCTTGAGGCTGGCGGCGAAGCCTATTCCGTCGTGCCGTGCCTGAATGATAGCGAGGGCGCGATTGACGTGATCGAGGATATCGTCCGCCGCGAGATCGCCGGCTGGGCTGACTAGGCGTGGACGACTGGGTCAAGAATGGCAAGGTTCGTGGGCGCATTACCGAAGATGGCGATCTGGAAGTTCGTTGTTTCGGCCTGACCACCCAGGCGCGTTATTACAAGCAGCTCTTTCGCGAATTCTTCCGCAAGGATTTTCAACGCCTGCGCCCGGGCTATGGCGATTATGATGTGCACATTGTGATGGAATACACAGGGGATGCGCCCTGGATGGATCTCGATAATCTCGCCAAGGCACTGCTCGACAGTCTCACAGGCAATGCGTTTGAAGACGATCACCAGGTCGCCCGCTTGCTGGTCGAACGCCGGGTGGGAGAGCGGGAAGGGATCTATATGCGCGTACGGGCGCTGGACTAGCGGCTAGGAGTTGGCCGCGCAGCTGGCGCGATGTCCGAACTGGCAGGCCGTTGCCCGCGCTCGTTTCGCGCCGGAGAGGTCAACCACGCCGCCAATCCCGTATTCCAGGTTTTCTGCGTGCCAGGCACAGCCTTCATCATGCCCGATCCGGCAGGCGCGCTCCGTGAAGGCTCGCACGCGCGCGGCCCGGTCGGGCCCGGCATCGACATTTAGCAAGACGAACTTAGCCGCCGCGACGCAAGTGTCTGCCAGGCTGTTTTGCGCGGTCGGACAAGAGAGGTCGTTAAGTTCGAGTGCTCGAGTGATATCGGTTTCACCACCGACCCCGCGTGCGTAAAACTCTGCAAGATCCTGGCATGAGGCGAGGCGCCCAAGGTCACAGCTGCGATACATCGTATCGCGGGCGCGCACCGGGTCGGCAACGCTCGCACGCCCGGTCAGAAAATAGTCGGATGCCGCTGCGCAGGCTTCGGCATCGCCGGTATTGCAGGCGCGATCGTAGAACTTGATGGCGGCCATGTGAGCTTCTGCCGTGCTTTCGACTCCGAAATAGGTCGCCAGGCTGCTGCATCCCCGCGCATAGTCGACCCGGCACAACTGATCCGTGAAGGCGAGAAACCTGATCGGATCTGCGTTCACGGCGAGGCGCTGATAGTAATCGAAGACCAGTTCACAGCTTGGTACCAGATCAGCCTGCTCCGCATCCAGGTAACAGGACTGACTGATGGCCTCCACGCCGGCATCGAAATCACCCAACATAACCGAGACGGCACCTTCTCTGACGAGACGTTGAATGGCGTTCTCGGCAACTGCGGGAACTGCGGTAGACGATCGGGTTGCCGGCGCTGCAATTGCAGGACCTGACGTTTCGATTTCAGGCTCTATATCGGTTTCGAGAATTGCCATTGTGTCGTCCGTAGGCGTCGCCTCTGGATCCGACGTGCTGTCTGTTTCAATGGCATCGGATAAGATCGATGGTTCGATTTCAGGGGCAATCTCGGCGACCAGCTCGGTTTCCGCTGTCACCGACTCGTCGGGTTCAAGATCTTCCTGTGTCGCAATGACGGTCTCTGTCGGCGCGTCGTCGATGGTCTCGACAATCGTTTCGGGCTGCGCTTCGGCGATCTCAGCAATCTCGGTTTCGGGCGCTTGTTCGGGTTCGACGGGGGTCGGATCAGCGGCAGCTTGTTCCACGATTGGCGAGACGGTTTCGCATTCCAGCTGTCGATTGGCCCAGGTCACGAGTCGATCGCTTGGGAAAGGAGATATGGTTCGAGGGCCGGCAGCGGACCGCTCATTTGCCTCGGCATCACAGCGGCCTGAATCGATGCATTGCGAAATGCCGTTCGCTGCGGATTCTTCGTTCAGGATGACATCGCGCCCCTGACCATTCCAGCGCAAGATGGACATGGCGACGTAGCGATCCCGCATGGTCTGTAGCTGGTCTTCAGGCACAACGCCGTCCAATGCGACCAGCGCGTCTCGCGCGGTTTGAGCATAGCGATCCAGCGAGTCTTCTGGCGGGCATTCGGCCTGCGCAAGAGCAGGTATCGCGAGAACGCCCGCGGCGAGCACAAGCCCGCGCCACGTGTTCAGCATCTTTGTCCCCGTTTACTCTACTACGACTTAATCCGCTTTCGAAACGTATCATACACGAATTGTGCCAACAAGTTCAGGAACTCTGCTGTCCCCAATGCCGCATGGCATCGATGATCGGGCGCATTTTCAGACCCTTCTCGGTCAAATGATATTCCGACCTCGGCGGATGCGTGTCGTAGATCTTGCGGCTGATCACATCGTGATCTTCAAGCATTTTCAGCCGGTTCGACAGCGTATTTGGGGCAATTCCTGTGAGCGTCGATTCAAGATCCGAGAATCTCCGCGGACCATGGTCGACCAATTCGCGAATGATCTCGCTGGTCCAGCGTGATCCGATGATGAAGGCGGTTCTGGAAACCGGGCAAAGCGGCAGATTCTTCTTCGACATATCTGGCTCTTAGACTTATCGCTTGACGAAATCTAGTAACTACGAAAAATATAGTTACTTAAAAACAGGAGAGCAAGATGAGTTTTGAACTGCAAATGGTGGTGGGATCCGTTGCGATCCTGCTCGCGCTGTTGGTGTTGCAGGGCACTTTAGTGCCGTTGAATCAGGGGTTTGGCTGGGGTCTGGGCAGTCGCGACAGCAAGCAGGAACTTACCGACATGCAAGGACGCGCGGGCCGAACCGTGGCCAATCATATTGAAGGTATGTTGCTGTTCGTCCCATTGGTCATGGTGGTGGAACTTGCCAGTCTGTCCTCACCGCTGACGGTTTGGGGCGCCGGCATTTACCTGGTTGGTCGCCTCGCTTTTGCGCCGCTATATCTATTCGGAGTGCCTTATCTGAGATCTCTCGTGTGGGGCGGCGCTTTGACCGGCATATTGCTGGTCGGATTTGAAGTGGTGACGGCGGTATTTGCGTCTTAACCGAGTCGTTTGAAGGTCATAGGAATGGCCGTGGCCGTGGCTTTGGCGACGAGTTTTCCCTCGGCGTCGAAGCATTCGGCTTCCATGAAGGCGGCGGACCGACCCATCCGTAGAATGCGCGCATCGACGTGAGCGGTCCCCGGCATCAGGCGCCGCAGGTAAGAGATCTTCATTTCCAGCGTGGGGGCTGTTTTTGTGACATTGGAGGCGATGATCACGCAGGTGCTCATGGCCTCATCCATCATCGCAGCAATGAAACCACCCTGCACGGCACCGGTTGGATTGGCGAAACTCGAAGAGACATCGAAGGCCATGCGGATGCGCTGTGCCGCCTGTTCGACCTCTGCCAGGCGCATGCCGAGCGTGTCAGAGCAGGGCGGGCGTTTCTTGCTGTTTTGAAATCGCGCCAGCATCTCGGCATCCGAGACACGCGGTTTTTGCTCTTCGGTTGAATCGCTCATTTATTTACGGCGGAATGCGTCGAGGCTGATGACGGTTTCGTCACTGCCGGCCGTATCCGCGTCGGCGTCTGAGTCGGATTCAGATGGATCTGAACCAAGCGCCGGAGCGACGACAGATGCCTCTTCGCCGGAGCCGGGTTTCTCGAAGCTCACGCCAAAATTGACGGCTGGATCCACAAACCGGGTCAGGGCGACATAAGGGATCGAAAGATGCTGCGGCACACGATTGAACTTCAACACAATCTCGAAATGCCCATCATGCACCTCCAGATCCCAATACTGGTGCTGGACGACAATGGTCATTTCGTCCGGGAATTGCTCGACCAGATGATCGGGGATCTTAACGCCCGGCGCCTTGGTGCGGAAGGTGATGTAGAAATGGTGATCCCCAGGAGGCGCCGAGCCTTTCTCGGCCTGGCGCAGTGCCTCGCGAACAACCCCCCGCATAGCGGCCTGAGTCAGTGCCTCATAGCCAATATAGTCCGTCATAGACATCTCCTCATTGGCGCTCTGGATAGCGCCTCGATTCCGATCCCGCAACGCCGTTCATGTCTCAGGCGAGCACTAAACGGTGACTTCCCCGAACGGGTGTTTGAAAATTTTCTGATGCCCGACCTGCAATGGATGCTGCAGAACGCGCCACTCTACAAAACAAAGGTGGAGGCTTCTGTTGCCAGGCGCCTCCGGGCCCCGCCTAAGGCGCTGATGCCCTAGGAGTTAAAGCGGTTTTCCACGCACTGCATTACGCAGCGAGCAGTTCACCTTCAGCAAAGTTGTCATTTGCAACTATTGTTGATTGAGCTTCTAACGCAGCTCAAGCGGGTGAAAGCATCGCTTTTACACGTCCGTCGATCCTATTTCGCCCCCAAACGATCCCCGCTGAAGGAAGAGATCTTTTGGTGGAGGCGCCGGGTACCGCCCCCGGGTCCGAACCGCTTATTACACGCGCATTTATCACCATAGTTCACAAGGAACGCGTCCAATATAAGCCCGGATTGATTAAGATAAAAGGGATTAGTCCAGCGGTTCGATAATAACTTCGATGACGCCTTCTGTTCGCTCAAGCGCGGCCAGTTCGGCCTCAAGTGCGGTTGAATGAATCTCGCGTGTGGTGCGAACAATAGCGCCGGTGGCATCTGCGGTCAGGATGGTCAGTCGCAACATCCGTTCGGTGCCGTCCAGCACGCCATCGCCCGCGCGCACCGTGAGCTTGCCGACCTGATAAACGCCCTTGCCCGTATAATAGACAGTCTTTCCGGCCAGTTTCGCGCCATTGAACAAGAGGCCGGCGGTCGATGTGACAATACATCCAGATAAGAACAGGGCCGCGAGCGGCGCCGTGAGAGCGAGCTTGTGCATGAGCACTCCAAATCGTTTTCCCGGCCCGGATTCAGCTGTAGCGGGCAAAGCCTGATTAAAAAGTGAACTCCGCAGCGGGCGACACATGTGACATGTGTCTTGTCCAGGAGGCTAAAAGCTGCTTTTTGCCGAATATCGATAAAAGAGGCATTGGGAGGCCTTTACTTATGCGAACTACATTCACCGCACTCGCAACTATTTTCGCGCTGACCGCCTGTGGTCAGACCTCGACCACATCTCCAACCCTTGAAGCTGAAACGCCACCGGTCGAAACGGCGGCAGAGCCTAGCGCGGAAGAGATCGCCGCTGAGACCGAACGGCTGAACACCTGGTTTGAGGAAAAGTATGAAGCCGAGGTCATGCAGAGCCCGATCCAGCTCACCTTCCTGGGACGGGATGAGCGACAGGGCGAGATTGATGATTTCTCTGTGGCTGCCCTCGACGCCCAGCTTGAGCGTTCACGCGCCAACCTGGCCGAAATGCAAGCCAGTTTCGACTATAACAAACTGACCCCTGACGCGAAGATTTCCTATGACATCTGGGCCTATCAGGCCGAACGCGCAGAAGCGGCGGACGAGTTTCGCACCAATGCCTATGTGTTCGAACAGATGCAGGCCATCCACTCTTTCTTCCCTCAGCTTTTGATCGCCTTCCACAAGGTCGTCGATGGCGAGGATATGGACAATTACCTGCTCCGCGTTTCCGGCAGTGCCCGGGCGATCGACCAACTGGTAGAGCTTTCAAAAATGGTTGCTGCGGAAGGTGTCCGTCCACCTTACTTTGCGTTTGAGTCCGTCATCGATGAGTCGCGCAAGATCATCACGGGCGCACCGTTTGATGAAAGCGGTGAGGACAGTGCGGTCTGGGCCGATGCCAAGGCCAAGATCGCGAATCTGCTGGAGCAGGGCGAGATAGATCAGGCCAAGGCCGATCAGCTGACCGCGGATATCCGCACGGCGCTCGTCGAAGAGTGGCAACCTGCTTATGAACGTCTGATCGCCTGGCAGGAAGAAGACCAGGTCAACGCGACATCTGAAGCGCAAGGCGTCAGCGCCCTGCCAAATGGCATGGCTTATTACAATGAGCGCCTCGCCAATCAGACCACGACCAATCTGACCGCTGACGAAATTCATGAGATTGGCTTGTCCGAAGTCGCTCGCCTGCGCGGCGAGATGGAAGCGATCAAGGCGGAGTTTGGTTTTGAAGGCACGTTGCCCGAGTTCTTCGCGTTTCTACGCGATACGAAGACCGATGAGCGTCTCTATTATCCCAACACGGATGAAGGCCGTCAGGGCTATATCGACGATGCCACAGCGGCCATAGATGGTATCAAGGCCGTCCTGCCGGACTATTTCGGCATCCTGCCCAAGGCCGACATGGTCGTGAAACGCGTCGAGCCCTTCCGCGAGCAGGCTGGAGCGGCGCAACACTATTTCCCGCCAACCCCGGATGGATCTCGGCCTGGCGTCTACTATGCCCACCTGCTCGATATGGAGCAGATGCCGAAACGTGAGCTCGAAGTGATTGCGTATCACGAGGGGCTCCCGGGCCACCATATGCAGATTGCGATCCAGCAGGAGTTGGAAGGCGTGCCGACATTCCGGACGCAAGCCGGCTTTACCGCTTATGTCGAAGGTTGGGCGCTCTATTCAGAGTGGCTCTCGAAGCAGATGCCTGGCACTTTCCAGGATCCGCTGTCCGAATTCGGTCGTCTCGGCTCGGAGATGTGGCGCGCGGTGCGTCTGGTGGTCGATACCGGGCTCCATGCCAAAGACTGGACAGAACAAGAAGCGATTGACTATTTCCTCGCCAACACGGCTGCGCCGGAAGGACAGGCCCGTTCTGAAGTCCGCCGCTATATCGTCCTCCCCGGCCAGGCGACCAGCTACAAGATTGGCATGCTGAAGATCCAGGATCTGCGACGCAAGGCCGAAGCCGAGCTGGGCGACGCGTTCGACATCCGCGCCTTCCATGACACCATCCTGGGCGGCGGCGCGATGCCTTTGGCCACGCTGGAGCGCCGGGTTGATGAGTGGATCGCCAGCGTTCAGGCGGGCTAAATCGGAACGAGTGTGGGGCGTCTAACGCCCCACATTCTCAAGCTGGCTGAGCGCTTCCTGCATGTGCTCGACGAACAGGCGGGCCTTGCCGCGCAGTTTGCCGCCCGTCCAGACGACTGAAAGGGGCAGGTCGGCGCCGCGCCATTCCGGCATCACGCGGACCAATTCACCAGACTTCACGTGTGGGCAAACGAGCCAGTCGGGGCCGATGAAAATGCCAAGCCCATCCACCGCGCCCTGCAGCAAGGTGTCGCCGGACGAACCACGGAACCGGCCATCCATCATGATGCGATGTTCTTCGCCCGTCTCAGAGTGCTTGAGGGTCCATTGCTGGCCTTGCAGGGATTGGCGGAAGACGAGGCCCTGATGGTCTTTCAGGCTTTGCGGGCATTCCGGCGCACCATAGCGCTCGATATAAGAGGGCGCGGCCCAAATGCCGCGATAGGCGACGAGCAGGCGCTTGGCCATCAGGGCACTGTCCGTGAGCTCTCCCAGTCGGAACGCGACATCGACACCTTCGGTGACGAGATCGGTGTAGGTGTCGTCGGTCATCAGATCCATGCGAACATGTGGATACTTGTCCAGGAAGCTCGCGATAGCAGGCGTGATGACCAGCTTTGAGAAGGAATGCGGGGCGCTGACCCGCAACATGCCGACGGGTTCCTTGTCGAGTCCTCTGGCTTCGGCTTCAGCTTCGTCAAATTCAGCGAGAATGTCCTGAGCTCGGCTATAAAAGCGCTGTCCGGCTTCGGTTAGGGATAGCGCCCGCGTGGTGCGATGAAACAGCTCGGCGCCGAGCTGATGCTCCAGGTCCTGAATTCGCCGCGACACTGTGGGTTGGCCAATAGAGAGGTCTGCAGCCGCTCGTGAAAAACTGCCCGCATCTGCGACCCGCAGAAACAGTCTCATAGCATCAATACGGTCCATGCCCCGAAGCTCCTATGCGAAAAATGCATGGGCTATATGGAACCTCTCCCGGTTCTGAAAAAGGGGGGCATGCGCCATTTACCAGCCATCGACGGCGATAGATGCCCGCCGACTCTCTCACACCAAGGAGCCGAAAATGGCTAAATTCACCCTACACGATTCAAATACCGCGCCTGACGGTGCCCACGATTTCATTGCTGGCGTGGAAAAGAAAATGGGCTTCGTTCCCAGCCTCTATGCTGTGTTCGCAGAAAACCCAGCAGTTCTGCATGCCTATACCCAGCTCGCCGATCAACTGGGCAAAACCGGACTGTCGCCGCTGGAACAGCAAATTGTCACCATCACCGCAAGCGTTGAAAACGAATGTCATTTCTGCGTCGCTGCACACACCACGATCTCTGAAGGCGCTGGCCTGGATCTCAGCGTCATCGACGCGGTTCGTGAAGATCGCCCGATTGCGGATCCTAAGCTGGAAGCGTTGAGGGTCTTCACCAAGAAAATGGTCATCGATCGCGGCTTCGTCTCCGACACGGATGTCGATTCGTTCCTGGCTGCAGGATATGACCGCGCCGCGGTTCTTGCCGTTGTGCTCGGCGTCGCATTGAAGGTGATTTCGAATTACACAAACCATGTCGCTGAAACCCCGGTCAATGAAGCTTTCCAGAAACATGCCTGGACCCCGAAAACCAAGCGGGAAGCGGTTCGGGCTTAATCGTCAGGATGTCAACAAACAAAGGGCTGCAGAGCGATCTGCAGCCCTTTTTCTTTTGCCTGTTTCGATGGTCTCACAACTCGCTCACACCGACGTGACCAGGGCTCACACAGACGTGGTTCGCAAGTGAAGAGGCACTCCCGTAAATGTAAGGGCAAGCAAGGAGGGATCCATGACCACACTGACCGACTCAATCACACCCGAGACCAGCAATGCCGGTCTCGTCTCGAAATTCAAAACTTTCGCGCCGCACATCGTGGCGGGAATCGCATCACTCGTCTTCCTCGACAGCTTGCGATTCAAATTTACCAACGCCCCGGAGACGCAAACCATTTTCGGCAAGCTGAACGACTGGGCCGCCAGTTTTGGTGCCGACGGCCTGTTCGCGCAAACTGGCCTTTTCAGTCAGTATGTGATCGGCACCGCTGAACTGTTCGCCTCGGCCCTGCTGCTGATCGGTATTCACCCTGCCTTCCGTCGCCTGCAGGCGATCGGCGCCCTGATCGCTTTCGCGGTGATGAGTGGTGCGGTCAATTTCCATCTGTGGACGCCGCTTGGCATTGACCCGAACAATGATGGCGGTGGCTTGTTCTTCATGGCGGTGGTCGTCTGGCTGACCTCGCTCGGCCTGATCATTGTCCGCCGCAAAGAGCTTGCTGCGATCTTTACCGGCCTCAAATCCACCCTGTTCCCGGCGCGTTCATAAACGCGCCACTATCCTCCCAGAAACTTCCTCATTCAGAAGGACGAAATCCATGAAACTCCGAACTCTTATCGCCGCCGCCGTTGTCGCCGCGGGCCCAGTTGTGATCTCTGCACCGGCGGCCTTCGCCGAAAAGGACCCGATCTACACAGCCAAGCGCTCCAATCTCGCGCTGCAAGGCTATGATACCGTTGCCTATTTCACGGTCGGCGAACCGACAAAAGGCGCCGCAGAATTCTCAACCACGTACAATGGCGCTGAGTTCCGCTTCGCCAGCGAGGAGAACCTCAACCTGTTTCTCGGCAATCCAGAGCAGTATGCACCGCAATATGGCGGCTACTGCGCGTGGGCGGTCGCACAAGGCAAGACCGCCAAGGGCGATGCGCGCCGCTGGGCCATCGTCGATGACAAGCTCTACCTGAATTACAATAAGGGCATCCAGAAAAGATGGGACAAGGACCGTTCAGGTTTCATCACCAGCGCTGACTCGCATTGGCCAACCGTGCTGCAGGACTAGGGCTTTCTCCCCTCTGTTAAGCCCCCCTGCTTTGCAGTCGGGTGGTCGATAAACCCCGCATGGTTCCCCTCCCATGCGGGGTTTTGATTTGGCTGGTTGTGGCGGCCTGAGAAAGGTCGCCTTATTGCGCCACTCGCGCGGGCGCCAGGATAACGGCATTGGCGAGAAGAAGATTGAGCCCGTTGAGATAGGCGCGAGTGGTCGGGCTCTGGGTGAACCCGATGACGAGCCCATCGCCTTTTGCCTCGGCCATCACGAACGGTTTGTAGGCGAGCTGTGCACGGTTCTCTTCCCAAAGGTAACCGCTGAGCAGCAAGTCATCCGCGTCCGCGAAACGGAACACATTGACGCCATCGCTTTCATTCAGAGGGCGATAAATGTTCCCCCCCGTCACCAGTACATTGGCTGCCGTATAGCCGGATGCCAGCCAGTGATCCGTATTGGCGAGGGCGCTTACAATGACACCGGGCACGTCTTCAGGGGCGGCTTTGTCATTGTTGATCAGCGCCTCATACTCGGCGTCGGAGGTTAACACTGTGCCGGATGCACGGGCGCCATCACTCTCGTCCGCCGACGTTTCCTCATCCGCCGTGGCGGCGTATTCGAGTTTCGTCGACAGCAGCCCATACGGCTCACTCGCGACCATATTCACGCTCGAGGCAAACGCGATCAGGACCCCGCCTTCGCGCACGAATTCCTGAATGGGCTCAGCATGCCCAATCTCGCTGGCGAGGTTGCCATAGGTATCGGGCAGGATCAGCACATCATAGAGCGAGAGATCCGCGCGGGCCAAGGTCGATGCCCGAATAGGCGTGACCGGCAGACCCAGCATACGTTCAACGACGAAGCGCGTATTCCCGGCCGAGGTCGGGTGCGTGCCTTCATCCCACGCCATGGCGACGCGAGGCGCCGTCATCGTGGCAAAGGACGCGCTGCCAAAGTTGGGACCATCTTCGACCCAGCTGTCTTCCATCGGGACCAGTTCTGCGCCGACCTGAACCGCAAGCGCGCGCAGCTGTGTCGCCATGTCATCCGGATTGTCGGCAGCGGCAAAGATGACGCTACCGGCGGGATATTCGCGGCCGCCTCGCGTGAAGGCTTCATCGGTCGTCTTACCGCGATAGCCCGCTTTAAGCGCGGCAGCGACCAGTCTCGCCTGGCCGCCATCGGTCCAAGGCACGATCTGCCCGAAAGCGCCGCCTTGGGATGTGAGTGAAGGGATCGCTGCGTCAGCCGAGACCGCTGTTGCGTCAGTCAGATCGACGCGATTGCACCGCTGCGCCTGAACGCCATCCATGAGCGGCATCGACCAGGCAGTGACATCATAGAGTTCATGGTTCAGGCCGCGATCCCGACGACTTTCTTGCTCGGTAACGAAATCTTGGGGCAGGCTGGTCGAGGGGCTGAGCAGCGTGTTGATCAGACGTCCTTGTGGCTGCGCTCGGTCGATGACGAACGCGCCAGCGCCATAAGTCGATCCGCAATGCCGACGGCCTGCAGGCGTACGTTGAACAGAGATCCCCTGCGCCGATAAACGTCGCGCGAGAGATTCCGCTTCATAGCGTGCGCTCGCCAGGTCGAGGACGACATAGCGATCGCTGGCACGCTCGGCGTCGCTGATGGCAGAACGGCGATAGGCGCCGTAATCGCGCAGGAACGTGTCTTTGTTGCGTGCTACGGTTTCGAGTGTCGCCAACGAGGATAGGACATTGTTTCGCACGCCCTCATTATAGGTTAGCTCCGAGCCGTCCTTGCGGTCGAAGACCAAACCGCGGGGCGAGCCTTGCTCGAACGTCATCGCCACAGCGCCATTTAGCGTTGGCCACATATCGCCGTAGCCTGGGTAAAAGGCATCAAAAATCTCGCGCGTGAAATAGGGAGCGCCGAAGCGGTCGAAATAACGCGCCATATTCTGTCCCAAAAGGACCTGCTTGGCCCGCTGACCGTCGGTCACATTAGGATTGAATGGTTCTGCAGAGGGCGGGAAGAAATAGGTTTGATCGCCGCTCATTTCGTGGCTGTCGACGAAGACCACCGGATGCCAGTCGAGCAGCGCTTTGACTTTGCCCTGCGTCTCCGGCTGGGTCAGCGCGAACCAGTCGCGGTTGAGGTCGAAGACATAATGATTGAAGCGCCCCCGCGGCCAGGGCTGATCGTGCTCGACCGCATACCGGTCGCCGCGCGGCTCAAGGCCGAGCGCCGACGTAAAGCCGTGAATAAAGCGTTCTCGCCCATCCGGATTCTGGTTGGGATCGATAATCACGAGCGTATTGTCGAGGATCGTATCGACCAGCTCATTGTTTTCCGCAGCGAGCAGGTGGTACGCCATGAACACGGCGCTGTCGGAGGGCGTGACTTCATCGCCGTGCACACCATAAGACAGCCAGACCACGGCTGGTGTTTCGGCCAGGCGATCCCCGGACAAGCCACGACCTGCGCCCAGGGACGACAGGTCGGACTGGATCGAGGTCAGGTTCTGGATGTTCTTAGGTGACGAGATGATCGCATAGGTCAGCTCGCGCCCTTGCCAGGTTTCTCCGTAGGATCGCAATTCGACACGCTCCGGGTCGGCGTCGGCGAGGGCTCGGAGATAGGTATTGATGTCGGCGGAAGTTGTCAGGGCCTCACCATGATCATGACCGATGGTGTCTTTCAGAGTCGGGATCGCGTCCCCGTATTCGGCGCTCGGATAGGATTGGCCGGTTGCCGTCAGGCTCGCTCCGAACACCATCGCGGTGCCCAGAATTAGATTCTTCAAACGCATCTCTATTCTCCACAATCATCCGTCAGAAAGCTGCGTTCTGCAGCGCGTTCTTGTCCGACGTTAGCCAAATTTCCGTCCATGCCTAGAACGTGTTGAACGGTATATGGTTTTTTCTTTCGGCGTGGCGACAAAAGCCGTGTTGACCGTCTAGGCCAGCTCCCGCTCGAAAAGCGCCAGCATGCGTGACCAGGCACGTTCGGATTGCTCCGGATTATGTGCGCGAGAATCGGTCGGCACCCAGCCATGCATGGCGCCGGCATAAACTTCGATTTCTGCGGGAACCTTGGCGGCCTCGAATGCCGCGATCAGCGCGCCTTCCGCCTCGGGCTGGCGTTCATGATCATTCTCGGCAATGGCGATCAGCACGCCGCCCTGGATCTGTCCGGCGAGGCGATGTGGACTGTCCGCGGCCTCGGTGACCAGACCCCCACCATGAAATGAGGTTGGCGCCTTGATCCGGTTTGGAACCGCCGCAGCCGCCCGGAGGGTCCAGGATCCGGTCATGCAGAAACCGACGGCCCCCACGCCGCGCCTTGTGTCCACAGCATCCTGTCTATCCAGCCAGCTGACAATCGCAGCGGCATCTATGATCACGGTTTCGGGCGACAAGGCCTGATAATGCGGCCCGACCCGCTCTCGCCCACCCGGGTCACGAATGGTCTGGCCCTCTTGGAACAAGCGCCCGGAATGGGTGCGATAGTAGGGATTGGCGGCAATCACACTATAACCGGCGCCGGCCAACCGCCGTGCCATATCAAAGAATGCGGGCCGGACGCCATGAATATCCGGCCAGATGATAATCGCGGCGTGCGCGCCGTCAGCCGGATGTACGAACAACGCATCGATGGTCCCATCCGGGGTCGGGATATCGACATTGGCTTCCGTCAGGGATCCAGGTTCGGGCAGGGGGCTTGCGCAAGCTTGAAGCATCGCCCCGGAGACCGCGACCGTCGCCGTTGCACCGACCGTAAAGCCTCGCCGGGTCACAGCTTTACCTGCCAAATAGGCGTCGAGTTCTCGCTCGGTGGTCTCATCACACATTGTGTTCGGCGTCCCTTAGCTCTCAAGTGATACTTATCACACTTGGCGCGAAATCGATTTCGATCAAAGTAAAATCTAGTTTTTCCGATGGCCTGAAACAACAGAATCGCACTTGAAAGTGTTAACAATCGGCGGAACTTCATGACCAAGTCTTCACACTCATGAAAGCCGAAACCTGCTTGATGTCTGAGACGCTCTGAAAAGAGCGGGCAAGAGGAGTAGAGAATGAAAAAGACTGTCGTCGTTGCAGTGCTGGCGGGCGCGTGCTTCGGGCCAATGGCCGTGGCGGAATCGGATTTGTACGTCACAGGTGGATATGCCGCCTTCGATAGTGAGGGCGCCACGATCAACGCGTTAACCTTGCGTGGTGGAATGGCCTTTCATGAAATTCTGGGCGGTGAGTTCGAAGCCTCCTTCGGGCTGGGCGCAGAAGATGTGGGCGGAAACCTGGGGTCTCAGGTCGAACTGGAGAACCAGTTTGGCGCCTATCTGGTTGGGCGCTACCCGGTTGCTCAACAAATCGATGTTCTGGCCCGGATTGGGTACACGACCGGAGAGTTCCAATCCTCAACCAGCGGCGTCACAGGCGATGCGGAGGTTGATGGGCTCGCCTTCGGACTCGGCGGCGAGTACATGTTCACAGAAGAGTTCGGCGTACGTGCCGATTACACGCGGATCGAAGCTGAAGATGACAGCTTTGACGGCGGCATTGATGTGTTCGCAATCGCGGGCGTGTTCAAGTTCGGTGACACGCGCTAAGCGCGATCCGAGCTGGTCTGTAAGCCCCGATCTGTACGGATCGGGGCTTATCTTTAGTCGCGCTCTGCCCAGGTTTTGAGAATGTGATGTGCGACGGCCATGGGCGGCGGCGCATAGATATCAGGGTGCGTCCCGGCCAGCACTTGTCGGGCTTCTTCGCGCGTGATCCAGCGCGCAGCTTCCAGTTCATCCTGCTCAACGGACGTTTCTGTCGTGTCGGCCTCGATGATGATGCCGACCATCAGCGAAGATGGGAACGGCCAGGGCTGGCAGAACAGGTATTCCGCATTTGCCGGGTCGGCCTTGATCCCGGCCTCTTCTTCCAGTTCCCGCGCAGCGGCTTGTTCGACGGTTTCTCCAGGTTCGACAAAGCCGGCCAGTGCGGACCAGAATCCAGCCGGCCACGAAGCCTGGCGTCCCAGCAGGCATTTGTCATCCTTGACCGCCAGCATGATCGCGACCGGGTCGGTGCGCGGGAAGTGTTCCGCGCCGCAGGCCGGGCAGACCCGTTTCCAACCGGCTTCAGCCAGCTCACTCTCAGCGCCGCATTTGGAGCAGAAACGGTGCGAACGATGCCATTCCAGGATGCTGCGGGCCGTTGACGCGAGATTGGCTTGCATCGGGTTCAGACTGCTCGCCGCAGCGCGCATGTCGGTAAACTCACCGGTTCCGTCGATCAGCGATCCTTCCAGTTTGAAACCGGCGCCCAGATTGATTGCGAAGATCGGCGCGCCAGCAGTATCCAGGCCCAGAAACACGCGTTCTTCCTGTGGGGTGAGGCGGGCGACTTCCGGTCCGAGCCAGACAAGGCCCTGACCGCTGAACTCGACCAAAGGCAGACCTTTCTGCATCAGGAAGACCAGAACGTCCTCGCGCTGCATCGCGGCATCGAGCCAGGCCTGATCGGTGCGATGGTGGGCAGCACGGTTGATCGGATGGCTGGCGAGCGGGATATCATTCGAAGTCGTCATGAAACCCGCTTTAACAGCTTCACCCCCCTTGTCACGAGGTGACCTAAGGGCGATATAGGCGGCGGAGGCTGGCGGTGGACGAGCTCCTCGCCAACCGGGTCAGGTCGGGAACGAAGCAGCCCTAACGAGTTTTTCGGTTCGGGTCGCTGTCCAGTCTCCACTTTCCTTCAGAGAGATCTTAATGCGACGCCGGGTAGGCCTTGGTCGCGGGAAAATGAGCAAAGCTGTGGTCATTTGCGCGACTTAGGGCGCGGATCGCTTGCCGCCACCCCCGAGTCCCTGTCATAAGCAGATCCCATGAGCGAGACCTCTGACACGCCCGAAGAGACCGAACGCGACGACGCAACCTTCTCCATGTTCGGAGACGCCGAGATGGGCGTGCCGAAGGAGGAGGGCTATCAGGTGCTCGCGCGCAAGTATCGGCCGCGCCTGTTCTCGGATCTGATCGGTCAGGAAGCGATGGTCCGGACGCTCAAAAACGCATTCGAAACCGGCCGCGTGGCACACGCCTTCATGCTGACGGGTGTGCGGGGTGTTGGGAAGACGACAACCGCGCGTCTGCTCGCACGAGCGCTCAATTATTCTCGTGACGGCCATGATGCGCCGAGCATGGAGCTAGATCCGCCGGGCGATTTTTGTGCCGCCATCATGGCCGGCAACCATCCGGATGTGCTGGAGCTGGACGCGGCCTCGCGGACGGGCGTTGCTGATATGCGCGACCTGCTCGATGGGGTGCGTTATTCACCGGTCTCGGCCCGGCACAAAGTCTATATCATCGACGAAGTGCACATGCTGTCGACCGCCTCCTTCAATGCCTTGTTGAAAACGCTCGAGGAACCGCCGGGGCACGTGAAGTTCATTTTCGCGACGACCGAGATCCGCAAAGTGCCGATCACGGTTCTGTCGCGTTGTCAGCGGTTTGACCTGAAACGCCTCGAAAGCGATGCGCTGTCGAAGCATCTCGCCAAGATTGCCGGGCGCGAAAGTGCCAACGTTTCCGAGGAAGGCCTCGCCTTGATCGCACGCGCTGCAGAGGGCTCGGTTCGCGATGGCCTGTCCATTCTCGATCAGGCGATTGTTCAAGCGTTGGATGGCGATGAAGTTACCGGCGAACGCGTGCGCGACATGTTGGGTCTGGGTGATCGCTTGCGTCTGCTCGACGCGTTCGAGTTTGCCATTCAAGGCGAAGCCCAAAAGGCCGTGGATGAAGTCGCCGATCAGGTGCGCGCC
This sequence comes from Hyphomonas sp. Mor2, assembly GCF_001854405.1. GTDB lineage: Bacteria > Pseudomonadota > Alphaproteobacteria > Caulobacterales > Hyphomonadaceae > Henriciella. The sequence continues at coordinate 48,755 of NZ_CP017718.1, forward strand.
GGGGCGGACCCGCTCGTTATTCTCAAGGATATGCTCGAAATCGCAGCGGATATCGCGACCGTCCAAGCGGCCGGGAACAATTATCAACTGCCCGGTCCAGCTGACTGGACGCGCCGCACGCATGAGATCGCGGCAACGCTGACACCCGCGCAGGCCCAGCGCAACTGGCAGATCCTGCTCTCCGGCTATCGTGATACCCAGACCGCGCCAGAGGCGGATACGGCGCTTCGCATGGTCGTTCTGCGTCTTGTTTCCGCCGCCCGTTTGCCCAGTCCTGAAGAAGCCGCCCGCTTGCTGAATGGGGGAGGGGCCTCGGGCAGCTCGGGAAAGCCTGATCCTGCGGGTGCCTCGCCCTCTGGCGGGGCGCAAGCTGTGGTGCAGCTGGTGCAACCCAGCGAGCAGTCTCTGGCCAATTTTCGCGATGTGCTGAATCGCCTCGATACGCGCAAGGAAGCGCGGCTCTGGGGCGAAGCGCGCAAGTATATACGCGCCGAGAACTTCCGGCCGGGGCGTCTGGTCTGCGCCGTCGATCCGGGCGCGCCGAAGGATTTGCTGCGCCGTTTGACCGATTTCCTCGAATATGAAACCGACATGGATTGGGACGTTGCCCTCTCGGACTCCTCGGTCGAAACGCAAAAAGAGACTGAAACGCGGGAACGCGGCGAGCTGCTGGCCGATGCGGCCCGGCATCCAGATGTGGCGGCGGCGCTCGATGCGCTTCCGGGCGCTGAAGTGGTGGATGTTGAACACAGCGCTTCCCTTGATCCGGCGACATTGACGGACAATGTCGTGCCTCTGAAACGCAGCTCAAAAGGCTAGAACGGAACCACCCATGACCGACCTTACCAAGATTATGCAGCAGGCGCAGGAAATGCAGGCCAAGATGCAGGAGGCGCAGGCCAAGATCGAAGAGACCGAGGCCGAAGGCATTGCCGGCGCCGGGCTCGTTGCTGTCACGCTGAAAGGTAAGGGGGAGCTGGTGTCCATCCGGATCGATCCGAGCCTGATGTCGGACGAGGCCGAGATTGTCGAAGACCTGGTCAAAGCCGCGCACCGTGAAGCGCGCAAGAATCTCGATCAGGCCATGGAATCGGCGATGAAAGAGGCCACAGCGGGGATTGGCGGCATGATGCCCGGCTTCAAGATGCCGTTTTAGTCCTCGTCCTTTTTCGCGACATTCTCATCCGCCATCTGGTATTCTGTTTCGCGTTCTGAAGCGATGAGTGCGCGAACCGTCTCCGTTTCATACCCCATCTCCTCGAGCGCGCGGGCTGACATTTGCAAGCCCGCCTCGATCGCGTCGGGGATCACAAAAGTCGCGCCAGCTGTGTAGAGCGACCGGGCATGATCAGCATCACGGGCGCGGGCCAAGATCGGGACGTCCGGGCGCCCGCGCCGGGCGGTCTTCACCATGCTTTCAGCGCGCGAGGCATCGTCCAGGGTCACAACGACGAGCCCCGCATGCGCGAGGCCGGCTTTTTGCAGGACTTCCTCGCGACCTCCATCGCCGAAATAGACCCGCCAGCCATCGCGGCGGTGCTTGGCCACTGTATTGGGATTGGTTTCCAGTCCGACAATTTCGGCTTGCTCCCGGTCCAGTATGTGCGCGACGGCGCGGCCGACGCGGCCAAAGCCTGCAACGATGACATGCCCTTCGGCGTCGCTGTAATCATCGGGCAACGGATGCGTCTCACCTTTCGGGGTGACACGTTCTGCCAGCCAGATCCCACCTCGCCAGCTGACCGTGACAATGAGCATGGACAGCGCGACGATTGCCGTCAGCACTGTGGTTGTCTCAGCCAATAGGGTTCCAGCCGCGAGGCCCGCGCCGAAAATGACGAAGGCAAATTCCCCGGCAGGGGCAAGCAAGGAAGCCGACTCCACCGCGACCGGCCAGGTGCCCGAGAAGATGCGAATGGCAATGACGGCGATGATCGCTTTGACGGCTAGCAGAGCAATCAGGCCGCCAAACACCATGGGCCAGTTGTCCACGACAACGCTCAGATCAATCGCCAGACCCACGGTCAGGAAGAACAATCCAAGCAACAGGCCCTTGAACGGTTCGAGGTCGATTTCGGTCTGATGCTTGAATTCGGTTTCTCCAAGCAACAACCCAGCCAGGAACGCTCCGAGCGCCAGCGACAGGCCGGCATTGGCGGTAATGACGGAGGCGCCTACCACGGTCAGTAAAGTGATGGCCATGAGGAAATCTCGTCCGCCGGCATGAGCCGCGAGGCGGAACAAGTGGCGGAGCAGGTAGCGGCCAATCACGAAAATGACCAACAAGGCGATCAAGCCATTGAGCAGCGCCTGGCCGAGAACCGCGACCAGACCGGACTCACTCTGGCTGGCGGTGAAGCCGACAAAGATGAGGATCGGCGCCACCAGAATATCCTGGAAGAGGAGTACGCCCAGCGATGTGCGCCCCACCGGGCCAGCGACGAGTTTTTTTTCCGTCAGCACCTGCATCACAATCGCGGTCGATGACAGCGCCAGCGCCAGGCCGATAATAGCCGCTGCCGCGGGCGGCTGACCGAGCATATAGGCGACATAGCCAATAATAATCGCGCTGAGCAGCGCTTGCGTCGTCCCGGCGCCAAACACGGTGCGTTTCAAGGCCCAGAGCTTTTCGAAGGATAGTTCCAGCCCAAGCAGGAAGAGCAGGAACAGGACGCCGAGCTCGGCAAAAGGTGCGGCAGCGGCTGGGTCCGAGATGGTCAGGTATTTCAGCCAGGGTAATCGTTCGCTAAACGCGCTGAATCCGCTTGGCCCAAGCGCAATTCCAGCGAGAATGAAGGCGACAACTGCCGGGAGTTTCAAGGCCCGGAGAATGGGCACGACCAGTCCTGCCGCCAGCAGAAACACCAGGGCGTCCTTGATCATGACTTCCTGACCTTCGTGCCCAACGGCCATGGCGCGTTATCCTAGTTTGCTTATCTTGTTTGTAACGCGTTCGGGCCTTTGAGAAAGTCCGTATCTCTCACGTTCGCGCGGTTTTAGGCACTCGCCAGCAAATCGGTCAAAGCTTGATCCAGTTTGATCGCTGCCTGCGGGGTCAAACCATGTCGAAACAGCGTGAGATGCTGTTGCACGACATTCGCCACCGCGCCCGAACCCACGTCGCTATCCGCGCCACTCTCTCGCAGGAATTCGAGATGATAGCGCAGAACGATTACAATGTTCGTTGCAAGATCCGGCAAGCGATCGCGGTCAAGAGTCAGATGCCCGGTCTTGATCATGGCATGCAAGAACGTGCGGAACTGGCCGAGCGTGTCACGATAAATCCCAGGCAGGCGGTCGAGAAGTTGATCCGTGTGCTCGCCATAATCGGCCTGGTCGCGATACAGAAACCGGTAGTGGCGGATCTCCGAAACCAAAGCTGCAATCATGTCTGCATACTCTTCTAGCACGCGTGTTTCGTCACTTGGCAGCAGTGCAAGGCGATGCTCGACATCTTCCAGGAAACCATCCGTCAGGGCTTCAAGAAGCGCCCGCTTGTTCTTGAAATGATACCAGAGATTGCCTTCCGCGATCCCGCATTCAGCGGCGAGATCGGCGGTCGTGACATTGCCAAAGCGGCGCGCATTGAACAGTTCGCGCGCTGTCTCAAGGATCCGATCGCGCGTCTTCATCCGGCTTTCGGGCGAACGATGACCGGCACATTCGTGTAGCCCATGACGAAATTGGACAGAACGCGTTCGGGCTCGCCGACAAGTTCAATCTTGTCGAACCGGTTCAGGATCTCTTCCCACAGAATACGCAGCTGCATTTCGCCGACCCGATTGCCCATGCAGCGATGGACACCGAACCCGAAAGACAAATGGCGGCGCGCATTGGGGCGATCAATCCAGAACCGGTCGGGGTCTTCAATCACAGTCTCATCCCGGTTTCCGGAGATGTACCACATGATCACTTTGTCGCCTTTCTTGATCTGCTTGCCGCCAATTTCGATATCTTCGAGCGCATTGCGACGCATATGCCCGAGCGGAGTCTGAAACCGGATGATCTCCGACACCATGTTCGGAATGATCGACGGGTCGGCCTTCAGTTTCTCATATTCGCCGGGGTTGCGATTCAGTTCGACGAAGCCAGCGCTGATCGAATTACGAGTCGTGTCATTGCCGCCCACAATGAGCAGGATCAGATTGCCGAGGAACTCCTGCGGATCATTGACCATGTCGGCAGTTTCCGGGTTGTGCGCGAGTAATGAAATGAAGTCGAATTTCTTCGGCTGCGCGGCCCGTTCCTGCCAGAGACGGGCGAAATAGGCATAGCATTCCTCCAGCGTCTTCATGCGCTGATCCATGTCGACCTCGATCCCGACGGTCTCCGACGTCGTCGCGACATCTGACCAGTAGGGCAGCAGATGGCGATCCTCGAACGGGAAGTCGAACAGGGTGGCAAGCATTTGCGTGGTCAGTTCTTTCGAGACGTGCTCGACCCAATTGATCTCTTCATTGACCGGCAGACTGTCGAGAATATTGCAGACGCGCTGACGGATCAGGGCTTCGATCTCCGACAATTGAGACGGCGCAACCGCCGGGCTCACGGTTTTGCGTTGGACAACATGCTTGGCGCCGTCCATGGCGATAAACATGGGCGTCTCCATGCCCTCCGGCGCATCGCCAATGACGATATTGTTCTGCGAAGAGAAGACCTTGTGGTTTGAGTCGACCGCGATGATGTCGTCATATCTGGTGATCGACCAATATGGTCCGAAAGGACTGTCCGGGCAGTAATGAACCGGGTCCTCGTTGCGCAGGCGGCGGAAATACTCGCCTTGTGCATTGGCTTCAAAAATTTCAGCTTTGGAAACGTCCAATGACTCCAGGGGCAGGCTGTAAGGGTCGGGAATGCCGGACTCATCGATTGTTTGTGCCGTGTCTGCCAAGGTTTCCTCCGGATTAGTGTTTTCTAGGGTAATAACCCTAAAAACTAGACCTGCCAAGGAATTCCAGAGCTTCTGTAAGCGCCGCTCTTGCGTCGCGCTCCGAGTCCCGCACATTAGCGGCCATGAGCAAGTCATCTGCAGGACCAGAAATCCAACGCATGATCGATCTGATCGCGCGGCTCCCCGGGCTCGGTCCGCGCTCGGCCAGGCGGGCGGCGCTGTTCCTGCTAAAACGCCAGGACGCTTTGCTGCGACCCATGGCGGAGGCCCTGGCCGATGCCGCCGACAAGATCGAACAATGCAAGGTCTGTGGAAACTATGACACGTTGCAGCCTTGCGCGGTCTGTCAGGCCACGGGGCGTGATGATGGGCTGATCTGCGTGGTCGAGGATGTGCCGGATCTCTGGGCGCTCGAGCGCGCGGGCGCGTTTCGCGGGCGATACCACGTACTTGGCGGTGTGATGAGCGCCCTCGATGGCGTTGGTCCGGAAGACCTGACGATTGGCCTACTCATCGACCGCATCAAGGCTGGCGGGGTGCGTGAAGTGATCCTGGCCCTGAATGCAACGGTCGATGGTCAGACCACAGCGCATTATATCGCCGAGCAGCTGGAAGGCCTGGGCGCCGAGATTACCCGGCTGGCGCATGGCGTTCCCGTGGGGGGCGAGCTCGATCATCTCGATGACGGCACGCTCGCGACCGCATTGCGATCACGGCGCAGCGTCTAGCGCTTACTCGACCTTCTCGACGCGATAAACGAAGCCGTCCAGCTCATTTGTGGCAACATAGATGGCATCCGGGGTGGAGATGACATCCCGATAGCCGGTTTGGAGATCAGTGAGCAAGTCTTCCGTCTCTCCGACGCTGCCATCTGCGCCAATATCGACACGCACCAGCTTCATGCCGCGTGGTCCGGCCATAGCACCAATCAGAAGGTCGCCCGACCAGTCGTCAAACCCGGCGGTCTGAACCACGGCCATACCGGAAGGCGCGATTGAAGGCACCCACTTCACCGCCGGCTGTTCCATGCCCGGGGCTTCCGTTTGGTCGGTGATGATGCTGCCATCATAATTGATGCCATAGGTGATGATCGGCCAGCCATAATTGTTGCCCGCCTCGACGACGTTCAGCTCGTCGCCGCCTTTCGGGCCGTGCTCGTGTGCGAACAGGATGCCGCTCGCTTCATGATAGATGAGCCCCTGAACATTGCGGTGGCCATAGGACCAGACAGAGGCATTGCCGCCGCCGCTTGCGAACGGGTTGTCATCCGGAACGGACCCGTCCGGCATGATCCGCACGATCTTGCCGTGCAACAGGTTTGGATCCTGGGCGTCTTGCATGTAACGGAAACCGTCGCCCAACGTGATGATCAGTGAACCGTCCGGGAGGAAGGCCATACGAGAGCCATAGTGGAAGGTCGTGTTACGGGCTTCGCCGAGGAAGATCTCGGTCACATCGCTGAGGGCACTCGCATCAGCGCTGAGCGTCGCCGAGATGACTGCGGTCGTGTTGGAGCCGCCCATATCCTTGGAATAACTCAGATAGAGTTTGCGATTGGTCTCAAAGTCAGGGTCAAGCAGGATGCCGAGCAGGCCGCCTTGACCTTCGATAAGAATATCGTCCGGCAAGCCGCTCAATGGTGCCGCAACGAGTGCATCATTCGAAATCCGACGCAGTCGACCTTCGCGCTCGGTGACCAGCAGATCACCGTTCGGGAGAGCAGCCATGCCCCAGGGAAATTCGAGCTCCGAAGCAATTGGCACGAGTTTGTATCCGTCACTGGACGTGAGGGATCCGTCTTCGGCAGGTTGAGGGGCCGCTGCCTGACCTCCGCAGGCGGCAAGTAGGGCGACCGAAACGGCAGAAAATGTGGTTCGGATCATCACGAATCTCCTCGAAAACCTGAGACACCTACATAATCTTTTTGAGGGTAAAAGAAAGAAGGACGACCCAAGTGGATCGTCCTTCCCCTCTCTCCCCCGCGCGTCGCGGGGCCCCTTGAGGTGCGCGGATCACGGTTAAACCCTGATCGAGACACCCAAAGCTTCAGTCGTCAGAATCACACGCTTGTGAGTTTGGTGGTCTTTGTCCACTTCGGATGCTCGTATTTTCAGCACCCGCTCCGTTTGCGATTCCTGACAGCTTACCCATGTTGCGTGGGCAGGCTCGCTTTTACATGACACAGACACAGACCGGGGTTTGTCAACCAATAGGCACCACATCCGGTCGATTGTGATAGTGTGTGTGACATTTGATGCACGAGCCTGATAAGATGCAGATGACCCGAAAACACGGGTCGATTGGGAGTGATACGAACCGATGACCCGCACTTCAGCGCTCGTCTTGTTTTCCGGAGGTCAGGATTCGACCATCTGTCTCGCGCATGCGCTGTCCCGGTATGATCGGGTGGAAACAGTCGGCTTTGATTATGGGCAGCGCCACTCTGTCGAATTGGATTGCCGCCCGAAAATTATCTCCGCGCTGAGATCAAGCTTTCCAGATTGGGCCGATAAGCTCGGCGACGATCATCTTTGCGATGTCTCTGTTCTGGCAGATATCAGCGATACGGCGATGACGTCCGAAACCGAGATCGAGATTGCCGAGAACGGGCTTCCGAACACGTTTGTTCCCGGGCGAAATCTGTTATTTCTCACGCTGGCTGGAGCGATTGCGTGGCGAAGAGGGATCACCAGCCTGGTTGGCGGCATGTGCGAGACCGACTATTCCGGGTATCCCGATTGCCGGCGTGAAACCATGGATGCACAAGAGCTCACCCTCGCGCGAGGTATGGACCGTCCCTATAACATCGAGACGCCGCTGATGTGGCTGGATAAGGCCGAGACCTGGGAACTGGCACAATCGCTGGGTGGTCCGACGCTCATCGATCTGGTGATCGAAGAAACTCATACCTGTTATCTCGGTGATCGAACGCATCGCCACGAATGGGGCTATGGCTGTGGTACCTGTCCGGCGTGTGAACTCCGGGCAAAGGGATACGAGAAGTGGCGCACGACGGTGGCGGCATGAAAGTCTATTCTGTCAAAGAGGCCTATGTGACGCTGCAAGGTGAAGGCGCGCAAACGGGGCGCGCGGCGGTGTTTTTGAGATTTGCAGGCTGTAATCTCTGGTCGGGCCTGGAGCGCGACCGCGCGACGGCTGTGTGTAATTTCTGCGATACAGACTTCGTCGGAACGGATGGCGACAATGGCGGCAAGTTCACCGGCGCCGATGCGTTGGCGCAACATATCCGATCAATCTGGAACGCGAGCGCGCCAAGTGGCGGGCAGCCCTATGTGATCTGTACAGGCGGCGAGCCGCTCCTGCAGCTCGACGCGGACGCGATCGCGGCGCTGAAACAGGCGGGATTCGAGATCGGTGTTGAAACAAACGGGACCCTTCAGGCACCCGATGGGTTGGACTGGATTTGCGTGAGCCCGAAAGCAAATGCCCCCCTCAAACAACTGCAAGGCAACGAGTTAAAACTGGTCTTCCCGCAGGATGAAGCCGAAGCGCAACCCGCACAGTTTGAAAGCTTGCAGTTTCAACACTTTTTTCTCCAACCCAAAGATGATAGGGCGCAGGCCCAGAACACCGCGGCTGCGGCCGCTTATTGTATGAAGCACCCAAAATGGCGACTGAGCTTACAGACACACAAACTGATCGGACTGCCTTGAAGGTCGAAGGTCAGGTTTTCGAAATCACCAAGGCGGTGAATTTCGAGGCGGCTCATTATATGAGCGGCAAACCCGAAGGGCATCCATATCGCAATATGCACGGACACTCGTTCCGACTGGAAGCCACAGTCGCGGGAACTGTGCAGCCTGGCGCAGAATGGGTTCAGGATTTTTCTGACCTGGCTGCGATTTTGACTGAAACCGCAAACAAGCTGGACCACCGTCTTCTCAATGAGGTCGAGGGCCTGAGTGTTCCGACCCTGGAAAGGATCGCGCTCTGGGCAGCGAATGATCTGAAACCGAGACTACCTGGCTTGAAGCGCGTTGTCCTGGCCCGGCCAAGCCTGGATGAGCGCTGCGTCCTGGTGCTCTGACCACATACAAAAAAGCCCCGGCGCTTTGCCGAGGCCTTTCTGGTCCCCTTGGTTCCCCCCTTGTGCCCCTTCGCTCAAGGCCGTGATTTCAATCGGCGCTGGTCGGCCATTTTGAAGATCCACGCAACGTCCAGCTCCTGAATCGTATCCGGCAGCGCGTTCACACGCTGCTTGATCTGATCCGCCCGCGTTTGCTCACGGGCTGCGGCCGTCTGTTCGACCGGAAAACGTATGACTCTGGTTCGTCTGCTCATGAAACAACCAGCAGCAAATAGCGTGCCAATTTCGCCTGAAACGGGAATTTAGCCGGGAATTTCCCGTGAATGTTCGCAATAGGACAATTCACGCTTCAGAAAACCTGACTGGCACAGGTCTGGATTCAGCTGCATCTTTTCTCATTTACTGTGCTAGGTTCAAACACAATATTGCATTCAAAAGGAGCGGATCGATGGTGATGACCTTACTCAAATGGGGCGCAGGAATCGCTCTGGGCTTGTTGATCCTCGCAGTTATCGCAGTGGTCTCGCTGCAAGCCCCGACCAGCTGGAAAACGGCAGACGCCATTCAGACGCCCGAAGATCGGTTCGCCAACCTGGTCGACTACCCGTTCTCTCCAAATTATGTGGAGGTCGAAGGCTACCGGATTCATTATGTTGACGAAGGTCCACGTGACGGGCCGGTGGTTCTGCTCCTGCACGGGCAACCGTCCTGGAGCTATCTGTATCGGCACATGATCCCCCCTCTCGCGGAACAGGGCTATCGCGTCATCGCACCGGACCTTGTGGGTTTCGGCAAATCCGACAAGCCACTCAAGCAGTCCGATCACAATTATCAGATGCATGTTGATCTGATGACCGATTTCACGCGAGCACTCGACCTGCAGGACACGACGCTGTTCGCACAGGATTGGGGGGGACTGATCGGCTTGCGCGTGGTGGCGGAAGAGCCGGATCGGTTTTCCCGAGTCATGATCTCAAATACAGGCCTGCCAGCAGCAGGCGGCCTGCGCGGATGGGTTGGCTATCCAATGATCAAGTTCGCGGTCTGGCGAGAAGGCAAACCGGATGAGATCGCGGATGGCGGCGAGTTTCGTTTTACGCGCTGGATTGCCTGGGCACGTTATTCAGAGAATTTCGATCTGCCGACCCTGTTCCAGGGCGCGACCAGCCGGACCTTGACCGATGCGGAACTTGCCGGGTACGCGGCGCCATTCCCGGATGAGCAATACAAGGCTGCGATCCGCATCTTTCCGTATCTTGTCCCGTCTCAATTGCGTCAAAACCAGAAAGTCATGGATGAGTTCTATGCCAAGTGGGACAAGCCTTTCCTGACCGCTTTCGGGGATGGCGACCCGGTGACCGCGGGCGGCGATGTGGTCTGGCAGGAAACCGTGCCCGGTGCACAGGGGCAGGCGCACACGACCATCCAGGACGGCCATCACTTCATTCAGGAAGACAAACCCGATGAGCTTGTCGCGCATTTGATCGCGTTTATTGAAGCCAATTAGGACGGGACCTCAGTTCAGGTCGTCTTCATCACGGGGCTTGGCCGGAGTGAAGGCCGGATGCAGGGGTTCAGCTGGAACCCCTTCTTCCTTCAGAGATTCCCGTTCTTCGGGCGTGGTCTCTCCCCAGATGGGTTTATGCTCGGTCTCGCCATAATGCATCGCGCGCGCTTCGGTCGCGAACCCATCGCCGACATAGTCGAAATTGTCGGCCACATGCTGGCGGGCCTTGGCGGCAAGCTTGCCAAACACTTTTTGCGGATCCGGTGGACCGGATTTCTTGGTGCCCGACACGGCCGGCGCCATCACCGCCTTGCGAACCTGGGTGCCATGACATTCAATGCACTCGATCAGGCCGCGCTCTGCCTGCTTGTCATACGCATCGGACGAGGCAAACCAGGCCTCGAACTCGGCGTCGCAATCGGAACAGATGAGCGCGTACTTGATCATTGGGCTGTCAATAATGCATCCAGCTTGCCCGCACGTTCAAGCGCCATCATTTCGTCGCAGCCGCCAATATGCAGGTCACCGACAAAGATCTGAGGGAAGGTCCGGGCGCCGCCCGACTTCTGGATCATCTCGGCTTTCTTCTGGGAATCCATGCCAGCATCAATGTGGTTGATCTCAACCCCTTTCTGCTTGAGCAGGTTCATGGCGCGCGAGCAATAAGGGCAAAAAGCGCGCGTATAGATGGTCACATTGGCCATAGTCTGGGCGATCCTCTGGTTCGGTTCGACCCTTATATGGTGACGTCTGCCTCTCTGACAACGCGCGCGAGCACCAGCACGTTGACGCGGGTTGCGCCGGCGCGCTTTAGCGCTTTGGTGCAGGCTGCAAGTGTGGCGCCTGTCGTCAGGACATCGTCGACCAGAGTGACCGTGCTGCCCTTGATGCGTGCCTGACGTGATTTACGCACTTCGAACGCCCCAGCCACATTCCGTCGCCTTTGGCGCGCGGTCAGGCCACCCTGACTGTCCGTGTTTCGTTTACGGGAGAGGGCATCGACCAGCGCCAGCGTGCCGGTCTTTCGGGACACGCCCTGGGCGAGCCATGCCGATTGATTGAAACCGCGCGAGGCCAACCTCTGATAATGCAAGGGGACAGGCACCAGCCAATCGGTTTCGGGTAGAATATCTCGCCCGGCGAGTGCCATCCAGTTGGTCATGGCGTTCAGACCATCGCGCCGACCGGCATGTTTCAACTCGAGAATGGCCTGGCGAGACACGTCGTCATACGCGATCGCTGCGCGCGCCTGATCCCATTTCGGGGCTTTTGCAGCACAGGCCCCGCAATGGCTTTCGTCGCCGAGATCCAGTTCCATCGGCGCGCCGCAAGCGCGGCAACCCGATCCATTGAGAAAATTGATGCGCCCGAAGTCTTCCGGCGTCATGGGGGCGTCGCCACTATGGCGCTCTCCGGTTATGATCGAGCGCTGTGGCCACACGAAATTGGCGAGCGAACGGAGTCCGGCTCTTGCAGATCGCGCCGTCCAGTGCATATCGGAGCTCATGTCGCCCGTTCCACCTCCCATCATGTTTGACCGAGCGCGTGTTGCCCGAAATCGGGACCGCGCTTCCCCTAGCTTTCGGGAGTATGCCTTCCTTAAGGGCAGGGAGTCGAATCAATTATTGGAAAGATTAGCCGATACGTCCCGCGAATTCGCTCGCGCATTGGATATCGGGGCCCATGATGGTCAAGCTTGTGAAGCGTTGCGCGAGAGTGGAAAAATCAAGGAAATCATCGCCTTGGAGTCGGCGCCGCGAATGACGGAGTCGCTCAGAGCGAAAGGGTTCGAGGTGGTATTGGCTGAAGACGAAACTTTGCCGTTTCCGGCCGAACAATTCGATCTGGTGACCAGTATTCTGTCATTGCACTGGATCAATGACCTGCCGGGCCTGCTCAGCCAGATTCGGACATTACTCGTCCCGGATGGTCTGTTTCTGGGGTGCCTGTTCGGGGGAGGGACCTTGCCGGAATTGCGTGCAGCCTTGATCGACGCCGAAAGCGAAATCACTGGTGGGATCAGTCCGCGGCTTTCACCCTTGCCGGGTCTGCAGGACATGGCGGGCTTGCTGCAACGCGCGGGCTTTGCACTCCCCGTTGCTGACGTTGAGCGTGTCACAGTTCGCTACAGTCACCCGATGAAGCTGCTCGCTGATCTGAAGGGCATGGGCGAGCAGGCTGCCTTTGCGAAGCGAGAAGGCCAGGAGCGCCGACCTTTGTCGCGGCGCATCCTGGCGCGGATGAGTGAGATCTACGCGGACGGGTTCAGTGATCCGGATGGCAAGGTCCGGGCGACATTTGAGATCGTCTGGCTGTCTGGCTGGGCGCCGCATGCCAGTCAGCCGAAGCCGTTAAAACCGGGAAGCGGCCAGTATAGCCTCGCCGATGCGGTTAAGAAGGCGAGAGACCCGGACGCCAGCTAGGCGCTCTTTCCGATTGGCGGCAAATCTGCGTATGTGCTCGGTGAAGATTGGGAGCGGGCACATGGCACTTAAATCAAGCGCGGTTGGAATTTGGGTGATCGCCACAGGCGTCATCATCGCCTTGCTGTATCTCGGTCGGGACATTCTTGCGCCCTTCGCGCTTGCGGTGTTTTTGTTCCTGATCATTGAGGGCTTTGCGCGGGTCATTGATGAACGGTCGGAACTCCTCAAACGTGGATGGTCGCGCGCGCTGGCGATTCTGGTCGTGATTGGCGGCTTTGTCGGTTTCCTTGCCATGATGGCGCGTGGGGTGGGTGAGTTTGGTAGTCAAGGAGACGCCTATCTGAACCGGATTAACGGCCTGATTGAGGATGCATATGCGCTACTGCATCTCGGCGATGCTCCAACCCTGACACAGCTCGTCTTCAACGAAACCGGGCAGGCCTTTCTCGGAACCATTGCCAGCGCGACAAGTGGTCTGACGGGCGACCTGGTCCTGATCTTGATCTATGTTGCGTTTCTCTTCCTGGCCCAGTCGGCATGGCCGGTGAAGCTCGACCGGATCTTCCCGGATGTGGAGCGTCGGCAGCAGGTCAAGGAAGTGGGCGATGCGGCGCGCCGCGGCATCGAAACCTATCTGTGGACGCAAACCGTCATCAGTGCCCTGATCACAGCGCTGACCTATGCGACCCTGTTGGTGCTTGGTGTCGACAATGCGCTATTCCTGTCCACGCTGATCTTTGTCTTGAACTATATCCCGACCATTGGATCGATCGTGGCTGCATTGGTACCGCCACTGTTCGCGTTGGTTCAGCCGGAAATTGCCGCCTGGATTCCTGGCGATTCACCGAATGACAGTTACGTCTTCGCAGCTCTGGTCTTTCTCGGCGTCAGCTTCTGGCAGTTCTCGATTGGCAATTTTGTGCAACCCCGGATTATGGGCGATACACTCAACCTATCCGCGTTAGTCGTGCTGCTCGCGCTGGCCATTTGGGGCGCGGTTTGGGGAATACCTGGCATGTTCTTGTCTGCGCCGCTGACAGTATTGATGATGATTCTATTTGCCCAATCTGATTCGACTCGATGGATCGCAATTTTGTTGTCTGCAAACGGCGAACCCTTGTCACACGAAAGCGCCACAAAGGCAGAAAGTGATCAGGCCCAAGCCCTTGAATCTCAATGAATGTCACAGAAAGCGCTGAATTTTCGCTTGGCTTTGTGTCAACTTCGTTACATATACATCTGCATTGGGACACAATCAGTCTAAAAAAGAAATCTGGCCTCCGCGTGCGTCCCCCCACCCAGCCTGCGGATGAGGCCAGTAGGGCCCACCGGACAAGTCCCCGTTCGGTGGGTCCGCTTATTTCTGGATCCGAAAAAGCTAGTCAGCGACGGTTTGCATAAATTTGCGCATTGCATCCGCAGCGAGTGCGAATTGAGCAAAGCTCGGCTTGGTGCCGGTATAGGTTTTGATCTCGCTCAATAGAATCGTGCGCGCACTTGCATGCCGGGCAAGCCAAGACTCGGCATCGTCCGCGGTCAGGGCCAGATAGGTGGCGTCGGCTTGCAAATGTTCGAGCTCACGGATCAATCCACGCGTCGCCAGTCGATCCCAATGTGGCATTTCGGCAATCGCGGAGGTCGCAGCAGCGCGCAGTCGATCAAGTGATAAGGCATCACCGACCTGCAGATACGCCGTCGTGGCGGCGACGGCATCGCGAGCACTTTTATCGGCGAGCTGCGTGATCAATGGCGCGTCAGCGACCAGGCGAGTGGCGGCGACCGCTTCGGCGAGATCTGGCGAAACCCCGTCCCGTGCCAGATGATTGATCCGGCGCTGGAACACGGCCTTTTCGTAGGCAGGCAAGCTCTTGGTCGAGAGTTTTGACAAGGCGTCCCGCGCGGCAGCAACTGACTCGATTTGATCGGAGATGGATCCGCTCGCGCTTGCTGTCAGGATGCTGTGCGTCAGACGGCGGAGGGATTCCGCGAGACCGGCTTGTAGATTATTCTGGCGATGCGTTGGCACTTGATTGTCCAAATCATCGATCTGCGTTTTCAATTCAGATACGCCGAGCACCGCACGCGCCACTTCAAAGGCCGCGACAATGTCCGCGTTTGCAGCGCCGGACTGCTCGCGCAATCGCAGCATGAAAACCGGTCCGGCAATATCCACGATCCGGTTAGCGAGGACTGTGCAGATGATTTCACGTTTGAGGCGGTGCGCTTCCATGACGTCCTGGTATTGCAGCAGCGCTTTCGGGAAGTAGCCGCGCAGAGTGGACTGGAAATAAGGGTCATCGGGCACGCTGGACTCGACCAGATCATCAAACAGAACGATCTTGGTCCACGCCATCAGGACGGCAATCTCAGGCCGGGTGAGCGCCCGCCCATCGGCCTCGAACTGGGTCATCTCGGCGGTGCTGGGCAAGCCTTCAACGTCGCGATCGAGGACCCCGCGCTCTTCCAGCCGCACCATTAGGCGTTCCAGCGCCACATGGTCACGTTTCGCGCGTGCCTCGGCAAGGCTGAGCGCACCGGTCTGCGCGTAATTGTGGGCCAGCACGTGGTCGGCAACATCGTCGGTCATCGAGGCGAGCAGAGTATTGCGCTCTCCCGTGGGCAGGGCGCCGCGGCGCATCGCTTCGGTACACAGGATCTTGATATTGACCTCATGGTCCGAGCTGTCGACGCCCGCAGAATTGTCGATCGCATCGGTATTGAGCCGCACCCCGTTCAAAGCCGCTTCGATCCGCCCTGCTTGCGTAAGCCCGAGATTTGCGCCCTCGCCGACGACTTTGGCTCGCAGTTCCTTGCCATTGATCCGCATGGCATCATTTGCCCGATCGCCTGCATCTGCGTGGGTTTCATGCGCCGCCTTGATATAGGTGCCGATGCCCCCGAACCAGAGCAGCTCGCATTCGGATTTCAGCAAGGCATGGATCAGTTCATCCGGCGTCACCGCGTCAGAAGCAAGCCCGGTCAAGGCCTTGATTTGCGGGGTCAGGGCAACCGACTTCGCGCTGCGATCAAATACGCCGCCCCCCTCGCTGATCAGGCTCGCATCATAGTCCATCCAGCTCGAACGCGGCAGGTCGAACATGCGCTGGCGCTCCTCCCAGAGGCGTTCCGGATCCTGAGGATCGGGATCGATGAAGATGTGCATGTGGTTGAACGCAGCCTGCAACCGGATCTGCTTCGAGAGCAACATGCCATTGCCGAACACATCGCCGCTCATGTCGCCGCAACCGATGACCGTGAAGGGTTCGGTCTGGATGTCCTTGCCAATCTCACGGAAATGGCGCTTCACCGCTTCCCAGGCGCCGCGCGCCGTGATGCCCATTTTCTTGTGGTCGTAGCCTGCTGATCCTCCTGAGGCAAAGGCGTCACCAAGCCAAAAGCCATGCGCCACGCTGATCTCATTGGCGATGTCGGAGAAGGTGGCCGTGCCCTTGTCCGCCGCGACCACGAGGTAAGGATCGTCACCATCATGTACGACAGTACGATCAGGGGGCACGACCGCGCCATCGATCAGATTGTCGGTCAGTCCGAGTAGACTGGTAATGAAGGTCTTGTAGGCCTCAATGCCGGCATCCCGCACGGCTTCACGGCTGCCGCCAAGTGGAAGCTGTTTGGGGAAGAAGCCGCCTTTAGAGCCGACCGGCACAATCACCGCATTCTTGACCTGCTGCGCCTTGACCAGACCAAGCACTTCCGTGCGGAAATCGTCGCGCCGATCTGACCAACGCAGACCGCCGCGCGCCACCGGACCAAATCGGCAATGCACACCTTCGACCATAGGGGAATCAACGAAAATCTCGCGATAGGGTTTTGGCGCAGGCAGATCTTCGAGGTCGCGGCTGGAAATCTTGAAACTGATATAGGGCAGCGACTGCCCACCAGCGCCGCGTTGATAGAAATTCGTCCGTTGCACGGCCATGATCAGGTCAGCCAGACGCCGGATCACGCGGTCATGATCGAGCGAAGCAACCTCCTTAAGCGCGTCCTCGATCTGATCGCCCAGCGTCACCATGGCAGCGTCGCGATTGTCGGCAAAATCAGGATCGAACCGGGCTTCGAAGAGCGCGACCAAATGCCGGGTGAGATCTGCATTTCCATTCAAGGCTGCGATCTGGGTCTGTCGTGCGGGGTCGAGTCCGGTTTGGTGACGATAGGCGCACAAGGCGCGGCACAGCGCCGACTGACGCCAGGTGAGACCGGCATTGAAGACAAGGGCATTGAAGCCATCATTCTCCGCCCGATCGCTCCAGACCGCGACGAAAGCATCTTCGAACGCGGTACCGACCTGGCTGAGGTCAATGTCCTGACCATCCACACGGCGCATGGCGAGAGAATGGACCCAGTATTCTTCCGGCGCATCGGCCGCAGGCTTGGCGGTCGGGACCACCGGGTATCCGGTCTCGAAGGACACAAACAGGCCCATGCGTTCGAACACCGGCACGCAGTCGGACAGCGCGATGGCACCACTGCGAGAGTAGATTTTGGCGCGGATCTTCGTGGCTTTGTCTGTGCGGCGTTGATAGGCGCGCAGCGCGATAGGATTGTGCCGATTCAGCCGCGCGAGCATGGAGACGTCAGCCATTGCTTCTTCGGGGGCGAAGGCTTCGCGATAGCCAGCATTGAAGGCGCCGGAGAACAACGTGGCCAGAGACCGCTCATCGGCGCTCAGATCACTGCTCATGACCGCATCGTGGAAGCGATCCTTCCAGCTGCGGGAGAGCTCCGCGATGGTTTGCTCGAGCTCGTCGAAATCGGGGCGTGGACCAGAGGCGGGCAGGGCCGTTTCAAACAGGACGCGAACCATTGTCGCGCCGTCAAAACTGGGCTGGAAGCTGCTCATTCGTCCGCCCCAGGCGGTTTCGATCGCTTCGGAGATATGCCGGCGCAGGTCTGTGTCATAGGCTTCGCGCGGCACGAACACGATGGTCGAGACGAAGCGATTGAACCGGTCAGCGCGCGTAAAAACGCGGACGCGCGGACGCGCCACCAGGTCCAGAACGCCTTGCATGATCGGGGCGAGTTCTTCGGACTTGGTCTGGATCAGCTCATCTCGCGGCCAGCCTTCGATAATATTGGACAGGGTCTTTTCATTGTGACTGCCCGGCAGCACATTGAGGATGTCGAGAACGCGTTCCATGCGCCGCCGCAGCAGCGGAATGTTGCGCACAGATTCATTGTAGGCTTCGGCGGTGTATAGTCCGAGGAAACGGGTTTCGCCGATGACTTCGCCCTTCTCGCCGAAATGCTTGACCCCGACATAGTCGCACGCCACGCGACGGTGCACACGGCTTTGCAACGTGGCCTTGGCCATGATCAGCGTTTCCGGCTCGGCCAGGAAGGCGCCGATCTCTTCAGTCAGCAGTAAGGGTTCCGCGCCGCGATTGAGGACATTGCGGGCATCGTCTCGCAACAGTCCGAGATTCGAGCCTTCGACGGTGTCTGGTTCTTCTGGCAGTACATTCCCATCCGGGCCGGTCTGAAACGTATAGCTCCGCACGCCGAGGAAAACGAACCGTTCATTGCCCAGCCATTTCAGAAACTCGACCGCTTCGTCCTTGTAGCGAGACGATACATGCGAATTGCTGTCCAGACGCTCGATCTCCTCTGCCATGCGGGCGCGCATGTCTTGATAATCTGCTGTCGCAGCATGCACATCGGTCAGCGTCGCTTCGGCTTCTGCCAGAAGTAGTCTTTGTTCACTCTCACTGAGGTCTGGCAAGTGAATCTGGATCAGGGAGAATCGGCCATTCTCCATCTCGACGATCGGGTGAAACAGCGTGAGCACCTCGAATCCGAGATCGCTGCAAGCGCCGAGAAGCGAATCGACCAGGAAGGGGCGATCAGGTCCGACGGCTTCGAGAAGATGGTGTCCCAAGAGCTCATTATCGAGCCCTTCGGCTGGACGAATGCGAACCGAGGCCGTCTCAGTCGTCTTGAACCAATCCCAAAGGGATTTTCCCAGAGTCTCGATATTCCCTCTGGGGATGGAATTTCGCGAATCGGCCGGAACCTCGGCAAGCATTTGCGAGATACACGAAGAAAGCGGGTCAGAAGTTCTGGAATTATCGGGAGAGTGAGAATTATCTGCCATGACGAGCTGCTCTTAAGGGAATGCTCTTCCTTAAGGGAAATCTGATGCGGCCTCAATCAAAACCGCATCGATTTCTTCGCTTCGACTGTTGACTGCGGTGTCAGACGCTATGCCAGCTACCGTGCTTGAAGCGCCTGCGCCAGTTCATCAGCTTTTTCGGCCCGAAAGGCCGCACAGAGACGCGCCGATTCCGAGGCCTGGGCGAGGCGGCGTTCATATCCAGGAATGAGGCCCGCCTGACCGTGCAAGAAGCTGGTCGCCTCATCAATCTCCGCGGCTGTGCAGAAATAGGAAACCAGTTGTGCCGTCTGGGGTTTGCGGATTTCCGGTGTGCGCGCCAGTACAGATTCGAAGTCCGTTTTGAACTTTTCCCAGGCAATGCCGGTCATGTCCTTGTTCTGAAGTGCGGCGAGGTAAACGCCCCAGGCGAGCTGCCCTTCGAATGCATCCGTGCGAACGAGATCCATCAGTGCGAGAACATCGGATTCGCCGCCAGACCGTGCGAGCGTGTAATAGATCTGACGGCGCTCCCGCTGGTTCGAGCTCGTTGCTGCGAAGTCCAGCGCCGCTTGAAAGAAGGCCGGATCGTTGTTTTCCGTCGCGATGGAAATCGCGGTCTGAACCAGGTCAGGCGAAAGGGCGGTTGGATCAGGAGCGTTGATGACGCCGACATAAGCTGCCGCTGCCGCTGCGAGCCCGGCACGCTCGTCTTCCAGGCGTCCAACCCTCAGCAGGCGGGTGTTCAATCCGCTCTTGAGCAGTTGTTCGCCTTCGCTGAGCGCATTGTCCGGCGTGTCTTTCAGGCGCTCCCAGCGCGGACCATAAGCGGTCATGACGAAATCTCGGAAGGCGTCTTTCGAGTCATCGTCCGGCAGCGCTTCCATGTAGGTTTGCAGATTTGGCAGCGGGTCGAGCGCTGCGCTCCAGGTGCCATTGGCGTTGACTTCCAGGATCTGCAGGAGTGTCGTCGCAGGCAGCGCGCCTGCCCTGAAGGCAGCCGAAGCGCTATCGACCAGGCTCAGCTGTTCTGCCGGTGAAAGGCGATCATGATTGATCACGAGGCTCTGCCAGTCAGGCTCGCTCATATTGAAGCGCCAGTACCCCGCGCCATCGGCGTTGGGCATGATCCAGTCGGGGCAGCTGCCTTCGACGGGCAGCTCAAGCGAAGGTCCCGTGAACATTGCCCGTAGCGTTTGTGTGGAAGTGGCGTCGCCTGTCTTGATCGCGAACGGAATTGCCCAGGACTGGGCGGCCGGATCGATCGATGAGCCGAGCGGCGCATAGCGACTCTGGGCGACCGTGATGAGGCCCGAGTCCGGGCTTGGGCAGGTCAGGTCGACTTGCAAGTACGGAATGCCCGGTTGCATGATGAAGGACGTGAAGCTCTCAACCACGTCGGGCGACTTGCTGCCATCGGCGATCGAGGTCATGAAATCGTCTACGTCGGCAACACCATCTTCAAACCGGCGCATGTGAAGGCGGATGCCTTCGCGAAACGCCTCTTCACCGAGATAGTTCTCAAACATTGAAAGGACACCGCCGCCCTTGCGGTAGGTAATCGAGTCAAACGCGTCGAGAATATCAGCGTTGCGGGCAATCGGGTTGCGGATCTGACGGGCAGAGGCGAGGCTGTCATTGTCCATCGCCCCAATCGCAGCGCGCTGCGCGGCGACGTCGAAGCCTGTATTGGGATAAACAGCGTCCATCGTCTTGTAGCTGATCCAGGTCGCAAAGGCCTCGTTCAGCCAGATATCGTTCCACCAGCGCGGTGTCACCAGATTGCCGAACCATTGATGACCAAGCTCATGCGCGTGCGTGATCATGGCCTGCCGTCGATTGGCGAGACTCGTGCGTTCATTGAGGAGCAAGCGGCTTTCGCGATAGATGATCGCGCCAGCATTTTCCATGGCGCCATAGGCAAAATCGGGCGCCGCGATCAGATCGAGTTTGCCGTACGGATAAGGGTAGTCGAAATAGGCTTCCTGCCAGGTCACCATTTCATCGGTGATGGCCATGGCCTGTTCCAGCTGATCGCCTTTCCCGGAGGGTGAAAAGCCTCGAAACGGGATGGCCCTCGCGCGGATTTCATTAGGGGGCAAAACCCCGCCATCGCGCAGATCGTAGGGGCCGACGGCGAGTGCGACGAGGTAGGACTGGATTTCCCGTGTCGGCGCAAACTGGAACTCGATATTGCCATCATCCCGGATCGATTGTGCCTTGAGCGGACCATTGGCGATGACCTGATTGCCCGCCGGGGTCGTGACGGTCAGTGTCCAGCTGGTCTTGAAGCGTGGTTCGTCAAAACTCGGCACCAGACGGCGTGCATCGATCGGCTCCATCTGCGTCGCCAGATAAGGGCGCCCGTTCTGTTCGGCCTTGTACAAGCCGGCCAGGCCAAAATTGTAGGGTGCGGTGTAGGTCAGGACCAATGTAGAATTGCCTTGCGGAACCGGTGTCGCGAAATCGAGGCGCGAAACGCCGCCTTCAGCCTTGGAGCGGGTGAATTCCGCGACCAGCTCGCTTCCATCTTCGAGCAGAGCCTTGGCCGATGTGACCTCGTGATCAATGCTGTGTAGCCAGATCCGGGCGTGTGGCTCAGCGACGGATATGTCTATTTCAACTTCTCCGGTGAACGCGTCTTGGGCCGGATCCGTGAAGAGGTTTAACCGGTAGGCCGTCGGAACGACACCATCTGGCAGTTGTCCTGCCGGAGGTACATCCTGCAGCACTGGCGGCACCTGTTCGAACGTGACCTCATCCCCGCCGCGCGAACAGCCGGTCAGAACCAGAGTGCCGGCAATGCCAGCGATAAGGCAGGATCGAAACGTTTTCGTCAGCATTTTGCGGTCCTATGCAAGCTATGAGGCACGGCTTGAAGCATAGGATGGGGGTGGGCGCAAAGGTTTCTCTGAGTTCACCTTTTCGTGTGCACCAAATAGCAGTAGGGCAGGTTCCATGAAACGGCTTTGGCATTGGCCCATCGACCCGTTGGGGCGAACCGTTCGCTTGATGATGAGCGAAAAAGGATGGACCTATGAATCCATCGAGATCCAGCCCTGGGTCTCGGATCTGGAACTCGCAGCGCTGGCGCCGGGTGCCTCGTCGCCGGCGCTGCTCGACACGGATGCCGAAGTAAAAACCTCGGCCGTCGGCTCGCTGGCCATTTGCGAATATATCGAGGAAGCCTTGCCGGCCCCGCGTCTTTTGCCCTTCACACCGATGGAGAAAGCCGAGGCGCGTCGCCTGTGGCAATGGGCGGAAGAGAGCTTTGCGGGCATCAACAACACCCTCCTGGCCGAGCGGGTGACGCAATGGGTGAAACGGGATCGGTCGCCAGACAGCCTGGCGCTCCGCCAGGGGGCGCATGCTCTGAAGAATCGAATGACCTTTCTCGACGCGTTGGCGGGGGAGCGTGCATATATTGGAGGTCGGAACTTTTCGATCGCCGATCTCAGCGTCGCGGCGCACCTGTCATCCTACGATTATTTTGGCGATGTTCCATGGGATCTGACGCCGGATCTCAAGGCCTGGTATGCGCGTATGAAATCTCGCCCGAGTTTCCGCAGCCTGCTGGATGACCGGGTTGGCAATGCCAAGCCGGTGAAGCACTATACCGACCTCGACTTCTAGTGTCGGCGCCGGAACCCAACCCATGTCGCAGGAAGCCTTTCTGAAACAGACCGCGGACGCACTCGGCTTCGATGCGTGCCAGATTTGTCGCGCCGACGAGGCGTGGCCTGCGAGCGCGCATCTGGAAGCGTTTGTTGCGGCCGGACACCATGGCTCAATGGATTGGATGGAAACCACGCTGGAACGGCGGAAATCCCCGACAGCCATGTGGGCGGAAGCAAAATCGGCTGTCGTCGTGGCTTTGAATTATGGTCCGGATCAAAACCCGATACTGTCGCTGGACCGCAAGGACGAGGGCAATATTTCGGTCTATGCCCGAGGTAAAGATTATCACGATGTCCTCAAGAAGAGGCTGAAGCAGCTGGCCCGCGAATTTGTGGCGGAGACCGGCGCGGAGGTGAAAGTTTTCGTCGATACGGCGCCTTTGATGGAAAAGCCGCTTGCTCACAAGGCGGGACTTGGCTGGCAGGGCAAGCACACAAACCTTGTTTCGCGAGAGCATGGCTCCTGGCTGTTCCTCGGGGTTATGCTTACCGACGCGGCGCTTGCTGTGGACGACCCTGAGGTAGATCATTGCGGGTCATGCCGGGCCTGCCTCGACATTTGCCCGACCGCGGCATTTCCAGCGCCGTACACGCTCGATGCGCGGCGGTGTATCTCTTACCTTACGATCGAGCATAAGGGCCCGATCCCACATGAATTTCGCGCTGCGATGGGCAATCGTATCTATGGGTGCGATGATTGTCTGGCGGTTTGTCCCTGGAACAAGTTTGCGCAAACGGCGCAGGATGGGGCGTTCTGGGCGCGGGCAGAGCTCAAGGGACCGGGGCTGGATGAGCTTGCCGCTCTGGATGATGCCCAGTTTCGCGAAGTGTTTTCCGGCTCGCCGATCAAACGTATCGGGCGCAACCGCTTCCTGCGCAACGTCCTGATCGCCATCGGTAACTCGGGCGATCCCGGCTTGATCGAGAACAGTCTGCTGACCCATCTCCGCGATGAAGATCCGGTGGTCCGTGGTGCCGCTGTCTGGGCCTTGTCGCGCCTTGATGTCGCCCGGTTTGAGGCCGAAAGGGCGACGCATCTTCAACAGGAAACGGATCCCCAAGTGATAGCTGAGTGGCAGACCTCGCAGCCGGAAGTCGCGCAATGATCGGACGTTGGATCTGGCGCATCACGCGCGCCCTGACAGGCCTCGTCGTCGCGATTCATGCCTATGCCTTGGCTCTGGTCATCATGCCGGTGCCGGGGACCTTGAACATGGCGGGGCGAGTGGTTCAGGGCACAGATGTGTATTACAGTTGGACCCGTCTGGAGGAGATCTCGCCGCATCTCGTGAAGGCTGTGATCGCGGCAGAAGATACAAGATTTTGCGCCCATTCAGGCGTGGATCTGGACGCCATTCAGACAGCGCTTGATGAGCGCCAGGAGAGCGGACGCGTGCGCGGCGCGTCCACCTTGACCCAGCAGACGTCGAAGAACGTGTTTCTGTGGAATGGTGGAGGGTATGTGCGTAAAGGCGCGGAAGCCTGGATGGCGGTCTTTATTGACGGCATCTGGGGGAAACGCCGAGTTATGGAGGCCTACCTCAACGTCGCTGAATGGGGCGATGGCTTGTATGGCGCTGAGGCCGCGGCCTATGGACGATTTGGCAAATCAGCGAGTGAACTGACCCGGTTCGAAGCGGCGCGGCTTGCCGCTGTGTTGCCCAGCCCGAACAAGTGGCGCGTCAACCCAGCCGGGCCGTATGTGAGGCAGCGTACGCAAACCATACTCGCGCGGATGGATGTCGTCGCGCGCGACGGTCTGGACACTTGCGTGCTGGGCTAGTTGAGCTCTGACAGTCGGATGGCTTCGCGTATGTCGCCGCGAAGCACCAGAATATCGATATTCTCAGGCTCCATGGACAATGCCTCTTCCATGTCAGCCTTAGCCGCGGGCAGGTTCTCGGTGGCGAGGTGAGCTCGCGCTCTCAGGGACAGCGCTTCAGCATCATTGGGCCTCAATTCCAATGCAGTGTTCAAGTCGTCCACGCCTTCCAGCCAGCGTTCGACCGCGAGATAGGCCGCTGCGCGGTCCTTGAAGATGTCAGGATCATCCTGTTCAAGCTTGAGCGCTTCGGAGAGCGATACGATGGCCGCATCCGGGTAGTTTCCCGCCAGCCACGCATTGCCTGCCTGTGCCAGATACAGGATACGGTCCTGAAGCTCGATCGCGTCCGGCGCTGTTGCGAGCGCTTCCAGCCGGGCTGCGCCTTCTTCCAGCCGATCCAGCGCCAGGAGCGACACCGCATTGCAGTATCGCGCTTTCGGACGGTTGCCATTGCTCAGCCAGGCGAGCGAGTCTTCAAATGCTTCCTCGGGCGCGGTTTCGATCTTTTCGATACAGGCCTGCAAACGCTCCATTTCGGCCCGCGCGATGTCCTCTGAGGCCGATTGCGCGATCGGGAGGATCCCTGACAACAACACAGATACAAGCATGGACAATCCCTCCGACAAGCCAATATCTATTGCAGTAAGGACACTGAGATACGAGCGCAAATGACAGATCCGTCACAACGTCTTTTTTTGTATGGCCCGGGTTACAGTGCCCAGGCGTTGGCGGTCCGGTGGCAAGGGACGGTGCTTGGAACCTATCGTTCCAAGGCGCGCCGGGAGTCCCTTGAGCGACTGGGGATCCAGCCTGTTTCCATTGCCGATGAGAAAGCGCTTCGAAGCGCGGTGGAGGGTGCGCATGTGCTCATCAGCGCGCCGCCAGATGAGAACGGTTGCCCGGCGCACAAACAGATCGGAGATTTTTCGAGCACAGCGGCGAGCCTGACCTATCTATCGACGACAGGCGTTTACGGCGACCTCGGAGGAGGATGGGCGATGGAGTGGAGCCCGCTGAATCCAAAGTCAGAGCGCGCCAAACGCCGGGAATTGGCGGAGCGTGCGTGGCGGCAGGCGTTCCAGGCCGTTTGCATCGTTCGCCTGCCGGGAATCTATGGGCCCGGGCGATCCACCTTTGATCGACTCCGCAAAGGTCAGGCACGTCAGATTATCAAACCGGGACACGTATTCTCCCGCGCGCATGTCGACGATATTGCAAGCGGTTTGGACTCATTGATCCGCGCAGGCGGAAGCGGGGCGTTCAACTTATGCGACGACCTCGCCGCGCCGCCCCAGGATGTCGTCCGATTTGCCGCCGGATTGCTCGACATGAAACCGCCCCCCGAAGTCGATATCGAGGCTGCTGACCTGTCCCCCATGGCGCGGAGTTTTTATGCCGAATGCAAACGCGTTTCGAACGCTCGATTGAAAGCCGTCACGGGGTGGCGCCCCAAATATCGAACATATCGTGACGGCTTGTTGGCAATCCAGACGACAGAGACCTAGCTGCCAGCGCTGCCCATAAACCCAAGATCTGACGTATTGAAATTGGTCAGGTTGGGCAGGGAGGTTTGCAGTTCTGCGGTGTTCAGACCGAACCAGGACCCCATCGTCGCGGCATACTGCTCCACGGATGTCGACGGGATAAGGCGTCCTCCAGTTCTCGTGTACGAGCCATTACCCAGATCTGCGGTTGGGATATCACCATAGATGTTTTTGCCGCGAACCGCGCCGCCCGCCACCAGATGGTGTCCGCCCCAGCCATGATCGGTGCCGTTGCCATTATCGATCAGAGTGCGACCAAAGTCGGAAGCGGTGAAGACCACAACATTGTTCCACTCTCCAATCTCAAGCATGGCGTCCCGGAAGGACGAAATCGCCGCCGCGAGATCTGTATGCAGACCGCCCAGTGTCCCGGCTTGACCGCTATGTGTGTCGTACCCGCCGACCGATACATAGTACATTTGACGGGATACGTTGAGAAACTGGCGGATTTTGATGGTTTCTGCGACCGCTTGCATTTGTTGTGACAGTCTGCCGCTAAACGTAGTGTTGAACGGCGTGGCGTTTGCCTGCGCCGATGCATACTGTTCGGCATTCTGAATAGCGTTCGCTGTGGCAAGCGCTTCATCCTGTTCGAAAATATTCCGACTTTGAAGATCTCCTCTGGTCAGAAACGTTCTGATCTTGTCACGCGTGGCATCGTCGGAATTTCTAGAGCCCAGTATGTTTCGATTGGTGATGATATCGAGTTCCGCTACACCGGCGCTAGTGATTGTGAACTGGGAAACATCATTGCCAGCGAGGAACACATCATTGCCGCTTGCACCGAGCGCGGAAAAGACCCGATTCTCGTTCGGAGACGAAGAAATCACTCGGTCCATGAAGCGCCCACCCCATCCCAATCTGGATCCTTCGACGCCGAACGACATCCAGGTCGACTGTTGGTCATTGTGCGAGAACAGGCGTTTGGGAAGGATAGCCGAGTCATTGTCGAGTTGAGCGCGCGTGGTCGGTTGGATCAGTGGTCCGACATTTCCGACGACCGCAAGGTCTCCGGACTCGAACATCGCATGCAGCGGCGCGAGCTCACGCGGCATCGCGAATTGGCGGCCGCCGAAGTTCCCTGCATTGTCGGGATTTAGCTGCAGCAAGTTTGCCCGATTCCGCGAAGAGCCCGACGCGCCAGAATTGTATGTACCGAACAAGCCGCTGCGGACGCTCTGCAATTGATTATAGGATGCCTGATCGTACGGGAGAATCGTATCTGCGCCGTCCATTCCCCCTTTGAGGAAGATACAGACCATTGCCTTGTATCCGCTCGTATCTGCGGCCCAGGCATTGTTCAGACCGAGATTGGTCATGCTTCCGAGGCTGCTGGCAAACCCAGCGGTTCCAAGTCCGGCGAGAAGATGTCGACGTGAAATATTAGCCATTTTCGAGACTCCTTCTGAGCTTACCAGGTGATCGCGTAAGAGGGTGAGTTGATGACCAGGAAAACCGCTGTTCTGGCGACGTCTCTTCGGTCATCGGCTGTGTTTTGCGAACTGTCCGTCCGGATTTCGAGTGTATTCAGGATGTCGACGATCTCGGTTTTCTCCAGATCTGTCATCCGCCCCCCCGTGAGTAGGTCGTCTAAATGATCAACCAGGGCTTGAGGCGTATCCGCTAGCGCGATTTCATCCGAGTAATCCGGGACATATGTTGGATTCGATGAATCGGCCTCGCCGGCGCGATCGAATACAAATTCGGAGATAAAGTTCATTCGTCCGACCGCGCTGCTCGCGTTTGCGATCTGAAACTCGGGAGCTGTGATATTCTGGGCGCCGGTGTTCGTGCCCGGCGCGATATAGCCGGGTCTGTAAAAGTTAAAGACAGACGGCGCTCTGAAGGCCTGCTGACCAAGCGAGAACGCATTGCTTTGCGTACTGCGGAGCTTGTGTTCATTTCTCGCGTCACGGTTGGCAGTGTCAAAGGCGCGGGCCCAATGGGTAAATCGCAAGATGGGTTCGCGGATCTTACCGATTGTAAGCGTGCTCCCGGCGGGTGGCTCACTAAACAGCGTGGGTTCCAACAAGACTGCCGCCAAAGTGGCTTCAAGGTCACCGCGTTGGCCGGTTCCGAATTGCTGTCCACCGACGGCTGTAAAGCGACCAGTTTCGAACGCAGTTGCAACATTTTCAACATATTCCGGGGACGGATCAGATTGGGTGAATCTCTGAATAAGTTGGCGAGAAATGAAGGGTGCTACATTTGGGTGGTTGAATATTGTGTCCAGGGCGATGCGAATGCTCTCGTCGCCGAGTGTGCCAGCGGGAATGGTCGTGCCTAGAAACTGCTTTTCAAGCGTGGAGTGTGCATTCTCACGGATTTGCATCGGTCGGATGTCTGAATCCGGCAATCCTCCACCGCTGGCGCTCTGAGCAAAATTCAATCCGGTGAAAACCCGCGCGAGTCCAACAATGTCATCATTCGTATAGGTCTCGATCGTCTGTCCTTGGCCGTCCAGTTTCGGCGTACCATCCAGGTTCAGCTCGATCACGCCGATCGAAAACAATTGCAGGATTTCGCGGGCATAGTTTTCGTCCGGCATGCGACCCGTATTTGGATCGCCTTTTTGATTTCCGCGATAGGTCAAGAAGTTACCCATGGCAGGGGCATAGGTCACGTCTTCCAACAATTGGCGATAGTTGCCGAATGCATTGCCAATCAGCACGTCTTGATAATATCCGCGCCGCAACTGACTGCTATCGCCGACGTCTGAATAGACGAAGATCTGAGACAGGGCGAAGGCCATGCGTTGGCGCAGCTGGTCGTCTGAACTGATCATTTGGTCCCAATAGAGCGCGTCAATCACGCGCCCATCCAGGCCGCCATCCGGTCTGCGTGGCTGCGCGAGCAATATCGGCAATGACAGACTTGCGGGTTTGGCAAACTCGCGAGTGACCCAATCAGCCGCGTCTGTACCGGTCAGCGCTGCAATGTCGGATTTCGAACCACCAAATGACGCGCGCGACAGAAAGCGTGTGGCATCAACGCTGGTCTGAACCACCGTACTGGTTGCAGCTGCCGGTGGGCTGCCACCGCCGCCACCTCCGCCTCCGGAGCCACCGCCGCCTCCGACGGGCGGAGCTGGCGGCACAGATGATCCGCCTCCACCTCCGCCACAGGCAGCGAGCAGGAGCCCTGCGGCGAATATGGTACTGACTAGATAGCTCGGCGACTTACGCATGTCGTCGTCCCTCTTCTGAACTTCCCGGCCCATATGTCGGGTTTTCTGCGCCCCAAACAGCTAAGTCTTCGTAAGGTCTGATATGACAATTTGCAGGATCGGTTAACGCCTTGTTAATCATGGCATTTCTGGCTCAAAGTTGACAGAAAATTAATCTTCTACGTCGGTGAAGAAAGGGCAAAAACCCCAATGATTACGGGGAAATAATGATTTTTCCGACCACTTTGCGATCTAGTAACTGTCGAAACCCCTGAACGGTTTGCTCCAGGGACAGCGTATCGTGCACGTAGGGGCGGGTCTTTCCTTGCCGCGCCCAGTCCCATATTTGAGCGACATTTTCACGGCCGCGATCCGGGAACTGGCGACCATATTCGCCTGCCCGAACCCCGACGACCGAGAATCCTTTGATCAAGGGCATGTTTGTCGGGACTGTTGCAATCCGTCCAGATGTGAACCCGATCACGAGTAGGCGTCCATCAAAGGCGATACAACGAACACTTTCATCGAACACATCACCACCGACCGGGTCATAGATGACATCTGCGCCCCGTCCGCCTGTCAGGTCTTTGACTTTGTCTCGAAAGCCACTTCGCGCGTTGATCACGTGGTCGGCGCCATAGGCCTTGACCTTGGCCAGTTTCTCGTCCGAGCCACCGGTCGCAATCACCGTCGCGCCGAGCAGTTTGCCGACATCGACCGCCGCCATGCCAACGCCGCCGCTGGCGCCATGGACCAAAAGCGTTTCATCGGCCTGCAGGCGTCCGCGTCTCACCAGTGAGACATATGCCGTCAGGTAGGTCGCTGGATAGGACGCGGCTTCTTCGAAGGAAAAATTCTCCGGTTTGCGCTGCAGGCCGTCGACCGGAGCGATGGCATATTCGGCAAATCCGCCGAACCGCGCGCCGCCGCATACGTCGTCGCCGATTGAGAATGTTTCCACTCCTTCGCCCAAGGCTGTAACCGTGCCGGAAATATCCATTCCGGGTGTGAACGGCGGGTCCAGTTTGAGCTGGTACTTGCCCTGGCAAAGTAGAATATCGGGAAAATTGATGCTGGTCGCTCGCACCTTGATCAACGCTTCGCCCGGGCCTGGCTTGGGGATTTCGATCTCTTGCAGACCGACGCCGGACAGGTCATCCGTGATGGCGTGGCACACCAGGGCGCGCATTAGAGTTTCGTGTACGCGTCGCGTACCATGCCGGCGATCTCCAGACAGGCTTCACGGGCGGCGGGGGCAACAGCTGTGAAAGCCGTGAATCCATGCGCCAAGTGATCATAGCACTTGAACGAGACGTCTACGCCTGCCGCTTCAAGCTTTTGGGCATAAGCCGCGCCGTCATCAACGAGCGGATCAAATCCAGCGGTTGCAATCACCGCAGGCGGCAGGCCTTCAAGCCGCGTCTCCTGCGCTGGCGAGAGCAGAACATTGCTGCGATCGAAATTTTCAGGGAGATACTGATCCATGAACCAGCGCATTGTGTCGGTCGAGAGAGGGTAGGTCTCGCCATATGTCGTCTCAGACGGAAATTCAGTGACAAGGTCGGTCGCGGGATACAACAGGAGTTGCAGTTCCGGGGCGGGCATGCCCCTGCGGGTGGATTCCTGGGCGATGATGGCGCTGAAATTGCCGCCCATACTGTCCCCGCCAATCGCGGCTCGCCCACCAGGCGCGCCGTATTTTTCGGCGTTTGACAGCGTCCACTCATAGGCCGAGATGCAGTCTTCAAGTCCAATCGGAAACTTGTGCTGCGGTGCCAGACGATAATCGACGGAAACCACCGGACACTGAGCGATCCTGGCGATCATTGAGCAAAAGGCGTGACAGGCTTCGACATTCAGAATGACCCCGCCGCCCATATGCCAATAGGCCATCATTGGCGCCTTGGGGTCTTGTTCGTCCGGTTGATAGAGACGCACCGGAATCTCGTGGCCATCCTTGCCAGGAATGGTCATGTCCTCAAACTGTACGCCGGGCTCAGGCTTGGCCGCAAACATGGCGAGCCCTTCGATAGCTGCGGCTTGCGCAACTTCGGGCTCTAGCGACGACATTGGGGGTTGTTTGGCGGCGCCATGCGCGATGAATTGCAGGTTGGGGTCAAGCGTGCGCCCGCCAAGCTCCACCGGTTCGCCGCCAGCCATCTTGATTTTCCAACTCGCTGGCAGCTTCAGAAGCAGCTTTGCAATCGTGGCTTGCAGGCTCATCCGTAGGCCCTCCCAATCCGTATCTTATCGGGAGTTAATCTGACCTAGTGCTCGGATTTGGCAAGCGTTTCGACCCCGGCCAACATCAGTTTTGTGGCGAATTCGGCGGCTCCCGCCGCGTCAACAGGACGGCGCTTCAGCATGTGATCGCCCAATTCCCGCGCGATCCCGATCGCCGCGGCGGTCAAATATTCTGTATCCAGATGGACGAGCCCGACTTTCTCAAGAACAAGTTCCAGATCAGCGCGAACTTCACCCGATAGTGTCTGCATTTCAGGCGTGTCTACTCGCACGCCGATCAGAGACATGTGTGGCATGCCATCCTCGATCGCCTGATTGTTCTCCTCGGCCAGAAAATTGAAATAGGCACCATAGGCCGCCAGGAGGTAGGATTCGAGATCGCTGGCCGCTTCGTGCGCCTGTCGCAACAGCGGGCGAATGCGCTGGACACTGTCATTGGCGATCGCTTCGAACACTTCTTCCTTGGATTTGAAATAATTGTAGAACGTGCCACTCGCGAGGTTGGTTTCCCGAATAATGTCGCGAATGTTCGCGGCTTCATAGCCAATGCGGGCAAAGACCGCGCGGGCCGCGTTTAGAATCGCCGTACGATTGGCTTCTTTGGCTCGGGCGCGTTTGCCCATTCGTGCTGCAGGTTCAGCTGTGATCGTCATGTGATTCCAAATCCCTCTCAGGAAAGAGTTTGCTCAGATTGATGACGGACCGTCAACTTTTAAGTTGCAGTGCACCGTCAATCCGTAACCGCCGCCGGACCGTCAGGAAAACGCCCCAGGCTGCTCGGAGCAGGATAAGCGCCAGCATGCCCCACATCGGTTCACCCAGCGCAGCCATGGCAAAGGCACCGGCAAAAATGGCGATGTGCAGCACAACCACACGACCATAAGGTTTCATCATTTCCTGATCGATGGAGGTCTCACGATATTCACCGCGCAGGATAAAATCCTGAATGAACAGGAAAATCTGCACGATAATGATCGCGATCACGAAGGCGGGCATGCTGGCACCGGAAGCCAGGGCTTGTTCGATCAGGCCCCAAGGCGTTGGAAATCCGATATCGCCGTCTGTGTTCATGCTGGCAAAGGCGCTGACAAAAACACCGTGAACGAAACAGAACATGCCATAATGCACGACAAAGAACGGTCCGATGAACAGCATGCCGAGCAGGCCAATGATATGCTCCCGGACACTGGTCGCGATCATTTTGGCGAGCGTGACAGCCCCGATGATGACATTTTCGAGCCAGTACAGAAAGACAAGCGGTGCGGCGCCCCAGCCTAGGGTGAGCACCGCCCATATCGGGAACAGATCGACAGCGAGGATGATCCAGGCGACCGGGTCTCGATAGGTGCGCGCAAGGGTGTTCGGGTCAAGAAAGCTCAGCAAGGATCCACACCTCAAGATCAGCTGGTGTTATCCAAGCCACTCCATCTGGGAAAGTCCAGCGGGTTGTGTGCGGTCAGGCCCCAGGATTTTCTCGGTGTGTTGTAATTGCCGGTAAGGATCTCGTAGTGGACGTGGATTGCTGTGGCGTTGCCGGTTCGGCCCATCAGTCCGAGCGGTTGGCCAAAGCCAATCTTCTGTCCCGGCGCCAGACCTTCGTCAAAATAGGCGAGATGGGCATAGCGTGTGTAAACGCCTTTGCCATGACCGATCAGAACCTGATAGCCGAACCCGGTTTGCTGGCTGACTTCGAGCACCCGGCCTGGCGCGGCTGAATAGACGGGCACGGCGGGTTTGGCCTGCAGATCGATGCCTTTGTGCATAGACCCAAAACGCGGTCCGAAGCCAGATGTCATACAGGCGCCGTTCACAGGCGCCGTGGCCAGGATCACGCCCTGCGCGACCACCAGGGCGTGATAGTTCAGAATGCGCCCACTGGAATCGGTTGTCGGCCGGTTCGAAAAGGACGGGGTGCAGGCGTAGAGATAATAGTCAGGCTTGAACGGGCCTTGCTGCGCGCGCGGCGAGTTCGATCCACCGTCGCGCGATGTCACCGGACCTTGTGGATATTGCGCCGGCGACGGCGATGCCGAACAAGCGGCCAGGCTCGCAGCTGCCAGCCCCGCAACAATGGTTCGCATTGTCCTGCTCCTGATCCTCTACGCGGACACGCGCGCGCGCTTTCGTCCTCGCTCTATCTCTTGCATGAGGTCTCTTACATAAGTGTTGAAATCCACCTGCATTGTGTGACGAGCGGCCTGATAAAAGTGACCCATATGGGTCTTCTCGTCGGCCTCGGTGATGCGCCGCATTTCATCTGCGCTCGGCAGCGCGTACTCACCAGCAATCAATGCAGCGAGCAGCTTTGATTGCTGCTCGGCAAAGTTGACCAGGGTCGGCAATGGCTGTGCCAGGGCGAGGAAGAACAGGTTCTCAAAACCAGGCTTCACCATCCGCTTGAACAAGGGAAAGCGATTGTCCTCAGGGGTGAGGTCAGGATCCTCGAAGAAGGGGAAGGAGACTTTGTAGCCGGTTGCCCAGACAATCGCATCGATTTCTTCGCGGCTACCATCGGTGAAGACAACGGCGTTGGGTTCGAAACGATCGATCGCGCCTTTGGCTGTGATGTCGCCGCAGCCGACCCGGGTTAGGAACTCGCCTGACACGGATGGGTGGGCGTCCAGCGGCTCATGGTCGGGCTTGGGCAGACCATAATCTTCCGGATTGCCAATCTCTTTCTTGATCTTGGAGCGCGCAAGGGCGCGGCCAATATTTGCCGGCATCCAGCCCGGAAGCACGGCTTTGTCAGCTGGCTGGCCTCCGAGATATTTCGGCAGAACCCAGACACCCCGGCGCATGGAGATGATCAGTTTCTCTGCAATCGGGCGCTGAGACAGCTCAGAAGAAATATCCATCGCCGAATTTCCAGCCCCGACGATCAGGATTTTCTTGCCGCGAAAATCATACGGATCGAACGGATCCTCATAGTTGTGGCTGTGAATCTGGTAACCGGCAAAGCTATCCTGGCCGGGATAATCATCCGGCGTGCGCGGGTCCCAGTGATGACCATTGCCAACGAACAGCCATTGATAGGTTCGGGTTTCACCCGTCGACAACGTCACATCCCAGTCGCCATCTGAACGGCGTACCGCCTTGTCGACGCTGGTATTGAACGTGATCGTCTCGCGCAGGCCGAAATGGTCCACATAGTCGTGAAAGTATTGCAGCAGCTGGCTGTGGTGTGGGAAGTCCGGCCAGTTCTCAGGCACCGGATAATCCTCGAAGGCCAGACGCCATTTCGAGGTGTCGATATGCAGGCTCTGATAACACGAGGACATCCCGTTGGGGTTTTTGTAATACCAGTTGCCGCCAATATCATCGGAGGCTTCGAAACAATCATAGGCGATGCCGTAATCCTTCAGGCGCTTCGCCATGGTGAAGCCGCTGCATCCGGCCCCAATAATGCAGGCTTTTCCCGCTGTCACAGCATCAAAAGCCATGTCTGATCCTCCCGTGAGGTTACCGGTTTATCGTTCTGAAGAGATGGTATATCCGCTTACGCGAACGTCAATTTACGACGGCGCGTCAACTTAAGAGGACGTCATGGACGAGAGTGTCTCCAGCCTGGAAAAACGCATCGAATTGATGCGCGAGCACATGGACAGCATGACCGAAGTGGTGCCTTGGGCGCGAGAAACCGGATTCAAGGTGACCCAGGTCGAACGCGGTCACGTCTGGGGTGTGCAACCGTTCAAGGAGCATCTGGTTGGCGATGTTGATGGACAGGTCATTCATGGCGGGGCGATCACCACTCTACTGGACAATCTCAGCGGCATGGCATGCGCCGCAGCGCTCGAGGAGTTTCGCTTCGTGGCCACTCTAGATCTGCGCATTGACTATATGCGCCCCGCCGATAGCGGCCGCGACATCATCGGTGAAGCGGAATGCTATCACGTTACCAAATCGGTCGCGTTCTGCCGGGCCTGGGCCTACCATGAGAGCCGGGACAAGGTGATCGCAACCGCGCAAGGAGCATTCGCAATCAACAAGCCACGGCCCAAGGCCAGTCTGGGAGTACCAGGATGAGCGAGACCCTTTCCCGCGGACAGCAGCTTGAAGCGTTTCTGGAACGCGTGCCAATCGTTCAGACTCTCGGCATGCGCTGTGATATCAAGGGCGATGACATGACGGCCGTGCTGCCCTTTCAGAAGAAGCTGATTGGCAATTTTACGATCAAGGCTCTGCATGGCGGGGCGATCGGAACGTTTCTCGAAATGACGGCCATGGCCCAGCTATTCCTTGTCTCGAATACTGACCGCCCGGCGCGTACGATCAATATTACGGTCGACTATCTGCGTCAGGGACACGCCGAGGATCTTTATGCGCGTGCCCGCGTCATCAAGCTGGGTCGGCGCATGGCCTCGGTCACAGCAGAAGCCTGGCAAAGCGAGCGCGATAAGCCCATCGCGGCGCTCAACGGGCATTTTCTGCTGAAACGAAGTGGCGAGTTGGAAAGCTAACGCCATATCCGGCATCATGCTGCCCCTCATTCATCATCCGGACTATGACGCATCTTCTGTCAGCGACGACCATCGCTTCCCGATGCGAAAATACTCGCTGGTCGCGGAACTGGCGCGACAGAAAGGCCACACGCTCGAAGTACCAGCCCACGCCTCGCAAGCTGCGCTCGAACGGGCGCATGATCCAGCCTATGTGCATGGCGTGCTGACCAGTTCGCTCGACGCCAAGACGGCGCGTCGCGTCGGGTTCGAGATGACCCCAGCGATTGCGGCCCGGACGCGGGCCTCCGTGGGTGGCACCGACCTGGCGGCGCGGCGGGCGCTGCAGACCGGCGCGGCCGTCAATCTGGCCGGTGGGAGTCATCATGCTGATTATCTGGGCGGCGCGGGGTTTTGCGTGTTCAATGACGTCGCCGTCGCTGCGCTCAGCCTGTTGGATGAAAGACTCGCTCAAAAGATCGCCGTGATTGACCTCGACGTCCATCAAGGCGACGGCACGGCTTTGATCTTCGCACGCGAGGAGCGGATATTTACGGCGTCCCTGCACTGCGAGGACAACTGGCCACGTGCGAAACCCCCTTCTGACCTCGATATCGGTCTAGCGCAGGGGACCGAGGACGCCACCTATCTGGAGGCAGCCCGGCAGCTCGTTGCCAAAACGTTGACCACCGCCAAGCCAGATCTGGTCTTCTACAATGCTGGCGTGGATCCACATGTGGAGGATCGCCTCGGCCTGCTCAGCCTCAGCGATAATGGCCTGAAAGCCCGAGACCGCCATGTCGCCAAGGCGTGCGCCGAGCAGCGCATTCCGATTGTTGGTGTTTTGGGCGGCGGCTACAGCAAGGACGCAAGCGCCGTCGCCGCGCGTCACATGTTCCTCGTAGAGGCGTTGCAAGAAATCACTTGATTGCCCGTTCTGGTCGCTTGTTTCGCGACGCGATTCCTTTGACAGTTTCAGCGATGACTCGAACCGATGATGCGACCTTGCAAAATGCCCGCGACCTGCTGCAGCGGATCTATGGCTATGACGATTTTCGCGGGTTGCAGGCGGATGTGATCGCCGACGTCATGGCCGGGCGTGACGCGCTTGCTGTGCTGCCGACGGGCGGAGGCAAGTCTCTGTGCTATCAGATTCCGTCAATGCTTCGCGACGGGGTCGGGCTGATCGTATCGCCGCTGATCGCGCTGATGGCGGATCAGGTGGATGCGTTGAAAGCCCTGGGCGTTCAGGCGGAACGGCTCGATTCCTCCATGCCGCACGAAGAACGCCTGGCGGCACTTCAAGCGGCCCGGGCGGGCGACATGCACATGCTCTATGTTTCGCCGGAAGGGTTGTCGGGTGGACTGCTCAACGCCTTAAGCCAGCTCAAAGTGTCACTCATCGCGGTTGATGAGGCGCACTGCGTCAGCCAGTGGGGCCATGATTTTCGCCCTGACTACCGTGCGCTTGGACGGCTCAAGGCGGCCTTTCCGGGCGTGCCGCGCCTCGCGGTGACCGCCACTGCCGATGCGCGAACGCGCGACGATATCCTGCAACAGCTCGATCTCACGGATCCAGCCGTCCATGTTGCGAGCTTCGATCGCCCCAATCTGACCCTTGGGGCCGAGCCCAAGTCAGGCGGCAAGACGGATCGGCTGGTCAGCCTTATCCGGGCCCATAAAGGCGAAAGTGGGATCGTCTATGCGGCGACCCGCAAAGGGACGGAACAGTTGGCCGAAACGCTGGAGAAGCAGGGCATCTCCGCACTGGCCTACCACGCTGGGCTTGAAGCTGACGTCCGCGCTGAGCGGCAACGCCGCTTCCTGCTCGAAGATGGCCTGGTCATGTGCGCCACCGTGGCGTTCGGAATGGGCGTCGACAAACCCGATGTTCGCTTTGTCATCCATGCTGATCCACCAAAGACGATTGAAGCCTATTGGCAGGAAGTCGGGCGCGCAGGGCGCGATGGTGAACCCGCAGAAGGCTATGCCTTGTTTGGACCCGCAGACCTGCGCCGCAGCCTCATGTGGAGTCATGAGAGCGATGCCGAGGACACGATTAAGCGCGTCCAGATCAACAAGACCCGTCAGCTCTTTGCGCTCCTGAATGGCGATTCCTGTCGGCGTCAGGCCGTGCGGCAGTATTTTGGCGAGACAGATGCCAAGCCGTGCGGGGTCTGTGACAATTGCGTGGCAGAGGACGGCGAGCTCTACGACGCGACGCGTTGGGCGCAAATGGCTGTCTCTGCAGTGTTGCGATGTGGTCAGAAGATTGGCCGCGGGCGGCTGATCATTCACCTGTTGGGCCAGGCCAAAGATGGTTTCGACGAAGACCTGTCACAGCAGTCGACCTATGGGATCGGCGCTGAAATGCCCAAATCGGGCTGGAACGCTGTGATTGACGAGCTTCTCTTCACCGGACTTCTGGCTGAGGGGGGAGAGGTCACCCGACCTTTCATTTTCGTACCGGATCACGACATCGCCAAAGCCCTGTTCAAAGGCGCGCGCGAGGTGTTCTTACGCAGCGATCCCACCGTCCGCCGCACCCGGTCGCGCGGGAGCAAGGTGGCGAGTGCTGCCTTCGCCGATCTTTCGACGCGCGATCGCGAACTGTTTGATCTGCTGCGCAATTGGCGGGTGGAGCTCGCCAAGGCCAAAGGCGTGCCGCCTTATGTGATTTTCCACGACAAGACTCTTGCAACAATTGCGACGGAGCGGCCCATCGATATGGTCGAGTTGCTACAGATCTCAGGCGTAGGCGAGAAAAAGGCCGGTCGTTACGGCGAAGACATTGCCCGCATCGTCCGCGATGCCGCGTAATCAAACAAACCGCAGCCAGATAAAGAAGACGGGACTGTGGGTAACCAGTCCCGCCTTCCAGTGTGAGAGGGATCAATGCCCGTAGGCAGATTCCCCATGGCTCGATGTATCGAGCCCGGTTTCCTCATCTTCAGCCGATACACGCAGTGGCGTAAGCAGCTTGATGAGGAACAGGATGACGGCGCTAGCGACGGCTGACCAGGCGCAGACCGCGACCACGCCGGTGAGCTGCACCGTGAACTGACCACCCATCGTTGCTTCGCCGAGGCCGGGGGCCATCGGTCCGACGCCCGCCAGGAACGGGATGAGCAGCGTCCCAAGTATTCCGCCAACCCCGTGCACAGCGAAGACGTCGAGACTGTCATCAATCTTCAGCTTGTTGCGGATCAGGGTCACCGCATAATAACAGGCGAGCGCAGCCAGCGTGCCGATGATGATCGCCGCGAGCGGGCCGACTGATCCTGCGGCTGGGGTTATCGTTGCCAGACCTGCGATCGTGCCTGTAGCGGTGCCGACCAGGGTTGGCTTGCCATACTTGATCCACTCAACCGCCATCCAGACGAGCGAGGCGGTCGCCGCAGACAGGTGGGTGACCAGCATTGCCTGGCCCGCGCCTGCATTTGCCCCGACGGCGGAACCGGCATTGAAGCCGAACCAGCCAACCCAAAGCATGGAAGCGCCAAGCATGACAAATGCCGGATTGTGCGGCGGTTTCATTTCTCCCGGGAATCCTGTGCGCTTGCCCATCATCATCACGAAGATGAGTGAACTAACACCAGCTGTCGCGTGCACGACGAGACCGCCGGCAAAGTCTGCTACGCCCTGATCAGCCAGCCAGCCGCCGCCCCAGACCCAGTGGCAAACCGGTGCATAGACCAGGATCAGCCAGAGCGTAGAGAAGAGCAGAACGGCGCCAAAATTCACACGCTCGACATATGCTCCAACGATCAATGCAGGCGTGATGATCGCGAAGGTCATCTGGAACATCACGAACAGCGATTCCGGAATCGTCCCGGACATGGCGTCCGTGGTCAGTCCGCCCAGGAACGCATTTGACAAGCCGCCCCAGAGTGCGCCGGCGCCTTCAGCGGCGCCATTGCCGTCACCGAATGCGATTGAATAGCCCACGGCGACCCAGACCAGGGACATCAGACAGGCAAGCACCAGGCATTGCATCAAAACGGACAGAACATTCTTGCCCTGCACCAGGCCGCCATAAAACAGCGCCAGGCCCGGCAAGGTCATGAACAGGACCAGCGCGGTTGCCGTCAGCATCCAGGCCGTGTCGCCTGTGTCGGCAAAGGCTGGAGCAGCGAAGAGTGAAACGATTACAAGTAGAATGAACGAGCGAGCGGAGACCGCCCCTCGGTTTTTTAAGAGTGTCATTTGCTCGCCCTCCCGAAGCGATGCGGCACGGAATGAAGATTCACAGCGCGAGAACAAGACTCCGCGTTTCGGAACCCCCGCACTTTTCTGGGGAATGTTCAAACATTGAGCGCCCGTGCCCGGAATTTAGGCGACGGAAGCGGGACGTTTCCCGGCTGACATTCAGCCGAGTTCAGTCTAAGCGGCGCGCATGGCCGTCTCATCACTCTCCCGCATGCGCGTTCTGCGCCTGGCTGTGCCGGTCATGCTGGCACAGGCGGCGATTGCTGCCACGGGTGTGGTCGATACGGCCGTCATGGGACTCTATGGTGACAAGTCGGACCTCGCCGCGGTCGCGATTGCAAGCGTCGCCTTCAGCTTCATTTATTGGGGATTTGGCTTCCTGCGCATGTCGACGACGGGCCTCGTCGCTCAGGCGCTCGGTCGCGAGGATCTGAGCGGAGCCCGCGCCACGCTGCAGCGCGGTTTATTGCTCGGGGCAGGGTTTGGCGTCTCGATCTTTGTCTTGTCACCACTTCTTCGTATGGGCGTTTTCGCCCCGTTCGGGGCGGAGCCGGATGTTGTCGGGCTGGCGGACGAATACTTCGCCGCCCGCGTTTGGGGCGCGCCGGCTTTGTTGACGCAGTATGCGATCACCGGATGGCTGCTCGGCACGGGACGGACCGGCGCCTTGTTGGCTATGCAAATTGTCATGAACGGCGTGAATATCGTGCTCGATGTCTGGTTCGTGGCGGGTCTGGGATGGGGGCCAGCTGGCATTGGCGCGGGGACAGCGATCGCGGAATGGGTGGCCCTTCTCTTTGGCCTGGCCTTGATCTGGCGCAGCTTAAACCGAGAGTCAGGCCTGCTCGATCGCGCTGCGCTGACGGCGTTATTCAATGCCAATCGGGACATTCTCATTCGGACGCTTGCCTTGCTGTTTGCCTTTGCCTGGTTTGTTCGCTCTGGGGCCCAGATGGGAACGGCCCAGCTGGCTGGAAATGAGGTCCTCTTGCAGTTCATTACGGTCGCCGCCTTCGTACTCGACGGCTTTGCGTTCGTCGCCGAGAAAGAGGTAGGCGAGGCCTATGGGGCTCGCAGTGTCAGCCGGTTGCGCCGGGCGATGCGGTTGACCAGCGAACTGGCACTGGCTTTCGGGGC
This sequence comes from Hyphomonas sp. Mor2, assembly GCF_001854405.1. Classification (GTDB taxonomy): domain Bacteria; phylum Pseudomonadota; class Alphaproteobacteria; order Caulobacterales; family Hyphomonadaceae; genus Henriciella. The sequence goes on from NZ_CP017718.1 coordinate 89,974, forward strand.
ACTGATAAGCGTCGCCTATCTATTTGCCGGCGCCGCCATCATCGAGCAATTCATCACCGACATAGAAGCGCGGGAGGCGGCGCTCGCATATCTTCCCTATTGCGCTGCAGTGCCGTTCATCGGCGTTGCGGCATTCCAGCTGGACGGATTTTTCCTCGGCGCCACGCAAGGGCGCGCCATGCGCAATGCGGCGATTTTTGTGACCGTGGCCTATGTGGCTCTTGATCTCACGCTGCGACCCATCTGGGGCAACACTGGAGTCTGGTTGGCGTTTCTCGGAATGTACGTGTTGCGGACGAGCGCGCTTGGTTTCTATCTGCCCAGTCTTATGCGGGCGACGGCAAGTCCGCACCCACAGCCTCAGCCACAGAGCTGAAGCCATCTGCGCGCAGGTGATCGGCGAGTTCGGCGTTTATTTTCGCGACCAGGCCGGCGCCGTGATAGGTCAGCGCCGAATAGAGTTGTACCGCGTGCGCACCGGCTCTGATCTTGGCGTAGGCGTCCGCGCCGCTGCTGATTCCGCCGCACCCGATCAGATCGAACTCGCCCGACAGTTCGCCCGCGACCTGTGCCAGAATGCGGGTAGATTTCTCAAGCAGCGGCGCGCCTGACAGGCCGCCGGGTTCACCCTTGTCGGCGCTGCGCAGGCTGTCGGGACGATCAAGGGTCGTGTTCGACACGATCAGCCCGGACAACCAGGCGCCTTCGCCGCGAACGGTATCGATAATGTCGGTGAGTTGCGTCTCATCCAGATCCGGCGCGATCTTCAGGAAGGTTGGTTTCTCAGGACCTTCCTGAGCGATTTGGGCGCCCGCTACAGCCGCGCCGCAGCGCGTCAGCAACTCTTGCAGCGCCGCTTTGCCCTGCAGACCCCTGAGCCCGGGCGTATTCGGGCTGGATATGTTGATGGTCAAATAGCTGCAATGCGGAATAACTGCGGCGATGCCCGTCTCATAGTCGGCGATAAAATCTTCGCTGGTTTTGTTGGCCCCAACATTTGCCCCGACCGGGCAGGTTTTACGCGGCGGCGCGCGGCGCAGGCGGCGGACAAAATAGTCGAGGCCGTGATTGTTGAAGCCCATGCGGTTGATGACGCCCTCATCTTCGCTCAGACGATACAGTCGCGGTTTCGGATTACCCGGTTGCGGCTTCGGCGTAACGGTTCCGCATTCGACAAACCCGAACCCAAAGCGCGACATCGGCCGGTAGACTTCCGCATTTTTATCAAAGCCTGCGGCCAGCCCGACCGGATTGCAGAGCCGTAGCCCGGACTTGGGCAGCGTCACCGGCGTGCCCCAGTTGTCCGGAGAGACTTTTGGCAGTCCAATTCCGAGCTTCAGACCCCTGATCGTCGCTTCATGCGCTGCCTCCGGCGGCAGTCTGCGCACAAATGGAAGAGCGAGGTCGGGCAGGCTCATGCGTCTATATCGCGGGGCAGTTCGGGAACGCCGTCCGCATCGAGGGTCAACGTCCAGACCCGTTTGGCTCGATCCACATAGAGGGTCGCGTACAGATGCGGAAACAATTGTCCGCCCCGGCTCTCTTCCCAACGTACCGGCAGGCCCATCTCCTCGACAATGTACTCGAGCAGACGGACGTCCTGCGCCCCGGGATAGTGCAGGCGCAGCGTTTCGTGCACCTGTTCGCGTGTAGACAGATGGACATACCCATCGCCTTCATCCAGCGCCGTCTGGGAGTGTCCCAGATTTTCGGCAACGGCCCAATCCTCGGCGCTGAGAATTTTGTAAACACGCGTGCGTTGCAACATCACCATGATGGCGTCTTCACCGCGTTTTTGACGTTCTGGCAAGCCCGGCGCAGCGCTGATTTGATGGGACAAGTTTCCTATGGTAGGAATTTGCATGTCGTTCACCACTGTCTTCGAGGCCAACGACCATGCAACACGGGGACATTTGGCGCGGGATTGATCTGCTCGCCCGCAATCATGGATTGTCCACGTCCGGGCTGGCAAAGCTGGCGGGGTTGGATCCGACGGCGTTCAACAAATCGAAGCGCTTGCCCAAGGATGGCCGCCCACGCTGGCCCTCGACGGAGAGCCTCGCGCGCGTGCTCAACGCGGTGGGCGTCGAGTTTGATGAATTTGCCCGGCTCGTCAGCGAACGCCGGGGTTTGACGCTGCCGCTGCTCAGACAATCTGATCTGGATATCGCAGCGTCATTTCATGACGCTACCCAAGCCAATGGCGCGCGCGTGGATACGCTGACCGTCCCGTCGGACGAGATGCCAGGCGATTGGTTTGTTCTGGAGATCAGCGATGACACTCTTGAGACAACGTTTAGGGCTGGCGACCGACTGATTGTTTCTCCTGGGGCATCGCTGCGCGAAGGCGATCGCCTTGTCATCAAACCTCGAAACTCCGGGACACAATTTGGCGTTGCGCGTCGAGTGACAAGCGCTCAAATCGAGCTGGAGGGGCTGACCCGTGAAGCAGGTATCCGTGCATATGACAGGTCCGAAGCTGATCTGATTGCGCGCATACTCTGGGCCAGCCAATAGCGAATTTGCGCACCTGACCTGAATTCGGGATTTCTTTTGATCATTGGGCTTGCGCCCTGGGGCGGTCTTGTGGAAGGACTGCGCGTCATGGATTGGGATAAGCTCAAGTCTTTTCACGCTGCCGCAGAAGCGGGCAGCCTCACAGCGGCCGGTGAGCGGCTGGGTATTTCGCAGTCGGCGGTGTCCCGACAGATCGCTGCACTGGAAGAGCAATTGGGCGTGTCACTGTTTCAACGCCATGCGCGTGGTCTGGTGCTGACCGATGCGGGGCACACATTGCATCGCTCGACGGTGGACATGGCGACGGCCGCGCAGGGGGCGAGCGCTGCTTTGAAAGATCAGCAAGACGTCGCCCAAGGTGAGCTGATCGTCACGGCGCCCGTTGCTTTTGGATCGACCTGGCTGGTGCCGCGATTGGGGGCCTTTGTCAGCCAGAACCCGGAAATGCGGATCGACCTGCGCCTTGATGATGGCGAACATTATGATCTGCTCAAACTCGAGGCTGAGTGCGCTATTCGCCTGTGGGCCGCCGACAAGGCCGATCTAATTCAGCGCAAGCTCGCGACTGTGGCGACCAATCTGTACGCCTCGCCAGAATATATCAAACAGCATGGTATGCCGCGTACGCCGCAGGATTTGGACAATCATCGCATCATCTCCTATGGCGCAGCCGATAGCCCGATTACGGCGATGAGTTTTGCGGAACGGGTCGGGCGCGATGATGCCGGCCCGCGCAAGGCGGGGCTAACCGTAAACAATGTTTCAGCCATGCTGCGCGCGGTCGAGGCAGGATTGGGGATTGCGGACTTGCCGGACTATATGGTCAGCGCCGGGCCGCGTCTGGTTCGAGTGCTCGAAGACTATACCGGTCCGAGTTTCGATCTCTATTTTATCTACCCCAGCGATTTGAAACGCTCCAAACGGATCGGGGCTTTTCGGGATTTCCTGACAGGTCAGGTTGAAGCGTTTCGGTCCTCACCCTTGCGGTAGGGAATGTTACATCCCCGTAATTCATGCAAAATTGCATGCAACTATTGCGGACATGCATGTTGTAATTGCAACCAAAGGGACCATATACGCCCGGTGTTGAGGTTCCGGACACGACCCGATCATTCCTCCGATTGGGTGTTTCCTCCCCCAGACGGAACCAAACTTTCAAGGCCTGGCAGCGTATCGCGCCGGGCCTTTTTTCTTATTTGCTGATCCGCACGAGGGTTGTGAGAAGCGAGTTGAACGCGATGCCGATCTCGCCGGAAGAGATATTGTAAAAGTCCGCCTGAGTGCTCGCGCACTGTTTCAGATAGGAGATCGCGGTGGCGTCATTGATGTCGACCGCAATCGTGTAGAGCTGAATCCCATACTGGTTTTTCATCTGCGTGCACGAATCCAGCATAAGATTGTCGAGCGCTGTTTTATCGAGCCGCTGAATGTCCGGGTGGCGCCAGCAGCCGACACTGTCATCATGATCTTCCGGATGACCGACATCATAGGACTGCTCGGTGCGATTGGTGCAGCCATAATAGCCTTCAAAGTTTCCCGGCGCGACATTGACGCCATCGGTGAGCAGGACCGCGATCTTGATCACTTCCTCGTCGTCCCAGGCTGAAGGCTCGGCGTCCGTCGGATAGGAAAAGAAACTGGTCCAGTTGCTGCGCGGCGACAGCGTGCGCAGACCCCACATCAGACCGATATCGGCATGAGTGCCGCCTGGCGCCGGATACATTTGCTTGAGTTTGTTGACCACCTGGGCGCGGTTGGCGGAGGCGGCCAGCATCGGCGACGGGCAATTCATGTTTGGCCCGTTGATCGCCTTCTGGCGATCCCACGGGAAGATATTGTAGCTGCCGCTATCGGTCGGCCTGAAGTCGCAGACCTTGCCGCCATTGTTCAGATACTCGAATTCATTCGGATCGGAGACACAAGGCTCGATATAGCCATTCGGATCGGTCCAGCCATTGCTGTAATAGTAATTATACTGGGCTTGCGTGGAATAGTCCGGGCGCGTGCCGGCGCGAACGGCTTTCGGCTGGTAATTGTTCGCCGCTCCGCCGGACCACCAGGGATCTGCGCGTAGCTTCGTCGTGTCGGTCACCCGGCAATTATAGGAACAGTTTTGGCGATTGTACCAGTAAGGCTCAAGCTTGGGTGGCACGATGGCGAGAGGCCAGTCATGCGCTGGAAAGGCGTCCGTGAGCGGTGTTTTGACGGTCCCCGTCAGACTGACTTCGCGCTCGCCAGCCGCAGCTCTGACGCAGCCCCGCCAGGTGGTTGGGGCAAACAGGTCATCGGCGTCGCTTTGGCGGGTCAGTGGCTGGCCGGTAAACGGGTTCTGCGCATAGCGCCACGGATGCACTGCCGGATCGGCCGGGACCGTGCGAGAGCCATAAGCCGGCGGCAAGGGACCTCCTACAGGAGTTGAATCCGGGGTTCCGATCGGTTCGGACATGATATTGACGGTCGTCGCCCAGGGCACGACCGAGATCTTGATGTTCTCGTGCCCATAGCGTTCGAACAGTGTGTCGGTGAAATTGACAGCGGCTTCGCGCATCAGGTTCATCCGATTGGACCGGAACATGGACGTGGAATTGTCGAGGATGAGGGCGATTTCGAGCTTTTTGTTGCCGCCTATTGCAGCCTGCGCATTGGCGCCCAACGTCGTCGTATTTCGGTTCAGGACGCCGCCGAAGAAGTTTTTCATGACGCTGGTGGCGCGCGCATCGACTGTGCCAGCAACTTCGTCAAACTCGAAAGCGACGCTCGCTTGGGTATCGCCAAGGCCGAATTCCTGATTGTTGCGCTGGAAGATGCGATTGCCGGCCTGTCGTGCTGAATCCTCGCGTTCGGCCTGGGTCAGGGATGGATCTGCATAATACTCCTTCGCCGCCATCAGGACGGCCGCATCGAGAGAATTCTGCAATTGTGCCTTATTATTGAACGCGCGTTGCCCATCGACCGAAAACCCGATCACGGCGGTGACCGGGACCAGGAACAGGCCGAACATCATCAGCGTATTGCCGCCGGTGTGTCGGAGGAATGAATCTAACGCCCGCATGAGCGAAAAGTTAAAATTGCCGGGTCAAGGCGCCGCTAAAGTCTTGTTTTCAATTTGATCGACCGCCTGAACCGATCATCGACCATAATCTAGAACGGCACCCCATCGTCCGCGTCTCCTTCACCGCCGGGAGCAAGTCCGGCAAAGTCGAACACACGCGGATCATGTAAATGGCTTGGTCTGACCGTCGCGAGTGCATGCGCCATGACCTGACGGACGCCGGGTTTTCTGTGTTCCCACTCGTCCAGCATCTGCTTCATGGCGACCCGTTGCAGTCCGTCTTGTGAGCCGCACAGGTTGCACGGAATGATCGGGAACTGCATCGCCTGCGAGAATTTTTCCAGGTCGGATTCTGCGCACGTGATCAAAGGGCGCAGGACCATCACATCGCCTTCATCATTCAGCAGTTTGGGTGGCATGGCCGCCAGCCGCCCACCATGTACGAAATTCATCATGAAGGTCTCAAGCGCGTCATCACGATGGTGCCCGAGCACAATCGCATCACACCCTTCTTCTCGAGCGATGCGATACAAGATGCCCCGTCGCAGCCGCGAACACAGCGCGCAGAAGGTCTGACTGTCCGGGACCTTGTCGGTGACAATGGAATAGGTGTCCTCAGTCTCGATGCGATAATCGACGCCGACCTGGTCCAGCCATTCAGGCAGGACGTGTTTCGGAAACCCTGGCTGGCCCTGATCAAGATTGCAGGCGAGCAGATCGACGGGCAGCGCACCTTGCCATTGCAGATCCAGGAGGACGCTGAGCAAGCCATAACTGTCTTTGCCGCCAGACAGGCAGATCAGCCATTTCGGTCGCCGGGACGCATTCCGATCAACCAATTCGTACTGATCGATGACTTGCAGCGCATTGCGTGCAAGCCGCTTGCGGAGTTTCTTGAAACTGACGCTTTTCGGCACATCGGCGAAGATGGGCGGGACAGTAGAAAAAGATGCGGTATCGGCCATGCGGTCGCCTATGCCATGAGACCGGCGGCTCGCTCAAGTCGCGCGCCGTAATTTGCCCTGCGCTCACAAAAAGTTTGATTGCCGAATGCGGGCGATCAAAGGCAGTAACACCGGAAACACGCTCTCAACCCAGGACACAATCATGGCAGACGATCAGTTCGATCCGGACATTCAGGCAGCGGTGCGCGATTACTATGGAAACACGCTCAGTCAGAGCGCCGACCTCCAGACCGATGCATGCTGCACGCCCGATTCCATGCCGGACTATGCCAAGCCCGTCCTCGCTGGAATCCATGAGGAAGTGCTGGCGCGATATTACGGGTGTGGTCTCGTTCTGCCGGAAGTAATGACGGGTCTCAGCGTGCTGGATCTCGGCTGCGGGGCGGGGCGCGATTGCTATGTGATTTCGCGTTTGGTCGGCGAAACCGGGCATGTCGTTGGAGTCGATATGACCGATGAGCAGCTGGAGGTGGCCGAACGGCACATAGAGTATCATCGCGACGCCTATGGCTATTCGAAAGCAAATACGGAGTTCCTGCGCGGAGATATCGAGCGCTTGCAGGATCTCGCGCTCGCAGACGAACAGTTCGATCTGATTGTCTCGAACTGCGTGATCAATCTGACCCAGGACAAGGCCGGTGTCCTCGCACAGGCGTTTCGATTGCTGAAACCGGGTGGTGAGATGTATTTCTCAGATGTCTATTGCGATCGCCGTCTGGATCCATCGCTGTCGAAGGACCCGGTTCTACACGGGGAGTGTCTCGCGGGCGCGCTTTATTGGAACGATTTCGAGACCCTCGCCAAACAGGTCGGCTTCGCGGATCCGCGGGTGGTCGAGCAAAGACCGCTGGGCATTCAAAATGCCGAAATCCAGAGAAAGCTGGGTGCAGCGAAGTTCTACTCCGTCACCTATCGCTTGATGAAGATTGATGGCCTGGAACCCGCTTGTGAAGATTATGGGCAGGCGGTGCGTTACAAAGGCACAATCGACACATCACCGGATGCTTTTGTTCTGGATGATCTTCACAAGATTGAAGCGGGGCGCATGTTCTTGGTGTGCGGCAACACGTATCGCATGCTGAATGAGACCCGGTTTGCGCCGCATTTCGAATTCTTTGGCAGCTGGGACACGCACTATGGCCTGTTCAAGGATTGTGGAACAGATCCGCGTCTGGTCGAGCAGGCAGAACCGGCAGCGATTGACAGCTGCTGTTAGGCGGCTTTGCGGCCGAGCCCGAAAAACCCGCGTGATTTCTTGTCGGACTTGCGTTTGAGCTTCTTCACGGATGCGGAAGACTTGCGATCGTTCAGGCCGTAATAGTCCTTCGCGCTCATCCAGCCACTGCGGAGTGAGGCATGATTGGGCGCATCCTCGGAGTCGCGCGGCTTCAGCATATTGTTGAGTTTCGGCCGATACTTGCGGATCAGGTCTTCCTCGATCTTCTGGCGCTTGTTTTCTGATCGGATGCACAAATAGTGACGCTCTGAAGCGCCTTTCTTGCGCGCTTCTTCCCACCGCTCATGCCCGTCGAGACGGCTCTGCAGATTGGAGGCTTTGCCAATATAGACCGGCTTCAGCCAGAAGAAGAGCGTGCGACGGACCATAACATAGATGCCGCCAGCATCTGGCAGGGCCTCGATATTCTTGGTGATCTTGAAGCGATAACGCCGGCTCGTTTCGCCGCGCCAGACATGCCAACCATAAGGGATCATGGACCGTCTCCAACCAGTAAAGGTTAATAAAAGCGCCTAATTGGTTAAGGTTTCGCTAACCATTGCCCGGCGCACCGGTGCAAAGCTGGTGCGGTGAATGGGGCAGGGACCGAGCCGACGGAGCGCGTCTGCATGTGCTGCCGTGCCGTAGCCTTTGTGCCCCCCAAACCCATAGCCTGGATAGGTGGTGCAATAGCGCTCCATCAGGCGATCCCGTTCAGTCTTGGCGAGGATGGATGCGGCCGAGATGGCGGGCTCCTTGAGATCGCCTTTGATGATGGCCTGGGCCGGCGCGGGCAGAGCATCCGGCAGAGCATTCCCATCAATCAGGATCTGGCTTGGCGTCGTCCCGAGCCCTTCAATCGCGCGCTGCATCGCCAGAAACGTCGCCTCGCGAATATTGATCTGATCGATTTCTTCCGGCTCTGCGTGCGCCACGCACCAGTATGCAGCGTTGGCCTTGATCACGGGTTCCAGCGCAAAGCGTTTCTTTTCGCTGATCTTTTTTGAATCGGTGAGGCCAGAAATCGGACGCGACGGATCCAGAATGACAGCCGCGGCTGTGACCGGTCCGGCCCAGGGCCCGCGCCCGGCCTCGTCTACTCCGCAAATCAGCTCTATGTGTGTCATCTGAAGATACAACAATGATTCTGGAAGGCGGGGCTATGAGCGAACCATATGTGATTGAAATGACCGAAACGGGCGGTGTCGATGTGCTGGTCCAGACTTCGCGCTCGCCCCGTCAACCGGGACCAGGTGAAGCACTGGTGCGGCAGACGGCGGTCGGGCTCAATTTCATCGACACGTATCACCGATCCGGGCTCTATCCGGTCAAACTCCCTTTCGTGCCTGGCTCTGAAGGGGCAGGCGTGGTCGAGGCTGTGGGTGAGGGCGTTGAAGCGATCGCTGTCGGCGATCGCGTCGCTTATCTCGGCGCTGGAACATACGCAACGCACTATACAGGCGCGGCGGCAACGATGGTGAAGTTGCCAGATGGGATCGGCGAGGCGGATGCCGCAGCGGTTCTGCTGAAAGGACTGACGGCCTGGATGCTTCTCTTCGAAGTCCGCCCCGCTTCACCCGGTGAAACCGCGCTGGTCTGGGCGCCTGTGGGCGGTGTCGGATCCTTGCTCGTGCCCTGGGCGACGTCATTGGGTGTGCGGGTGATCGCGGTCACCTCCAGCGATAACAAAGCCAGCCGCGCGCGCGAACTCGGGGCGCAAGAGGTGGTTCTGTCTTCGCAGGATGTCGCGGCGGAGGTGCGCGCGCTAACCGATGGAAAGGGCGTGGATGTCTCTTATGACAGCGTCGGCAGAACGTCGGCTCAGGCTTCGCTCGACAGTCTGAAACCTCGAGGATGGTGGGTCAGTTATGGCAATGCATCTGGGCCTGCAGATCCAATCGCACCGGGTGTGCTCGGGGCGAAGGGGTCCCTCGTTCTGACGCGTCCGGGACTGTTCCATTTTATCGCTGATGCAGACGGCATGCGGCGGGGAGCGGCGGCGCTGTTCGGTGCGATGCGATCGGGGACGATCAAGCCGCATATCGGTCAGACTTTCCCACTGAGTGAGATTGCAAAGGCGCATGAAGCTCTTGAGAGCGGCGCCACGATCGGCGCGACCATTTTACAGCCTTGAGGCTCGAAATGATCACGATGTGTTGATCGGACTTGTCGAAGACGAGCTGCAGTGTAAATAAGTTTACATTGGGTCTCGCGTGCGTCCCCCCTTACCCAGCCTGCTGATGGCCCAATAGAGCCTGTCGAACCTTGTTCGGCAGGCTCGTCTTATTCTGCTCTTAGCGGTTCGAGATCCAGAAGCAGCGCCGGATCTATATAAAAATCACCGTCGCGATCCTCGCGGCCTGGATTGCGCCATTTCACCGCCCAGTGCAGGTGCGGCCCGGAGGTGCGGCCGGTATTGCCACTGGCGCCGAGCCGTTGGCCCGCGACCACTGCCTGACCAGCTGTGACATCAATCTCGGACATATGCAGGAAAACAGAGACCAGCCCATCCCCATGGTCGAGAAAGACCGTGCCGCCTTCATAATACAAGTCGGGATCGCCAAGCGTAACCGTGCCGGCCGCGGGTGCGATGATCTCCGTCCCGACCGGGATCGCGATATCATATCCGCGATGAACCGACGTTCGCTCACACGGCTCGCCGTCCACGCCAACGCCAATATACTTGCGCGCTGGCCCGAACGGTGAGGAGGCTGGCCCCTTCGAAGGGCGCAGAAAGCCCGTCGTCGCGCCTGGCCCGTCATGAAAGACCGCGAAGGCGTCCTGCTTTTTCACCCAGCTGCGCGCTGCATGGTCCTTTTGCGCGTCGGTACGGGCATCAACCTTGTCGCAATCCAGACCGGTAATCGTGCGAAATGGATCGTCGCGCGCATCGAGGTTCAATTGCAAACTGGCGGATGGAAATTCCTTCGACACCAGGTTCAGTTCCAGGGCTTCAGTCCGTTTCAAGCCGATTGTCGCTATGCCATCTTGATTGACGGGGACATGGCGTTCATCCGCGCCTTCCGGGCCGAACACGATCAAGGTGCTATTCGCGGGCGCTTTGCACAGGATGAGCCCGCCTTGCGCCATCTGTCCGGTGCAATCGACGGTCACCGTTTCAGCGTATACCGGTGCAGGCAGTCCAAACCAGATCAGGCCGATAAGCAGCCAGTCTCTCAGGAACATTCAGGCCTTGCCGCTCATGCGGGTCGCTGCGGCGGCAGCGTCGACATAGGCTTCCTGGTGATCCACGCTCCAATAGCGCAGGGCGGCGATCGGAATCTTGCGGCCGGTGACCGCGCAAATCACGTAATCCCCAGGACTTAGCAGTTCCAGGTCCGCATCGAGATAGCGGATCTTGGCCTCGCCGGGCTTTCGGTCGGTCTTCTTAAGCATGACCGCATAATGCCTGATGCAGCGGCGAAAGGGAAGATGAGAATTCAGACAGAAGTTTTTGCTTTGTTCTCGTGAACAAATATGGTACATCGGAGTCAGTTGGCGGGCTCGGGGCCATTCTTCGCCGAGTATGATATAGACGAAAAGGAACGACTCATGTCCAAACCCAACCTGCAACTCGTGGATAAGGATTCCGGCGTGGATAAGCAGAAAGCTCTCGAAACGGCGCTCGCCAATATTGATCGTGCCTTTGGCAAAGGCTCAGTGATGCGCCTTGGCGAACAAACAGCAATGGACATTGAGTCGATTCCAACAGGGTCCCTGGGCCTGGACATCGCCCTCGGCATTGGCGGCCTGCCCAAAGGCCGTGTGATTGAAATTTATGGACCGGAAAGTTCCGGTAAGACGACTTTGTCGCTGCACATTGTGGCCGAAGCGCAAAAAAATGGCGGCGTTTGCGCCTTTGTTGACGCCGAACACGCACTCGACCCGGTTTATGCGGGCAAGCTTGGCGTGGATCTCGATGATCTTCTGGTCTCTCAACCGGATACGGGAGAGCAGGCGCTTGAGATTGCGGACACATTGGTGCGGTCCGGCGCGATTGACGTCCTGGTCATCGACTCGGTGGCGGCCTTGACCCCACGCGCTGAAATTGAAGGCGAGATGGGCGACAGTCTGCCCGGCCTGCAGGCCCGTCTGATGAGCCAGGCTTTGCGCAAACTGACCGGATCTATCTCCAAGTCGAACTGCATGGTCATCTTCATCAACCAGATCCGGATGAAGATTGGCGTCATGTTTGGCAGCCCGGAAACTACGACGGGCGGCAATGCGCTGAAATTTTACTCCTCTGTCCGTCTCGACATTCGCCGCATCGGTGCGCTGAAAGACAAGGATGAGGTGATTGGCAACCAGACCCGCGTGAAAGTGGTCAAGAACAAGGTCGCCCCGCCCTTCCGCCAGGTCGAGTTTGACATCATCTATGGCGAAGGCATCTCGAAAACCGGCGAGATCATTGATCTTGGCGTCAAATGCGAAGTGATCGAGAAATCCGGTTCCTGGTACTCCTATGGTCCGGAACGGATCGGGCAAGGACGCGAGAAGACCCGGCAATTCCTCAAGGAGAACCCGGATATTTGCGATGAGATCGAACTTGAAATTCGCAAGCGTTCCGGCCTCTTGTCAGACGTCCTTCTGACGGAAGGTGGTGGCCCGGCGGAGGAAGCTGAAGCCGGCTGATCCGGGCCGTAAGACCAGACCATATGTAACGCGCCAGTGGAAACGCTTGGCGCGTTGCTTTTATGGACATATATCCACCGGCAAAGCGCTCATGAAGGGCGCACCGGCAAGAGGAAGTTCAATGACGAGTGTCAACGATCTGCGCGAAGCATTTCTGTCCTATTTCGAAAACAAGGGACATGTGCGCAAGCCTTCCGCGCCTCTGGTGCCGGAGAACGATCCGACCTTGCTCTTCATCAATGCTGGCATGGTGCCGTTCAAGAACATCTTCACCGGGGCGGAAACGCCTTTTGCGCCGCGTGCGACGACGTCTCAAAAGTGCGTGCGCGCAGGTGGCAAGCACAATGATCTCGACAATGTCGGCTACACGGCCCGGCACCACACATTCTTCGAAATGCTCGGCAATTTTTCGTTCGGGGACTATTTCAAGGATGACGCGATTGCCTACGGGTGGGAGCTGGTCACCCGCGAGCTCGGTCTGCCCGCCGATAAATTGCTCGTCACGGTCTATTCTGAAGATGACGAAGCGGCCGCCATCTGGAAGAAAGTCGCGGGATTGGGGGATGACCGGATCATCCGCATCCCGACTTCGGACAATTTCTGGTCCATGGGCGATACTGGCCCATGCGGACCCTGCTCGGAAATCTTCTATGATCACGGTCCTGACGTCTGGGGCGGCCCTCCGGGAACTCCGGAAGAGGATGGCGATCGCTTCATCGAGATCTGGAATCTGGTCTTCATGCAATTCGATCAGCAACAGGACGGAGAGCGCAAGTCCCTCCCCAAACCATCGATCGATACAGGCATGGGCCTCGAGCGGATCGCTGCCGTCCTGCAAAGCGTTCACAATAATTATGAAATCGACCTGTTTCAGAACCTGATCGCGGCCGAGGAAGAGGTGTACTCACAGAAAGCTGCAGGCGATCAGCTCGGCTCGTTCCGTGTCATCGCTGACCATTTGCGCACGTCGGCTTTCCTGGTCGCCGACGGCGTCACACCCTCCAATGAAGGTCGCGGCTATGTTCTGCGCCGGATCATGCGCCGCGCCATGCGCCACGCCCACATTCTCGGCGCGCGCGAGCCCGGCATGCACAAGCTCGTGCCCGCTTTGATCACTGAAATGGGCGCCGCCTATCCAGAGCTCGGACGGGCCCAGGCCGCGATTGAGAGCGCACTTGAACAAGAAGAAAGCCGTTTCCAGCGCACCCTTGGCCGCGGCCTTGCTTTGCTCGATGAGGCCAGCACGGATTTGAAAGAAGGCGACACGCTGCCCGGCGAGACCGCGTTCAAACTCTATGACACGTACGGCTTCCCGCTCGATCTGACCCAGGACATCCTGCGCGGCCGCGGCATGAGCGTTGACGAAACCGGCTTCGATGCGGCCATGTCCAAACAGAAAGAAGGCTCGAAAGCCGCCGGGTTCAGCTCCGGCGATGCAGCCTCCGGCGAGGTCTGGTTCAAGATCCACGATGCCGTAGGCGCCACCGAATTCCTCGGCTATTCGGACCTGAATGCTGAGGCGGCGATCAAAGCGCTGGTCGCAGATGGCGTTCAAACCGATACGCTGAAACCCGGCGATCAGGCCGAACTCGTACTCGACCGTACGCCGTTCTATGCCGAAAGCGGTGGCCAGGCCGGAGATCATGGCGTGATCGAAACCAAGACCGCACGCTTCATCGTGCGCGATGTGCAGAAGCGCGCGGGCGATCTGCATGTTCACATGGGCGAGCTGGTCGAAGGCGAACTTTCCGTTGGCGACACGGTCCTGGCCCAAGTCAATGGCGCGCGCCGCACCCGGATCATGGCCAATCACTCAGCCACCCACCTGATGCACGCCGCCTTGCGCGATATTCTTGGCGAGCATGTCACGCAAAAGGGCTCATTGGTGGAAGAGGAGCGTATGCGCTTTGACTTCTCGCACGGTGCGCCCGTCACGCCAGCCGAGATCGAAGCCATTGAAGACCAGGTCAATGCTGTGATCCGCCAGAACAATCCGGTTGGCGTGTCGGTCACCACGCCTGACAAGGCGATCGAAGCAGGCGCCCTGGCGCTGTTCGGCGAGAAATACGGCGACGAAGTTCGCGTGCTCTCCATGGGCGCGGATCTGAAACAGGCCGACAAAGCCTATTCGGTCGAGCTGTGCGGTGGCACGCATGTCGAGCGCACCGGCGATATTGGCACATTCGTGATCCTGAGCGAGAGCGGTGTGTCCGCCGGGGTGCGCCGGATCGAAGTCGCCACGGGTGCCGAGGCGATGGCCTTTCTGCGCAGTCGCGCGCAAGTCGCGGTCGATCTGTCGGATCAGCTGAAAGTGCCGCTCAAAGATGTCGGCAAGAAGGTTGCGAGCCTCAGCGAGGAGCGCAAGGCACTGGAACGCCAGCTCGCCGATACCAAACGCGCCCTCGCCATGGCAGGTGAAAGCGGGGCGCCATCTGGCCCCGAAGAGATCAACGGGGTCAACCTGATTGCCCGTGTGGCGGAAGGCGTCGGTGGCAAGGATTTGCGCGCGCTGATCGATGAGGCGAAAGCGCAGATGAAGTCCGGCATCGCGGTCTTTATCGGCGTCAATGAGGGCAAGGCTGCGGTTGCGGTCGGCGTCACCGAAGATCTTGTCGGCACCCATTCGGCGGTCGATCTGGTCCGCGTGGCCGCAGCCGAAGTCGGCGGCAAAGGCGGCGGTGGACGCCCGGACATGGCGCAAGCGGGCGGCCCAGACGGGTCGAAAGCAGAAGCGGCATTGGACGCGGTGCGAGCAGCGCTGAGAGGCTAATCGCCGGCGCGGCTGAAACTTATTGCTGCAACTCTTGCCGACGCCAGATCGGGAACGGGTCTGTCAGCGAGTCCAGATCGCCATTGAAATCCTCCGGCAGAAGTGCGGCGTCGAGCCGGGCCTCCAGGGCTGGCCAATCGATGCCTGATCCGATGAAGACCAGTTCCTGGCGGCGATCGCCCCAGGGGTCTTGCCAATTTTTCTGCAGATATTCGCGCAAGCCCGCATGGTCCGGCCATCGCTCCTGCGGGACCGACGCCCACCAGGTGCCGATCGGCGCGATGCTGGACAGGGACCCGGCGAGCGAAAACTCTGCCAGCCATTCTGAGCGCGTGGCCATCCAGAAATGCCCTTTGGCGCGTATAACGCCGGGCAGTTCGCCATTTAGCAGGTCATGAATGGCCTGCGGATCGAATGGGCGTCGGGCGCGATATGTGTAGGATGTGACGCCATATTCTTCAGTTTCCGGCGTGTGATCGGCGAAGCCATACAGCTCCTTGGCCCACATCGGATGGGTTTCGGCTTTTTCGAAATCGAACAGGCCCGTATCGAATATCTTCGAGGTTGGCACGTCGGAATAATTCGCTTCGATAATCTGCGTGTTGGCGTTGAGGCTGCGAATAATCTTGCGCGCGGCGTCGACTTGATCCGGTGTTGCATCATCCACCTTGTTGAGCACGACCACGTCAGCAAACTCGATCTGATCGGTCAGCAAGTGGACCAGGGTGCGATTGTCTTCCTCGCCCATGACCTCGCCGCGGTCCCTGAGGAAATCATGGCTGGAATAGTCTCTCAGCAGGTTCACCGCATCGACCACGGTGACCATTGTGTCGATGCGTGCGACGTCGGACAGGCTGACGCCTTGCTCATCGCGGAAATCGAACGTGGCAGCAACGGGGAGGGGCTCGGAAATCCCGGTGGATTCGATGAGGAGATAGTCAAACCGATCTTCTTCTGCGAGACGACGAACCTCCGCAAGCAAGTCGTCACGTAGCGTGCAACAGATGCAGCCATTTGACATTTCAACCAGCGTCTCATCGGTACGGCTCAGCTCGGACCCTGCCCGAACCAGATCGGCGTCAATGTTCACCTCTGACATGTCATTGACGATGACAGCAACGCGTCGACCTTCGCGATTGTTCAGCACATTGTTGAGCAACGTGGTCTTACCCGCGCCAAGAAATCCGGACAGCACGGTGACGGGCAGGCGATCTTCGGGCGGAAGGGCGGTTTGGGTCATGAGAGTCTCGCGAGGTTTTTCATTATGGCTGAGAGCTAGTGCGCTCAATTCAGAAACGCAATGTTATTTCATTACGGAATCGGCCGGTTTTTTTTATGTACGCGCCTCTGGAAAGATCGGTTCCTCATCCCCGGTCTGCCATTGCGCGTATTTCGGCATCACCGACTTGAACAGCTCGCTGTCCAGGTGCCCGGCGAGCCAGCGCTGGAGGTGTGGCAGGTCCAGGGCGTCGAACCAGGTCCGGTCGGTGTTCGCGAACTGGCGAATGAACGGGAAGATGGCGATGTCGGCATAGCTCACCCGATCGCCAAATAATTGCGATTGGCCGTCCAGGCGAGCATTAAGCGTCTCCAGAAACACAAGACCAAGAGCGCGTTGGTCTTCGCGTACGATGCCTTCTGCCTCATACCGGTTCGGATATTTGTAGCGGTCGAGCGCGCGCTTGAACGGGCCATCGCATTCGGCGACCAGGGCATCCATCTGCTCGCGCGTGCCTTGGTCCGGGGCGAGCCAATTACCGGCATCATTGTGCGCCAGCGCCCAGGCCATGACGTCCAGGCTTTCCTCGATCACCGTACCGTCAGGCTCAACAATGACCGGCACCGTGCCCTTGGGCGAGGCGTCGAGCATTTCGGCGGGCTTGTCGCGCAACACCACTTCGCGGAGGCGGCATGCGATTCCGGCCCGGGCAATCGCCATGCGGGCGCGCATCGCATAGGGGCAGCGCCGGAAGGAATACAGGATTGGCCGGGTTTGGCTCACGCAGGGACTTTCTTTCTCGGGCTCATGACAACGTCATCTCCGATATGGGTCTCGCCGCGTTCCTTGGCGAGTCGAACCTGCTTTTGACGTTCGCGCAGGGCCGCCATTTTCTCGTCCGTGAACGTGCCATAGCAGCGCGGGCAGGAGACGCCGTCTTCAAAATGCGGATGGGCACGATCCTCGGCGCTGACCGGGTGACGGCAGGCATGGCAGAGCTGATAATCGCCCACTTCAAGCCCGTGGCCGACACTGACGCGTTCATCAAAGACAAAGCACTCGCCTTCCCAGAGGCTGTCTTCTCTCGGTACGGTTTCGAGATATTTCAGGATGCCGCCTTGGAGGTGGAAAACATCGTCTATGCCGAGCGACTTCACATAGGAGGTGGATTTCTCGCAGCGGATGCCGCCTGTGCAGAACATAGCGATCTTCGGCGTGCGGCCTTGCTTGGCCAGCTCAGCGCGGAAGGTCTCGAACCAGTCCGGGAACTCGCGGAAGGTTTCGGTCTCAGGATCAATCGCGCCCTGAAACGTGCCGAGCGCGACTTCATAATCATTGCGCGTATCGATGACGACCGTGTCGGGATCGCTGATCAGGGCGTTCCAGTCTTGCGGTTTTACGTAGGTGCCGACCAGGCATGTCGGGTCGGTGCCGGGCACGCCCATGGTCACGATCTCATTCTTGAGCCGCACTTTCAGACGCAGGAAGGGCATCGCCTCGGCATGGCTGTCCTTCCATTCGAGGCTTTCGCAACCGGGCAAGGTGCAGATCGCGTCCAGCGCCGCCTCCATCGCGTCCGATGTGCCCGCAATCGTACCGTTCACGCCCTCGCTGGCGAGCAGGATCGTGCCTTTGATGCCAAGCTCGGAGAGCTTGTCAAAAAGCGGCTCGCGCAGGGCTTCGGGATCGTCAAAGCGGACGAATTTATACAGGGCGGTGACACGGATATTCGACATGGCGCGAGCTTATGCCAGAAGACCGGCGATGAGAAAAGCCGGGGCCTCAGCGTCCGCGGTGCTAACAGCAGCCGCGCGCGCTTCGGGTCTTGGCTTCTGGTTCAGGCGCTACGGCCGACACGATTTCGGGGGCGAAATCGTCGCCATAGGTCTGGGCCTGGCCCATTGTGTGGAACATTTCCCAGACGACCGAAGACGGGTCTGCGGTCCAGTGCTTGTCGCCATGGGCGTAGCAGCAATGGGCATCAGGCTCGTCCAGGATGGAGAGTTCAGCACCTTGAAGGCGTTGTTGCAGCTCGGCGAGTTCGGTTTCGTTCTCGGCCTGGATGCCCAGATGATTGACACCGGCGTGCCGGGCGCCGCTCGGGCTGATGGCGAGATTGACACGTGGGTCGTCGACTTCCCATTTGGCGTAATCGTCTTTTTCGACGCTCGGACCCTGGCCGAAAATGGCCGAGTAGAAGCGTTTTGATTTTTCGAGATCATCGACGCTGATATGGACGTGTAGGCGTTTCATGAGGAAGCTCCTTCGGGGGATAGGGCTGAGTCTTCGAGCCCGCCAATAATCTCGGGCAGGCCCTGACAGCATTCTGACAGCAAGTAGGATGAAAGACCGCGCAGCGCGTCAAAGCGAACGCGGTAGATGATGGATCGGCCCTGGCGCTCTGAAGTGATGAGCCCCGCCTGGCTCAGTACATTCAAATGCTGAGACATCAGATTGTGGCGCACCCCAAGGTGGCGGGCGATCTCGCCTGCCGCGACCCCTTGCGGGCCAGCTTTGACCAATAGAACGAGCGTATCGAGCCGAGTCTCTTGTGACAGGGCGGCGAAAGCGGAGAGGGCGTTTGTCTTATCCATATGTCAGTAGTTAGTGACATATTTCATTATGTCAATATTTCCTGACATAATGAAATAAAGATTCTTGGCGTCCCGCCTTGTCTTTGCCCAAATCGATCTGTATCCCAGCGCCTCTGCCAACCTGATCAACAAGAGGAGGGGTGCATGCAGATCATGATCACAGACCGATACCACCCCGTTTCTAACTCTTAGGATCAGGACCTTTTCCAATGGGCCATTCAAAAGCGGGCTGCATATGCGGCTCAATCCGCGCGCGTTTGCGCGACCCATTCATTTCAATTCAGCCGGAAAGGCTGGCAGGAGGCCTCCATGCGTGAGGATATGTTCAAAGTCATTGTCGAGCGTCCGCGCTGGGGCAGTCGGCATGCGCCGAAAGCCAAGCTGCGCCATGACAAAGCCCCAGGCCGCAAACACGCGACCGGTCGGCGTCAGGCGCTGGAGCAGCACGGCTATACCAAATGCCTGAATGAGAATCTGGCGCCGCTCAAGCGCTATCTCATGAAGCAGGTCGGTCGGCCCTGGGACAAAGTCTATAGCGAGATCAGTCAGCATCTCGATACGGGCAGCACCGTGAAGCAGCACGTACGGGATCATCTGACGGATTTCATCATGATCCAGGTCACCGTCAATCGCGATGGCAGCTTCATGGGGTCCGGACATTGGGGGCAACCTTCGTCGCCGGATTGCTGGTGGCCGAAGCTTTATGTTGATCCCAATGATGGCCTCATCAAGCGGACCGACAAGCTATGTCGCAAGCTCGGACTTGTTCACTATCGTGACAAGTTTCGCGAGGATCGCAAACGTCGCGCGAAAGGCTGGCGTTACGATCACAATTTGCGGGTGCTGACCGAGACACGCTTCTTGGTGAAGCACAAGGGCTGCTGGTTTCAGATCGATACCGATCATGTACCTGCCGACCCATTCGGGCGACGTCTTCACGGGCGGGATCTCGTCGAGGCATTGACGAACAACCGCTCAGATGAGGCCGCGTCTTGGCGTATGATCGCCAAGCGTCAGCTCGGCAAGAAAGAGCTGAAAGCGCAGAAACTCAGCAATGACTAACAGGCTGGCAAGTCTTGGATGTTAAAGTCCAAGGCTTGCCAAGACTGTTTCTGTGTCGGCGCCCAGCCGCGGGGGATCGATAGCGATTTCCGCAGGTGTCGCACTAAAATGAACGGGATGTTTCATCGCGCGATACTCGCCCGCATCCGGATGCGACCGGGTCTGGAAAAAATCGACGGCCGCGAGATGCGGATCAGCAAGCACATCGCCCATCTCATTGTATCGCATCGCGGGAATGTTGGCCTCGTCCAGCAAAGCCAGCCACTCATCCGTGGTTTTCAGCAAGGCCACTTCGCCGATGATCGCATAGAGTTCGGTAATGTTTTCGGTTCTGGCGGAGTAAGTTGAGAAACGCGGGTCTTCAAATACGCCCGTCTTTCCGCCCATTTCAAAGAATTGTTCCCATTGCTGATCGGAATAGGGCACCAGGCCGATATAACCGTCCTTGGTCTTGTAGGGCTTGCGATTGGCGTTGACCGACCGAGAATAAGCGAGCTTACCATTGCCCGGCAGGAAGGTCTCGCCATAGAGATTCTCGACCAGATTGAAGAAGGTAAAGCTCTCCAGCATCGGTACGGAAACGAACTGGCCCTGGCCGGTTTTCTGTTTGTGATAGAGCGCAGCCAGCGTTGCATAGGTCGCGAACAGTCCGACCGTCTTGTCAGCCACCAGGCTGGGCGCATATTCCGGATCTCCGCCCGAACGCATCGCGTTGAGGGCGGCAAAGCCGGATGCGCCCTGGATGAGATCATCATAGGCCTGGCGTGTCTCATAAGGTCCGCCCGCGCCAAATCCCGCACAGTGCACGTAGACGATGGACGGATTGATGGCTTTGACGCTCTCATAGTCGAGCCCGAGGCGGTTCATCCCGGCCAGGCGAACATTGTGGAAGAACACATCTGCGTCTTTCAGAAGCGCCACGATTGCGGCTTTGCCGTCTTCTGTCTTGGCATCGAGTTGCACAGACTTCTTGTTGCGGTTCAGGCTGGTATAGATCGGCCCGAGATCGCCGGTCGGAGAGGCGCCCGCATAACGCATCATATCGCCCGACTTGCCCTTCTGGCCGGCTTCGATCTTGATCACGTCTGCGCCCAGATCGCCGAAAATCAGTGTCGCGAACGGACCGAGGACGACCGAAGACATGTCGACAATTTTGACGCCGGCCAGCGGGCCGCTGCGTGTTTCGGGTGAGCTCATTGTGGGTCTCCGATCTGTTTGGATCGGATTTCAAAAGCGTACCGCGACGACAGGCAAGGTGTTTTTTTGAGGCTAGCCGTAGGCACCGTAAGCTTGGCAGATGGCCAGAGTCGTCATGTGCATGATCCGGTCAATCTCATCCAGCGGCTGGATCACTTCTGCATGAAGCTGATCGTACCCATTGGCCGGGCTGCCCGTCATGTGACCTTGTTCGCTTATGGCCGTGAGTCTCGCCTCCTCCTCGCGCGAGGCGGGGAAGATCTCGCAGAGCAATTTAACCGCATCGCCAATCTGCATCGCGCGAATGAGGTTCATGATATCAACGACGGTTGATTCATGGCGTCTGGACACAGTCGGCAGCTGACCGGCGAGCGCGAGGGCTTTCATCATCAGGGCTTGCCGAATGGCGTGCAGCACATGCACGTCGAGACGCGCCTCGCGCCGCGTTTCCGCGCTCGGGACCTGATCCATGTTTTCCAGCATCAGGTCGAACTTGCTGAAATCGATGGTGAAAGTATTGGCGATCTTTTCGATCGACGTGCTCGTTTGACGGTCCTGAAGCAGGTAGTAAATCCGACGATAGGCGAGGGCCTGTTCGGAATCGGCGCTGGTGTTCGAAAGCGCCACCCAGAAGGTCGGATCATAAACGCTCGCATATCCCCGCAAGACCGGCACACTTGTCGCAGACCGCGCCATCGAGGCCAGTTTCATCAGGCCGCGCATCCTCGGCGACGCCTTGATCAGATCGTTCACCTGGTCGCGCTCACGACGGAGGGCCGACCCGATGCCGGCTGCCGTATTTACCGGCACTCCGAGTTGCTGAAGCGTGGCATTGTGCGAAATCGCACGCAGCGACCTGGGGCCTGCGGGGCCAGAGCTTCGCCGCCGCTGACGCGAGCCTGCCTTGATCAGGAAATTGGTCGCGAAGTCGTTGAGCAGATGCCCATAATCCGGGTTGGCGAACAGGCGTTCATGCCAGCGCCGCAGAGCGCGATAGAAGTCCCAGACCAAGTCCGTGCGTTGATAGAAGGGATCCGTACTCGTCTCTTCCGGCTCCGAAAGGAGATGATCGGCAAACGCATTGTAGGTGGCGACCGCGAGTTGCTCATTGGCAAAATGCAAATAACCGTCGCCGCCCTGGAAGCTGACTTCATGGCGCAGCGGGACGCCGCGCTCGCGCGATTGCTGCCGCGTCCAGTGGCTGAGCAAATGATCAAATCTTTGCGTGAAGCTCCCCGGCCACGCTCCACGTCCCATGGACTCACCATGCGTGTTGAAGATCAGCAGGGACAGGTCTGCCTTTGCATCAGCAACCGCACGGCTGATCAGGTTGTGGATCCGTTCAATCGCCATATCGGCTGAGACCTGGCCGATGAACCGACCGGCATCAGAGAATCCAAGCTGGACCGAGAGATAGCCCCGGGTTTCGAGATACGCCATGTATTCCGGTTCTTGCAGCAATTGCTCGATGAACCGGCCCCCGGTTTCCAGCGCTTCCGGCGTTTCGAACAATGGCGAGATATCGAGCTGGTGATCGACGCCATACTGACGTGCCAGATAGAGCGCGCCCATGACGGTTGCCGGATTTTCACTTTCGGCGATCAGGAACCGGATCGTTGAATCGGCGTCGATGTGTTTCAGAAACTGCGCACACATCATGAATTGTCGGCGTGCGGTTGATTGTTCGAGGAACAGATCTGCGAAATTCACATCCAGAGGCGTTTTGACAGCGGCCAGGGTTGAGAGCTTGTTGAGCGCGCTGCGTCCGAGATCTCGGTTCTCCGTTTCCAGGCCCAGATCGCGGCTGATCACTGTACGGATTTGCTCGGCGTTCAGGCGCAGGTGGATGCGCGCCGTGCCAAGTTTGAGCGCCTCCAGCTTAGCTGCCAGAATGAGGATCGCCTTGGCGAGGGCGTCATCCTGCTCGGCGTCCGCCAGCGCCTGTAACTGGCTGACGAATGGGGCGGAGCGAACAATTCTGTTGGGATCGTCGGCGGTGAGGGCATTGGCCGCTGCCACGAGATTGTCGGCATCGGTCAGATCGGCGCTGAAGATCCCGGCTTCCTTATGGGTCAGCTGGGCGGCGCGATGGAACTGATCGCGCATGCTGGCCAGCCCGGACCCGGTCGAGCCATGAGCGGCATCTGCGAGCGCTGTAAGCTCGGTTGCGTACCGGTCCAGCTGGACCGCCTTCTCCTGAAGCCGAAGCGCGAATGATTGTGACCAGTGAATGTCGGTCCGGCCATCCAGATCATACCCCACCCAGCTGGCCAGCGTCGGCACGCGGAGCCGAAGTGAGCGCCACTCAGCCGGGAATTGGGTCTGCGCGACCGACAGGACCAGATCGGCATATTGGTCGAGGGCGGCCTGCGCGTGCGTGATCGTGCTCTGGACTTCGTCATGTTCACCAGCGAGCGAAATCGATGACGACCAGGCCCGTCCATCTTCTCGAATGCTTTGACACAGCGCCGCTGCGCTTGCGTCTGTGTCCTGCGAGACGTGTACGGCAAACGCAGCGCGCGCGTCACGGGACATGGCGAAGGTCGGATGGGCTGTGAACACGACCCCGCCCAGCGGTGTTTCCAAAGTCGTCTTGAACGCCTCCCATCCCGACTTGGCAAGGGCGTTCAGGCGTGACGGGAGATCTGCGTTTTCATCATGTTGGCGCCGAAATCGTTCTGCGCGGGCGAGCACCCGTTCGCCATAGACCGACAAGGCTGTTTCCTGAAGCTCAGGCAGGCCCAGCGCTCCGGATTCCAATTGTTGAAACAGTTCCTGCGCGTAGGCGAAGACTGAGTTGGTCCTGGGGTCGACGGCAATGCGCGACGCGTGCACGCGCAATCGTTCTTTTGCATCGGGGAGTGTTGGGGCAGTTTTGTCTAGCGCTGTCATGCGGCTCGTTTAGCGACAATGAGCGCTGAGCACCAGCCCCTTATGGTCAAGAATCGACGGCGATGACCGTCAACAGTTCGACCCATTCGAGTACGTCCTCACCTACACCTTCGTCGCGCAGGAAAGCGGTCAAAGCCGGTGCGAGTGCCTGAACACTGCCGCACTCATCAATCGCAGCGTTCAGGGCGGGCAGAACGTCTGCTTCAAAATCGCGCGCTAAGACCTTGAAATCCTCAATCATTCTCGGAATTTGCAGCGCCGTGAGTGGACCGATATCGTCCTCCTGCAACGTCACGGAAAAGTCCCGAAGGCGTCGCACCTCGCTGTAATTTGCCAAGGCAAAGCGCTGCAGGATTTTCTCGCTCTTCCATTCGACCCATTCCGAGGTGCATGGCTCCGGTGTCGTGGCGCATGCGCCGAGCATGGCCAATCCGATCAATCCTGCGACAAGTCTCATGTGCATCTCCTCAAGAACATACTCTGTCAGAGGGAAATTGAACTGGGAAGGCCATGCCTGTTATGCGGCTGCTGCTTACCAGAGCTCATGCTTCTGCAGTTCGGCGCGTCCGACGACCATGTGATGAACTTCATCCGGGCCGTCCGCGTATCGCAGGTGGCGCATGTCGGCATACATGCTGGCAAGCGGGAACCATTGCGACATTCCTGCGGCGCCGTGCATCTGCATGGCCTGGTCGATAATTGTGCAGACCTTTTCCGGCACCATGGCTTTCACCGCGCTGACATAGACCCGCGCTTCCTTGTTGCCGAGCACGTCCATGGCCTTGGCAGCCTGCAAAACGGCGAGACGCATGGCGTTGATTTCGATCCGGGCGCGAGAGATGACCTCGAGATTCTTGCCGAGCTTGGCGATTTTCTGGCCAAAGGCTGTGCGGGTTCCAGCTCGTTGAACCATCAATTCCAGCGCCTTTTCAGCCTTGCCGATGGAGCGCATGCAGTGGTGAATGCGGCCAGGGCCCAGCCGGACCTGTGAAATCTCGAACCCGCGGCCTTCGCCGAGCAGAATATTCTCCTTTGGCACGCGGACATCGGTAAAGCGCAAATGCATGTGCCCGTAAGGCGCGTGATCTTCGCCCATCACTTCCATCGCGCCTAGAATCTCCACGCCTGGCGTGTCCATCGGGACCA
The DNA here is from genome assembly GCF_001854405.1 of Hyphomonas sp. Mor2. Lineage (GTDB taxonomy): Bacteria > Pseudomonadota > Alphaproteobacteria > Caulobacterales > Hyphomonadaceae > Henriciella. The sequence goes on from NZ_CP017718.1 coordinate 115,236, forward strand.
GGATTTGCGATTGCTGCTTGTGCGCGGGCGCATCCGGGTTGGTCTTGACCATGACGATCATCACTTTGCAGCGCGGGTTGCCGGCGCCAGAAATGTAGAACTTCTCGCCATTGATCACCCAGTCGTCACCATCCAGGACCGCGCGCGTGCTGATATTCTTGGCGTCTGATGAGGCAACGTTTGGTTCGGTCATCGCATAGGCGGACCGAATTTCGCCGTTCAGGAGCGGCTTCAGCCATTGTTCTTTCTGCTCCGGTGTTCCGACCCGCTCCAGGACTTCCATATTGCCGGTATCAGGCGCGTTGCAGTTCATCGTCTCCGAGCCCATCGGGTACTTGCCAAGCTCTGCAGCGATATAAGCATAGTCGAGATTGGACAGGCCTTCACCGGTTTCCGCATCCGGAAGGAAGAAGTTCCACAGGCCCGCCTCGCGCGCTTTCACCTTGGCCTCTTCCAGCAGCTCCAATTGTCTTGGATGCCACGACCAGCGGTCTTCCTTTTCCTTGTCGAGCGCCTCGAATTCTTCGCGCCACGGGGCGACATTCTCTTCCAGGTGTTTGATCACGCGGGCAAGGAGCGGTTTGGCCTCCTCCGACATACTCAGTTCGAACAGGGCTGGATTGGGTTCGGTCATGTTGGCGCTCCTCGGCTCATGGGCAAATTGTCTGAGCCAAGTGTCCGATTGCTAAACCGCGAAGACAACCCCGGACGCGACGGGAAGGCTCGACGATCTTCGTTTTAAGCGAACGAAAAAAAGTTCACGCCATCCTCGGTCGTCGCCGTAACCTCGAGACCGATCGGGCTGGCCTCTTCCAGCAATCGTGGCAACGCATCGGGCGCGGCATGGGCGATGAAGCGTTTCCCATCCGGCGTGCGCGCCAGGATGATACCGAGCGCCGGACCCTGCTTGCCATGGGTCACGGTGAAGGTTTCGAGTGTGCCGCCACTCGGGCTTTCCTCGATCTCGATCAGCACGTCGTCTCCGCGCTTCGCCATCGGCTCTACGGGCACGAACTGTTGTGGCGCTTGCGTCGACCACACGCCGACCGACTCCTTGCTGAGCCAACCACCATTGGCGAGGACAAGTCCGAACGTGCCCGGTGCCGCACGGAGACGGTCCGCGATGGTGGCGATGGCGTGCATGGAATAATTGTTCCCGGGACCGCCTGAGAAGGGCAGGCCACCCGTGACGGTGAGCGGACGCGGATCGTTGAGCGGGTCGATTCCGAGCGCCGCCGTGGAGCTGTACACCGCGCAAGGGAAACAGGAATAGAGATCGAAGACATCGATCTGATCGACCGTTTTCTTCGCTTGATCCAGCGCCCGATTGATAGCGACTTCCATGGCCCAGGATTTTGTGAAGCCAGGGCGCTCGGTGAAAGCCGGCTCCATCGCTTCTCCGGCGCCATGCAGGTAGACACGCTTGCCCTGTGCGACGCCGAGTGCGTTGGCTTTTTCTTCGCTCATCATGATCAGGGCGGCGCCCTGGTTCACAGCGTCCTGCGCCATATGCCATTTCAGGAACGGATCGGCGAACGGGTAGTTCGCCTTGCTCGGTGTGGCCAGGAATTCGGCATCAAAGTCCGGTTGGAACTGACTGAACGGATTATCGCGCGCCACTTGGGCAAATTTTTCCCACAAGACGGACATGACCTGTCGGCGTTCGCTTCGCGTCTGGCTTTGCTCAGCCGCCATCGCATTTTCGACCATGGCGTAAAGCCAAGGGGGGCGGTACAGGCCGTGGACGATTTCCGACTGCGTGATCATGTCAAAGCCGACGCCGCGATCAATCATCGCCTGGTCGCTGGCGCCAGACCAATCGATCTTGACCCCCTTGCGCTCGGCCGCCTTGGACGCCTTGGTCGCCTCTGCGCCTGCGAGCAGAATGCAATCCGCCTCGCCCGAATGAATACGGGCCGCGGCCTCGTTCACCGATTGCTGAGAGCTCTGTCCGCCGGAGATATTGTACACCAGTTCACGCGGCCGCGCGCCAATCTCATCGGCCAGCGTCCCGGGATAGTTAAGGTTGGCACCATGCGGGCGCCGTGGTTTCGGATAACAATCGTCGTTCGTGCGGGCCAGAAGAATGATCTCGATCTCGGCCGCTGATACACCGGCATCCGCAAGCGCGGCCTTTGTCGCGTCTACATTCAGCGTATGAGGAGACGGAGCTTCATCAGCGGGCTGCGAGCCATTCCAATGGCTGACCGCCTGTCCTACACCGACCAAGACCGGTATCGCGCCTTTTGCCATGGCACTTCTCCCTTATATTTCGGCGCAAGAAATAGCCCTTGCCGGGCGCGGTGCAATCCGTGCCGTTGGGAGAACTGGGCCGGTGACGTGGCGCCAGACGACTTTGCGAGACCGAACTCATTCAGATCACAGAATGTGATCGACCCGATCTCTTATCCAACCAATGCAGCTTCGGTGCGCTCTCGCACGATGTCCATGGTCACCTCTGGCGCGAGTTCCACCACTTTCAGGCCGCCCTCGACCACATCGAAGACACCGAGATCGGTAATGATCCGATCGACGACACTCTTGCCGGTCAGAGGTAGCGTGCATTCTTTGAGAAGCTTGGCGTCGCCCCTCTTGTTGTTGTGATCGGTTATCACCACAACGCGGCCGACACCTGCGACCAGGTCCATCGCCCCGCCCATGCCTTTGACCAGCTTGCCGGGGATCATCCAGTTTGCCAGGTCGCCATTCTCAGCCACTTCCATGGCGCCGAGGATCGCCATGGCGATTTTGCCGCCGCGGATCATGCCGAAGCTGGTCGCACTGTCGAAATAAGCGGTGTGCGGCAGCTCGGTGATGGTCTGCTTGCCGGCATTGATCAGGTCCGCATCTTCCTCGCCTTCATACGGGAAAGGGCCCATGCCGAGCATGCCATTCTCGCTCTGCAGCGTGACGGTCATGCCGTCAGGAATATGGTTGGCGACCAGGGTCGGGATACCGATGCCGAGATTGACATACATGCCGTCTTCGAGCTCCCTAGCGGCGCGGGCCGCCATTTGGTTTCTATCCCAGGGCATTAGACGGCTCCTTCGAATTTGATTTGATGAGCCCCACCTCGTCCTTCGACTTCGCTCAGGATGAGGTGTTCGAGGATTTCGCGCCCGAAAGAGCGCTCATGCTGAGCGAAGTCGAAGCACGAGCGCGGTCGAGGTAGAGTGAGCTCCGTCATCAGGCTTTCTCCCGCACGGTGCGTTGTTCAATCCGCTTCTCAAAAGTCCCCTGTACCAGTCGGTGTACATAGATCCCTGGAATATGGATCGCGTCCGGATCGAGCTCGCCCGGCTGAACAATTTCTTCGACTTCCATGACGCAGACCTTGCCGCAGGTGGCGGCGGGTTGGTTGAAATTGCGCGCCGTCTTGCGGAATATCGCATTGCCGGTCGTGTCCGCTTTCCAGGCTTTGACAATGGCGAGGTCAGCAAAGATGCCTTCTTCCATGATATAGTCTTCGCCATTGAAGGATTTCACTTCCTTGCCTTCGGCAATCACCGTGCCGACACCGGTCTTGGTGTAGAAGCCGGGAATACCCGCGCCGCCAGCGCGCATGCGCTCGGCCAGTGTGCCTTGCGGATTGAATTCCAGCTCCAGCTCGCCAGAGAGATATTGCTGCATGAAGAGGTCATTCTCGCCAACATAAGACGAGCACATCTTCTTGATCTGCTTGGTCTGCAACAACAATCCCAAGCCGAAATCATCAACCCCGGCATTGTTGGAATAGATGGTGAGATCCTTCGTCCCGGCATCGCGAATGGCCTGGATTGAGAGTTCCGGAATACCGCACAGGCCAAACCCGCCCGCGGCAATCATCATGCCGTCAAACAAGACCCCATCCAGGGCTGCGGCGGCGCTTTCATAGACTTTGCTCATGGGCTCTCGTTACGCAGGGATAGTTGCAAAAGCAAGAGACGATTGAGCCCAATCTTTGTGAACTTTATCGCTCACCGAGTGTCCCGTTCTAACAGTCCGGATCCGGGCGCTCGAGACGATCCAGATATTCGCGCAACATCGCCACGCGGCGGGGGCGGAAGGATCGGTCGGTGATAATCATCTGACGAATGCGATCTATACGAAAGGAGCGGTAATCCTGACGCAACTCACACCAGGCGAGCGCCACCAGAGACCGATCGAAGAAGACGATGGCGAGCGGCTGGATGGCACGCACCGTAGGGTTCTCTTCAGCATCGAGATAATTGATTTCAACCACTTGCTCATTCCGGGTCGCTTGCCGGAATGCGGCAATGTCGATTGCGATTTCGGGTCGGCAATAATAGCGCTTCGCATAGAGCACCGCGTGCTCAAACTCTGATCGCATGCGCTCCGGCAGGGAAGCCTTGAGTTTCGAGAGCGCATTTTCCGCGGCTTTGGCGAGGACCGGATCGCCAACCTGGACGACTTCGCGCAAGCCAAGGACAAGGGCTTCCATCTCGTCGCGGCTGAACATCATCGGGGGCAGGGCCGGGTCTTCCTGCAACGTGTAGCCATATCCCGCTTCGCCATCGATCAGGGCGCCGGATCGCCTCAGGGTTTCGATATCGCGATAGATGGTGCGCAAGGAAACGCCGAGCTCATCGCTCAAGGCCTGCGCTTTCACCGGCGGTGAAAACGTGCGCAGGCACTGCATCAGTTGCAAAAGGCGATCGCTCTTGGCCATGCCGACTCTTTAGCAAACCTTGCTGACAAAAAATGACAGGAGCAGGGTGCTACCTCGCTGTCAACAGCAAGGATGACCCGATGATTACCCTGACCCTCTTCCCCGAAGCCTTTGGTGAACCAACGGCGAGTCCGTTTTGCATGAAAGCCTGGTGCATGCTGCATGCATCCGGTTTGCCGTATGATTTAAACGTTACGTCTGATCCTCGCAAATCGCCGAAGGGCAAGTTTCCGGTGATCGAACTGGACGGTGTCGCGATAGCGGACAGCGAGCAAATCCGCATGCATGTCGAAGCGATTTCAGGAAGCGAATTCGATGCGGGATTGTCCGACGCTGAGCGGGCTGTGTCGCAGGCGGTGATCCGTATGGTCGAAGAGCATGTCTACTTCGCCATCCTGATGGATCGTTGGGGTGAAGACGATAATTGGGCACATGTTCGGCGCGTGTTTTTCAGTGCCTTTCCCTGGCTCCTGCGAGGTTTGATTTCGCACACAGCTCGCAAGCAGGCGCTGCAGGCCCTGCAAGGTCAGGGGATGGGGCGGCACACGCCTGATGAACGGTTTGAGCGCGTTAAGCGCGATCTGATCGCGATCCGCGACCTGCTCGGCGACAAGCCATTTCTGTTTGGGGATCAGCCGACTGCGGCCGACTATTCGGTCGTGCCAATGTTGCGGGCGGCCATTGTCACACCCGTCACCAAGCCAGCTGGGCAATTCATCATCGATGATACCCCTCTTATGGCTTATGTGACGCGAGGCACAGACAGGCTTTACCCTACGGGTGTTTAATCTTTCTGGGTAAGGCTTTCTTTCCGTTTCCTCCCGGAACTCTCCATGGAAAGCCAGGCATTTACCCAGTCTTTCAAAGGGCGGCTTTCGCAGAGGCCGTCCTTTTTTGATGCCTCGAGATCAGCCTGGAATCGGTCCAGCTCAAAGGGCCTGATATCTGGTCAGGTCTCCCGTACCTCTACGTAAGGGCTATCGCAGGCGGGTTGTCTGCGTATGTCTTTGGATAAAAGACTGGGCAGGACATGTATTACGAAGAATTGAAGGCAGCGCGCGAGCAACTCACCGGTCCAGGCGGGCCGTTCGAGATCATCGAAACAGAGATCCTCGGAAATCGGATCAGGGATTTCAAGAACCGCCCCAACAGCATTCGAGAGATCTGGCTGGCGACGACGCCGTTCGCGGACCGAACTTATCTGGTCTATGAAGACGATCGAATCTCCTATGGCGAAGCGCACCGACAGGTCGGCAGTGTGGCAGGCTGGTTGTTTGAGCAAGGCGTCCAACCCGGCGATCGCGTGGCCATCGCGATGCGCAATTATCCCGAATGGATGCTCATCTATTGGGCCTGCACGTCAGTCGGTGTCGCGGTGGTCGGTCTGAATGCCTGGTGGACTGAATCCGAGATGGCTTACGGGATTAATGATGCGGCGCCGCGATTTATCTTTGCCGATGAAGATCGGTTGGCTCGCATTATTGATAATTCTGACCTCAAGACCGAGCCGGGGCTTATCGCGGTTCGCTCCGACAAGACCCATCCGGGCGTGACGGACTGGTCGAGTATTATCGAAAAAGACCGCGCGCTCCCCGAAGTGATCGTGGACCCGGATAGCGATGCGTGCATCTTCTATACCTCCGGAACCACGGGCTTTCCTAAAGGCGCGCAACTGACCCATCGAGGCTGCGTCGCGAACTTGTTGAATATGCAATACGCCGCGGCCTCAGCGATGATGGCTGTGCAGGCGGCAACCGGAGTTGAACCGCCCGCGACCCTGCCAGTGCCAGTGACGTTGATTACCACCCCTTTATTCCATGTGACCGCCAATAATTGCGCGGCCTATCGCGCGACGGCGGTGGGCGGGACCATCGTCCTGATGTATCGCTGGGATGCCGGCGAGGCGCTGCGCCTGATTGAACGCGAACGAGTGACGTCGGCAGGCGGTGTACCCGTCATGGGGCGGGAGCTGATCAATCATCCGGATTTCGACAAGACCGATACGTCCAGCTTGCTGGCGATTTCGTGTGGCGGAGCGCAGGTGCCTCCGGATCAGGTTCAACACATCGAAGACCGCGTCCAGACCGCACGGCCCGGAACCGGGTTCGGTATGACGGAGACCTGCGGGATCATCACTTCAGTCGCGGGTGATTTTTTTGTCGACAAGCCGGATTCGGCTGGGCCCTATATGCCCAATTTCGAAGCGAAATGCGTCAACGATGCCGGTGAAGATGTGCCCATCGGAGAGCTGGGCGAGCTTTGGGTGCGCGGCTCGTCAGTGATCAAGGGCTATATCAATCGGCCGGAGGCCACGGCCGAAGCGATCACGGATGGATGGCTGCATACCGGCGACATTGCCCGGATCGACGAGCATGGATTCATCTACATTGTCGATCGCAAGAAGGATATGGTGCTGCGCGGCGGCGAAAATATTTACTGCGTCGAAGTCGAGGCTGCGATCTATCATCATCCCGCAATTGCTGAGTGTTGCGTTTTCGGCGTCCCGGATGAGCGTCTGGGCGAGGAAGTTGGGGTCGCGCTTTACCTGAAGCGTGGCCTGTCGATCACGCCAGACGAGCTGAAAGCGCACTGCGCGGAGCGTCTCGCAAAGTTCAAGATCCCGTCCCATATCTGGATCAGCGACGCCCCGTTTCCGCGAAATGCCAGTGGTAAGTTCCTTAAACGCGAGGTGCGCGATCAACTGATTGGCGCCTGATCCAGGTCACGCGCGCATCGAAAAAGGGCGGCTCGGATTGAGCCGCCCTTTCTTGTTTTTCTGGGTTGAACCGCAGCCGCGGCCCTTCAAACCTGGGATCAGTCCACCAGACTGATCCCTTCGCCTTTGGCGAACCGGTTTAGAAGCCCATGCCGCCCATGTCTGGCATACCGCCAGCTGGCATGGCTGGAGCGTCTGGCTTCGGTGCTTCTGCGATACCCGCTTCAGTGGTGATCAGAAGACCCGCCACAGAAGCCGCGTTTTGCAGAGCAGAGCGAACCACTTTCGCTGGGTCGATAACGCCCATCTCGATCAGGTTGCCATACTCTTCAGTCTGAGCGTTGAAGCCGTAGCCTTTGCCCTTGCCTTGGCGGATCGTGTTGACCACGACAGAGCCTTCGACGCCTGCATTCTCAGCAATCTGACGTACAGGGGCTTGCAGCGCGCGGCTGACAATGTCGATGCCAGCTTGCTCGTCATCATTGTCGCCTTTGATGTCGATATTCGCCGCAGCGGCCAGAAGCGCGGTACCACCGCCGGCCAGGATGCCTTCTTCCACCGCAGCGCGGGTGGCGTTCAGGGCATCGTCGACGCGGTCTTTACGCTCTTTCACTTCGATCTCGGTGGCGCCGCCAACCTTGATCACAGCCACACCGCCAGCCAGCTTGGCCAGACGCTCTTGCAGCTTTTCACGGTCATAATCAGAAGAGGTGTCTTCGATTTGCTTGCGGATCTGAGCCACACGCGCTTCGATGTCTTTCTTCTTGCCCGCGCCATCAACGACAGTCGTGTCGTCCTTGGAGATGTTCACGCGCTTGGCCGTGCCGAGCATGTCGAGGGTGACGTTTTCGAGCTTGATGCCTAGGTCTTCAGAGATGACCTGTCCGCCGGTCAGGATCGCGATGTCCTGCAGCATGGCTTTACGACGATCGCCAAAGCCTGGCGCTTTCACCGCCGCGATTTTCAGACCGCCGCGCAGTTTGTTCACAACCAGAGTTGCGAGGGCTTCGCCGTCTACGTCTTCTGCGATGATCAGCAGTGGACGCTGAGACTGAACAACAGATTCCAGGATTGGCAGCATGGGCTGCAGAGAAGACAGCTTGCTTTCGTGCAGAAGGATCATTGGATCCTCAAGCTCAGCAGTCATCTTGTCAGCATTGGTGACGAAGTATGGAGACAGGTAGCCGCGGTCGAACTGCATACCCTCGACAACGTCGAGTTCAGTTTCCAGAGACTTGGCTTCTTCAACCGTGATGACGCCTTCATTGCCGACTTTTTCCATCGCCTGAGCGATCATGTCGCCAATTTCCTTGTCGCCATTGGCAGAGATGGAGCCAACCATTGCGATTTCGGAATTGTCTTTCACTTTGCGCGAGTGATGCGCGAGGTCTTTGACGACTTCAGCTGCTGCTTTGTCGATGCCGCGCTTCAGGTCCATTGGGTTCATGCCCGCAGAGACGCGCTTCATGCCTTCGCGAACGATGGCTTGAGCGAGAACGGTTGCGGTTGTGGTGCCGTCACCAGCAACATCGTTTGCTTTAGAAGCAACTTCGCGCAGCATTTGTGCGCCCATATTCTCGAACTTGTCCTCAAGCTCGATCTCTTTCGCAACAGTGACACCGTCTTTGGTAGTGCGCGGTGCGCCGAAAGACTTCTCGATGACAACGTTACGGCCTTTCGGGCCGAGCGTGACTTTTACCGCATCAGCAAGTGTGTCGACACCCGCCAGCATGCGCTCGCGCGCGGTTGCGCCGAATTTTACGTGTTTGGCAGCCATTTTCAGGTACCTTTCAATTTACGTGTTGAATCAAAAAAGGCGTGAGAGGGCTTAAGCCTCGATCACACCCATGACGTCGCTTTCTTTCATGATCAGCAGGTCTTCCCCGTCGATCTTGACCTCAGTGCCACCCCATTTGCCAAACAGGATCTTGTCGCCTGGCTTGAGGTCGAGCGGAATACGCTCATTGTCGTCACCAACCGCACCATTGCCGACAGCAAGGACTTCGCCTTCTTGCGGTTTTTCGGTGGCTGAGTCTGGAATGATGATGCCGCCAGCGGTTTTGGTGGCCTCTTCAACGCGGCGGACCAGTACGCGGTCGCCAAGTGGACGGAACTTCATGGGAAACCCTCTTGTTCGTCAGTTACAATTGTTTGTTTCGTTAGCGGGGATGGAGCTTTAGCACTCGCACCCATAGAGTGCTAACGATGGCGAGCAAGTAGGTCCTCAAACGCGCAGCGTCAACAATTTGGCAATGAAATTTCTGAAAAAAATCGCCGGGCCTGCGGACCCTCTAAAACAATCCTGGCAGCAGTCTCAACGGAATGCTGCTAAGATACTGATTTCATTTGTTAATTGATGGTTCATCCCGAATTGGCATCGTTTGGTTCTGATTCAAGAGCGGAGCAGAAAAAACATGCGTATCGATGATGACTTTGCGGCCCAGCTGGGTGGGAAAGGGGTGCTGACAACCGAAATCCTCTATTACCGTCCGGATTATCGCTGCTGGCTGCAGAGTTTCGTCTGGCAGTGCATGGACGAGGCGCCGCGCTTCCCGCGCCTGGCGCAATTCCTGGATCACTGGCGCCGCGAGATTGATGCCGTGATCCACTCTATCCGCATCGCCCATGCTGATTGGGTGGGGCCGACCGAGATCAGGCCAATTGATGGAGAATTCCGGCTGAACTAGCGCTTCAATTCCTGTTTCAGGAAGGCATTTTCCTGCCGAAGCGTCTGTAACTCCTCGACCATAGGCGACAGGCTGGCGGCCAGTTCCTCTTCCGTAAAACGCGGCGTGATGAATTGCGGGCAATTCCAGTCAAATGCTTCGACATCGATCGTGAACAGACGCTCGACATTGCCTTGACCTTCAATATCCAGCTGCTGGGCCAGCGCCGCATCCGCGCCAGCTTCCTGCACGCTCGCACGACCAAGCAGCTTCAAGCGTGCACGATTGGGATAGTCCATCAGGAATAGTGAGACCCTCTTCTCATTGTAGAGATTGCCAACCGACACATATTGGCGATTGCCGCGATAATCCGCAAACCCAAGCCGGGTTGGCGAGAGCACTTTCAGAAACCCACGGGGGCCGCCGCGATGCTGGATATAGGGCCATCCGTCTTCAGATACCGTCGCCATATAGAAACTGTCGCGCATCGAGATGAAAGCGGCTTCGCGCTCTGAAAACCCGTCCGGAGCCGGACGCGCGACCATGCCTTCATACATTTCGCGAGACCCGCGTGCCTCCTGTTCAGCTTTCACCTGATCGGTAAATGCGATCTCTCCGAAATGTTTCATCTGACGCTCCTGTCCTGGAGCTTACATAGAGGGCCATCGCATGGGTGGAAGCTGCATCTCCAAAATAGGACTTATTCCGGTTTGCGACTCAGCCCTCGGCGTCTATCGCCGCCTGGACCGCCTGGAAGAACTCCTCGCGCTTGGCATGTGAACGATCGACATTCCCCATGGCGCTGGACCAGCTGCTATTGGTGGCAATCACGAGATTACGGGTCGGGTCGATGAAGATGCCTTGACCGAAAATGCCGTCGGCGGCGTACGCGCCGTAATCATAAGTCCACCACTGATAGCCATAGCCGTGGCCCGGCATGCCGTTCTCGATCCGCTTGGTGGTCGCGCGCTCAACCCAACCTTCCGGCACGAGCGCTTTCCCGTCGATTGCAGCGCCGTCCAGCATGAACTGTCCGAACCGGGCGAAATCGCGCGTCGTCGCCTGGATACAGCAGCCACTGATCTCGGTGCCATCATCGTTGAGCAGCCAGCTGGCATCCTGCGCCATACCGTACGGCCCCCAGATTTTTTCAGAAAGATAATCAGCGAGCGTCTTACCCGTCGCCTCGCTGACCAGAATGCCAATCAGATTGGTCTCCCCGGTGGAATAGTTCCAGACCTGACCGGCGGGGTGCGCACGCGGGAGCGTCTTCATGTAGGAGACGAGATTTGACGATCCGTCGTCTGAAACATGGGTGTTGAACAAGGCCACATCGGAGGTCGGATCCTCGTAATCCTCGATCCAGCGCACTCCGGAACTCATGGTCAGGAGTTGCTCCACGGTAACATCATCATAGGCCGAGCCCACAAGGTCAGGAATGTACTTCGAAACCGGATCGTCCAGGCTTTCAATATAGCCATCAACGACAGCGGCGCCGACCAGGGTCGAGGTCAGGGATTTCGCGACAGAAAAGCTCGTCCAGCGCCCTTTATCGGTAAAGTCCAGTCCATAGGCTTCAAGCCGGATCTCGCCATTGTGCAACACCACCACCGCGGAATGGCGATTGTCCTCCATATACGCGTCGAGGTCGAGGCTGAGCGTAAGCGGCGCACCTTCCGGCAGGTCTTTGACGGCGTCGGAGGCGGGGATGTCGCGCGCATCGACCAGGAACGAAACTCGGTCCAGCATGCGGAAACCGGCATCGCGCTGATCCTGCGTCCAGAACAGGACGTTGGCATCTGACGGGGCGGCCAGAATCAAGCGTCGCCAGTCGGCGCCAATCATCCACCAGAGGGCCGCCAGAACGGCGACCAGGATGCCCAATCCGATTCCCAGACGTTTCATGATGCTTCCTCCGACGCGGCGTTCGATGCTCTCTTTTGTCTTTCACTCACATTGCTACCTCACGGATGGCGCGTGACAACCTCCTCCTCGCGGCAACCGCATGGCTCGTTTTCCTGACGAAAGTCAGGACCCATGGCGGTTGAGAGAGTCATCAGCCAGCCGCCATGGGTGCCAACTTGCGTTGGCAATGCGGGTAAAAGCACCGCATCAGGACTTCGGCCGATACGCCTCGTTCTTGAGATTCCAGATTGGTGTTCGCAATGCCATCCAGAAGATCAGGACCGTCATGCCCGCAGCGGGCACAATCGCGATCTTGTAGGGGCCGAAAGCGTCGACCAGCCAGCCCATAATCGCTGCACCAAATGGGGCGCCGGCCATGAAACCGAGCTGATAGATGGACAGCACCCGCGCCAGTTGATCCTTGGGCGCAGCGTCCTGAACGATCGAGCGGCTCATGGCGATCGAAACACCTGCGGATAGCCCCCAGGTGAAAACGATCAGCAGGAAGGCTTCATGTGGAATCTTCGTCATCATCGGCAGAATCGCGAGCGAGCCGATCAACTGGGCCACCAGCAGCAACCGGCCCTGGCGCTTGATATTCTTGAACAGCGACAGTGCCACGGACGAGACAAAGGCCCCGAGCCAGAAGGTCACGAACATGTCGCGAATGCCATCACCCGACAGGCCGTACACATCGCGATTGATGATGGGTAACACGACGAGGAACGCCCCGATCACGAAGATGCCGACCCCGAACATCAACACCGTCATCGCCCACAGTTTAGGTTCTGCGGCGACGACCTTGAAACCTTCACCTATGTCTCCAAACGCGGCGCCAAGACCGGACCTTCCGGTTCTCACCTTGCGTCCCTTGGCCAGCATGAAAGCGAGCAGGGCACCCATGGCCACGACGGCGCCTTGCAAGGCCATCAGGAACCAGCTGTCGATCGGTCCAACGCCAAAGCCGCCGAGCCAGTCCGGCATCTTGGTCATCTTGTCCGCGTAACCGCCGAGGATCAGGCCCGTGATTTGCGCCCCGAACTGGGCGAGCGTGGCAAACGCGACGCCCTGCTGGAGGGTGACGCCGGAGCCGACCCGGCCGCGGCGTTCGACCACTTCATTCAGGATGGAATCCCGGGCTGGCATCATGAATGCCCCGACTGTGCCGAGGGCAAGGCCATAGGCGATCATGTAAGGATAGGTCAGATTGTCGGTCGCGAGCGCAAAGGCCAGTCCGAAGGCTGGCAGGGCGGCACATAAATGCAGGATCATCAGGAGCGGTTTGCCAGATGCCCGCTCCGCCACGACGCCGCCAAGCAGCAGGAAAATAACCGAGGGCCCGGACAAAGCCAGATTGGCAAAACCAAGCTCGGTTCCGCCAAGACCCAGCTTGTTCGTAATCAGATACGGAAACAGGACCATTTGCAGGCCGAAGGCGATAAACCAGGTCGCTTGCACAGACAGGTAGGCGGGGAGTTCAATTTTGACACCGCGGCGCGCTTTGCGGGCCATCATCGATTGTGCGGTCGCGAGCAGGGACGCACCAGCGCTCATGGCCGATCCCATACCGCTCAGCGGGGAACGCGCCTCTTCGAGGATGTCCGGATCTTCCAGGTTTTCGGCCGATTCCGGCGCTTCGCTCATAACTCGTCTGCCCTTGCTCCCAGCTGCGCAACCTGTCGCGGGATTTACGATCACGCAACAGGAAATGTCCGCAGCCTGAACCGCGACGTCTTGGAGCTGCCACATGGGCATGCTAATCCTGCGTTTCGTGTGCGTGAGGAGACACCATTATGCGGGCCATGCGTCTTGTGGGAAGTTGGGGGCTGGCTCTTTTCTTGATCTTCATGTTCTTGCAGGCAACGATTCATCCGTTGCCCAATCCGCCGGAAGGATCCGTCAAACTGTTTGATCCACCGGGGCAGAACATCGTGTTTGCGACGATTGCGGCAAATACAGGGGTTCCCTTGTTCGAGCCCACCGGGCGCGTAGTCGTGGCGATCGCCGAGTTGCTTGCCGCGCTGTTACTGTTCTTGCCGATGACGAGGCGAACTGGCGCGGGCTTGTCATTCCTGATCCTGGCCGGCGCGGTGGCCTTCCACATGATGCCGGATGTGCTGGGGCGTGAGGTACCGACGGCGTTGGGATCGTCCGTGGAGACAGATGGCGGGCAACTCTTCGCGCTCGCGATCGCGATGCTGGCGGCAAGCATGCTGTTATACGTAATTCATCCCCGCAAAACCTGACTCAATTCTCATTAGAATATTAACGGTTTTCGTTCATTTTCGCTGAGTTTGGTTTCAGCGAGAGCGCATGAGCGATCCTATTGAATTCGAAGATCACGCCGGTGAAGGCGGTTTGGCACGGCGAACGCTCATGCGTCGTCTGATCGATTTTATTGCGATGCCCGCCTCGCAGGTCGCGCCGCAGGACCGCTCGATGGGCGGGGATATCCTGCTCGACATGCTGTTTCACGCAACCGACTCTGATCGGCTGCTCTGTGCCTCGCGAATTGCCGCCCTTTCAGATGCCCCGCGCCGATTGCTGCGCTATCTGGCACAATGCAATATCGACATTGCACGTCCGCTCTTGGAAGAGAGTGAGTCCTTTGACAGTTCAGACCTGCTTGAGATCATCGACCAGGTGACGTCCGACCACCGCATTCTAATTGCCAAACGTAAGCGGGTGCCGTCCGCGGTGTCGGATCAGCTGGCAAGGCGAGGGGAAGTCAGTGCGGTAAAAGCGCTTATTCTGAACAAGGGCGCCGAATTGTCTGAAACCGCGATCGATATCCTGGTTGAACGGTCGCGCAAGGAAGGCGAGCTCAGCAGCCTTCTGATCACCCGCCTCGAATTGAAACCGGCGCAGGCCATGGCGATGTTCTGGTGGTCGGATCGGGAGACGCGCCGCACCATTCTGCAACGCCATGCTGCGGATCGCTCCGAAATGGTCAATATGTGCTCCGACGTGTTCGCAATCGCGGCCAAGGAAGGATGGTCTGATCCCGTCGCGCGCAAGACGCTGCAGCTGATCGAACGCCGGCAGCGCAACCGCCAGGCGATCGAACGGAGCGAATTCGATAGTCTCGAGCACGCCATTGAGACAGCCGCCGCCGAGGGCATGACACCGGAACTGGTGGAAGAGATCGGTTATCTTGCCGGGATCAAGCCCGTGACGAGCGCCAAGATCCTAGACGACACAGGCGGCGAGGGGATCGCGGTACTGTGCAAGGCGACCGGTTTGAAGCGACCGTCCTTGAAGAATATCTGGATCGCTCTGAAACGTCCGCTGGAGAGCGAGGATGGCTCGCCGCACATGCAGTATGAGCATTTGATGGAGACCTACGACCTGCTGAGCGTGGCCAAGGCGCAGACCACGCTGCGATACTGGAATTGGTCGCTCTCGTCTTCTTATTCACCGGGTCAGGCGCAGGCGCCCAGCATGGATGATGGCCATGCCAATGACGAATCTGCGTTTTCAACTTCGCGCCGAACCGCCAGCCTTGTATTTGGAAGCTAGCTGAAATTTTCGCACCTGACGGGTCGGTTTAGACTGGTCAAATCCCGATTCCAGTTCTAATTCCCGGTTTGAGCAAGATGTTCGAAACCGGAGCTATTGGGCGCGTGGGCTATTTTCTAGGATTGATCACTGTTCTGATCGCGCTGTGGCTCGGACTGTCTTGGGACTACTCTCTCAAACCGGTCATCGCCTCGCTCGGCGCGGTTTCCATTGTGCTCTCAGCCATCCTCGCCTACCGCTTTGACATCCTCGACCGAGAGGGCTCGCCCTATGGTCGGCTGATCCAGCTGATGGCCTATTGGGTCTGGTTGATGGGCGAGATTTTCAAGGCCAACTGGGTGGTCATCAAGGCCTGTCTGCGGTCTACGCTCGACATCAATCCGGCGCTGGTAAAGATCAAGACAGGCTGTGAAAGCGATCTCGCGCGCACGGTCTTCGCCAACTCGATCACGCTCACCCCGGGCACGGTCAGCGTGGAGATCGAAGGTGACAAGATCCTGGTCCACGCCCTCTATGAAGAAGAAGCGGGCCCTGGGGCATTCGATGAAATGGATCGCCGCTCGCGCGAAGCCTCCGATGGGAGGCAGAAATCATGATTGGCGCCGCTGCCCTCGCTCTGGTCGTGGCGATCGCCTTGATGCTGATTCGAGCCTTGAGCGGTCCGACCCTTTACGATCGTGTCCTGGCCGTGAACTCGCTGGGAACCAAAATCATCCTCTTGCTCGGGGTGATCGGGTTTCTGACGGGTCGTCCCGACTTCCTTGATATTTCTATACTTTATGCGCTGATCAATTTCGTTTCGACGATCGCGATCCTGAAATTCTTCCGCTATCGCTCCTTCCAGGTGCCGCTGATCCGGCGCGGGCGGGGAGGGCCTCAATGACCGAATTGATCGAATTCTGGAACGCCTTTCGACCCGCGCTCGGCTCCGCCCTGGTGCTGGTTGGCGCCGTGCTCGCCGTCATCGGGACGATTGGTGTCTTGCGCTTCCCGGATTTCTATACGCGCCTGCACGCGGCCAGCGTGACCGATACTGCGGCAGCGACCTTGGCGATTGTCGGCATGGCTTTGCTGGCGCCAAGCCTGGCGGTCGTGGTGAAACTCGCTGTGGTCTGGCTGTTCCTGTTCCTGACCGGGCCAACCTCATCCCACGCGCTCGCCAATGCCGCGCACACGGCTGGGCTGCAGCCGATGATCGGTCGCTTGAGTGAAGAAGATGGAGGCAGCCAGTGACCGGATTTGAAGGCGCAACCCTCGCCATTGATCTTCTCAATATCACCCTGCTGACGGTCCTGTTCGTGATTGCAATCGCCATCGCGCGGCTGCGCAGCCTGTTTGCCATAGTCATGCTGTCAGGGATCTATTCCCTCGTCTCGGCAACCTGGTTCGTGGCGCTCGATGCGGTCGACGTCGCGTTTACCGAGGCCGCCGTCGGCGCCGGTATCTCGACCGCCTTGTTCCTCGGCGCCATGGTGCTGACCTCGCGCACAGCCAAGGCCGAGAAAGGGGCGACCAAAATTGTCCCATTGCTCGTTGTCATCGCGACCGGCGCGATGCTGATCTATGCGACCATCGACCTGCCGGGCTTCGGCGATCCAAACTCGCCTGCCAATACGGGTGTCGGCGTCGATTTCCTCGAGCGGACTTATCCCGAGATTGCCATCCCCAACGTGGTCACAGCCGTTCTCGCCAGCTATCGAGGCTTCGATACACTGGGCGAGGTTGGCGTCGTGTTTGCCGCCGGTCTGGCCGTCACTTTGCTGCTCGGATTTGGCGAGCGCTCTCTGGGCGCAACCGTCCGCCGCGAAGACCGCGAACCAACCATCAAGAATGATGAGGGGGAGTCATGAAGGGCGACCATCACGTCATTCTGCGCGTCGTCGCCAAGGTGCTGATCCCGATCATCGCCTTGTACGGCTTCTATGTTCAGTTTCACGGTGAATACAGCCCGGGCGGCGGCTTTCAGGCCGGCGTGATCCTGGCCGTATCCGTGATCCTGTACTCGCTGATCTTTGGGATCGCCCCGGCCATGCGGGCGATTACGCCAGGCTTTGCGCGCTTTATCGCGGGGCTCGGCTTCATCACCTATATTGGCGTCGGTGTCTGGGCGCTCGCCATGGGCGGCAATTTCCTCGATTATGATGCCTTGTTCCGCGAACCGCCCGGCGGTCATAACGGACAGCATGTCGGCATTATTGTCATCGAACTCGGGGTCCTGTTCGCGGTCGCCGGGTCCATGGTGTCGATCTTCTACGCCTTTGCCGGGCGGGTGAGCGAAATTCGGGACGAGGACTGGTAGACATGCTGGAATTCATCCTCGAGCGCGGCAATTACTGGGCGATCATCGGTCTGATGATGATCGGCCTGTATATCTCCTTTGCCGCAACCAATCTGATCAAGCGCCTGGTGGGACTCGGCCTGTTCCAGACCTCGATCATCCTGTTCTACATCTCCCTGTCGCGGATTGATGGTGGCACGGCACCCATTCTGTTCGGCAAGGATTATGGCAAGAGCAAAAGCCACGACAAGGCAGGTGATCATGGCGGTGAAACAGCCGCGTACGGCGAAGAGGCCGGGCATGACGCCTTTGACGCAGCGCACGGATATGGCGGAGAGGGGCTGGAGAATGTCTATTCCAATCCTTTGCCGCACGTCCTGATGCTGACAGCAATTGTGGTCGGCGTAGCCACCCTGGCGGTGGGCCTCGCCATCATCGTTCGCATTCGCGAAGCCTATGGCACCGTCGAAACCGATGAAATCCGGGCGATGGACCTCGAAGTGGCCATTTCCGAAGCGGCGGCAGAAGCCGAAGAAAGCAAAGCAGGGGCGGTATGATTGAGTTGATCGCATCTCTCGTGCCTGCGGATATCGCGGCACATGCCCCCGCGCTGCTCATCGTCGCGCCGATGCTGCTAGCGCCGATTGCGGCGTTCATGCCGAACGGGCGCATCGCGTGGATTCTGAGCATTCTGGCGACCGGCGTGTCCTTGATCATGGCCATGGTTTTGCTGACGCAGGTGCGGTCGATCGAAGGCGGTGCAGTCCTGTCCTACGCGATGGGCGGTTGGGCCCCGGATGCCGGAATTGAGTTCCGCATCGACTCGCTGAACTCCATGGTCCTGCTGCTGGTCAGCGTGATCGGATTTCTGGCTGCGATCTTCAGCTGGCCGAGCGTGGTTGCCGAAGTGCGTGATGCCAAGCGCGCCATGTTCTATGCCGCTTATCTGGTTTGTTTTACCGGGCTGTGCGGCGTCGCTTCGACCGGCGATGCATTCAACCTGTTCGTTTTCCTGGAGATCAGTTCCATCGCCACTTACGTCCTCGTCGCCCTCGGCGCGAGCCGGGATCGCCGGGCTTTACCGGCGGCGGCGAATTACCTGCTCATGGGGACAATTGGTGCCTCCTTCTTCGTCGTTGGCGTTGGCTTCCTCTATGCCGCGACCGGCACGCTGAACATGGCTGAGCTCGCCATTCGCCTGCAGGAGATGCAGGGCAACAAAGCCGTGCTCGCCGGTTATGCGTTCATTTTTGTCGGACTAGGCATCAAGGCGGCCATGTTCCCGCTGCATCAGTGGCTCCCGAATGCCTATGCCTACAGCCCAAGTTTTGTGACCATGTTCCTGGCTGCGACCGCAACCAAGGTCGCGATCTATGCGCTGGTCCGGTTCCTGTTCACAGTGTTCGGTCTCGAGTTCGCGTTTGAAGGCTCGACCCTGATCTGGATCCTGATGCCGATGGGGATTGCAGCGATGATTGCCTGTTCCTTCCAGGCAGTGTTCCAGACGGATGTGCGCCGGACTTTGGCGTACTCATCGGTGGCGCAGGTCGGTTATATGCTGCTCGGCATCTCGATCGGAACCACGGCGGGCGTATCAGCCGGTATGTTCCATCTGGTCAATCATGCGCTGATCAAGGGCGCTCTGTTCATGGCGCTTGCCGGAATGGTGCTGTCCTATCAGGGCACCAGCCTGAATGACCTGAAGGGTCTGGGGCGGACGGCCCCATGGACGATGACCGCCTTTGCCATTGGCGCTGTGTCCTTGATCGGTGTGCCGCTGACGGCTGGTTTCCAGTCCAAATTTGCGCTGGTCAACGCCTTGTTCGCGCATGGCTGGTGGTGGGCCGTCGCGGTGGTGATGTTCTCCAGCTTGCTCGCGGTCGTCTATATGGGGCGCATTCTGGAAGCCGTGTTCTTCCGTGCGCCCAGCAACCCCAATAAGCGCCGTAAGGAAGCCCCGATGCTGATCCTGATCCCGCTTTGGATCCTCGCCATCGCGAATATCTGGGTGGGCGTCCAGGGCGGCTTTGTCGCTGGCCTGGCTGAAGATGCGGCGACGTCCCTGTTTATCGGAGATGCGTCATGAGTGGTGAAATGGCCATCGCCGCAGCCTTGGTGCTGCCGATTCTGATCTGCGCCGGGATCTGGCTCGCCGGACGCGTGCCGGATCTTCGCGAAGGGATTACTCTCCTCGGCGCGGCGGCGCTGTTCGTGGTCGCGATTGTGATCGCCGGACACGTCTCGGCCGGAAACGCCCCGGAACTCAGCCTCGGCGAAGCGGTTCCAGGACTGGAGTTCGCGTTCAAGGCCGAACCGCTTGGCGCAGTATTCGCGCTGGTCGCCAGCGGTCTCTGGATCGTCAACAGTTTCTATTCCATCGGCTATATGCGCGGCAATCGCGAGCGCAATCAGACGCGCTTCTATATGTGCTTTGCCATCGCCCTGCTCGGTGCCATGGGCGTGGCGCTGTCGGCCAATCTATTCACACTGTTTGTGTTCTACGAGATCCTGACCTTGTCGACCTATCCATTGGTCGCGCACAAGGGCGATGCCAATGCACAGCGTGGCGCGCGGATCTATCTGATGACCTTGCTCGGCACGTCGATTGGCTTCCTGCTTGTGGCGATCATCTGGACCGGCGCTCTGGCTGGTAGTCTCGACTTCATGCCGGGTGGTTTGCTACAGCAAGCGGAAGGGCTCACCCCAGTCGTGGCGAGCGCGCTGCTGCTCCTCTTCGCCTTCGGGGTCGGCAAGGCGGCGCTGATGCCATTCCACTTCTGGCTGCCCAATGCGATGGTAGCGCCGACGCCTGTCTCGGCGCTCCTGCACGCGGTGGCGGTTGTGAAAGCCGGTGTGTTCACCATTCTCAAAGTCGCGATCTACGTCTTTGGCGAAGAGATCCTGAACGCTACGGCATCGCGGGAATTTATTCTGGCGGTTGCCTGTTTCACCATCATCGTGGCGTCACTGGTGGCGATGACCAAGGACAATCTGAAAGCCCGGCTCGCTTACTCGACCGTCGCGCAGCTGGCTTATGTCACCTGCGGCGCGATGCTGGCCGACCCCGCAGGGTTCATGGGTGGATCCCTTCAGATCGCGGCGCACGCTGTTGGCAAGATCACACTCTTCATGTGCGCGGGCGCGATCTATGTCGCGACGGGGCTGACCAATATTTCCGACATGCGCGGGCTCGGTAAACGCATGCCGCTGGTCTTCATCGCCTTCTTCATTGCCTCCCTGTCAATCATCGGGATTCCGCCTCTCGCGGGCGACTGGCCGAAATATGAGCTGATGCAGGGCGCGGCAGATGCCAATCTGGATTATGTCCCGATTGTCCTGATCGTGTCGTCGCTGCTCAACATTGCTTACCTGCTGCCGATCCCGATCCTTGCTTTGATGCCGCCGCCCGGTTCGCCTGAGCCTGCGCCATACAAGCGACCCGGCGGGGCCCCTATGCTGACCGTCGCGGCGCCATGTTTCACCGCGCTGCTCTGTATTCTGATGTTCTTCACGGTCGGGCCGATTTCAGAGTTTCTCGAACCTGCCACCGGAGAGCGCATTCCAGCGGCTTATATGACCGGAGGTGCCCCATGACCCTTCCTCCTGAACGCGATGCCAGCGGGCGTTTCATGAAGCCTGAACAGGAAGCGCCGAAGCCGTCGGATGAGCACACCCACCCCATGTCGAAATTCCTGTTCGGCTGGGTCGAGTCGCCGCGCACACCGCTTTTATTGTTGCTGATTGTAGCACTGATTGCGGCAATATTAATCGTGGCCGATTTGGTGATCGGGCGAGAAGTGAAAGACAAGTACCAAGCCATCGCGTTCACTCAAGCGACTGGCTTTTACGCGTTCTGGGGTTTTGCCGCGTTTGCGACGGCTGTCTTGTCCGGCTGGCCCCTGGGCAAGCTTCTGCGCCGTGATGAAGACTATTATGGCGAAGCCGACACCAAACCCAATGATGTGGAGTCGGACTCATGAGCGGGCTCCTTGGATCGATTAATCCAGGCCTGCTTCTGGTTGCCGTCGGCTTTATCGGCTGCCTGATCCCTGTCCAACGCGTACGCCAGGCGCTGATGGTGGTCACCCCTGTGGTGGCGATCTTCCTGCTTGCCCTGGCCGATCGTGGCACGGACCTGGCGACGGCGTCTGTGCTCGGGATCGACCTGGTGCTTTACCGCGTCGACAGCCTGTCCTTCATTTTCGGCCTCGCCTTCCTGATCGCCTCCTTCCTGAACTCGATCTATGCGTTGCACACAGATGACCAGCTCCAGGACGGCATGGCGCTCGCTTATGCCGGGGCGGCCGTTTCGGCGACCTTTGCCGGCGATCTGATGACGCTGTTCATCTTCTGGGAGATCACCGCGGTCAGTTCGGTCTTTCTGATCCTGCGCGCTGGCACCAAGGCCGCGTATCAGGCGGCGATGCGCTATCTGGGGGTTCAGATCCTGTCCGGCGTCCTGCTGCTCGACGGCCTGGCCTATGTCTACAAGGATACGGGCAGTCTCCAGCTGGAAGCCTTTACCAGCTTTGATCAGCCGGGTGTGCTGCTTATCTTCATCGCTTTTGCCATCAAGGCGGCGTTCCCGTTCCTGCACAACTGGCTTCAGGATGCCTATCCGAAGGCGACCGTGGTCGGCGCAGTGGTGCTGTCAGCCTTCACCACAAAGCTGGCCGTCTACGCCTTTGCCCGCATGTTCCCGGGCTTCGAGATCCTGATCTGGATCGGCGCCGTGATGACGGTCTTCCCAGTCTTCTTCGCAGTGATCGAGAATGATTTGCGCAAGGTGCTGTCCTATTCGCTGAACAACCAGCTTGGCTTCATGATCTGTGCGATCGGTATCGGCACGCCGCTCGCCTTGAATGGTGCGGCAGCCCACGCCTTTGCCCACATCATCTATAAAGGCCTGCTGTTCATGAGCATGGGCGCGGTGCTGTATCGGGTCGGAACGGCAAAGGCGAGCGAGCTGGGCGGCCTTTACAAGTCGATGCCGTGGACGACGATTTTCTGTATCATTGGCGCCGTCTCGATTTCCGCCTTCCCGCTCTTCTCGGGATTCGTCGCCAAGGCGATGACGATGAGCGCTGTGGCCACCGAAGGCTATGTCATCGTCTGGCTGATGTTGCTGTTCGCATCGGCGGGTGTGCTGGAGCATTCGGGGATCAAGATCCCGTATTTCACCTTCTTCAGTCATGATAGCGGTATTCGCGTCAAGGAAGCGCCCTTCAACATGCTGCTGGCCATGGGAATGGCGGCGTTCATCTGTATCGCGATCGGCCTGCCGGCGATTGGCGGGTTTGGCTATGGCTGGTTGTACGGGATGCTCCCCTGCACCGTCACAGCGCCAGCCGATGTTTGCATGATCTCAGGCGCCGAGATCAAGCCGTACAAGCCCTACACTGTCGACCATGTTCTGACTCAAATGCAGCTTCTGATGCTCGCGGTTCTGGCCTTCATGCTGCTGAAACGGTTCGGGCTGTATCCGCCTGAAAAAACGGGCACGATCCTCGACACGGATTGGGTATTGCGCAAGCCGGGCTACGGCATGTTCAAGTGGGCCGGCACGGTCTGGGGCAAAGCCGGACCCGCCATGACAGCCTTCGCCGCGCGAATCGGATCGCGGACATTCGATCAGATCGAAGCCACATTCAGTCCTCGCGGGGCGCTGGCGCGCGGTGGACTGACGAATTCCATGGCCATGTGGTCCGCAGCACTGCTCGGCGTGGTCATGTTGATTGTGCTCCTGGCCAGCTAAGTCGGTCTCGCCGGTTCTGTAATAAACAGGGGCGACTCTGGTCATTTGTCTGCGAGTCTTCAAATGAAGAGCATGACTGCCGGCGCGCCTGCTAGAAAAGACGTGATAAAGCCTCTGTAATTTTTTATTTACTCCAAACCAGAGCCCGCCATATATCCGGACTTGTACTAAGGGGAACTAGTATGAGTGATGATTTAGAGCACGAGATTGCGTCCTCGGGGACAATTCTGGAATTCGCCTCGGACATTGTTTCGGCTTATGTAAGCAACAATGCCATTCAAAGCAGTGAACTTCCGGACTTGATCCGCGACGTGCACACCACGCTTGCGGGTTTGGGGAACGGTCACGATAGCGGCCCGGCGAAGAAGCCTGCTGTGTCGATCAAGAATTCGATCACGGATGAGTTTCTGATCTGTCTCGAGGATGGCAAGAAGTTCAAGTCTCTGAAGCGTCACTTGCGCTCAAAGTACGGTCTCAGCCCGGAAGAGTATCGGGAGAAATGGGGCTTGCCCTATGACTATCCGATGGTTGCCCCGAGCTATGCCCGTAAGCGCTCCGCGCTGGCGAAAGAAATGGGCCTGGGCAAGGTCGATAAATAGTTTCGATATCAAAACAAGTTATTCCGTTTCGAAAATGAAATGAAATAAATCAGTAATATAGGTTAATGAATTACTGATTTTTCCCTTGCGCGGCGATTCAAACTGATTCACTAGTGGTGAGTCGAATCACCGCGGGGGTGGCTATGGTTTCGTTGTCAACAGAATTCAATGGCTTCACGCCGTCGCAGATGGATCTTGTCCAGCACTGGAATGCCTGTCGACATGGACTCTGTTTGCCCAAACGCGAGGATCTCGATCCAGGTGCGATCCGGGCTCATTTGGCGTCCATCTCGATCGTCGAGATTGAACCACAGGGACAAGTTCGCTTTCGTCTCGCCGGATCAGGATTGCGAGATATTCTTGGGCGCGAAATGCGGGGGCGCTGCGTCGAGGAACTCGACCAGACGGTCAGTGAGATGTGGTCACTCGGTCTGTCCAGCGCGCTCGAACAATTGAGGCCTGTCGGCGGGATGATTGAGCGAGACGAGGACTGTCACGCCTGGTTGAGATTGCCGCTACACGCGCCGATGAAACAGGCGCTCGTCTTGTGCCATGATATGCTGGTTCCAAAAGAACGGATGCGTCAAAACCTGACCGCCCAGTCCCACACTGCTTCCGGTACCGAGCGCACGCTAGCAGCTTGATTTCTTTACATTACGATCTTTCCGCATAGGAAAATAATCCTACACCTAATGGGCCATGATAATCTTTCCATTCCGGTGATCGGAAGGAGATTTCAGAGTGGGCAGCCAGCAACGGATCGATCGCAACAACGCATATCTTGCGGCCAGTTTGGTCGGTTACGCGTTGGAGTTGAAAGCCGAAAACATCCTCATGCGTGACCGTGGCCCGCGGGACATGGTGCAGGCCAGACAGGTCGCAATGTATCTCACCCATGTCGGATTGGAGATGAGCTTGTCGCGTGTCGCGCACGCGTTTGAGCGCGATCGATCGACCGTCGCGCATGCTTGCCACAAGATCGAAGAAATGCGCGATGAGGCTGAATTTGACGCCTGGCTTGAGACTCTCGAGAAAGGACTGATGACCGTCGCGCCCTTGATTGAACCGAACACATGAAGCCCCGCCTGGTGCGCGCGGTTCAGCGCGGAGGAATGGTGGTTCATCTCGGCGCAGATCGTTGGGGCATCTGGCGGGGCAGGGACCGGCGCGGCCGCATGATTGGGGAAACAAACGGTGCAGATGTGGATGTGCTTCGCCTGCGTGGTGCGCTCAAACCGCTTGGAGACGGACAACCGACAATACTTGTCTGGGGTGAATCTGTACTACATCCACCGACCGTCGCACCGTGTGCCAGCCAGCTCCATGATACCCACCTCAATGCCCATGGTCCGCTGATCGAACTTATGCTCGCGCGTAGCCAAAATCGCGAATTGCGCCCGCTTATTCGCGAAACAGCGCGTCGATACACAGCTGACATTGAAGCTTCGGCACAGGCTGGCGCCGCCCATGGTATGAACTGGAATGGCCTGGCTTTAGGCGGCAGGATCGATGGTGGGCGTGGCCCGAGAGTGCCTGATATTTCGCGTCATGCGGCGCGCTCAGGGGCGGCAATCGAAACCATTCAACGACATCTGCGCGGCGACGAAATCGAGCTGCTGGACCGCCTGATCCTCAGCCGCGATACGCGTGCCCAACTGGTCAAGCGGTTTGGCGGGCGCCCCACACTCATGGAGTCGCGCGCGCTCGCGGCCATCCGGGCGCTGCATTTGGTCTACGAGACGAAAATTCGTTCGGTGAACTAACTCGCCGCTACCTGCTTGATGCGGGCGAGCATGGACGCCAGTCCGTTCGAGCGCTGAGCGCTCAATGCGCCGGTGACGCCGATCTTTTCCAGGAATGCGTCTGCATCGAAGTCGCGAATCTCCGAACGCTCGACGCCCGAGAACAATCTCACCAGCAGTGAAATCAAGCCCGAGACAATCATTGCGTCACTCTCGGCCCGGATTTCGAGCCGATCATCGCTCTGGGGAGTGATCACCATCCAGACTTGCGACGCACACCCGCGAACCTTGGTTTCCTCCGTTCGCTCGCTCGCCTCGAGTGGCGGGTTGGCCTTGCCCAGATCGATGATGTGCGCATAGCGATCTTCCCAGTCGTCCAGGAAAGCGAACTCATCTTCAATATCGGTGGCGCGTTCGGAAATTGTCATGAGCCGCATTTGGGTGATCTGAGCGCAAAAGAAAACCCCTGGAGCTGCGCTCCAGGGGGTCTGCAAAAGTGGAGATGACTTCCTAGTTGGTGACCTTGCCGATGCACTTGCCGACATCTGACAGAGCGTGCTCACCAATACAGAATGGAACTTCATAATGCTTGTGCGCGGCTGCGACACATTGCTGGAGATTGAGGTTCGCCATGTTCAGGCAGCCCTGCGTTTCACGCTCGCTCATCGCCTGGCGCATGGAACCGGCCTTCACAGGATCAGCGCTCAGAATGCGATAGGCCGCCAGCGTCGTGATGCGATCCGCGATCGGCTCCTTGCCGCGGGCAATGCGGTTGGACTGACCAAGGCTCGAGACAACAGCTGGGACACGAATGGTGCTCGCGGCGCCAGAGACGCTTTCCCATACCGATGGGGCGCCAGACTGACCGGCTTGTTGGAAGACGGTGTTGATCTCTGGCGAGTGCATGGCTGAAACCATGGCCGTACGCGCCGGGATTCCGGTTTGTGTTGAGGCAAACAGGCTCGAAGCTTTCGCGCCCGAATTGCCGACGCGGCCTTTGGCCCAGCCGGCGGCTTGCAGGCTATAGGCTTGTTCTTTCACAAACGCGGCTGCCCCGATCAGGCGATCGCTGTCTGCGTTCACGGCCGTCAGCGCCTGGTTCACCGCAGCATTGCCGCCGCTCAGGGTACGGGCGTAGCGAATGTCGTTCTGCATGCCGGTCATCAGCATGTCGCGACCATAATAGCCTTCAATGTCGAGCACAGCGGCGCGGAACTCGGGGTTCTGAGCTGCCACCAGAGCAGAGTAAGCCATCCATCCTTGAGTGAGTTGCTCAGGATTGTGACCGCCGAGATTGTTCAGCGAATTTTCGATATCGCGCGCCGAGGTGAACCCTTTGGTTTTCACGTCGGTAACGTCACCCTGATAGGTCGCATAGAGCGCTGCCGCGCGGGCGAGAGGATCGGTCTCGGCCGCCGTCGCAGAGACTTGCTGAGGTGCCGGCGTGACCATTTGCGCAGTCGCCTGAAGGGTCAGGCCGGCAATGGCTGCGATGGCAGTCATTATCGTTCGTTTGGTCATGAATAGCTCCTCACTCTACGACCGAGACACTGGCCTATCTTTTGCGTCCCGCAAAGGCTAGCATCTGCTGAATTTTGGATTCTGCCGCATATTTAATGAATCCGTGATAAGGAAAATGCCTAACAGACCTGACCATACCGTTAAGATCAGCCGTCGAGATCGGCGCGTGCCGGTTAAGAGTTACTGGCTTTTGGGTGGGATTCTGCTGGCTGGAATCGGCGCGCTTGCTGTAACATTGGCTGGAGGTCCATCCGGGGTTTGGTTCGGCGCGGCGCTGTTTACCGTACTTATCATTTTGCAAATTGTTTCCTTGCTGAGTGAAGCGCGGCCCGCCCACGAACGGCCAGAGCCTCTGTCTCAATATGATGCGAAATCGACGCTGCCAGATGCTCCGAATCGGGACCCGATTCTCATATTGAGCGTTTCGGACCTTGGCCGCGTGCGGTCTGTTTGGGGAAACACAGACTATCTGCCGGGCCTACGCGTGGGCGCTGTCTTGGAAAGCCTGATCCCTTCTGATGCGTCCCTCATCGATAGTCATGTTGATGGACAGTTTGAACCGCTCTCCGTGCTGCGACTCAGGACGGATACGGGCCTGCTCATTGTACTGGCCCTCGCGGACAGCGCCTTGGCGGAGATGCCCGATGAAGTGCTGGAGCGCACTAGCTTCTTTGCCGGTCTCGGACATGATCTGAAAAGCCCGCTCAATGCCGTCATCGGATTTGCCGATATCATGGACGCCGAGATCCGAGGGCCGATGCCTGAGGCGTACAAGGATTATCCAGGCCTTATTCGCGAAAGCGGTGAGACGCTGCTGCGCCTGGTCGAGGACATGCTTGGCTATGCCCGTTCGGAAGCGGGCACGTATGAGCTGGATATCGCTCCGATGGATATTGCCGCAAGTGGTGAAAGCGTTCTGCGTCAATCCCAGGCGGTGGCGGACAAGGCCGGGGTGCGGTTGCAGTTGAAATGCGACGGCGAAGTCCTGGCCCTTGCAGATGCGGACGCGGTGCGCCGGATCTGGGACAATCTGGTGTCGAATGCGATCAAGTATTCCGCATCGGGTGATACTGTCCTGCTGATCTCGGATGTTCGAAACGGCAAGGCTGTGCTTCAGGTGCGTGACACGGGCACCGGCATGGATGCCGACGATCTCGCGCGGATCGCGTCTCCGTTCTCGCAAGGACGCAATTCCAAGGGACGGGCTGGCACCGGACTCGGCCTGGCACTTGTGCACCGGCTCGCGGAGATGCAGGGCGGCACGGTGAAGATCGAAACCGCACTCGGCGCTGGTACAACCGTATCCGTGACCCTGCCGGCGGTTCAGGCAAACCACAAGCGTGCAGCGGAATGAATCAGCCGACATGGTTTCAACTGGGGCGACCCCCAAATGTTTGATGAACGCCTACCGACAAAGGTCTGGGTCGACGCCCTGGTGCGCCGCGCGCAGGTCGCAGGCGCGTCCGCCTTTGTCCTGCAGCGCGGAGAAGAGTCGCGTGGGGACGTGTTGATCAAGGTGGCCGATCTTCAGGGCGGCGCCCGGGCCTTCGTCCCACGCACGTCCATGGACGGTGAGCGTGTATTCGTTGATCTTGAAGTGCAGGGCGTCGGGCCGGAAGAAAAGGGCGTCGATGACTATGTCCAACGCGCCAAGGATCGCGATCGGGATCTTTGGGTCATCGAAATCGAGGACCGCGAAGGCCGTCATTTCCTGACTGAATCCATAGAATAAGTGTCACAATCACACGTTGTAACGGTTCGTTAACTGCAAATCACCGACATGGGATTTGAATGAGGGACGATCCATGTTGTTTTTGCTGAATGACACGGTCATTGAGATCGAAGCGCCAGAAGCGAGAGTGCTTTCGCGTTGGCGCGACATGGGCTGCGGTGACCCCCGCAAAATGCGGGCTTCTGACGCCGTGGAATTCGCCAGAACGCAAATCGCGCCCTGGATCGGAAAGACCGCGGAAGCTGAGTCCGACTTGCTCCAGGATGTTGCGGCTTTGATCATCTCCAAGACCGGCGCCAATAGTCTGATCCTGATGCCGACCCCGGGCGGACAGTTGGAAGCGCGCCTGAAAGATGTCCCGCCATTGGTCCTCGAAACGTTCAAAGCGGGGGCCGCGAATGATCGCGGTGAACGCCAGCGCGCCTGAGCGTGCAAAAGATCGCAGGTCCATCGATTGAAGCAATCTGCGTTTTCGTTTAACCGCACGGCCTGACCAGTTTCGAGAATTCACATGTCCCTGACCGAAGAGGCGGGTCGCCGCCGGACCTTTGCGATCATTTCCCATCCAGATGCGGGCAAGACCACGCTGACAGAGAACCTGTTGCTGGCGGGCGGCGCAATCCGCGCGGCTGGCGAGGTGGCTGCCCGTGGAGAACGGCGACGGACGACCTCGGACTGGATGAAGATCGAACGCGATCGCGGGATCTCGGTCAGCGCCTCGGTGATGACGTTCGAGCATCGCGGCAATGTCTACAATCTGCTCGACACGCCGGGCCACGAAGATTTTTCCGAAGACACGTATCGCACGCTGACAGCGGCGGACTGCGCCATCATGGTGCTCGATGCGGCCAAAGGGATCGAGCCACAAACGCTCAAGCTTTTCGAGGTTTGCCGCCTGCGCGACATTCCGATTGTGACCTTCATCAACAAGATGGACCGGGAAGCCCTTGATCCACTGGAACTGCTGGATCAGATCCAGGATCAGTTGCAGCTCGATTGTGCGCCGCTCTATTGGCCGGCTGCATCCGGGCAACGCTTTGGCGGCATGTCCGATCTGCGGACGGGCGAGTTTCTTCACTATTCCAAGAAGACTGCCGATGAGGGCCTTACACCCGGCGAGTCGCCGCGTGTGTCCCTTGACGCGGTTCGTGACCAGGTCGACCCGAGCGCGCTTGAGGAGCTTGAAGAAGGCTCGGAAATGGCGGTTGAAATGCTGCCCAAGATCGACAAGCAGGCTTTCCTCGAAGGGCATATGACCCCGGTCGTCTTCGGCACGGCCCTTCGCCACTTTGGCGTGGGTGAACTCTTGGCGGTGCTCGAAGAGTTTGCGCCTGCGCCGCGTCCGCAGACCTGTCATCGCAAGGATGCGGAGCACACGCTCAACCGTGATGACAAAGGGGTGGCCGGGTTTGTCTTCAAGATCCAGGCGAACATGGATCCCAATCACCGGGATCGGGTCGCGTTCCTGCGGCTCTGCTCAGGAGAGTTCAAGCGCGGCATGAGGTTGAAGACCGCCGAGGGTAAGCAGATCAACATCCACAATCCGTTGATGTTCCTGGCCCAGGATCGCGAAATTGCCGAGACCGCTTATGCAGGTGACGTGATCGGCGTGCCCAATCATGGCCAGTTGCGCGTGGGCGATAGCTTGTCTGAAGGCGGCGACATCAAGTTTGCCGGTATCCCGAACTTTGCTCCGGAAATCTTGCGGCGGGCCCGCACGACCGATCCGATGAAAGCCAAGCATTTGCGCAAGGCGCTGGAAGGCCTCGCCGAAGAGGGCGTCACGCAATTGTTCAAGCCGAGCATCGGATCAGACATGATTGTCGGCGCGGTCGGGGCGTTGCAGATTGATGTGATGGCCGAGCGCATGGTCAATGAATACGGCCTTGATGTCGTGTTCGAAGAAGCCCCTTATAATGTCGCCCGCTGGATCCATTGCGAAGATGACACTGTGCTGTCGGCGTTTCTCGACAAGAACAAGGCGGCCTCCGGCACCGATCTGGATGACGCGCCGGTCTATCTGGCCAAGAATGCCTGGGATGTCGGCTACGCGCAGGAGAAGAACCCGGAAATCCGATTTACCGCGACCAAGGAACGGGCGGTCTAGGCGGCGTCTTTTCGGACCCGACTGCAGGATGAATGACTGCGCCTCAAAAGGGACGGGTTCTTAACCCAGAAATTTGTGATACCTTCTTCACGTGATCGGGGAGATTATCACGCCATGTTCCGTTTTCTGTCTTTGTTGCTGATCCTTGTCGGCCTCGGTGCGCTTGCGTTTGGTGGGTACCAATATTTGCAACCCGAGCCGGATCGAAAGTCTGTGGCCGCATCGCCATCAGGCAGCATCGGGTTCGATTCCGGCCCGGAATCGGAATCTGGCGCGCTGGATGGCTTCGGCATGCCGGACCTGCCATCAGACGCCACGAGCAGCGATGACGAATTCTTCGGTGTGGCGTCGGTCGGTGGCGACGTCATGAATGCCCTGAGAACCGTTCCTATCGCGCATGAAACCCCTTCAAGCGCTCAGTTCGGCCGCGAGTTTACCGTTACGCTCGCTGTCGATGCCACCGGGGATGACACGGCCGCAGATGCGCTTTCCGGACGAGGCAATGTGGTCGAAGGCGAGGCGCAAATCTCGTCCTCGATGACGGCGCTGGTGTCGGGCGACACATTCGAAGTGCGCGCCATCACACCGGAGACCCAGCTGATTTCACCCGTGACCGAAAATGTCTGGCGCTGGAAAGTCACACCGACCGCAGTCGGCAGCCAGGAACTTGTTGTCGAGCTTTTCGCCAATCTGGACGGTCAGGCGCTGCCGCTCAGAACCTTTCGGGACGAGATCGAGGTCGACGTCTCGCGCGTGGGGCAGGCCATTGCGATCGCGAAATCTGTCAGCCCGATCACGGTGGTGGCCGGTGGCATCGGTTCACTGCTTGCCGGACTGTTCGGGTTCATCGGATTCTTCCGACGCCGCTAATCGACCGCCTGTGACAGGTGTGACCTAGGCAAACGCGGATTTGTCTGAAACATAGTTCATTGCATTTATAACTTATTCGACTGGAGAGCTTTTATGCGCCTGAACCGCCTGTTTGCTGGAACCGCGATTGCCTTCGCGCTTGCTTTGTCTGCCTGCGGAGGCGGCGGATCGGTTGAAGAGGAAACGCTGAACCTGCGCCGCGGCATCTCGGCGAAAGTCGACACACTCGACCCACATCGGTCTTCGGCGGCCTGGGAGAACATCATCATTGGCGACATGTTCCACGGCCTGATGCAGCACGCGCCGGATGGCGAAGTGATTCCGGCCATGGCGGACAGCTGGGAAACCAGCGAGGATGGCCTGGTCTGGACGTTCACTCTGCGCGATACGACCTGGTCAGACGGTGTGCCGGTCACGGCCAACGACTTTGTCTATGCGCTGCGTCGCATTCAGGATCCGGCGATCGCCTCGCAATATTCGTCCTTGCTCTACATCATCAAGAACGCGCAGCCTTTGAATGAAGGCCGCATTGCGCCGGAAGAGCTGGGCGTTCGGGCGATTGACGACAAGACCCTGGAAATCACGCTGGAAGAGCCAGCGCCGTACTTCCTGGGGCTGCTGACCCACTACACGACCTTCCCAGTCCCACAGCATATTGTCGAGCTGCACGGCGAGTCCTGGATCCAGCCTGAGAATATCGAGGTGAATGGCCCATACAAACTGGTCTATTGGGTCACCGGCGACCAGATCGTGGCGAACAAGAATCCGCTTTTCTACGAAGCCGACACGCTGTGCTTCGACCGCGTCAGCTATTTCGAACTTGAAGACCTTGCGGGCGTGGAGCGCCGGATCGAAGCGGGCGATCTCGATATCAACAATGATTTTGATGGCGGCCGCAAAGCCGAGCTCGATCGTCGATTCCCGGGCTGGGCCCGCACCACGCCAGGGCTGCTGACAACCTATTGGAGCTTCAATTCTAGCGAGCCGCCCTTTGACGATGTGCGCGTGCGCAAAGCCCTGTCCATGGCGATTGACCGCGAATTTCTGGTCGAGAGCGTTCTGACCCCCGGCTTCATCCCGGCCTATAATTTTGTCCCGCCTGGCATTGCCAATTACGAGACGGACCGACCGGAAGTCGAATGGGCTTCGATGGATCGCGAAGCGCGGCTGGCGGAAGCGCGCAGCCTGCTCGAGGACGCCGGGTATGGTCCCGACAATCCGTTGCGGTTTGAGTACAAGCACCGCTCCACTGGCGATAACCCAAAGGCAGCGCCGGTCGCCCAGGCCAACTGGAATGACATTGCCCCCTGGGTGGATGCCCAGATCCTGCGTCAGGATACGAAAGTGCTCTATGCGGACCTCCGCCAGAGCAATTTCGAAGTCGCCGATGGCGGTTGGCTCGCCGACTATAATGATCCGCTGAACTATCTCTATCTTCTGGATACCGATGCCGGTCAGCAGAATTATGGCAATTATTCCAACCCGGAATATGACAATCTGCTCGAGCTCGCGAGCCAGGAACGCGATCTCGTCAAACGCGCCGAGATCTTTGCGCAAGCCGAGGACATCATGCTGAACGACTATCCGGTCACGCCCATGTGGTTCCAGGTGACCAAGAACCTCGTCAATCCAGACCTTGAGGGTTGGGCTGAAAATGCCGAAGATAATCACCGGTCTCGCTGGCTCTGCCCGAAACCTGAGGTAGTTGAAGCGACAGAATAGGGACAGACTCGGGGGAGGATCATGTCCGTAGAACTGGAAATAGGGGGAGCCGCGTCCGCGGGCGGGCTCTCGACCCGTCAATCGTCCGACCTGAGCGGCGAACCCTGTCGAAATTGCGGGACAATGGTCGAAAGCCGGTATTGTCCGAATTGCGGACAGCTCGCGGCGAGTTTCCATCGCCCGATCTGGACCCTGATCGGAGAGACGATCTCGGACTTCTTCACGCTGGATGGCCGGATCGCACGGACTTTGCCCGTGCTTATGCTCCGGCCTGGTCGGCTCACCCGCAATTATGTCGATGGACAGCGGGCGCGATACGTGCCGCCGTTTCGGCTGTTCCTTCTTGCCAGCCTGATCTTCTATCTGGCGCTGTTCTCGGTGATCGGGAATGGCGACTGGATGGGGGATGTCGAGTTTGAGGATCCGACCAGCGGAGAGATGTCGACGCTGGATGAGTCGCAGATCCTGCAACAACTGTCCGACGAAAATGGTGAACTCGACCCGGAGGCGTTGCGGACCTTTATCGAGGAACAGACTGAATCGTCGCTTTCAGCTGACGAAGCGGATTTTGTCCTGACCGCAGGGCGAGTGATCGAGGATCGACGCCTGTTCTTCGCTGAACTGGAACAATGGGGGCCGCGGCTGAGCTTCCTGCTCGTGCCGATTACCATTCTGTCGCTGGCCTTCCTGCATTTCTGGCGGCGCAGGATCTTTATCTATCATCATGCCGTGCATGCCCTGCACCTGCACACCTGGATGTATCTGAGCGGGGCGCTGTTGATCTTTGCGATCCCCAACATCGGCGGTACCGCCGGAACGCTCTTTGGTATCGCCTTCTTGATCTATGTCTGGCGCAGCCTGAAAGTGGTGGGGGAAACCGGATACTTCATGTCCTTCCTGCGTTTCTTCATCCTGTTATTCATCTGGACGTCGTCTGTGGCGTCGATTGTTCTGGCCGCGATCATCGTCAGCGGCTTGAACGCAGCAAGCCCGGCTTGACGCGATGCGCAATCGCCCGGTGCCTCATATTGCCGAGGATCAGCAGAGATTCGTGCGCGCGCTCGTCATCCATGAAGATGAGCATCTGCTGGCCTTCAACAAGCCTTCCGGCCTTGCTGTTCAGACCCGTGGCAATCGCGGAACATCGCTGGATCATTTGCTGTGGACCTTCGCCCGGTCGAACGGCAAACGCCCGCAACTGGTCCATCGGATTGATGCGGGAACGTCAGGCCTGATCCTGGCGGGCAAGACGAAGCCTGCGATCACGGCCCTGTCCAGGGAGTTCGTTGAAAGACGCGTGAAGAAACGGTATCTCGCCCTGGTCAGCGGCATGTTGCCTGAGACAGAACAGGGCGTCTGCAAGATCGCGCTTTTGAAGCAGGGGCGCCGGGTCGTACCCGGAAGCGTTGAGGCTGGCGCAGATGCGGCGCGAACAAGCTGGACGGTGCTGTCGCGCAATGACTCCGTTGCGTTGATGGAGGCGCGCCCCGAGACCGGCCGGATGCACCAGATCCGGGCGCATTTTGCAGCGATGGGATGCCCGATCCTTGGGGACCCGATTTATGGCGTGGACGCAGGTGACGCCGAGCGTCTGATGCTACACGCGGCCGGACTTGCGATTGCCTTGCCCGACAAAAAGAAACTGGCGCTCGAGGCGCCAGTTCCGGAAGCGTTTGAGTTGAAGCGCAAAGCGCTCGGGCTTTAGCCTGCGCCGAGGCTGACCGACATGGGCGCGCCCGGCCCGAGGTCCAGACCAAGGTACGTCCAGGCCACGACCAGCAGGATCCCGGTAATCAGCATCCAGACCGAGTAGGGCAACATGGTTGCCGTCAAGCTGCCGAGGCCAAAGTCTTTCACCCAGCGCCGGGCAAAGACCAGGATGAGCGGGAAATAGACCATGAGCGGCGTGATGATATTCGTCGCACTATCGCCAACTCGATAGACGGCGGTCGCACCATCGGGTGAGACCCCGAGCAACATCAGCATCGGTACCATGACCGGTGCGAGCAAGGCCCACTTGGCGGAGGCGGAGCCGACAAACAGGTTGATGACGGCCGAAAACAGAACGATCAGCCCAAGCAGGATTGGCAGCGGTAATCCTGAGCTTTCAATCGCCGCCGCCCCGTGCACGGCGCTGATCAGACCGAGATTTGACCAGCCAAACATCGCGACGAAGTGTGCAGCGGCGAAGGAGAGGACGAGATAGTAGCCCATATCCTTCATCGCTTCCGACATCATATTGACCAGGTCACGATGGTTTTTGATGGTGCCCGCAGCGGCGCCATAAGCCCAGCCAGCGGCCAGGAACAGGACCAGGAAGCCACCCACCAGAGACTGGAACAGCGGCGCGGCGCGCTGATACCACTCCATGCCCTCTGTGCCTTCGCCATCCAGCCAGAGCGGCGTTCCAGGGCCGGCGGTCATGAACACCCAAAGCGCGATCACGCCAAGCACCGCCAGGCCAGCATTGCGCAGGCCTTTTTTCTGTTCAGGGGTCAGCGATTCGTCCTCATTACCATAACTGTCGGAATCGGCGCCCTCCTCGGGACTCCATTTTCCCAGACGGGGCTCGATCACGCGGTCGGTGACGAACCAGATGATCGGCAGATAAAGGAAGACAAGGGCGACAATGAACCACCAGTTTCCAGCGATGTTTGCGTCATAGCTGGCATTCAGAATTTCCCCGGCTTCTTCGGTAATCCCGTAAAGCAGGGCATCGAGCTGACCGGGGAACAGGTTGGCTGAGAACCCTCCAGATACGCCGGCAAATGCGGCTGCGATCCCGGCGAGCGGATGTCTTCCGGCGGACGCGAACAGAACGCCTGCCAATGGAATTAGCACCACATAAGCCGCATCAGCGGCATGGTTTCCGACCATGGCGACGAGGGCAACGACGGGCGTCAGCAGAAAGACCGGTGCACCGCGTACGGCAGACCGCATGGCGCTGGCAAACAGGCCGGAGCGTTCGGCCACGCCAGCGCCCAGCATCACGACCAGCACGTAACCGAGCGGGTGGAAATGCGTAAACGTCTTCGGCATTTCGACCCAAAGGCGCTGGATATTCTCTGCGGCGACCAGGCTGACCGCGCTGATAATGCCGTCGCTGCCAATCCCAAACCGGGCTTTCTGGCTGTCCGGCATACCGCCCAGAACCTGCTCGTTAAGTGTCGCATTCACGCCAAGCGCCGCGCACAGAATGGAGATCAGGATGAGCGCTATGATGAAATAGGCGAACAGGAATACCGGATCAGGCAACTTATTGCCGGTGCGTTCGACCCAACCGAGAATACCTTTGGTTTGGTCTGATTGTGCGGCCTCAGCCATGCCTCATTCTCCCCGCTATTTGGAATGTTTATTCCGATCTAGACTGGGGTTGCGTCGCTGGCAATCAGGCGGGTGCAAGACCTCAATCCGA
Organism: Hyphomonas sp. Mor2; assembly: GCF_001854405.1. Lineage (GTDB taxonomy): Bacteria > Pseudomonadota > Alphaproteobacteria > Caulobacterales > Hyphomonadaceae > Henriciella. The sequence goes on from NZ_CP017718.1 coordinate 152,452, forward strand.
TCTGTTCTTCGGCGCGCTCTTCACAATTGCGATGAATGTCGTAAGCGTGAGAGGGTAAGATAGGCGAGGGGGTCAGCGACCATGACGGCGATTTATGTGGGTCTCGGGATCGTTGTTGTCTTGCTGGCCGTGATCATCATCCTGTTCAACCAGCTCGTCGGCAAGCGAAACATGGTCGACAATGGCTGGGCCGACATTGACGTCCAGCTTAAGCGTCGCGCCGATCTCATCCCGCAACTGGTGACCACCGTGCAGGCCTATGCCAGCCACGAGCGACAATTGTTCGAAGACGTGATCATGAAGCGCAACGCCGCGCTGCAGGCCGGAGATAATCCAGGCGCGCGCGGGTCGAAAGAAAGTGCGCTGGATGCGCCTGTCGGCAAGCTCATGGCACTGGCAGAGGATTATCCGGATCTGAAGGCCAATGAGAACTTCAGGGAACTGCAATCGGAACTGTCCGCCACTGAAAACAAGATCGAGATGGCGCGCCGGTTCTACAATGGCGCCGTACGCGAGATGAATGTCGCGGTTGAGAGTTTTCCTGGAAACCTGATTGCCGGCATGTTCGGATTTGGCCGGCGGCATTTCTTCGAGATACAGATGGGCGATCGCGCCTTGCCGGAAATCGACCTGGGCGGAGCATCCTGATGCTGCGGCTCGCGCGCCTGGTCGCCTTTTTCAGTCTGGTTTTTGCCATTTGCGGACCGGCCCTCGCTCAGGAAGAGATTCGAAACTTTGATGTCCAGATCGACGTCGAAAAAGACGGCGATATCATTGTCACCGAGACGATAGAGATCAATGTGCAGGGCCGCGATATCCGGCGGGGCATTTTTCGCGATTTACCCGCCTATTATCAAGATGACGATGCCCGCGGCCGGTTGCCCTATCGTTACAAGGTTCTCAGCGTCACCAGGGATGATCAGCGCGAGCCGTATGAGCGTGAAAGAACCGGCAATGCCATGCGCCTCCGGATCGGCAATCCCGACGTCTATCTCGAGCATCGCGTGCACACCTATGAGATCCGCTACCGCGTGAAGAACCAGGTGCGCTACTTCGATGCGTATGACGAAATCTACTGGAACGCGACCGGCACCTATTGGCTGTTTCCCATCAATAAGGCTCGCGTGGAAATCCGGCTTCCGGAGGGCGCAAGGCGCCTTGAGGCCAACGCGTATACCGGGCGCGAGGGGGCAGATGGGCGGGATTATTCGTATCAGGCGACGGCAACATCGCACATCTTCCAAACCAGCCAGTCCCTCGGCGTGCGCGAAGGGATTACAGTTTCACTCACCCTTGAAAAGGGAGCGATTGAGCCGCCATCTTTCTCCGATGAAGGATGGTTGTGGTGGGCCCGCAATGGCGCATTGACGGCGCTCGTGGCGTCTTTTTTCGGCTTGTTGGTCTTTTACCAGCGCAGCTTCGATCGGGTCGGACGGGATCCGGAGAAAGGCCCCGTCTTCCCGCAATACGAACCGCCCAAGGGCTACTCGCCAGCGGCGGCGCATCATATCTATTATCGCGGGTTTCGCAGCCATGATGGCCTAATTGCCAGCCTGATGTTCCTCGCCGCCAAGGGCTATATGCAGATCGATGTGGACAAACAGGACAAGAAGAAAACCACACTGTCGAAACAGCCGTCCGGCGCCGGAACGGGTCTGACCGCTGAATTGAGTGGTCTGTATAATCGCCTGTTTGAAGGTGGCACAACGGTGAAACTTGGCGAAAAGTATGATGCCGATTTCACCAAGGCCTATACCCAATTTCGCAAGAAGATTTCCGGCAAGTATGGCGCGTCTTACTTCAAATGGAATCTTGGCTATCTGATTTTCGGCGCCATTTTGAGCGTCGGCGCAATCATATTCGCGGTCATGCAGGCCTCGTTCTGGTCGGGGTGGCACACGCTTCTGGTCGTCGCCCTGGCGGGTTTGAATGGCCTGTTCATGTACTTGATGCCGGCGCCAACGCGGAAAGGTCAGGATGTGCGGACCCACTTGCAGGGCTTCCGGCTGTATATGGAAAAGGCGGAAAAGCTGCAGCTGAATGCCGTGGACGTCGGCAGTGATGCGCCCCCGCCAATGACGGTAGAACGCTATGAGACTTTCCTGCCTTATGCCATCGCGCTCGGCGTGGAAAAACCGTGGACCAAGCATTTCGAGCGCCTCATTCCGGAGGAGGCAAAGAGCTATGACCCCGCCTGGACCAATATGAACGCCCACACGTTTGGTTCGATCGGCGGAATGACGGACAAGATGGTGTCCGGCATGAGCTCGGGCGTGACCAGCGCACTCCCTCAAAGCTCAAGTTCTTCGGGCAGCGGGGGTGGCGGATTCTCCGGCGGTGGCGGCGGTGGCGGAGGCGGCGGCGGCTGGTAAACAGGGCCGATTTGACTTGGCTATTGCCTGACCGCAAGGTCTAGTTGTAAACCAGTTAAAACAATCCAGCGAGTATACAATATTATTGAAACGATCCGCTGGATGAAATGTCTAAATCTGCAATCGAGCAAGTATTTCAGGGTGTTTATTAGACATCTGCCAAATGGTTTTCGTAATCCTTCTGAATGACCAATGCTGCAAATGATTCCGTTTCAAATCTAGATTTGTTGACTCAAGCCACTGACATTGTCGCGGCTTATGTAAGCAATAATGCGATCAGTCCGGCGGACTTGCCGGGTCTGTTGAAAGTCGTGCACGCCAAGCTGGGAGAATTGGCGGAGACGGGGTCGGATGCGCCTCGGCCCGATCCTGCGGTTCCGATCAACAAGTCGGTCACCGATCATCATATTATCTGTCTTGAAGATGGGGCGAAGCTGAAAATGCTGAAACGCTATCTGCGGACGCATTATGATATGTCCCCGGATGAATATCGGGCACGGTGGGGCTTGCCAGCGGATTACCCCATGGTCGCGCCTGAATATGCGCGCCGCCGCTCTGATTTTGCAAAGAAAATCGGGCTTGGCAAAAAGGGCCGCTAAACGCGCCTATTTGAAGTAACGATCGAGCACCGGCGTATGATCAGGCTTGCGCAGGCGCTCGCCTGCATCCAGGGCGAGGTCGAGAAAGATCTCGACTTCTTCAAATTCCGTGACTTCAAAATTGGCTTCTTCAAGATGACTTTGAAGCAGCCTCATGGTCGCCAAAACCCGGTCCAATCGCTCGGACTCGCTCACCCGCTTGCTCATTTCTCCACCCACTTTCTGATCGCGTGTCTTTGCCAGACACCCGTATGGAAAGGCTTAATCCAGTCGATAAAAGTTTATCTGCTTTGCTCAAAATGCAGTTTTGCTCTGGATTAAGACCGCTCTCTGAGCAAAACTTTCGTTAAGGAAACAATATTTGGGGGATGAGGTGTTATCGGAGCGGTTTAACTGGGACAGATTAAGGGTGTTTCGGCTGGTCGCGGAAGCGCACAGCATGACCGCCGCTGCCCGCACGCTCGGAGAATCGACCCCAACCGTCAGTCGCCGCATCAATGATCTGGAACGGGAACTCGGCACCAAGCTGTTCCAGAGATCCAAGCGCGGGGTGGAGCTGACCGCCGCCGGAAAGCGATTGCTTGATCTCGTTCAGAAGATGCAGGGCCTGGTCGAAACGGTGGGGGATCAGGTCGCGGAAAATAACAAGACCATTTCAGGGGCTGTCAAAATCAAAGCCGGCGATGGGCTGGGTCCGTTCTGGATTGCCCGGCATCTGCCTGCGTTTCATCAATCGGTCCCGAATGTGCAGATCGATCTCGAAATCGGTTTGGCGGTTGATGAGGTGGTTCACCGGCAAGCCGATCTGGCCATCGTATTCGAGAAACCGACCCATCCCGAAATCATCGCCCAGCGACTCGGGACGCTGCATTACATGTGTTTCGCGTCCGAGGCCTATATCGAACGCAAGGGCCATCCACAGTCCATCTTCGATTTTCAGGATCACAAATTGCTGATGCATACGGCTTATGTGCATCAGGTCGAGCGTTGGTCGAAGAATATCAAGCAACTCAAGGATTTCATTGATTATTCCGTCATCACCAATTCCGGGACGGCTTTGATCACGCTTGCCTCAAATGCTGGCGGCATCTCTATTCTGCCGAGCTATATTGCGGAAGTCGAACCGGATCTGGTGCCGTTGCATTTACCGGCACTCGCGCCGATCCAGTTCTGGTTGACCTATACAGAACGGGTGCGTCGCAATCCGGCGGGCATGGCGGCGATCGAGTGGTTGCTCTCTATCTTCAATGATCAGCAGCATAAGTGGTTTGAGTCCGACTTTGTGCATCCGGACAAGATCAATTCGGTCGGCAAAGAGCTTGAAACCGAGGATGTCTTTGGCTTGTCGTCCAGCATTCAGCACTAGACTGCCAGGTGGTTCGCCAATGGCGTTCAGAGCCATATGGATTCAATTGATCGTTTCAGAAATCAACTGAATGAGCGCCTCGGGCGAGGCCGGTTTTTCCAGAACTTGTGCAAACCCGGCCGTACGCGCACGGGCGAGCAGGGAATCTGAATAATAGCCGGTAATCATGATGGCCGGCGTCTGGTCATTACCAGCGCGCAGGCGGCGCATGACTTCCAGGCCATCGAGCCGCGGCATCTTGTAATCGATCAGCAGACAGTCACCGCCATGTCGGCCTTGCAAGGTCAGGAATTCTGTGCCGCTGCGATAGGCATCGATCACGAAGCCCCGGGCCCGCAACAGCATGGTCATCGAACGACGCACATTCTCATCGTCCTCGATCAAGACGAGCCTGGAGGAGGGGGCGCGCGACTCGCGGGCGGATGAGGCGGATGGCTCCAGCATAGTCTTACGTGTAGAGCAGCCAATCTGGCACGTCTCTAGGTAGTGTTCCTCAGATCAATCCGCGCCCAGACCGGCGACAAAAGCCAGCCGTAAGGCGGAAGACAGGCTGTCCGCCTCAAGCTTTTCCATCATGTGCGCGCGGTGAATTTCAACCGTCCTTGGCGAGATCGAGAGCGCCTGCGCGATGCCCTTATTTGTCAGACCGGCGACCAGGCATTCCAGCACTTCCTTCTCGCGCGGCGTCAGCGCGGTAAGTTTGGCCTGCGCGTCCTTGCTGCGACGATCGTCCGCCGATTGCGTGTCGAGCTGCTCGAATGCGTTTTCGATCGCCGTCACCAGGGTTTGTTTTTCATACGGTTTTTCGAGAAACTCGATCGCGCCGCTCTTCATGGCTTCCACCGCCACCGGGACGTCGCCATGGCCCGTGAGGACGATGACCGGCATGGTGATTCCGCGCTGGTTCAGCGCGTTCTGGACCGCCAGGCCGTCCATGCCGGGCATGCGAACATCCAGCAGAATGCACCCTTCCTGATCGGATTCGACTTGCTCAAGAAAGGATATGCCGTCCGGAAAGGTCTTCACCAGAAAGCCGGCATGGCGCAGCATGAAGCTGGCAGAGTGCCGGATGGCCTCGTCATCGTCGACGAGAAAGACAGTGCGGTTGCTCATTTCATTCCTCTCCTTTTGCCAGGCGAAGGGTGAATTTGAAGGCGGCGCCGCCCTGATCAGACGGCGCATACTCGATATCAGTGCCGTGCGCGTCGAGAATGGTCTGACAAATCGACAGACCGAGGCCCATGCCGCCGACCTTTGAGCTGTTGAACGCATCGAACGGCGACGCATCGCCGTGACCCTGATAGCCGGGCCCATTATCCTCAACCGTGATCACGGCCAGATTCTCTTCCAGCTCGGCCCGGATCCAGACTTGTGGATTGGCGGTTTCCGAGAGCGCTTCGATGGCATTCTTGACCAGGTTGACGATCACTTGTCGCAATTGCAGCCGGTCCGCCAACAAGGCGGGAAAGTCCTCCGGTACGCGCGAGATCACCCGGGCGAGTTGGCCTTCAATGCCGACTTTCGCCAATGAAATCGCATCATCAACCACGTCTTGCAGGAGAACAGATCTCAGATCGAGTTCGCCCCGCGATACATAATCCCGCAGACGCCGCACAATCTGCCCGGCGCGAATCGATTGCGTCGCGGCGGCGTCGAGCGCCTCCTGAATGAAGGCGAGCGTCTCGGGATCTGCATTGTTCAGCAGGTCGCGGGCGGCTTCGAGATAGTTGGCCACCGCGGTCAACGGCTGGTTCAGCTCATGCGCCATTGCCGACGCCATCGTTCCGACAGCGCTGAGGCGCGAAAAATTGGCCAGTTCGACCTGCATCTCGTTCAGGCGCAGCGCATTTGCCTGCTGCTCGGACATGTCGCGAATATAGCCCGTGAACAGGCGCCGGCCTCGAATATTGGCCTCACCGATCTTCAGCTCGACCGGAATCCGGTCACCATTGGCGAGCTTGGCTTCAACGATGCGGCCGATCCCGATGATCTGTTTCTCACCGGTCGAGAGATAGTTGCGGATATAGCGATCATGATGGGCCTCATCCGCGCCGGCCATCAGGACAGAGACATTCTGGCCGGCAATTTCCTTCGCCTTGTAGCCAAACAGGCGTTCCGCGGCGGCGCTGAAGGCCAGGATCTGCCCGGCTTCATCGATCACGATCATCGCATCCGGGACCGAGGCCAGAATCGACTGCATCAACAGTTCCAGGGATTCCAGGTCTCCGTAGGACCCGGATGAATCTTTTAGAATAGGGGATTGCGGCTCTGACATCAGCCAACCTTTGTAGCGGGCGTCAGACATGGATCAATCCGATCAGGAAGCGACAGAGCGCCGCTTCGCAAACAGCTCGAAAGCTGCAAACGCCGCCACCATCAGTCCAGCGGCCAGCATATAGCAGCCCCAGCAATGAGCGCGCGCCAACCAACTGGCATTGCTGAGCGCGATGTTCAGCGTCTCACCATTGCAGCTTGGCACAGAGAGCAGCGGGATTGTGCCCATGTGGAGCCAGGTCTTGAGACCGCCAATCACAATCATCGCTGCGCCGAGAAGGGCTTGCCAATAGGTCGTCATGTCCGAGTCCGCTCCTGAACTTGTGCCTCCGTATTTACCGAGTGCGGCGGGCACGCACATAGGGGAATTCCCTTATTCAGGCCAACCGCGGCCAAAGTTATGCATCGCTCGAAGCTGAAACCGCCCCTTTTTTGGGGGACTGACGGAGGTGTATCTCGGCGATGACTGAAATGATTGGGGCCACGCGGCGCGGGAACAATACCAGCATATTAGGGGTCGGTGCGCTCACCAGCGTCTTCCTGTTCCTCGCTTTGCTGATGGCGACCTATTCCAAGGATGCCGGGATGGAATATCAGGCATTGACCTTCTTGCTCTTGGGCGGGGTCTTTGTTGTCGGAACGGCCCTCTGGGCGGGCGGTCTGGTGGACCGAAACCCGTTCGATGAGAGCGAATACGAGAATACCCTGATCAAGTTCGGGGTCGCTGCCTCGATGTTCTGGGGCATAGCCGGGCTTCTGGTCGGGGTGGTCATCGCCCTGCAATTGACCTGGCCAAACCTGTTCTATTTCCCAGAGCTTGGATGGACCAATTTTGGTCGCCTGCGCCCGCTGCATACCAGCGCAGTGATTTTTGCCTTTGGCGGCAATGTTCTATTGGCCACCAGTTTTTATGTCGTGCAACGCACCTGCCGGACGCGTCTGGCAGGCGGTATGTGGCCGTGGTTCGTATTCTGGGGCTACCAGATCTTCATCGTCCTGGCTGCCACCGGCTACCTGATGGGAGTGACCCAGTCCAAGGAATACGCTGAGCCTGAATGGTATGTCGACTTGTGGCTGACCCTGGTCTGGGTCGTCTACCTGCTCGTTTTCCTCGGCACGCTGTGGAAGCGGAAAGAGCCGCATATTTACGTGGCGAACTGGTTCTTCCTCTCGTTTATCGTCACCATCGCGATGCTGCACATCGTCAACAATCTGTCGATACCGGTCAGCCTGACCGGCTCAAAATCAGTGCAGGTCTTTGCCGGGGTTCAGGATGCGATGACACAGTGGTGGTATGGCCACAATGCGGTCGGTTTCTTCCTGACCACGGGCTTCCTAGCCATCATGTATTACTTCATTCCGAAGCGCGTGAATCGGCCGGTCTTTTCCTACCGCCTGTCCATTGTGCACTTCTGGTCGCTGATCTTCATCTATATCTGGGCCGGTCCACACCACTTGCATTATACCGCGCTGCCACAATGGGCGCAGACGCTGGGCATGACCTTCTCGGTGATGCTGTGGATGCCAAGCTGGGGCGGCATGATCAATGGCGTGATGACGCTGTCTGGCGCCTGGGACAAACTGCGCACCGATCCGGTGGTTCGGATGATGGTCGTCTCTCTCGCCTTCTATGGCATGTCGACCTTTGAAGGCCCGCTCATGTCGGTGCGCGCCGTCAACTCGCTCAGCCACTATACCGAGTGGGGCATTGGCCACGTGCATTCCGGCGCTCTCGGCTGGGTCGGCTATATCAGCTTCGGCGCGCTCTACTGCCTGGTGCCGTGGCTGTACAAGAAGAAGGGCCTGTTCTCCAAGTCGCTGGTGGAATGGCACTTCTGGATCTCCACGATCGGCATCATTTTCTACATGGTTTCCATGTGGTTCGCCGGCATCATGGAAGGCCTGATGTGGCGTGCCTATAACGAGTATGGCTTCCTCGAATACAGCTTTGTGGAGACCGTCGAGGCCAAACATATCAGCTACATGATCCGCGCTCTTGGTGGTCTGCTCTACTTCAGCGGTGCCGCGATCATGGCCTACAACCTGATCCGCACCGCGCTCGGGCACGGCGAAGCCGAAGACCTGGAGACCGCCAATGATCCTTACGCACAACCAGAGCCACGCGCCGCTGCGCTGGCCCCTGCTGAATAGGAGGCCCGGAGTATTATGGGACTGATGAACAATCACGGCGTCCTCGAACGCCACTCTTTGCTCCTCACCATCGGCATTCTCGTCGTGGTCTCGATTGGCGGGATCATTCAGATGGCGCCGCTGATGTACATGGACAATACGATCGAGAAAGTGGACGGCATGCGCCCGTACACGCCGCTGGAGCTGAAGGGCCGGGACATCTACATCCGTGAGGGCTGCTATGTCTGTCACAGCCAGATGGTCCGTCCTCTGCGCGATGAGGTTGAGCGTTACGGCCATTACTCGCTGGCGGCCGAGTCCATGTATGACCATCCCTTCCAGTGGGGGTCCAAACGTACCGGACCCGACCTGGCGCGCGTAGGCGGCAAGTATTCTGCCGAATGGCAGGTGGACCATTTGATTGATCCACGCGCTCTGGTGCCAGAAAGCATCATGCCGCCTTACGCGTTCCTGATGGACAAGAAGCTGCGTTATGACGGCATCGAGGATCGCCTGCGCACGGAGCGCCTGGTTGGCGTCCCGTATTCGGATGAGATGATCGAGAACGCCAAGGGCCATATCCTCGCCCAGGCCGACCCAGACGATAAGGGCTTTGACTATTATGACAGCCTGATGTCGCTCTACGAAGCTGAAGCGGGCCGCGAAGGCACGGTGGAAGCGCGCGACTGGGACGGCAATCCGGACGAAATCACGGAGATGGATGCGCTCGTCGCCTATCTTCAGATGACCGGCACGCTGGTCGATTTTTCCACCTATGAAGCCGACGATCTCGGCAACCGTCGATAGGGGAGGGCGAGACATGTACGAAACACTCGCAAGCTTCGCGCAGACTGGGGGACTGGTCTATTTCGTCCTCATGTTTGCAGGCGCCCTGGCTTACGCCTTGTGGCCGCGAAATCAGGAAAAATTCGATGCCGCCGCGCGGCTGCCTTTAGACGACGATGGAGGTCCTTCCAATGGCCGATGAAATCAAAGACATTGACGATCATAGCGGCATTGAAACCACCGGCCATAGCTGGGATGGGATCAAGGAGCTGAACAATCCGTTGCCGCGCTGGTGGCTCTATGTCTGGTACGGCACGATTATCTGGGCCGTGGTCTATATGGTCTTCATGCCGGCCATTCCCGCACTGCCTGGTATGGGCACCAACACGACCGGTCTGCGCAATCATTCCGACCGTGACCTGGTCGCTGCCGCGGTGGCTGATCTCAAGGAGGCGCGGGTAGAGCAATCGGCGACATTGCTCGAAGCCTCGCTGGAAGAAATCGAAACCGATCGCAACCTGCAACAATTCGCGCTGGCCATGGGAGAGAGCCTGTTCGGCGACAATTGCGCCACCTGCCACGGCGCCGGCGGCCGCGGTGCGATCGGCTATCCGACCCTGGCAGACGATGTCTGGCTCTGGGATGGCACCCTGGACGGGATTGAGTACACATTGCGCCACGGGATTCGCCATGATGACGATCTCGATACGCGCTTCTCGCTGATGCCGTCTTTCGGGCGCGACAATCTCCTGTCGACCGACCAGATTGACGATTTGACGGATTACGTCCTGCGGGTCTCGGGCCAGCCGCACGATGGCGCCGCGGCCGACCGTGTGGCCGATCTCTATCAGCAGCAATGTGCCTCCTGCCACGGTGCGAACGGGCAGGGTGACCGCACCCAGGGTGCGCCAGACCTGACCGACCAGGAATGGCTGTTCGGTGGTTCACGTGACGACATTTACAATACGATCTACAATGCCCGGAACTCGCATATGCCGGCCTGGCAGGATCGTCTTGATGATGCCTCGATCAAGGCGCTGGCCGTCTATGTCCACACGCTGGGTGGGGGTGAATAAGGGCTACTGTCATGGGACAGACCACGCTCAATATCCATCCGGGTGCGGGCTCCGGCGGACCAACCCCGCCGCCGCACAAGGACCTCTATGCCAAACGCGAGCAGATCTACCCCAAGCTCGCGCATGGCAAGTTCCGGCTGGTCAAATGGGTGGTGATGGCCGTGACGCTCGGTGTCTATTACCTGCTGCCCTGGATCCGCTGGGAGCGCGGCGAAGGCATTCCGAATCAGGCCGTACTCGCCGATTTTGAAAGCGAGAAATTCTACTTCTTCTTCATCGAGATCTGGCCGCAGGACATTCACTTCCTGGCCGGTCTCCTGATCCTGGCCGCGCTGGTCCTGTTCCTGGTGACCTCCCTCCTGGGGCGGGTCTGGTGCGGTTATACCTGCCCGCAGACGGTCTGGACCGATCTTTATATCTGGGTTGAGCGCGCGTTCGAGGGAGATCGCGCCGCGCGCATGCGTTTGGACAAGGCTCGGTGGAGTTTCAGCAAGTTTCTGCGCAAGTTCGGCAAACATGTAGTGTGGCTCGTCATCGCGTTCTGGACCGGCGGAGCGTTCATCCTCTACTGGCACGATGCCCCGACTGTCGCGCAGGGCTGGTTCACCGGCGAGGCGCCCCTTTCGGCCTACTGGTTCGCCGGCCTGCTGACGCTCACCACCTATTTTCTCGCCGGTTGGATGCGTGAGCAAGTCTGTACCTATATGTGCCCCTGGCCCCGTATTCAGGCCGCTTTGACCGACGAGCATGCGCTCAACGTGACCTATCGCTATGACCGCGGCGAGCCGCGCGGACCGAAGCGCAAGTCGGAAAGCTGGGACGATCGCGGCGACTGTATCGATTGTGATCAGTGCGTGCAGGTCTGTCCGGTCGGCATCGATATTCGAAACGGGCCTCAGCTGGAATGCATCCATTGCGCGCTGTGCGTCGATGCCTGCGATCAGATGATGACCAAGATTGGCCGTCCGACGGGGCTCATCGCTTATGACACGGACGTCGCCGTTGCCGCGCGCGCGGCGCATCAGACACCGCCCAAGTATCGCATCCTGCGCAGTCGCACCGTGCTCTACACGTTGCTGATCGGCGCCATTGGCGTGCTGATGGTGTGGGGCCTGGCGACCAAGGCCACCATTGAAGCCAACGTCCTGAAAGATCGATCGCCCCCCTTCGTGCAACTATCGACCAGCGACATTCAGAACGGCTATACGTTGAAATTGGTCAACAAGCTGGCTGAGCCGCGCCAGATGGAAATCAGTATTACCGGGATTGAAGGCCTGTCTTACACTGTGATCGGCATTGAGCATGAGGGCGCCGCGCCGCTGGAACTCCCGGTCGAGCCTTATGGCGTTGACCGCTATCGAATTCTGGTCAGCGCGCCCGCCGGCGCTCCGCAACGCCAGCTCACCATCTCGGTTCGCGATGTCGATACGCAGGAAACCGACACCAACCGCGCATCTTTCAGAGGACCCAACAGATGATAGACGCTCAAGCCGCCCCCGCCGCCGGTGCCTCTGGCAAAGAACTCAAAGGCTGGCATGTCCTGTTGATTATGCTTGGTTTTTTTGGCGTCATGTTCGCCGTGAATGGAGTGTTTCTCTACCATGCGATCACCAGCTTTCCGGGCGAGGATGTGAAGAAATCCTACGTTCAGGGGCTCAACTACAATGATACCTTGGCCGCCCGAGCAGCGCAGGCTGAATTGGGCTGGACAGCGGAGGCCGGCCTCCAGGATGGAGAGCTGATCTTCCGTCTGCACGATGCCGCAGGGGCCCCTTTGTCCAATTACACGGTCATCGGCGAGCTTCGCCGCATGGCCACGCGAGATGCGGATCAAGCGATCATTTATAGCGCTCGCGCAAATGGCGAGTATGTTGCCGATGCGGGCGCATTGGCGCCCGGTCAGTGGGCCCTGCGGATCAATGTGATGGATCCAGCGGCTGAAACCGTCCTGTTCAACGTCACCAAGACGATCCTCGTGTCATGACAGACACGGCGCTCTCCGGTCCCCTCGGTTGCCCGTCCGGGCTGGAACCGCCAACGCGGTCGGCTGGCAGCGATTACAGCGCCTTCGTGCACAGCAAAGGCGCACAGAAATCCCTGACGCTTTCCGTGCGCGGGGCGAAATGCGGCGGGTGCCTGTCCAAGATCGAATCTGCGGTAGGCGCGGTGCCGGGTGTTGATCATGTCCGAATGAACTTGTCGAACGGCAAGCTCAAGGTTGTCTGGCAAGGCGGGACTTCAGCCAACACGATCGTCGATCGGGTGACCGAGCTCGGCTATGGCGTGTCAGCCTATTCCGAGGATGGCTCGGAAAAAGCTGCCAAGCGCGAAGAACGGGCTTTGCTGATCTCCATGGGTGTCGCGGCCTTCGCGCTCGCCAATATCATGCTGCTCTCAGTCTCGGTCTGGGGCGGGCATGGCGAAATGGGCGGTGACACGCGCACAGCCCTGCACGCCATCTCCGGTCTGATCGCGTTCCCGGTTCTGGTGTTCAGCGGACGCCATTTCTTCCAGTCTGCCTGGTCCGTACTCAAGCACGGGCGGGCCAATATGGATGTGCCAATCTCGTTGGCGCTTATCCTGGCTTTCAGTGTCAGCGTCTGGGAGACCCTGGCAGACGGCGCACACGCCTATTTTGATGCGAGCGTCATGCTGCTTTTCTTCCTGCTGATCGGGCGTTTCCTCGATGCGCGCTTGCGGCGTCAGGCGCACGCAGCTGCACATGATCTGGCCGCTTTGCAAAATCGCTCCGTGAACCGGCTCGGCAAAAACCAGAGCGTTGAAAGCGTGCGCGCTGAAGATGTGCGACGCGGCGATACGATCCTGCTCGCTGCCGGTGAGCGCGCGGTGATCGACATCAAGATCGCCTCCGGCACCAGCACAGTGGATGAGAGCCTGGTCACGGGCGAAAGCCTGCCGCGCCTGATCCAGGCCGGCGAGACATTGTATGCTGGCACTGTCAATCTCGATCACCCCATCACCGGCGAGGCTCTGGGCGGCACGTCGGATTCCCTGCTCGCCGATATCGCACAAATGCTCGAGGCCGGAGAGCAGAAACGCGCCCGCTATCGCCAGATCGCCGACAAGGCCGTGTCACTCTATGTGCCCTTCGTGCACACGACGGCGGCGCTGACACTGATCGCCTGGCTATTGCTCGGCGCGAGTGTGCGCGAGGCCATCATGGTGGCGGTGGCGACGCTGATCATTACATGCCCTTGCGCGCTTGCGCTGGCCGCGCCGGTTGCGCAGGTCGTGGCGTCGGGGCGTCTGTTTCGCAAAGGGGTTTATCTGCGATCCGGTGATGCGCTCGAACGGTTTGCCGAGATTGATCATCTGGTCTTCGACAAGACCGGGACGCTCACACTCGGCACCCCAACGCTGATGTCCGAGCCTGGAGACGCGCTCGAGCGCGCCGCGTATCTGGCGCGCGCCAGTCGTCACCCGCTCTCGAGAGCGATCGTGGCAGCGGCGGGTGCCGGACCGATTGCCTCCGAGGTCAAGGAGATGCCAGGCCTCGGCATCGAGGGCCTCATTGACGGAAAACCCTATCGTCTCGGGTCCGCAGAATGGGTCGGCGTTGACGCTGTGACGGAAACGGACGGTCCTTCGCTTTGGTTCGCCGGTGACGATCAGAACGCGCTGCAATTCCATTTCCAGGACCAGCTGCAGGATGATGCGGGCAATGCATTTGCTGAATTGAGACGGCAGGGGTTCTCGATGGAGATCCTTTCAGGCGACGCTCCGCAGGCCGTCCGAAATGTGGCCGATCAAACGGGTATCCCCACCTGGCACGCCAGGGTTTCGCCGCAAGATAAAGTCGATCGTCTCAACTTGCTGACCAATGAAGACAAGAACGTGCTGATGGTTGGCGACGGTCTCAACGATGCCGGTGCATTGGCCATGGCACATGCGTCTCTGGCGCCAGGTGGGGCGATGGATGTCTCTCAGTCAGCGTCTGATGCCGTCTATTCAGGTGGCTTGTCATCCATCGTCACGGTGCTGAATATCGCCAGGCGCACCAAACGTGTCATGCTGCAGAATTTTGGTCTCGCTGCCGCCTACAACATGATTGCCGTGCCGATTGCCGTGACCGGCCATGTGACGCCATTGATCGCGGCGATTGCCATGTCGGCCTCGTCGCTTATCGTGACCCTCAATGCGCTGCGGATGAATTGGGGAACAGATTGAATGGAGATCATTGTCTATCTGATCCCGGTCGCGCTCGGGCTTGGCGCGCTTGGACTTGCGGCCTTTCTCTGGTCGGTGAATTCAGATCAGTATGAAGATCTGGATGGTGCCGCGCACCGCATTCTCGATGATGAAGACAAACCGCTTTGAGCGACGTTGCTTTTTTGGCGTAAGGTAAGGCTTTACCTGTTTCGCCAAATCCGCATTGTGAAGGAAAGATCCGACCCAGCTCAAGGGAGCCCTTCGCGTGACTGATTCTGCCCTTTACCCCGTTCCTTCTGACTTTGCGTCCAAGGCCAATCTGAGCCCGGAGAAGTATCGGGAAATGTACGCTGCCTCGATTGCCGATCCGATCAGCTTCTGGGCTGAGCAAGGCAAGCGGCTCGACTGGTCCAGGCCTTACACCAAGGTGAAAGATGTCAGCTGGGACAAGGCCGATCTGCATGTGAAATGGTTCAGCGATGGTGAGCTCAATGTCTCGGTCAATTGTATCGACCGGCATCTCGCGACCCGCGGCGACAAGGTGGCGCTGATCTGGGAGGGCGATGACCCGGCCGATGATGCGACTGTGACCTATAAGCAGCTCTATGGCGCGGTCTGCCGGTTTGCCAATGTGCTCAAGGACATGGGCGTCAGGAAAGGCGACCGGGTGACCATCTACATGCCGATGATCCTGGAAGCGGCCTATGCGATGCTCGCCTGCGCCCGGATCGGCGCGGTCCACTCCATTGTGTTTGGCGGCTTCAGCCCTGAAGCCCTGGCCGGCCGGATCACCGATTGCGACAGCCAGTTCATGATTACCGCTGATGAAGGTATTCGCGGCGGCCGGATCGTTCCGCTGAAGGAAAATGCCGATAAGGCCTGTGAGCTGGCCGGAGGCATGGTCGAGAAGGTGCTCGTCGTGCGCCGCACGGGCAATTCAGTGAACATGAAGGACGGCCGGGACATCTGGTTGCATGAGGCTGGGGCGGATGTCTCTACAGATTGCCCACCTGAGCCGATGAATGCGGAAGACCCGCTCTTCATCCTCTATACATCAGGCTCGACCGGCAAGCCAAAAGGCGTGCTGCACACAACCGGCGGCTATCTGGTCTGGGCCTCGATGACGCATGAATATGTCTTCGATCTGAAGGAAGACGACGTCTATTGGTGCACCGCCGATGTCGGCTGGGTCACCGGACATAGCTACATTGTCTATGGCCCGCTGGCGAACGGGGCGACCTCGATGATGTTTGAAGGGGTGCCGACCTATCCGGATGCGTCGCGCTTCTGGCAGGCCTGTGACAAGCATGGCGTGACGATTTTCTACACCGCCCCGACCGCGATCCGCGCCTTGATGCGTGAAGGCGAAGGACCCGTCAAATCAACCTCCCGCAGCACGATCCGCCTGCTCGGCTCGGTCGGCGAGCCGATCAATCCGGAAGCCTGGGAATGGTATTACAAGACCGTCGGCGAAGAGCGCTGCCCGATCGTCGACACCTATTGGCAGACCGAGACCGGCGCCTGCATGATGGTGCCGCTGCCGGGTGCCACGGATCAGAAGCCAGGCGCGGCCAGCCATCCTTTCTTCGGGATTGAGCCGAAACTGGTTGATGCGGAAGGCGCCGAGCTGACCGGCGCAACCGAAGGTAATCTCATCATCACCGAGAGCTGGCCCGGCCAGATGCGGACCGTCTATGGCGACCATCAGCGTTTTATCGACACCTACTTCTCCACCTATCCAGGGAACTATTTCACCGGCGATGGCTGCCGCCGCGATGAGGATGGATTCTACTGGATCACCGGCCGGGTCGATGATGTGATCAATGTCTCCGGTCACCGCATGGGCACCGCTGAAGTGGAAAGCTCGCTGGTCGCCCATGAGGCGGTCGCTGAAGCCGCTGTGGTCGGCTATCCGCACGATATCAAGGGCCAGGGCATCTATGCCTATGTCACCCCGGTGGCGGGCGTGGAAGGCAATGATGAGCTGAAAAAGGCGCTGGTCGCCCATGTCCGCACCGAGATCGGCCCGATCGCCAGCCCGGACCTGATTCAGTTCGCCACCGGCCTGCCCAAGACCCGCTCCGGCAAGATCATGCGCCGCATCCTGCGCAAGATTGCCGAAGATCAGTTCGACAATCTCGGCGATACCTCCACGCTGGCTGAACCGGAAGTCGTCCAGGACCTAATCGATAACCGGCAGAACCGATAGCCCCATGTCTGAAACGGTTTTGGTCGAGATAATCGGTGCCGCTCAGGTCATCACCATCAATCGAGCGCATGCCCGCAACGCCGTCGATCCGGTCACAGCGGCGGCCTTGAAAAAGGCCTTCCTCGCGGCTGAAGAAAACCCGGATGTCGCCGTTCATATTCTAACCGGCGCCGACGGTCATTTCTGCGCCGGTGCAGATCTGAAAGCGGTTTCCGAAGGCCAGCGCTATGAACGAACCGGGCCAATGGGGCCAAGCTGGTTGTCACTGACCAAGCCCTCGATTGCGGCGGTGGAAGGCCATGCTGTGGCCGGAGGGCTGGAGCTGGCCATCATGTGCGACCTGCGCATTGCTGGCGAGAGCGCCGTGTTCGGCGTCTATTGTCGGCGCTGGGGCGTCCCCTTGATCGATGGTGGCACCGTGCGTTTGCCGCGACTTATCGGTCAGTCGCGCGCCATGGACCTGATCCTGACCGGGCGTCCGGTGGCTGCCGAAGAGGCACTCAGCTTCGGCCTCGCCAATCGAGTGGTGCCGGATGGAACGACGCTCGAGTCGGCGCTGACGCTTGCCGAGCAGTTGGCCACGTTTCCGCAAACCTGCATGCGCCAGGACCGCGCCAGCGCAATTGCGCAATGGGGGCTGCCGATCGATCAAGCTCTGCAAAAGGAAGCCGAATACGGCCGTGACTCATTGCGCGCTGGCGCCGCTGAAGGGGCTGGGCGCTTTGCCGGGGGCAAGGGCCGGGGCGGTGACTTTGGCGATATCTGATCAGATCAGGTCGGCGACCTGCAGGATTTCCAGCGCCGGGTCTATGGCCGGACGATAGGTTTTCCAACGGCCCATCGAGCTGGAATAGAGCGGTTGGCGCACCTGCGTTGCGCTCGCCGTGGCGACCGGCGCTGCATTCTCGTGAAAGTTCAGACAGGCCTGATCAAACGGCAATCCGCAAAAGGCCAGCAATTGCCGCGTCTGTCCTTCCTGATCTGCAACCAGGGATTCATAATCCAATATCCGGAACCGGGCCGCGGGCAGGGCGGTCTCATACTCATCCATCAGATTGAAGAACCTGACGACATAACGCGCCGTCGCTTTCAGATCATAGGCATAGGCATAATAGGAAAACGAAGTCGCGAAGAGCTGACGATAATTGCTCAATACCGTATCGGCGGCATGACGGCGCAGACAAATCACGCGAGCATTGGGAATCGCGGCCAGAATGATTGGCGTGAAGAACGCATTCAGTGGCATCTTGTCGACAAACCTGCCTTTGAGGCCGAGCGTGTTTTCAACTTTTTCCAGGTAGGCTTGTCCAAGCAGCGTCAGGTCCGTGTCGGTCGCGGCCTTAAGTGTCTCGGGATCGAGAACGTATGGTCCAGGGGTTTGCACCTGGCGTTTCAAGGCGACGCTGAAGTCGCTCAACTCGCCCGCCGAGGTCACTTCGGGATGACTGGACAGGATGCGATCCGTAAGGGTGGTTCCGGTCCGCGGCATGCCGACAATGAAGATGGGACCGCCCGGCTTCGGGGACGGAGCGATTGACAGCGCGGACGCCATCTCGGATGCGGCAGCAAAACAGGTTTTGTCGTCTTCATCGCGATTGCGAATACTGGCGCGTTTCTGACGTTTGCCGCGCTCCAGCCAGTCCATGGCGGTGGCCGGATCCTGTTGGTCTTCATAGGACCGCGCCAGAGCATGCGCGAGCTGCAGGGCCTGATCAGCATCCTCGGGGTCGCGGTCCTGCCAGGCGGTTTCCAGTCTGGGGATGAGAATCGCTTGATCCTCCAGTCCGCCCATGGAAGCGAGCGCCACCAATGCACGGCTATCGTCTGGATTTAGTCCGAGGCAGGCCCGAAACGCTGTCTTGGCGGCGTCAAATCGACCGAGAAACTGCAACGCAGCGCCAAGATTGTACTGATAGCCCGCATCCTCTGGATTGGCGCTTACGGCGGCCTGATAATATTCCACCGAATCCGCATGGTGTCCGGCGCGGCTGAGCACGACTCCGATCGTATCCAGAATCAACGCGTCGGACGGCGCGCGACTCGCGGCAGTGCGGGCCAAGGAGACGGCCTCATCCCGCCGATTGAGCGCGATCAGGCTGCGGGCCGCGTGTGCCTCGGCTTCTCCGCTCGTTTCACCGAGATCAATGGCACGTTGGAACAGCTCAACTGCCTTTGCAAAGTTCTGATGATCCGCCGTCAACAGGCCAAGAATGAGAAAAGCTTCGGCATTATTTGGGTGAGATTTCAAGACACTAAGACAAATCGCGTGACAGTCGCGATAGGCGCGCTTGTGCAAAAGCTTGCGCGCTTCGGAGAGGATTGGGGTCAAGTCGTCCATCGTGAACCTTAATCAGGCAATCGTTGCCCAATTACAACGCATTTATGTCAATGGCTGTTGAGACGTACGGATAAGTTTGACGCAGAGCAAAATCGCGCGTGTTTCTCATTCCATGGAGAGAGGTCTGGAGGTAATTATGAAAACAAAACTACTCACCAGCGCGAGCGCCTTGCTCGCCTTGTCACTGGCACCGCATGCGATCGCTCAGGACACTGACACCGATGAACCGGAAGCCCGCCAGCAAACGGTCATCATTACAGCGACGAGACGTGCGGAAAGCGTACAAGATGTTCCGCTGAACATTGCCGCTGTGGGCGCCGCTCAAATCGAGAAGCAGGGCTTCACGGAACTGGCTGATACGTTGGCCTATGTGCCCGGTATTAACGTCGTTGACCGTGGCGGACGCCAGGGCAACCCAATCGTTGTACGCGGATTGAACGCCAACCCGATCGGGTCTGGGGACGGCAACAATGATGGGGGTGGCACTGTTGCCACTTATCTCGGCGAGATTCCTGTTTTCATCGATCTCAAGCTGAATGACATGGAACGCGTCGAAGTTCTGCTTGGGCCTCAAGGCACGCTGTATGGTGCGGGCACGCTGGCCGGTGCCATTCGCTACATTCCGAAGCGCCCCGACTTTACCGCTGACACGTTCGAAGTTCGCGCAGAGGCGTATCAGTATTCTGAAGCCAACAGCATTTCGAGCGATGTCGGCTTTACGTTCAACAAGCAGTTCGGCGACAATTTCGCGATCCGCGGCTCGCTCGACATGCTGAACGATTCCGGTTTTGTCGACCAGCCATTCCTGCTGATCGAGCCGGGCGTCTCTAATCCCGACCCTGATTTTTCCAACCCAGGTGACGTGGCCGCAAACCTGCGCAATGCGAAGGATGTAGATTCCGAAGAAGCCCTCTCCGGACGCATCGCAGCACGCTGGACGCCGACGGATTGGCTCGATGGTACGCTGACCTATTACTATCAGCAGGTTGACATTGGGGGTCGCCGGATTTCGTCCGATCGTGCGGTCTATCCAGATGCGACAAGCGCAGTTTTCCGTGCGGGTTCGTTTGACAATGCCAAGCGTGTCCTGGAGCCAAATGAGATCACCAATGATCTGATCGCTCTGGAAGTCACGGCAGACCTCGGCTTTGCCGAGCTGACGTCTGCATCGGGTTTCTCAACCTTCGAAGATGATGGCATGCGGGATCAGAACGATCTCCTGATCTCACTGGAATACTCGTACGAGTTGTTCCCGGCCTTTGCGTCCATTACCCGCGAAGTCGGCGAAGAAGAGACCTTTACTCAAGAGGTTCGCCTGGTGTCGAAGCATGACGGTCCATTCGACTGGATCATCGGTGGCTTCTACTCCAATCATACTGAAGTGGCATCTTCCTCAGAGTTCACGCCGAACTATGACACCTATGCGATCAATACGCTGGGTTTCACCTTCCTGGTCGACCGTCCGGATGATCTGGAATACTTCTCCCAGTCGCACTCTGAGTTGACCGAAACGGCAATCTTCGGTGAGTTCGGATACGACATTACCGATCGCTTGAATGTCACGGTTGGGGCACGTTGGTACGATTATGAGCTGGAAGAATTCAGCGCCGTTGATTTCCCTCTGTTCGATCTGAGCTTCATGCCGCGGACCCTCGGCGAGATCTCAGCGCAACCATTCGATCCCACACTTGGTCAGGCTGACGATGGCTTCCTGTACAAGTTCAACGCGTCTTATGACGTGACGGATGATTTCCTGGCTTACTTCACCGTCAGTGAAGGCTACCGGATCGGTAACTCGAATGGTCTCGGCCCATGTCCAGCCTTCGATCCGAACGCGACACAGGGCTCCTGTGCGCTGGCACCCGGTCAGCAATTTGGCCCGAACCCAGGCGATATCGCTCAGTTTGACGAGCGCCAGTTCGGCCCGGACCAGACCACCAATTACGAGATTGGTGCAAAGACGACCTGGCTCGATGGGGCTCTGACCCTGAACGGGGCGGTCTACTATGTTGAGTGGACAGATCCACAAGTGGATTCTGCGACCGTGAACGCGAACATTCCGATTACGATTAACGCCGCTGGCGCTGAATCAACCGGTATCGAGCTGCAAGGGTCGTGGGCCGTCAACGATGCGCTGAACATTCGCTCAGCCTTCTCCTCGACCAATACCGAGCTGACAGAAGACGTGCCGTTCCTGGTCCGGACGATCACGCCTCCAGGGTTCGGCACTGCGTTCGAAGATGGCCGCGCCGGCGACCGTCTGCCGGGATCGCCGCAGAACCAGTTCTCGATCTTCGCGGACTACACTGTGCCACTGGCCAACGGCAATGACGTTATCCTGAACGGCGGATACGCCTGGCAGGGTGATGTTCTGACCCGGACGGGCGCCCGTGGGTCCTCTGTGACCCTGGATCCGTTTGGCGTCGCCAACGTCTCGGCGACCTATGACGCCGACAATTGGACCGCGTCTCTGTACGTCAGCAACCTGTTCGATGAGTATATCGAAACCGGCTTTGTCGGGACGCCGCTGAGCAACCAGGTTGTCACCGACAATGATGGCAATCCCGTTACCGTACGGACCCATTATGCGTCGATCGGTGCGCCACGCGCGCTCGGTGTTCGCTTCAATTACAAGTTTGGCGAGTAAGACGCGGCAGCGTCATTCGCAGACAAAACCAAGACGGGCAGTCGAAAGACTGCCCGTTTTTCGTTCGTGCACACGCCAACCAGCCGACGTGTGACCTAGCCCCCTGAGCTGCAGCCATGTTTTGGTTATAGAAATAGGCTGTTCAGGAGAGAAAAATGGCTCGCAAACGTTACACAACCGAGGAGATCATCCGGAAGCTTCGCGAAGCGGATGTGTTGATCGGACAAGGTCAAACGGTGGCGGATGTTATCCGTCATCTTGGGGTGTCAGATGTCACCTACTATCGCTGGCGCAAAGAGTATGGCGGTCTGAAAGTAGATCAGGCCAAGCGGTTTAAAGAGTTGGAGAAAGAGAACGCTCGATTGAAGCGTCTGCTCGCTGATGCGGAACTGGACAAATCCATTTTGCGTGAAGCTGCCTCGGGAAACTTCTAAGCCCTGAGCGCCGCCGCAGGTTTGTTGATCACGTCAAAAAGACGCTTGGTGTTTCCGAGCGCCGGGCTTGTCGATGTGTGGGCCAGACACGGTCCACACAATGGCGAAGGTTGCGGATCGCTGATGATGAGCACGCTCTGACATCAGCGATCATCAGTCTTGCGCGTCAGTATGGCCGCTATGGCTATCGGCGGATCACAGCATTGCTGCGTACTCAGGGCTGGCATGTGAACCACAAACGGGTCGCACGCATATGGCGGCGTGAAGGGCTAAAGGTCCCGGCCAAACAGCCGAAGCGAAAGCGCCTCTGGCTGAATGATGGATCGTGCATGCGGCTGAGACCGAAGCACCAGAACCATGTCTGGGCGTATGACTTCGTCCAGGATCGAACGCATGATGGCACCGCGTTCCGCATGCTGACGCTGATCGATGAGTATACCCGAGAATGCCTGACCATCGAAGTGCAACGCAAGCTGCGCTCAGGCGACGTCCTATACGCTGTTGCTGACGCAATGCTGAAGCATGGCGTGCCGCGCTATATCCGATCTGACAATGGTCCAGAGTTTATCGCCGTGGCTTTACTAGAATGGTTTGAACGGATCGGTGTGCAGACACTCTTCATCGAACCAGGAAGCCCGTGGGAGAACGGCTACAATGAAAGCTTCAACGGCAAACTAAGAGACGAGCTACTCAACGGGGAGATTTTCTGCTCGCTGAAAGAGGCCAAGATACTGATCGAGCAATGGCGCCAACATTACAATACGGTGCGGCCTCACTCATCACTCGGTTATCGTCCGCCAGCACCGGAATCGAAATTACCCTTCCAAATCCAGGCCCAAAACACTACACACAAACTGGCTGCGCTATAGGGGGCGGGTCATTATGATGGAGGTTTACAATCACAGATTGTCTTTGCAAGGACTCTCAAAATCGCCGGTCTCCGGATCAATTGGTTCGCCTTCCAAAACTCGATAAAGCCGTAACTCTTCTTCTTTGAATGCGAGGGGAGAATTGGTTTGCAAAAGTTTCGAGCAGGCGAGTTGTACGAGATCTGACGGACTCGCGAATAGTGAATCTGGCAATTGCCAAAGGGATACTGGGCGGTCGTATGTGCCATGAACTGAAAAAAGGCTTCGAGTGCCGGGAACCAAGTAAGCAGCGTTGATTCCCAAGGTCGCAGACGTCTCGAGTTCCATAATGGTTTCTCCGGTGCGTAGATCCCAGATCCTCGCCGCACTCGTATTCCAAGGCGCGACGAGAAAAGAGCGACCGCTTGCTTCAAAGATGGAAATCGCGGATGGCTTGTTCGTCCGTAATGGCAAGCTAAAATGCGGCTTTTGAGAATCTCCGCGCCAAACATTTATGTGAGCGTCCGTCGAACCCGTGATCAGAAATTCACCGTTTGCAGAAAAGTCGATGAATCTTACGCCTTTCTGATGGGCTTTGAATGAGTATTCCACCTCGGCTGTTCTTGAATCTCTGACAGACACAATTCCATCTGACTCGCCCGTGACGATTTTTCTTCCATCTGGCGAAAAGACTGCGACTAAAATTCTCTCATTGAGCGGTGGCAAGGCTAAACGCAAACTCTGGTCTGAGCCGTTCCAAATACGCGCTGGACCGTCGTAATCCACGCTCATGATCAAACTCTCATCGGGTGAGTAGGCGACCGATACAATGTTATCTCGTCCGCCTAAATGTTTAGAGCTCTCCCCTGTGCGCACGTTCCACCAGTGCACGCCGTCTATTGTTGCCGCGAATAGCTCAGTCCCATCGGGGGAAAACCCGATTTGTCTGATGCTTGAAGTTCTCATCAGATCATAGTCAATTCGAATTGATTTCAGTGTTTGTCCATTTTGAGCGTCCAGTATCGCGATTCTTCGTTTTCCATCACTAATCGCGAGATGTTGACCGTCGGGGGATACTGCCCGCAATTCGGCTCTCATCGGCGGATCGATGTAAACGGGAGACTCTAAAGTTCGGTCCCAAACACGAACCTTACCGTCATCTATCCTTAGGTGATGTTCGAGATTTGGCGAATACAACTCATATTGCCTCCAGCCGTCCTGTTCAGTGATGCTCTTTAGCTTGCCACCATCGGTGAAGTCCCAGTATTTGTTCATGGGTCCGAAAGTGCCGAACCCAAGTTGTAACCCATCCGAAGAAAATGCCAGCGTTGTTGGGGGTCTTGCAAGGCCATCAAATTCCCACAACAGCGCGCCCGTTTCCGTGTCCCATACTAGTACCGAGTTTTCTTCGAAAGCTGCTGCAACAGAAGTTCCATCAGGCGAAATCGCCACTGCCAATACATCTTCGCCTGGATCAGAAAGTGTTTGAATAATCTGTTTGGTGTCCGATGACACGATAAAGACTTCTCCGTTCTTTTTTCCAATCGCTACAAGGTCGTGCTCAGCGCTAAAATCGATGCCGGTCGTCCAAGAGGCATTGATGTCTGAAGCGAGGTATTGAGCGATCAATTTTCCGTCGCGCACGCGCCAAACATTGGCAACACCATCTGTGTCACCTGATGCGAAATGAGAGCCGTCGGGCGATACCGCTAGCGTCCAGATGGCTTTTGCGTGCTCGCTTTTTGAGTACCGCACTTTGCCATCTAAAGCGTTCCATACTGCAACACCTCCGTCTTCATGCCCTGTTACGATTGTTTCACCATCGCCGGAATACACCGCTTTTTTGATTTCTACCCCCTCCAGCTCAAGCAAATGCACCAATGAAAAATTGGCAGTCGCTGCAGCGACTCCGGCAAGGGCTAATTCATTGATGAGGGGCGTGTCACTCTGGGGCAGGCGCCTCAACTTTTTGTTTAACGGATCCGCCTGCAGCGCCATCAGCAGTGCTAACTCCGGCGAATCCGAGTCCTCAAGAAGTTCTTTCGACATTCTCGCAAGGACATCTGAACTTTTGCGCGCCGCGATGAACGTCTGTTCTCTGGCAATCTCTTGGTAGTTTAACGCGTATTGGGTTTGTCGCTTAGCATTCTGGAAGTTCATCCAAGCCAGATAACCTCCTGCAGCGGAACTCAGCATTAGGATTACGCCCACTATTAATGCTATGAAGCTGAAGTTCCGGAGGCGTTTTTGAGCGCGTTCCGCAGACTTTAAAGCATTTTCCCGTTCCTCCACATTTGCTTTCGCCAAAGCTTGCAATTCCTGCTCGTGTTGCTCGCTGGCTTCTAAAAAGCGGTTCACTTCATTTGGGATTGTTTCTGCCCTAGGAACTAGGCGCGCCCATTCGAGCGCTTCAGCGATACTTTCGCCGCGTAAAAGGAGAGAAGTAGCGCCCAAACCTTCAGTTTCTTCCCCGTTTACGTCGGTTCTTAAGATCCAGCGACGAGCCTGCCCCTGATAATTTGTTCGGTCGCGAAGCCACTCAAAATCAGTCTGGAGCGCTTGCTCGAGTTCCAACACGCCACGTATTAGGCCAGAACCGGGGACTGCGGGGTTTGGCCAACAATGGATCCAGTTGATTCCTTTCAGATCGGGAGGGGGTTCTATTGATGGGGATGTTTCGCCAATCGTGGCGACCAGCATTCTTTTCCCAAGTCGCTTTGCTTCCTCGACCTCCCAATTGCAAATTTCAGAAACCGCAGACGTATCAGAGAGTAGGAATATCACTGTGTCGCAACCTAGGATTAGTTCACCTAATCGCGTACGCCAATCATCTCCGGGTAGGATACCGTGTCTATCGATCAACACTTCAAACCCTTTGTCCGAAAGCGCAAGTTCGAGCTCGTCCGCTCCAGAGACATCAGCTCGTGAGTAGGAGATAAAAACCTTCAGTTTTTCGTCTGGTTTAGAAACCTCGACCGACATCCCACCTTCCTTCGCCCACCCGGATTTATTTGCCCTCGGCTGAGAATAAGCAAAACCACACTGAGAGCTCAATCCCAAAGTCCGTGTAATGCGCAGAGCGAGTTTTCTGCACAACATGTGTCGACGCTGGAAAAGCTGAAAAGGTGAAGGGCGACACACAGTGAATTTGAGACATGTTCATGTGCACGATGGAGGGCAGGCTGCGGTGCGCGATGCTATCGATCGCGGGCTTGCTGGAGAGAAGTCAGATCGGCCTGAACCAAATAAAAAGTTTAGACGCATCCTCCTTGAGGAGGAAACTATCGATTTCCAAAAAGCATTTGTTGCATTTCTTGGATCAAAGTAGGCACCTCACATGTATTTTGATTCACGAGGGGAACTAGGAGAGGAGACATTTCAACGTCTGTTGTTCCTAATTCGGATGAAAGATGCGGTTGGCTCGTCACAAGTGTTTGACAATAAACATCGCGAGGATCGGGAACTCCCGCTGCTATCCGATCTTTGGGGCCCATGAACTGTGATATGTCGAGTTGTGAAATCTCACGATCAAATCCCGCTGTTATCAATTTCTGGCCGTCATGGCTAAAGCTCACATCTGCAATCTGTCGTCCTCCATGCATTGAGAATGTTCGAAACCTCTGCCCGGATTCAAAATCCCAAAGCCTGACCTCTCCTTGATTCGTGCTAGTGGCGACACGTTCACCATAGGGGCTAAACGCGATTGCCCAAACGTCGTCTGCATGCCCCACCAGGCTTCGAACGTATTTCAGTTCTTTGGCTTGCCAAAACGATACCAAGCCCGCTTCACCGACCGTTGCGAAAATTTCGCCGTTGGGATGAAACTCTATCATAAAGTTTCCAACTAGGTCGCTATGCACTTCTTTAACTAAGTCACCAGTCTGAGTATCCCATTTCCGCAAAGTTCCGGTGGATGTTGTGAACAAAGAAATTCCATCTGTCGAAAAAGTTGCAGATCCAATCAGCCCTTCGCCGTGTTCTAACCGATGCCTTACTTCTCCAGATTCGGTATCCCAAATGATGACGTAATCATCGTGACCCCAGGTCACTACCAAGCCATTGTCGGGACTGAAACGCGCTCCGGAAAGAATGTCTTCATGCCCGTTGAGTATGGTTTTTGGCCGTCCGGACTCTAATTCCCAAATCACCGCCAATGAGTCCCAAGCTGCGCTCAGAATCGATTTTCCGTCATTGGAATACTCTACAGATTGAACATATCCCTGATGGCCATGTATCGTATAGTGACTATCCACTTCGGGAGACCATACTTTGATGGTGGTGTCCTCCCCACCCGAGACAAATTGATTTTTGAAGGGATGCAAATCAAGAGAGGCTACAAAACTAGTATGACCTTTGAATGTTCGATTCTCAAATGGAGGGAACTGCCAAGCGTACATTGAGCCGGTTGTTTTATAATTCCCCGTTATCAGCATCAATTTGTCGTTGGCGGGAAAAGAAACTAACAATCGCGCAGGGCGGTGGTGGTACGTCAGGCTGAACGATTCTCGTCCATTTCGCGTCGACCAACCGCGAACGCGCATGTCTGCGCCCGCGGACACCATTAATCCACGAATTGCCTCATCGGCTAGCTTAGTGAAACCAGAGTGACCGCTAAAACTCTGGACCTTAGACGCTTGATCCAAATCGATAATGTGTATCGAGCCATACGAATCGTTCGCGAAGACCATGTTGGTGTCACCGATGGAGCCATCTGCACTGCCCCAGCTCCCGCTAAACTGACCTGTACTTCGACCCTCTCCGGTTATGGTGTCCGCTACGAACCACGCACTGTTTTGATTGGGGGCGTAAAGTTTTTTTCCATTCGGAGAAAAGAATACCATGTCCCGTAGCGCAACTTCTGATCGGGCGTATTCAAACTCGGTGTTCGGATAAATGCTTCCGTACCATACGCCTTGCTCAGCGGGTGAAGCGAACCTAACTTCGTCTCCGTCGAAGAATATCTTAGCTTTTGGGCTAGGCAGATTCACACGATGAACAAACTCACCGTTTCTAGAGTCCCACAGGAAGTATTCTGTGTCCTGCGCAAGCGCTAGTATTTGTCCATCGTCTGAGCTCGCTATCAATTTGCCACTCGGTAGATCTATCAAACATGAGTCAGTTTTAACTCGAGCGATACAGCGCTTTTTCTTGTCTAAGTCGTTTAAGATCCATCGATCATCACTAAGGGAAAGAACCATTTTTTTGTTTTTGTATGATGCGCGAGACTCAAAAGAGTTATTAGAAGAATCATACTGCCAAACCTCAAAATCATGCTCGCGATTTAGGACGAACTCTATAGTCGTGGAGTCTTTCTTTATTATCTTTATTTCGTTGAAAGTCGGAAGCTCATGCTGAGCTACCAGCCAGTTGTTCGCCATTGAGAGGGACATCGCTGGTTCCGCCAGGGGATTCACAGAACCCAATTTTGTTGAAGTGCTTGCCAATGCCGCAAACTTCAATGCACGATCATCGTCTCCCTCTCTCGACAACTCAATAGCCAACTCACTCAGTGCAAGAGACCTTCTGTCAGTGAGAGACTGATGGTTTTGAGAAACAATTGCGGCTCCCGATAGCCCAAGCAAGAGAAGCGTCGCAAAAACTCCGGTCGCTAAACGCCTCCAACGTTTTTGCCTTCGTTCGTCCTTCTCCACCTGAAGCTTACTCGATTTAATGTAGTCCAGAATTAGTGAGCCTGGTGGCGCTACGAGTTGGGGGCGTTCTGTTATCCATTCTTCCGCATCGGTTATCGCACCTTTCCGGAGTAGAAGGTGACCAGGTTGGTTCAATCTGTCCCATTCAGAAGCGCGATCGGAGAGGCGCCTTCCTTTACGGTGCCAATGAATGTTGTCGTTCAATGCGACGCAAAGCTGATCAAAAGCGATTTTGAAATCACCGGTCTCGTTTGAAAAATCGATCTCCACGTTTAAGGCAGCTAACCTGGGTGCAGCGGTTGAGAAATCCAAGTGCTCTGCGAGCACAGGAATAATGCGTTTTCCAAGCGCCCTCGCATAAGCTATTTCTTCGTCACAAACTTTGCTTTTAGATGAGTTTGGTGACACGATGAACACCATCACGTCTGCTACGGAAATCATCTCTTGGAGTCGGTTCCACCAATCATCTTCGGCTGAAATTCCAAAATCGGAGTTGTGGTCGCCATGATCTGCTTGGTCAAAATCCACTTCAAAAGGTACGGTGATCAATGCGTCGGCTAAGCGCCGCATAAACTCAGCGTCTCTTCGAGAATACGAAATAAAGACTCTTAATGGAGCGTCGGAACCCTCAAGGCCGGAAAGTGCTTCATCAATTCTCTTCTTGATTTTCATTCTCCCCAGCCTGGAAGGATACCCATCTATTTTCGCGTATCGTAGTCTAAGCACATTCTTCTGTTCCAGAGGAAGGGGGGAGTCAGAAATTGGAGAAACAACCCCATGCAACGATCCAAACGAATATGCGGAGCAAAGACGCGCTCTGGCGAACCTTGTAAGGCTCGGTCAATGCCCAATGGCCGATGTCGAATGCATGGTGGCAAAAGCCCAGGAGCACCGTTGGGCAATCAAAATGCCTTCAAGCACGGGAAGTACTCGAGTTGGGCCAAGGCGATGCGGGCGCTATCAAAGCTCTAACGGCTTCGTGTTGTACAAACACGGTGTTGAAGGTCCTGAGCATCTTGAGATTTCCACTTTGGTCTCTAAGCTCAGCTTGGGGAGCATGTCTAATGGTGGTGGAGCAGTTAAAGGTATTCATTTCCTACAGCAGAACGGACAGCGACTTTCGAGAGCGCCTTGCAGCTTCGCTCGAGGAGAATAGATTTCACGTCGTTTTCGATGTTCAGGACAATGATACGAGCGACCCAGAACTGACTCTCACCCCGCAGGACAAGTGGTGGGATCAACTGAAATCGATGATAGCAGCTTGCGATGTCGTGGTTTTCATCGTCTCGCCTGCCAGTAGTCAAAGTCGGGTCTGCGATGACGAAATAGCTCATGCTCAAAACTTAGGAAAGCGGATCATACCAATCCTTTGGCAAGCGCTAGACATCCATACCGCTCCCGAACGGCTTAGATCGCTAAACATAGATCTCGATTTCAGAGCAGACCGCGATAAGCCATTTGACGAAGCGTTTCCCGCGCTGATTCATGAATTGAACCGTGATGTCCATTGGGAGAGGGAGGGTAGCTTTTTCGCCCGTCTGGCTGATCGTTGGCACCAGAATAATAGATCGGAAGGCCTCCTACTAAGATCGGAGACCATTCAAGCGTACGATTCTTGGGTGTTTAGGCGGCCCGCTTGGGCGCCGGAGCCTGGAACTTTGATTTCCGAGTTTATTCATTCAAGTAGAGAATTTGAAGCAAAACTACGCGAACAAACAAAACAGCTCATTTCCAACGCGCACATTGAACCCGTAAACACCTCTATATCCAATGGTCACTTTGATCGCGCCATTCGATTTGCTGCTTCAGCAATGCTCGCGGCAGACGATCTGGAACTCGAGTTTGGCGACGAACTCTGGAGATGCTCTGCTCGCGCGATGTTAGAAGATACGACCTTGGCCGTGTTCCATGGACGCGGCTCGGTAATCGAAAAAATCGGGATAACTCACGACCTTTTGTTCAGCCACGATATGTCTGGGCACATAAATGTCTGGGACATTGAATCGGGCAGAATAATCAGTCGAACCAAATTCGACAAAAGCAAAGATAAAGACTCCCTCAGGTCGCGATGGCTACACATCGCTGAGGATCTGTCGAAGTCCGAACCTGAGAGTTTGAATGAAGTTACTAGCAGCGATTACGCATCGTCTGGTGATTACGTTCTGCAAACTGACTCTCAAGGTAATCAGTGCATAACGAATGTGAAAACAGGTGGATTAGTATCCACGCTCCCGGTCGACCGGCCAAATCTTAGGCTGATTGGCGAATTACTTGATACACTGTCATTCGTTTTGGTTGGCGATTCTCGCGTATTCATTTTCGATACGCTTCAACAGAAGATCGTTTCAGAAAAGCAAGTCGTATTCGAAAAAAACTCAGAGTCGATTGAAGAGGAGCGATGGCGTCAAAACCGAATCGAGCAAGCGGGAATTATGAGAGGGGGCAAGGAGCTCCTGATCGTGGACCTATTTGGGACGATCAAAGTCTTTGATCTCGGGACGGAAGAAGTGACTGAAACGATACAAACAGACGCCACATCGCCAGGCGGCGTGCTGATCCCTCAAAACGGACCGGATTTCTTCGTTGTGTTTTTTGACTCAGTTATATGGCGCTCGCCAGATTCCGAAAAACTACACACGTTTGGTGGTGCATCTTCTTTGAGAAATGGGTTGAGCGTCTCTGATGATGGTACAGAAGTAGCGCTCGGAACCAAAGATGGCGATGTTATAATCGTGAGTTGCGCGACCGGTCAGATTATAGAGACCTATCGGGGCCATCAACGACCAGTATTAGATGTCCTCTACGATCCAGAGGGCCCATATATTTGGTCTGCTTCAGAAGATGGTACCATCCGTAAATGGGCACGGTATCATGACCGTCTGCATGTATCCATCGAAGCTGGTGGATTGATCTCCAACACTCAGATCCTTCCAGAGAGTTCTAACATCGTCTATCGCAGCCACGCACACCATTATTTGTTGTTCTCCATCAAATCGAATGAGTGGTTCAGTATGGGGGGCGAAGTCGAGAAGGCAGCGTCGGCGATTGGAGTCGACGCTAAATCGGAACATGTCATCACGGCGTCAAATGATGGATTCGTTCGGATTTGGACGCAGAATGGCGATCTAGATACCATTATCGACACGCAGGTTTCTGATACAATCCTGACGGTGGGCATTTCGACCTCGTCCGACAGCCTATATATTAAAACTAAGAATTTGGCTCGATTCTATTCCATAGGCTCAAAAGAAATAACCCATGAGTGGAAGCTGGAAGAGAACGATAAAATACACGCTATGTTCGAAAATGGTGTTTTTGTTGTTAATAGTACTTTCCACAAAATTTATGAATACTCAGATTTCACTCTTAGTGGGGTAGAGGCAGTCGATATTCCTGCAGTTTCCCATGACGGTAAATTGCTCGTAGCACGGTGTAGATATGCTGGTGAACAAGCTGATCGCGTTACACTGTTTGATTTCATAACCGGTGAGAAAATTCTTCACTTCGGCGATTACAAACACCCAATATGGCAGCTGACTTTTAGCCCATGCAGCCGCTACGTCTACGCGCGTCAGTACACAGGGGTCAGCCGCATCTTGAGGCAGTCCGATGTCGATCCGTTTGCAAACAGCGATGAAATAATATGTTGGTCTGTCGAAAGCGGCGAAAGACAGGTGACCTTCAAAGGGCACACCGATGCGATATTCGGAATGGCCGTATCTCAGAATGGTAGATGGCTATCCAGTAGTTCGAACGATGGTACTATCAGAATATGGGAGACATCATCGGGTGCCGAAGTGCTTAGGCTTCCAGGAAAACGGTATACACGACTTCTGAAATGGATGGATGGCGACTCACTCTTAATCAGCTCGAGTGATGGAGACCAATATGGCACGCAAGTTTGGTGTTTAAAAGAACTGCTGAGTTGGCCCGTTAGCCGTAGGGCGCGGATAGCTGATCGACTGGCCTGCGGGCGTGGCCACATACTTTTAGATGAGCGTTCTCATCCGCTTTTAAAAGATTCGCCGACGGATTTGCATGAAGCACTGGGCGTTCGATCTAACGATTTGGATCAAGTTGAAAACCTAGCGAGGCAAACTGAAGTAAGAGCTATTGAACCAGAACGCTGACAACGAATCCAACTAAATTTACTATGCGATTGTGTTAGATCTCACTTAGCAGCTATTATGATGTCTAAGCCTTTTCCGATGCGCTCAATCAAAATGCGTTCAAACACGGGGAGTACTCGAGTTGGGAAAAAGCGATGCGGACGCTGTCGATGCGGCAGCGGCTACTTACCGTCCAACTAGGCTATTGATAGCTCTAATCATCTTGAGATTTCATTTCATCTCCGTAGTCTCAGATTGGGGAGATCGCTAATGTCCAAGGTATTCATTTCGTATCGGCGTTCTGATAGTCAGTGGCAGACAAAGCAGCTCTATGACGCGCTTTCCGCAAAGATGGCTGAGCCGAAAAAGAACATCTTCTACGATTTAGACTCAATGGCGGTCGGATTCGACTTTGTCGAAACAATCGATCGCGCCGTATCTGAGTGCGACGTCCTGATCGCGGTTATCGGACCGCGATGGCTTTCTGAGATCGATCCGGAATCTGGAGACCGAAGGTTGGATGATCCGCGAGACTTCGTAAGGATCGAAATCGCCTCAGCGCTGAAGAGAAACATCCAAGTCGTGCCCGTCTTGGTGGATGGCACGAAGATGCCCAAACCGGAAGATCTGCCGGAAGACATTCGAAAACTCTCATTTCGCCATGGAGTGACTCTCAGCGTTGCGAGTTTCCAAAACGACATGGAAGAGTTGGTGCGCGGCTTGAGCTTAGAGACTCCACCCGCAAATGCTCCCGCGAATCCACCGCGAAAGGGAGATCATTTCGACTCGAACAACTATGTATTTGTTAGTCATCCGAATGATGTCGATGAAGCGTTGTTCCGAAAAATCGCTCGTCACCTGATGGCGGATGGAATCTCTCTTTGGATATACGAGCCCGTCAGGTTTGGCTTCGAACCTCATGAACTAGCGCTGATAAAGTGGCAGCGAGCTGGCGGCGATGCGCAAAAAGACGCTTTGAGTGCGATCGATAGAGCTCGCTGTGTCTTGTTGCTTATCGGATCGGGCACCAGCGCTGGCGGTTTTCAAACCAAAGAGTTGCAACACGCCGTTGCGCAGCAAAAGATGATCGTGCCGGTAGTGGTTGAAGACCCGGAGCATGGGATCGAGAGAGTAATCAATACGGTTGTCGGAAGGCCGGCTGACTATCTTTATCTTGTGCCCGATGAACTGAAGGAACAATTTGTTCCCAAGATTACACCAAATTCTCTTTCTCAGCGACAGTTTGAGAAATCTATATCCATGTTGGTAGCAGATGTACGAGAGGCCTCAAAAACGTATTCAGCCCCTCAGCCATTGGTCGTAGACCCAGTGCAAACTGCGGGTGCCAAGAAGTTGTTATACGTAGTTTTGATGGTATTAGCCTTGCTGTCTGCAGCGGTTTTGCTTTGGTGGCAATTCCAAGACGCGCATGTTGAAAACTCAGCTGAAAGCACATTGCAATCTGCGGAGATACCAGTAGGCGAAATTTTCCAAGACTGCAGTGAATGTCCAATAATGGTCGTCGTGCCCCCTGGTCAATTTACGATGGGTTCCCCCGAATCAGAGACGGGCCGCGATCCAGATGAACAACCTCTGAGAAATGTGAATTTTGACAGCCCGTTCGCAGTGGGCGTTTTCGAGGTTACCGTTTCTGAGTTTAGAGCCTTTGCTGAAAGTACAAACTATCAAGCGGGCGTTCGATGTAAATCAATCAAGAAGGGGTACACAGATTGGTTCGAGGGGTGGTCATTTCGCAACCCCGGTTATCAGCAAACAGGGAGCCACCCCGTAACTTGCGTGAATCTAGATGATATGGAGGCATTCATTGCTTGGCTAACTGTTCGCTCGGGAAGGGAGTATCGCTTGTTATCAGAACCGGAGTGGGAATACGTTGCGCGAGCGGGCACGCAATCTGCCTATTGGTTCGGAGAAAGCATTGATCCTTCAAAAGCTCGCTTCATGGCAGATCATGTACAAGTGGTTCCGACCATAGATGACAACCTCGATGAGCTAGGACTGGGTACGGTACCAGTCGGCTCCTACTCGGCGAATGGTTTCGGCTTATTCGATGTACATGGAAATCTTTGGGAAATGACATCAAGTTGTTGGTCGGATAGCTATCCGGTTGATCCGCGGAGTGCTGCCGAAGCCACAGAAGATGAATGCGACTTAGTTTCTTTTCGTGGCGGCTCTTGGCTAAATCAAGGAATACACGTGCGGTCGGCGATGCGTGGTCGAGACGATCCTGCGATACGAGATAATGCGATCGGTTTCAGAGTCGCAACGTCAGATGTGTCGTCTCGTTGACTCGATCAAACTTCAGAATGAAACCACGTTACATTCGCTCTAAAACACGCTGCTATTTGCGCCTAGTGCGCCATTCTTAGCTTGGGACAATAGCATTATCGCGGTCAAAATCTCCATGTCGATAATGGAGCATGAATGCGGATCTATGAGACCGGTCATCAGCAATCCACATCACCATAATTTTCGCTGTACATTTCGACGGCGCACTGCCTTTCTATCGGCCTAAGGGCGCTCCGACTGCAACTGATTTCACCGTGTGGCCAATCGTAAATGTAAACATCACAGTAGCGATCCACGGCCCGCATGCTCGAAGGACATTCAAGGTCTCCGTACTCTCGATCGTACACATAAGCTTCACACCGACGCGCCACGTCGGAAACAGAGAAGTCGTATCCTTCGAGTTGTTGGCTCCGTTGTATGGCCCGAGCACGCGCTATCATCTGGAGTTGGTGCACTTTTTCCTCCGGCGTCATTTCTACGCAAGCGTTGGACCCTTGTTTAAAACCCAAATTGCAGACCCATCCGCCCGAATAGGTTGGCGAAGCGTTTGCTGGGATGTCGGTTTTTCGGCACTGATTTCCGACTTTGTGGAAGCCTAGGTTACACATCCATCCGCCGGAGAAAGTAGCGGTTGCGTTCGCGGGGACATTTATTTTTTCACATCGGTCCCCGGACTTGTAGTACCCCAGATTACAGACCCATCCGCCCGAATAAGTAGGAGACGCGTTGGCGGGCACGATTGTCTTCTCGCATCGATCTCCTGTTTTGTGATAACCTAGATTACAAGTCCATCCGCCGGAGTAACTGGGGGAGGCGTTCGCTGGAACGTTCGTTTTTTCGCATCGATTTCCAGTGCGGTAGTATCCTAAGTTGCAAGTCCACTCTCCCGAAAAGGTAGGGGTCGCATTTGCCGGTACATCTGTCTTCTCGCAAACCTCACCCACGCGGTGATAACCCAGGTTGCAACTCCACCCACCTGAAAAGCTCGGTGTGGCGTTAGGTGGTATGCTCTGTGGCGCCGCCGGAGCAGTAATGGCAAACCAAAAGGCGATGAGAAAAACTGATCTGATCTTTTGAGCCACTTGGGCTCTTCCATGATTATTCATCCGTCTCGTCTCCCTCTCCGCATCTCTGCTGTCGCCTTTTTTGCGAAACTTGCAGCAAGGAAAATGACAAAATCAAGGATCGTGAGCAACAGGCTCGGCAAAGGAAATCTCTCCGGTTTGTTTGCTGTTTGATTCCTCAAGTGGGAGCCTTTTCTTTGACCGCTTGTCGATCTCGCGTAGAGCATTCTTAGTATTAGAAATGATGGAGCGGGCGATCAGCGCCCGCTCGAAGTTACTTGGTTGAGCAACGCCCTCCCAAGCGCTCCAATGTACAAATCGAGAGTATTATCCTAATTATTGGTGATTAACGGGTATGGGGCAATTGTTGGGCGACCGAGAAAGCAAAACTGAGCAACTAAAGGTCTTTATCTCCTATTCGCGCGCGCAAGTGGCGTTCGCGGATGAACTTGAGCTTGCCCTGACTGACAAGGGCCACGAGGTGCTTATTGACCGACACTCGATAGCTAAGGGTGAAGCCTTTCGAGAGAGGCTCGCCGAGATGATACTCGCTTGTGATTCAGTAGTTTTTATTCTCTCCGACGAGTCTGCGGCCTCAGAGGTTTGCCAGTGGGAAGTGACCGAGGCATCTCGCCTATTAAAGCGGGTTCTCGTAGTGTCCATTGCGGAACTCTCAAAATCAATATCTGCACCCGAAGATCTGGCCAGCATAGATTGGATACACTGTTGGAACAATCCAAAAGTACCGGGTTCAAATCAAACAAAGGGAATCATCGAACTTGATCGTGCATTGCGCACCGATCTGAGTTGGCTAAGACAGCGAACCCGCTTGCATGAACAGGCGGTTTTTTGGTCCAGCCGGTCCAAAAAAGATAACCATTCGTCTTCATTGTTACGAGGAGAACTCCTTCAAGAGGCAATGGATTGGGCGTCCAAAAAACCTGCAGCTGAATCGCTTCCAGACGTGCTTTTGGATTTTTTAGCGGCGAGCGCGGATGCGGAAGAGAATAGACGGGCGGAAGAGGCTGCAAACCTCGCAGAGCGCGAAGCTATAATAGAGAAATCGAATGACGCTATTCTGCAGCGAGAAGCGGCACTAAAGCGATTGTCTAGGCGAACCTTTGTGGGTGTTGGCGTAGCCGCGGCGTTAACTACCGCTTCTGCAGGACTTGCTTATTGGGGCGTCAACGCTGAACGGCGGTTTGACCGAGAAAAGCGACAACGCTTACAGGCCGAAATGCGTTCGGTTGATCGATTAATTGAGAATGAAGCGGCGCGAGAAGACATTATGGGGCAGCTGGTTGGTTATGCAGCTTCACCTGGTTCACAGGCGTGGGACCGTGTTGAAGGTATTGAAGGATCTCCCTATTCATCTCTGTTAGTCGAGAGCTTCAATGAGCCACGTCTTTCGTTGAACGATGCCCTTGCGCGGGTTCATCGTGAGATTAGAGCGCTAACCCAAGGGTCGCAGAGGCCATTTCTTTCAAGCGACCTCAACGGTGAGGTATTTCTGCATAAGCGCCCCGAATCCAGGTCGGTAAGAGCGCTGGTGCTCTCAGCGGATCAGTGGGGCGAAATGCTGATTCCGGGGACGAAGACCGACGCGACTCTGTGGTCGGAGTTGTTCTCGGGAGCAGGCGTAGCAATGGACCATTACCACAACGTTTCGTCCGTTGATGAGTTTAACGCCAAGATAGAAGAATCCTTATCGGCGTTTGGCGATCCACCCGAAGGGAACACCAGTGTTCCAAATAGCTTGTTCTTCTTTGTGTACGCGGGCGCGGGTATAAGTGTCCGGGAAGAAAATCGCATTCCGGTTTGGCCGGTAGGAGTGGATTACCGAGAGGAGTTAGGTCCAATTCAGGGACCAGATTACTATTATCGGTATTACTCGAACGTCGAGCAACGCTCTGTAGCGGTCTCGAAAGTGCTATCGAGGATTAGAGCTGTAGCCGCCACGTCCGTAGCAATCCTCGACACGGGATTCGGTCCGATCGACCAGCACTTGCTGAAAAATGAGGTGCCGGACACAAACCCGTAGTTTATCGCTCTTCTCTCATGCTTCGATTATGAAGTCGTGGCTGGATTTGAAGGTTCTCACCGACCGAACGCTTGCTATTTGATTGCTAGATGGATTCCGTGTTTCGCTCCAACCACGTATTCGACTATAATATATTGAAAAGCTGCGATTTTTTGGAGCGGGCGATGAGATTCGAACTCACGACCCCAACCTTGGCAAGGTTGTGCTCTACCCCTGAGCTACGCCCGCGTCCGATGGGTAAGTCAGCCGCTGTCTCGCGACCGAAGCCGCCATAAACCGCAAATCCGGGGCCGGTGCAAGAGGAAAAAGCGGGCATTTGCCGGGTTTTTGCATCAGCTTTGCTGTAGACGCTCGAAGAGGATTTCCATCCGATCGTTGATCAGGTCCAGGACGTGCTCGAACCCGTCTGTCCCGCCATAATAGGGGTCCGGAACTTCGCCTGATTCAAGGAACAGGCTGAGCTGCGCCGTCGCTTCGGCTGGGCGGATTTGCTCCAGATCAGCGAGATTGGTCTCATCCATGGCAAAGATGTGATCGAAGCGTAGAAAATCGTCCGGTTCAGCCTGCCTGGCCCGCAGCGGCGAGAGGTCTATCCCGCGGGCCGCCGCGGCGGTCACCATTCGGTTGTCTGGCGAATGACCGATATGCCAGGCGCCGGTACCGGCGCTGTCTATGCGCCAGTCCAGGCCCTGTTTTGCGACCAAGGCGCGGGCGATCCCATCGGCAGCTGGCGATCGGCAAATGTTGCCGAGGCAAACGAAGAGCAGGCGGGTCACCGACGCGGCCCGTCTCAGGCCGGAACCGCTTCCGGTTGCAGGACGCCGCGTTTGACCAGTTCTTCGCCGATCTGCACGGCATTCAGAGCCGCGCCCTTACGCAGATTGTCAGAGACGTTCCAGAAGATGATCCCGTTCTCAACCGTTGGGTCCTTGCGGACGCGGCTGACATAGCTCGCCCATTCGCCGACACAGTCGACCGGGGTGATGAACTGGTCATCCTCGATATTGTCGACCAGCTGGACGCCGTCCGCATTGCGGAACAGCTCGCGCGCGTCTTCGACGCTGAGCGGATCTTCCAGTTCGACATTGACAGATTCAGAGTGGCCGACAAAGACCGGCACGCGGACGCAGGTGGCGACGAGTTCGATCGACTCATCGACAATCTTCTTGGTCTCCACCCGCATTTTCCACTCTTCCTTGAACGACCCGTCTTCCATCGGCACATCGATTTGCGGAATCACGTTGAAGGCGATCTGCTTGGAGAACACATCCGGGGTCGGCGCATCATTGACGAACATGCCTTTCGTTTGCGTCCACAGTTCATCCATGCCGGCTTTGCCGGCGCCGGACGCCGACTGATAGGTCGAAACGACCACGCGCTTGATGCCAGCCGCTTGATGCAGAGGCTTCAGGGCCACGACCAGCTGGGCGGTGGAGCAGTTCGGGTTGGCGATGATGTTCTTCTTGCCATAGCCCAGCACGGCTTCGCCGTTCACTTCAGGGACAACAAGCGGCACGTCCGGATCCATGCGCCAGGCGCTCGAATTATCGATCACGATGGCTCCCGCTTCGGCAATCTTCGGCGCCCATTCCTTCGAGATCGAGCCACCCGCTGACATCAAAACCAGATCAACCTGGCTGAAATCAAACTGTTCCAGATCCTCGCAGATGACCGTCTTGTCGCCATAAGAGCATTTGCGACCGATCGAGCGACGAGAGGCAACGGCGTGCACCTTGTCCGCCGGGAAATTGCGTTCATCCATAATATTGAACAATTCCCGTCCAACATTACCGGTTGCTCCTACAATCGCCACGCGCAAAGCCATTTGCTCGCCTCCTTAGAAAATTCAGTCCGCCCCTATGTCATGGGAATTGTTGCAGCGCAACTAACGTTCGTGTGCGATCATTCTGATGATGCGCTTGTGTCGCAGGTCAATAATGACAGTAGAATTGGGGCGGAACTCAGACAGACCCGTTGAAAAGAATCGGGTACACACGATTTATATGGCAAGGAGACGCGCGCCATGCACGAAGATATCATCAATCGTTACATCCAAAGTTATAATGATCGCGACATTGAGGGCATGCTCGATTGCGTGACAGAGGATGTGATTTTCGAGAATATCTCCAATGCCAGCCAATCCATGCGCCTGGAAGGTCGCGATCAGATGGGGGAGGTGGCGAGACTATCGGGCAACGCCTTTTCCTATCGCCGCCAGCGTCTGATCAACCTGATCATCGGAGAAGGCAAAGCTTCAGCCGAAATCGAGTTTGAAGGCAAGGCGGCCGTTGATCTGCCGAACGGGGTGCGCGCTGGAGAAACCGTGAAAATTCGTGGCGCCAGCTTCTTCGAATTTCGCGGACGCCTGCTCAGCCGGATCGCGGATTACTCCTAGTCTGCAATTATCAGAGAGCAGGGTCCCACTGTCCCCTCACGATACTCTGAAACGGGGTGCAGGATCGATTTTTGGGACGTGGGGAGAATTTTCTTTCTCCCAAACTCGCCTAAAATCTCGATGGACGGCGCCGTAAGCCGAGCGTTTGACGAGTAC
Source organism: Hyphomonas sp. Mor2 (assembly GCF_001854405.1). GTDB lineage: Bacteria > Pseudomonadota > Alphaproteobacteria > Caulobacterales > Hyphomonadaceae > Henriciella. Next base: position 193,424 of record NZ_CP017718.1, read on the forward strand.
CGAGGCGCAAACGGAAACAAACAGAGCTGCCATATCCGCGAACACCGAGACCGTGTCGGCGCATGCGACCCAGATCGCGAACGTCAGCGCCGTGGCCAGCGCGAACCAGACCCGGATTGCCAATAGCGAGGCCGCGATCTCCGATAATGCCGCGGCGATCGATCAAATGCAGACGCAATTCGAGCAGCTCGATCTGAATGTGAACGCGTTGTCTTCGCACCTGGTCCATGCGCAAAAAAAAATTGAGGGGAATGCCGCTGGGATCGCGATCGCGAACGCGATGGCCGGGAGCAGTTGGCTGCAATCAAATGAACGCGTCGCCTTCACCGCCAATTGGGGGCACTTTGACGGGCACAGCGCGGTCGCATTCTCCGGATCCGCTCGTCTCGGTCAGAACCTGTCAGCCAACGCCGCTCTGGGCGCTATCCCAAATCGCGGTGAAGTCGGCGCGCGGGCCGGCGTACGCTTCGGTTGGTGAGTGGATCAGAACGAGATCTCTGTCCCGGCCAGTTCGGGAATCTGCAATATGATCACCAGATCACGCAGTTCCTGACGAGCGGCAACATGGCTCATCGTGAAGGACACATTCGAGCCGCTCTCGGTGAGGTCCAGCAGGGTCAATCCGGCCGGGAATAACTCGCGATAGATGACGCGCTCAGACAAACCCGGTGCCAGGCGGAAGCCGATCCTCTTGGACAGGTTTGCCAGCGCTTCGCCGACCTTCTGCTTGTTGCGCGCCTCCAGTGGCGAAACACGGTTGCGCATAACGATCCAGTCGATCGGCTGGCGTGATGTGCGGGCTTTCGCCTTGCGGCATTGCCAGACCATTTCGGAATAGAAACTCGGGCGAAGGACTTCGAGGGTCTGCGGGTTCACGTCGCCGAGCAGATCAAAGTCGACAAAGGAATCATTGAGCGGCGTAATTAGCGTGTCCGCCGCCATGTGGGCAATGCGCGACAGGTAGGTGTCGCCGCCGGGCGCATCGACAATGACAATCTCGCAAACCTCTTTCAGGCGGTCGAGCGAGGTGTGGAAACGCTCTGTCTCTTCCTTCTCCGCAATATCCAGGTCCCGTTCTGAGCTGGCATCGACGCGAATAATCTCGGGCATGGGAAGCTGCGCGCCTGTCGATTGCATCCACCGCAATCTGTTTTCGAGATAACGGGTCAGAGTGCGCTGCCGGACGTCGAGATCGATGACGCCTACCTTCATGCCCATGCGCATAAGCGCGATGGCAAGATGCACTGAAACCGTCGATTTGCCGGCGCCGCCTTTTTCATTCCCTACAACAACAACCCGGCACTGTTTCTGTGCCGGGATTGAAAGCGTAAGGGTGTCGGCGGAATCGCCTAAATGTCCATGTCCGTCGGGCATCGCCGGGGCGCCTCTTGTTTAGGTCATCAAGCTGCTTGTTGTTGCGCCGGGATTTCGTCCTGGAAGCTTGGAGTGTCGCCAAAGAGAAAAGCGCCCTCGCCACCGCTGACTTCTTCCTGCGCTGGGATGAGTGGAGCCTCGACCTCGCCTTCGAACAAGACGTCGTCGTGGTGCACGATCGCACACGGCTTGAGCGTCGTGGCCTCGACAGGGAACGGTGTTTCGCCGTGGATGAGCGCCAGTGTTTCGCGCAGATCTGACAGGTCGTCAGCGAGCGCGTTCATGTCTTTGGAAAGCTCGATCCGCTTGGCATCACAAGTCTCGGCCGATTCAAACAACCAGGCTTCTTCATCCGGCTCCAGATCAGGCGTCGCCGGATCGTATTTCAGCTCGGGTGCGACGGGCTTGACCTGGCGAGTGTAAAGCGCGGCACATGCTGCACTGAGCAGCGACTTGAAGCGGGGAAGGATGGGCTTTCTCATGTGTTAAAATTTCGCCCCAAACGGTTAACAGGGCATTAACCACACGAATTTGTAACAATTCAGATGCGGGTTGCGTTTGAGGCATGCCTCTGCGCCTGAAATTGGAGCGAGAATTGTCGAGCAATTTAGTCGTAGATTGCCGCTCGCAACTGCTCTAAAGCAGGGCGCGATGACTCATTCTCCCCTACGAATCCGAACCCTTTCAGAGCTGCGTCAGATATTGGGTGACCACCGTCGCGCCGGGCGGCGCATCGGCTTTGTTCCGACCATGGGCGCCTTGCATGATGGTCACATCTCGCTCGTTGAACAGGCGCGGGAGGCGGCTGACATTACCGTGGTCAGCATTTTCGTGAACCCGACTCAGTTCGCGCCCGGCGAAGATCTAGAGACATATCCGCGGACCGAGGAAGCCGACATTGCTCGGCTGAGCACGGTTGGAACCGACATCGTATATTTGCCGACAGGCGAGGAAATGTATCCCACTGGATCGGTCACCAATGTCCGCGTCGAGGAGATGTCCGACCTGCTCGACGGTCTCCATCGACCACACTTCTTCTACGGGGTCGCGACTGTGGTTGCGCGCCTGTTCATACACGTTCAGCCAGATGTCTCGGTTTTTGGCGAGAAAGACTATCAGCAATTGCAGATCATTCGCCGCATGGTGAGAGATCTCGGCTTTCCAATTGAAGTGATTGGCGGCGAGACGGTCCGCGATGCGGATGGGCTGGCCCAATCCTCTCGCAATACATACCTTCAGCCGGATGAGCGGGCAAAGGCGAACACGATGAGCAGTGTCCTGCACCGCGCGGCGATGCGACTGTCACTCGGTGTTCCCGTGTCCGTCGCTTTGGGCGAAGCCCGTGCCAGGATCGCGGCTGCGGGGTTCGACACGCTCGACTATGTGAGCGCCGTTGATCCAGCGACTTTGAAAGATCTCGCAGAGGGCGCGGTAGCACCCGGATTTGAAGGCCGCGTGCTCGCGGCGGCATGGATGGGCAAGACGCGGCTGATCGACAATATGGGCTTCGCGCGCGCCTGATCACAAAACCGTAGCACCGCGACGGAAGGGCTTGCCCGGACGGAATGAGTGGCGCAATTCTTTTCCCAGATTTGGAGGACTGCACGCATGATCAAGACCCCTGTTCGATCGTTTCTTCTCGCCAGCCTGGCATTCGGAGCCCTGAGCGCTTGCGCCACCTCGGACATTGTGACCGAGCCGGTCATTGTCGATACGCCGCCTGTCACCGACGCAGCGCCGGAATCCGTCCTGCCCGAGGCGCCGGCGGAGCAAGGCTTCAGCGTCGAGCGAATTGAGGCGCTCGAAACGGCGATGGGCGACTTTGTCCGCGACGGTCGGGTGTATGGCATTCACTCGAGGCTCGCCCAGAAAGGTGAGATTGTCAGCGATTATTACGCCGGTGTGCGCGGTCTGGAGAGCGGTGCCCCGATTGAGCAGGACACGATTTATCGCATCTATTCGATGACCAAACCGATCACCGGTGTCGCCATGATGATGCTGTGGGAAGAGGGCAAGTTCGAACTCAGCGATCCGGTCACCAAATATGTTCCCGAATTTGAGAATCTGAAAGTCCTGGCCGGGGTCAATGAGGATGGATCTCCAATTCTAGCGGATATGGCGCGTCCGCCGACCATGAGTGAGTTGATGAGTCACTCATCGGGATTTGCATATGGTCTCGGCGGCGACGATCCGGTGAACACAGCCTTTCGGGATCTCGAAGTTCTGGCGTCGCCGGACCTGCAGACCTTTATCGACCGCACCGCTTCCATTCCGCTCCTGTTCCAGCCCGGAGAGGCCTGGTTCTATAGCGTTGGCATGGATATCCAGGGACACATAATCGAGAAACTGTCCGGACAGACCTTCGGTGAATTCTTGCAAACCCGCCTCTTCGGCCCGCTCGGAATGGTCGATACGGGGTTTTATGTGCCGGATGCCGATTATGATCGCTTCAGTGAGGTCTATGGGTTTGATCCCGAGACTGGTGCCTTGGTCCCGGTGCCGTTTCCGTGGGTGCAGTTTCGCCAGGAAACGATCGGGTTTGAATCCGGCGGAGGCGGCCTGGTCTCCACCATGGACGATTACAGCCGATTTGCGCAGATGCTCGTCAATCGCGGCGAACTGGACGGGGCGCGAATCCTCAAGCCGGAAACCATTGATGTGATTACGACCAATGTCATGCCGGAGGGGGCAAGTATGTACTTTGGAACGGACCCGGTGCCGGGTATCGGCATGGGTCTGACCTTCGGCACGGTGGAGGATTCGGAGATCGCATCGACCGATACGCCGAGCGGATCCTATTTCTGGGGCGGCGCAGCCGGGACCTGGTTCTGGATCGATCCTGAGAACGAGCTCTACTTCATCGGCATGGTCCAGATCTTCGACAATAACAGTCCGAGCGGCCCCTTGCAGCTGCGGGAAGCCTCCACGGCAGCCATCTATGGCGATCTCGCTGCCGAATAGTATTGGATCACCTGCCTGACTGCGGAGGAATCAATGCGTGTAAATAGCCTGGTGCCAATGTTGACCTTTGTCGATATCCGAGCGGCGATAGACTTTTACCAATCGATCGGATTTCACCTCGAAGCCACCGATGAAGCTCATTATGGGGAAGGCAAGATTAACTGGGCTCGGATGAGCCTGGGACAGGTCACGATTATGCTCGCGATCAATGGCACGCCGGGCGAGAAGTCAGACGCACACTTTTTTCTCAATGTTGATAATGTCGATTCGTTTCATGATCGCATTGCCGACAAGGTGACCGTGATCCATGACCTTCGCGACCAGTTTTACGGCGTGCGGGACTTCTGGTTCAAAGATCCGTTCGGGTATCATTGGGGCGCCGGTCAGGTGCTGGAAACGACCGACTAGTCGGCCTGGTCTTCAGGCCAGGCTTCGACCTTGCCTTTGAGCTTAAGGGTCAATGGGTTGCCTTTGCGATCGACGGCCTTTCCGGCCGCGACTTTGATCCAGCCTTCGGAGATACAATACTCCTCGACATTGGTTTTCACTTCGCCATTGAAGCGAATGCCTACGCCGCGAAGCAAAAGCTCCTCATTGTAATAGGGGCTGCTAGGGTTCACGCTCAGGCGGTCGGGCATTTGATCAGTCATATGCGCGCTTTAAGCCCAAGCGCGATGACTATTCAAGCGCGGACTATTCAAGCAGACCGTGAAGTTTTACGGGCGCCGCATGGCGCCATGACATTTTCAGCGCTGAAAGTGCGGTTGTTTGGTCAATCGCTGCGAGGGCGATCGTCGTCGCGCCCTTGTCGCCCCATTTGTTCGGGACCTTAGAGAAAATGGCAGGTTCCGCGCTGATCAGCATGTCTTGCTCGTCTACGCTTAGAAAGACGTTCGCCGTCGCCTCCACCTCGAGCAAAGTTGCGATCGTCTTGCCTCGAGGGGCATCCACGCGAAAGCTGGCCCGCTCGAAGTGCGGTTTCTCTATCGCGTGCGGCAGCGATAGTGCGAGCGTACGAAACTCGTCTACGGTCATTCATCAATCCTCGCTCTGCGTGCCAACAATATAGAGGAATGATCCACCTTTGATGAGGGGGATGATCCGTTCGGCCACTTCCCGTTCGAGGGCAGGGCATCCCCAGCTGCGCCCCAGTACTGCGCGATCCTGGTGCACATAATCGGCCCCATGGATAACGATCAGCCGTTTTTCAGCGAGGTCATTTTGTGGACTGAGCCCTTTCAGCTTCAGCGAGAGGCCGTGCATGCCATAATAGGTGGCGCCGGTGACAAAGGCGCCGAGCGAACTCATCTTCGACCCTTCAATATTGGAGAAGCGATCGGCCATGCCGTCATAATCCGGATCTGACCCTCGCCCGTGCGAGACCAGGAACGCCTCAGCGCTCATGTCGGATGTGTCTATGAGGAAATAACGGGGGACATTGGAAGGCGCACGATAATCAACGACGCTGATATAGCGATCATTGCCGATCTCGCTTTCTGCGTCGGCTTTGGCGGTCAACGCCTCCCGCAGGAGATCCTCGCCGATGAGTTCGGCGGCGGGATCTGCGCATGCGAGGCCGCTGACACTATTGATCAAGACGATCGCGATGAGGCCCTTAAACGCAGAAAGCATGCCTTAGATAAAGACATGCTTTCCGGCAAAAATATGATGGATCTCGCTGGGACCTAGAACACGCGAGGGCGTTCGACCTTGTCGATGTGCAGACCACATTCGGACTTGTCCTGACCGGCCCAGCGACCTGAGCGGATATCGTTCGGGTCTTCAGCCGGCTTGGTGCACGGCCAGCAGCCAATTGATGGATAGCCTTGTGCCACCAGAGGGTGACGCGGCAGCTCGCGGCGTTTGAAATAGTCCTGAACGTCTTCCTGCGTCCAGCCTGCCATCGGGTTCACCTTGAAGCGGCCATTGGCATACTCGAAAACAGGAAGCGACATGCGCGCGCCGCCATGGAAACGCTTGCGACCGGTGATCCACGCATCGAATCCTTCAAGTGCGGGCTCAAGGGGACGGACTTTGCGCAAGGCGCAGCAAGCATCCGGGTCGGTTTTCCAAAGCGTATTTTTCGGATCTTCGATCAGGCGCTCATCTTCAGCCGGAGGGATCTCACGTACATTGGTCAGGCCCAGGCGTTCGATCAGCTCATCCTTATAGTCCAGCGTCTGCGGGAAATGCATACCGGTTTCGAGAAAGACGATGGGCAGATCCGGATCAACATCCGCGATCAGAGCCAGCATCACCGCACTCTCAGCGCCGAAGCTCGAGACGTAGGTCAGCTCATCGCGCCATTCACGCAGGATCGAGGCCCGCAGGATTGTCTGTGCAGACGCTTCACGAAGTTCACCGTTCAAGCGCGCCAGGCGCTGTTCGACGTCCTCGTCGATCCGCAATTTGATGTCTGAATATGGCATGCGCCCTAGACCTGTTTGTGGCGCCTCGAAAAGACCGATGGATGGCCGTCCGCGGCGGGTTGATAGAACGCTGAATACTCTTCCAGCGCTTTCACCACATTAGCTAGGTCGGCCCTCGACGTCTGATAAGCGTCAAACCCTGAACGGTTCATATAGAGAATCTGATCTCTCAGCACGTGCCCCACGGCACGCAGCTCTCCCGCATAGCCGAGACGGCGGCGCAGGAGCTGTGCCTGGCTATAACCACGTCCGTCGACATACTTGGGAAAATCTATTTCAATCAAGGCGATACGGTCGAGAAACGGCGCCAATTCGTGCGGATCATCCGCCGGCGAAAGTCGCACGCCAATCTGTTGATTTCGAGCCAGAAGGGCGTCTGAATCTTCTATTAGCTTTGCTAAAGGGACTGTTACGCATCCTGAAGACGGCAGGTCGCTGCCATCCTCGATGAAGCTCCACGTGTCCTCGATTTCGGCGCCATCTTTAATCAGCGGCATAGATCGCCTCCTGGAACGGTTCGACGCCTACACGTTCAACCGCATCAATAAATTTCTCGTCTGTGCTGGTCCGCAAGTCACGATAAGTGTCGACAATCGTCTTCACTGCGCCAGGGACTTCCTCATGCCGCAGGGCCTTGCCGATAATCTGCCCGACCGCGGCTTTCTCATCGGCGCGGCCACCGAGCGAGATCTGGTAGTATTCCTCGCCTTTCCGGTCGACGCCGAGAATGCCGATATGGCCGACATGGTGGTGTCCACAGGCATTGATGCAGCCGGATATGTTGATGTGCAGCTTGCCGATATCCTGCTCATAGGCGGGATCGTCGAAGACTTTCTGGATCTCCTGACCGACCGGAATGGAGCGGGCATTGGCGAGGTTGCAATAATCCAGACCCGGGCAGACGATCATGTCGGTGATCAGGCTTTCATTTGCCGTCGCCAGTCCGGCTGCAGCGAGTTCGCGATAGACCTCGTAAAGATCGTCCAGCGCGATATGTGGCAGCACAACATTCTGCGCGTGTGTCACGCGAATATCATCAAAGCCATAGGTCTCCGCCAGGTGCGCCATAACCATCATCTGGCTATCGGTCGCATCGCCTGCGAGCCCGCCAATCGGTTTCAGGCTGACCGTGACCGAGGTGTATCCGGCGACCTTGTGCGGGTGCAGGTTGATCTTGGCCCAATTGGCGAAGGCCGGGTCAGCTGTCTTGGCGCGCTCCAACGAATCGCTGGTCTCTGATTTGTTTTCAAAGGCTGGCGGCGCGAAATAGGCGTTGATGCGATCAATCTCCGCCTGGGGCAGGGCGATTTTCTCGCCCGCCTGTTGCGCGGCATATTCTTCTTCGACGAGGCGCGTGAACTCTTCCGGGCCAGTCTCGGTGACTAGGATCTTGATCCGGGCCTTGTACTTGTTATCGCGTCGCCCAAAGCGGTTATAGACCCGCATGATCGCTTCGAGATAATCGAGGATCTCGGTCTCTGGCACGAATTCATTGACCATGGCCGCGATGATCGGGGTCCGGCCCTGGCCGCCGCCAACATGGACTTCGAACCCGACCACGCCGTCACGCTCACGCATGTGCAGGCCGATGTCGTGCACGCGGATCGCCGCGCGGTCATGCTCAGCGGCCGTGACCGCAATCTTGAACTTGCGCGGCAGGAAGGCGAATTCGGGGTGGAACGTGCTCCACTGGCGAATGATCTCGCACCAGGGGCGCGGGTCCATGATCTCGTCCCTGGTCGCGCCGGCAAAATGGTCAGAGGTCACATTGCGGATACAACTACCGGAGGTCTGGATGGCATGCATCTCAACCTCGGCGAGCTCTTCCAGCACGTTGGGAATGTCTTTCAGGGCCACCCAATTGTACTGGATGTTCTGACGCGTCGTCATGTGGCCATAGCCGCGATCATAGTCGCGCGCGATCTTGGCCAGCTTGCGCATGCGGGCGGCGTTCAGCTGGCCATAGGGAATGGCCACGCGCAGCATATAGGCATGCAGTTGGAGATAGACGCCATTTTGTAGCCGCAGCGGCTTGAATTCGTCTTCCAGGATCTCGCCGGACAGACGGCGCTCCACCTGGCCGCGGAATTGATCCACGCGCTCTTTGACGATCTGCGCGTCAAATTCATCATAGCGATACATTAAAGTGTCACCCCTTCTTTGGGCATGGCATGGCCGATGGAGAGGGCGCCTTCGACGCGGCTCACCCAGCGTTCAACATTTGGAAACTCGGCGACATCAAACCCGCCTTCATGCGCGACGCGGGTATAGGCGACGAGCGCAATATCGGCGCAGGTCAGGGTCTCGCCGACCAGCCAATCGGTCCAGGTCAGCTGCATGTTCATCACACCCAGCGCCCGGCGGCCTTTGACCATCAATTGCGGATCGATCTCATCATCCGGCAGTTTCAGATAGTGTTTCTTGAACCGGCGCACGGCGATGGAGGTCTCGTGGGAATATTGTTCCCAGAACAGCCAGCTATTCATCTGCGCGCGCTCGAACGCGCTTTCCGGAATGAGGTCTGACCCTTCCGCCAGATACAGCATGATCGCGTTCGATTGCGGCAAGACCCGGCCATCGGGCCAGCGCGCAATCGGCACCTGTCCAACCGGGTTCAGTGCCAGGAACTCTTCAGACTGGGTGCCCCCGTTCAGAATATCCACCTCGACCCAGTCATGATCGATATCGAGATAATCCGCGGTCCAGCGCGGCTTCTGGCAATTGCCGGAAATACTGTCGCCATAGAGCGTGAGCTTGGTGATCTCGCGGCGCGGCATCAGATGATCACTCCATAGGGCACAGTCGGGCCATTGGCACGGATGCTTTCGCGCAGGGTCTCGCGTCCGGCGACTTTGCCGTCTTCGGTGACTTCCATGAAGTAGGGATCAGTGATCTCGCCTTCCTGGCTTTGCGCTTTCGCCAATGCTGCCTCTGCAGCATCGCCGGTAAACACACCAATCTCGCTGGCATCCTGTGTCCATGTGAGATCTGCTCGTAGCCAGACCACATTGCCGGATGCGGTTTCCCAGGCGGTGACCGTTTTCGGGGTTTCCGGTTTCAGTTTCGGGCGCACGGATGTCATGCAGCAGCCTCCGATGAGAGTTGAGCCAGGGCTTCGGCCGGGATCGCGCTGACCTCGCCAATGACAAGTAGCGCCGGCCCCTTGATGCCCGCGCGGGTGATCAGGTGTGGCAGCTCGGCCAGCGTCCCGAAGACCCGGATTTCGTTGGCGCGGGTGCCATTCTCGATCACCGCGACTGGGGTCGAGCTGGCGCGCCCGGCATGGATGAGTTTTTCTGAAATCGTTGGCGCAGTTCCAACGCCCATGAATACGACCACGGTTTGCGCGGGTTTGGCCAGCGCCTCCCAGTCCAGGTCTGGCACGTCGCCTGACTTGGCGTGGCCGGTGACAAAGGTCAGCGCCTGAGCATGATCGCGATGCGTCAGCGGCAGCCCAGCGGACGCCGCGCAGCCGAGCGCGGACGAGATGCCAGGCACCACAGAGGCTTCAATTCCGGCCTCGCGCAGGGCTTCGACTTCTTCGCCGCCGCGACCAAAGATAAACGGATCGCCGCCTTTCAAGCGAACAACGCGTTTGCCTTCGCGGGCGGCCTCAATCATCAGTTCGTGAATCTGGTCTTGCGGAACGGAGTGATTGGCCTTGGCCTTGCCGACCGAGACGCGGGTCGCATCCCGGCGGACCAGATCCATGATCTCGTCGCTCACCAGGCGGTCATGGAAGACAATGTCGGCATTCTGGATCAGGCGGAAGGCTTTCAGGGTGAGGAGTTCCGGATCGCCAGGTCCGGCGCCGACAATGTGGACCAGCCCAGGTTGATTGGCGGGAGCCGCAATATTCTGAAGCAGCGTTTCCATTGCCTGACGCGCTTCATCAAACTTGCCATCCAGCGCCAGATCGGCGGGCGCACCATTCAGCGCAGCTTCCCAGAACTGGCGCCGTTTCATGCCATCTTCCAGAACGTCGTAGACACGCGGACGGAAGTCGCGGGCGATCTCGGAGAGGGGACCCAAATTTTGCGGCATCAACGCTTCAAGGCTGGTCCGAACGCGTTTCGCAAGAACCGGCGCGGCACCACCAGACCCGACCGCGGCAACAATTTCGCCGCGCTCGAGGATGCTCGGCACGGTAAAGTCACACTCTTCCGGTTGGTCGACGACATTGATCGGAATGCCATACTCGCGCGCCCAGATGATGGATTGCTCGCAATTCTCCTTGGTCCGGCAGGCGACGATGGCGAACTTGGACCGGTCCAGCGCCTGCCCAGCCATATCGCGCGGCGCGATCGTGATTCGGCCAGCAAACTCTTCTGCAAATCCGGGTTCGATATCGGAGTCGATGACAACGGTGATGTGCAAAGTGGTCTTGGCCAGAAGTCGAACTTTGCGGCGCGCCTCTTCACCGCCACCAAAAACAGTGACGTGCGCGTCGTCCGTATAGAAAAAGGCCGGGAAGAGCCGCATGGGTTGGTTTTTCCGTTTGATCGATCTGTGGCGCAGAAATGAGTTGACGAGGCGGTTTCGGCAACCGAAAGAGCCTTATTCTATTGTTTAGAGAAACTACAATCAAAATCTGGTTATAAACTGAGATTATGTCAGATACGAATGATCGCCTGCCGCCCCTCAATGCCTTGCGCGCGTTTGAAGCCGCCGCCCGACGCCTGTCGTTCACCAAAGCGGCTGATGAGTTGAATGTCACGCCCGGGGCGATTTCCCAGCATATACGCCAGCTTGAGGACTATGCAGGAACGCCGCTCTTCAAGCGTACCGGTCGCAGCGTGCTGCTGACAGATGCCGCGCAGGCCGCGCTGCCATTGGTGCGCGAGGCGTTTGATCAGATCGCTGAAGCGGGTCGGATCATGCAGGCGCCCGCCCGAAAGGGACGGGTCATGGTCAGTTCGGCGCCGAGTTTCGCCGCCAAATGGCTGGCCCCGCGCCTCGACCGGTTTCACAGCGCCAATCCCGGCATCGAAGCGTGGGTCAGCGCCGATAGTGGCATCACCGACTTCACCACGGCCGACGCCGATTTCGCCATCCGCTATGGGGGCGGGGAGTATGATGGTCTGAAATCAGAAAAACTGCTGGATGAAACCGTCTTGCCGATCTGCTCTCCACAATTGCTGGAGGGGCCAGACGCAATCCGCAAACCGGCAGACCTCGCCAAACACACACTCATTCATGATGTCAGCGCGGAGGTCGATCCATCGTGCCCGGACTGGACCAGTTGGCTGCAGGCCAGAGGCGCAGGTGCTGAAGTCGATGGCACACGCGGGCCGCGCTTCAATCAATCCGCCCTCGCTATCGAGGCGGCTGCGACGGGACGCGGCGTCGTCCTCGCCAAGCGCGCGATCGCGTCGGCAGACATCGCCGCCGGACGCCTGATCGCGCCGTTTGCGGATGGATCGATCAGCGTGGATTACGGCTACTGGCTGGTCTGGCCGAAAGGCCGCCACCTTTCCGAAGATGTCCGAGCCTTCATCAAATGGGTGAAGGCTGAGGCTGCCGCGAGCGAGGTGGCGGGCGTTTAGGCCTTCTATTGCGTTCGAGCGGACACAGATCCCGGTGATCCGGACGCGCAATCTTGCTGGATCGAGACACCTCCCGCATGATGTGTTCGATAGAGGGAGGAATTGAAATGAAAAAACTAGACCGCACCGCCTTGGTTTGCCTGTCGTCGATAGGGATTATGGCCTGCGCCTCCTCCAGTTCCGCTGAGGACACGACGAGCGCGGCTGAGCCAAAACCGGCGCTGCTCATTGAGAGGGGCGAAGGGGAGCAAATCGATTTTCCACTTCATCCGGTGACCCGGTTGGCGGGCGCGGACTCCAATCTAGCAGGCCTCAGTCTGTTTGAGATCATGGTGCCGGCAAACAGTGCGGGTGCCCCGCCGCACACGCACACCCATGAAGACGAATTTTTCTATGTCAGAGAAGGCACGGTCACATTCATGGCGGATGGCGAGCAAAAGACAATCTCTCCTGGCGGGCTGGTCATGCTGCCAAGGGGAGGCGCGCATGCCATGTGGAACGCTGGCGATGTGGACGCAACTTTGCTCGTCGGAACATCACAGGGCGAGTTCGATGACTTCTTCGATGCGGTTGCTATGGAGGTGGCCGCCGCAGGCGATTTGGCGCCGCCCGAAATTGGCGCGATTGTCGGTCGCATTGGCGCCGAGCGCGGCATTCTCATCGATATGAGCCTCGTCCCTGACGACGTTCGTCCACTGTATGGGATGCCTCCGGAAGAGCAGTAATTCGCGGAGAAAAGGGACCGCTTTGGGTCAGGATGAGACGCTCGGCTTTGACCGCATCCTACATCCGGCGCTCTGCCCAGCCTGGTCTGGGCATACTCTGCCCGACTTGATCGGGCAGCCCATCACCCACACGTGCAGCGAAGAACGGGAGCGAAAACACCTCTTCCGACCTCAGCCGCCAGATCTCGTGCTGGGCCCCACGGACAAGCCCGTGGGGAGCGCTTGAAGGGGACCTCAGGTCTTCAGGCCCTCATCCTGAGCGAAGTCGAAGGATCAAGGGCCGGGCTTCCGGGCGTTTGCATCAAGCCCGCCTCGTCCTTCGACTTCGCTCAGGATGAGGCTTCAAGTGGGTACCTTGATCTTTACGTCCCCTGCGACGCCGAAAGCAGACCTCACAAAACAACAAAATCGTCAGCTTGTTTGCGCACCCCTGGGCGGGCATCCATTGGCGGCTACTACTCCGCACCTTCGTCGGAATAGGGGGCATCTGCAATTTGGCTGACGCGTGAGAGGATCAACCACTCACCATCATCTTCTTTCACCCATGTATCAAACATATCGAAATGCGGCGGCAGCTTACCAACGCCTTCCTGCGCCCAATCCATGCTCCAGGTCACGCGCGCGACGACAATTGGACCCGCCTCGCTGACAATGTTCACCGAGGTGACGTCTGCGGAAGACGCGCTCATACCTTCCATGCCCAGATACATTTCCTTGCTGATCGGGGGAGCTGTGCCATAGGCTCTCACAAGCCTGAAGTCTCGATGCATCATGGCGTCCACCGAATCCAGGTCATTCGCGAGAAGCGCCGCCGCCCATGCCTCTTCTTGCGCTAGAATCTGACTTTCAGTTGTCACCTCATCCTGGGCGCACGCGGACCCCAGTAACAGGGTAGCAACAAGCACCGTTGAAATCGCCTTCATCAATCCCTCCATTCGTTTCGATAATCTCCCAGCAAGGTCCTCATAGCACAGAAGTACTTTTTCGGGGTGCCATGGAATTCGAGGTTCGTTTTGACCCCGAACGTAGACACAAAAAAGCCCGTAGCGAATACGCTACGGGCTTATCGGATTTCTGAAAGGAGCGGCTGACCCGCTACTCTTCGTCTTCTTTCAGCAGGTCTTCCTTCGATACCGTTTCTTCCTTGACCTTGGCGGTGTCGAGGATGTGGTCGACGACCTTATCTTCATAGATCGGGGCGCGCAGCTGGGCCATCGCGTTTGGATCTTTCTGGAAGAATTCGATGACCTGGCGTTCCTGGCCGGGGAAGTTGCGGGCTTCACGGATCAGCGCCTGCTGGACTTCCTGCTCATCGATCTGAATGTCGGCCACGCGGCCAATTTCAGCCAGAACCAGTCCGAGGCGAACGCGGCGCTCGGCAATCTTGCCGTATTCTTCCTTCAGGTCGTCTTCAGACTTGCCCTTGTCTTCTTCCGGTGTGCGACCGGCATCCATTTCAGCCTGAACCTGCTGCCAGATCTGATTGAACTCCTGCTCAACCATTTTCGGCGGCAGATCGAAATCGTGCTTTTCGTCCAGAACGTCGAGCAGGCCCCGTTTAGCCTTCGCACGAGAGGCACCATCAAACTCGTTCTTGATTTGCTCGGAGACGAGCTCTTTCAGCTTTTCGAGGCTTTCAAGGCCGAGGCCTGTGGCAAACTCTTCGTCGAGTTCCGGCGTTTTCGGCGCGCGAACTTCGTGCACCATTACTTCAAACACAGCCTCTTTTCCTGCGAGGTGCTCGGCTTGATATTGCTCGGGGAAGGTCACTTCGACCTCTTTCTCATCGCCGGCTTTGACACCGATCAGCTGATCTTCAAAGCCAGGAATGAAGGAGTTGGATCCGAGCACCAGCGTATGCTCTTCGGCGGCACCGCCTTCAAACGGCTCGCCGTCAAGCTTGCCCAGGAAGTCGATAACGACCGCGTCGTCCTTGCGAGCTTTCGCCGTCTTGGCACGCTTGTCATATTGCGGGTTGGCTTCAGCGATCTGAGTCAGGCGGGCTTCGATCTCATCATCATTGATTTCCGCGACAGGCTTGGTCAGGGTCAGCTTCTTGATGTCGAC
This sequence comes from Hyphomonas sp. Mor2, assembly GCF_001854405.1. Taxonomy (GTDB): domain Bacteria; phylum Pseudomonadota; class Alphaproteobacteria; order Caulobacterales; family Hyphomonadaceae; genus Henriciella. The sequence goes on from NZ_CP017718.1 coordinate 208,526, forward strand.
CGGCTCGAACTCAGGCATCACATCAACGGACATTTCATAAGCCAGATCCTCATCCCCTGAGAGGACCTTTTCCATGTCGCTTTCCATCTTCATTTCCGGCTGACCGGCAGGGCGCACATCTGCGTCCTCGATGGCTTTCTGGCTGGTCTCCTGAACCAGGGCCTGGACCACTTCGCCCATAATGTCCTTGCCGAACATTTTCTTGACGTGAGAGGCAGGGACCTTGCCTGGGCGGAAGCCCTTCAGGTTCATTTGCGGGCGGATCTCCTCGATGCGCTCATCAAAGCGCTTCTGCAGGTCAGCTTTGGCCACGCTCACCTTATACGTGCGGCTCAAACCTTCGATGGTCTCGACGCTTTCCATACTGGTCATTCCTTATTGCGGGTCGGGCTGGCGTCATGCGCTTGAAACCCGCGCCATTCATTGGCGTTTAGTCGACTGAAACGGCGCTCTATAGGGCAGGCGAATGCTCCTGTCCACGCCGGGCGCGTGACCTTTTGCAGAGAAACGCGATTCAAACCGAACGCGATTCGGCTAAAGGGGCGCATTCGCCTGCCCGAATACCGAAGACGTTCCACTTTTTCTGCCTGCGTGGGGGTCAAAACAGGGGTGCTACATTACGCATTCTTTATGTGCTTTGAGACGAGATGAGAATTACGAGATTGGTTCTTTGTGGTTCGAGCTAACCGTGTCGGATTTTGATCGAGTGGGCGTATGATAGAGACAAGGGTCGCAGACCTCCGCAGCCGCTTGAAAGGCCGACTGCCACTAGGCTTCGGCGTCAGCGGCCCGCTGGCAACCCGTTTGTATTCCGCGCGCGATGTCGAACGTTTGATCGATACGGCTCGGGATCAGGGAGTTTCTATTTTCGACACGGCGCCCTCTTATGGCGCGGGTCGGGGCGAGCGTCGGCTTGGCCGGTCGATTGGCAATGATCCCGCCGCCTTTGTGATGACCAAGGCCGGATTGACCTCAGGAAGGTGGTTGGACCGACAATCAGACTTTGCGCCTGTGAGCATTGTGCAGAGCGTCGAGGCCTCCTTGCGTCGATTGAGGCGGGACCGCATCGATCTGCTCTGGTTGCATGGCCCGGGTCGCAAGCAGATCAATGACCCTTTGAAGGAAACCCTGACCGAGCTGATCGACGCGGGTAAAGTGGCGGCGATCGGGATCACATCGCGCGACCAACCCGCGTCCGAGTTGGCTGATGCGGCGCCGTTCTCTGCGCTCATGGCGCCGGCTCATGAGCAGAGCTCGTCGCTATCGGGGCGTCCATCCAATGCCATTCTGTTTGGGATCGAGTGTCTGAAACATGTTCGGTCTGACCGAGGGTTTCCTCGTCACCGCAGCCATTTGTGGCGTGCGACGCGCACGCTCCTACGCAAGGACCAACCCATTCGCGGGTCGATTTCCGTCGACGCTGCATTTGGCCATGCGTTCGAAACCGCTGGGTGTGATGTGGTCATAATGACAACGTCAAAGTCTTCGAGGATCGAGCAGAACCGAATAATTTGTCAGCGGGTCGTGGAGCGGCGGCGCAATTCTCACAATCAAGCACAGGTCGATCTGGTGCGAGCATTGCCGGAATCTCAGGGCGCGGTCGTCTAGATCCAGCCCGCGGTCCAAATCCAATCTTTTACACACAATTGGTTCGACAGGGGTTGAGGCGGCTCACAAGCCCCGCTAAATGCCCCGTTCTACTGATGCGGATGTGACGGAATTGGTAGACGTGCCAGATTTAGGTTCTGGTGTCGCAAGGCGTGGAGGTTCGAGTCCTCTCATCCGCACCATTCTCAGCTGATTGTATAATATCGGTGATGAGTTCCGCCATGGAATCATCTACACCACTTTCATGTCGAAACTCTACTTCACCTATAGCGCCATGAATGCCGGGAAGTCGGCAATCCTGTTGCAGGCAGCCTACAATTATCGTGAGCGCGGGATGGAGGTCATGTTGTGGACCTCTGGGCATTACGGCGCTGAGCCGGGCACTATGTCAGGCGAGATCGAGTCCCGGATCGGGTTGAATGCTGAAGCGCACCTTTATCGGGGCGACACCGATCTGTTCTCGGCGATCTCTGCGCAACATTCGGACACACCGCTGAGCGCAATCTTCTTTGATGAGGCGCAGTTTCTGACCAAGGATCAGGTCTGGCAGCTCGCCCGTGTCGGCGATCAACTGAAACTTCCCGTGCTGTGCTATGGCTTGCGAACGGATTTTCAGGGCGAGCTGTTCGAGGGCTCATCAGCGCTGCTCGCAATCGCGGACGACCTGCGCGAGGCGCGCACGATCTGTCATTGCGGCAAGAAGGCCACGATGACCGCGCGCATGGATGAGGCCGGCAACGCGTTGACCGAAGGGGCGCAAGTGAGCGTCGGCAAGGAAGTGTATGTCTCCCTCTGCCGGTTTCACTGGGAGGAGGCGCTGGGCCGGACCTGAAACAGACGGCAGGCCTTATTTGCATGCCTATTCCTGCCACAATGAGTCTTTACTCACTAAGGCTCCGGTAGCGTAGGGAGTCGATCATGACTCGAAAGAATGGTGTCAGAAACAGCCTGATTTGCGGTTTGCTCGCGATTGCCACCTTTATCGGCATCGGCCTGGCGGCGAGCGCACAAGCGACACCGGGCTCGGCCGAGATCGATTATGACGGCTTCATGGAGCTGAGCGGCGAGGTCTGGGAAATGCGCGAAAAGCGCCTTCTGACTTTGGACGATTTCAATGCCATGGCCGCTGAGCCGAACACGATCATCCTCGACGCGCGCAGTCGATATGCCTTTGAAATGGGCCATATAGACGGCGCCGTGAACCTGCCTTTCTCCGACTTCACCGATGAGAAACTGGCAGAAGTGATCCCGAACAAGGACACGCGCGTGCTGATCTATTGCAACAACAATTTCACCGATGATGCCGAGCCGATTCCGTTGAAACGCATCTCGCTGGCGCTGAACATTCCGACCTTCATCAATCTCTATGGTTATGGCTATGAGAATATCTATGAGCTCGGTGTGCTGACCGAGACCACGAACGCAAATGTGAACTGGGTCGCAGGTGAATTCCCGCTCTGAGCTGGCCTTTCCATCACCTCAGGGCCAGCTTGTAACCCGGCATCGATTGTCTTTGAGCGTGGTGCCTTTGGTCTTATATTTGATCGTGTCGCCACTCGATCTGAAGATAACTTTCTTATCCTTTCTGCAGCTTTCATTTGTCCCGTACGCGATTTCGACATAGCCCCAGACTTCGCGGCCTTCGGCGATATAGCCATACTGATCCAAGCATCCTTGCCCGCCGTCTTTGACGAACATTTTGTCTGTGAGGAAGTAGGTTGTTGAGTCATTTTCGAACAGATTGACGCTATCGATACCGCTCGGGCGCACTTTGCAATTTGAGCCATCCTCCAGATTGTAGCGGATGTAGAATTGCGCCGTGTAGCCGCCATCATTCGTGTATTTCATCTTGCTGGCCTTCACCTCACTGGCCAAAGACGGGCTTGCCAAGCCGATTCCGAATAGGACCAGGATCAAGGTTCTGGAAAGTGTGCACGACATTGAGAGCGCTCCGTCATAAATTCAATTTCATGCAGTTTGCCCGTGAGGCGCAGCGGCCTCTACTGTCGGTTTTGTCAGGTTCTACCAGCCGAATCGTGGTCAGAGCGAAGTTCCGTGAATAGTTTTAGCTCTGCTAATGCGTTCATTCGACCTCTTGTACTCTGCGATGAGATCATACAAATGCGCCGCTGAAGATTTGTTCCAAGGAGGACGCCTTGTCTGCCACTGCCGAAGCGCCCGCGAAAAAAGTGAATCCGAACGCGCCGACCGAAGAGACGGTGCTGTCGGTGCATCACTATACCGATCGCCTGTTCAAGTTCACGATCACGCGGCCTGCAAGCTTCCGGTTCCGCTCCGGGGAATTCATCATGATCGGCCTGATGGGCGATAATGGGAAACCTCTGCTGCGGGCCTATTCAGTTGCCAGCCCGAATTGGGATGACACGCTGGAATTCTATTCGATCAAAGTGCCGGACGGCCCTTTGACCTCGAAGCTGCAGAAGATTCAGGTCGGCGACAAGGTTCTGCTGGGCAAGAAACCCGTTGGGACGCTCGTGCATGACGCGCTGGTGCCTGGCAAGCGGCTCTATTGCTTCTCGACGGGCACGGGCTTCGCACCATTTGCGAGCATCCTGCGCGATCCCGAGACATACGAAAAATTCGACGAGGTCATTCTCACGCATACGTGCCGCGATGTGGCGGAGCTGGCTTATTCGCGAGAGACGGTCGATACGTTCCTGAACGATCCTGTTATTGGCGAGCTTGGACAAGGCAAATTGCGCCTGTATCAGACTTGCACACGCGAAGATTTTGAAAAGAAGGGCCGCGTCACGGACCTCATTCGCTCGGGCAAATTGTTCGAGGATCTGGACGTCCCACGCCTCGATCCGGCGACTGACCGGGCGATGATTTGCGGCTCGATCGACATGACCAAAGAGCTGAAAGGTCTTATGGAAGAGCATGGCCTGAAAGAAGGCTCAAATGCCGAGCCGGCCGACTTTGTCATTGAACGGGCTTTTGTCGGTTAGACCGCGCGCGACGCTCTGCAGCCTCTCGGCCAAATACCGGGGTTTCGGACGACAAATCCCAGTAGTCGAATCGCCACCAGATCACCGCGATGGGAACAATTGCGGGCACGAGGTTTATGAACGCTAAGACCTGGACGCTCGAGGCGTTCGTTTCGTTTGAACTAAAAACGGCGCTTGCCGCTAATAGTGGAACGTAAAGAAACACAATGCCGATTGGCCAAATCTTGTGCGTGCCTGGCCTCATTCGCTTCGCGATCTGGTGTACTGTAAATACCTGCACCGCCAGAACACCCAAAAAGGTAAAAACTGCGAACATTGCGAAGAAAGCGAGAGGCAGCATATCTATATTCTAATGGGCCCAGCTCTATTGATCAATTAAGCTCGGATGGAGCTTGGATGCAGGAGAGAAAATATGCTGTCTGTCCGGGATTTCACACCTCAAGACGCCTCCGCCTTTCGCGATCTCAACCTCGCCTGGGTGGAAGCCTACTTCACCGTTGAAGCTGAAGACCGCGCCCAGCTCGAGGATCCGCGGACCCACATTCTCGACAAAGGCGGCGCCATTCTGATGGCGGAGCTGGATGGTGAATCGGTCGGAACGGTCGGTCTTGTCCCGGGACATGGGGCGCGCGTTTTGGAGCTCATCAAGATGTCGGCACGCAGCGATCTTCAGGGCAAGGGGATTGGCCGGGCGCTGATGGAGGCCGCGGTCGCAAAGGCGCGAGATATGGGCGCCGTGCAGATCTGGCTGGAAACAAACACCAAGCTCGAAGCGGCGTTGGCGCTTTATCGAAAGTCCGGATTTCGCGAGCTTTCGGGAGATGAACTGACAGCCACGCCGTATGATCGGTGCAACTGTCAGATGCTGCTGGATTTATAGAAACAGTGTTTCATCCCGGTGAGGCCTGCGCAGGCGTCACCGGGACGAATTGGTTCAACCGGTTTCCTTACTTCCCAAACCCGTAAACCAGCGACACACGGCTGATTGTGTCGGTGTCTTCGAACCCGACAACCGGATCTGTATCGTGACGTACTTCAAATGAGATACGTGCTGACAGGGCATTGGTCAGCGAGGCCGTCACGGCCGAGATGTTGCCGATTTGCGTGGAGGTATCTGCATAAACCACGCTGGTATCATTGGTGAAGCTGACATTCTCATTGAACGCATGCGCGAAGTTGGACTGCGCCGTCGCACCAAAGGATTCCTCGGTCATGGCCGGGGTGATGATGGTGGCGGGCACGACGCTTGTGTCGAGCACGGCTTCGATCTCATCAATCTTCAGACCCGGGCCGCCGCGCACCGTCCACTGAGTGGCGTCGCCGTTCAGGATCTCATAGCCGAGACCGCCGCCGATAAAAGTGCGGGATTCAAACCCTGAAAACTCGTCGCGCTCATAGGTGAGCTGACCGAAGCCGAACAGGCGATCATTGATCTGGCGATCAAGATTGGTGCCGAGGAAGATGCGATTCTTGGTTTCTAGGCCATCCGTCTCGCCATAATCAGCGGTCGCCTGAAACCCAATGGTCCAGACATTCATCTCGCGGGCCACGTCCAGACCGAGACCAATGTCCGTGGTTTCAGTGTTGCCAGTGGTTGTGCCGGCGCTGAGCGAGCCTTCGCCACTCCAGCCATTGCTGGCCGTTTCGTCCTGGGCGTGAACGGGCAGGGCCAGCGTCATTGCACCGGCAAAAGCTGCGAATTGCAGAAACTGGGAGAATTTCATGATCATGCTCCTATGAGGTTAAGCGCGCGCGACATGCCTCGTGAAACATGAATCTCCAATGAATTAGCGCAGGTTTAGCTGCCGATCTGCCCGCGGTGTCGTAATTTTGCATCGGCGAGGACGCAGGCCAGCATGGCCTCAGCCACCGGGACCGCGCGGATGCCGACGCAAGGGTCGTGGCGCCCTTTGGTGCGGACATCGACCTCTTCACCGTCGCGCGTGACCGATTTGGTCTCGGTCAGGATGGAAGAGGTGGGCTTGATGGCCACGCGGACCACGATGTCCTGACCCGTCGAAAGGCCGCCCGCGACGCCGCCATTATTGTTCGACAGGAAGCGCACGCCATCATTGCCCATGCGCATTTCGTCGGCATTCTGCTCGCCGGTGAAGGCGGCTGCGTCGAAGCCCGCGCCGATTTCGACGCCCTTGGCGGCGTTGATGCTCATCATCGCTGCGCCGAGTTCGCTGTCCAGTTTGCCATAGATGGGCGCGCCCCAGCCGGCCGGGAGCCCCGAAGCCTGCACTTCGACCACGGCCCCGACCGAAGATCCGGATTTCCGGATCTCGTCCAGATAGCTCTCCCAGGTTTGCGCCATGGTCGCATCCGGGCACCAGAAGGGATTGTCGCCCGTCTTGTCCCAATCCCACGTGTCGCGGTTGACCTTGTGTTCCCCGATCTGCACCACGGCGCCTCGGATCTGGATCTCATCGCCCAGAACCCGCCGCGCCACCGCGCCGGCAGCCACGCGCATAGCGGTTTCGCGCGCGGAACTGCGACCGCCTCCGCGATAATCGCGCACACCATACTTCTGGTCATAGGTATAGTCGGCATGACCCGGGCGGTAACGATCACGGATTTCGGAATAGTCTTTCGAGCGCTGATCAACATTTTCGATCATCAGACTGATGGGCGTTCCGGTCGTTACCGGGCCATCGGTGCGGTCGTCTTCAAACACGCCGGACAGGATTTTCACCTGATCTGGCTCACGGCGCTGGGTGACAAATCGACTGGTGCCCGGACGACGCTGATCCAGGAATTGCTGTATCCACGGAGCATCCAGCGGCAATCCAGGTGGGCAGCCATCGACGACGCAGCCAATCGCGGGCCCATGTGACTCGCCCCAACTTGTCACACGAAACAAATGACCAAATGTGTTATGCGACATGAGGACTGATCCGTAATTACTTCAAGGCGGTCTCCTATATGCAAATACGACGCCTGCCAAACCCCTAACCAACACAGCCGGAAAACGCCGATGACCGATGTGCCTGTTTCAATCCCGAAAAGCCCAAGTGCGGAGGATTATGCCGCTGAAGGCGATCGGCCACTCATCCCGGACGTTGAGGAGCCATATGCCTTGCTTGAGGCCTGGCTGCGCGACGCCAACGTGCATGAGCCAAATGACAGCTCGGCCATGTCATTGGCGACGGTCGATTCTAGCGGCATGCCGGATGTCCGCATCGTTCTTCTGCGCGGGTTGTCGCCCGAAGACGGATTTCAATTCTATACCAATTATGACAGCGCCAAGGGCGAACAGCTGGCCGCACATCCAAACGCGGCGCTTTGTTTTCACTGGAAAAGTCTGCGCCGGCAGGTTCGCGTCCGTGGCACGATCGAAAAGAGTTCAGCCGAGCAATCCGATGCCTACTTTCGCGCACGTGCGCCTCAATCGCGAATTGCTGCGATTGCCTCCGATCAATCTCGCCCCCTGAGCGACCGCGATGTTTTCGATCAGCGGGTGGCCGAAATCAGCTCGATCTATGGCGATGATGATGACATTCCGCGACCCGAGCATTGGGGCGGCTACAAACTCATGCCGACAGAAGTGGAGTTCTGGCAGGATCAGGCCTTTCGCATGCATGATCGGCTGAAGCTGGTGCGCACGGGCAAAGGTTGGACCCGGACCCGGCTTTATCCTTAGCCTTTGCAAATTCTGATCGACATCTAGGTTTCCTGGTTCAAGCCTTCGATCAGGAGACAACAATGACCGAGCTCAGCGCATATCAGGGAAAAACCGCCATTGTGACCGGCGCGGGAGACGGAATTGGTGAAATGCTGGCACGCCAACTCGCCGCCGCTGGGATGGTCGTCGGCGTTCAGGATATCCGCGCCGAAGCGGCAGAGCGCGTCGCCGGCGAGATTGGTGCAGGGGCCTTCCCGCTCGTCTTTGACGTCTCGGATCGCGATGCCTGTTTCGCCGCGGCCGAAGAAGCAGCCTCTCGCGGTCCCCTCAATCTGCTCTGGATCAATGCCGGTGTGGGGGTTGGTTCGCCCATTCTGTCCGGCAAACAGAGGGCCATCGAATGGGCGCTGGATGTGAATGTTCGCGGCGTGATCTGGACGGCGCAGGCATTCGCGCCATTGATGCAGGAGGCTGATGGACCGCGTCATGTCGGGGTCACCGCTTCAACCGCGGCGCTGCGACGGCCAGAAGGGGATTTCCCGCTCTATGCCACGACAAAACACGCGACCTTTGCCGTTGCCGAAGCCTTGAAAGGCGAACTCGCCGCACTCGACATTGCCACGACAATCCTCTGCCCCGGCCTGCTCAATACCAGGATCTGGGACGGCGCCAAGGCCCGGCCCGAGCGGTTTGGCGGCGTCCGGCATATGGATCCCTCCATTTCCAGAATGTGGGACGAGGCCAAGGCTCCTGAGGTGATGTGGCCGGAGATTGCGCGCGTGATTGGACAAGGCGGCGGCTATCTGGTCTGTTCCACCGATCAAGGCGGGACCAAAGCGGCGTTTGAACAGCGCACGCAGGAGATCTCGGCGAGCATTGTGGAGGTTTGATCAATGAAACTCGGCTTACAGGTCGGACTGGGGATCTTATCCCTGATTCCGCTGGCGTTTTCGATTATGGGCGTTCTCACCGGCGCCTCTTACTTCATGCCGGATGGCGGCTATCCGGAGGCGCTGGACAATCAGCTGCGCTATCTGTCGGCCATCTACATCCTGGTGACTTTGCTGCTCTGGTGGGCGATCCCCAATATTGAGAAGCATGGCACCATGCTCGCCTTTATCTGTGCCGCGATATTCTTTGGCGGAGTGGCGCGACTGATATCGCATCTGACGCTCGGACCGGGGCAGCCGGAACAATTCGCGGGTATGATCCTGGAGCTGGCATCGCCAATTTTCCTGATCTGGCAAAGGCTGGTTGCGCGCAAGGCGACTGCCGCCTAAACGGCGGGCATGACACTAAGACTCGCAATCTGGGACATGGACGGCACGATCGTGGACAGCCGCGATGTGATCCAGACCGCCATGGAACGCACCTTCGAAACGCTCGGGCTCGAACCCCCAGCCTATGACCAAACGCGCAAGACGATCGGGCTGGGCCTGCAGGAAGCCTGTCAGATCCTGGCGCCGGACTATCCGGATATCGATCTCCTGGCTGCGACTTACAAACAGGCTTTTGTCGCCCGCCGCGCGGAACCGACGTTCAAAGAACCCCTTTATGAGGGGGCGGTGGAAACGCTGGAGCGCCTCGCCAATGAAGGCTGGCTGATCGCCATGGCGACTGGCAAGTCCCATGCAGGCATTCGCGCGATATTCGACATGCACCCGCTGGCGCAATATTTCGATACGATCTGGTGCGCCGATGATGGCCCCGGCAAGCCGCATCCTTTCATGTGTCAAGAAGCGATGAAGGCGGTTGGAGCGGAGCCCCATCAAACACTGATCATTGGTGACGCGATTCATGACATTCGCATGGGCTTGAATGCTGGTATTCACACGCTTGGGGTGAGCTGGGGCTTCGGCACCGCTGACGAGCTTTCCGCATCCGGAGCGCATGAAGTGCATCATGATTATGCGTCTCTGAATTTGAGCCTGGACGCCTTTGCGGTGAGACTAAGCTAATGGACCATGTGACCCGCCCGAAACGCTTCTACAAGGAGGCCGCCGCCGCACCGCAGGAGAACGGATTCGCGGTGGAGCTGGATGGTCGAGCCATCAAGACGCCGGCCAAGGCGACGTTGACCCTGCCGACGGAGGCGCTCGCGCAGGCCATTGCTGATGAATGGGCAGAGCAGGGCGAAACCCTCGATCTGCAAGCCATGACGCTGACCCGGCTCGCCAATGTCGCACTCGACCGCACGCCGGAGACACGCGCGGACCTGGCAGACGAGCTCGCCCGATATGCCGGAACGGATGTAACCTGTTACCTTGCCGAGGCGCCCAGCGCCTTGCGAGAGCGACAGGAAGCAGCTTGGAAGCCCTGGAGGGAGTGGGCCGGGCAGGAGCTCGGCGTGGTTCTGGTTCCGGTTGTCGGCCTGATGGCCAGTCCGCAGCCGCAAGCCAGTCTGGACGCGGTGCGCGACCATGCGCTCACTCTGGACGATTTCCGGCTCACGGCGCTGACCTGGGCTTGCAGCCTGCTCGGCTCGGCGGTGCTGGCGCTTGCTGTCGAACGCGGCGCGCTGTCAGCGCCGGATGCCCTGAAGGCCTCTGTCGTGGATGAAGACTGGCAGATCGAGCAGTGGGGCGAAGACGAGGAAGCCGTGCAGGTGCGCGCTGCCCGCGCGAAGGATGCCGCCGCCTTGCAAAGCTGGTTTGACGGCTTGTCGTAGAACGCGTTTGCCGGAGGCCCGAGTGATGTCGGACAAAATCGATCGTGCAGACAAGGTCCTGGTGGCGCTTGGCCATTTTGATAGCCGCGCCGCGGCGCAAGCGGCCATTGCCGCTGGAAAGGTGACCGTCGCCGGGCGCGTCGTGACCAAACCGTCTGAAAAAATCTCCGCCGAGGCTCGCATCGCGGCTGAGCCGGAACATCCCTGGGTGTCCCGTGCGGGATTGAAACTGGCGCATGCGCTCGACCTGTTTGAAATCGATGTGACAGGACTGCACTGCCTCGACATTGGCGCCTCCACGGGTGGTTTTACCGAGGTTTTGCTGGCCAATGGCGCTGCATCAGTGGTGGCGGTCGATGTCGGCCGGGATCAGCTACACGCGCGCTTGCGGGCTGACGCGCGCATCACCTCCCTGGAAGCCACTGACGCCCGGGATCTGACGGCGGAGCATCTGGAAACACGGCCTTCACTTCTCGTCTGCGATGCGAGTTTCATCTCCTTGCACAAACTGCTCGGCGTGCCGCTCGCGCTTGCCGCCAAGAAGGCAATACTCATCGCTCTGTTCAAACCACAATTCGAGGTGGGGCGCGCGCATATCGGAAAAGGCGGGATCGTCTCGGATCAAGCGGCCACGGCCAGCGCTGAACAAGCCTTCGTGGACTGGCTTGACGCGCAAGGCTGGCACGTCAAAGCGCGCGCCGACAGCCCGATCAAGGGCGGCGATGGGAATGCGGAGCGGTTGGTATTCGCAGTGCGGGCTTAACCCGCAGGTCCGCGCGGGCTCGGCCCAGACTGGCGACGGTTCAGGAAGGCCAGACGTTCGAACAGCGCTACGTCCTGCTCATTCTTGAGGAGCGCGCCGTGCAGCGGTGGGGTCAGTTTCTCCGGATCCTGCTCGCGCAGGGTCTCCAGATCGACATCCTCATTCATCAGCAGTTTCAGCCAGTCGAGCAGTTCCGATGTGGACGGCTTCTTCTTCATGCCCGGCACTTCGCGCATGGAGTAGAATGTCGTCAGCGCGTCGGAAACCAGCTTCTCCTTGATGCCGGGATAGTGCACGTCGATGATCTCTTTCATCGTCTGTTCGTCCGGGAACTTGATGAAGTGGAAGAAGCAGCGGCGCAGGAAGGCGTCTGGCAGCTCTTTTTCATTGTTCGAGGTGATGATCACGATCGGGCGCTGTTTGGCTTTGATCGTCTCGTCCGTTTCATAGACGTAGAACTCCATGCGATCGAGTTCCTGCAGAAGGTCGTTCGGGAACTCGATATCGGCTTTGTCGATTTCGTCGATCAGCAGGATCGGGCGCTTCTTGGCTGTGAAGGCTTCCCAGAGCTTGCCCTTCTTGATGTAATTCTTGACGTCCTTGGCGCGCTCTTCCCCCATCTGACCATCGCGCAGACGCGACACCGCATCATACTCGTACAGGCCCTGGGCCGCTTTGGTGGTCGATTTGATGTGCCATTCGATCAGCTCGCAATCGAGCGCCTTGGCCACTTCGATGGCCAGAACAGTCTTACCGGTGCCGGGCTCACCCTTGATCAGGAGCGGGCGCTCCAGCTCGATCGCAGCATTGACGGCGACCCGCAGGTCATCGGTGGCGACATAATTCTCGGTGCCTTCAAAGCGCATGGGGCAAGTCCTCGGGAGTCAGCTTTACGTTTACGGTAAGGATAAGGTGTGCGCGCGCAGAAGCAAGCGCTTACGTGGCGGGAGGGCTGTGATTCGGTTCTGGGACGAGAATCGCATTTTTGCTGCATCTCTAACCCTCTGATTCCCTTCAGCTTCCCCTCAAGCCTTACCAATATGAAAGCCTGCGTTAACCATTGCACGGTTAAATTGAGCCGTCTGAATGGGAGTGGTGTATGCCGCTGAAACTGTCGCTCAAGCCAAAGGAGGCGGTCGTCGTGAACGGCGCCGTGCTGCGCAATGGTGAACGGCGCGGGACCATTCTGTTGCAGAACCAGGCGCGCGTGCTGCGCCAGAAGGATGTGCTCGATCCGGACGCGACCGAGACGCCGATCGAGCATCTCTATTTCGCAATCATGCAAATGTACCTGACGGGCGAAACCGAAGGGGCGCTCTACGATCAGGCCGTCACCGCGATCGCCGCGGCTATGGGGGAGACCAAGGACGAAGAGGCGCGGGGGCGCCTTGTTGAGATTTCAGCGGCCTGCGCGGCCGGTGAAACCTATCAGGCGCTAACCCGTTGCCGAAAGTTGCTAAAGGCGGCGGAGGCAGAGAATGGCTGATACGTCCGGTATGATCGAACTTCCGAACCCCGCACCGATCGTTTCGCTCGACGAAGGCATCCGCTTGATTGAATCAGACGATGCGCCGGAGACGATTTGCGTGGATATCGGACATGAGGTTCTGGTGCGGGCTGATGGGTCCAAGGGCTTGCAGGGGATGCTGCAGCGGTTGCGGGGACATCGTATGATCCTGGCGCTCTCGTCTGGCGAGACGGCGCCGAGTGTTGTGGCTATGCGTTCTGGCAAACCGGAATTGCATCCCGATGTGGCAGAGATCCTCGACGCCCTGAAGGATCGCGGATAAAGCGCAGCCTCAACTCAAATTGAGGGAGCCGCGGCCATGTCCGGCGAATTCATTTCAATCTTCATGGCGTCCTTCGTGACGTTTTTCGTTCTGATCGATGCCCTCGGCGTCGCGCCTGTGTTCGCATCGCTGACCGTGCGCGGTCCGGCCAGTTATCGCCGGTCCATGGCCGTGCGGTCGGTCCTCGTGGGCACATTTATCATTTTCGGGTTCGCCTTTTTTGGCGCGTGGTTGTTGGACAAGCTGCACATCACGATCGATGCGTTCCGCGCCGCTGGCGGAATCCTGCTATTCCTGATCGCCCTCGACATGGTGTTTGAGAAACGAACCGAACGCCGGGGTAATCGCGCTGAAGCTGTTCTGGCCGACTCCGATGACACACCAGAGCAGCTCGATGATGTCTCCGTCTTCCCGGTGGGGATCCCGATGCTGGCCGGTCCTGGGTCGATTGCCACGGCGATGCTCTACATGTCCCAGCACGATGACTGGATAGGAAAAGGCGCGGTATTGAGCGCCATCGTTGCGAACATGCTGATCTGCCTGGTTGTCTTCCTGGCGGCCGGTCCCCTGGTCAAAGCCATGGGGGAAGCGATTGCCGGAGCGATCACGCGGATCTTTGGCGTGATCCTGGCAGCGCTCTCCGTGCAGCTGCTGATAGACGGGATCAAAGGCGCCTTTGGCCTTTAGCGCAGACGGATCGCCTCGACCTGTGTGAGTGCCGACAGGGTGGTCCAGATCAGGGCCATGCCGAGGGCCATGAGCCCCATCACCTGGAAGACGAGCATCCGGCTCCATTTCACGCCAATCTGAGCAAGGCCCAGAACGTCCGGTCCCATCTCTCGGGCCAGTGCCACGGAGCGGTGTCCGCCAGATTCCGAAAGCAGTAGAGCGCGGCGCATATCTTCCGGGGTCGTTGCCTGTTCGACCAGAGTGATGGCGCCGGACGAGCTGGTCAGTTCGGCAATGCGCGCAATGATCACCATATCCCGGACCAGGCGTTCCTTGGCTTCCGGCTGCAGGGCGCGGCGATAGGCACTGAGCACTTCGACCGTACGAGCCTCAGTGGTCATGACGGACTCAAAGGCTGTGCCCAACTCCGCGCGCAGAATTTCCTCGGGCAGGGCATCTTCCACACGACTCTTGAGATAGTTTGCGAACCGGTCATTCAGGCGTCCAGCGCGGTGTGCGGCGCGCATGATCGAGGCGGCCTCGAACATGGCTTGCAATTCTGGATCTGGATCCTCTTGGGTCAGTAGGCCAAGCGCCCGCAATCGCAGTTGCAGACTGTCTACCTGTTCGCCCCCTACCCAGCGCTGGCTGCGGCGTGTGAGGTCGGCCGGGTCGCCCAGGAGAAAGAAGGAACCCTGGTTTGCGAAGGGCTCATTAAGCGGCGCCAATTGCGCCGCATTTCGACGCGAGGCTTCTGTCTCCGGCGAGACGTTTTCCAATGGCTCTGCATTGGTTTCGGACGTCTCTTCAGAGTCGCTTTCAACGGTTTCGGGAACGGGCGGCGGTGCGATCGATCGCTGATAACTGGCGCGCAGTTCTTCAGGTAGAAACAGCAGCGCGGCGCGGGCCAGGCGTTGGTCTCGGCTGCCGGAGCTTTCCGCGTCTGCCGCCGCCAGGACGGCGGCGGAATCCTGCTTGTTCAGCATGAGCGGCGCCGCCAGCAAATATCCGCGCGCGGCCGAAAAATCGCGCTCCTGCAATGTCTGATCGATCCGGGCGGCCCAGAGTCGTCTTTCCTCGCCAATCGGCGCGCTGAGTTTTCGAAATTCCGATTCGATCTCCTGCCGCGTTTCAGTGCGCGCCTCGAGACTGAGGGGGTCGGTTGCAATATCGGATGTGTAGGCGGCGATGACGATTCGCGCAGCAAAGATCGGTAGAAGCAGGATCAAACTGTTGAACAATAGCGATTGCCGCCATGTTGACGGTCGCTCTACTTCACGTTGGCGCCAGCGGGACGTCATCTACTCGGCGGGTCCTGTCTTCTATGTACGCAGTTTGCCTCCCCCCTTTAGCGCACAGAGGGGTAGCTTAAATCAAGTCTTCGTTATCCGTCGAGCTGCAAAAGCCGTGCAGAAGCCCAGCCTCTGCCACAATTCAGAGTAGGTTCAGGAGCCAATTGGTCTGATTATTGCGATTGCGTATCCATTCCGTCCGCAGTATAGGGCGCGCAAACTCGGTAGAGGATTTTTGATTCCATGGCTGACTTTGATCTCGACGGTTATACCCCATCCGACAAAGAAGACTTCATGAATTCCAAGCAGAAAGCTTACTTTCGAAAGAAGCTTGAAGACTGGAAAAATGACATTCTCGACGGCGCGAAAGTGACCATCGGAAATCTGCGTGCGGAGTCCTCGAACCATCCCGATCTGGTCGATCGTGCATCGGCTGAAAGCGACAAGGCGCTTGAACTGCGCACCCGCGATCGCCAGCGGAAGCTGATCTCCAAAATCGATGCCGCCATACGCCGGATCGATGATGGAACGTATGGCTATTGCGATGATACGGGCGAGCCAATTGGCCTGCGTCGCCTTGAGGCCCGGCCGACAGCGACCCTCAGCCTCGAGGCGCAAGAGCGTCATGAGCGCAATGAACGCGTGGTTCGCGACGATTAATCCGACCGATTCTTAACGGACGGACTCCAAAATCCTAACGATTCATTAACCGTGTTAACGCACTGATAACAACTCTATTGGTGACAGGTGCAGAATGCGAGACGGTCCCAAATCAATCGCGAAAACCGACTGGTTGACGGATACCGGAACGAGTGCGGCTGCCGAAAATCCCGATGAAGACTACAAGTTTCCGTCCGCTCGTGGCGTGTTGAGCGCCGAGGAAATCGAGGCCCTGCTGCGGCCCAAACAAGGGCCAGCCAGCCTGGTGGATGAGCCGGAGCTGCCTCAAAACATCGAGCCGAAAGCGCCGGAGATCTTCGATACTCCCGAGACGGTGGCCTCTCCTGAATTGGAGCAGCGCGCGCACAGACTCGCCGCCCGGATGGCGATCGCGCTTGGCACCGGGGCAGGGGTGAAAGCGGCGATCTCTCCGACAGAAACGGCTGAGCTGTCGCGCACGGAACTGACGAGCCTGTTGCAGGGCAAGTCGAGCGCGGTGGCCTGTATCGGACCCAGCGAAACCGACATTCGGGCGTTGATCTGCCTCCCCCCGGAGCTGGCTGACGCCATTATCGCCCGCGCCTGTGGTGCCCGCGGTTCGACCGGGAGATTGGGAGACGGTTGGACGCTAAGCGCCATTGATTGTGCCTTATTGGAACAGTTGCTCGTCCCGATCGGCGAAGCTGTCCATTCGAGCTACCAATTGCAAGCGATTGAGACGGATGCGGCATATGTCAGCAGCCTGCTGCCGGTTTCAATGGTGGGCGTGTCGGAATACTCGGTTGAAGCGGCGGGCCTGCACAGCGAGTTGGCGGTGATTGAGGGCGAAGCGCCGACCGAACAGTCTGACGCCCGCATCGAATATGAGCCGCTAACCAGCCCCGAAGTGACCGCGGTTCTCACCGCGCGACTGGCCTCCCTCACCGTGCCGCTCAGCCGCATCACCCAACTCAAGGCCGGATCGACTCTGCTTCTGGGCCTGCCAGCAGATCAACCGGTCGAACTCCTGTCAGGTGGCCGGGATGGAAAACCGGCCTTCGAAGGTCGGATGGGGCGCAAGGGCAACAAGGTGGCCCTGCAGGTCACCAAGCGGATCGGAACGTTCCGAGAGTAAGCTGCACCGCAACGTTTCGAGGATCCCGTATCTTCTCCTCAGCCCTGCGCTACCCGATATTCCCATGCTTCGCGATATGTGCGTCCACGGCCTTGATGGCATCGTCGGCCTTGTTGCCGGCACTGCGTAGCTCAGCTTCGCGCTGCGCCCAGAGTCGCTTCTGGTAATTGGTAGAGATGATGTCCGTGACCACCAGGACGCCGACGACCAGGTAGAAGCTGGATTTGCTCATCGCATCGATCGGGAAGCTGAACAGTTTCAGATGCGCCAGGTGTGCGCCTTCGGTTACCAGCAGTACGCCGACCAGGAACAAGATAAACAGGCCGAGCACTTCATACATGCGGTTGCGCTTGAGGAAGTCCGCGACATAGTCCGCCAACAGGATCATTACGACACCAGATGACAGGATCGCGATTGCCATGATCCAGACCTGATAATCCTTGCCAGGTTCGCAGCCAACAGCGCCTGCGACCGGATTGGCGATCAGATCAGCCTTACACTGAACAACTGTCCCGGTGAACGTATTCAGGACCTGGCCGGAGGCGTTCACGACATTGGCCACTTCGACATTGGCAATCGCCATCGCCGAGAGAATCGAGTCGAAGGAAAAGACCGCGTTCATTGCAACAATCATGATGATCGCCTGCATCACGGATTTTCCAGAGGAACCTTCTGTGTGCTCGATATGATCGACGGCGAGCAGGTGATGGATTTCCTTGACCGCGGTGTAAATGATGAATCCGCCCCCCGCGAGCGTGACCAGCGCCTGAAGCGTAAACTCGCCTTCGACGATGCCCTTCCAACCGACCTCAAACAGGGTTTGCGAAAGCTGCTCGAACAGGAAGACAATGATGACCAGGAGCACGATGCGTAACACCACCGCGAGGCCAATCCCCCAACGCCGGACCATGGATTCGTGTTCTGGTCCCACGCGCTTCGATTCAATCGAAATATAAAGCAGGTTGTCGAAGCCCAGAACCGCCTGCAACAAAAGCAGCATGAGCAGGGTGAACAACCCGCTGATGGAAAACACTTCGGCTATGATCTCGCCCATCTTACATTCCCTTCGAGATACTGATCAGAAGGGCGAGTGTAGACTGAGTCCGCTGTGATGAAAGAGCGAGATCGCGTGGGTCAGGCGAGCATGCTCGACATGCGGCCCTTGATGACCTCTTCCGCGTCCGCGACGATCCGGTCGATCAGCTCTTTCACCGTCGGAATGTCATCGATCAGTCCCTGGACCTGACCCGCGGACCAGATACCGCCGTCCGGATCCCCGTCTTCCATCGCTTTGCGACCGCGAACGCCCGCGACCAGGTGCTGGACATCCTCGAACTTGGCGCCGCCCTTGAGTTCAATATCGACGACTTCGGAACTGACCGCGTTCTTCATGACACGGGCCGTATTGTGCAGGGTGCGGAAAATCAGCTTGGTGTCGCGCTCATCATTCTCGACCATTTGCTGTTTGAAGTTCGGGTGGATCGGCGCTTCCTGAGTCACGCAGAAGCGCGTGCCCATATTGATCCCGTCGGCGCCAAGGGCCAGGGCTGCGGCAAGCCCGCGACCATCGCCAAAGCCGCCAGAGGCCAACATCGGCACGTTGACCTTATTGGCGGCGGCCGGAATCAGGATCAGGCCTGGAATATCGTCTTCACCGGGGTGACCAGCACATTCGAAACCATCAATCGAGATTGCATCCGCGCCCATGCGCTCAGCCGAAAGCGCGTGGCGAACCGCCGTGCATTTATGGATGATCTTGACGTCGTGCTCTTTGAAATGATCGATATGTTCCTGCGGCTTGTAGCCAGCCGTTTCGACGATCTTGATACCGCCTTCGATGATCGCCTGACGATACTCTGCATAGGGAGGCGGTTTGATCGCCGGGAGGATGGTCAGGTTCACGCCGAACGGCTTGTCTGTCATCTCCTTGGTGCGCGCGATTTCCTTGGCGAGATCTTCCGGCGTCGGCTGGGTAAGCGCCGTCAGGAAACCAAGCCCACCCGCGTTGGCCACGGGAGCCACCATTTCAGCATAGCCGACCCATTGCATGCCGCCCTGCACGATCGGGTGCTCGATGCCGAATTCCTCTGTGAAGCGAGTCTTGATCGCCATTCTCTAATCCTCCCCAAGAGTTTGAACGTGCGCAAAGCGCTGTGATTGGGATCACAGCGCTTTGACAATATCCTCGACCATTTTCTTCGCGTCCGAGAGCAACATCATCGTGTTGTCGCGGAAGAAGAGCTCGTTCTGGATCCCGGCATAGCCGGAGCCCATGGAGCGCTTGATGAAGAGCACCGTCCCGGCATTTTCCACGTCGAGCACCGGCATGCCATAGATGGGCGATGTCGTGTCCGTCTTCGCCGCCGGGTTGGTCACATCGTTCGCGCCAATCACGAAGGCGACTTCTGAATTGCGGAAGTCAGAGTTGATGTCCTCAAGCTCGAACACTTCGTCGTACGGGACCTGAGCCTCGGCGAGCAGTACGTTCATGTGGCCCGGCATCCGGCCCGCAACCGGGTGGATCGCATAGGTCACATCGACGCCTTCTTCTTTCAGCTTGTCAGCCATCTCTTTCAGCGCGTGCTGGGCCTGGGCCACCGCCATGCCGTAGCCGGGCACGATGATGACTTTGGAGGCGTTCTTCATGATGAAGGCCGCATCATCGGCAGATCCGCGCTTGAACGGACGGTCTTCCTGACCGCCAGCGGCTGCCGCGGCATCCTCGCCGCCAAAGCCGCCCAGGATGACGGAGATGAAGCTCCGGTTCATGCCCTTACACATGATGTAGGACAGGATCGCACCGGACGAGCCGACCAGCGCACCTGTGATGATCAGGGCGAAATTGCCGAGCGTGAAGCCGAGCGCTGCTGCCGCCCAACCCGAATAGGAGTTCAGCATTGAGACAACCACCGGCATATCCGCGCCGCCAATCGGGATAATCAGCGTAATCCCCAGGATCAGAGCGAGGACGGTGAGGCCCCAGAAGGCCCAGGTCGCGCTGCCGCCGCTCATCACAAGGACGACGATCAGGCCGATAATGCCGGCTCCCATCGCGATGTTGAGCAAATGCCTTGCGGGCAGCAGGATCGGCGCGCCCGACATGTTGCCGTTCAGCTTCGCAAACGCGATGACTGATCCGGTGAAGGTCAGTGCCCCGATGGCCGAGCCGAGGGCCAGTTCGATGAGGGACGCAGTGGCGAGATTGCCGACGGTGCCAATGCCGAAGCTGACGGGTGCGTAGAGGGCAGCTGCGGCGACCAGTACGGCGGCCATACCGACCAGTGAGTGGAACGCAGCCACAAGTTGCGGCATGTCCGTCATTGGGATGCGACGGGCGATAAAGGCACCAATGCTGCCACCGACGACTGCGCCTGCAGCCAGGATACCCCAGGTGGTTGCGTCGAGCGCGCTCCAGAACAGGGCGATCGTCGTGCCGACCGCGATGGTCATGCCGATCATGCCATTGCGGTTACCGGCGCGGCTGGTGGCCGGGCTGGACAGGCCGCGCAGGGCCAGGATGAAGAGGATACCAGCTGCGAGATAGAGCAGCGGGGCCCAGGTCGATTGGAACTGTTCCATCGATTAGTCCCCCTTCTTCTTGTACATGGCCAGCATGCGCTGGGTGACGAGGAACCCGCCAAAGATGTTGACGCTGGCAAGGGCGACAGCGACGCCGCCAAGGGCCTTGGCAATCCAGCCGCCTTCGACCGCACCAGAGGCAGTGGCGGCGACGATTGCGCCAACAATGATCACTGAGGAGATCGCATTGGTCACAGCCATGAGCGGTGTGTGCAGGGCCGGGGTCACCGACCAAACCACATAATATCCGACGAAACAGGCCATCGCGAAAATCGCAGCCAGATAGACGGTTGGGCTGATCGTGCTGGTTTCAGCGGCATAGGCAGGCAGGGCCATCGCACCTGCCATCGCGCCCAGGATCAGGGCTTTTCTCATGAGGAAATCCTCTCATTCACAGTGTCGCCGCCGCGGGTCAGCATCATCGCGGTGACGATCTCATCATCGGTGTCCAGGTTTAGACTGCCATCCTCAGCTGTGATCAGCGGCAGGAAGGCAATCAGGTTCTTTGCATAGAGCGCAGATGCATCAGCGGGCAGGTGTGCGGGCAGGTTGGTGAAGCCCGCGACTTTGACGCCGCCTTCATTCACGATTTCATCCGGCTTGGAGAGCGGGCAATTGCCGCCCTGGCTGACGGCCATGTCGACAACAACCGAGCCGGGGCGCATGGTCTTCACCATGTCCTCGCTGACCAGCACAGGCGCTGGGCGACCCGGGATCAAGGCGGTGGTGACGACGATGTCCTGTTTCTCGATATGCGAAGCAACAAGTTCAGCCTGTTTCTTCTGATACTCTTCCGACATCTGTTTGGCGTATCCGCCAGCCGTCTCAGCAGCCTTGAACTCTTCGTCCTCAACCGCAATGAACTTTGCGCCGATTGAAGCCACCTGTTCTTTCGCCGCCGGGCGGACGTCTGTCGCGGTCACGACTGCGCCCAGACGACGGGCCGTCGCAATCGCCTGCAATCCAGCAACGCCGGCCCCCATAACGAAGACTTTGGCCGGCGCAACTGTGCCCGCGGCCGTCATCATCATTGGCATCGCGCGGCCATATAGCGTGGCACCCTCGATTACGGCGCGATAGCCCGCGAGGTTGGACTGAGAGGACAGCGCGTCCATGCTCTGCGCCCGGGTAATCCGCGGCGTGAATTCCATCGCCAACGTCGTCGCCTTCTTGGCATTGAAGGCTGCTGCATCGAACTTGAACGGATCGAGCAGACCGATGACCGTTATCCCGTCGGGCAAGCTGGCCGCATCCGGCGTGCGCACGCTGAGCAGCACATCCGCGCCTTTAAGCGCACCGGCGGCTGTCTGTTCAACTTTGGCGCCAGCTTCAGTGAAGGCAGCGTCCGTATAGCCGGCATCGAGGCCTGCCCCGGCCTCAATTATGACTTCATGACCAAGCCCGACATATTTCTTGACGGTCTCGGGTGTGGCTGCAACGCGGCTGTCGCCTGCTGCCACTTCTTTTAAGACGGTTAGTTTCATGGTGCTCCAATAGGGTATGAAATTGCCGCAGTGCAACAAAAAAACCTAAACGATAGAATCAGTATTCTAAAAACCTGCCTCGGAGGGAAGGTTATTGCGCAACTCTACATATCTGTGATCCATGCCTCGACATTCTCCTCCAGGATGGTCAGCGGGACAGGGCCGTCTTTGAGGACGACATCGTGGAATTCCCGGATATCGAACCGATCGCCCAACCGAGTGCGCGCATCTTCACGCAGTTCGAGGATCTTGTTCATGCCAATCTTGTAGGCCGTCGCCTGCCCGGGCATGACGATATAGCGCTCAATCGCCTTGCGGGCGTCGCCTTCCGGATTTGGCGTGTTGACGAGCAGGTAATCGATGGCCTCCTCGCGCGTCCACCGTTTGGCGTGCAAGCCGGTATCGACCACCAGACGCGCGGCGCGCCAGAGCTCCATCGCCAGGCGACCGAAGTCGGAATAGGGATCTTCATAGAACCCCATCTCCTTTGGCAGGAACTCTGAATACAGCCCCCAGCCCTCTGTATAGGCTGTAACGCTGCCATATTTGCGGAACTTGGGAATCCCCGTCAGTTCCTGCGATATCGCAAGCTGCATATGGTGGCCCGGAATGCCTTCATGATAGGCCAGCGCTTCCATCTGATAGAGCGGCATGTCCTGCATCCGGTACAGATTGGCGTAGTAGACGCCCGGGCGTGACCCATCCGGGGCCGGGCGTTGATAGAAGGCCTTGCCAGCCGCGCGCTCTCGGAACGGCTCAACCGCTTTGACTTCCATTTCGGCTTGCGGAAACGTGTTGAAAACCGATGGAAGCGCCTCGCGCATTGTGTCGATCATAGCGGTGGCTTCTGCCAGATATTCGGCTTTGCCTTCTTCTGTATTCGGATTGAAGAATTGCTCGTCGGTCCGGGTGAACTCGAAGAAGTCCTGCAGCGTGCCGTCATACTCGACCGTTTCCATGATCGCCCGCATTTCCCCATGAATGCGGGCCACTTCGGCCAGGCCAAGTTCGTGAATCTCATCCGCCGTCATGTCGGTTGTGGTCATCTGGGCCAGACGATCGCGATAATAGGCATCGCCCTCAGGATGCTTCCAGGCGCCATCATCAGAGGCCGCGTTTACCTGGTCTTCGCTGACCCAGGTGATGAGGTCGAAATAGGCGGGATAGACATGATCGAGCAGGGCCGCGCGTGCCTCCAGCTTCAAGGCATCTGCTTCATCTTCGGTGATCGACATGTTTGTTACCAGCGCATCCACTTTGCCGACAAAATCTGCATAGAGCGGCGACGGGCTTTCCGGGCCAACGCCTTCGAACGGGTACCCCTCAATCACATTGGCGGCGCCATTGATGACGAAATCATAGACGAAAAGCGGCGGGCGTATGCCTTGCGCAGCCGAGGCTTTGGCATTGTCGAGATTTTGCCCGAGATACGTCTCAATGCCGCGCAAGCGCGCAATATAGGCCTCGGCGTCTGACTTGCTGGTAATCTTGTGCTGGCCGATCAGGAAGGACGCGATCCCGGCATGGGCGCCGCGCATCTGGCTGAATGTATAGGTGTGGAACCGCCAATTGTGTGCCTTCTCCGCCAGTCCGAGTTGATATTCGGCCAGGCGATAGGACAGACGTCCCTGATCGCTCAAGGCGTCCATGTCGAACAGTTCGCGCATCTCCGCGACGTCTGCGCGCCGGATTTCCATTTCAGCGACCCGATTGGCATCGGACGCGTCATTCCACTTGTCGTAATTCTCGCGACTGCCGAGAAAAGTTGCGCTCATCGGATTGCGCGACAGGCTCTCATTGAATTTGGTCTCGAAGAAGGCGTTGAGGCGCTCGGTTTCTGCCTCGCGATCTGCGTCGGTGGCTTCGAGTTCAACCGCGTCGGTTTCCGGTGTTGAGGGGACGGAGGTTTGACCTCCACATGCTGCGATGCCGCTCAACAAAACAAGGGCGAGGGCGGAGGATGCGAGACGCATGGCGATCCTTTCGTAAACTGTAATGAAACCTCTATAATTTGTCAGACAGGATTAACCAGCCTTCTCGTTTGATTAACCATTCCGGGTGCAAAAGGATGTATTGAAGCAGGTGTGGTGCGACATGGTGCGAAGTCCTGCTATAAGTGAGTACGAATCATCGGGCTGCGCGTAAGTCCCGAGCCGGAGTAACCGTAATGGCCGCAGACATGCCTGAAGCCCCAGCCACCCCTAAGCCAGCCCCAGCCCGACAGCTGGATTGGCTGCAAATGGGATTCTGGGCGTGCTTGCTGCTGGCCGTCGGTGCGGCAAGTGCGACACTGGCCTGGCCGAATGCAGGCGGGCCGACTGGGCTGATCCTGCTCATCTCCATGGCGGCAGGCGGCATGGTGTTCCTGCTTTGGATCCTGCGCGGTGCAGGTCGACGCATGGGCCTGTTCCCGGAGCGCGGGGCGATGGCGGATGCCATGCAACCGGCGACGCCGAGATTTTCCTGGGTGGAAGCGCTGGACGAGGCGGTCTTGATCAGCGATCGCGGCGGGGCTCCGCTGACCGCAAACCAGGCCTATTCCGAGCTTACGCAAATGGCGCTGATGGGGCAGTCGGACGTCATGGGACCGGTGTCCGTCGATCGAATCTTCAGCGCAGCGCCTGGCCTTGCGGCGCCGATCTTCCGCCTTTCCAAGGCCGCGAAAGCCGGTGAGACCCGCCGCGAAACCTTGCCCGCCATGACGCTCGGCGCGGAGTCTCTGCCTGTACAATATGAGGCGTCCGTTTCGCCGCTCAAAGGCGATCGTGTGATCTGGCGTCTGCGCCGGATCGCCGGGTCTGATCAAGTCACGGGCGCGGCGGATATGCGCGCGCTCTATGTCGAAGATGCGCCGATGGGCTTCTTCTCATCCAGTCCGGATGGAACCATCACCTATGCGAATGCCTGGTTGCGAGAAATGCTGGGCCTGCCGGAGAGTGCCAAGAACATTCGACTCGACGACATCATGCGACCGGAATTCGTCAAGATGCTGCGCCGGGATCGCAAATCGGGCGTGCCGGGGCGTGCCGACGTCATGATCCGTTCGCGCGACGGAGTCGAGATTCCGGTCCAGACGATCACCACCTGGAACGGTAAAGGGGCAGATGCCACTGGCCGCACAATCATCCTCGCCAATGCCCAGAACCTGCCGGACGGCGAAAGCCGGATGCTCGCCGCCTCGGCGAGTCGCCCACCGCGCCCAGACGGCGACCCGATGTTTGATGATGCCCCCTTTGGAGCTGTGCGCCTCGAGGGGCACTCACTTGAAGGTGCGATCATCACCGACAGCAACCGCGCCCTGATGGGCCTCGCGGGGGGTGGCGGATCGCCGGGCACGCGCTTTATCGACCTTTTCGTCGCTGAAGAAGGCGAGAACAAGCTGCGCGAGAAGCTGCTGGATTCCATCGACAAGCCTGTGGGCCTTCGACTTGCTGATGACGACCAGAAACATGTGAACGTTTTCGTGACCCTCGACGGTCGTGGCCAGCCTGCGGTCGCCTATGTCATCGACATGTCTGAGCAGAAGGAGCTCGAATTGCGCCTCGCCCAGGGCGAGAAAATGCAGGCCATCGGCAAGCTCGCTGGCGGCGTCGCGCATGACTTCAACAATGTCCTGACCGGTATCATGCTCAATAATGATGAGCTGCTGTCAAAGCACCCGGTCGGCGACCCGTCCTTTGATCACCTGAAAAAGATCCACGAATTCTCGGTCCGAGCGAAAGACCTCGTGCAGATGCTGCTCGCCTATGCGCGCCAGCAGACTTTCCGCCGCGAAGTGTTCGAACCGGGCGACTTCCTGTCCGAGTTTGCCATTCTGCTGGGGCAGCTTCTGGATGAGCGGATCGATTTCAATGTCGTGCATGGCCGTGACCTGCCTATGGTCAAAGCCGACAAGAACCAGCTCGAAACCGCAATCATCAATCTCGCCACCAATGCGCGCGATGCGCTGCTCATGGATGGCGGCACCGGCGGCAAGCTGACCATCAAGACCTCACGCGCGACCGAGAAGGATGCGCACAAGCACGGCTTCCGGTATGTCGAGCAGGGCGAGTATCTGCTGATCGAGGTTGAAGATACCGGCCACGGCATCACGCAGGAAAACCTGGCCAATATCTTCAATCCGTTCTTCACGACCAAGCCGAAAGGCCTCGGCACGGGGCTTGGCCTGTCGACCGTATACGGCATTATCAAACAGTCTGAGGGCTATATCTGCCCGATTTCTGAAGTCGGCAAAGGCACCACTTTCCAGATCTATCTGCCGGCCCTGAAAGCTGATGAAATCCCGGTTGCGGAGGTGCTGGAGAGCCAGCCTGTCAACGCCGTAGCGGCGCCCGTCGATATCTCTGGCCGTGGACGCATTCTACTGGTCGAGGACGAAGACGGAGTGCGCTCGATCGCGGCGTCGCAACTGAAATCGCGCGGTTATGATGTCGAAGAAGCCTGCGATGGCGAAGAGGCGCTGGAGATCCTGGAAGAGAATCCGGGTGCTTTTGATCTGGTTGTTTCAGATGTGGTCATGCCGGGAATGGATGGACCGACCCTGATCAAGGAAGCCAAAGACCTGCTCGGGACCGCCAAGGTCTTGTTCATGTCCGGCTATGCCGAACGCGATGTCGCGGCCAAGCTCGATGATGATCGTGAGGTCGGCTTCATGTCGAAGCCGTTCACAGTCAAGCAACTCGCTGAGCGGGTTAAAGCGGAGCTTATCGCCCGCGCTCAGGAAGCTGCCTAAACCTGTTCCTTAGTCATTGCTGGCCACCAGGCGCAGACCTGCCGGCTGACGCTCTACCTTTGGCGGGTACACCGCGGTGATCCGGTGCCGCCAGACCGGGCGTCCTTTCAGGACTGGTTGCGGTTCTATGATCTGGTACAGACCCAGCAGTCTTGATTGTTCGTTCCGCGGACGCGGTGTCGGAAGCGGCGCGAAGGTCAGTTCGATATTGACATGCGTACCGGTCAGGGTTTCGCCAGTGGCCTGCAGGATGCCGGGCTTGTGGCTCTCGCGCACCGAGTTGATCAGAGATGTGACCATGGCGCGATCGTGTCCGGTCCAGAAGTCCAGGCAGTCGTGCGAGCTGAGTTCACGGCCGAGCAATTTGCTCAACCGCTCGCCCGCATTACGAAACAGCCAGCGGCCTTCCTCGGAGCGTTCGATCACGAACAGGCATTCCAGCAAATCAGGATGATCCGCGGCCTTGGTTTTTGTCGGACCCGCCTCGGGAGACTGGGTCATGCGCGCCCATGCAGACAACAATGTCTCCGTGTTCGGGTGATGAGTCGTGGGGTTCATTCTTTTATTTCTCACTCTCGATTTGGCCGTTTCTGTTTTTCGGCTTGCCAAATGTCGTGAAGCTCACATCGCAATGTTTGCGCCAGTTCGCGCGGTTCGCTTCCTGCGCGAATGTCGGCCCATTTTGACCCTCGGTTCTACCAGGAGGGGAAAGAAAACGCGTCCCTTGATACCTGTCAGGGGAAATCTGCGACCGCGTTTTTCAAATCGTTTCAACTCGACACACTGAACGCGCAGGATAGAAGTTTTCCGAGCATCTCATCGATAAGCAGATGCTTAGACGCCCCTTCAAGCGATCATGCTGTTGCGTTTTTGCCGCAGCGATCCAAGACACGCGGGCAGTGTGTGATTGCGAACTTGCCAAGTAGCGCGTGTGCACTACTCCTCAAACTGAGAGTCGCGCAGAACGACCCCCCTGAAAAGACAATATTATTCATACCGGGAGACTTGAGATGAGTTCATCCATCAAAACAAATTTTGGTCTGAAGGCCGCACTGTCCCTCAGTGTTGGTTTGACGGCCCTTGTGGCTGGGACCGGCGCAACCGCCGTAGCGCAAGATGAGGCAGAAGACGACGCCCGCCGTCTCGGCACGGTCACGATCACGGCGACCAAACGAGAGCAAACCCTGCAGGATGTGCCTGTGGCTGTTTCTGTGGTCGACAATACCACGATCGAGAAGGCTGAGATCCAGGACCTCAACGACCTGCAATCCGTGGTTCCCTCGCTGCGCGTGGGTCAGCTGCAATCATCGGCCAACACCAACTTTATCATTCGCGGCTTCGGCAACGGCGCCAACAATGTCGGGATCGAACCATCGGTCGGTGTCTTCATCGATGGCGTTTATCGCTCACGTTCTGCGGCTCAGATCTCTGACCTGCCAAATCTGCAACGGGTCGAAGTCCTGCGCGGACCACAGTCGACCCTGTTCGGCAAGAATGCGTCTGCTGGCGTGATTTCGATCGTCACCCGTAAGCCTCAGTTCACGACACAAGGATCGATCGAAGCCACCGCGGGCAATTTCAACACCTTGCGCGCGAAAGGTGACATTACCGGGCCGCTTTCGGACACCGTCGCCTACAGCCTCGCGGCGAACATCAATACCCGCGATGGTTACGCTGAGGACCTCGCAATTGGCGAAGAAACCAATGAGCGTAATCGTTGGGGCATTCGCGGCGAACTGCTGTTCGCACCAAGCGACACGCTCGAGCTTCGCCTGATTGGTGACTATGATTCAATTGATGAAGTATGCTGTGTCGCGGCGAACCTGGTGAATGGGCCAACCGGTGCCATTATTGGAGCTCTTGGGGGCGCGATCAATGCGGAAGACCCGTTCTCTTATGAAGTCTTCGGAAACTTCGCGTCCGAGAACGAAATCAAGAACTCTGGCGTATCCTTGCAGATCGACAAGGAATTCACCTCGTTCGATCTGACCTCGATCACCGCCTTCCGGAACGTTGATTCCCTGACCAATCAGGACTCCGACTTCACGTCTGCTGACCTGATCGGGTTCAATGAGAATGATGGCAATATCGACACGTTCACGCAGGAGATCCGGTTCACGTCCAGTAACCCTGACTCCAATATCGACTGGATGATTGGCGGCTTCTACTTTGATGAGAGCGTCGAGTTTACATCCGACTTCCAATACGGTGCGGACTTCCGTGGCTATGCCGACTTCCTCGTCGCAGCCCTCGGCGCGCCTGGCGCTCTGGATGGCGTTGAAGCCGCGATTGGCGCACCTGTCGGCCTGACATTCGGTCAGGAAGGTCAAGGCCCGATTGCCAATGCCGGACAGGACAACACCGCCTGGTCGATCTTCGGGACGCTGGACTTCCACCTGTCGGATCGCCTGACCGTGACGGCGGGTCTCAACTATACCGAAGATGAGAAGGACGCTTTCTATCGTCAGACGAATACGGATGCCTTCTCTGCGCTTGATCTGGTCGGGCTCGGTTTTGCTCAAGGCCTCGCGGCGGCAATGGTTGATCCAACCGACCCAGTGGCCGTAGCCGCGTTCGCGCAAGCCAACCCAGCCGCGTTTGCAGCCATTCAGGCGGGCGCAGCTGATCCTGCAACCAACCCGCTCCTCGGTCTGCGGGCATTGCAATTCCTGCCGCCATTCCTGGACTTCCCGAACGCAGTGGAAGACGGTTCGACCTCAGACAATGCGACAACGCACACCTTGCGTGTGGCCTATGACCTGACCGACAATATCAATGTCTACGGCTCTTGGGCGACCGGCTTTAAAGCCACGTCCTGGAACCTGTCGCGGGATAGCCGTCCGTTTGCGTCAGACTTCATAGCAGGATCGGACTTCCCAGTCGGCAACCCGGCTCCATCTCCGATCCGAGATGCCGGTCTTGCGGTTCCAAACCTGACGTCTGGTACCCGCTATGCCGGGCCTGAAGACTCTGAAGTGTTTGAAATTGGTGTCAAAGGCGCGTTCTCGAACTTCGCCTTCAACCTCGCCATTTTTGATCAGACGATTGAAGGCTTCCAGTCGAACGCCTTTACCGGCACGGGCTTCGCTCTGACCAATGCGGGTGAGCAGTCCACGACGGGTGCCGAAGTCGACTTCACCTGGAGCGCGACGGAGGCATTGACGCTGAACTTTGCCGGGACCTTCCTCGACCCGGTCTATGACAGCTTCCCTGGTTCTGCTTCCGGTGACCTGAGCGGTCAAACGCCGTCGGGAATTCCAGACGTCGCGACCAGCATGGGCTTCAATTATGACTTCGCCCTCGGCAACTGGGACAGCTATGTCCGCGCGGACTGGCAATATGCCGCTGACACGGCCTTCTTCGATGATCCGACCAATGAAGCTCTGATCGACTCGGTTGGCTATTCGCGTGAGATCAACGAGATCAATGCCGCGGCTGGCTTCGAGAAGGATAATGGCCTTAGCGTCTCCGTCTGGGCCCGTAACCTGCTCGACGAAGAGCGCATTACGACGGCCTTCCCATCGGTCGCCCAAGCGGGCTCTATTTCGGGTTATCCGAACCAGCCACGTACGTATGGCGTGACGGTCCGCAAGCGCTTCTAAGCGCCTGCAATAAACAGTCGAGGCCCGCGGCGAATGCTGCGGGCCTTTTCTTTTCTGCTCTGGCTTGGTGGCTCGCGCACCTGCAGGACCAGTTTACCGAGATTGGCGCTGGTGACGAGCCGCCAGGGCCGCAGAGATTAAAAACATCACGGCTTCGAACCCCGCAAACAACCAGTTTGAGGCCAGTGCCGTATCTCCGGCGATGAAGGAAGCGCCGCGTCCGATCACGTAGCCCCCCATGTAGGCGGCGATAAAGCAGAGCGCGGCAAACTCGAACTTTTCCTTCAGGCTGCCGAGCAGGCAAAGGAGTCCGGCACCCAGACTGACCCCGCCGAACACCCCACGCATTTCAAACACGCCGGCTATGCCGCCTGGCTCCACGCCGAGGCGGGCGGTCATCCCGACCGGGTCAGTGAGCGACCAAAGGCCGAAAGCGAGAAACATCAACGACGTCAGCGCCAGAAAAATTCGAGTCATCATGCGGAGTGACCTAGGGCGGGGCCCTGGCTTGTCGAGCCATTGCAGCGGCGTTGTCCTGAGGGCAGCTCGAGAATCCGCGCGATTGTCACTTGCCAGCTGCGAACAGGTGAGGGACAAGGCGAACCGATTGAAACACGTCTCAATAGAGACCCGTATATAGAACAGACAAGGATCCCCATGCCATTTGATCTGCCGCGTCATAATTGGACGAAAGACGAAATTCGGGACATTTACGAACAACCGCTGGACGCCTTGGTCGGCCAGGCTCTGGAAATCAAGCGTGTGAACTGGGCCGATGGTCAGCTCCAGAAGAGCCAGCTGCTCTCGATCAAGACCGGTGGATGCGCAGAAGACTGCGGATATTGCAGCCAGTCCGCACACTTCGATACGGGCGTGGACGCGGAGAAGCTGATGCCTCTCGATGAAGTGATTGCCGCCGCCAAGCGGGCCAAGGAAGGCGGTGCTGACCGGTTCTGCATGGGAGCAGGCTGGCGCTCGCTTAAGGATCGCGATCTGCCGAAAGTCGCGGCGATGATCTCTGCGGTGAAAGCGGAAGGTCTGGAGACCTGCGTGACCCTTGGCATGCTGGAAGACGGTCAGGCAGAAGCTCTGAAAGAGGCTGGGCTCGACTATTACAATCACAACCTCGATACCTCGCCGGAATATTACACGACCGTGGTCACGACCCGGACCTATGATGACCGGCTCGACACGCTCGGCAAAGCGCGTCGTGCCGGGGTGAAGCTTTGCGTCGGCGGCATTCTCGGCATGGGCGAGGGGCGCGAGGACCGGATCGGTCTGATCCACGAATTGTCCAAATTAACGCCGCACCCGGAAAGCGTGCCGATCAACATGCTGGTACCGATCAAGGGCACACCCCTTGGCGAAAGCCCGGCGGTCAGCGTGACAGAAATGGCGCGAGCGATTGCGACCTGCCGAATTGTGTTCCCGAAAAGCTGGGTGCGTCTCTCAGCTGGTCGCGAAGGGATGAGCGAAGGTGAGCAAGCCCTGCTGCTGCTGGCCGGGGCGAATTCCATTTTTGTAGGCGACCGCTTGCTGACGACGGACAATCCGGGTGAGGATCGTGACCAGGCGCTGCTCGATGCGGTCGGGTTTGAGGCTGCCGGCCATGAAGTCATGGAACGCGGCCCCAAGAAAACCCTGATCGACGCAAGATAGGATCCTGCGAATGAGCACAGATCTACAAGCCGTTATCTGGGACTTTGGCGGCGTCCTGACCTCATCCCCATTCGAGGCATTCACGCGTTATGAGGCCGAAAACGGGCTGCCAAAGGACTTCGTTCGCTCGGTCAATGCCCGCAACATTCATGAGAATGCCTGGGCGAAACTGGAACGCTCGGAAGTCACAGGCGATGAATTCGACGCCCTGTTTCGCACCGAGAGCAAGGCGCTCGGGCATGAGGTTCCGGGCAAGGATATCCTGGGCCTGCTGTCCGGCGACATTCGACCTGCCGTCGTCGATGCGCTGAAGGCGTGCAAGGCCAACGTGAAGGTTGGCTGCATCACGAACAATGCGCCCGTGGGCAAGGGGGCAGGCATGAGTTCAGACGCGAACAAGGCCGAGAAAGTTGCTGAAATCATGACGCTTTTTGATCATGTGATCGAGAGTTCGAAGCTCGGCATTCGCAAGCCTGATCCCCGCATCTACGCCCTCATGTGCGAAGCCCTGGATGTCGATCCGGCGCGGTGCGTCTATCTCGACGACCTTGGAATTAACTTGAAGCCCGCGCGGGCGATAGGCATGCATACAATCAAGGTCCTGAATGAGGCCCAGCTTTTGCAAGATCTTCGCGACGCAACGAGTTTTGAGGGGATATGAAAAAAGCCGCGCTCGGTCTGATTTCGATATCAGTGCTCGCCGCTTGTGGTGACACGGATGGATCGCCCACGGTGCGTCTGGAAGTGGACGCCGCGCCCGCCATCACCGCGCCCGTCGAAATTGTAGTCGAAATTCCGCCGCTGTCTGAAGCAGCGGAGAGCAAGATTGCTGCTATTCGGGACGTCCTGGAACGCGACTCGCTCTCGCGCCTGGTGCGCCTGGCTCAGGCCGAAGAGAGCTTCGTTTCGAATTTTGCCGGTGAGTCCCACCGCGTACATTGGGATCTGCTGCGCCGAACCGGATTTGACCCTCTGGCCAAGCTGGGCGGGTTGCTGGATGGCCCCTATGGCACGCGTCAGGTGGGCGACCAGACCTGGTATATCTGGCCGGATTTTGCCGCGCTCGAAGCAGACGAGTTGCTGCCGGAGAAACTGAATTTCACCGATCGCGCGCGATTGCGGGATCTGGTCGGCGAACCGGGGCTCGCCCGAATTCGTGCCGGGGAAGACTATCCGGGTGTTCGAACCGCCATTGCCGAGGACGGAGACTGGCTCTATTTCGTGCACGAAACCCAGCAGGATACTGAGGAGGCTGAGTGATGGCTGACAAGATTGGCGCGGCCGCCGCGATCGAAACGCTGAGCGATTGGACGGTCAAAGCGGGCGACCGTGACGCGATCGAGAAGAGTTTCAAGTTTGCAGACTTCAAGACGGCATTCGGCTTCATGACCTCCTGCGCGCTGAAAGCCGAGCAGATGGACCACCATCCGGAATGGTTCAATGTCTATAATCGTGTCGAGGTCACCCTGACCACGCACGATGCCGACGGTGTGACGGCACTCGATGTTGAACTCGCGCAATATATGGACCGGTTGGCGGCCGCACTGGCTTAATCTATTCGGGTCTGACCGGATCGGTCAGGCTAGCGATCCTTCACTTTGAACGTGATTTTCCACTTGGCCGCGCTGGTATAATCCCGATTGCAACTGATCTCGTAGGGATTGGATGCGGTGTCGTTATAGTCCTTGTATTCCATGTTTTCGGACTTGCCCTGGTATCGCGACGTTCCTGAAGTGTAGCCGGAATCGTTCGAAATGCGGAACATGTTGTAAATGCTCAGCATGTGGACCGAATAAACTTTGTTTGCATTTTCAGACGTGCTGTCTTTCATCATGTATTCATCGCCGGGCGGAACGGTGTAGCGATCCAACTCCTTGTAGGAGTCGTTTTCGTCACGAATATCGTCGGTATTTTTTGCGCGACCGATAATGGCGAGAGAAGGCGAGCTTGTTTCGTTTTTGATGTAGATGAAGATCTTTGAAGACGGACCATCATATTTCACACTGCTGACGCACGCCCCGGCACTGGCGGTGCCTGCGACGCCTGAGAGCAGCGCGCCCATGAGTAGAGATTTTGTGACGATGTTCTTGATTTTGTTAGCCATGAAGAAAGGCTCCGAGTTGACCGTCCGCGATCAAATCATGGCGCCGCGCGTCCAGAACCTGTCGAAACTGACAGCCTTTCAGGCGTCCATATCAGGCATCAATGACAATACGACGCGCCAATAATCGGTCCGAGTTGTGCGCCCTGTTTCTCCTGAATGATGATGGCGCAATCGTGCGGCCCGTCGGG
The DNA here is from genome assembly GCF_001854405.1 of Hyphomonas sp. Mor2. Classification (GTDB taxonomy): domain Bacteria; phylum Pseudomonadota; class Alphaproteobacteria; order Caulobacterales; family Hyphomonadaceae; genus Henriciella. The sequence goes on from NZ_CP017718.1 coordinate 243,035, forward strand.
TAAATCGATTGCGAGCGACGTCGCGCTGCCATCATAGGAACCGATTGTCTGAGCCCCCACGACGATGTTCTTGCTCGACAGGACGACGCCGCGATTCTCGCCGCGCGGCACCGACGTCGTCTGCTCGGGCAGGAGGGTGAGTTGAACAATATCGGCTTTGTTTTTCAGTGGGCTGACATAGTCTGCGATCTCGATCAGAGCAGAGGTTGCGTCAATTGAAACCGAAATCGCCGCCGTGGCGTGCGCGGCGGGCTTGAGCAGCGATTTGACCTCCCCGCTTCGACTTCCAACGGTTTCGCGCACGCCATTGATCACGGCCTGAGGTGTGTAGACGGCGCCGGTTCCGCGAAGGGCGCGATTATAGTCTCGTTGGCGTTTTGTGTAGGCAGCGTCCGAAAACGGGTCTTTCCAGGACCCTGCACGGCCATGCACGAGTCGATCCCAATAATCGACATGCCATTCCAGCACGATGAGATCCTCGCGTTCGGAAAGTTCTGCAAACAGCATTTCGGCCGGGGGGCATGAGGAACAACTTTGGGAGGTGAACAATTCTGCAACCACGGGTGAAGTGTTCGCCCCGGTGGCCGGTGGCACATCTTGCAGCGACTGCGCGCCGCCATTCAGGCTTAACGCCGCCACCGCGCTCACAGCCGCGACCAGTGATCCGAGCAATATACGCATGACATGTCCTTGTTTGACTGCGCCTGATGTCGGCGAAGGCGGCGCTCAGCTCAAATCGCAATTGCTCAAATCCCCGTGACCCGCTCCGCCGCGTCAGGGCTTGCTTCACCCGCAGGCGCGTGTGATCTGGAGCGCTGATAGATAGATAATCGGAGGACGGCATGGGCCGCGTATCAGGAAAAAAAGCCATCGTAACAGGCGGCGCTCAGGGACTGGGTGAGGCGACGGCCAAAATGCTCGCCCGTGAAGGTGCCAAAGTCGCTGTGACGGACATTAATGGTGAAGGCGCGGACAAGATCGCCGCCGAGATCAACGCTGAGCTGGGGGATGGGACCGCCTTTGCCTGGCAGCATGATGTCACCGATGCGGCGCGCTGGAAGACGGTGGCGCAAGAAGCACATGATGCGATGGGCGGGCTGAACATCCTGGTCAACAATGCCGGTATTGGTTCGCTCGGCAGCGTCGAGGATGAAGATTATGCGGTCTTCCAGAAAGTCATGCAGGTTGACGTCGATTCTATCTTTCTTGGCTGCAAGTACGCGATCCCGCTGATGCGCGACCATGGGCTGGGGTCGATCGTGAACATCAGCTCGATTGCCGGGATCATCGCGAGCGGCAATTATGTCTCGTACAACACAGCCAAGGCAGCCGTGCGGCACATGTCCAAATCCATTGCGCTGCATTGTGCCAAGACGGGCGGGCAGATCCGCTCGAACTCGGTGCATCCAGTCTTTATCAACACGCCGATTCTCGACCGCACCAAGGAAATGTTCGGCGAGGAAGAGGCGCTCGCCAAGCTCGGTCGCCAGATCCCGATGGGCAAGGTCGGAGAGCCGGACGATATCGCTTACGCGGTGCTGTACCTGGCCAGTGATGAAAGCAAACTGGTCACTGGCATTGAGCTGAAAGTTGACGGTGGAATCAGCGCGATGTAGCGCTTGCCAAGACTCTATGTTCGCTATATGTTCTCTTGGATAATCAAGGAGGACAATATGATCGGCTATGTGACTTTAGGGACAGCGGACCTGAAAAAGAACGCAGTGTTCTACGATGCCATCGCCAAGGAAATGGGCGTTGGGCGGATGATGGACGAAGGCACGTTCATCGCCTGGGGCGAGATGGATGGCGCGCCGGGTGTCGCGCTGACACAGCCATTCGACGGCCAGGCGCCCAGCGCTGGCAATGGGACGATGGTGGCGCTTCAGGCGGCCAGCACCGACCAGGTCGATCGCCTGCATGCGATTGCGCTGGAGCAGGGCGGCACTTGCGAAGGCAAGCCCGGTGACCGCGGCGGCGGCTTCTATGCGGCCTATTTCCGGGATCTGGACGGGAACAAACTGAACGCCTTCTTCATGAATGCGCCAGGCTGATCACCCGCCGAGCGGGCGTCTTGCCGTCACGAATGCGGCATAGGTGGCGAGGACCGCCATGACCACGGCGGAGAGATAGAGAGGCAGGGCGGCGTTCAGCTCATACAGCGCGGCGCCGATCAGCGGACCGAAGATGAAACCGGCCGGGGGCGCGGCTGCCAGAAGGGCAGCTGCAGACCCTTGCTCCTCGCGCTTGACCGAAAGGCTGCCCAGCGCATTGGCGGCCGGGACAGCGAGCGCTGCGCCACTGCCAACGATCAGGAAGGCGACGCACACAGCCCAGAAAGGTGTCAGTAGATTGACCAGCACATAGCCAATCGCGACCAGAAACAGGCCCGTGGGCAGCATCCGGCGCGGGTCGGGCTTCCTCGGCTGCACATAGCCAAACTGGATGATCACCATCATCACAGCGAGACAGGCAAAGGCGATCCCGGCATACAGCACCGTCGTCTCCTGGCCGAGTTGATACCGGTCTTCGAGAAACCAGGTCAGCGTCTGCTGGATCATGCCCACGGCGACGAAATAGGTGAACAGGAAAACCAGGTGCGGGAACACCCGCTCGTCCCGCATGGCGAGAGGTGTCGGGCGCTCGGCGGTCTGCCGCGTCGTTCGGCTCTTCGGCAAGGTGAAGGCCAGCAACAGACCGCAAGTGATACAGAAGATGATCGACCCCCAGAGCGGCACCAGCGCCCCAAACGGCGCCAGCACTGCGGCGCCAGCGGGACCGATAATCGATCCAATACTCATCGCAGCGCCAAGCATGCCAAGCCCGGCCGCGCGTGTCCGGGGCGTGGTGGCATCGGTCATCGCCGCCATGCTGGCCGGTTGCAGGCCGGGCGACAAAAGCCCGAACCAGACGCGCACGAAAACGAGCGTAAAGAACATGGTCAGGCCGGTAATCATTCCCGCCAGCGCCGCTTCCAGTGCGAACAGGAAGGCCATATTGGCGAACCCCATGGCCATCAGGGAGAAGACCATGACCCGTTTTCGCCCAAACCGATCCGCCCAGCGTCCCCATTGCGGAATCATCAAGGCATAGATGAGCGCCGACAGGGTCAGGATTCCGGCCACCTGTATCTCGGTAAGGCCCGCTTTTCGGGCGAGCGGTGCGACGACGACAAAATTGATCGTCATACCAGCTCCCATGGCGACACTGGCAAAGGCGATCATTCCCTGCTGAAAGGCGCTTAACGGGCGCAGCGGGACGTCCGGATCCATCTCTGTGTCGGCCATGGCCACCCTCTCTGGGCTCCAGAGTTACGGGCTTTGCCATAGCTCGCAAGCCAGACCTTGCGGAAAGCGGCTACTCGTCGTGCGGTCTGGCGAGGCTCTTAAGGGCTTCGCTTTTGACGTAATCCACCGCCGGCGCCATGCCATCCAACCCACTGGCGGCGCTGCCATTGGTGACATGGTCGAACGTGATGCGGGTACCGCCATCTTCCTGAGCATCGAGCGAAATGGTCCAGACCGACGTGACCGCAAGCCCCTGAAGTGGGCCGAATGGGGCGTTCAGGACCAGGACGTTGCCGGGCTCTGCGCGGAGCACCGACCCATGCCAGACGCTGCCGCCTTCCCAATCTTCTCGCCACAAGCCGCCGGCGATCGGGTCGATGGATAGATTGTCCGAGTCGCCCGAATATGTGTGATCGGGCAGCCACCAGGATGGCAGATCGATCAGGCGTGCCCACACCTCATCTGGCGACAGATTTGTTTCGGCTTCCAGTTTCAGTGTGAAGTGATCCGGCGTAGCGCTGATCACCTCCGCCTGCGCGGCCCCCATCCATCCGACAGAACATCCAAGCGCGGTCAGAAGGACGGTGCGTATCATGTTTCGTCTCCGGTCAAGCAGGTTTGAACGTCGGCAACCGGTCGATCCATGGCTGCGCTTCTTCCAATTCATAGGCCAGTGCGAACAAGAGTCCATCATCTCCGCGCCTGGCCGAGAACATCGAACCGATGGGCAAGCCGTCATCGCTCCACTGTAACGGCACGCTCATCGATGCGGCGCCGGAGACATTCATCGGCGAGGTGAAGGCGGCAAAACTCAGAACGTTCTGCATCACGGTCTCATAATCTCCATCCGGCGCTTGCGAGCCAATTTTCGGCGGAACCGAGGACACGGTCGGGGTGAGGATCACATCGAAATCGTCAAACCAGGAATGATAAATCCCCTCGAACGCTTTCAGATAGGCGATCACATCGCCGATCTCGTCCTGACGCTGCATGAATTGGGCGGCGAGGCCGAGGGTCCACGGCTCGACGATCTCCGGACTGATCGGTTTGCCGGAGAAGGCGCTTGCGCTTTGCGCAAAGGCGGCGGCGCCGGCGGCCCAATACATCAGGAACTGGTCGCCAAACTCGACGCCGTCAACCGGCATGGTGAAATCCATCACCTCATGTCCGAGGTCGCGGCACAATTGCGCCGTGCGTTCGATCCCCGACCGGGTGGCGCTGTCGAGGCTCGCGCCATTCACCGGGTCAGGTGCATAGGCAATCTTGAGGCGACGCGTGGAGGCCTCGGTGATGCTTCCCGTCTTCGGCAGGTCGGACTGAACATCGATCTCGGCCGCTGCGAACAGGGCGGCGCTATCTCGAACCGTCAGGGTCACAGCGTGATTGACCGAGATATCGACCTCGCCGGAATCCCGGCTGACCGGCAAGGCACCACGACTGGGCTTCAGTCCGAACAGACCGCAACAGGCAGCCGGGATCCGGATCGAGCCCCCGCCATCACTGGCATGCGCAAACGGCACCACCCGAGCCGCCACCAACGCGGCGGCCCCGCCGGAGGATCCGCCTGGAATTCGGCTAAGATCATAAGGGTTTCGCGTGGGCCCTGTAACCAGGGGTTCGGTCGAAGAAATGAGCCCCATTTCCGGCGTCGTCGACTTGCCGATGCTGATCACACCGGCTTTGCGCCAGGCTTTTGCAAAGGGGGCATCTGCTGGTGCAATATAGCCCTGGAAGGCCCGCGAGCCGTAGAGGGTCTGATCCCCTTCCCAGTCGAGCAGATCCTTGATGAAAGTCGGTACCCCGCCAAACGCGCCGTCCGGGGGCGTCTGCGCCTCGGTCAGCGCATCTTCATAAGTCTCCAGGGCAACGGCATTGATCAGTGGGTGGGCGGCTTTCGACCGCTCAATCGCCGCCTGTGTCAGCGCAAGAGACGTGGTTTCACCGGACGCGAGCTGTTCAAGCTGCGAGAGGCCATCCGGGATCGGCTGAGCGGAGTAGGTGTCCATTGTTGTCGTATCGTCCAGTTCAGGCGTTTGAGTTGATTGGGTCTCGGGACCGGTATCCTCGTCCGTGCCGGGTGTGCCAGAACATGCCGCGAAAGGGGTGAGTGCGGCGATGGCCGCGCCAGACTTCAGCAAGCTTCGGCGATTAACGTGTGACATAAGCTCCTCCATTTTGTTTTTGCTCAGCCTCGCTTGGCCTTGCCCGGAAAGCAAGAGCGCCGTAGGGGTAGGGCAGGTCGGGCGGACACCGGAATAGAATGCTCTCAGTCTTGGATTTGTTTCGCGTCGGATTGGGCCCGTCTTCCTCCCATACGGTTGGTCCGATGCGAATCGCAAAGCGGTTTTTGCGCGAAGCAGCGAAAACCGGGTTCCTGTCCCAGGCGGCGCGAATCGAAGTGGAATTGCAGGGGTCGCTGGCGTTGACCGGAATTGGTCACGGAACCGACAAAGCGGTGATCCTCGGGCTGCTCGGCTTTGATCCTGAGACGGCTGATCCCGATGAAGCTGAGGCCGCGTTTCGCAGCGCTGTTCAGAACAAGTCCCTCAACCTGTATGGCGGGTCCGCCGTCGACTTTCATGCGACCAAGGACATTCTCCATCGCGGCGATCTGGTGCCGGAGCTGCATCCGAATGGCATGGCGTTGCGGCTGTTCGCGGCGGAGAACCCGGAACAGTCCATCTTCGAGCGCATCTACTATTCCACGGGGGGCGGCTTTGTGGCGTCAGCCCGGCGGCTGGCGCGACCAGCAAAGGGCGATGTCGTGCCGGACCAGACCCGATCGCCGCACGCGTTCGGCTCAGCGGCGGAATTGCTCTCGCTCTGTGATCAGAGTGGATTGTCCATCCGGCGACTGATGCTGGTCAATGAGGACCAGCGGAGACCGCGAGAGGCGACGCTCGCGCAACTCGATCACATTGCTGACACGATGCTGGCCTGTATCGCCCGCGGATTGGACACGGAAGGGATCCTGCCCGGCGGTCTGGAGGTCAAGCGACGCGCCCCGGATCTTTATCGCAAGCTCAAGACCGGCGCGGGCGTCAATGAGCGGGAGGCCCTGTTCGACTGGCTCAATGTTTACGCCATGGCGGTGAATGAAGAGAATGCCGCGGGTGGACGCGTGGTCACGGCGCCAACAAACGGAGCGGCGGGGATCTTGCCTGCCGTGCTTCGACACTATTGCTGCGATGATGACGGCGTACCTGTTCGCACCAAGACGCAGCGCTTTCTTCTCGTCGCCGGCGGCATCGGCCTGCTTTACAAGCAGCGCGCGTCTATTTCTGGCGCCGAAATGGGGTGCCAGGGCGAGGTTGGGGTCGCCTGTTCCATGGCCGCAGGTGGGCTCGCGGCCGTGTGGGGCGCCACGCCAGTCCAGTGCCTGGTCGCCGCGGAAATCGGCATGGAGCACAATCTCGGCCTGACTTGCGATCCAGTAGGCGGCCTGGTTCAGGTGCCATGCATTGAACGCAACGCCATCGGAACCGTGAAAGCGGTGAACGCCGCGCGGCTGGCTTTGCACCAGGAAGGTCAAGGCAAAGTCTCGCTTGATCAGGTGATCGAGACCATGCGTCAGACCGGTCTCGACATGTCCTCAAAGTACAAGGAAACGAGCCAGGGCGGGCTCGCTGTGAATGTGGTCGAGTGTTAAGATTACAAATAAGAAACCTTGTTTTTACTCAGCTTTCCGGGGCATAAGGCCCGCCCAGAACAGAGACAGGAGCTGGATATGGGACTGTTTAGCAAAGTCGCAGCCGCCACGGCGGTGATCGGAATGGCCACGCTGGGGGGCTGCTCAACCACGGCGACATCGCCGGCATCACGAGCAGATATCTCTAATTCCAGCAGCCAGGCATTGAATCAACTGGTTCGCGAGAACCCTGCGGCTGCGGCCATCTCGCGCCAATCACGCGCCGTGCTCATCTTCCCCTCCATTGTCAAAGCCGGACTGGTGTTTGGCGGCGCGTATGGCGAAGGTGAATTGCGCCAGGGCGGCAATACGAACGGGTATTACACCTCCTTCACCGGATCCTGGGGCCTGCAGGCAGGCGCACAGTCTTATGGCTACGCGGTGTTTCTGATGAACGATAGTGCCGTGCAATATCTCGAAGAATCCGATGGCTGGGAAATCGGCGTCGGGCCGACTGTCGTCGTTGTCAATGCTGGCGTGGCGGAGAACCTGTCCTCATCGACGCTTCAGGATGACGCTTATGCGTTCATCTTCGACCAGAAAGGCCTGATGGCCGGGGTCAGCATTGAAGGGACCAAGGTCACGCGCGTCAACACACGCTAACGCTTCTCGCTTCGGCATTCCGTGACGTGACGGATTGGTGGTCGCCGCCGGTCGTGCCACACTGACCTCATGGATGGATTTGAAGGTAAAACCTCAGGCCGTGCGGCGCTGACGTATCCTTTCGGGGAAGCGACCCCGGATGTCGGTACGACCATGGAAGTGGTCGACCGCGTCCATTGGGTGCGCATGCCTTTGCCGTTCTCGCTGCAATGGATCAATCTCTGGCTGATCGATGACGGTGAGAAAGGGTGGACCATTGTTGATACTGGAATGCCGCTGGAGGACACCAAAGCGGCCTGGCGCCAGATTTTCGAAGACAAGTTGGATGGCCGCCCTGTCTGGCGGGTCATCGTCACGCACATGCATCCCGATCATATCGGAAATGCGGGCTGGCTGAGCCGGAAGTTTCCGGACTCGCAGCTCTGGATCAGCCGACTGGAATACGTCACCTGCCGCATGCTGGTCGCAGATACGGGCCGCAAGGCCCCGGAAGCGGGCACGGTATTTTACCGGGAAGCCGGTTGGAACGAAGCCAATATTGAAACCTATCGCGCCCGATTTGGCGGATTTGGACGCGGCGTCTCGCAATTGCCGGATGCCTATCACAGGCTCGAGGATGGTGACGCGTTCGAGATGGCCGGAAAAACCTGGCGCGTGATTACCGGTCATGGTCACTCGCCCGAGCATTCCTGTTTGTACTGCGCGGATCTGAACGTCGTGATTTCCGGGGATCAGTTGCTGCCCAAGATTTCGTCCAATGTCTCGGTGTTTCCGACCGAACCAGATGCTGATCCGCTTTCGGATTGGCTGGAGAGTTGCGAGAAGCTGAAAACCGAACTGCCGGAAGACGTGCTGGTTCTGCCGGCGCACAATGAACCCTTCATCGGTGCGCATGATCGCCTCGACCACCTGATCAAGGGCCACGGCATTGCCCTCAAGCGCCTGAAGCAGAGACTGGGACAGGAGCCACGGCGCGTCATCGACGTGTTCCCAGCGATCTTTGGCCGCAAGATCGGCGATGATGTCCTGTCTATGGCTACCGGCGAAGCGCTGGCGCATCTCAACTATTTGATCAGGCGTCACGAAGCCTCGAGGCATCTGGATGAAGACGGCGTCGCCTGGTACGAAGCCGCCTCCTGACGCCGGGCACGCCATGTTCTCGACAAGAAGCGCGGGATAAGTCAAAGATCGCGCACGCATCTGGTCGCTGGAGTCGTCTATGCAGGAAACCGGGAAAACCAAGGGTTGGTTCGCCATCGGCATCGGGCTGATTGTCGTGGGCGGCGCGATCTACGCACTGCTGACGCTGCTCGGGATCGGGTTTGCAGTTCATCAGGCCAGCGCCGAGGCCGGGGCTCCGATCTGGCTGGTGCTACTGATTCCGGGGCTTGTCGCGCTCGGGTTTCTCGTGCTTCTGGCAAAAGTGATCGTTGATCGCCTGAACAATGTCGAAGATGACCACTACTCGAAGACTGTCGATAAATAAGAGAGGCCCCGTATGATCGTGACCATGGGCGAAACTGTGCCCGGGCGGCAAGTGTCCGAGATTATCGGAACGGTGAAGGGCAATACGGTCCGCACCCGTTTCTTTGGCCGCGATATCATGGCGGCATTGCGCAATCTCGTTGGCGGTGAAGTGCCGGAATATACCAAACTGATGGCCGAAGCGCGTGAGCAGGCGATAGATCGCATGGTTTCAGATGCGCAGGCGAAGGGCGCTGACGCGGTGATTTGCTTGCGCGTGACGACCAGCATGATCATGGGCGGCTCCGCCGAATTGCTGGCCTATGGAACGGCGGTGCGCCTGTCATGACCGAAACGCTCGCCAAGGACGCGCAGGAGGATCAGTCCCCTTTGACCTTGAAAGAAAAGGTCATCAAGGAGCTGCGCGAATGGGGCGTGACGCTCTCCATTTTCATCCCGATTTTTCTTCTGTTTTCGGGATTGTTCTATGAGCTGCGCGTGATCCCGTCGGAAAGCATGGTGCCGAACCTGCAAGTGGGTGACCGGGTCGCGGTGAACAAGTTCGCCTATGGCTATTCGCGACATTCACTGCCCTTCAGCCTCGGCCGGTATGCCCCGCTGCCCGAGGGGCGTGTCTTTGCCAGCATGCCGAAACGCGGGGACGTGGCCGTGTTTGAGCACACACATACGCCGCGAGTGATGATCAAGCGGATCATCGGTCTTCCAGGCGACACGGTCTCGGTTCGTGACGGTCAGCCCGTGGCGATCAATGGCACGCCGATCGACCGAACCTTTGTGCGCCGCGTACGATATCGCCAGCACGATAGCGGTGCCATGGTCACAGCGGCGGAGTTTACCGAATCCTATGATGGCGAAACCTGGTTGACCCACGACATAGACGGCGAAACCGGCAGCAATATCTCGGTCGACTATGTCGTGCCGGAGAAACACTTCCTGTTCATGGGCGACAATCGCGACAATTCCATGGATGGCCGCAATCCGACAGGGCATTGTCCGCCGAGCACAGATGGAATAATTGACGAAGCCGGCTGTCCGCCGCGGCCCGGTTGGGGCCCAGAGCAGGCCTCGGTCGGCTTTGTCCCGTTTCAGAATCTGATCGGTCGGGCCGATACCGTCCTGTTCACTTTCTATCGCTGTTCCCGCGCACAGGCAGAGCCTTGCATGAAGGAACGGCTCTGGCGCGGCTTGTAAGGGTGAAAGTGCCAGCTCGGAAATCATCACAAGCAGGCTTGAAGCCTCTTCCCAACCTGTCTAATCGGCGTCCGTAGCGCTGGTCTTGATGGGGCAGGTCCAAAACAATGAGCGACAACACAGATCCAAAGCCAAAGCGCGGACCGATCATCGTGTCCCGGCATGGCCGTCCGGCTCTGAATCGCTCAGCCGGGCCTAAGCTCGACTGGAAAGAGTATCGCGACTGGTGGGATCGCTACGAGGCTGGCAGTCTCGCAGAAGATCAATCGCCTCCACAGAAACTCAAAGACGCGGTCGCCAGCGTCGATCTGGTCCTGTCATCGGTGCGGCCTCGGGCGATCGAGACGGCAAACTGGGCGACCGACGGGCGAGACCCGGCGCCTCATGAAGTGTTCAATGAAGCGCCTCTGCCGCCGCCGCGATTCAAGACACGCCGCTATCTGCCAAAGACCTGGAACATTCTGGCGCGAACGGCCTGGCTGCGCGGCCACAAGCTGGATGGCGAAAGCGTGGATGAAGCGCGCAATCGGGCGAAGCAGGCGGCTCAGGTTTTGCACGAAAAGGCAGACGGCCAATCAGTCTATCTCGCGGCGCATGGTTGGTTCAATCGTATGCTTAGGCGACCGCTCAAGAAACTTGGATGGGTCTGCGTCTATGATGGTGGCGACAAGTATTGGAGCTTCCGCGTCTACGAATATCGTGGAAAATCCTGAAATCGCCATTGAGGCGAGTTGAAACCGGTTCTAGGGTGGCGCCCACTCAAGGCAGCGTGGGACTGACCATATGGCGACCAAGGCAACACCCGTCAAAGATATGAGCTTCGAGGAAGCACTGGCCGAACTCGAAACGATCGTTCGACAGCTCGAGCAGGGCGATGTTGAGCTGGAGAAGTCGATCGCCATTTATGAGCGCGGCGCCGAACTCAAGAAGCATTGTGAGTCGCGACTCAAGGCCGCTGAACTGAAAGTCGAACAGATCGTCCAGGGCGGCGATGGAGACCCGAAGACCGAGCCAGCGAGCTTTGACTGATGGCTGATGAAGGCGATCCTGACTTTGGTCAAAGACTGACCGAGATCGCCGATCGAGTAACGGTTGCGCTGGACCAGCTCATCCCGCCAGCCCAAGGCCCTGAAGCTGATTTGATGCGCGCGATGCGGCACTCCGCCCTCGCCAATGGTAAGCGCATGCGGCCTTTCTATGTGATCGAGACCGGGGCGATATTCGACGCGCCAGAGAAAAGCCTGTTGCGGACCGCAGCGGCTCTCGAATGCGTTCATTGCTATTCTCTGATCCATGACGATTTGCCGTGCATGGATGATGATGATTTTCGCCGCGGCCAGCCGACGGTGCACAAGGCGTTCGATGAAGCGACGGCCGTGCTGGCGGGCGATGCGCTGCTGACGCATGCGTTCAAGATCCTGGCCAATCGCGAAACCCATCAGGACGCCCACATTCGTTTGCAACTGATTGAGCGCCTGGCGGATTCCTCCGGTGCGCTCGGCATGGTGGGCGGGCAGATGATCGACATGCTGCAGGATGAAAGTCCGCGCGATCTGAACACGATTACCCGCATGCAGCGCCTGAAAACTGGGGCGCTGATCTCCTATTCCGTCGAGGCGGGTGCGATCATTGGCGGGGCAAGTGATGTCGAGAAACATGCGCTGCACGGCTTTGCGCATGATCTCGGTCTGGCGTACCAGATTTCCGACGACTTGCTCGATGCGACCGGAAATGAGGCAGATGTGGGAAAACCACTGCGCACCGATGAATCCGCTGGAAAGGCCAATTTCGTTACGATTCTGGGCGTGGAACAGGCCCAGGAGCGGGTGCGGCTCCTCGCCGCGCAGGCCAAGGAACACCTCGCTATTTTCCGCAATCGCGCCAATATCCTGCTGCAATCGGTTGATTTTGTTCTGGATAGAAAACACTAAGTCCCGGACAAATCAGTCAATCGGCTGGAAGGAGGCCGCTCGGTGACAGATCTCAAGAATACGCGCCTGCTGGACGATGTGCACACGCCCACGGACTTGAAAGACAGATCGCGCGAAGAGCTGAAGCAGATCGTCGATGAAGTCCGTCAGGAAATGATCGATGCTGTTTCCGTCACCGGAGGGCACCTGGGCGCCGGTCTGGGGGTGGTTGAACTCACCGTCGCCTTGCATGCGGTGTTCGATACGCCTGTTGACCGGCTGATCTGGGATGTCGGTCACCAATGCTATCCGCACAAGATCCTGACAGGGCGACGCGACCGAATTCGCACCCTGCGTCAGGGCGGCGGCTTGTCGGGCTTTACCAAACGCGCCGAGAGCGAGTTTGACCCTTTCGGCGCGGCCCACGCCTCGACCTCGATTTCTGCGGCCCATGGCTTCGCCACGTCGCGCGATCTGCAGGGCAATGACAATCATGTCGTATCGGTCATCGGAGACGGTTCGATGACCGCCGGTATGGCCTATGAGGCGATGAACAATGTCGGCGGGGATCAGAAGCGCCAGGTCGTGATCCTGAACGATAATGACATGTCAATTGCGCCGCCGGTCGGCGCCATGAGCCACTATTTCAGCCGCCTTGTCTCCAGCCGGTCCTATCGCGGTCTGCGCCGTTTCGCGAAATCTGTGGTCAAGCCCATGGGCCTCGAGAACCCGGCCCGCAAGGCAGAAGAGTATTTGCGCGGTTTCGCCATGGGCGGGACCATGTTCGAGGAGCTTGGCTTCTACTATGTGGGGCCGATTGACGGCCATGATCTCGATGTGCTGATCCCGGTCCTGGAAAACGTCAAGCAGATGCAGCGCCCGGTGTTGCTGCATGTGGTGACCCATAAGGGGCATGGCTACGCTCCGGCAGAGAACAGCGCCGACAAGTATCACGGCGTGTCGAAGTTCAACGTTGTAACCGGCGAACAGCAAAAGTCTGCGCCCGGCGCGCCGAAATACCAGGATGTGTTTGGCAACACGCTCGTCAAACTCGCTGAAACCGATGACAAGATCTGCGCGATCACGGCCGCCATGCCCTCCGGCACCGGTGTGAATCTGTTCGCGAAAGCGTTCCCGGACCGCTCTTTTGATGTCGGCATTGCTGAACAGCATGCCGTCACCATGGCGGCGGGCATGGCCGCGGATGGCATGAAGCCCTATGCGGCCATCTATTCTACATTCTTGCAGCGCGGCTATGACCAGGTCGTGCACGATGTCGCGATCCAGAGCCTGCCGGTGCGTTTTGCAATCGACCGGGCGGGTTTGGTCGGCGCCGATGGGGCGACGCATGCCGGAAGTTTCGACATTGGCTATCTGGGCGCGCTGCCGGGCATGATCTGCATGGCTGCCGCAGACGAGGCAGAACTTGCACATATGGTGGCCACAGCGAATGAGATTGATGACCGTCCAAGTGCGTTCCGGTATCCGCGCGGTGAAGGCGTCGGCGTGGCTCTGCCGGAGACCCCAACCCCATTAGAGATTGGCAAAGGCCGCCTCGTGCGTCAGGGCAGCTCGATCGCCATTCTGTCTTATGGCGCGCGTCTTCAGGAATCGCTGAAGGCCGCGGATATGCTGGCCGGGCAGGGTCTGTCTTGCACCGTGGCGGATGCCCGCTTTGCGAAGCCGCTGGACGCGGAGCTGACCGAGCGTCTGGCCCGAGAGCATGAAGTGCTGATCACGATCGAGGAAGGGTCACGCGGTGGATTTGGAGCGTTTGTGCTGCACCACCTGGCGCAAGCCGGGGCGCTGGATAACGGTCTGAAGATCCGCACCATGCACCTGCCGGATGTGTTCCAGGACCAGGACAAGCCACACCTGATGTATGATGAGGCGGGTCTGAACGCCCGTCACATCGCGGCTTGTGCGATCGAGGCTCTGGGACGCGGCGATGTCGCTGAAATCGAGCGCCTGGCACGGGCCTGACCGATCTAAACTCCCTGTAAGCAGTTCTGCCGTTTTGCTGCCTTAGTCAGCTGCGACAGCGAGCGTGTTGTTTCTCGCAAGGCAGGAGTATGCATGCGCCGTTTATGGGTCAGTTTTTGTGTTTCCCTTGGAACAGTCGCGTGCGCCACGGTGCCAGCGACCATGGACCCTGTCTTGTTCGAGGCCGAACATAGCCGGATCGAAGCCAACCCGAGTATCGCCGCTTCGGAGGCCGAGCTGGACGCCGTCCTCGCGCGCACGGATTTGACGGAAGATCAACGCCTCGACTTGCTGTATCTGCGCGCAGACAAACGCTGGGAAGCGAAATTCAATCTGCCAGGGGCCGTGGCCGACCTTGACCGGGTGTTGGCGCTGAGGCCTGAGGATCCCCGCGCCAGCGGTGCCGAACGCCGCAAAGTGTTCGCGGCCACAGAGATCGAAAACGCGCAGCGCCGGCTCGCGCAATTACAAAATCTGCCAGACTGGTTCGACGACAAGGTGTTGATGGGAGATCTCGACGCGGCGGCCGACCGATATCGGGCTTCCGAATTGACGCCTTCCGATGTTCATCTCTATTTGCTGCGCGAAAGTGGCTATGTCTGCGACGAAGTTGGCGATGACGCCAGCGAAAGCGAAGGCGAAGGGGAGCCGATCCACCGTCACGGTCCCGAGCCCGATCATGTCTCCGGCGCGGTCTGGTGCAACAATCCCAGCGTCTCCTGATTTCTGCCTTAGTGTCGCCATCGCGATTGGCGACCAAATTCAAAGTCCAATAGAGAGGGATTATCTCATGCGTACTCTGCTTGCCGCATCGCTGCTCGTTCTGGCGTCAGCCTGTGCATCGACGAATGTCGATGTTCCGCCGGTTGTGGTTGACACACCGCCGCTCGCCACGCAGCCGAGTACGTTCGAACTCGCAATGAATACGGTGGATGAGCTGGTCCAGGCCGGAAATGAGCAGGCCGCCATTCTGCGGCTCGAGCAGCTGATCGGCAACCAGGAAGCCACTGATGACGAAAAAGCGGCCGCGCTCTATCGCATGGCGGAGCTGAAACTGGGCGACGGCAATCAGGTCTGGGGCGGGATCGAGGCGCTGGATGAGTTTCTCGATACCTATCCCGAGCACGCCCAGGCAAATGCCGCGAGTGATTTGCGGGACTTCGCCCGCGGTGAGGCCACCAGCCTGAACTTTGCGCTGGAAGAGGGCGGCCTGTCGCCAACCGAGGCGTTTGAAGCCCGTTTTCGCCTGGGCGAGCACCAGACCGCCGCGGACATCATGTTGATCAATGCGATCAAACCGGAGAATGAGTATCTGCTCGACATGTATCAGATCGGGTATCTCTGTGAGGATGCCGAATTGACCGGTCCGAGCTATCGTCTCGTCGAGCCGGATGGCACCGACCGCGTTGTGCGGTTTTGTGATTTCGGAAAATAGAGTTTCTCAGCCTCTGCTGTAGAATGCAGCAATACCTCCGAGACTGAGAGCCAGTGCTGGTGATTTCACCAGCACTGGTTTTTTGTGGGCCCGATTCAGTTTTTTTGATGTGGATCTCTGAAGTTCTGCGAAAAGTAACTCGCATTAACGTTTCGGCTGGCATACAAATTGCGACGGGCAAGGGGCGTGTAGAGTATTAGGGAGACGCCCCCATGCAGTCCTTTGCGACCGTGCTTCTGGCTGGATGTATTGCTTGTCTGGCAATGATGATGATGAACCCTGATGCGGGCGATCGTGACCAGTTATATGCGCTGGAAATCACGCTTGAAGAAAACGGGCAGCGGTTCAGCGCCGAGCAAGTCCTCGTTCAACCCGGCCAGTCCTATACTGTTTCTCTGGATGCAGGTGCCGATTACAATTTCTCGATCGAAGTTCCCGGCAACACTCGAGAGGTTCAGGATCCGTTCGGAAGCGATATGGCTGAACGGACAGGGGAATATCTGGAGCTGCAAACCGCCCTGAAGATTACTGAACCCGACATTGCCGAAAGTCAGCCTGACTACATCCAGTTAATCGCTGCCAACCTGCTGCTCAGCATGGCGGAGCCGGCCCGCGAAGTTCGCTCCATCATTCCGGTGACAGACCTGGGATTGCTGACTCAGGCCGGCATTCCGGTGGAGAGCCTTGCGATTACGATCAAAGGAACGCCGTATCGCGGCTAAACCAGCAAAAATTCAAAACAAAAACAGGCCTGCCGCGGCGTCGCCCCTTCCGTAGGGGCGGTGCATGCCGCATATCCGGACCCAAGAACAATAATCTATCCGGAGGACGCCCATGGCTGTTGCCGCCTTACCAGACGGTTGGCCCGTCATTTCTATCGCCCAAGCCAATGCTGCAATCGCCGCATCCGACACGCCGCTCAAGCTGACCGACGGGGTGGTCGGCGGCGTGCCGATGAAGATTTACGCGGACGCGCCGCCGACGATCCGAACCATATTCGAGCTGGCAGAGCCTCAGTTCGGCGCGCGCGACTTCCTCGTCTATGAAGATGAGCGTGTGACCTATACCGCGTTTGCCCGCGCGGTGGAGCATTTTGCGAAAGCTCTGACCGAGCAGTTTGGAGTGACGAAAGGTGACCGTATTGCGATCATCATGCGCAACTATCCGCAATGGCCGGTTCCGTTTTTCGCCGCCCTGTCGATAGGCGCCATCGCGACGCCGATGAATTCCTGGTGGACAGGTGACGAACTGGAATATGGTCTGAGCGATAGTGGGGCCAAAGTCGCTGTGATCGATCCGCAGATCCTCGATCGCATTCGCGGCCATCTGGACAATCTCAAGGACCTGCAATCCATTATCGTCGCGCGCGGCGGCGAAGGCGAAACAGATCCGCGTGTCTCCTCCTTTGAGGGGCTGATCGGGGCGGCGAATTCGTGGAAAGAGCTGGAACAGATTGGTCTGCCTGCGGCCGATCTGGGGCCGGATGATGATGCCACGATCATGTATACGTCGGGCACCACGGGTCGCCCAAAAGGCGCCCTGGCGACGCACCGGGCGATCATCTCCAACATGCTCAACTCGCTGACCTGCCAGATGCGGATGCTGCTGCGCCGCGGAGAGGAGCCGCCGGAGCCGGATCCGAATGAGCAGGCGGCCACCCTGTTGGCCATCCCGTTCTTCCACGCGACAGGGGCTTTTGCCGTCCTGATCCCGAGCATGTTGCAGGGGGCGAAAATCGTCTCCCAGTACAAGTGGGACGCGGGCAAAGCGCTGCCCATCATTGAAAAGGAAGAGATCAACAATGTCGGGGGCGTTCCAGCCATTGCCTGGCAATTGCTCGAGCATCCCGAGCGGGACAATTACGATCTGTCTACGATCAAGGCGGTCTCGTATGGCGGTGCCCCATCTGCGCCCGAACTGGTCTCGACGATCAAGAAGCGCTTCCCGGAAGCCGCGCCTGGCAACGGCTGGGGCATGACCGAGACCTGTGCCACTGCGAGCCTGAACATTGGCGAAGATTATGTGAACCGACCCGACAGCGCCGGGGCGCCTCCGGGGGCGGTCGAACTGAAAATTGTCGGCGGCGACGGCAAGGAAGTGCCGGCCGGTGAAGTTGGTGAGCTCTGGTGCAAGGGGGCGATGAACTGCAAGGCCTATTGGAACAAGCCGGAAGCCACCGCTGAAACCTTTGTCGATGGTTGGGTTGTCACCGGCGACCTGGCCCGGATCGATGAGGAAGGGTTCCTCTATCTGGTCGATCGGGCCAAGGATATGCTGATCCGTGGCGGCGAGAATATTTACTGCATCGAAGTCGAGAGCGCGCTCTACGATCATCCAGCAGTGATGGACGCCTCTGTGGTCGGCATTCCGCATAAGGTCCTCGGCCAGGAAGTCGGCGCGGTCGTACAGCTCAAGCCCGGCATGGAGGCGAGTGAAGACGAGTTGCGGGCGCATGTCCGCAATCAGATCGCTGCGTTCAAGGTACCGGTCGAAATCCAGTTCCAGGACGAGCCTTTGCCGCGCAATGCGAATGGAAAGATCCTGAAACCGGAGCTTCGGGACCGGTTCCAGCCGCGCGGATAAGCCAACCTCGCGGCAACGTCTTCCGGGCTTTTACGTTCACGGGAAACCACGTAAGAGCCCGATATGACGGATGAGAACAAAGATTATCAGAAGGCCCGGTCTGGCCAGCCTCTGGCTCTGGAAAAACGCGACCTTTCAGAAGACGGTCGGCGCTACTCTCCGTCCACCGGGCGAAACAAGGATATCGTGCGCGACATCTATCTGGCGCACATGCCGACCCGCGGGCGGGCGCTCGAAATTGCTTCCGGCACGGGCGAGCATGGCGCGCATATCACAGACGTCGCCGTGGATCTGACCTGGACCTATTCGGATATTGATCCGGCCAGCCAGGCCAGCCAGCGCGCCTGGCGTGCGGCTGCGGCGCATGACCGCCTCCGCGGCCCGCTGACAATCGACACCACGGCGCCCGTTTGGAAAGACACAGAGCCGCTGGCACCGTTTGATGCGCTGTTTTGCGCGAACATCATCCACATTGCGCCATTCGCTGCCGCGGAGGGCCTGATCGCCGGGTCCGGACGCATCCTGCGAACCGGCGGCCGGCTGATGCTCTACGGTCCGTTCGCCCGGAATGGCGAGATTGCGCCCTCGAATGCGGGGTTCAGTGAAGATCTGAAACGGCGCGACCCAAGTTGGGGAGTGCGCGATCTGGATCAGCAAATCCTGCCTTTGGCGGACATAGCTGGTCTGCACCTTGTCGACGTGGTGCAAATGCCGGCCAACAATCTCAGCGTCATTCTTGAGAAGCGATGACGCGCTCGGCGAGACCATTAGTTCGGTTTCTTGTTCGCCGCTTTGACGATATCCGCCCGGGCCTGATTCAGGATTTCGACGATCTCCTCATAGCTGGACGTATCCGGCCAGGATTCGGTAACCGTCTTGATCAGAGTGTGCCGCAGGCGCCGGCTGGCAGAGCGAATATCGCCCGGGTGCAGCTCGGCTTCGGGATTGGCGAGGCTTTCCAGGCGTTCTTCAATCTTGGCCAGGGTATCGGCATGCTCAGCGAGTTCTGCCTCACCTTGTTCGGTGAGATTGAAGACCCGTTTGCCGTCCACTTTCTTGGCTTTGACGAAGCCTTGATCTTCCAGCACGGACAGGGCCGGATACATGACGCCGGGGCTTGGCTTGTAGGTGCCGCCGGTGCGTTGCTCGATCTCGATCATGAGGTCATAGCCATGCCGGGGTTCTTCCTGGATGAGGGCGAGGATCAAGAGGCGTAAATCGCCATGATCCAGCGGGCGGCGTCGGCGGTATCCACCGCGGCCGTGCTGGCCTTTTATTTTGACATAAGCCTCAGCGGCGCGGCGCATTCTTCTTCGGTGATACATGGTGTTACTCCCATTTCGATATATCTAATTATAAGTTTCGATATATCGAAATGCAAGAGGAGGGGCAATGGAATAGGCAAAAGGGCGTTCGAAAGGTGCTTTGTAGAGCGAGACTGGGCGCTAAGCCGCGGCGATTTCATTCGTGCCGAGCGCCTGGTGCAGATCGTCCAGAATGTCTTCAACCTGCTCAAGGCCGACCGAGATGCGGACCAGGCCTTCGCTGATCCCATGTGCTTCGCGTTCTTCGCGCGAATAGGTCGAATGGGTCATGCTGGCAGGATGCTGGATCAGCGTTTCAGCATCGCCCAGGCTGACGGCCCGGCGGATCAGGTTCAGCCGGTTCATCATCGCGATCCCGGCGCCATAGCCGCCTTTGAGTTCGAAGGCGATCATGCCGCCAAAGCCGGTCATCTGACGCTGTGCGAGATCGTGCTGTTCAAAAGACGGCAGCCCGGGATAGTGCACGCGCGAGATAGATGGATGCGCCTGCAACATCTCGGCGACGCGCATCGCGCTCTGGGCATGTCGTTCGACGCGCAGTTCCAGGGTCTTCAGCCCGCGCAGGATGAGCATCGCATTGAACGGGGCCAGCACGGCGCCGGTCATGTCCTTGACGCCGACCATGCGGACCTCGGCCATATCTTCCGCCGAGCCAATCGCGATGCCAGCGATCAGGTCGCCATGTCCGCCCAGATACTTGGTCGCGGAATGCACGACGATATCTGCGCCATGCTCGAGCGGGCGGGTTTGCACCGGTGTCGCGTATGTATTGTCGACCACCGTCTTGGCGCCATGTCGTTTGGCGATGGCGCTGACCGCCGCGATGTCGACCAGACGCATGTTCGGATTTGCCGGAGTCTCGAAATAGACGACTTTGGTCTTGTCCGAGATGGCTGTCTCCAGGGCCAGCGGATTGGTCAGATCGACATGCGTGACGGTGACGCCAAACCGGCTGAGCCCATGCTGGAAAAAGGAGAAGGTGCAGCCATACAGCGTCTTGTCGGTAATCAGTTCGTCGCCCGCGCGCAGGATGCTCCACAAGACGGACGTGATCGCGCCCATGCCAGAGGCCATGGCAACCGCTGCTTCGCCGCCTTCCAGAGAGGCCATACGCTGTTCCAGCAGCTCCGTCGTCGGGTTGGAAATGCGCGTATAGATGTGCCCCGGCGCTTCGCCCGCAAACCGCGCGCCGCCCTGTTCAGCGGTCTCGAATGCGAAGGTTGAAGTCAGATGCAAAGGCGGGGTCAGGGCGCCGTCGGCCGCCATCGGGTCATAACCGTGATGAATGGCGCGGGTTGAAAAGCCTTTGGTCTTGTCATCGTGCATGGGGATCTCCGTGTCGGCTCATTCTAGCGCAAAACTCACCGCAGAACTTTGCGAAATGGCAAGGAAACTGCTTAACTCTTGGCAGAAACTGCCAAGGATGAGCCAATGGATAGCAAAGACCGCCAGATTCTCCGCGAACTGCAAGGCGATGGTCGCTTGACGAATCAGGACCTGTCAGAGCGCGTAAACCTGTCGCCGAGCCCATGTCTGCGCCGGGTCCGCCTGATGGAAGAGCAGGGGATTATCAAGGGCTATACCGCCCTGGTCGATCAAAAGGCCTGGGGCCTGCCGGTGACGGTTTTCATCCGCCTCAAGCTGGAGCGCCACAGCGATGAGGCGGTAAATGCGTTCGAGCAGGCGATCATTGGAATGCCGCAAGTCATGGATTGCTGGCTGATGACCGGGCGGTCGGACTATTTGCTGAGAGTCATCGGGGCCGATCTCGACGATTATGAGCGCTTCGTTCGCCGCGAGTTACAACGCGTGCCTGGCATTGCCAGCATTGATACAAGCTTTGCTTGTGGCAGCGTGAAACACGCGCAAGTGCTGCCGGATGCGTGAGGGATTAGCGCGCAAGCTCATCCATTCGCATTCACATTGATTCTTGCCCCGTCGTATCGCTATGCTCTTGCAAACGAAGTTTGTAACCCAACGCGGGAAGGAATGATCATGGCGGAGACGAGAGACTATAATGGCCTGGAGCTCGACCAGCCGGGGCGTGGAAGAGTGTACAATTCTGTCCTCGAGACCATCGCCAACACCCCCATTGTTCGCATTCCGCGGATCAGTGAGGAGGAAAACCTCGCATGCGAGTTGCTGCTAAAGCTCGAGTTTTTCAATCCCCTGGCGAGCGTGAAAGACCGTATCGCGGTGGGTATGATTACCGCGTTGGAGAAGGAAGGTAAGATTGGCCCTGGAACGACCCTGGTCGAACCCACCTCCGGGAATACGGGAATCGGGCTGGCTTTTGTCGCCGCTGCCAAAGGCTATCGCCTGATCCTGACCATGCCGGAGTCGATGTCGATCGAACGCCGCAAGATGCTTTCAATCCTCGGGGCGGAACTGGTTCTGACACCGAAGGAAGAAGGCCTCAACGGAACACTCGAGAAGGCCGACGAATTGCTGGAGAGTATCGAAGGCGCGGTCATGCCCAGCCAATTCTCCAATCCGGCCAATCCCGCCATTCATGAAGCGACCACCGCAGAAGAAATCTGGCGCGATACAAATGGCGCGGTGGACGCCGTGGTGTCCGGGGTCGGCACTGGCGGTACGTTCTCAGGGTGCGCGCGCGTGTTGAAAGCCCGCAAGCCGGACCTGAAAATGTTTGCCGTTGAACCTGAAGACAGCCCGGTCCTGTCCGGTGGTGAGGGCGGCCCTCACATGATTCAGGGCATCGGCCCTGGCTTCGTGCCGGATAACATGTCGCCGGATCTCATGGACGAAGCCATCAAGGTCACGAATGAGGCAGCGTTCGAGGCGGCCCGCAGACTGGCGCGGACAGAAGGCATCCCGGTGGGCATCTCGTCAGGTGCAGCGCTCACGGCCGGCCTGAACGTGGCGCGGCGACCCGAAATGTCCGGAAAGACAATTGTCGTCATTATCCCGTCATTTGCCGAGCGCTATTTGTCGACGCCACTCTTTGACGGTGCCTAGTCGAGGCGTGAGGGCTTAAGGGCTGGCCGGTTAAAGCGACGAGGTCTCTGTCTCGCGCTCGTTTAGCCACCGCGCCCGGATTTCCTCGGTTCGATTGTGCTCACCATCCGGACTCCAGCCCGGTGCGTTGGCGGCGCGTTTCAGCCAGGTGAGCGGACGCAGGCCATCTGAAGCACAATCGCGCAAGAGTCCGGCAAACTCGTGGAATGCCACGACGATCGGATTGTAGGAATTGAGCGGTTTGACAATGCCATAGTCGGGTTTGTCTTCCGCCTGCTCCGGGATGAAGGACCCGAACATCTTATCCCAGGTGATGAAGACCCCAGCATAATTGGCATCCAGATAGCGCGGATTGGTGGCGTGATGCACGCGGTGATGGCTTGGCGTGTTGAACACTGCCTCGAACCAGCGCGGGCATTTGTCGATCGCCTCGGTATGGATCCAGAACTGGTAGACCAGATTGATGCCGCCTGCGATGCCGATCAAGGCGGGATGGAAGCCGAGCAGGACCAGCGACCAGCCGACGACAATCAGACCAGTGAAGGGCCCGAACCAGGGTTGTCTGAGCGCGGTGGTGAGATTGTAGTGTTTGCTGGAGTGATGCGTGACATGCTCCATCCAGAACCAGCGGACGCGGTGCGCAAACCGGTGCTTCCAGTAATAGACGAAATCGTACAGCACGAAGACGATCAGGAAACTCCACCAGGTCGTTGGAACGGTCATGACCCGGTAGGGCCAGACCAGCATCATGATCCACAGCGCTGCGACGCCGGTCAGGGTGCCAATGATCGCATTGCCTGTGCCCATCACCATGCTGGTGACGGCGTCAGCCGTCTCGTACCGTCCCTTGGCATGGCCAGATTTCACCGCCCACCATTCAATGATGACGGACAACACAAAGAACGGCGCGAACAGCGCTTCAATCGGGATGTCAGCAGGCATGTCTTACGCAGGAGCTTTCTGTTTGGCGTCAGCCCGGATCATATCGCATGCTTTTTCAGCAATGGCGATGGTCGGGGCGTTGGTGTTGCCACTGACCAGGCGCGGCATGACGGAGGCATCGACCACGCGCAAGGCGTCGACGCCGCGCACGCGCAACTGGTCGTCGACCACGGCCATCGGGTCCCCATCTGCTCCCATCTTGCAGGTGCCGACCGGGTGATAGATCGTGCCGCCCGTCTCGCGGGCATATTCGAGCAGCTCTTCATCGCTCTGCAGGCCGGTGCCCGGTTCCAGTTCGTGCTCGATATATTTTGCCAGAGCCGGTTGCTCAGCCAGCTCCCGGGCCCAGCGCAGGCCGGCCACCGCGGTTTGCTGGTCGAGCGGGTCTGACAGATAGTTCGGGCGAATGGCCGGGTGCGTGTCATGCGCCGTCGACTTGATATGCACACTGCCGCGACTTTCCGGACGCAGCTGACACGGCGCGATGGTGATGCCAGGCAGTTTTTCCAGCTCCATGTCACCGGACTCGGTCATCTTCTGCATGTCCATTGTGGCTGGCAGGATGTGGTATTGAACATCTGGCGTCGCGAGTTCCGGGCGGGTCTTGATAAAGGCCGCGACGTGCGCCGCAGAGAGTGTCAGCAGCCCTTTGCGCTGAGTCAGATACTTGAACACTTCCCCGATCATGGCGAGCCCGCGGGTTTGCTGATTGACCGATGGGCTGCCAGGTTTCATCCGGAAACGCACCCCCATGACGAAGTGATCCTGCAGGTTTTCCCCGACACCGGGCAGCGCCGAGACAACCTCAATTCCGTGCTCTTTCAGCAGGTCTGGATCACCGATTCCGGACAGTTCCAGCAGTTGCGGACTATTGATTGCACCGCCGGCTATGATGACCTCAGCCCGCGCACGCGCGGTGTGTGTTTGTCCATTCTGCGTATACTCCACGCCAATCGCGCGTTTGCCCTCAAACAGGACGCGGGCCGCCAACGCCTTGGTCTCAATCTGCAGGTTGGACCGTTTCTTGGCTGGGTTGAGATAGGCCACGGCAGCGCTGCAGCGGCGGCCATTCTTCACCGTCAGCTGATAATAGGACACCCCTTCCTGGTCTTCGCCATTGGCGTCGCGATGAGGCAGGCCGAGGCTTTTCCCGGCTTCGATGACAGCATCCGAAACGGGATGCGTTTCGGTGACGTCCGAGACATTGAGCGGGCCGCCTTTGGCGTGCCCGTCCAGGTCGTCGCGCTCCTGGTGCTGGCTGCGCAGGAAATAGGGGTGCAGGTCATCATAGGACCAGCCACGCAGGCCGAGCTGCGCCCAGCCATCATAATCCTGTCTTTGCCCGCGAATATAGAGCAGGCCATTGATTGAGGACGAACCACCCAGAACCTTGCCGCGCGGCCAGGTATGGACCCGGTCATGTGTACCAGGATCGGGTTCGGTTTCGTACAGCCAGTTGACCTTGGGATCCTTCAGCGTCTGCGCGTAGCCGACCGGGATGTGGATCATCATCGAAGTGTCTTTACCGCCGGCTTCCAGAAGCAGCACTGTTGCCTTGCCGTCTTCCGTCAGGCGGTTGGCGAGGACACATCCCGCACTCCCGGCGCCGACGATAATATAGTCAAATTCGGTCATGATGGGTCCTCCGGAACCTGGCTCTTCGCTCTATCTGAATCTAAAGATGACACAGGCGTCACGGTTTCAAAAGGGGCAACGCTGCGTCACGCTTGACGGGGCGCGGACAAACCCGCTTCCTGTTGTCAGACAAACACACAGGAGAGCGGTATGAGCAGCCTCGGAACGTATGACGAAATCAAGCTGGAGCAGGACGGGCCAATTGCTATCCTGACCTTGCATCGCCCGGACAAGATGAACGCCTTCACCGGCAAGATGATGTACGAAATGATCGATGCGTTCGATAAGACGGACGCCAATGATGACATTCGTGCCGTGATCGTGACCGGGGCCGGCGATCGCGCCTTCTGTGCCGGGGCCGACCTTTCCCAGGGCGACAAGACGTTTGACTATGAAAAGCGCGCCGACTTGGGCGAAGCCGGACGGACGGACAAGATCGACATTCAGCGTGATGGTGGCGGTCGCCTGACCCTGCGCATGTTTGAGAGTCTGAAGCCCGTGATTGGGGCGATCAATGGCGCCGCCGTCGGGGTGGGTGTGACGATGCAGCTGCCAATGGACATTCGGATCGCGTCCGACAATGCGCGGTTCGGCTTCGTGTTCAATCGCCGGGGCATCAATCCCGAAGCGGCCTCCAGCTGGTTCCTGCCGCGACTTGTCGGTATTCAGCAGGCGTTGGAATGGTGCTATTCGGGCCGCGTCTTTCCAGCTGAAGAAGCGCTGAAAGGCGGCCTCGTGCACTCGGTTCACCCGCAAGCGGAGCTGATGGATGTCGCCAGAGCCAAGGCGATGGAAATTGCTGAGAACACAGCGGCTGTCTCGACGACGCTCACCCGTCACATGATGTGGCGCATGCTGGGCGCGAACCATCCGATGGAGGCGCACATAGTCGACAGCGCCGCGATTTACTCACGCGGGCAAACCGCGGATGCCCGCGAAGGTGTGATGAGCTTCCTCGAGAAGCGGAACCCGGTTTATCCGGTCAAGGTCTCGGACGGCATGCCGAGTTTCTTCCCCTGGTGGGACGATCCGGACTTCAAGTGGATTGGTGACTGATCTCTTGCCGCGCAGCGGGCCGGAGCGGGTAGATTTGCTATTCTCTCCGGCCCCACTATTCTAGCGTGTATGAGTAAAAGTAAGCCCAAAACAAGATCGAAACGCGTCCTGGAAACGCGAAAAGCCACCGGCGCCGCAGCCGTCTATGCCTTGCGCGACAGCCATTGCAAATGGCCGGTTGGCGAGCCGGGAAAAGCCGGATTTCACTTTTGTGGGAAGCCAAGCGTTGAAGGCTCACCCTATTGCGAAGCACACCAGCAGGTCTCCTTGCGCGCTTGACGCCTGACCCTGGTCAGGTGACCGCGGCATCCAGCAACAGATAAGTCGCGAGTCTCGGACTGGCATTCTTGTTCGAGGCATGCGTGTTCTCGAGCGCGTTCAGCGCATCAGACTCCTCCAGCGCGAGGAAGTCGCGGGCCAGAGTCATCAATTCGAGATTGCCCCGCAGGCGCTGTCGCACACGCTCGACCTGACGTCCTGCATGCTGCGAAATCGCAGAGCGACGCTGCTTGTCGCCTTTACGGGCGGCGAACGCGATTTTCTTCTTGTCCTTGGGACGGAATATCTCGTTCAGACGGATACCGGATTCCTGCAACTGCCCGAGCAAGGTCTCAGCGGTTTCTTCGCGCGAGAGGGTCGAGCGTTCATCGCGCTCCATATCGGCGATGATTTCACTCAGCGAATTGCCGCCGGTCGGATTGAATCCGTTATCAGAGTCTGCAGCATCGCCATTGGTTTTCTCGAACACATCCGTGTCGCCGGAGGACAGGAGAATTTCCGCGCTGCCATTCGCACCATTGGATTCAGGCTCATCCTGCTCACTGTCGAGCATCGCTTCCGCCATCCGGTCGGCGCTGGCTTCGAACAGGTCTTCCTCGACCGCGCGAGACGGGGACTGCACCACCTGTTGAGGCTCGGGCGCCTCGGTGGCGATCGGTGCCGCTTCAGCGACCGGCTTTTTCGACGGTTTCGGGCTGACCCGTTCCTCCATGGACTGGGTCTTCTCGAACAGCGCCTGGCTGGCTGTGCTGACCCGCCGTTCGGAAATATCCATTTCAGCGCGCGCGGCCATGCCCGCCGCCCGCACGGCCGCGGCGGCTTGCTGTCCGGCTTCTTTGAGATCGGCGAGCGCCCGCGCCGCGGACTCAGAGGCTTCGAATGTCTGCTTATGGATCTGCGTGGAGGCGTCCTTGGCACCGTCCAGCGCGACTTTCACCGATTCCATCAAGCGATCGCCCGTTGTTCCTGCAGCCGCGGCAGCCAGTTCACCGGCGCGCGCGGCGGTCTCGACCGTCTTGCGCGACTGTTCCAGTTTCTCTTCCATTCGCGCAATCGCGAACAGGAGCGTCTCATTCCGCTCACCCGCTTCTGCTGCGAGCGTGTCCATCGCGGTGATTTTCTGCGCCAGGCTGCGCCCGGTTTGATCGAGACTGGAGAGGCGGCCCTGCAGGGCGTCTTCAGCCGCGGCAACTTCGCTTGCGGCGGCCTTGGCCGAAGCGACCATCAGCTCAGCCTGCTCGGGAATCGCTTCGTTGAGAAGATCAGTCTGTTCGCGCAGATCCTTGGCCAGCTGTTCCAGGCCGGTGCGCTCATTGCCGAGGCGTTCGGCGAGATCCCGCGCATTATCGGCGCTGGCATAGGTGACCGATTCCAGCCTTTGGCGTTCATCACCAATCTCTGCGGCCATGGCTTTCATGGCCGAAAGGGCATGCCCCATGGAGCGATCCACTTCCGCACTTGCCCGGGACATTTCGTCAGCGAAGACCTTTGCGTCCTTCGACATGGTCTCTGCGGGCAGTAGCAAGCGCGCCGCGGCTTCCAGGACGACCGCATTGGCCGCGGTCGACCGCGCCTGTTCGCGCGCCATCATTCCGGCCAGAACCAACATCAGTCCTGGCAGAATAATCGCGATCAGTCCCGCAATGATCAGCGCGGGCTGCGCCTGCGCCAGCGCGTCCGGGCCAATAAGGGCGATGGTGCCGACGATTGCGGCGACCCACCACAGGAAAGCGAGGGCCAATCCACCCCAGGCCAGATGACCGGATGTTTTCTGGGCCGCTTCCAGCCGTGAAATGGCTTCAGCCGGTTGCATTTGCGGGGATTCAGATACTTCACTCATGATCGTCATTATTAACTTGACTGCGGCAAAAATGCGAGGGTTGGGCGCATTTCATCCTTGTCATACTTGCAAAGCCTGAACCAGCGGTGAACTCGATCGAGGTTTTTCGAGCATAAGTGTCGGTGTTTAAAGGGAAAACAGAGGTGATTGATGGCCAGTCTCCGGACTGCATTCTGCCAGATCGGGAGGTCATCATGGATCGCTTTCTGCGCGTGTTTCGTGCATGACGCGCAAGCGTATGCGCAATCTCTCCTATAAGGCGAGTCGCGTCAGAGGTCTTCGGCAGGGGCGAGTTTCGATTGGAAACTCATTTGCAGGCCGTCCGGGCCCTCCAGCATGTAGATTCGTTCCCCGTGCGCATCCATCGGGCCTTTCGGCTCAAGGCCGTTCTTGCGGGCCTGCTCAGCGAACGCATCGGCATCATCGACTACAACTTGCAGCATGGTCATGGCGCTGAAGCCGTCCATTTCAGGCCAGACCTCGACCCAGCTGGAGTCACTGGCCGGAAACACGGCGCCCTGAAAAGTGTCGCCGGCGCCCATGTCGCGTTCTGGCAGACCGAGACCGCTCGCGCCAAGAAACTCGGCAATGGCCTGCGCCTGTTTGGAAACGGTGCAATAGCGAATACCCAGGACTTTCATGGTCAACTCCTTGATTGGCTGAATATTGTAAGGCCACCTAGCGTGCGGGGAAAGGTCGAGCGACCCCCCGAACGGGTGATTTTCGCGAATGACCCGCGCGGGTGGAGAAAAAGTGGCGGGCTGGTCATCTCGATTGGGTTTGGGCATCAATGGAGCATGAAACGCTCGATCCTCATCTATGCCGTCATCCTCGCGGCCGCCGCATTCGGTTTGCAGTGGATCGAGTATCAGTATCTCACGCGGGCCTTCACGACCGAATTCTACATCGTTCTGATTGGTGTCGCCTTCACCGCGCTCGGACTCTGGCTCGGTCGCGTGCTGACCCCGGACCGCCGCGCCCCCGACTTCGCCTTGAACGAGGCCGCGCTGCAGTCGCTCGGCATCACAAAGCGAGAATATGCGGTTCTTGAACAGCTGGCCCGCGGTCACTCAAACAAGGAGATTGCAGGTGTTCTGCATGTGTCGCCCAACACGGTGAAGACCCATATTGCCCGCCTGTATGAGAAGCTCGAAGTGAGCCAGCGGGTGCAAGCGGTGCAGAAAGCTAAGGATTTGCAGCTCATACCGTGAGGTGATTTCATCGTCATTCGCGAAAATCACCCGATCGGGCGATAGCAAGGGGAGGAGGTTCAGGTCAGGTCTCAGGCCATGATTTGAACCAAAGGAGGCAAACATGTTTCGAATTATGCTGGTCTACGGCGCCATTGCAGGCGTCATCACAATTGCGCTGATGATCCTCGGCATGGTGCTCGCCGAGGGCACCGGGTCGCAGCTGCAGGGTTATCTGACCATGCTGGTCGTGTTGTCGCTGATCTTTGTCGGGATCAAGCGCTATCGCGACAAGGAGCTGGGCGGCGTGATCAAGTTCCTGCCCGCCTTTGGCCTGGGCGTCGGCATCGCAGCCGTCGCCGGGGTGTTCTATGTCCTATCCTGGGAGGCGAGCCTGCATCTCACCGATTTTGCCTGGATGGAAACCTACAAGCAAAGCGCGATCGCGGGTTACGAGGCCAAGGGTCTGGCGGAAGACGAGCTGGCAGAGAAAGTCGAGGCGCTGGAGACGATGATGGCGAGTTATCGCAACCCGGTGTTCCGGTTGCCGATCACATTCCTCGAAATCTTCCCGGTCGGTTTGCTGGTCGCCTTGATCAGCGCGGCGCTGTTGCGGAATCCGAAAGTCCTGCCGGCCCGGGCGTGATTTTCGATCACATTTGACAAAATTCGCAGGCCCGCTCGCAGGAGGGGGCTTGCATTGTTGCAGCTGCAATGGTTTTCCGGGGGCAACCCGAGTTCGTTACGCACAAGAAACGGGCATGGTTCGATTGACAGGATCAGGAATCGACCCATGTTCAGGCCGTTTGCCCGCTCGGCTGCGGTGGCGAACACGGCACAAAGAGAGGATACACCATGGCTGCGCTGGACACTCACTCAAAAATCGACCTGATTGGCTTCAATCTGAAGATGCTCGCCAAGGGGCACAAACGTTCGCTGCTGATCAGCGCGGGCGCGATGGAAGACAAGGAATATCTGCTCGATGCCTGCCGCCAGATGGCAGAGGTCGGCGTTGGTCTTTATGCGACGCCGGGGACGCATCGCTTCCTGGCAGAAAACGGTATCGACTCCATCGCAGCGCGCAAGATTTCCAGCGAAGAAGAGCCGAACATCAAGACCCTGATCGAAGAGGGCAAAGTCGATTTTGTTGTCAATATCCTCACCGGCGACACGTCCTATGATGAAGCGTCTGATGCAGCCAGTATTCGTTCTCTGTCGGTCAAGCACGGGATTCCGCTCTATACTGATCGCGCCGTCGCCAAACAGACAATTGAGCAGGTGCTGTCCGATCTCGAAGAGGGCACATATTCCTATGCCATTCGCAGCGATGACCGGCCATGGGATCTTCGCCAGCGCTTCCTCGAACTGGTGCGCCAGCGCGGCGGCTGGTCCAACCATCACGGCCATTTCGACAAGGCCTATCTGATCTCGCCGGAAAATCTCGCGCTCGGCTTTGCCGATATGGAAAAGAAGTGGGAACTGTATCGGCACCTGAAAGAAAACTACACGCATGAGGACCTGGTCGAGCGAATTTCCCGCGCCCTGCAAACCGTGGTCGATCAGGGCTCTCAATATTGCCGGACCATGGTCGATGCGGACAGCATTATCGGGCTCAAGCCGATCCATGCCGCGGTTGAAGTGAAAGAGCGGTTCAAGGACAAGATCCGGTTCGAGATTGGCGTACAGCCCCTCGAAGGTGTGCTCGATGAAGCCTCGCGCGAGCAATATATCGAAGCCTGTAAGCTGGCTGACTTTTGCGGCGGCCTGCCATCGCGCGATCGCCCGCAGGAAGAAAAGCACCTCGATATCGTCATGGAGACGGCCAAGGAGCTCAACAAGATGGTTGAGGTCCATGTCGACCAGGAGAACAATCCGTTCCAGCACGAAACCGAGCTGCTCTGTCTGAAGACGATCGAGCACGGCATGCAGGGCCGGGTCTATGGCATCCACTCCATCTCGGTCTCGGCCAAGGATGAGAGCGAGCAGGACCGCATCGTCGCCCTGTGCAAGGAAGCCGATGTCGGCATCGTCATCTGCCCATCTGCGGCGCTATCGATGAAACAGCTGCCCATGCAGGGCCCGCTGCACAATTCGATCGGCCCGTTCGTAAAGCTGAAAAATGCGGGCGTGCGCACCTATCTCGGCATCGACAATATTGCCGATCTGTTCATGCCGATCGTCGATGGCGACATGTGGACCGAAGTCCGCATGCTGATGGAAGCCTGCCGCCATTATGACCTCGAGCAGATCGCCGACTGGGCTGCAGAGCCACCACTGCACATCCTGAACGAGCAGGCGGCCAAGGTCGCGGCGGAGTAAGCCACCTGCGGCCAGAGGAAGCATTGGACGAGGTCTCTGCTTTTGACATATAGTTTTCAGGGAGGCGGACCATGGTGGACCGCCTTTTTGTTCATGGGGCGATGATGCTCGCAGAGATTGGTCAGATTGCGCTCATCCTGGCGCTGTTCGTCAGTGCGCTGCAGGCATGGATGGGTCTGCACGGTGCCCATATTCGCGATCGCCGCGCGATGCTGTTTGCAGAGCGCGGGGCGATCGCACAGGCGCTGCTTTGCGTGCTGGCTTTTGGGCTGCTTGCCTATGCCTTCATGGTCTCGGATTTCAGCGTCCAGCTGGTGACCGCGAACTCGCATACGAGCAAGCCGATGATCTACAAGTTCAGCGGCACCTGGGGCAATCATGAAGGGTCGATGCTGCTCTGGGTGATGATCATGGCGCTGTTCGGTGCGGCCATGGTCTGGTTTGGCAAGACGCTCCCGGCAGGCTTGCGAGCCCGCGCGGTCGGCGTTCAGGGCCTGACCACGATGGGCTTCCTTGCTTTCCTGATATTCAGCTCCAACCCCTTCACGCGAATGACCCCGGTTCCGGAGAATGGCATCGGTCTCAACCCGCTCCTGCAAGATCCCGGGCTCGCGATCCATCCGCCATTCTTGTATCTCGGCTATGTCGGGTTCTCCGTCGCGTTTTCCTTTGCCGTCGCGGCGCTGATAGAAGGCCGGGTCGATGCGATGTGGGCGCGGTGGGTGCGGCCCTGGGTCCTGCTCGCCTGGAGCTTCCTGACCATTGGTATCGTGCTCGGCAGTGTCTGGGCCTATTACGAACTCGGCTGGGGCGGCTGGTGGTTCTGGGACCCGGTCGAGAATGTCAGCTTCATGCCCTGGCTCGCCGGAACCGCTCTATTGCATTCAACCCTGGTGGCGCAGGCGCGCGGCAGTTTCATCCGCTGGACACTGTTGCTGGCGATCACGACCTTCTCGCTCAGCCTGGTCGGAACATTTATTGTTCGCTCCGGCGTCCTGACCAGCGTGCACGCCTTCGCGGTCGATCCAAGTCGCGGCGTTTTCATTCTGGCTTTGCTCATTCTGGCGACCGGCGGCGCACTGCTCCTCTACGCCATACGTTCTGACAAGATTGCGCATGGCGCCAGTTTCGGGCTTGAGAGCCGCGAGAGCGGACTGGTGCTCAACAATGTCCTGCTGGTCGTGTCGACCGCGACGGTGTTCCTGGGAACTTTCTATCCGCTTGTGATCGACGCGATGACCGGCGACAAGATCACGGTTGGACCGCCTTACTTCGAAATGACGTTCGGCCCGATCATGGCCGTCCTGATCCTGTTCATGGCGGTCGCGCCTCTGCTCAAGTGGCGAGAGGATAGCTGGCGACGGATCCGAAAAATATTGTTGGTCATGGTCGCACTGGCCGTTCCTGTTTGGCTCGCCGTAGCGCTGTTCGGGCGCTCCGTGCTGGGCGGTCTCGGCATCGCGCTTGCCATCTGGTTGCTGGTCGGGACCGTGACCAATTACGGGCGCAAGCTACGCGTCGGCGAAGCCAAGAGTACGGTGGGGAACCTGCTCCAACGCGCGCTGATCCTGCCGGGCGCGACTCATGGGTTCGCCCTCGCGCATATCGGGCTCGTCTTCACGACGATCGGTGTGGTCGCCATGGGAACCTGGGCCGATGAGGAAGTCGATCGGCTGAAGCTGGGCGAGAGCATCCGTGTCGCCGGATATGAGTATCGCCTGGAAGATGTCTCCCGCACGCAGGGCCCGAATTACATCGCTGAAACCGGGCGCGTGGTGATTGAAAGAAATGGACGACAGATCGGCGTCCTCAATCCGGAGCAGCGCATGTACCCGGTGGAGCGCAACAACACGACTGAAGGCGCAATGGAGATCGGGGCGTTTCGGATCCTCTATGCTGCCAAGGGGGAGGGCAACCCGCAGGACGGTTGGATCATCAGCGTCTATTATCATCCCATGGTGATCTGGATCTGGATCGGCGCGCTCATGATGGCGTTTGGTGGCTTCCTGTCCGTCGCGGATCGCCGACAAGCCTTCGCGGCTCGCAAGGCACCGGCAGTGCAACCCATGGCGGCGGAGTAGAGAATGACCTGGTCGCGTTTCATACCCGCCGGAGCCTTTGTCATCCTCGTCGTGTTTCTCGGCATCGGGCTGACCCGTGATCCCAGCATCATCCCGACAGAGATGATCGATCGCGACATGCCAACCTTCGAGCTGACCGAGCTCTACGACGAAACCGAAACCGTGACCGACACAAGCCTGATCGGCGAGGTGTCCCTGGTCAATGTGTTCGGATCCTGGTGTGTCGCTTGTCTGCAGGAACATCCCACCCTGATGCAGCTGCATCAGGATGACACAGTCCGCATTGTCGGCGTGAACTGGCGCGATACGCGCGAGGATGCCATCAATTGGCTGGAACGCCATGGCGACCCCTATGACACGATCATCTTTGATGGGGAGAGCGATCTCGCCATCGAGATTGGCGTCAC
Source organism: Hyphomonas sp. Mor2 (assembly GCF_001854405.1). GTDB lineage: Bacteria > Pseudomonadota > Alphaproteobacteria > Caulobacterales > Hyphomonadaceae > Henriciella. The sequence goes on from NZ_CP017718.1 coordinate 277,250, forward strand.
TGGCGCACCTGAGACCTTCATCGTCGATCGCAGCGGACGCATCCGGTTCAAGCAGATTGGCCCGATCACATCTGATGTCTGGCGCGAGACCATCCGGCCTGTGCTGGATGCCCTGGCGGCGGAGGAGCTGACCACACCCGCGCCGGTCCAACCCGAACCGCGCATCGAGCCAGTCGACACGTCTTCACTGGTCGCCCTGACCGACCTGGACGAGATCAATGCGCGCACCGAAGCAGTGTCGAAGACGCTGCGCTGTGTGGTTTGCCAGAACCAGTCGATTTACGATTCCAACGCCCCGCTGGCGCTGGACATGCGGCGCCTCGTGCGCAAACGGGTTGAGGCTGGAGACAGTGATGACGAGGTCCGCGCCTATCTGCGCTATCGATATGGCGATTATGTCCTGATGAGCCCGCCACTGCAGCTGAACACGATCCTGCTCTGGCTGTCGCCGCTTTTGCTCGCGCTGGCGGGCGGCGTCTGGTTCTTTACCCGGGATCGTGAGCGGGTCGTGCCCGAGCCGGCCGCGCTATCCGACGAGGACCGGCGTCGCATCTCCGCGGCGCTTGCGGGGCAGGAGGAGTCGAAGTCGTGATCTGGCTGATTCTGCTTTTGCTCGCCGGACTGGTCGGGGCCTATCTGCTGCAACCGTTCTTTGCGGCGCGGCCTGCATCATCAGACGACCGCCTGGCCGAGGCCAGGTCGCAGCGCGCGGCGATTGATCTGGATGAAACCGAAGGCCGTCTGACCGCGGATGCCGCGGCTCAGGCGAGAGACGCGCTGGACCGGCGCATTCTGACCTTGCTGGATGGCGCCCCGGCAGCGAGTCGGCCGCGCGACCTGCGCACGGCGGCGGTGTTTCTCGTGCCCGCTATTCTCGTGCTCGGGGCGGCCAGTGTCTATGTTCGAATTGGCAGTCCGTCCTATGAGCATGTGACCGTGGCCGAGTTCCAGGCCGCGCAAGTCGCGGACTTGCCGCAATCGCTGGAAGGCCTTGTCGTCGAGTTGCGCAATCGCCTCGAAGCAGATCCCAATCCGCCCTTTGATGGCTATGTGCTACTCGCCCGATCCAGTCTGCGCCTGGGCGATGCCGAGGCGGCGCTCGAGGCCTATGAAACGGCGATTACCTTGTCCAACAATGATGAGCGCGTCATTGCAGAGCGCGATCAGGTGGTTGAGGCGCTGCGTAGCCGGGCAAACGTACCGCAAGTGGATCCAGAAGCTGCGGCGCGCATTCAATCCATGTCGCCGGAAGAGCAAGCCGCCATGATTGACTCGATGGTGGCCGGTCTCGCGGCACGATTGGAAGACAATCCAGACGATCCACAAGGCTGGGCGCGGCTTGTGCGCGCGCGGATGGTGCTGGGCCAGATCGATCAGGCGAAACGGGATCTTGAGCGGGCGCAGGCCGTGTTTGCTGACCGGCCAGAGACGCTCGCCCTGTTCGAACCGTTGGCGCTGGAGCTCTCCGAAACACAGTGATTGGCTCCGAGCCGCGCTTGCGTCCAACATTCCAAGCCAAGACCTGTTGACACCGCTGTCAGCATTCGCCTAGAGCTAAGGTAAGGACAAAAGAACCGTCCAGGGAGGACCTCAGCTCATGTCATTGGACGCCATCGATCTGGTGATCGTCGGCCTATATGCCGTCGCACTTTTCGCCATTGCCATTTTCGTGTCCCGCGAACCCGCCGGTGAACATAAGGACACCGAAGACTATTTCCTCGCTGGCAAGGCGCTTCCCTGGTGGGCGATCGGGGCCTCCCTGATCGCGGCCAATATCTCGGCGGAGCAGATTATCGGCCAGTCCGGGCAGGGATTCGTCGTCGGCCTCGCCATCGCCGCCTATGAATGGCAGGCCGCTCTGGTCCTGGTCATCACGGCGGCCTTCTTCCTGCCGATCTTCCTGAAGCGCCAGATCTACACGATGCCGCAATTCCTCGAGACTCGGTTCGGGGACAGTGTCAAAGCGACGATGGCGGTGTTCTGGATCTTCCTGTTCACCGCGGTCAATCTGACAACCGTCCTGTATGGCGGCGCGCTGGCGATAAATGCGGTGACCGGCCTCGGCGTGTTTACTGGCATGGCGATGCTGGCCGGGTTCGCGCTGCTCTATTCGCTGTATGGCGGTCTGAAGGCGGTGGCGATGACCGACATCATTCAGGTGGTCATTCTGATCCTTGGTGGTTTTGCCATCACATTCATTGTGCTGGGCATGGTCGGTGGAGAAACCGGGGCCATGGGCGGGCTGTCAATTCTGATGAACGAATTGCCGGGCCATTTCGAAATGATCCTCGATCGTGACCATCCGAACTTTGGTGATCTCCCCGGCATCTGGACGCTGCTTGGCGGCTTGTGGGTGCTGCATTTCTCTTATTGGGGGTTCAATCAGTACATCATCCAGCGGGCCCTGGGCGCTGAAAGCCTCGCCGAAGCGCAAAAGGGACTCGCCTTCGCAGCGCTGCTCAAATTCCTCATTCCGCTGATCGTTGTCATCCCTGGGATCGCAGCGCTCTGGCTCGCACAGAACGAGCTGCAAGGCTTGAGCGAAGCGGCACTCTCACAAAAGCCGGACAGCACCTATGGAGCATTGATGGCCCTGATGCCGGTGGGTATTCGCGGCCTGATCTTTGCCGCCCTGATCGCGGCCATCGTTTCGTCGCTGGCATCGATGATCAACTCGATCTCGACCATTTTCACGATGGACATTTATCGCGACTATTTCGTCAAGGGTAAGGATGAAAGCCACTATGTCTGGGTCGGTCGCGGGACCGCTGCGACAGCCATGGTGATCGCCTTGTTCCTGGCTATTCCTCTGCTCGGAGGGGGCACGAGTATCTTCCAGACCATTCAGGAATATACCGGCTTCGTTGCCCCCGGCATTGTCGCCACATTCATTCTTGGCTTCTTCTGGAAGCGCGCGAACACAGCGGGCGCCTTTGCGTTGTTGATTTCATCGGTCTTGCTGTCGCTCGCCTTCTTCACCGCCTCCGGCTCGGATGGCGGCGGCATCGCCTCCGTCCTCGGACCGATCTTCAATCCAATCCTTGGATTGGCGGATTTCGACGTCACCAATATGCCCTTCGTGGTCCGGATCTGGTTCATCTTCCTGATCTGCGTGCTGGTAGGGGTTGTGGTCTCATTGCTCACGGACCCGCCGCGCGAAGAGCAACCGGTCGATCTCAGCGATATCAGCTTTGCCACCACCACCACGTTCAAGGTGGCGGCCGGTATCGCAGTGGCCATCCTGGCAGGTCTGTACATCACGTTCTGGTAAGGCGCGCGCCGAAGGAAATTGTCGAAGCGGTCTTTCACTTTTCAGTAAAAGATATATCTTTTGCTTGAGGAGGCCGCTTTGCCGCAAACACTGTTCGACAAGCTCTGGGCGCAACACCGCGTCTGCGAAGCCGGGGACGGCTATGATCTGATCGCGATCGATCGGCTCTTGCTGCACGAACGGACGGGCGGCGTGGCCTTGAAATCGCTCAGGGAGAGCGGTCACCCGGTCCGCGATCCGTCCCGCGTGTTTGCGATCATGGACCATATTGTATCCTTCCGCGCGGGACGTGGGCGCGATGAAGCGCGAAGCCCGGGCGGTGAGGCCTTCATCACCGAAACCCGCCACATGGCGAAGGCTGCCGGAATTCATCTGATTGACACTGACGATCCCAATCAGGGGATCGTGCACGTCGTCGCGCCGGAGCAGGGCATCGCGCTGCCGGGCCTGTCCCTGGTTTGCCCGGACAGCCATACCTGCAGCCTCGGTGCGCTTGGTGCGCTGGCTTGGGGGATCGGGTCGAGCGAGGCTGAGCATGCCATGGCCACCGGCGTTTTGCGCGTGCAGAAACCCAAGCAGATGCGGGTTCGGATTGACGGGGCGCTTCCGCTCGGATCCAGCGCCAAGGATATCGCGCTCCATCTGATCTCGCGCCATGGGGCTGGCGGCGGGCAGCGTTGTGCGATTGAGTTTTGCGGCGCAGCCGTCGAAGCCCTGGACGTCGAGGGCCGTCTGACCTTGTGCAATCTGGCGGTGGAGTTTGCCGCTTTCTCGGCCGTGATTGCGCCGGACCGGAAAGTTCTGGACTATGTTGCAGGCCGTCCTTTTGCGCCGGACATTGAGTCAACCAGCTTCAAACAATGGCTGCACCTGAGATCGGACCACGCCGCTCGGTTCGATCATGAGATCGTTCTGAATGCCAGCGAGATTCAGCCGCAAATGAGCTGGGGCACCAGTCCCGAAGAGAGCGGGCCTCTGGGAGCGGCAATCCCAGGCGATGCGCGCCCGCAAGCGCTCGACTATATGGGCGTGCAGTCCGGGCAGGCGCTGACCGGGCTCGAAATCGGCGGCGCCTTCATAGGGTCCTGCACGAATGGCCGGCTGTCAGACCTCAAGGCCGCGGCGAGCGTCTTGATCGGGCGGCGGGTGGCCGATGGCGTGCGCGCTGTTTGTGTTCCCGGATCCCAGCACGTACGGGCGAAGGCTGAAGCGCTTGGGCTCGATCAAGTCTTCAAACAGGCCGGATTTGAGTGGGGTGAACCCGGCTGTGCCATGTGCTTCTATGCGGGCGGAGAGACGTTCGCGCCGGGAACACGCGTCGTGTCTTCGACCAATCGAAATTTTGAAGGCCGCCAGGGCCCCGGCGTGCGCACGCATCTCACCAGTCCCGCGATTGTCGCCGCGTGTGCGGTGGCCGGGAAAATTTGTGCACCAGCTGATTTGCCATTGCCCGCGAAGGAGCCCGCCTGATGCCTCAGCCTCTCGTCACGCATACCGGGCGCGCCGCAGCCATCCTGCGCGACAATATCGATACGGATCAGATCATCCCCTCGCGCGAAATGAAGGCGGTGAGCCGTGATGGCCTCGGCGAAGGCCTGTTTGCCGGGTGGCGCTATACCGAGCCTGGTGGGCGTGAGCCTGTGCCTGACTTTGTCCTCAATCGCCCGGACCAGGCGGGCACCAGCGTGCTTGTTTCAGGCGACAATTTCGGCTGCGGCTCATCACGCGAACATGCTGTCTGGGCGCTGGCTGAGTTTGGTATCCGGGTGATCATCGCCAGGAGCTTTGGCGAGATCTTTCATGGCAATTGTTTGCGCAATGGTATCTTGCCAATCACGCTGACCGCAGATGAGGTCGAGACCTTGGCCCAGATTCCGGCGGCATCCGTATCCGTCGATCTGGCGGCTCAACGTGTGGCCTGTGAACAGTTGCCGGATTGGAGCGCGGCCTTCGAGATTGGCGATTATCCCAAGCGCTTGCTGATGGAAGGCCTGGAGCCGATCGATCTCACCTTGAAGGACAAGGCGAAGATTGACGCCTTTTTTGCACGCGACGCGCAGGAACGACCCTGGCTCTATTCCGCGGCTTGAGGTGTTTTCTGGCTCGCCGCGTCGACCAGCCCACGCTTGATCAGGTCCGAGATCTCGCTGTCTGACAGGCCGAGCGATTTCAGGACATCTTCTGAGTGTTCGCCCACTTCTGGCGGATTAAGCGCCAGACCTGGCCGCGCGCCATCAATCGCGATCGGCATAGCGGGCAGGGCAATGTCGCCGCCATCCGGAATGGTCATGCCGAGCATGCCGCCGCTCTCGGTCAGGTGCGGGTCGTCGAACAGGTCTTCCGGTTTCTGGATGGGAGCGAAGGGCAGGCCCGTCGTCTCCAGCTTCGCCATCAGCTCCTCCTTGGTGAAGGTCGCAAACAGTTCGCGCAAAGGTGGAATGATCTCATCACGCCGTGCGACTCGCTCATTATTGCCCGCAAGGCTTTCATCTCCGGCCCAGTCGGTCAGATCGAAGGCGTCGCAAAAGGCTTTCCACTGGGTGTCGGAGACGACGCCGACAAAGACTTTTTCATCATGTTTGACGTCAAATACATCATAGACCGCCCAGGCGGAAATTCTGGCAGGCATCGGCGCCGCCGGGGTCCCCGTGACGGCGAATTGCGCCATGTGCTGACCGACGAGGAAGACCGTGGTTTCGTAAAGCGATGCGCTGACATGACGCCCTTTGCCGGTCCTTGCGCGATCCTGCAGGGCCGCGAGCACAGCGATGGCGCCAAACATGCCGCCGGTCACATCGATCACGCTGCTGCCGGCGCGGAGCGGCCGTCCCGGTGGGCCCGTCATGTAGGCGAGGCCGCCCATCATCTGCGCGACTTCATCAAGTGCTGTGCGGTGCGAATAGGGGCCATCCAGGAAGCCCTTTTCGGAGCAATAGATCAGTCTGGGATTGCGCTTGGACAGCGCCTCATAGCCGAATCCCAGCTTGTCGAGCGCGCCCGGGCGGAAATTTTCGATGAACACATCCGCGTCCTCGATCAGTTTCAGCGCCAGCGCCTTGCCTTCGGCTGACTTCAGATCGATCGCCAGGCTCTTCTTGTTGCGATTATACATCGAGAAGTAACCCGCGCCGGAGCCGCGCAGGCGACGTGTCTTGTCGCCGCCAACAGGTTCTACCTTGACCACATCCGCCCCAAGATCCGCCAGCACCAGGCCGGCCGCCGGGCCCATGACCATATGTGTGAACTCGATCACCTTGATTCCGGACAGGAGGCCTGTTTCAGTGCTCATATGATCCTCTCCCAACGGACAATAACGCTAAAAACGTTGTTCCGCACACCTTTAATAGATATATCAATTGCATTAGATATATCATTTGGCAATTAGGTCACGCCCCCCAGATCATCAAATGAGGCAAATTTCATGTCCACTCACAGCGTCCTGATCAGCGAAGTCGGTCCGCGCGATGGACTGCAAAACTGCAGTGCCATCATGCCCACGCAGGAGAAGAAGCGCTGGATTTCTGCACTCGCTGCTGCCGGCGTCAAAGAAATCGAAGTGGGCTCCTTTGTCTCACCCAAGCTGCTGCCGCAAATGGCAGATACGGGTGAGATCGTGCGCCATGCGGTGCAGATTCCCGGACTGGACGTTGCAGTCCTGGTCCCAAATCTGAAGGGCGCTCAACTCGCCATCGATGCAGGCGCCCACAAGATCACGCTACCCTTATCAGTGAGCGAGACCCATTCCTTGCGCAATATTCGTCGCACGCATGACCAGGTCATCGAGGAGGCTCAAGCCATTGCCGCGCTCATTGCTGAGCAGCCCAAAGACCAGCGCCCCCATTTTGAGGGCTCCCTGTCGACCGCATTCGGTTGCACGCTGGAAGGCCCGATCGATGATGCCGTCATCCTGAGATCAGCTGAGCGCCTGATGGCCGCTGGCTGTGATGAGGTCGGCTTGTCCGACACGACCGGCTATGGCGACCCGGCTTCGATGCGGCATCTGATCCGTGCGGTGCGCGGCGTTGTCGGCGATGAGAATCTGACCGGCGTTCATTTGCACAATACCCGCGGGCTCGGGCTGGCCAATATCATGGCGGCCTATGAAGAAGGCATCACCACGTTTGACAGCTCGCTGGGCGGCCTTGGCGGCTGCCCCACCGCGCCAGGTGCCAGTGGCAATGTTGTCACCGAGGACCTGGTCTTCATGTTCGAATCGATGGGCATCGATACAGGCATTGATCTGGAGGCTCTGATGGCGACGCGCGAGATCGTGGCCGCCGCCTTGCCAGATGAGGAGCTGTATGGATTCACGCCGCGGGCGGGCTTGCCGCTCGGCTTCAAGGGCGCGCCTGTCCCGGCGGCTGCCGAATAGGTCAGCGAGAGGGGGAGGACCGGATTTGCAAAACCTGCCAGCGCTGATCACGCTCATCGTCTACTCGGCGATCCTGTTCGGGGTCGGCCTCTGGGCGGCGCAACGCGCTAAGTCGCAGGAGGACTTCCTGCTCGGCGGGCGCAATCTCGGCCCCTGGGTGGCGGGTCTTGCTTATGCGGCCTCCAGTTCCAGCGCCTGGGTCTTGCTAGGCTTTTCGGGTTTTGTTTTTGCTGCCGGTCCGTCGGCGCTGTGGATGGTGCCTGGCATCATTGCTGGGTATGCCGCGGTCTGGCTGTGGGCGGGCGGAGTCCTGCAATCGGCCAGCCGCGATGAAGGCCAGCTGACCCTGACAGAGTTCATGACCCAGCACGCGCATCCCGGCTCGGCACGGCTGATCCGGATTGTCGCCTCGATCCTGATTGCTGTCTGCTTTTCTTTCTATGTCGCGGGTCAGTTCCAAGGCGCGGGAACCGCGATCAATGACCTGTTCGAGACCGGTTTTCTTCCCGGTGTCCTGATCGGCGCTTTGATCATTCTCGCTTATGTTTTCCTGGGCGGGTTTCTCGCCGTCTCCCTGACCGACACCATTCAGGGCCTGTTGATGGCGTTTGTCGCTGTCCTGTTGCCCACGCTCGCCTTTCTCGAAGCGGGCGGCGTGGTGGGCCTGACTCAGGCCATGGCAGAGGCACCGGAAGGCTATGGCAGCGTGTTCGGCAACCGCGCGGGCTGGGCTGCGACGGGGTTCGTGCTCGGCCTGACCGCGACCGGCTTTGGCGCCCTCGGGCAGCCGCATCTGGTCGCCTGGATCATGGCAACGCGGGACAGGTCCGCGCGCGTCAAAGGCGCGATTGTTGCGATGAGCTGGGCCGGTCTGGTCTTCGCCGGCATGGCGGTGCTTGGCTTGTCCGGGCGCGCCATACTCGGCGGCGGCGCAGCCCCGGAAAGCGTCTTCTTCACCCTGGCGGAAGACCTTTTGCCCGCGATTTTTGCCGGAATTGTCGCCGCGGCGACCCTGTCAGCGATCATGTCGACCGTGGACAGCCAGCTGCTGGTCGCGGGCGGCGCCGTCTCGCACGATCTCGGACTCGGGAAAATTCTGGGCGGGCGCGAAGTGATGGTGTCGCGGATGGCCATTGTCGCCGTCTGTATCGCGGCGGTGCTGCTGACCTTTCTGGCGCCCTCCAGCATTTTCCAGCGCATCCTGTTTGCCTGGGTGGCACTGGGGGCGGCCTTCGGACCGATCGTCGTGGCCCGCACGCTGGGCTTCAAGCCGCGGGGACGCACAGTGCTTGCCGGGATGGTCGCCGGGTTTGGCCTGGCCGTGGCGTATGAAACTGGCTGGATCGGGGCCGGGCCGGGCGCCATGTGGAAAACCATCGCGCCGTGGATCGGCGCGTTCGCCGCGATGAGTTTCGTGGCCCTGACGCGAAAAACTCGCGCATCAGACGAGTTAGGGGTTGGCGTGGGTGAATAAGCGTGCCATTTAAATGATATATCATTTGGAGGTGGACCCATGAAACTCTTCTCGAAAATCGCAGCCATCGGGGCGTCGGTCGCCGCCTTGTCCGCTTGTGCAACGCTCAGTCAGGCCCAGGAAGGCGCGCGTCTCGATCCGACCGATGCAGCCGATTCCATGGCCATCATGCGCAAGATCATGTGCTCGACCGTGGACAATCAGCCGGAAGTCTATTGGTGGCACGGCATCGCTCTGACGCGGAAACAGGGCGAGAAAGACGTGCACGTGTTTGATGTTGAAGGCATGAACATCCGCGCCTGCTCGACGATTGAGGACGAGACGCTCGGCACCGGCCTGCACCTCGTGTCGCGTGAAATCCTGCTCTACAAGGACAAGGATACGGGCGAGGTCCTGTCGACCTGGGACAATCCCTGGACGGGTGAGACAGTCGACGTGCTGCACGTCGCCAATGACCCTGTGAATTTCAAGATGTATGAGACCAATCGCGACGGCTCACCGCTGCAATGGCGCGGCGAGATTGGCGAGGACGGCACCTGGTGGATGCGCTCGACTGTACCGCTCTGGTATCCCAATCCGCTGGGCGGCGACTTCCAGAAAGAGGTGGGCGGGACGTATCACGCAACCGAGATGTTCAATTTCTTTGGTCGCACCGATGACCTGCTCGACCCGAATGATGATTCCGCCAAGGTGACGGTTGGCTGGGCCCGCATGGCGGACTGGTTGCCCTGGATGAACATGAATGGCCGCGAAGGCATGCTCTATATGCACACGGCTGGCTACAAGCTGGAGAATTTCGACCAGCTCTCGGACACGATGAAAGCCGAGATCGCGACGCATTATCCGGAATATGACAGTCCACCACCGGCTGGCGATCCGCGTAAGAACATGACCAGCTGGAAGTATTATAAAGGGATTGTCGATGGCTCGATCCCGACACCGGATCGCTCGGGCGAGTAAGATCGTAGCGATACCCTACCAAAGAAAAGCCGGGCTCGAGGGCCCGGCTTTTTTCGGTTTCGCTTAGAAGGCTTTCTGCCAACCAAGCGTAAAGGTCAGATCGGTTTCCAATTGCGGACCATTCAGGTCGCGCATCAGGGGGAGCCCGACTTCCGCGGCGATCCGATGTCCCTTCTGCCATCCGGTCTGACCCGCGAGATTGATGCCGAGCAGCACCTCGACGGTCTCGCCGCCATGATTGGCCGGGTCAGCCGTCTGGACTGGCGCGCGGATGAGCGGATCGTCGCCATCAACCTGGCCCACGGACCTGGCCTTCAGCCGCCCCGACAGGGACACCCAGGGCTGCGGCTCAAAGGCCAGCCAGCCGGTGACCTCCCCGACATCGCCAAGCGTATAGCCTTCATCATTCTCATCCAGACGAAGGATCGCAGAGGCCTGCGCGCCATAGCTCCACTTGCCGGTTCGGGATCGTGCGGTCAGGGAAGGTTTCAGGTCGAAGCTGCCGGATCCGAGTTGCATCGGGTAGGGCAGGCGCGGGCTCGGCGTCGTCCCCATGGGCGTGAGGATCTGATCGGTCTCCTCGATCGAACCGGTCGGCAGGGACAGCGCGATGCCCAGATTGATCTGACGATGCTCATAGGAGCCGTCATCGAGGCCGATAATCGCGCCGACCGTTGTGTCGCCGATCCCGCTCGTCTCGGTCGTGAACTCGCCGAGGCGCGTGGGGCCCATCGGACCCTGGAAGGTGATGTGATCCATTTCCCGGGTCACATACATCCCCATCGCCATCAGCGTGATCCGGTCCGTCAGGCCGTACATGCCGCCGACCATATGCATCTGCATCGGCATATCGGTCGGAACGACCCGCAATGTGGGCGGCATCATGGGTGGATTTGCGAACGGGTTGGCGACGGTCGTGACCGTCTCTTCCGGAGAGATACTATTCGTTCCGTCGCGGCTTCCGGACATGTCCATGTACATGTACCGATAGGAGGTCATCCACTCGCCTTTCTTGTGGCGGTGGTCTGCCATGACGCCGATCGGGGCGTGGTCGGAGGCGTAGGTGACCTTGCCGCCATCGCCCTCATGGGCAGCGGCAGGCAGCGCGGCGCACAGCAGAGCGGCGCTCGCAAGGAGGTTGGTTTTCATAATGGGTGTCTCGCAGACAAAGCAGGCGCTGAGGCGCCGGTTGGTGGGTTCAGGCTAAGTGTGTGCGAGACGCGGGCGGGCCGTGCGGTGGTGCGCCGGGCCAGAGGGGCGATCGAGGCGAAACCGGTGTCGGCAGTCCATTTGGAACGGGCTGGGTATAGACGACGGTGATCTCGAGTGAGGTGACCTTTGGAGGCGTCAGCGCGCCAGGCACGGCGCAATCGCCGCAACACGTGTCCGCAGTCTCCTGAGCGGGTTCACCCGGCAATTCCAGTTCAATCGTCTCGTTCGAGTCCGTTCCGCACAGCATCAGGTGCAGAGTCTCGCCGTTTGAAATTTGCATATGCGCCTGAGCGCCATTGGCGAAATAGCCAAAGGCGGCGATGGCAAGCAAGACCATTCGGAAGGCTGCGACCCCGTTCATCTCGCGTCGCTTACGGCACCGCCGGACCCTTGTCGCTGCGCCAGAATGTCCAGTTCTCAGGGCTGGGTCTAGAACACCTGATCCTCATAGGCGCGCCAGTCCCGACTGACAAAACGCTCATCCACCAGGGTGCGCTGGAACAGGCGATCGGCCTTGAACCATTGCCAGATACGGGCTCGCGCCTGGCCGTCATCTGAGAGCTGGATCATTTCATACAGATACAGGTCAGGCTCTCCGGTGCGGGTCCAGTTGAGCATCGTCGTCCGGTTGAAATCATCCAACGCCACATCGCAGGCCCAGCCATTGATGAATTCATTGTCCCATTTCAGGCGCCCCGCTTCGACCATGGCCGGGAAATCGCGAGTCTCGCGCTTACCGTCCGCCCAGCGATAATGATTGGTCTGATGATAGGGATGACCCGTCTCCGGGAACCTGCAGATCAGGCGAGAGGCGTGTTCGTCGATTTGCGCGCCAGTCGTGTCATAATATCGATACGTGCCCTCCCAGACGCCTTCATGGCGCGCCAGCAGTGGCATTATGGTCTTCAATTCGTTCGATGTGATCCCATCAGGCATGCGGGGTTACTCCAAATAAGTGTGCCGAAATTGACACGCTGTCCGTTCCGATTGTCCGGACATTCATCATGCCACTTGCAAAGTCAGAAAAACATGCGACAAAAGATATATCATTTGTGAGGCGACCGAGGAAACCGCCTCTGGAAAACTGGGAGACTTATATGTCGAAGTCGATTCTGATGGTAGGCGCAGCCGCGCTTGCAATGACTGCTTACACTGCACCTGCGCTGGCTCAGGACGTCGAAGACGAGCCAGAAGCTCGTCAGGATGTGATCACGGTCACAGCTCGGAAGACGGAAGAGAGCGTGCAGGAAACGCCGGTTGCTGTTTCCGTGGTCTCGGCAGACACGATCGATAATCTATCGCTTGTCGACTTGTCGGACATTTCGAAACTGACCGCGGGTCTGAGCTTTGACAATGAATTTGGTCGCGACTCGAACCGCCCTGTGATTCGCGGACAAGCCAACATTCTAGGCGCGTCCGGCGTGTCTTACTTTATCGATGGTGTTCGCATCTCGGGCGCAATCACCGATTACGACCTGAATGATGTTGAGCGCATCGAGGTCGTCAAAGGTCCTCAGAGTGCGCTTTACGGTCGAAACACCTATTCCGGTGCCATCAACATCATCACGCGTACCCCGCAGGAAGAATTCTCAGCCCGCGCAAGCCTCGACCTGGGTGAGCATGGCCAACAGGATCTCAGCCTCGGTTTTGGCGGAGCGATCAACGATTTCGTTGCTTTTGGCGTGAACACGCGCGTCTACAATTATGATGGCGAGTTCACCAACCAGTTTGACGGTCAACTGATTGGTGAAGAAACCACCCAGTCCTTCTCCAGCGTGCTCTATCTGACGCCGAATGATGATTGGGATATCCGTCTTCGCGGATACTATTCCAGCAGTGATGACGGTCAGCCCGCACTGTTTGCCACGACGGCGGACGAGAACAATTGTTTCTTCGATAATGGCTCACTCTATGGCGGGCAGGGCCGTTACTTCTGCGGCACAATCCAGCCGCGCGATGTCAACACAGACTATCGTCTGCAGGTGGGCCCCGATGCCGGGACCGAGATTGAGAACACGCAGATCAGCCTCTCCGTTGATGGCGACCTGAATGATAACTGGTCGATCACCTCGATCACCGGTTTCAACACGCGTGACGTGAGCCAGCAGACGGATGGCGATTATTCGCCAACCCGGTTCCAGGCGACCAATTTCGTGCCGGGTGGTTTCCCACTGAGCATTATCAGCTTCTCACCTTTCCTGGCCGTCTATGGCTACCCGACCAGCATCGCGGACTTCACCTTCGCGAATGAATCGGAAGAGGAAGAAATCTCGCAAGAACTGCGTCTGAACTATGAAACCGATCGCTTCAGAGCCTTGGTTGGCGCCTATTATCTGGACGGGGAAGACAAGAGCCGGGACGCGCGGTCTCTCCCGCAGGGCGCGCAGGCGACAGCCACCGCGAACTTCCTCGCAGAACTTGCCTCCCAACAAACGATCTGTGGGTTCAACCCGACCTGTGTCAGCATTGTGCCGCTTGGGTCGTCGACGATCAGTGTGCCGATGGGATCGAGCACATTTGACATCGAAAACAGAGCTGTCTTCGGGCTTGTGTCTTACGACCTGACCGACACCGTATCTGTGACGCTCGAGGGTCGCTATGCGGAAGAAGAAATCGAGCGCTCGGCACCGGGCGATCCGATTCAGACCGCGAGTTTCGACAATTTTGCCCCGCGTGCGACCGTCGATTGGCAGGCCACGCCGAACAACTTGCTCTATGCGGTTTACGCCGAGGGCCAGAAGCCGGGCGGCTTCAACTCCAACCAGGCGCAACTGGCCGGACTTGGGACGTTTGAGGAAGAAGAGGTCAAGTCGATCGAACTCGGCTCCAAGAACGTCTTCATGGGCGGGCAGCTGACCGCCAACCTGGCCGGCTTCTTCAATGAAGTCGAAGGCTATCAGCTCACCCAGAACGTTCGGGTCAATGACACCAATACGACCTCGGCAACGGTGAATGCGGGCGATGCTGAAATCCTCGGGATCGAGGCTGAGTTCCGGTTTATCCCGGACAGTTTTGAAGGCCTGACCGCGACGCTCAACTATGCCTGGACGGACACCGAGTTTACCGCAGGCCGAGACCAGAATGAGGGCGTGCTGCTCGATACGCTCGACGACGGACTGGTCAACGGGTCCGTGGGATGTGAGTTCTTCGAAATTCCCGGAGACAACACCTCTCCATGTATCCAGAACGCCTTCGGATCGATTGTCGGACGCGAGATCCCACGAACGGCCGAACACCAGATCTTCTTCGATCTCGATTATCGCGGCGCCACCGGGCACAAGGATTGGGATTTCTTCGCTGGCGCGAATATCTCTTATGAATCCAGCAAGTTCTCCCAGGTGCACAATCAGGCGGAAACCGGCGATGCAACGCTGGTCGGGGCCCGGATCGGCGTCACCAATGGCCAGCACACGCTGCGTCTCTGGGGCCGCAACCTGACAGACGAGGATTCCTCTCCATTGGTACTGCGTTACGCCGATGGCGGCGACAGCTTCAAGCGGAACTTTGTCGGCACCAAGCGCCGTGGCTCGCAAGTCGGGGTGACGCTCAGCACCGAATTCTGATCCGGTGCTGGACTGACCCAGACACTGTTTAAGAGGGCGGGTCGTTCGATCCGCCCCTTGTTTTTTTTGAAGTGGATACATTCATGTTGCAAAAGGCTTTAATGACGGCTGCTATGGGGGCGGTGCTGGCCGCTTGTGCCACCGCGCAGGAAGCTCAATCGCCGGGCTGGCTTGAGAAGGATTTCGCCGATCTCACTCAGCTGTTTGAAGGCCGCTGGGACAATGACCGGCATGTCTTCTTCGCCGATGCTGCGGGACTGGATGCTTCCACTCTGGCGCCGCGCCAGCATATTGAAGTCAAGCGCGTCGCGTTGGCCGGTGAGGATGCTGGCGCATCTGATGCCGTCACCTTCAAGGCAATGCGCACGGTGGAGGGGGATGATCCAGCCGAGCTCATTCACACCTTCTCGATCGATCCAGCAAATCAATCCATCCGACAGACGCTCTCGGCGCCTTCGGGATTGCTACCGCCGGAGCCGTTTGACTGCGAAGTCAACTGGGCGCGATCCGGGGGGCAGTTTCTGGGGACGGCCAGCGGCGCGGAATGCGCGATCATCTTCCCACGCCCAGCCGAGGGCGGCGATCTGGCGGTGACACTGACCCTGTCAGATACCGAGTTCTGGGTTCAGAGCGCGCGCGGCGATGCTCTGATCGAGGCCCGCCTGCGCCGGGCCAGACCGTTCGAGTGCTGGACGGCCATCCTGCGCGGCGCCGCGCATGGCGATGGCGGGCAGGGGATGAATGACTGGGATTTCCGGCGCGGCGTGAAACTGCATGACCAGGGCGGTGTAGCGGAACTGATCACCGACGAAGAGCCAGCCCGCCGCATTCGCCTGCTGCTACGCGATGTCGACTGGCCATATGGCACCAATCGCGCCTCGCTGACCATGTATGTGCTCGAGGGCGACTCTGATCGGGCCGTGTCCTACACCTGGACGGAGGCGGGTGCAGACCGGATCGGCATCAATCTGCGCTGGCTTCAGGCGAGCTGTACCCACACGCCGGATGAGGACACCGATTAAAGCGGCAGCTCAGTCGTGTTTTTCAGGCATTCCATGGCGAATGTCGCGCTGACATCTGCGATTTCGGTTTGCTGGATCAGGGACTTGTAGACCCGGTCATATTCGCTGACCGAGGCAACCACGATCTTGAGCAAATAGTCGACATCGCCGGCCATGCGATAGAACTCAACCACTTCCGGAATTCGGGCGACCGTTTCGGCGAACGAGTCGAGCCATTTCGCAGAGTGATCGCGGGTGCGAATGGCGACGAAGACGGTTTGGCCGAGGTCAAGCTGATCCGGATCGCAAATCGCGACGCGGGCCTTCAGAACGCCATTCTCCTCCAACCGCCGCACCCGGCGCCAGCACGTGTTCACGGAGACGCTGAGCTGCTCAGCCAGCGATTCGAGCGAGGTCGTCGCGTCGTGTTGAAGCTGACGCAATATCTGGCGATCTGTTTCATCGATCATTGTCATATCTTTCCTGATAATCGAAAATATTTACTAAATTATCTCGCATATACGTCAAGATCGTAATGATTTTCGATCCGGGATCGACAATACTCCTCAAATCAGGAGGTCTGGATGGCATTTTCGAACATGGAGCCGGTGCAGTTTTGCGAACAAAAGCGCCTGGAATCGCTGGCTGGAATGATCGGGCGGACGCCCTTGCTGGCCGTACACCTGCGTTGGCAGGGTGAGCGCCGGGTGATCTATGCCAAGGCCGAGCATTATAATCTGACCGGCAGCATCAAGGACCGCATGGCGCTCAACATTTTGCGCTGTGGCTATGCGACCGGAGCGCTGAAACCTGGCGACATGATCGTCGAGGCGACCAGTGGCAATGCCGGGATCGCCATGGCGGCGCTGGGCCGGGCCCTGCGCCACCCCGTGCGGATCTATATGCCCGATTGGATGAGCGAAGAGCGAAAGTGCCTGTTGCGCTCGCTTGGCGCGGAACTGTGTCTGGTGAGCCGCGAAGAGGGCGGATTTCTCGGCGCGATTGCGGCGACGGAAGCGCTCGCCGAGACCCGCGATGATGTGTTCCTGCCGTGCCAGTTTGCCAATGGCGAAAATTGCAACGCGCATGAAGCGACCACGGGCCCCGAAATTCTCAGCCAGCTCGCGGCGATTGACCGTACCCCGGACGCATTTGTCGCGGGCGTCGGAACCGGCGGCACCGTGATGGGCGTCGGCCGGGCCCTGCGCGCCGTGCATCCAGACGTCAAGATTCACCCGCTCGAACCCGCCGAGTCGCCGACCCTGTCGACCGGGTACAAGACCGGCGCGCACCGCATTCAGGGCGTGTCGGATGATTTCATTCCGGCCATCGTCAAGCTGGATGAGATCGATCCTGTTGTGGCTGCGAGCGATGGCGATGCCATCATCATGGCGCAAAAACTTGCTTCCGAGCTGGGCCTTGCTGTCGGCATATCCTCCGGCGCCAATCTGATTGGTGCACTGGCCGTGCAGGACCAGCTCGGAAGTAAATCCACCGTCGCGACGATCTTCTGCGACGATAACAAGAAGTATCTCTCGACCGACCTTGCGCGCGAGGAGCCGGTCAAGCCGGGCTATATCGCCCCCGAGGTCGAACTGATCGGCTTCGAGACGATCCCTTACGCGCCAGCCAGTGCCTCGATGATCGCATAGGCGGCGCGTTCGCCGGACTCCATCGCCCCTTCCATGCCCGTGTGCAGGTAGGACGTGTGTTCGCCCGCAAAATGCAGGCGTCCGGCGGGCGCGACCACACGCTCCGCCCAGGGCTGAATCTGTCCGGGCGCCCAGTGCATGTATGCGCCGCCGCTCAGGTGCTGAGTTTCATCCCAGCGGATGACGGCATGCGCTTTCGCTTGAATGCCGCGCGTGTCTGAGAGCGTTTGCTCGGCCAGCTCCATCCAGTCATCATCGCTCGCGCTCGGGCGCACGCCGGTGCCATTGATCCAGCAGGTCAGCGCCACTGTTTCGCCGTTGGCATCGCGCACCGGGAAGACCCGCTCGATCGGCGTATCGGTCCACATCATGAGCGGTAGACCATCTTCTGGGGCGGACTCCAGTTCGAGGTGAACCTGCTGGATTTGCGTGTAAGGCATGGTGTCGATGATGGGCTGAATTGGGCGCGTGTCGCCGGGCAGCGTCATCGGGATCTTGCGCAAGACCGGGAAGGGCAGGGTGCAGATGCAATAGGGGGCGCGATAGCTGCGATCCCCGGCGCGGACAGTGACCCCTCCGGCTGAGACGTCGATCGCGGTCACGGTGGTGCCAGAGCGAAGGGCGCCTTCACCGAGGCTTGCCGCCATGGCTTCTGGCAGGCGCTGCGAGCCGCCTTCAATCTCTTCGGACGGGCCGCTCGAGGCGTCGAGCTGGAACAGGGTCATACTGCGCCAGACATTGAGCATGGAATAGGTGCTGAGCTGATTGGCATTCAGCGCGATGTCACACAGCGCCAGGCTCTGAGCATCAAACCCGACCTCAGACAGGAAGGTCTCGGCGCTGATGTCGAGCGCGGCGCCGACTTCGCGCCAGGCATACTGATCCTTGAGTGGATTGGCCGCGGCAGCGGCCATGAACAAGGCCACATCTGGCGTGGCGCGCTTGAACGCGTCCGGGAAGGGGTTGTCGGGGGCGCTGGCCCAGTCGCGGGCATCGAAGACCTGACCGTTCAGCACCATCGCTTTGTCGCGCGAACCACCTGGCGCTGGCGGCACCACATTCAGTCCGAGATCAATCGCGGAAGAGCGCACGCGGGCGTAGGATTGCCCGACTTGTTGTCCACCCGCCTCCGGCCGCCCGGGGAGCGTGTCCAGCGTCCACATCCGTCCGCCGATCCGCTCGGAGGCCTCGAGAACGAGCACGTTCATGCCGTCGGCCTGTAGCATCCGCGCCGCGTGCAGACCGGCGAGCCCTGCGCCCAGAATGAGCACGTCGGCATCATGGCTTTCGACGATGGCAGGCGCGCAAGAGGCCGTTGCGGCGAGGCCGCTCATCGCCACAAAGTGACGTCTTGTCAGTTGCATGTTCGATTTTTCCTCGACGTCCGGATCAAATGATATACCAATAGACCTCAGGAAACGAAAATCGCCAAGCGCGAATTGGTGATTCTGGAGGATTAGATGGAGCAAGACGGCGAATTCAAGCGGGGTTGGCCGGTTCTGGCGGCCGCAGCTGTCGGGGTCGGGCTCGGGCTGTCGCCTCTGCCCTTCTACACGATTGGCGTCATGATCCCGCCCTTGCTGCAGGAATTCGGCCCAATGGGCTGGACGCCGGGCGATATTCTGAACGCGCTTGCCATCTATACGTTCGGTGCGTTTGCGGCGTCGCCGATCATCGGAATCCTGGCGGAGCGGTTTGGTGCCCGCAGGGTGGCGCTGATATCGGTCGTGACGTTCAGCCTTGCCATGATGGCGCTGGCGCTGAACACAGGTTCGAAGTCGCTCTACATCTTCCTCTGGTTGGTGCTCGCCTTTGCGGGTGCAGGGACTTTGCCGATCACGTTCACCCGGCCCGTCGCCAACTGGTTTGATCGAAACCGCGGCATTGCGCTTGGCATAGCGCTCATCGCCACCGGCGTGTTTGGGGCTCTGGCCAAGTTCTTTGCGCAATTCATCGTCTCCAACCCGGACTGGCATTTCATCGCCGGGTCCGGCTGGCGCAGCGCCTATGTTCTGCTGGGATTGCTGCCTCTGGTGATTGCGCTGCCCATTGTCTGGCTCGGGCTTCGCGATCTGAACGACACTCCGGCGCGAGATGCCAAAGCGACGGAGCTGAAAGTCCCGATCCTCGCCATCGCTCTGGTCGGGACGATCGGTCTCGTCTGGATCGTGATGAAGCAGGTCTTGCCGCTGGCCGCGGAGAATGGCTGGCGGCTCGAGTACATCATGGCGGTCGGCTTCTCGCTGCTGGTCTTTGTGCCAACGGTGATGATGCTGGCGATGAACATCAAAACGGCCCCGCCTCAAACCTCGGCGACGGCGCGGGTGGAGTTACCGGGGCTCAGCCTCGGCGACGCGTTGAAAACCTGGCGATTCTGGCTCCTGGCCGTGTGTTTTGTGCCGATCTCGTACGCCATCGGCGCCATTATCCCGAACATTGAACGAGTCCTGACCACAACCGGTATGGGAATGAATGAGGCGGTCGGGCTCGCTACGCTAACTGGATTGGCTGTCCTTGGTGGTCGGATTATCGGAGGCTATCTCATCGACCGTTTCTGGGCCCCTGGCGTGGCTTTCCTGTTCCTCGCATCCCCAGCCATCGCCTTGCATTTGCTCGGACAGCCAGATGTCTCGGTCACAACGGCAACCGTCGCCATTCTGATGATCGGCTTCGGCGCCGGGGTTGAGTATGATTTCATGGCCTACATGGTGTCGAAATATTTCGGCATGAAATCCTACTCCGCGATCTATGGAGCGATCTATGGCTTCTTCGCGCTCGGGGCAGGCCTCGGCCCGTCGATCATGACCAATATTGCCGATGGGCGCGGTCTCTCACTGATGGGCCTCGAAACAGGGCTCCTCACCGGGCAGGACTGGGCGTTTACACTGACCAAGTCGGCCTTGCTGCTCTTCTTCTTCACGATCCCGCTGCTCTTCCTCGGAAAGTACAAGTACGGATCTGAAGATCATGGCGACTCCCTCGCCAAGGCCGAGGAAACCAGCGAGACCGGGCACGCCTAGCTGGCGTCGAGTTTTCCCAGCACCAGATCGGCGAC
This sequence comes from Hyphomonas sp. Mor2, assembly GCF_001854405.1. Taxonomy (GTDB): domain Bacteria; phylum Pseudomonadota; class Alphaproteobacteria; order Caulobacterales; family Hyphomonadaceae; genus Henriciella. The sequence continues at coordinate 297,810 of NZ_CP017718.1, forward strand.
GTCTTTCGGGAAGGCGTCCATGAAGCCATAGCCCCATTGCGGGCACTCGATGACCTCGCCGTTGCGCAGAAGCGGAATCGCCCGGCGCGTGCATTCGGTCAGATCGTCGGTGGGGTTGAGCAGCGTGATCCGATGCGGCAGCTGCGTCAGCGCTTCGTCGAAGGGCTTGCCCCAGGCAAAGGCGGCGACGTGGCCCCACTCATAAGCCTCGCCGCCCATCATGTTCATATACATGGACCGATCCATCATCTCGAGTGTCTGGCCAGGACCGCGACGCTCCAGGATCCGCTCCCAGCTAATCTTGAAGCGCGTGTGTTCGTCATCCAGCGGGATCGGCGTGAACATGTCCTTGAACATGGTTCGCTCTTCGTCTGTGAGGATCGCGGCGGAAATCATCGCGATGGCATGGACCCGATCCCCCTTTGTCAGGGCCATCTGCGCGGCGACCTTGGCGCCCGTGTGATTGCCGAACAGGTCGACGGTCTCTAGTCCCAGACCCTCGACGAGGCGCCACATGTCCCCGGCATACATCGGAATGGTCGTGTCGGCCTCGGACGGCGCCGGGTCAGACATGCCATAGCCGGGATAGTCCGGTGCGATCACGGTCCGGTCGCGGCTCGCCTCGCGCATGAAGATGTCGAACTCGAGTCCACATTTCGGGCTCTGATGCAGGCAGACCAGCGGCGGCTTTCCAGCCTCCGCGCGCGCCTCGGCGATCCGGTAGTGGAGCTGCCCATGAGCGCCGTCGAGATAACCGCGGCGAACCATCAGATCTGCTCCGGTGCGACGGTGACCACGGCCTTGCCCATGTTCTTGCCATTCATCAGGCGCTCGAACAAAGCTGGGGCATTTTCAAGACCCTCTGCGCGATCTTCCGCAAACTTCAGCGTGCTTTCGGCAATCCACGGCGCCGCTTCTGCAATGTACTCATCCCAGCGTGGATAGAAGTCATAAACAACAAGACCATGGAGCTGCGCCCGCTTGCCGATGATCAGGCCGGCATTCAGCGGATGCTGACTTTGCGTCTCAGTATGATAGGCATCGACCAACCCGCACAGCACGCCGCGCGCATAGATCCGGGCATGGCTCAGCGCCAGCATGGCCATGTCAGCTGAGACGTTCTCGAAGAATACAGACAGCCCGTCCGGCAAGGCTTCGGCGAGCCGGTCGCGCCATCCGTCGCGTTTATAGTCAATGCACGCGTCAAACCCATAAGTGTCCGTAACCAAAGAACATTTCTCCGGTCCGCCCGCGATACCGACCACCCGTTCGGCGCCTTTGATGCGGGCGATCTGGCCGACCGTGCCGCCCACTGGACCCGCCGCAGCATCGACCAGAACGGTATCGCCTTCGCCAACCTTGGAGAGCTGCGTGATACCCGCCCAGGCCGTCAGTCCCGGCATGCCCAGCACGCCGGCATGCGCTGCGAGCGGCGCGACGGTCGGATCGATCTTGCGGGCATGGTCTGCGCCGACGGCGACATATTCCTGCCAGCCACCTTCCATCACATGCGCCCAGTCGCCTTCGGCAAAGGCCGGGCTGCGGCTCTCCACCACCTGGCCGATCACCGCGCCAGGAATGGCGCCTTTCATCGGCTCAGGCGCAGGTTCGCCCATATGCCGTCCGCGCAGGCGCGAGCCCACATAGGGATCGAGTGACAAGTGAACGACGCGAAGCAGAAGCCCCCCGTCCGGACAGGCAGGACGATCGGCTTCGATTATGGCGAAGTCGCTCGCAATCGGCTTGTGGTCGACCGCGTGTTTCAGAGTGCCGAGCTTCATGTTCTATCCTTCAACGATTTCAATCAGAGTGCCGTCCGGGTCCTGCAAGACGCCGACGCGTTGGCCTTTGTATATCGCGCCCTCGCGGACCGTTGGCGGGGTCAGCCAGGGGCCGGGCAGGGTGTCAAAATCCGGATGGAAAAGCGTGCCAATCGCACAGCCGGGCACGAGCATGCCATCATGACGCGGTCGCGAGACGGCGGCTTCCGGGTACTGATCCAGCTCGAGGAACACGTCCTTTTCGTGGATCAGAGTGCAGATCTTGTGCAGCTCGTCCAAAGGCGTGCCATAGGCTTTCGCGATCATCGTATAGGGAATCTCCATTTCGCGCCCGAATGCGAGGCCGCATGTCTCCTGCATCCAGGTCGCGGCGCGGTCGAGATCCGAGTTCCCCATGACGAGGATGAACAATTTGTCGATCAGGCTACCGGCGCGCGGCAAGTTGTATTCCGGCAAGTCATCATTGATCTGGGTCAGATAGACGATCTCTTCGTCCGGGCCTTTGACCTGCATCGGGTGGATGGCGTCGAGGCCCGGGATCTTGTTGGGCGGACCGATGATCTCGAACGGGCTGTCCTGCATGCGGGCATTCACCGCCATGACATCCTGCACGCAGATCTCGAGCGCATTCCAGCCATAGGACCGCAACGCCTTGAATCCCTCGACCGGAGGCTGCTCGACAAAGCGCAGATAAATATCCGCGCCAGAGCTTGGTTGAAGCACCGTGTAGGGGCAACCCGCCGCGTTCGGGGTGTGCCAGCTCGCTGCCAGCGCCTCGCTGATTTCGCCTTGCTCGACGGGAGTGTAATCGAAATACCTGGAGTAGAGATCGATGCTGCGGGAGAGATCCGAGACGGTCACTGTAGCAGCGCGTAAAAGTTTCATTGAGACAAGCCCTTGGCAAAGCCCTCAAAAGGGCGGCATAAGAAAAGATATATCATTTGTATTGGCTGCGGCTAGCCTTCCGGGAGAAAAGATGATGAGCGCTTACCTCGTTGTGTTCGTGAAAATCCATGATCGGGAGCGATTCATCAATGAATATGGCGTCCCTACGGCCAAGCTGGTGGCGGAGATGGGCGGGGAATATCTCGCCCGCGGCCCCGGCGTTGAAACGCTAGAAGGGGACCTGTTCGACGGAGACAGCGCCGTGATCTCGAAATGGCCAAACAAGGAGGTGCTCAAGGCATTTTGGTTCAGTGAGGCTTATGGCAAGCTGAAGGCTGTGCGCCAGACCCTCGCAGATGCGCATGTCATGATCGTGGAGGATCCCGCATGAGGCGTGGTTTGATTTGCTTCGCAAGCGCCGTCCTTCTGTCGGCTTGTCAGATGGTCGAGGTCGACTCGGTCCAGCAAGAGGTGCCGATCGAGGTCAGTGACGCCTCGCCCCTATCCCTTGCTGACCAGGAGAGGCCAGGTCTCGACGGGCGATCGATTATTGAACAGGCGCACAAGGCGGCTGGAGGCGACACATTCGTGAATCCCGTATCGCTGCTGCTGATGGGGCAGAATGTGATTTATGGCCGTGATGGCAGCGTCACCACATGGGACGAATACGCCATGTGGCGCGTCTTTGCTGACGAAAAACTCGATGCTCACGCCGCCAATGGAAAAGTCCGCATTGAAGGTTGGAGTGACGGCAAGCTGGCCTTGCTGCTCAGTTTTGATGGTGAGGCCACCTACAATCAATCCGGCCGCATGGAAGACCAATCGGCCAATGCCATGTGGAGCAACAATTTCGGCTTTGGCGCAATCCGTAACGCGCTGGATGAAGGCTGGGCGCAAACCCGGCGATCGGATCGCACAATCGATGGCAAGCCGGCCTATATGGTGCAGCTGACCGATCCCGAGGGCGGCAAAACCCTGTTTGGCTTTGAGCGAGACACGTTCCAGATCCTCTATGTTGGATTCGATACGCCGCGCGGCTGGCATGAGCGGCGCTATTCAGATTATTTCTCCAAACCGGGCATCACCTGGCAACAGGCGGGCCGGGTGCGTCTGTTTTATGATGGCGTGATGGCGAACGAAGCGATCTGGAGCGATTTTACTGTCGGTGCAGACTATCCAGAGGCATTGTTCGTGATCGATGATGCCCCGGCTGCACCCAGCTTCTGAGGATCTGACGCGAAGGAAGATTTGCCAATCGCCTGGTCCTGCTCCAGTTAAGACGAAACACATAGGAGGAGAGTGCCATGGCAACCGGCCGCGAATTTGACGTCATTGTTTATGGATCCACGGGCTATACGGGCCGACTGGTGGCGGAGTATCTGGCCAGGACTTACGGAGTTGGCGGGGATGTAACCTGGGCCATGGCCGGACGCAGCGAAGAGAAATTAGCGGCGGTTCGCGACGAGATTGGCGCGCCAGCTGATACACCCTTCGTGGTCGCGGATGCGAACGATCCTGCCAGTCTGAAGTCCATGGCAGAGCGCGCCGGGTGCATCTGCACGACCGTGGGCCCCTATCAGCTGTATGGTGAGGCTCTGGTTTCGGCCTGCGCCGATGCAGGCACTGATTATGTCGACCTGTGTGGAGAGCCTGCCTGGATGCACCAGATGATCGACAAATATGAAAGCGCCGCGCAGGCCAGCGGCGCGCGTATCGTCTTTTCCTGTGGATTCGACTCGATCCCGTTCGACCTTGGCGTCTGGTTCACCCAGCAAGCCGCAAAGGAACGGTTCGGAGCGCCCGTCCCGCGTATCAAGGGCCGGGTTCGCAAGATGCAGGGGACGTTTTCCGGCGGCACGGCGGCGAGCTTCAAGGCGACCATGGCCTCGGTCGGCAAGGATCCGTCCATTCTCGGTCTCCTGCAGAACCCGTTCAGCCTGACCATGGGCTTTCAAGGCCCGGAACAGCCGCATGGCATGGCGCCAATCGAGGACACAGACATTGGTAGCTGGTCGGCGCCTTTCATCATGGCCTCCATCAACACCAAGAACATCCATCGCTCCAATGCTCTGATGAACCATTCGTATGGTCAGGATTTTGTCTATGACGAGATGATGCTCACAGGTCCGGGCGATGACGGCAAAGCGGCAGCTGAGGCCGTTGCGAACATGGACATGATGGGCGGCGATGATGGCCCGAAGCCTGGCGAAGGCCCGAGCAAGGAAGAGCGCGAAGCCGGTTTCTATGATGTGATGTTCTATGGCACCGCTGCTGATGGCAGCGTGATCGTCGCGGGTGTGACCGGCGACAAGGATCCCGGTTATGGGTCAACCTCGAAGATGATCGCTGAAAGCGCCATCTGTCTGGTCAAGGATGACACCGGCACGCCTGGCGGTATCTGGACCCCGGCGCCGGCCATGGGGGGACATCTGGTCAAGCGATTGACGGAAAAGGCGGGTTTGACCTTCGAGGTGGAGAACTAGCGCCGCCTCACATAGTCAAAAGATATGCCGAATCGGAACGGCGGAATACTCTCTGAGGGCGTGTCATCTTCAGGCGTGAAGGACCATCTCTCCACGGCTTTCTTCACGGCTTCACCAAAGGCCGGGGTCGGCGTGCTTTCAACGATATCGACGTGTGCGACCTTGCCTTCGGGGCCGAGTGTGATGAGGACGCGACCGAGCCCGTATTCCGAACTCATACCTTCCGATCTTGGATAGATGACTCGGGTACGTCTTTTGATCTTCAGCGTCACCTCACGCCCGTCTTCCATCTCAACGGTCAGAAGATTGCGATCGTTTGACTCGTCCGAAATCCATGCCGCCATTTTGGCATGCCGACGCCTGAGATCTGCGTAGAGTTCGGCATGTTCTGGTTGGTTTGCGATCATTTCCATAGCTTTAGTCATGGGTGGAAGGGCGTCTTCGAAGCGCTTTAAGTCCTCAAACGCCGTGGCCTCTCGCGCCAGCAACGTCGCATAGAGGAAATGTCCGTCTTGACCGTGCTCCGCGAGAATGGCGCGGGCCGACTGCGTGTAGTCGAGGACGCGTTGACGATCGGCATCCGCAGATGCGCCGGTTTCAAACTGCGGAGGTATGTAGCTTTCAGCAAGGTCAGCATAAATGAGCGCCGCGACAATCGTCTCGGCCGCATTCGCCTGTTCGAGCGCTCCCTCGGCGGATTTCAGGCGGTCGCGTGAGGTGCCCGGCTTGCCCTGCGCCTTGTAGGACAATGCTGCTTTATGGATACAATCGACGTGTTGCGCCGCGAAATTCAGCGCTTTGTAGTGACGCGCGCAGCGGTCAAACCATACCGGGACCTCGGGTGTTTCATCACGAAGCGACGCAATGCTGGCCATCGCATACGCCACTCGACCCGCAACGTCATGATCATTGTCAGCGTCCGCTGCGGTGTAGAGTGCCAGCCCCGCTAAGTGTGCGGCTTCGACATTGTTTTCCGCAAGTCGATCATTGAACTCGGTGTTCATGGCGGCGAGATCCGCGCGACCTGTCAAGGAGACGCAAAGGGCCAAACCGAACAAAATAAATACACGCAAAAGAAACACGCCGCCCCTCCAAATACTCGAAAGGCCACCTATTCATAGATTCTCAGGCTTGAAAACATTCTGCCGAGAAAATACGACCCTATGCTTTGACGACCCGAATGCGATTTGCAGCTCGAGCAGCTTTATCGCGCGCTGTCTCGATTGTTTCAGCATGCGCAATGGCGACGCCCATGCGTCGTTTTTCGTAAGCAACCGGTTTGCCGAACAAGCGCACTTGCGTGCCCGGCTCAGTTAAAGCCTCGGCGACGTTCTCGAACGCCACGCCGTCCGCGTCCATGCCGCCATAAATCACCGCGCTCGCGCCCGGGCGATTGAGGGTCGGGTCGACAGGCAAGCCGAGAATAGCCCGCGCGTGCAATGCGAACTCACTTTGATCCTGCGTGGCGAGGGTGACCAGTCCTGTATCATGTGGCCGGGGGCTGACCTCTGAGAACCAGACCGTGTCGCCTTTGACGAATAGTTCGACCCCGAACACGCCGAGTCCGCCAATATCATCGGTGACTTTCCTGGCCATCTCGCGCGCGGTTTTCAGCGCTTGATCAGACATGGGTTGCGGCTGCCAGCTCTCGACATAGTCGCCGCTTTCCTGGCGATGACCGACGGGCGCGCAGTAATCTGTGCCGCCAACATGGCGGACTGTCAGAAGAGTGATTTCATAGTCAAAATCCACCGCGCCTTCGACAATGACGCGGACCTGGTTACCGCGACCGGCGGTGAGGGCATGCTCCCAGGCTGCGGCGATATCATCGGCGCGATCCACTTTGGACTGGCCTTTCCCGGACGAGGACATGACGGGTTTGACGAAGACCGGATAGCCGATCCGTTTCGCTTCAGCCGCCAGTGTTTCGGCATCGCTGGCAAACGCATAAGGACTTGTCTTCAGACCGAGGGTTTCGGCGGCGAGGCGGCGAATGCCCTCGCGGTCCATCGTGAGCTGCGTCGCCCGCGCGGTTGGGATCACCGTCGCCAGCCCTTCGGCTTCTATTGCCGCCAGCTCATCTGTAGCGATGGCTTCGATCTCGGGAACGATGAGGTCGGGTTTTTCCGCTTCAATCACCGCGCGTAGAGCGGCGGCATCGGTCATGTCAAACACATGCGAACGATGAGCGACCTGCATGCCCGGCGCATGCTCATAGCGGTCGCAGGCAATCACTTCGACGCCAAAGCGCTGCAGTTCGATCACAACTTCCTTGCCGAGCTCGCCGGCACCGAGAAACAGCACCTTGGTGGCGGTCTTCGAGAGCGGCGTGCCAATCCGCGTCATTTGCTATCGACCCGCTTGTTGCGTTTCTTGATGGTCCCGGAGAAGTTCAGAACCGGGCGACCATCTGCCGTGATCACGCCGCGCACGAAAGTGATCGACTTGCCGCCGCCCATGACTTCGCCGCGGGCTTCGATCAGTTCGCCTTCAAGGGCGCCGGAGAGAAACTCGGATGTGAAGGCAACGGTGACCCCGTACCCGTCATCTTCGCCAGAATGAGCGAGCGCGAACAATGCGAAATCCGCAAAGGTCATCAGGGCGCCGCCATGCACGACGCCGCCTGCATTCATGTGTTTGTGCTGGGCCCGGAAGGCCGCGACCATGCTGCCGTCATCGTCCTGGCGCATGTAGAACGGGCCGGCTGTGTCATGCTCAAAGGGTTCGCCTGGCCAGGTGTGCCAGCCCGCGAACTCGCCCTCGGTGATGGTCGTCGTGTTCATTCCGTATTCTCCTTGCCGGGCTTTGATAACGCGGCTGCAAAGTTTCGCCAGCGTGACACGGCGTCAGGGTTCGACTTGCTGACAAGGTATGCCTATTGTGCTGCGCAGGAGGATATCAATCATGGCTTTTGATCCCGAAATCCGTGCCGCGTTGATCGATCAGGTTCGCCGATTTGTCCGCGAACGATGCGTGCCCGCCGAAGCTCAGGTTGCGGAAGACGACCTGGTGCCGGACGAATTGGTGCAGGAAATGAAGGAACTCGGCCTGTTCGGACTGGCTGTGCCGGAATCCTATGGCGGCCTCGGGCTCGACATGGAAACCGAATGCCTGGTTGGATTTGAGCTCGGCTGGACGTCGCCGGCCTTTCGATCTGCGGCAGGGACGAATATCGGCATCGGTTCGCAGGCGCTCGTCCTGTTCGGGACCGAGGAGCAGAAAGAGAAATATCTGCCAGGGATTGCCAGCGGCGATTATGTAACCAGCTTCGCGCTGACCGAACCTGAAGCTGGATCAGACGCAGCCGGGTTGCGGACGAAAGCGACAAAGGACGGCGACGCCTACATCCTGAATGGCGGCAAGCGCTACATCACCAATGCGAATGTCGCCGACCTGTTCACTGTGATGGCGCGGACCGATCCTGATGAGCCCGGCGGCAAGGGCGTCTCTGCCTTCATCGTTCCGCGCGACACACCAGGGCTCAGCGTGGGCAAACCGGAAAAGAAAATGGGGCAGCAGGGCGCCCATATCTGCGATGTCAATTTCGACAATGCACGTGTGCCGTCTGAGTTGATGATTGCCGGAGAAGGTGAAGGCTTCAAAGTGGCGATGAGCGTGCTCGACAAAGGGCGCCTGCACATCTCGTCCGTTTGTACGGGCATGATGGAGCGCCTGATCAGTGAAATGGTCAATTATGCCATGGAGCGCGTACAATTCGGCAAGCCGATCATGCAGCATCAGCTGATCCAGGCGATGATTGCTGACAGTCAGGCCGAAGCCTATGCGGCGCGCTGCATGATCCTGGACGCGGCGCGGAAACGCGATGCCGGGGAACCGGTGACCATGCTCGCCTCCTGCTGCAAGATGTTCGCCTCAGAAGCGGTGGGCCGCGTCGCGGACCGGGCCGTACAAGTGTTCGGGGGCGCCGGCTATGTCTCCGATTATGGCGTCGAGCGCTTTTTCCGCGACGCGCGAATTTTCCGCCTCTATGAAGGAACGACCCAGATCCAGCAGATCATCATCGCGCGCGAACTGAGCCGCGCCGCGAAACGAGGAGAGATTTAGATGGCCGACACCGAACACGAATTTGCCCCCGAAGATGTCGGACTGAACCGCGAGCGCCTCGCCTTCATCCCGGGCTATTTCGACAAGGCCTATATCGAGAGTGGCAAACTGCCCTGCATGGCGACCATGGTTTCGCGTAACGGGCAGATCGTGCATGAGTCCTATATCGGAAACACGCAGCTCGAAGGCGGATCACCGATCGGCCCGGATACGATTTTCCGCATCTATTCGATGACCAAGCCGATCACATCTGTTGCGGCGATGATGCTGCACGATGAAGGCTTGATCCGGCTCGACCACGAAATTGCGCGCTACATTCCCGAATTTGCCGAGACAGAAGTCTGGGATGGCGGCGACCTGAAAGACTACAAGACCCGCAAGCCTGATCGTCCGATGACAGTGCGGGATGCCTTCACGCATACGACCGGTGTCACCTATGGCTTCCTGTTGCAGCATGAAGTTGATGCGCTGTATCGCCGTGAGAAGATTGGTGGGGATCGTGAAACCCTCGGCGACATGTGCGCGCGGATGGCGAAGCTTCCCTTGGTGTTCTCGCCGGGCGAGCGCTGGAATTATGGCCACTCGACCGACATTCTCGGCCGCGTGGTTGAGGTGGCGAGCGGTATGACGCTCGACGTCTTCTTCCGCGAGCGCATTTTCGAACCCCTTGGCATGGTCGATACCGATTTCTTTGTGCCAGAAAGCAAGCTGAACCGTCTGATGGCCTGCTACGCCAAGGACCCGCTCACCGGCAAGGTGACCATGAGCGACGGGGCAGGCACAGACAGCAAGGCTTACAAGACCCAGCCCACGCTGCTCAATGCGGGTGGCGGGCTGGTCTCGACGCTCAGCGATTATCACCGCTTCTGCCTGATGCTGCTACAGGGCGGCAGCCTGGAAGGCGCGCGCCTGCTCAGCCCGAAAACGGTAGAGTTTATGCGGATGAACCATCTGCCGGGCGGCAAGACGATCAAGGAAATGGGCGACCAGACTTTCTCCGAGGCGCGGATGGAAGGCAACGGCTTTGGACTCGGCGGTTCGACCGTGGTTGATGTGGCCGAAACCATGACGCCTGGTTCGCCGGGTACGTTCAGCTGGGGCGGGCTCGCCAACACCTTCTTCTGGATCGATCCGGTCGAAGAACTGATCGCCATTCAGGCGACACAGATGATCCCGAGCGGCTGCTATCCGATCCGGCCACAATTCCAGCAGCTCGTCTACGCCGCAATTGACTGGTAGCGCGTTTTAGGGTTTACGCGGCGCGAAACATTTTTCGTCGACCGGGCTGTAAGGGTCCCGGGCGGTGCGGGCCGCAATGCGGTATCGTATGCCTGTCGGGAATGTTTCTCCACAACTGGCCTGTAAAGCCACGAACTTGCCAAGTTTGAACCTTGTGTAGCTCATTTGGTAGAGCATCTGACTTTTACTCAGACGGTAGTGGGTTCGAGTCCCACCACAGACTCCTCGCCGCATTAAGCGGCACCAAAACCGGGGATGCCGGGCATCCCTCCGCGAGCGGCGCCAAAGCCTTCGGGCGACGGCAAAGCTGGCAACCAAAAGTCGGCCGAGTGCCCCTGACGAACAGGGTGGCCGGAGAGACATCGGAGGATCGGACCAGGCGGCGCTTCGGCGCCAAATGCACCGTTTCAACCCGCTCTTCGCCCGCTCTGCGGGATCAGACGGCCCGCCAGATTTTTGGTGAGGAATGTCCGGTCATCTCTTTTTTTCTTGCATTTGCAATCATTGACCGGTATTGCCCGCGTCCCCCGAAATGGGTCGGGGATCCAAGTGTCATGCATTTCCATGACCTTCCAACTGGAGGATAATCCAATGTGGCCGCTTTACAGGTCCATCACGATCAACAGCACCGAACGTGGCGTCTTGCTGCGGGACGGACAGGTTGAGCGTATCCTCCTGCCGGGCCGCCATCGGATTCCGGTCGCTGGTCCGCGTACGGAGCTACGCAGGTTCGACGTGTCTCGTCCGCTCGACAAGGAAGACTGGGTACGCGCGCTTCAGGTGCGCAAGCCGGAACTGCTTGCCGAGCACCTTGAAGTCGTTCGCCCGAGCGAGAGCGAAGTCGGTATCGTCCGCCTCGACGGCAAAGTGAAATATGTCGTTGAGCCGAATGGCGACATCGCCTTGTGGAAAGGCTTTCGCGAGATCGGCATCGAGGCGCTCGATGTCTCCGATGCGCCGAAGCTGGGTCGCAATGCGCTGAACGCTCTGGCAACTGTGTCGCCGCGCTTCATCACGCGGATCACCGTGCCAAGCGGCTATGAAGGTCTGGTCTATGTCGATGGCGACCTGCGCGAGCGACTGAAACCAGGTGTTCACGCCTACTGGTCTGCCGTGCGCGAAGTGACTCTGGTGACGCTCGACTTGCGGCGCCAGACGACCGAGGTCACGGCGCAGGAGATCCTGACCCAGGACCGCGTGTCCATCCGAGTCACGTTGACGGCGTTCTGGCAGATCAACGATCCGGTCAAGGCCGGAGAGGCCAAGGACCTGAACGAGCAGATTTATCGGCACATCCAGTTCGCCATCCGTGATGCGGTTGCGAACCGGACGCTTGATGAGCTGTTGAATGCGCGTGGTGAGATCGATACCGAGCTCACCAAAGCCGTTCAGTCCATGGGCGCTTTCGCCGGTTTCGGTGTCGAGATCGCCTCTGTCGGTTTGAAGGATGTCATCTTGCCAGGCGAGATGCGCGAAATCCTGAACCGCGTGGTGGAAGCCGAGAAGCAAGCGCAGGCGAACCTCATTCGCCGGCGCGAGGAAACCGCAGCAACGCGGTCTCTGCTCAACACCGCCCGGCTGATGGAGAACAATCCTTTGCTGCTCCGAATGAAAGAGCTGGAGACTCTGGAGAAGCTGACGGAGAAAGTCGGTCGGTTGGATGTCAGCACGTCTGCGCCCGGCCATGGCCTGGATGGACTGCTCAGCAACCTGGTTCGGTTGTCCAATCAGGGCTCTGAGTCGTCCGACGACTAGACACCAAGCATGAGGAGGCCGCCCGCGAAAACGGGCGGCCTTTTTGTGAAACCGGTGTCACAAAAGGGGTATTTTGTACCCCGAAAACGGGAAATTGCACTTTTTAGCGTGCGTGCCAGCGCTGTCAGGGTTGCAAACTCGGAATAAAAATCCATGTTCCCCCGCGTAAGTCCCAATCCGCTCCGACCGACCTGTTCCGAGCAACCAAAATAGGGACGTCGCCGGAGGAAGTAGATGACAAAACAGGACAACCCATTTCATACCTATGTCGAAGACCTGTTCGCGGGTCTCGGACGCATTCGCATTCGCAAGATGTTTGGCGGCGCCGGAGTTTACTCTGGGGAAGACATGTTCGCCCTGATCGATCAGGACCGGATCTATGTGAAATCAGACGACGCCTTGAAAGCCGACCTGGTCGAAGAAGGCGGTGAAGCCTTTGAGTGGACCAATCCAAGCACCGGAAAAACCATCACGATGAGCTATGTCTCGCTGCCGGTGAACGCGCTGGACGATCGGGATGAGGCTTCAACCTGGGCTCGCAAGGCGCTCGACGTCGCGGTTCAGGCGCGCCGTGCGAAAGTGAAATCGCCGCGTCGGATGACGTTTTAGAGTCTCGGCTACGCCTTATTGAAATTTGCAGGGCGTTTCTCCAGGAACGCCTTGACCCCTTCCTTGAAGTCAGGCTGTCGACCCGCGGTTCGCTGCGCAAAACGCTCAGCCTGTAGCTGACTGTCAAAGTCATTGTCTTCGGCTTGCCAGACCAGGTCCCGAATGAGAGCCAGCGCCTGGGTTGGACCATCGGCCAGGCGGCGAGCATAGACCCGCGCCTCGTCCATCAACTGGTCATCGGGAACCACCTTGTTGATCATGCCCCAGTCCAGCGCCTGATCTGCGAAGACCTTGTCACCAAAGAGCGTCATTTCCATCGCTTTCGCGCGTCCGACGAGTCGCGGCAGCAGGAAGGTCGAACCGCCATCCGGCACCAAGCCGATGCGCCGAAACGCTTGCAGGAAATAGCCACTTTCGGCTGAGATAATGAAATCCCCCATCAGCGCGATCGAGCAACCGACGCCCGCCGCAGCGCCGTTTACGGCCGTAATGATCGGGTGCGGATGGGTCCGCATGGCCTTGATGAACGGGTTATAATGCGTGTCGAGCCCCTTGCCTGCATCCGGCTTGCCTTTCGGCTGTTCACCGGGTTTGTTTGACAAGTTCGCGCCAGAGCAGAAGCCGCGTCCATTGCCGGTCAGGATTGTGCACCGGGCTTCATCGCCAGCCCGTTCCAGCGCCAATGCGAGCTCTTCAATCGTATCCATTCCGGCCGCGTTCATGGTTTTCGGGTCGTTGAAGGCGATGGTCGCGATATCGTCGCTGATCTCATATGTGATCTTCTTGAATGTCATCGGGGTCTCCCTGTCTTGGCGTCTAATCTATGCAGCTGGTGCGTGGTGAAAACCGTGACCCTACGGCAGCTGGAAGTGTTTTGTCTTCGCGGCGTTCTGAGCTATCGTTAACGTCAACGAAAAAGAGCCTCGGAGGATGATATGGCATTGGATGGACTTTCTGCGGATGGCATGGGTGCCATTCTCGCCAAACAAAAGGCAGCTCATATTCGCGATGGAATTCCATCGGCGGAACAACGCGAAGCCTGGATCGATAAGTCCATTGATCTGCTGGTCACGCATGGCGATGCGCTCGCCAGGGCGATGGCTGAGGATTTCGGGCACCGTTCGATCGATCAGTCAAACCTGACCGACATTGCAGGCTCGATTGGCGCGCTTAAGCATTCCAAGAAGCATCTGCGCAAATGGATGAAACCTGAAAAGCGGAAAGTGGAGTTCCCGCTCGGCTTGCTTGGCTCAAAAGCCCAGATTCAGTACCAGCCGAAAGGCGTCATTGGCGTCATCAGTCCGTGGAATTTTCCCGTCAATCTGACCTTTGCGCCGATGGCAAATGTGTTCGCCGCCGGGAACCGGGCCATGATCAAGCCCTCCGAGTTCACCGAAAAGACCAGCGAGCTGATGGCAGAGCTGTTCGCCAAATATTATACCGATGAAGAAGTCGCCGTGGTGACCGGGGGGCCGGATGTCGGCGCCGCATTTACGCAACTTCCCTTCGATCACATCATCTTCACCGGGGCGACCTCTATCGCGCACCATGTGATGCGCGCTGCTGCCGATAATCTCGTGCCACTGACGCTGGAGCTGGGCGGCAAATCGCCGGTGATCCTCGGCCAGTCAGCCGATCTCGACAAGGCTGCGAGCCGGATCATGGCTGGCAAGACGCTGAATGCTGGACAGATCTGTCTGGCGCCGGACTATGCTTTCGTGCCGGAAGACAAGACCGGCGATTTTGTCGGCGCCGCGCAGGCTGCGGTCACCAAGATGTTCCCGGACGGCATGAAGGACAATGATGACTACACTTCCATCGTCAATCAGCGCCACTATGAGCGTCTGAATTCCTATCTCGACGATGCCCGCGAAAAGGGCGCTGAAGTGGTGGAGATCAATCCAGGCAATGAGAATTTCAGCCAGCAGCCGCATCACAAGATGGCGCCGCATATCGTGCTCAATCCGACCGACGACATGAAGGTCATGCAGGATGAGATTTTCGGGCCGATCCTGCCGCTGAAATCCTACAAGCAGACCGGCGATGCCGTCGCCTACATCAATGACAATCCAAGGCCATTGGGACTTTACTATTTCGGCGACGACGCGAATGAGCGCGACATGGTGCTGAACAATACCACGTCAGGCGGCGTCACCGTCAATGACGTGATCTTCCATGTGGCCCAGGAAGACCTGCCCTTTGGCGGCGTCGGCCCATCCGGCATGGGCGCCTATCATGGACGCGACGGGTTCTTCGAGTTCAGCCACAAGAAGGCGATCTACACTCAGACGGGCAATGAAATCCTCGCCATGATGCGCCCGCCTTATGGCGAGAAATTCCGCAAACAGGTTGCGGCCCGCATGAAGAAGTAGGGCACCCCGGTTCGACCCTCTGAAAGCCGGCTCCCATCGAGGCGGCTTTTTTAATCCAGAGGCAAGTGCTCAGCGATGAAACGATCCATTTCGCGTAGGGTTTGCAAGCGCGTATCGGCGACCGAGAGCCAATGGTCTTCGCCTTTTAGTTTGATGAGTTCTACCTTTTTGTCCGCACGGCGCAGGGCGTTTCGCATCACAATGCTTTGGTTGTAGGGCACGACTGTGTCGTCATCGCCGTGAAGGAGAAGAACGGGCGCGCGAACATTGTCGGCAAACCGGACGGGTGAGATTGCTCGCAATTTCTTCCGGCGCGCGTCGCCGTCGGCCATCACCTCTTCCCAATAGGCGATGACCCAATGATCGCGGCCATAGTTTCTTCTTTCTTCGCGCAGCATTTTGTTGAGATCGGAAACAGGTGCAATTGCAATGACGCATTTGAAGAGGTCGGGTGTGAAGGTTGCACCGGCCAGCGCCGCGTAGCCGCCATAGCTCGCGCCGGCTATGCAAACGCGTTCGGGATCGACCATTTTTGCCTTGGCCAGCGCGGCAACGCCATCTGAAATGTCGTCTTGCATCTTGCCGCCCCACTCGCCGTCTCCGGCATCTTCGAAGGCCTTGCCAAAACCTTTTGAGCCCCGGAAATTCGGTTGCAGCACAGCATATCCGCGATTGGCGAAATACTGGGCCATCCAATCAAAATCGAACCGGTCATAAGTGGCGGGGCCGCCATGTGGCAGAACCAATGTCGGCAGGGGGCCGTCATTTTGAACGTCATGGCTCGGCGGTACCGTGAGAATGGCCTGGATCGTCATGCCGTCGCGCGCCTGATACTCCAGTCCCAACATCGCGCCGAGGGCGGTGTTTGGAATGTTGGGGCGCTGCTTGAAGACCACCATATAATCGTCCGTCTCTTGTCGGTGGATCAGCCAGACTTCGCCGAGGCTAAGATCAAAAATATTGTAGAGGACAACACTTCGATCATCAGACCATGAATCGACATAGATTGTCGCATTCGGCAATACGGTCGAAATTGCGTTGTAACTCGACTCAATATCCTCGTCCAAGAACGTGTAGTCCGGGGTCAAGCCTGCATATTGCGCGCCTACGATCTTACGATTGGAGTCGGTCAGAACGGCCTCGATCTCGCGATCTTTTGCAGGTGTGACAGGACCACTGATCTCGCCATCGAACCCTAGTTTCATCAAAGCGTCGGATGCGGTTGCTGCATCTCGATAGACCGAATACACCAAGCCCGATTCATCAGGCATAACGCCCTCGAAGGTGAACGGAATTTCCCGAAAATCGGCGAAAACAACGTCCCACTCGTCACCGTTTGGGCGCTCCACGCTCAATAGATTGTGCTCGTTATTGTATCCCACCCGTGCGAGCACATTGCCTCGATCGCCGACAAACCAGTCACGGGTATCAGAAGTGCCCCGTCTGAACAGTTTACCTTTGTCTGAACCCAGGTCGGCGCGAAACAGATCCAGACTCGGATCTGAATAGTAATC
Organism: Hyphomonas sp. Mor2; assembly: GCF_001854405.1. Taxonomy (GTDB): domain Bacteria; phylum Pseudomonadota; class Alphaproteobacteria; order Caulobacterales; family Hyphomonadaceae; genus Henriciella. The sequence continues at coordinate 314,513 of NZ_CP017718.1, forward strand.
ACCGAAAAGGGCCGGCATCAAAACTTCACCGTCACCATGCGCACGGCCGACGATGCGGCCCATGCCGCTTTGCGCCGGATACAGGCCTTTCGTTCGAACGAGAAGCTGCTTTATCTCATCGGTTTTCAGATTGACCGAGAACGCTGCGCTGAACTCGTATTCACCGCGAAAGCCTCGGGTTCGCACCGTATCGGATGCGCGTAAGATGACATGGTCATCGTCGTAAAACCCGACGCCACGCGCTTTGATTTTTCCTAGTCCGAAGACGCTGCTGACATTTTGCTCCAGAAGATCGAAGACAATCAGGCGAGAGTCGTTCTCGCCATGAGCGATCGCCGCCACTTTTGTCCCATTTGGAGAAAGTTCAGCGTCTGAAATTTGGGGTAAGGCACCATAGGCCTCTAAAGGCGGTTTCGGATGCTCTGCTGACGCCACACCGCCGCCAAGCAGAAAAAGAAATACGACAAAGCCAATCCGGCGCAATACACGTCCCCCTCAATTACAAGGCGAGACTAGATAAAATCTCTATTTCGGCAACCGTAATTTTGACTGCTATTTCAAGAACGCCGGAACATCATCGCCGAAGCCGCGCACGTCGTCCGGCGCAGGATCGAGAATGAGGTCGTCATCCTTGCGCTTATAGTCGCGTTTGGGGCGATCCTTGCGAGGTTTCTCGTCCGTTTTCGCGGCGGTCTTTTCGTCGCTGGGCGCTGCGTCCTGGCGGTCTTCGCGCACAGGCGCCTCGCTGCGTTCAGAGCGTTCGCTGCGATCTCGGCGTCCGCGGCCACGTCCCCGGCCTTCGCCGCGTCCTCCGCGTTCACCTCTGCCCCGCCCACGGCGACCATCAGAGTCGCTGGGCAGGTCCTCGAGCTCCTCGACCAGACCGTCCGGCATATAGTCCAGAACGTCCGTCTTGATCAGCATCATCACGCCGCGCCAGGACTTCTCATCCATCGGACCGACAATGGTGAAGCTCTCGCCTTCGCGCCCGGCCCGGCCGGTGCGGCCGATGCGGTGGACATAGTCCTCATCCTTGGGCGGTGGCGCAAAGTTGAAGACATGGCCAACATCCGGAATGTCGAGACCACGAGCCGCCACATCGGAGGCGACCAGCAATTGCAGCTCGCCGTCCCGGAACTTGTTCAGCGTATCCATCCGCGCACTCTGCGGCAGGTCGCCATGAATGGGCGCGGCGCTGAACCCATGCTTTTGCAGGGATTTGGCGACAATATCGACTTCGCGTTTGCGATTGCAGAAGACAATGCCATTCTTCACGTCGCGGCTCTCAATGATCCGGCGCAGGGCGGTGCGCTTGGCTTTGTCGTCGCCGCGAGGGAGCTTGATCACATGCTGGGTAATGGTTTCCGCAGTCTTGGACTGGCGGGCCACTTCGATCCGGATCGGATCTTTCTGGAAGGTCTTGGCGAGCCGCGCGATCTCTTTCGGCATGGTCGCCGAGAAGAGCAGGGTCTGGCGGCGCGGGGGCAGCAACTTGCAGATCTTCTCAATGTCCGGAATGAAGCCCATGTCGAGCATGCGGTCAGCTTCGTCGATGGTGAAGACTTCGACGCCGGTGAGCAGGATCTTGCCGCGCTCGAACTGGTCGATCAGGCGACCCGGCGTCGCGATCAGGACATCGACGCCGCGCATCAGTTTCTGTTCCTGTTCCTTGAAGCTCACGCCGCCAATCAGCAGCGCCATGTTGAGCTTCAGATCCTTGCCATAGGTCTCGAAATTCTCAGCCACCTGCGCGGCGAGTTCGCGGGTTGGGCAGAGGATCAGGCTGCGCGGCATCCGGGCCCGGGCCCGGCCCTTGGTCAGGCGGTGCATCATGGGCAGGGTGAAGGCGGCAGTCTTGCCCGTCCCGGTCTGGGCGATGCCGGTGACGTCGCCCCCTTTCTTGATCACAGGAATGGCTTGTTCCTGGATTGGGGTCGGGTGGTCATACCCGGCCGCGTCAATGGCGGTCTGGATACGAGGATCGAGATTGAGCTCGGCGAAAGTAATCTGTGGGGTATCAGTCAAAGTGTTGTCCAGCTGTGGATTGAAAGGTCGGTCACATCAAGCTGTTCCGGATTGAACAGCGGGGCCGACTTCGAATCACTGCGCCGGCAAACATGTTGCGGTGCACATAGTGCAAAAAAGCCCACCGGCATAGGTGGGCTTTTCAGTCTGTGATTGAGTGTGGCTTCTACGCCGCGCCTTCAATGTCCGCATTCCTGACGATAGTCAGGACCTATGACGGTTGAGAGATTAATCAGCCAGCCGCCTTGGATGCCAACTTGCCTTGGCAACACGGTAGAGACGCAGCTTAACCGGCATCCGCCAGGTTCTGGTTGGCGAAGTCCCAATTGACCAGATTGTCGAGGAAGCTCGCCATATAGTTCGGGCGAGAATTCTGATAATCGAGATAATAAGCGTGCTCCCAGACATCCATGGTCAGGAGTGGGGTGACGCCAGCGTCGGTCAGCGGGGTTTCCGCATTCGGGGTCTTGGTGATGGCAAGCTTGCCATCTTTCAGGACAAGCCAGGCCCAGCCAGATCCGAACTGGCCGCCACCAGCCGCTTTGAACTGTGTCGCAAACTCATCATAGGACCCGAAATCGCGCTCGATCAGTTCGGCGATCTTGCCGTGGGGCGCGCCGCCGCCGCCGGGCTTCATCGAATGCCAGTAGAACGTATGGTTCCAGACCTGAGCGGCATTGTTGAACAGGCCGGCCTTTGAGGCGTCACCAGCCGCGGCATTGACGATCTCTTCCAGGGATGCGCCTGCCAGATCTGTCCCCTCAATCAGCTTGTTGAGGTTCACGACATAGGCATTGTGGTGCTTGCCGTGGTGGAAATTCAGCGTTTCTTCTGAAATATGCGGGGCCAGGCCGTCGCGGCCATAGGGGAGTTCGGGAAGGTCAAAAGCCATGTCATTGGTCTCCTTGAAGAATATTTCGCTGTTCCTGCTCAGCGCTTGCCACAGATATGGGTTCGATGACCAGTCCTGCCAGTGATTCTTTGTCAGATATTTTGACTCGCCTGGATGCGCGCGTCCGCCGCGTCGACGAGGAACGGTGGCTTTCGAGCCGTTATGCGTCCGCGGATCAGCGCCAATCGCTGATCGTGCTGTATGCGTTCTATTATGAACTCGCCAGAGTGCGGGTGGCTGTGACCGATCAGACCATGGGACAGATCCGTTTCCAATGGTGGCGAGACGCCCTGGACGAGCTGGCGCGCGGCGACGTTCGCCAGCATGACGTTGTGCTGGCGCTGCAAGCCGAGACGACTGCGGAGCATCTGAAAATCGCGGCCTTGCGAAGCATGATCGAACGATTTGAAGCCGCGTTTCTCGCCAATGATCGCCGTCAGGAGCCGGAAGATCTTCTGGCCATTGCTGCAGCGGGTGTTTGCGCGCCGGAACACGAGGGGCAAGCAGTCATCGAGCGGATCGCGCTGGACTGGGCGCAGTTGCGACGGGGCGAGGCGGTTCCCGATCTTTCGCCGCGCCAGTCTATTCCTACGCCATTGCGCCCGGCTGTCGCGCATTTTCGGCTGCGCCACCTCTGGACACGAGGTCAGACACCGAGCCAGTTCTCAACCCGGCTGTGCATATTGATGGCCGTGTTCACCGGCAAAGTCTGATGGCAGCGACAAAATGGTGAACAGTGTTCACTTTTTGGTATGGAACGCTAAATATACCCGCAAAGACATAGCAACGAGGCCTCCCATGTTTCGCAAATCCGCCCTGATTTCACTCTCGGCATTGCTCCTCGCCATGCCGGGACAGACGGAAACCTTGCAAGAAGCGCTCGATCAGGCGTTTCAGACCAATCCGGCGCTGGCGGCGCAGCGGGCGGATGTTGGTGTGGCCCGCGAACAGCTCAATCAGGCCCGCGGTGCCCGTGCACCAACGGTGGAACTTTCTGGCTCAGCGACATTTGAATCGCTCGATAGCAATCAACCGATCGCCTTCAATACCGGCGAGAACACGCTCGCCTCGGCGCAGCTGCGGGCGACCTTGCCCGTCTATACAGGCGGTCAGATCAATGCCGGGATTGCCCAGGCCAAAGCGGGCATTTCCGCCGCGAACGCGCAGTTTGACGGCGTTGCTCAGGATCTGATCCTGAACGTCGTGACGGCCTATGTCGATGTGATCCGAGACCGCGAAGCCATCCGCATCCGGGCGAACAGTGTGGCCTTGCTGGAAGAGCAGCTTCGCGCCGCCACAGACCGTTTCGAGGTCGGTTTTGCCACGCGCACAGACGTCAAGCAGGCCGAAGCCCGCCTGCAGGGCGCCCGGGCTTCGCTCGCCGGGGCCGAGGCCCAGCTCGAAGCCTCCTTGTCGATCTATGAACTGTTTGTCGGACAGCCTGCCGGGGATCTGACGCCCGTGCCGAACGCGCCGACCTTGCCAGAGAACTTTGCAACCTCGCTGCAGGCGGCGCTGGCAGACAATCCGGACCTGAAAGCCCTTCGCGATGCAGAGCGTGTCGCCGAACAAGGGGTGAAATCCGCGCAAGGCGCCACGCGTCCGAGCCTGTCCATTGTTGGATCGGCGAGTGTGCAGGAAACGATTGACCAGGAAGCCACGGCGATCTCCCCGACAATGGGCATCATTACCTTGCCGCCGGACAATTATCGCGACACGCAGCTGCGCCTTCTCGCGCAAGGCAGCGTCCCACTGTTCCAGGGCGGCGTGCTGCGCAGCCGCATCCGTGCCGCGCGCCTAGAGCGCGATCAGGCGCGTCTGCAGACCGTGAACGCGGAACGCCAGATCACCGCCAGTGTCGCGCAGGCCTGGTACTCCAATATCGCCGCAGAGCAGGCCATCATAGCGTCCGAACGTCAGGTCGAAGCGGCCGAGATCGCCTATGAGGGCGCACAGGAAGAGCTGAGCGTCGGCACCCGGACCACACTGGACGTTCTCGACCAGGAACAGCAATTGCTGGAAGCCCGTCTCGGTCTGATCAATGCCCGGCGAGACGCCTATGTCGCGTCGCATCAGCTGCTGCGGGCAATGGGCAAGCTGGCGCTGTAAAGCAAGGGTTCGCACCGACTCGCGGCTTATGTTAACTTTGAGTCGTAATCGCTTGTTAACCGAGCTGCGGTAGCCGGTTAATAGAAAACGAATCAATGGGAACGGCTATGGCGGAGCAAGCGCAAAAAGAACCGACCATGGAGGAGATCCTCTCTTCCATCCGAAAAATCATCGCAGACGATGATGCCCCGGCGCAAGACGCAGCGGAGACGATCACCGAAGACGAACTCGACGTGTTCGACGAGATCGAGGTCCCGGAAAGCTCCAGCGACGACTCCATCATCGAGTCGGAAGAGGATGTGCTCGCGGCGATCAGCCAGTCCATGGAAGACGTGACCGACGAGCTGGAGCTGGACGCCCCGGCTGAACCAGCCGTCGAAGACGAACCGTTCGAGTTTGAAGAAGACAGTTTCGACACCTTTGCTGCGGACGATTTCGAAGGCGTCGAGGATTTTGCCGAAGCCGAGGACAGCTTCGAGCCTGTCGAAGAAGAAACCCTAGTCATGGAAGCGGCGCCCCTGCCAGAGCCTGAGCCTGAGCCAGAGCCGCTTCCGGAACCTGCTGCCCTTGAAGAGGAGACCCCGATGTCTGCAAAACCCGCCCCGCTGACTGATACAGCGACTGTGACTGCAGCTGCTGGCGCCCTCGGTAAACTGCTTGAGAATGTCGAGTTTGGCGAAGACGCTGGCGGTGCCACCACGATTGAAGGCCTGGTGCGCGAGATGATGCGTCCTATGCTGAAAGAGTGGCTGGACGAGAACCTACCAGGCATCGTTGAGAAACACGTGGAAGCCGAAGTGCAGCGCATTGCGCGCATGGCTGGCTAGACCCACACAAATCCTCTGCTAAAGAGACGGGCGCGCCAGACACGGCGCGCCTTTTCTTTTATCTGACCGACCGGACCGCACAAAATGATCGACCAGCGTTTTGACCCCAAGGCTCACGAGCAGCGCATCTATCAGCGCTGGGAAGAGGCAGGCTGTTTCCGGCCCAGCATGGACACCGCCGCCGAGCCCTATGCGATCATGATCCCGCCGCCCAACGTGACCGGCAGCCTGCATATGGGCCACGCGCTCAACAATACGATCCAGGACATCCTGTGCCGGTTTGAGCGGATGCGCGGCAAGAATGTCCGCTGGCAACCCGGCATGGACCATGCCGGTATCGCCACTCAGATGGTGGTTGAGCGCCAGCTGGCAGCTTCTGGCAACCAGGACCGCCGCAGTTTGGGCCGCGACGCCTTTGTCGAGAAAGTCTGGGAGTGGAAGGAAGAGTCAGGCGGGACGATCCTCAACCAGCTCAAACGTCTCGGCGCGTCCTGTGATTGGGACAATACGAAATTCACCCTCGACGATGACCTCAATATTGCGGTGAACAAGGTGTTCGTCGACCTCTATAATGAAGGCCTGATCTATCGCGCCAAGCGCCTGGTGAACTGGGACCCGCATTTCCAGACCGCGATTTCCAATCTCGAAGTCGAGAACAAGGAAGTCGACGGCCATATGTGGCACTTCAAATACCCGCTGGCGGGCGGCGAAACCTACACCTATGTCGAGCGCGACGAGGACGGAAACGTCACGCTGGAGGAGACACGCGACTATATCTCCATCGCTACGACCCGGCCTGAAACCATGCTGGGCGATGGCGCCGTGGCCGTGCATCCGAGCGATGAGCGCTATGCGCCAATCGTTGGCAAACTGTGCGAGATCCCGGTCGGCCCTAAGGAGCATCGCCGCCTGATCCCGATCATCACGGATGAGTACCCGGACCCGGACTTTGGCTCCGGTGCCGTGAAGATTACCGGCGCGCACGACTTCAACGACTATCAGGTCGCCAAGCGCGGCGGCATTCCGATGTACGCGCTGATGGACGAAAAGGGCTTCATGCGGGCAGACGGCAAGGCCTATGCCGATGAGGCTGCGGTGGCGCAGCGCATCGCTGAGGGTAGGGAAGACTTTGACGAGGCCAAGATCGCGGCGATGAACCTGGTCCCGGACCAGTATCGCGGCCTGGAACGGTTCGAGGCCCGCAAGGCGGTGGTCGCGGACATCTCGGCTGAAGGCAATGCGGTGATGGTGGCCGATCCGAAACACAAGGATGAAGAGACCGAAGCGCCGCTGGTCCCACTGGTCGAGAACAAGAAGATCATGCAGCCCTTCGGTGACCGCTCCGGCGTCGTCATTGAGCCGATGTTGACGGATCAATGGTTCGTCGATGCTGAGAAGCTCGCCAAACCTGCCATCGAAGCCGTACGCGCTGGCAAGACCAAGTTCGTACCGGAGAATTGGGACCGGACGTACTATAATTGGATGGAGAATATCGAGCCCTGGTGCATCTCCCGCCAGCTCTGGTGGGGGCACCGGATTCCGGTTTGGTATGGGCCGCCCCTCAATGAAGATGGAACCGTTGGAGCAGAGCATTTTACTGAATTCGTGGCGGAAACCCCTGACCTCGCGAAGGCAAAAGCTGAAGAGCTCTATGGTTGTAGCGTTTCAATCGTTCGCGGCATCGAGCTCCCAATGCACGAACGGTCCGACCCTGAGAAGGGACCTGTTCGATACGAACGTGTGGAGTTGTGGCAAGACGAAGACGTCCTCGACACCTGGTTCAGCTCGGGCCTCTGGCCGTTTTCAACGCAGGGCTGGCCGGAGAAGACCGATGGCCTCGACGCCTTCTATCCGGGCGCAACGCTCGTCACCGCGTTCGACATCATCTTCTTCTGGGTCGCGCGGATGATGATGCTGGGCATCAAATTTATGGACGGCGAAGTGCCGTTCAAGGACGTCTATATCCACGCCATCGTTCGGGATGAGAACGGCAAGAAAATGTCCAAGTCCGAGGGCAATGTCGTCGACCCGGTCGACCTGATTGATGGCATCGAAATTGACGAACTGGTCCGGAAACGCACCACTGGTCTGAGACAGCCGGAAAAGGCCCCGCAAGTCGAGAAAGCGACCCGCAAACGCTATCCGCAAGGATTCGAAGCCTATGGCGCCGATGCGCTGCGCTTCACGCTGGCGGCGATGGCGACCAAGGGACGCGACATCAATCTGTCGGTTGATCGCGTCGCAGGCTACCGCAATTTCGGTTCCAAATTATGGAGCGCGACCAGGTTCGCACAAATGTACGAAGCCACGTTTGGCGGCTCGGTAAACCCGGAAACATTACGGTTGGCGCTGAATCAGTGGATCATTGGTGAGCTGTACAAATGCTGCGCCGAAGTCTCCGAAGCGATCGAGGATTATCGCTTCAACGACGCCGCAGACGCCGCTTATCACTTCGTCTGGGACGTATTCTGCGACTGGTACCTGGAACTGTCCAAACCGATCCTGCAGGGCGAGGAGGGGGCCGAAAAGGACGAAACCCGCGCCGTCCTGTCCTGGACGCTCGAACAAATCTTCGCGCTGCTGCATCCGTTCATGCCTTTCATCACCGAAACGCTGTGGCAGCAGACGGCGGAGCGCTCCGAATTCCTCATGCAGCAATCCTGGCCAGGCCTCGCCAATAGCTACACCAATGCAGAGGCGGCGGACGAACTCGACTGGGTGCTGAAGACGATTTCGCAGGTCCGGTCCGTTCGGGCTGACGTCAACGTCCCCGCGGGCGCGAAAGTGCCGGCCAGCCTGGTCGGCGCCAATCAGACAACCGCCAAACGCCTCGCCGCGCATGGCGATGTCATCAAACGCCTGGCCCGCCTCGAGAAGCTCGAGATCGCCGATGCTGCCGCGCCCGGTTCGGTCAAAACCGTCGTCGACGAGGCCACCGTCGGGCTCGAAATCGCCGACCTGATCGATGCCAGCGAAGAGGTTGCTCGGCTCGACAAGCAGCTTGGCAAACTGGGCGGTGAGATTACCGGCCTCGAAAAACGCCTCGGGAACGAAGCGTTTGTCGCCAAGGCACCGGCTGAAGTGGTCGCCGAACAGCGTGAGCGGCTTGCCGAATTGCAAGGGACGCGCGACAAGCTGAGTGCGGCGCGGGAGCAACTCGCCGCCTTGTGAATCACCGTTCAAGGAGACCGCCATGCTCAAACGCTCACTCGCTGCCCTGGTTATCGCTATAGCCGGGTGCACGACATCGCAGGCCGAACCAGCGGAGGAGGCGGATATGAGCGTTGAAACAGACCGTCCCGAATGGCGCCTGGTGATTCATGGCGGGGCAGGCGTGATCCTGCGAGAGAACCTCACACCCGAGCGCGAGGCGGCCTACACGGCGGCACTGGAAACCGCGCTTGAGGCGGGCGCGGCCGTGCTGCGCGAAGGCGGCTCATCGCTGGATGCGATCCAGGCAGCAGTGATCCCAATGGAAGACGATCCGCTGTTCAATGCCGGACACGGCGCGGTGTTTACCGCCGCCGCCGAACATGAGCTCGATGCTTCGATCATGAGCGGCGTGGGCCGGGACGCAGGCGCTGTCGCAGGCGTGAAACGCGTGAAGAACCCGATCCTGGCCGCGCGTGCGGTGATGGACCAATCCGAACACGTCATGTTTGCCGGAGCGGGCGCCGACACGTTTGCTGAATCCGTTGGCCTGGAAATGGTCGACAATAGCTATTTCGACACCGAGGCGCGCCGCCAGTCGCTAGAACGCGTGCTGCGTGAGATGGCCCGCACGGATGCGGATCGGCACGGCACAGTCGGCGCGGTCGCAATCGACCAGGATGGCAATCTGGCCGCCGCCACGACCACAGGCGGCATGACGGCCAAGGCCGCCGGACGGATCGGGGATTCTCCGCTCATCGGCGCCGCGACCTATGCGGAGAATGGTGTCTGCGCGGTCTCCGCGACCGGGCACGGCGAATATTTTATCCGCGTCGCCGTCGCCAAGACGATCTGCGCCCGCGTGGAGCTGGCGGGTGAAAGTATTGGCGACGCGGCTCAGAGCGCGCTCGATCAGGTCGCTGATCTGGGCGGGGATGGCGGCGTGGTCGTGATCGGCGGGGATGGCCAATATGAGTATGTTTTCAACTCAAAAGGCATGTATCGCGGCATGATCGACCCGGATGGCATGGAAACCGCCATTTTCGAGCAAGAATAGCCCCTTTTCCACGGTGACAGATATGTGCGGAGCGGCTAAGGCTCCGCGCAGTAAAGGAATATCGACATGAGCAAGACCTGGGACAAATCCAAACTGCCTTCCCGTCATGTGACCGAAGGCCCGGCCCGCGCGCCGCATCGTAGCTATTATTACGCGATGGGGCTCTCGACCAAGGATATCCAGAAGCCGTTCGTCGGCGTAGCCAGCTGCTGGAATGAAGCCGCGCCGTGTAACACGGCCTTGATGCGCCAGGCGCATGCGGTGTCCGAAGGCGTCAAGGAAGCCGATGGAACGCCGCGCGAGTTCTGCACGATTACGGTCACCGACGGGATCGCCATGGGCCATGAAGGCATGCGCTCATCCCTGGTCAGCCGCGACTGGATTGCCGACACGGTCGAGCTGACCATGCGCGGACACTCCTATGATGCGCTGGTCGGTGTGGCGGGATGCGACAAGTCTCTCCCGGGCATGATGATGGCCATGCTGCGCCTGAACGTCCCGTCTGTCTTCCTCTATGGCGGCTCGATCATGCCAGGCAGTTTTGAGGGCCGCGATGTGACCGTGCTTGATGTGTTCGAAGCGGTTGGCGCGCATGCTGCGGGATCAAACGACATGGACAGCGACAAGCTGCGCGCGTTGGAGAAAGTGGCTTGCCCAGGCGATGGCGCTTGCGGCGGTCAGTTCACCGCCAACACCATGGCCTGCGTCAGCGAAGCGATTGGCCTGGCGCTGCCGCTCTCATCGGCCATGCCAGCACCCTGGACCGACCGGGACGGGTATGCGCGCGAGTCCGGTAAAGTCGTCATGGACCTGGTTGCCAGGAATCTCCGCCCGCGTGAGATTTGCACGCGAGAAGCCTTCGAGAATGCGGCCATCGTCGTCGCTGCAACCGGCGGATCAACCAATGCGGCACTGCACCTGCCCGCCATGGCGCATGAATGCGGGGTCGAGTTCACGCTTCGCCATGTCGCCGAAGTGTTTGAGCGTACGCCTTACATCGCCGACCTGAAGCCAGGCGGGAACTATGTCGCCAAGGATTTCGGCGAAGCCGGCGGCGTGCCGATGCTGATGCGGACGCTGATGGACGAGAAGATCGTCAATCCGGATTGCCTGACCGTGACCGGCAAGAGCTGGGGCGATTATCTGGAAGGCATGAGCTTCGATGAGACCCAGAAGGTCATCTATCCCGCGGGCAAGCCAATCACCGAGAATGGCGGCGTGGTCGGGCTCTGGGGCTCGCTGGCTCCGGATGGGGCGATCGTGAAAGTGGCCGGGCTTGAAAAGCTGCAATTCACCGGCAAGGCCCGTGTGTTCGATGGCGAGGAAGCCTGTTTCGAAGCCGTGTCGAACCGTGAGTATGAGGCAGGCGACGTCCTGGTCATTCGCTATGAGGGCCCGAAAGGCGGTCCGGGCATGCGCGAAATGCTGTCCACCACAGCGGCAATTTACGGCCAGGGCATGGGCGACAAGGTCGCGCTGATCACCGATGGGCGCTTCTCCGGCGCGACGCGCGGTTTCTGTATTGGCCATGTCGGTCCCGAAGCTCAAGAGGGGGGACCGATTGGTCTTCTCGAAGATGGTGACGTCATCATCATCGATGCAGAGAAGGGCACGATTGATGTCCGCCTGACCCCGGCTGAACTGGAAGATCGCAAGCGCAAATGGGCGCCGCGGGAAACAAAATACGGCAATGGCACACTGGCAAAGTTTGCGAAACTGGTCGGTCCGGCCCATCTTGGCGCGGTAACCCATGAAGGGTTTGCCGGAGAACGCCATGTCTACGCCGACATCTGACGGCCCTTGGGACGAGACTGACATCGACCCGCTCATCCTGCAGTCCATGCGCGGGCTGCCGAAGGATTTCGCGGATTTCCCGCGGATCTATCAGGACGACCTGAAACCCGCCCTTCAGGCGCAGGAGGTGGAGCGGCAGGCGGCGGCGAAATCCTCGCTGCGCTGGACCTGGGTCGGCATCGGCGTTGGCCTGTTGGGGGCCTTGATCGGCTTTTTCGTGTTTCGCGTCCCACAGCTCGCCGTGGTGGCGGGCGTCATCGGATTTGCCGTTCATGGGGCAGGGCGCGGACCGCTCAACCAGATCGGCAAACGTGCCAAGTCCCTGATCGTCAATCCGGTCGCGGCGCGGTTCAATATGTCCTTCACGCCAGACCCTGGCCCGCAAAACAGTGTCATGGATCTGCATGAGGCTGGACTGCTCTCGCGTTGGGACCGCGCGGATTATGAAGATCGGCTGGAAGGTGTTCGCAATGGCGTCGATTTCGAATTCTTCGAGGCACACCTGGAAGAACGCCGCCGCACCACAGACTCGCGTGGACGCACCCGCACACGTTGGGTCACGGTATTCAAGGGGCAGTGCCTCCGATTTGAGTTTCACAAGGCTTTCCATGGCCGCACGCTGGTCTTGCGCGATGCAGGCCTGTTCAACATCTTTGGCGGAGGTCGTGGCCTGGACCAGGTGAAGCTGGAATCGAATGTGTTCGAGAAAGCGTTCCAGGTCTATTCGACCGATCAGGTCGAAGCACGTTTCCTGTTGACGCCGGACCTGATGCAGCGCCTGATCGATCTGGAGAAAGTATTTCATGGCGGCAAACTGCGCTGCGCTTTTCAGAATGGCGAATTGCTGATCGCGCTGGAAGGCGGTGACCTGTTCGAGCCGGGCAGCCTGTTTACGCCATTGGACAATCCCGAGCGCGTGCGCGAATTGCTTGATGATTTTGCCGCCATCTTCAATCTGATTGACAGTTTTGCCGACCCGGAAGCGCTCCATCGGGAGCGCCGCGAAGACTAATCCGCGTGCAGTCCGGTCACACTTTCGACCAGATCGGGGCGTCTATGTTCAGAAAAGCTTCAGGTCTCCCTGCGTAGAGAAACTTGCATGAAACCAATGATTTCCTCTCTCGGTGCCTTGAGCGCCATTCTGATCCTCGCCGCGCCGATCGCGCAGGCGCAGTCGTGTTCACAACAAGCGGCTCAGCTGCAGGAACAGCAAATGGCGGCGCAGGAAATGGCCGATGCCCGGCAGGTCATGGTTGAAGAGGTCGAAGCCGCCGGGGATGCCTGGGAAAATGCTGAAACCATGCGCAATTTTGGCAGCGAAGAGGCCACACTCGCAGACGAGAACAAGATGACCTATGAAGCGCTGAAGGCAGATCTGCTTAACCAGGAGGTGGCGCTACAGGCGCTGGTGGTCTCGTTGAATGATGAGGTTGCGGCTTACAATCAGAAATGTGTGCGGAACTAGGGCTCTAGTCTTTAAGCGTGACAATCACCGGCACATGATCTGACGGCTTCTCGAGGCCGCGCGCCTTGCGATAGATCTCCACACTCTCCAACCGATCCGCGGCCTGCGGACTGAGCAGATGGTGGTCGATGCGAATGCCGTGGTCCTTTTGCCAGGCACCGCCCTGATAGTCCCAGAACGTGTATTCGTGGCCGCGATTGTCGGTGGCTTCGAAGGCTTCCGTCAGGCCGAGATGTTTGAGGCGCCGAAAGGCGGCACGGCTTTGCGGAAGCGCCAGCGCATCATCGGCCCAGATGGTCTCCTCCCAGCAATCCTCCGCGCGCGGAATGATATTATAGTCACCGCACAGGACGAAGGGGTCTTCGCCGCGCATCAGGTCGGCGGCATGGTTTTTGAGTTTGCCCATCCAGTCGAGCTTATAGTCATATTTCGGCCCCGGCGCCGGGTTGCCGTTGGGCAAGTACAGTCCCCCGACGCGCACCGGGTGATCGGCCAGAACCAGAGCTTCGATATAGCGGGCCTGCTCATCGTCTTCATTACCCGGCAGGCCGCGGACAACATCCTCAAGCGGGAAGCGTGAGAGCATGGCAACGCCATTATAGCTTTTCTGGCCGTGCGCCTCGACATTATAGCCGAGCTCTTCGATCTCCAGGTAGGGGAACGCGTCTGTCTCGCATTTGATTTCCTGCAGGCAGATGACGTCGCAATCGATGGCTTTCAGCACCTCGATCACCGTGGGCAGGCGGGCTTTGATGGAATTAACGTTCCAGGTCGCGATTTTCATGGCTTCTGTTTAGCGCGGTTTGTCCAAAGCGCCAGCCTCGGAATGAGGGCTTGACATGAAACTAAATGGTTTCCTATAAAGGGAAACTGAAAGGTTTCATATTATGCAGGACCAATTGATCTTCCGTGCCATCTCGGACCCGACGCGGCGCAGTATCATGACTATGCTGGCGGGGGGCGAGCGCTCGTTGAACGAGATTTCGGCGCACTATGAAATGACCCGGCCAGCGGTCACGAAACATCTGAAAATCCTCGAGCAGGGCGGCCTGATCCGGGTCCGCACGAGCGGGCGGGAAAGGTTGCACCGTTTGCAGCCTGAAACCCTCAAGACGGTGGCCGACTGGGTGAACTTCTTCAGCCAGTTCTGGGACGAGAAACTCGCAGATCTAAAACAAGCAGTGGAGGCTGATGATGACTAAACCGGTGATGGTGAAAACAATTTACCTGAAAGCAGATCCAGAGAAGGTCTGGCGCTATATCACCAAGAAGGAGAAGCTGGCGCAGTGGTTTCACGAAACCGATCGCGACCTCGATGAGAAAGCGTCCTTTCAATATTACAGCTTTCATGACGACAAGGAGGATCGCAAGCTGATGTGGGGGGACGTCATTGAGGCCGACCCGCCCAACAAGCTGGTTCACACATTTACCCATCAATGGCTGGAAGGGGTGATCACCACCGTCACCTGGGAGCTGATGGCCGTTGACGGTGGAACGCAGCTGACCATGACGCATGACGGCATTACCACATTCGGGGAACTCGTCGGACATGACAAAGGCTGGGACGAGCACTTGTTGCGGCTGCGGATGATGCTCAGCTAGGCAGGAACCGGAACCGGCGCTTGTCGCCATAGGCCCAGATGCGGCTGTCTTCAAATGTCCCGAGGCCGATATTGTGAATGGCCTTCCAACGCCCGCGCGTATCCTTGCGGCTGGAGAGAATGCCGATATGCGGCAGCGTGCCGCCGACCCGGCAGGTCATCAGATCGCCCGGCTGCCAGTCTGAGGCGGGCAATTCATGGCCATGGCGCCGAAGCCAGGTTTCAACATTCGGGACGCGGCGATGATCGATATTGCGATCGGTCCGGGTCAGACCCCAGCGAGCGGGGTAAGCGCCGAAATTGGCGGCCATGTCCTGATGCACATGCTGCTGGAAGTCGAATTGGAAGGCGTCGCGATAGGCGCGGATAATGACGTCGATACAGACGCCGCGATCTTCCGGGACGTCGCCGCCGGGATATTCAAGGGCGACATAGGCTGGATCGTAAAGCGTGGTGACGCCGATTTGTGTTCGCGCACGCAGGATCAGATTTGACGCCCTGGATTCGTGCCGCGATGCGATACTCGGCAAAAGCGGAAACGCGAACAGGCTGGCCAGCGTGGTGCGACGGGTCTGGGGCATTTGCCGAGCATGTCGCGGCAGTATGGCGTGAATAGGGACGGAACGGGGCGATCCTCCGTCTCCGACGACACCTGCGGAGGCAGGTGTCCATGGTCGGCTTCTTGCCATCCGTATTGCAGGGTTTGTTTGGCTGTGGATACCTGCCTTCGCAGGAATCGGCGGGCTTATTGGTTTAAAACCCCCTCAACTCTGCAAACTCTTCCAGCTCCGCCCGCTCTGTATAGAGCTGGTTCACAGGATCATCCTTGTCCGGGATGCCGACCGCCATTCCGCACCAGACCATTTCATTCTCATCCAGGCCAAAATGGTCCTTCAGGCTCGGGCGCAGGATGCCCCAGCATTCCTGCATGCAGGTGCCCCAGCCGCGTTCCTCGGCGAGCAATGCGAGGGTCTGCATCAGCATGCCGGTATGACCCCACTGGCCATGTCCGACGCGTTCGTCGAGGACGAAGAACAGGGCGACCGGTGCGTTGAAGAAATTATAGTTCCGCATGAACCAGGTCAGGCGCCCGGCCTTGTCATCGCGCGGGATACCAATCTTTTCGTACATCATCTCGCCGACCCGGAACCGGCGGGCGTTCTGAGCCTCGGTGATATGGTCCGGATAGATCGGGCGATCGGTCGGCTCACCGCGTGGATTTCCGGTCAGCTTCGCCGCCGCAAGCTGCACGACCTTGTTGCGCTCTTCGCCGGTGACGGCAATCACGCGCCAGGGTTGCAGATTGCCGCCGGACGGCGAGCGCTGCGCGTCTTTCAGCCATTGCTCGACCTCGGCTTTTGGCAGCGGGGTGTCGAGAAACCCGCGTGTTGATATGCGTTGTTTGACGGCGGTGCTGACGTCCATGAGGGGCTCCCTGATCTCATTGCCTCACTCAACCTAGTGGCCGGAAAGCCGGATGCTAGGGGTCTCGTGGCGACAGCCCGTCAGGACGCGCCGACGATGTTTACGATCAGCTCGGCGGCCTCATAGGCGCTCATTTGCTCGGTTTCGATGGTGAGATCCGCTGGCGGCATCGCCTTTGTGCTGGCTTCGAACTGATCGAGGTTGGCTTTCAGGATCTCTATGTCTCTCAGCTTGCCGAACTTGGCGCGATCTTCATTGGCGATCCGCTCCAGCTGCCCGTCGCGCGACAGGTGAAGATGCACGAATGTGACCCGGCCACCGGCCACTTCGACCAGCTCACGGACGCGACCGGGGAAGGTCGGATCGACCGAATTCTCGGGCTGAAAGGTGAAGATCAGCGAGCGTCCTTCTTCGGCTGCCGCTTTGAAGGCATCCATCCAGAACTGCTCGCGCAGGCGCATGAAATTCTCAGTGCCAAACGGGAACACCGCAGCGACCGCGTCGACGACCAGATGATTGTGAAACAGCGGCAGTCCTGTCAGCTCGGAGACGCGCCTTGAAACGGTGTATTTCCCAGCCGCTGGCGGGCCATAGACAAAGATCAGGTGCATCCGCCTCACCCGTCCTGGAAGAGCGCCAACGCTGTCGCCGTCATGCTTTTCACACCGGTTTCAATCGTCGGCTCATAGTCCGGCGAGAAGAAAGGCGAGTGCAGCGAGGGCAGGCCGAGCGCGCTGTCTTGCGCGGCTTGCCAGGTCCCGGGTTCAACCGCCCCGACCCAGAAGATCAGGCTCGGGATCTTGGCGTCAGTGCGGCCATATTGGCTGAAATCCTCGCCGCCCATGACCGGGGCCACCTGGCTGATATTCTCTTCGCCAATAGCGCCCGCAATGGCCTCAGCTGCTTTGGCGGCCAATGCAGGCTCATTATAGGTCGATGGGGTGTAGTCGGGTTCGATGAAGATCTCAGGCTCCGGCGCGCCGAAGGCGAGGGCCTGGGCCTTGGCGATCCGCTCAATCCCTTCGAGCAACATGGCGCGTGTCTCGTCATCATAAGAGCGCACAGTGAGCAGCAGTTTTGCCTCATCGGAAATGATATTGTGCTTGGCCCCGGCCTGGAACGATCCGACCGTGACGACGGCAGGCGTTTGCGGGTTCACATTGCGCGAGACCAGCGTCTGGATGGCGGTGACGATGGAGGCGCCGACGATGACCGGGTCCTTGGTCGTGTGCGGATAGGCGCCGTGTCCGCCAATGCCTTTGACGGTGATATCGACGCTATCGACATTGGCCAGCGCAAAGCCGGAAGAGTAGGCGACCTTGCCACTCGGGACGCTGGCGGAGACGTGCAGCGCCAGATTGTAGTCCGGTTGCGGAAACCGCTCGAACAGGCCGTCAGCGATCATGGCCTGGGCACCGTTGCCGAGTTCCTCGGCCGGCTGCGCGATCATGATCAAGGTGCCGGACCAATCGTCTTTCGCGGCGATCAGATTACGCGCCGCGCCGACCCAGCTGGTCATGTGAATGTCGTGACCGCAGGCATGCATGACGCCATTGGTGACGCCGGTCCAGGTCTCGTCGACGATTTGCGAGGCATGCGGCACGCCGGTGCGTTCCGCCACTGGCAGCGCGTCCATATCCGCGCGAATGAGCACGGTTGGGCCATCGCCATTGCGGAACACGCCGACCACGCCATAGCCGCCAACGCCGTCCCGGACGATGCCATTGTCGCGCAGGGACTTGGCTTTGGTCCATTCATCGCCGAGGCCGGTCGTGACCTCGAAGCCGAGGCTGGTCAGCTCGTTTGCCATGATCGTGGACGATTTGATTTCCTTGAACGAGAGCTCGGGATGGGCATGAAAATATTTGTAGAGATCGATCAGGTTGGTGCCTGCCGTGGGCATATCTGCGCTAATCTCGACCGGCGCATTGGCGAGCTCTGCGACCGCCGCCGGCGGTTCAGAATGGGCGGCGTTCGCGTCAGGACCGGTCTGGCTCGCCTGCGAACAAGCCCCGAGAATGGCGGCGACCGCCAATGAAGAGATTACTGGAACCGATCGAAACATAAGCCCTCACTTATCAGCATATTAAGGTAACTCTGCCATGGTGACCGCAATGATTGTGGAAGACAAGGGGCGTGTCTCGACGGCGCCCGAAGGGTGACTATGACGGTTCGCAACACACTCAAGGGCGCGCTTCTGGCCGCCAGCGTTTTCGGGCTCTCCGCCTGTGGTGGGAGTGCTCCGGTTGATCCCGCGATGTTCGATGCAGAGGTTCAGCGCCTCGCCGATGAAGGCGACATGTATGGCGAGATCTTTCTCGTCCTGAAGGAGCGCCGTCCGTCTCTCTATGGCAAGTTCCGCAATATCGCCGTCACCGAATTCAGCCGGGGCCGCCCGGTACGCGAGTCCAGCTTCGTGGCTGGAATGCAGATGCGGGAAGTGTTCCTGACCGAGATCATGCACCTGTCTCGTAGCGCCAGTGACGACAATGTCAAAGAGATGATCGATGTCATCATCACCACCTATGAACACCTGAAGTCAGAAGACCCTGCCGATTGCGTGCGCAGCATTGAAGGCTTGCCGCCCGAGAAGGTCGAGGAATACCCGCCCCTCCTGCGCAAGCGCGAGATGCAATTGGTGGTCGATCTTCTGAACGCGCCAAAAGGCATGGCCAATCGCCGCGCCGCGTCCGAGAAGGAAGTGGTGAACTGGATGATCAATATGTCCGCCTCAGAGCCTGGCGTGGCCGAGATGTTCAAGCTGATGGAGCAGGAAAAGAAGCTCAACGGCAAGGACAATGAGACTGTCTGCGATGGCATGATCACGGTCTATAAGCGCCTCAGCTACAAGCCGGCCAATGATCGCGGCACTTTGTTCCGCGGCATGGCCTTGATGGCGCTGAAGCAGCAGCAATTGCTCAAGAATGCTGAAGACTCTGAAGAGGTTGGCAGCTAGCAGCGCTCCGAAAATTGGATTTGTAATACCGGTCGGTCTTGCTAAGCTCGAACGAGCGACGGAGGGACCGTGCCATGTCTGAAACACCCGCAACTGACCAATCAGCAGAGGCGCAGCCGCACACGCATGTACAGGACGCGTTGAACCAGCTGACGACGCTGAAGATCTACACGCACTCCCCGATCCTGTACTGGTGGCCGATCTGGGTGCTGGGGCTGGTCTTTGGGTTTGTCTCGATGTTTGTCGGGGGCGAAGGCACTGAAGCCGCCGCGCGCGTACAGGGGCAGACCTTCGTCTTCGTCCTGGTCTTTGTGATCTTCTCGACGACGGTCAAACTGCGCGGCGCCAATTCGGTGATCCTCGGCCTGATCCTGCTGATCGGAGGGATCCTCCTGGCGACCGCCAACCTGTCAGGCCCCATCGCCGCTTTCATTGGCGGGTTGGATATCCGCATGAGCCCGGCCTTCTACTGGTTTGTCGGCGTCGCCGTCTTTCTCATGTGGGCGATAATGATTTTCGGGTTCGACAAGGTGAAATTCTACGAAGTGGCACCCGGCCAGGTCCGCGAACGCGTCTTCTGGGGCAGCGGCGACCGCGCCGAAAGCGGCGCCAATGCGCGTTGCAAATACCTCAAGGATGACTTCCTGCGCCACCGCATGCTCGGCCTCGTGGTGACGGGCGACATCGAGATCACCCTCGGCGATGGCGAGGTCTGGTATCTGCACAATGTCTTGTTCGCCAAGGAGAAGGCCAATCGGATCAATGAGCTGATCGTCACACGGCCGGTCGATTAGGGGTTGCGGCTCCGGGGGCTGAATCGCTTGAGTCCGCTCTCGGTGTCGGAAGGGAAGCCAGCATCGACATCCCTTTTGAGCCTCATCCTGAGCGAAGTCGAAGGACGAGGCGGGCTTCCCGGAAGCACGGCCCTTTATCCTTCGACTTCGCTCAGGATGAGGGCCTCAGGGTGACATGTCCCCTCCTGACCCAAAGTAGCCTTCGTTCCCACCCTCACCTTAAACGCTCCCCACGGACTTTTCCGTGGGGCCCAGCACGAGATCTGGCGGCAGAGGTCGGGAGAGTTGTTTTCGCTCCCGTTCTTCGCGGTACGTGTACGTGATGGGCTGCCCGATCAGGTCGGGCAGAGCATGCTCAGACCGGGCTGGGCAGAGCGCCGGAAGTAGGATGCGGTCGAAGCCGAGCGTCCTCTCATGACCCAAACCCGACAACCGCCCGATACCTAAACGCGCCCCAGACTCGCATGCACTTGCGGCACATATCCATTCGCCAGGGCCTGGCAGGTGATATGAGGCGTCAAGCGGACGCCATGGCTCGGCAGAGGGCGCGGCGTGTCATAGCCTTCAAAGCGCCAGGGGTGGGCCTGGTCCTGCCATTTCAGAAAAGCCGCCGCGCCTGTGGTGAACATGGCACCGTCCGGCAGATCAGCGATGGTCACTTGTTCGCGCTCTGACTTGCCTTTCAGGATGGCCTGGATCTCGCCGGCAATGGCGTCGCTGAGGTCACTGGCTTTCGGGCGGTAGCGAAACACACCGGCGCGGACGAGGGCCTCGCGAAAGCGTTTGGCATCTGAATAACGGCACTCATAACAAGGGCGATGCCCGGCGGCGAGCGCGGTCACTTCATCGAGGAAGAACAGCTCGGTATAGGTGTGCTCGGCCATCAGCTCGCGCTGGCGGCCTTTGAATTCCAGCACACAGGTAATCCATTGCCTTGTCTTCCAGTGCGTCGGTTTCAGCGTCTTCTCAACGGTGTGAAAACAGCCGCCGCGATTGCCCATCAGGGTTCCACGTTCAGGCACCGCGTGGATCAATCCGAAAGGGTCAACGCGGTTCTGAAGCGGCATGGGATCAGCTTTCTTCGCCGCCAAATTGCGTGGTCCATTCTTCGACCATGGCGTCTTCGATCTTCTGGAACAGAACCGGTGGCGCCTGAATTGGCAATCCGTGCGGGAGTGCGTCGAGCAGGCCGTCATCCTCCGGCGAGGGCCATTTGCGGTTCTCGTCCGGAACGCCAAGCGTATCGAGGATGGACTTGGCTGTGTTCGGAATGAGCGGCTGGGCGACAATCGCGAACAGCACGACCAGGTTCAGACCCGTCCGCACGCCGACAGCGGCGGCATCGACATCATTCTTATACTTCACCCAAGGCTCGGCGCGGGTCAGATATTCATTCCCGGCGGCCCAGAGCGCGCGCGTCTCAGCCGCGGCCTTGCGGAACTCCATCGCTTCATAATGCTCTGAAATACGCGTCAGGCTGGCTTTCAGCTCATTCGCCATCCAGGCTTCATCTTCGCCGGGTGTCCCCGCTGCGGGCAGGGTGCCGTCAAACTTGCTGACCGTGTATTTGGTGATCCGGTTGACGAAATTGCCGAGCACATTGGCAAGATCGGAATTGATCGCTGCCTGGAAGCCTTCCCAGGTGAAGGCCGCATCCGAGCCCTCCGGCGCGTTCGCCATCAAATACCAGCGCCAGTAATCGGCCGGCAGCAGCTCAAGCGCCTGATCCATGAACACGCCGCGCTTCTGGCTGGTCGAAAACTTGCCGCCATACCAGGTGACCCAGTTGAAGGCTTTCAGCTTGTCGACCGTCTTCCAGGGCTCGCCAGATCCGAAAATGGTCACCGGAAACGAGACGGTATGGAAGGCGACATTGTCCTTGCCCATGAACTCGACATATTCGACTTGGTCCGCGCCCTTGTCGGTGCGCCACCAGCGTTCCCAGTCGCCACCCGTCGCCTTGGCCCATTCCTCGGTCGCGGCGATATACTCCACCGGCGCGTCAAACCAGACATAGAAGACCTTGTCCTCAAAGCCGGGCCGCGGATGGCCGTCCGCCCCCAATACCGGCACGCCCCATTTCAGGTCGCGGGTAATGGCGCGGTCGCGCAGGCCTTCATCCAGCCATTTCAGAGCGATGGACCGGGCCAGCTGCGGCCAGTCTTTCGACGCTTCGACCCATTCGCGGATCGTGTCCTGCATCTTCGATTGCAGCAGGAACAGATGCGCCGTGTCGCGGATCTCAATATTCGTTCCGCCTGACACCGCCGAATAGGGGTTCTTCAGATCGACCGGGTCGAGCAAGCGCCCGCAATTGTCACACTGATCGCCGCGGGCCTTCTCATAGCCGCAATGCGGGCAGGTGCCTTCGACATAGCGGTCTGGCAGGAAACGGCCTTCATCGACACTATAGACCTGTTTCGAAACCCGCTCCTCGATCAGGCCTTTTTCTTCCAGGACGCGGGCAAAGTGCTGGGTCAGCGCCTTGTTCTCTTCGCTCGAGGAGCGACCAAACCAGTCATAGGACAGCGAAAAACCTTCGCCTGCGGCCCGCTGGATCTCGTGCTGCTCATCGCAATAGGTCTGGACGCTCATCTCTGCCGCCTGCGCGGCAAGTTCGGCAGGCGTGCCATGCTCATCAGTGGCGCAAATATAGAGCACGTCATGGCCCTGCAGACGCTGGAACCGCGCATAGACGTCTGCGGGCAGCATTGAGCCCGCCAAATTCCCCAAATGCTTGATGCCGTTAATATAGGGCAGGGCAGAGGTGATCAGGATCCGGCGTTTACTCAAGATTCATGTTCCCGTACAAAGGTTTACGCTGCGTTAGGCGGATTCGGCCGCAGAAGCTGCGCCTACCTAATCGCGCGATGGGATAATTGGAACATCCTTAAGGAGGGAACAATGCCAAAAATTGCAGGTGTAAATTTACTGGGGATCGTGCTCGGCGCGCTCGCCATGTGGGTTCTCGGCGCCATCTGGTTCGGAGCCCTGTTCGCTGACGCGTGGATGAGCGCGAGCGGATTCACCGAAGAAATGTTTGAAGGGCAAAGCCCATTATGGATGCCGGCGGGCTTCGTCATCTCGCTGCTTCTGACCTTCGGCCTGGGTTGGCATATGAAACAGAAGAGCATCACCAAGCTCGATACAGCGGCACTGTTCGGGCTCTGGATGGCTTTGCTGATCGGCGTGCCATTGATGATGTACGCCTATGTTTATTCGCCAGCCCATTCCTGGGAACTGTTGCTGATCAATGGCGGCCATGTGGTGATAACCTTTGTTGCGGCATGCGCCGTCCTGTCCTTCTTCGACTAGAGGCAAGACTGGACACAAAAAAGCCCCCGGATGGCCAATCGCCGTCCGGGGGTTTTAAGTTGAGCTCTGCATAGGGAGACGAGAGCTTCTGGGAGGAAATCGATCGCGGCTTAGCTGATCTCGGGCGCCCAGGCCGCCACACGAATCTCGACCTTGCGATCCATTGGCGTCCACAGCGTACTGGTCGAATCGGTCGCGTCGCTGCCCGTCTCGACATGCATGCCGTCCAGCTCATAACGCGACAGGGCGGCAGAGACGGTTTCAATACGCGCGGCGGTGAGAGATTCAGCTTCTGCTTCGGACCGCGCGTCGGCAGCAGAAGCGTTCAGGGAAACTTGTCCAAGCACACACCCGTCCAGGCGTGCCTGAGCGGCTTCGAGGATGGCGCGCGACGCAGGGGTCAGTGCGCTCGTCCCAGCCGGGAAGTAGACGTGCAGGGTCTCACTGGCGCACGCGCTCACGGTTGGCGGCGTCCAGGCGGTGGTTGGCGGCGGCGGCAAGGGCGCGGCCTGTGCGGCGCTTGCGGCGATCAGGGCGGCAGCGGCCAGGCTTGCGGTGGAGGTCAGCGTTTTGAACATTTTCAGCTCCCGTCTTGCGTGGGTTCAGGAAACGCAGACCAGAAGGCGAAAACATGCCGGATCGGGGATGAATTGTGGCAACTGCATGATCTTGTGATGACGCCTTGCGCTTTGCCGAGGCGCAAGATAAAGGAGCCGCCAGTGCCCCTATAGCTCAGCTGGTAGAGCAACGGATTTGTAATCCGTAGGTCCGCGGTTCGAGTCCGTGTGGGGGCACCATTTTCTGGTTCGAGCTTGTCTGTGCGCACACGACTTGAGCCGCCAGAATAGCCCTAATTCTCGGAATCTGTGCTGTGGAGTTTGCCACACACAAAAGGGAAGTTTGCAACCGGACGCCGCGTAAATGATTGACAAAAGGTCGCAGACCGTCGTGTCATCGTCTTTGAGGTCCGCGCAAAGAACGCGGATCCGCCGAAAAACACATCATTTTTGGCGACCTGGAAACCCGGGCGCCATGGGAGGAGTTAATCAATGAAAGTCTCACGACGTTCGAATTACGTCTTGTTCGCAGGTGCTTCAGCACTGGCTTTGTCGGTGGCCGCGCCAGCGGCAATTGCACAGGATCAGGATGAGGAAGCGCGCACGCTGGGAACGGTGCTCGTGACCACCCAGAAGACTGAAGAATCGATTCAGGATGTTCCAATTGCCGTGTCGGCCTTCGATGAAGAAATGCTGGAGTCCATGCAGCTCGCCGGCGGTCCGGACCTGGTCAAGGCGATTCCAAATGTGAACTTCACCAAAGGCAACTTTGGCGGCTTCAACTTCCGGATCCGCGGGATCGGGGTTGATGCGGTAACGACCAGCGCCGATGCCGGTGTGGGTATTCACATGAACGACGTGCCGCTGTTCACCAACAGCTTCTTCGAGGCAGAATTCTACGATGTTGAGCGGGTTGAATCCCTGCGCGGCCCACAAGGGACACTCTATGGTCGGAACGCGACCGGCGGTGTCGTGAACGTGATCACGGCCAAGCCTGTGCTGGAAGAGTTCCAGGCCGATGCGCAGCTGACCTATGGCAATCACAACACGGTCAAAGCCAAAGGCATGCTGAACCTCCCAATGGGCGAGAAGGCCGCGTTGCGTCTGGCAGGCTCGTACTTGTCACGCGATGGCTATGTGACCAACCTGACCACCGGCAATGATATTGATAGCCGTGACCTCTACTCGCTTCGCGCTTCGTTTGCGTTCGAACCTACCGATCGCTTCCGGACCCTTCTGACGGTTGAGCACTTTAACGAAGATGACTCGCGTCTTCGCTCAGGCAAGCAGCTTTGCGATCAGGACCCGATCAAGACCAGCTTTAATGGAATTCCGATTGCCGGAGTTGATCAGATCATCACCAGCCTCGGCTGTGTCGACAATTCCCTGAGTGCTCCGGAATCCCTGGAAGGGCTCAACAATGCGGGTACACTCGGTGCGCAATACGGTCTTCTCGCCGGCTTGATTGGCGGCATTGATCCGACCACCGGGAATGCCATCAATCTGAATGCAAATACGGACGGTATTCCAGCGGATCTTCGCGCAGTCGAATCCCTTTTCGATCCAACATTCGAAACCGAGCAAACGCTGATCACCTGGAAAGGCGAGTTTGATCTGACGGATTCGCTGACCGTCACCTATCTGGGTAGCTATAATGAGCGGACAAACATCTCTCAGGAAGACTATAATGAACAGTCTTCCGATGTGGCGTTCAATACGACGCCAGGACCTTGGTCGGCCTTCCATCCGATTGGTGGTGCAGGAGTTGCTGCGCTGTTCCCGGTTCTATTCCCGGGTGGCGTCGTTTCGGATCCTCAGCTGGGTCAACGTAATACCTACGGAGCGGCTGACATTTCTGGATCGGACACCGAAGCATCAACCCATGAATTGCGGCTTCAGTCTGATTTCGATGGCCCATTCAACTTCAATCTCGGCGCGATCAAGGTCGACGGCGAAACCAATCAGGGGCCGGCAATTCAGGAAAGCTATTATGTGTTCTTCAACACCTCTACCGCTTTCAACCAGTTGTTTAATGCTGCAAACGCTGCTCCATTCCCGATTGAGGATGTGGCCAATGCGGGTGCGACCCCGATCGAAAATCTGGATGGTGTATCAAGGCAGTACTTCCGGTCGATTACACCTTATAAGTTGGATAGCTTTGCGATCTTCGGTGAAGGTTATTTCGACGTCACGGATGATTTGACCCTGACGGTCGGACTTCGCTACACGGATGACCAGAAAGAGGTACGTCGCATTCCGACTTTCTTGTCACAGCCAGCTTTACCGGCTCCGTTTGGCATTCTGGATCCGCTTGCTGGCACCGGAACGGAAACAGCGCAGTTCGAGGAAACCACCGGCCGTGTCGGCTTTGACTGGGCTCCTAATCTGGACTTCTCGGAAGACAGCCTGTTCTACGCCTTCTATTCGCGAGGCTATAAGGGCGGGGGTATTAACCCGCCGCAACCCACCGAGAATCCGAATGCATTCCCGGCGGCCTTTGATCCTGAATTCGTCGACTCCTTCGAAATCGGTACCAAGAACACACTTGCCGGTGGCTCGATGCAGCTCAACGGTACGGCGTTCATGTACGATTATCAGGGATACCAGATCTCTCAGATCGTGAACCGGACATCGGCCAACTTCAACGTGGATGCGGAGATCAAGGGTCTGGAACTGGAGACGATCTGGAACCCGGCTTCAACCTTCGTGATCAACGCCAACCTTGGCTTCCTGGATGCTCAGGTGGTCGATACATTTGGTGTTGATACGCTTGACCGGACCAATGGACGCGCAGACCTCGTGACCCTCAAGCAATTTGTCGGGGCATCAAACTGCGTGATCTCTGCGCAGGGCTATGCGACCGTGCTTGGCGCGATCGCGACAAGCGCCGCCCCCGCAGGCTCAACACTGGGTCTGTGTAGCGGCAGCTTCGCCAGCGGCATCTATGACTCGGTCATGGGGACGACGGGCGGTAGCGGTAGTTTGGCAACCGACATTGCGTTCGCGGAAGCCGCGCTCGGTCTGACCGGCGCGTCTGTGACCTACACCGACTCGAATGGCAACATGCAGACGGCTTCGGCGCTCACTCCATTCGATGGGGATGCGAAGAATCTCGATGGCAACGCCCTGCCGGGTACGCCAGAGACGACCTTCAATTTCGGCGCTGAATACACCTGGGAAGGGGTCTTCGACAACGCTTGGGATGTTCGTCTTCGGGGTGACTATTACTACCAGGCCGATGCCTTCAGCCGCGTCTGGAACACGCCGCGTGATGTTCTGGAGAGCTGGGACAATATCAACCTGTCTCTGGAACTCTTGAACACGGAGAATGACTGGTCGGTGGAACTGTTCGGCAAGAACATCACGGATGAGGAAGTCATCACGGGTGCCTACCTGACGGACGACAGCTCAGGTCTGTTTACCAATGTGTTCCTGACCGAGCCGCGCACCTATGGTGTGACTGTCTCCAAACGCTGGTAATCAACAGCTACATCCCGGCGAGGGCCGGGGGGACGTAAGACGAAGGGCGATCCGGTTTCGGGTCGCCCTTTGTTGCTCTGGAGGCCTTTTCTCGAAGGGTCGCAGTTCTTGGCGGTGTGTCGCAATTGTTTTTCGAAGGTGTTGGCCGTCTCGCAATGCGCGCTATAGAGTGTCGCCAATACACTAGGACAGGAGAAGCGCGATGCGCGAGGTGAGCCATTTTATTGGCGGCAAGCAGGTGGCCGGAACGTCGGGTCGGTTCGGCGACATTTACAATCCGAACACGGGCGAGGTTCAGGCGCGCGTGGCGCTGGCAACCAAGGATGAGGTCGGCGCAGCGATTGAGAATGCCAAAGCGGCTTTGCCGGGGTGGGCCAATACCAATCCGCAGCGCCGGGCGCGTGTGATGTATGAGTTCAAGCGCCTGCTGGAAGCCAATATGGATGAGCTGGCGGAGCTGCTGTCGTCAGAACATGGCAAGGTGATTGCCGACTCGAAAGGCGACGTGCAGCGCGGCATTGATGTGGTCGAGTTTGCCTGCGGCATCCCGCATCTACAGAAAGGCGAATATACCGAAGGCGCCGGGCCGGGCATTGATGTCTATTCCATGCGCCAGCCGCTCGGTGTGGTCGCTGGCATTACGCCGTTCAACTTCCCGGCCATGATCCCGTGCTGGATGTTTGCCGTGGCGATTGCCTGTGGGAATACGTTTATCCTGAAGCCGTCAGAGAAGGACCCGAGCGTCCCGCTGCGCCTGGTTGAGCTGTTCCTCGAAGCCGGCGCCCCGGAAGGCGTGCTCAACATGGTCAATGGCGACAAGGAAAGTGTCGATGCGATCCTGACCCATCCGGACGTGAAGGCCGTCAGCTTTGTCGGTTCCTCCGACATTGCTCAATATGTCTACGCCACCGGCACCGCGCACGGCAAACGCGTTCAGGCCATGGGCGGGGCGAAGAACCATGGCATCATCCTGCCCGACTGCAATATGGAGCAGGCGGTGAAAGACATTGTCGGCGCCGCTTATGGCTCCGCTGGCGAACGCTGCATGGCGCTGCCAGTTGCGGTGACGGTTGGACAGAAGACCGGGGATGAATTTGTTGAGCGCATGCTGGACGCGGCGCGGGGCCTGAAAGTCGGCGTCTCCACCGATGCGGAAGCCCATTATGGTCCAGTCGTCTCAGCCGCCCACAAGGCCAAGGTCGAGTCCTATATCCAGATGGGCGTCGATGAAGGCGCTGACCTCAAGCTCGATGGCCGCGGCCACACCCTTCAGGGCCACGAGAACGGCTATTTCATCGGCCCGTCTTTGTTCGACAATGTGAAACCTGGTATGCAGAGCTATGAAGAAGAGATCTTTGGCCCCGTCCTTCAAGTCGTGCGTACGACAAGCCTGGAAGAGGCGGCTCGTCTTCCCTCCAACCATCAGTATGGGAATGGCGTTGCCATCTTCACCCAGAATGGCCGCGCGGCGCGTGAGTTTGCGGCGCAAGTAAATGTCGGCATGGTCGGCGTGAACGTGCCGATCCCGGTGCCGGTCAGCTATCACACATTCGGTGGCTGGAAACGCTCAGCCTTTGGCGACACCAACCAGCATGGCCCGGAAGGGGTCCGGTTCTGGACCAAGATCAAGACCGTCACCTCGCGCTGGCCGGAAGGCGATATTGGCGACCAGGCCTTTATCATCCCGACGATGCAATAGCGTCGGCGCACGGGGAAGCTGAATAGCGTATGACCAGCACACTGATCCTTGGCGGGGCGCGGTCCGGCAAAAGCCAACGCGCCTTGCAGCTGGCGGAAGCGGCCAGCGAGCAGCGGATATTTATGGCGACCGCTGAAGCGCTTGACGACGAAATGGCGGAACGGATCGCGCGGCACAAGTCCGAGCGTAGGGAAGGGTGGGTGACGGTGGAAGCCCCGCTCGATCTCGCTGCAGCGCTCGAGGGCAATGCATCCCCCGGAACGGTCTGTGTCGTGGATTGCCTGACCTTGTGGCTGTCAAACCTGATGCACCATGAGCGCGATATTGCGCTGGAGACGGACAAGCTGTGTCGGGCCGTCGCTGCATCCACTGGCCCTGTCATTCTGGTCTCGAACGAGGTTGGCCTCGGATTGGTGCCAGAGACCGCCCTCGGGCGAGCGTTTCGCGATGCGCAAGGGCGCCTGAATCAAGCGATTGCAAAGATCTGCGACCGGGTAGAGTTTGTCGCGGCCGGGTTGCCCCTCACGCTGAAAGGCTGAGCGCTTCGTTCACGCGGACAAGCTGGATCTCGTCTGCAGGTAATCCGATCCGCAATGCATGGGGCAGGGCGTCAAATCGCCTGACATAGAGCCCGGATTCGGCCAGCCGTCGCCACAAGGCCGTCGCGTCCTCGACTCGAATGAACCCAAACAGGTCGGTGCCGCCAAGGATCTCGAGTCCGTTCGAGCGGAACACCTGATCGAGCATCTCGCGCGCAAGCCTCAACTCTGTCCTTGTATGTGTTTGCCAGGCCTGATCGCGATAGGCCTTTGTGCCAATATGCAAGGCCGCACTCGAAACCGGCCACGCGCCGAACTGTTCAGTGAGGCGTCGACACAGGTCCTCCGGCGCAAGCGCCGCACCCAGTCGAAGGCCCGGCAGACCATAGAACTTTCCGAATGAGCGCAGGATGATCAATCCGTCCTGGCCACCATGAGCGGCAAGGCTGAGCTCCGGATAGAGGTCGCAATAGGCTTCGTCGATGATCAGCCATCCACCGTGCGCGTTCAGTCTGGCGCGTGCCGAAAGCAGGGCTTCGCGAGCGAACTGTTTGCCATCGGGATTGTTCGGGTTGCACACGATGACGGCATCCACCTCATCGGCAAGCGCCAGCGGATCCGTGACCTCAATCACGTCGCACCCGGCCCGCGACCAAGCCTGTTCATGATCGCCATAGGTTGGATTGAGGATCGCGACGCGCTTCAGCGACACGTGATGCGGCAGCGCGCGGATGATCGCTTCACTCCCTGGGGCCAGGATCAGGCTTTCGGGCGGCGCCTGGATTGCATTCGCCATGGCATCCCGGCACTCCAGATAAGCCCTCTGTGTCGGCAGTTGATCGTAAATGTCGGCACCGTATCCCGGCCCGCGATACGGCCACGGATTAATCCCCGTCGATAAGTCGATCCAGGGCAAAGGCGCGTTCGGAAATTGCGCCTGCATGCGATCAATGGCGCCGCCATGCTCCCAATCATGTCGCATAGTGTACCCCTGCTATAAGCAAGAGCAGAGCGGCACCGCCGAGCACCATGGCGCGGCAATAAAGACCGAGACCGCGTTTCAAGTCGGCGGCATCCGGATCCGGCGCGCCCTGGTTGAGCCAGGGCTCGATATGCTCCGTGTCCCCATAACGACGCGGCCCGGACAAACGCACACCGAGCGCACCGGCCATGGCGGCTTCCGGCCACCCGGCATTGGGGGAGCGATGTCGGCTCGCGTCCCGCATCATCACGGTGAAGGCCTTGGGTTTGAGACTCGCCGCCGCCAGCAACAGCGCCGTCAGTCTGGCCGGGATCAGGTTGGCGATATCGTCGATCCGCGCTGCAAATCCTCCAAACGCTGCATGACGCTTTGTCCGGTGTCCAATCATTGAATCGAGCGTGTTTACGGCCTTGTAGGCAGCGATGCCGGGCAATCCGAACAGGCTACCCCAGAACACTGGTGCGATGACGCCGTCTGATGCATTCTCGGCGAGGCTCTCGAGGCTGGCGCGGGCAATGGCGGGTTCATCCAGTTGCGCAGGGTCTCGCCCGACAATGGCGCCAACCGCTTGCCGCGCGGCGCTAAGGTTCTTCAATGCCAACGGGCGCTGAACCGCGCTCACATGTTGATACAGGCTCCGCGTCGCGATCAGGCTCGACGCGATCAACGCTTCGATTGTCCATCCCCACCAGGTCTCAGGCAGAGCCCAGCTGATGAACATCGCGGTCCCCGTGACCAGCCCGATAATGGCGCAAGAGGCGAGCGCGCCGAGCATGTATCGGACCATCCGCACCTGCCCAGCCTGATTCAATGTCTCGTCGATCGTACGGATCGCCGAGCCGATCCAGACCACCGGATGCCGGATGCGCTCATATATCCAATTGGGCCACCCGAAGACGGCCTCGATCCCCCAGGCCATCAGGATGAGCGTGAGGGCTGTCACGTTTGGGTCTTCGGGAGCACCGGCGTCTTGGCCAGTTGCAAAAGCGCGTCCACGTTCACAGCCTTCGCCACCTCATCGGCAAGCTCGTCGAGAGCCGTTTCTACGGCTGCATTAAAGGTCAGCTGCGATTCCACTTTCGCCCCCGCGCGTGTCAGCCAGGAGGCCCGAAAATCATCTTCGACAAAGACCCCGTGGAGATAGGTGCCCTGGATTCGGTCATCAGCTGATCTTGCCCCATCCGGTCGTCCGCTGAGGATCGAAAACGGACGCTCCGTATCCGGACCTTCGGTCTTGCCGACATGGATTTCGTAGCCCGTCAGGGCCTCACCCGTGACCGCGCACTGGCCCGTGACAGGCTGAACCTGCTTGGCACGGGTCATGACGGTCTGCACATCCAGCAAGCCTAAGCCAGGCACAGATCCAGCAGGCCCATCAAACCCGTCCGGGTCGCAGATTCTGGTGCCGAGCATTTGATAGCCGCCACAAATGCCAAGGACGCGTCCACCCGAACGGGCATGGGCGAGGAGGTCATGGTCCCAGCCCTGATCTCGCAGGAAGCCCAGATCGCCAATCGTGGACTTGGTTCCGAACAGGATCACCAGATCCGCGTCACGCGGCAGGGCCGTGCCTGGCGGGATCCATTGAAAATCTATGCCGGGATCCAGACGCAGAGGATCAGCATCATCAAAGTTCGCGATCCGGGACAACATGGGCGCAACGACTTTCAGCGCGCCCGCTTTTGCGGCGGCTGCAGGTGCGACCGACACAGCGTCTTCCGCTGGCAGAAGCGAAGGCGCGCGCAGCCAGGGGATGACGCCAAAGCAGGGCCAACCTGTCTGCGTCTCAATGGCGCTGACACCGTCTTCGAAAAGGGCCGGGTCACCGCGAAACTTGTTGATGAGGAAGCCCCTGATCATCGCCGCGTCTTCCGGATCCAGCACCGCCTGCGTGCCGACCAGACTGGCTATCACGCCGCCTTTGTCGATATCGCCAATCAGGCACACCGGAACGCCGGCTTTTCGCGCGAACCCCATATTGGCGATGTCACGGTCCCGGAGATTGATTTCTGCCGGACTGCCGGCCCCTTCAACAATCACCAGATCATTCGCCTGGATCAGGCGGTCGAAACTCTCCAGCACTGCGCCCATGAGCTGATCTCGCGACGCCATATAGTCCGCTGCTTCCATCGCGTTCAGGGCTTGGCCATGAACCACGACTTGCGCCATCCGGTCGCTCTGCGGTTTGAGCAGGACCGGGTTCATGTCCACATGCGGCTCAAGTCCGGCCGCCTGTGCCTGCAAGGCCTGGGCGCGGCCAATCTCGCCGCCACTGCGACAGGCCATGGCATTGTTCGACATGTTTTGCGGCTTGAACGGGGCGACGCGAAGCCCCTCTCTTTTCGCAATTCGGCACAAGGCCGCGGTCAGGATCGACTTTCCAACGTCGGATCCTGTGCCTTGCAGCATCAGGGCGCGGCCAGTCATAGCGCGCCGTCCATAATGATGCGATCGCCGTCCAGGCGCGCGGCGACGCGATAAACGTCCGACAAGCGTGCGGGGGTCAGTGTCTCTGATGGCGGACCATCGGCGACAATTTTCCCTTCCTTCATCCAGATCAGGCGCGTGGCATAGCGCGCCGCCAATTCAATATCGTGCAAGACGAGTAGAGCCCCGCCGCCTTCGCTGACATAAGACTGGATCAGGTCGAGGATCCGGAACTGGTGCCGGGGGTCGAGGGCGGCCGTCGGCTCATCAGCGACCAGAAGCGGGGCCTGCGTCGCGAACGCGCGTGCGCAATGTACACGCGCCAGCTCTCCGCCCGACAGGGAGTCCGTATTGCGAAAGGCGAGATGCGTCAGATCGCAGGCCGTGATGGCGCGATCCACAGCAGCCGCGTCTTCCGGACTCAGCCTGCCGAGCGTCGCGCCATGGCTGAATCGTCCCAGGGCGACCACATCATTGACCTGGTTCGGCCAGGCGAGGGGGCGGATCTGAGGCAGGTAGGCAATCTGCTGCGCGCGCGCGATGGGCGAGAGTTGCTGCGTCTCAAGCCCGCCAATCGTCGCCGTGCCCGAGTCTGGCTTTTGTAGACCCAGGGCGCCTCGGATCAGACTGGTCTTCCCGGCGCCGTTTGGGCCGAGCAGAATGACGAGTTCGCCAGGCGCCAGCTTGAAACTGGCTGCATCGACCAGCGTCGAGTCACCCGCTTTGAGGGTCAGGTTGGAGGCGATCAGATCAGTCATGTCCGGCCCGCCTCTGCATCGCGATCCAGACAAAGGCCGGGGCACCGATCAGCGCCGCGACAACGCCGAGTTTCAACTCATTCGTGCTCGGCAGGATACGGACAAAGATATCCGCGATGACGAGGATCAGTCCGGCGAGCAGCGCGGACGGGATCAGCGATCTTGCCGGGTCATGTTTGACAAACGGACGTATCACGTGCGGCGCAACAATCCCGACAAAACCGATCGCGCCGGCCAGCGCGACGGAGCCCCCTGTCGCAAGCCCGGCGCCGAGCACGGACCAGATCCGCTGCCGCGCCAGGTTGAGCCCGATCCCGCTTGCCGCTTCCTCGCCCAGGGTCAGGGCGGACAGACCGCGGCGCGTGGCGAGAAGAATCAGCGCCCCGCTGGCGATGAAGGGCAAGGCGAGGCCGATCTCATTGAAACTGCGATTGGCGACCGATCCAAGCATCCAGTTGATCATGTCGGCGAGCGAGAACGGGTTCGGCGCCAGGTTCATGAGCAGGCTCATCAAGGCGCCGGAGAAACTGGACAGGCCGACACCGATCAGAATCAGCGTCACCACCGATTGCGTACGGGTCGCTGCCAAAGCCAGCAGGGCGGTGGCGATCAGCGCGCCAAAGATCGCCGCAAATGGCAAGAGCCAGGGATTAAGGGCCACCAGTCCGAAATAGAGCGCGAAGGTCGCGGTCAGCGACGCCGACGCGGACACGCCCAGCACACCCGGTTCGGCCAGCGGGTTTCGCAGCAGGCCCTGCAAGGCGGCACCGCTAATCCCCAGTGCCGCGCCGGTCAGGAAGGCGGCCAGGGCGCGCGGCAGGCGAATGGTCCAGACGACCAGACGGTCCGCGGCATCCGCACCGCCAAAGAAGGCGGCCAGAACCCGATCGACCGGCATCGAGGTTGAGCCCAACAGGCAGGCGGCGAAAATCGCCAGAACACACAGCCCCACAAGGACGGGATTGAGCCAGCGTTCAGTCATCGGTCTGCGCGCCTTCTACCAGGGCTTCGACCGCTTCGAGAATGAACCAGCCGCCGCAACCGAGCCATGCGCCATTCAGGTCGACACGAGGGGTTTCCGACAATTCGCGTTGGGCGATCGGATGGCGCGACGGGCTCCAGACATTCTCGTGATTGCTTTTCGCATCATAGAAAGCGGCGGCCACCATTTCAGGACGCTCATAGGCGAGCCGTTCCAGCGGCAAGCTGTGCCAGCCGGGCTTGTCCATGAAATTGGTCAGGCCCGCCGCCTGCATCATCTTGTGCGCCATGGTCTCGCCGCCCGTCGTGACCCCTGTAGGCGTCATGTACAAGGTCGCCGCACCGCTGGCATTACCCTTGATCCGGTTCAGGCGAGCGGTGAAGTCCTGGACCACCTGCTCGCCGCGTTCAGCTTGCCCAAGCCCGTCTGCAATATCGGTGATCACGCTGGCAATCGTGCCAACGTCTTCGCCATGAATGGAGGTTGCCCAACCGACCTGCAGGACGGGGATGCCCGCGCGCTCAAACATGGCGCTGGCATTCGGTCCGCCGCCATAAGAGCGCACGATGAGGTCCGGCTTCAGGATCAACACGTCTTCGGCGAGCGCCCGCACCTTGGGAAGGCCCGCGGCCTCTTCGCGCATGAAGGAAAAGTCGCGCTCGGCATCAGGCGACAGCGCCAGGATCTGATCGCGATCGGCGAGCTTGAGCACGTATTGATCTGAGCAAAAATCCAGACTGACAATCCGCATCGGGCGTTCGGATGTGGGGGAACTTACCGAAATCGGCTTGCCGCAACTGACAAGACCGAAAAGCGCGATGAGGAAAGTCAGCCTGAACATCCAATCAGTACCGTAACCGAATACCGATGGATCCCGAAAGGTCCGGCGTGCCATAGCCAAGGATCTGCTGATACTCTTCGTCGAACAGGTTCTCGATTCGGCCGAACAGCTCGACATTTTCTTTCAGGTCATAGCTGCCGGTGACGTCGACGCGGGTCCAGCTGTCGACGGTGGTGTCGACCGTGCCATCAAAGTCGGTATCGTCCACTTCTTCACCATTATAGCGCACGAGAATCGCCGCCGAATAAGGCCCTTCAGGATCAAATGAAAGTGTTACATCTCCTGAATGCTCCGGCAGCCGGACCCGCTGATTGCCGTTTCCATCCTCAGCATCAATATTGGCATAGTTCGCCGTAATCGTGAGGACGTCATTGATCTGGTAGGCCCCGTAGAGTTCCAGCCCTTTGCTCTCAACGAAGGAGACGTTCTCATAACCAGCGGTGAACGTGAAATCGATCAGGTCTTCAGACTCTTGATCAAATAGCGTTATTCCGGCCTCGGCCCGCCCATCTTGCGAGCGCCAATCCAAGCCAATGTCGAATGCTTCTGAGGTTTCTGGGCGCAGGTCGGCGTTTGGTGCTGTTAAGCCGCAGAAACCACAAATATAGGTTGTTTGGAAGATGGTCGGAGCCTTGAATCCTTGGCCCCAACTCGCGCGTAGCGTTAATGTATCGGTCGGATTATACGCCGCGGCAACGCGGCCCGTCGTTTCCGATCCAAATGAATCGTGATCGTCCACACGAAGCCCACCTGTCAGCGTCAGCGCCTCAATCGGTTTGAACTCATAAAGTGCGAAAAAGCCGTCAATCGTGGCTTCTTCGTCCACTGCGCTTGTTTCTTCGCGCTCCGCGCCAAATGCAATTGTGTTCTGCTCATTCAATGTGAATGTGCCTTGATACCGATACAGGTAGCGTTCGCCGCCAGACTGAAAGGTTGAGGCACCGCTCGCAAAGTTCTCGCGATCAATATCCGTGTATCCAGTCAGGAACAGGTTTTCGAACCGGCCTTCGAACAGAGTAGCGGCTAAAGAAACATTCGCCGAGACCTCCTCGGTCTCATTGGTGTTGTCGCCATCGGACGGGCCAAACGCGTCAAACTCGGTTTCAGAATCGCTCCAGACAATATCTGTCGCCAAACGAAACGTCTCAGTTAAGTTCAGACCGCCTTTGGCGGCCAGTGTAACGGATTCATAGCCATCTTCCTCAGTGTTGCCGTCATTTTCTTCAGCTTTGGAAATGCCGTCTGAAGAAGTTCCAACAATGGCCAGGCGAAAGTCTCCTTGATCATTCGCGTTACCGATCGAAGCCCCGCCGCGAACCGCATTGAAGCTGCCATATTCCGCGAATGCGCTACCGCCAAAACCTGCTTCAGGAGATTTGGTCGTGATCGATACAACCCCGCCAATCGCATCCGTGCCCCAAAGGGTTGATTGCGGGCCCTTCAGGACTTCGATCCGCTCAACATTCTCGGTATCGACGCGGGCGAAGTTGAAACCGCCGCCTGGTTGCGAAGGGTCGTTCACAGGAACACCATCGATGAGCACCAGCGTTTGGCCGGTCGCTGCCCCGCGAATGGAGACAGAGGCATTCCCACCAAAAGCGCCATTCTGATTGACCGTCACACCAGGTGCGCTCGCCACCGCGTCCAGGACGAAGTCAAAGCCGAGTTTCTCGATGTCTTCTGCTGTGATGACGCTCACCGATGACCCGACTTCGGTCGCAGTCTGGTTGAGGCGAGAGCCTTCGATGATGATGGTGTCCTGGCGGCTTTCAGTGTCTGCCTCGACTTGTGCGAGAACAGGCAGGGCCAGGGAAAAGGAAACAGCGCCTAGCAGCGCAGTTTTGATGTACATGGGGTTAAACCCTCTCAGCGCCATGCCGCCCGAATATGGCGCACTGAAAACGACACACTGGCCTCACAGACAGACTGCGCGAGCGGCCAGACCATTTTTGTCGTTTCAAAGGAGAGGTTCTCGAAACCTTCCCGACCGCTGAGACACTTCCCGGTCTCCGGACGAACGACGCGATGGCAGGTCTCCTGGCTCGCCGATCTTTGCGTTCAGGCCGCCTTCCCAAGGTCTCCCTCAGTGGCTTTGTGGCCTGTCGCTCCTGGCTGACAGTTGCGGGTACAGCACCGGACTTTCACCGGCTTCCCTCTTAGCGACTCACTCGAGCCGCACCATCTGCGGCGCTAATTGCAACACGCGTGTGCACTTGTCAATTTTCGCCAGTGTCGCGGGCGTGATCTAGAAATCGAGCCCGCGCTGGGCCTTGATGCCGGCCTTGAACGGATGCTTCACCTCTCGCATCTCACTGACCAGATCGGCGTAATCGCAAAGCTCGGGCTTGGCATCGCGGCCGGTCAGGATGACGCTGGTCCGTGTAGCGCGTTGGTCCAGTCCCTCGAGCACGGATTGAACTGAGAGATAGTCATAGCGCATGGCGATATTGATCTCGTCGAGCACGATCAGGTCATAGTCGCCACTCGCCATCATTTGCGCGGCTTTGGCGAAGGCAGCTTGCGCGGCCTCAATATCCTTGTCCTTGTCTTGTGTGTCCCAGGTGAACCCATCGCCCATAGTGTGCCAGTCGACCCGGCCCAGCTGGTCGAAGAACTGGCGCTCGCCGGTGATCCACTTGCCCTTGATGAACTGGACCACACCGACCGACTTGCCCCAGCCCAGGGCGCGGATGATGACGCCGAAGGCGGAACTGGACTTGCCTTTCCCGTCGCCGGTATGGACGAGAACAAGTCCACGATCGGGATCGCGGGCCTCATCGGTTTTGCGTTTCTGTTCAGCCTGCAATTTCTGCATCTGGGCTTTGTGATCGTCTGTCTCACTCATGGGTGTTCCTCTTCTGAATCAGGCAGGCGGATAACCTCACCAAACTCGACTTGGGTTTGAAAATGGTGGGCCTCAGGGCCTTGCGCCAGCGCCGCGCGGATGACGCCGGCATGCGTGACAATCAGCGTCGGCGCTTGGCGCATGCGGATGTCCGCCAGCGCGTCCTCCACGCGGGCCTTGAGCGCGCTTACCGACTCCCCGCCATGCGGACGGGCCTGGCTAAAGTCCTCCGCCCATTGGTCGAGCTCACCGCGCGGGATGTCATTCCAGGCGACGCCTTCCCAGCGACCGAAATCCATCTCTGCGAGCCGTGGCTCTATGCGGATGGATTGCTGGTATCGGTCTGCGATCAGATCGGCGAGTTTTCGGCATCGACGCAGCGGGCTCGATACGATTGCCGAAAAGGCGGGCAGGGATCTCAGGACCTGATCCGCCTCTCGTTCGAAACTGTCAGCCAGATCGAGATCGGTCTGCCCATAGCAGATCCCGGGCGCGATATCCGGCCTTGTATGGCGCAGCATCAGGATATCCATGCGACCAGCCCGAGATAGAAGCCGATTTCACTCGCCTGTTGCACCGCGCCGAGCGTGTCGCCCGTATAGCCTTGCAGCTTGCGTTCATACAGCAGGCGCATACCGACATGTCCTGCGATCAAACCGATCAGGCCGACCCCGATGGCGGCGGCTGGCAGCGCGAGCAGGCTGGCGGCGAGACCTGCAATGCCGGTCACGCCTGCTACCGCCAATCCTGGGGCTGTCAGACCCTCGGTCACCGGCTTGGCCTTGCCCTCGGTACGCGCATAGGTGCTGGTGGCGATGACCAGAACGCTCGACAGGCGCGACAGGCCGTGACTGACAATCAGTGCGGTGAGGATCCAGGCGACAGGCAGAGCCGCTAGGCTGATAAATTTCAGGCCGAGCGCTGTGATCAGCGCCAGGGTGCCATAAGTGCCGAGACGCGAGTCCTTCATGATGGCCAGGGATTGCGCGCGGTCATGCCCGCCGCCAATGCCGTCAAACGTATCGGCCAGACCGTCCTCGTGAAACGCGCCGGTTAGCAGCAACCCCGCGGCGATCGACAGGGCGAGGGCGACCAAGGCCGGAAACATGAGCGCGCCGAGCCAGAACACAGCGGCACACACGCCGCCGACAAGACATCCGACCAGCGGATAGTAACGCGCTGAGGCGTTCATTCGCGCCTCGCTATAGTCGATCGAGACCGGGATCGGGATCCGCGTGAGGAATTGCACGGCGAGCAGGAAGAGGGCGGCCTGCTGCTTCATCCCGGTCCGCTCACGCCGGCCGACTCAAAGCTGGCCATCTCTCGCAGCATCGCCGCCGCGGCCTTGACCAGAGGCCAGGCCAGAAGGGCGCCCGTGCCCTCGCCGAGCCGCAGATTGAGATCGAGCAAAGGGTGCGCCCCGATCGCGTCGAGCACCTTGCGGTGGCCTGATTCTGCCGAACAATGGGCAAACACCATGTTGGTCGCGCAGCCGGGACGGATGTTCTGCGCGCACAGGGCCGCGGCGCTGGCAATGAAGCCATCGACAATCACGATCCGCCCCGTTTCGCTCGCGCCCAGCATCGCGCCGCACATCATGGCGATTTCAAAGCCGCCATATTCCCGCAGCGCCATCTCGGCGCTGAGCTGTGAGGTCGTGCGCTGTGCGGCCTGCCCCAGCAGGTCGGCCTTTCTGGCCAGGTCAGTGTCATCAAGACCGGTGCCGCGCCCGATCAGGCTGTCAATTGGCAGACCTAGAACCTTGGCAGACAGCAAGCTGGCGGAGGACGTATTGCCGATCCCCATTTCGCCGAAGCAGGCGACATCGCTCGTCAGGGCCCGCCCGATCTCGTTTCCGGTCTTGAGGGCCGCTGACAGTTGGGCCTCGGTCATGGCCGGCTCGACAATGGCGTTTCGAGTGCCATCTGCCACGCGCTTCTGGATCAGGTCCGGATGGTCGATTGCGGCGCCGCTGACGCCCGCATCCACGACCTGGACATCCGCGCCGACGCTTCTGGCGAAGACATTGGCTGCCGCGCCGCCGGTGAGGAAATTCAGAATCATCTGACGCGTGACTTCAGACGGGAAAGCCGAGACTCCGGCTTCCGCCATGCCGTGATCAGCGGCGAAGATGGTCAGGGTGCAAGTCTCGGCGCTTGGGGTCAGGGAGTGTTGAATTTCGGCGACTTGCCGGGCCACGGTCTCAATCGTCCCGAGGGCGCCCAGCGGTTTGGTCTTGTTGTCGATCGCAGCTTGGACAGTATCGGAGAAGGTCACCTGAGGTCTGATCTTTCGTCTGGCGCGCGGTCGGAGGCGAGGGCAGGGACCACGCGCGGGTTGGCGTCCCCAATCGCCCATATTGAAATGATCCGCGCCCGTCTAGTGGGGCTGCGACGGTGGGTCAGACGCGCCAGGTGCCCGGGTGTCGGTCCAGATATGCCGTCATCCAGTCGTCGGCTTTCGACCGCTCCACCAGCGCCACGAGGCATCCGCCAAAGCCGCCACCGGTGAGGCGCGCGCCTTTCGCGCCGCTGTCCACGGCGTCCGCGACAAGCGCGTCAATCTCGGGCGTCGAGGCCTCGAAATCCTCGGAATAGGAGAGATGGCTTTGATTCATGAGCCGCGCGAACGTGTCGAGATTGGCGGCTTTCATGGCGGCGCTGGCGGCCAAGGTGCGCTGGTGTTCCGAGGTTACATGTTGCGTGCGTTTTCGCAGATTGTCCGGCAGGGCGGTCATCGCTGCGGCTTGTGCTTCATCCAGCAGGCACAGCGTTTCAGTGCCCAGGGCTTCGCCAGCCTGCTGACACTCTTCGAACCGGGCCTTGTAGCGTCCATCCGCGAGTTCGCGGCGGATGCCGGAATGGATCACGAGGAAGGACCAATCCGCCGGGATCTCGATCAGTTCATAGCTCAGGTCGCTTGTGTTGAGCGCCAGCGCCGTGCCGGGGCTGGCCAGGCCGACCGCCATCTGGTCCATGATTCCGCAGGGCATGCCGATATAATCATTCTCAACCGCGCGGGCTTGTTTGGCGATTTGGACGGGATCTGCCGACACTCCGGCCGCGTCCGCGGCGCCGCGTAGAATGGCCGTGATCAGCGCCGCCGAGGACGAGACGCCCGCGCCATCCGGAACGTCGCTGTCAATCAGCAGGTCGACGCCGCCGGACAGCCATCCGAGCGAATCGGCTTTCCAAAGCGCGCCCATCGCGTAATCGGTCCAGTCATCGCGTCTGGGGTCCAGGGCCGGACGCGAGACGGCAGA
Source organism: Hyphomonas sp. Mor2 (assembly GCF_001854405.1). Classification (GTDB taxonomy): domain Bacteria; phylum Pseudomonadota; class Alphaproteobacteria; order Caulobacterales; family Hyphomonadaceae; genus Henriciella. The sequence continues at coordinate 356,295 of NZ_CP017718.1, forward strand.
GTCAAAGCGGGTCGATTGGAGGGTCACGTCATTGCTCGCTGTCGGAGCAAGGGCGATCTGGACATGCCGCTCGATCGCGGCAGGCAGGACGGCACCGCCATTATAATCGGTGTGCTCCCCGATCAGATTGACTCGGCCAGGCGCCGCTGCAGTTACGAGTGGATCCCGACCAAATGTCTGTGAGAAGCGATCGGCGATTTTCATAGCGCACCTCGCAGGGCGTCAGCGGCTTGCCTCGGCATCACATCGACTGTGAAGACCCCGGTCGCCTGTTCGACCGAGGCGAGATATTTGACCCGGTCCGGAGCGCGCAGAAGCGGGTAGAATTGCGCCGAGAACTGGAAGGGTCCATCGCGGCCATAAGGGGCCGCATGCAGGCTCAGCATGCACGGCGTCTCGCGACCGAAGAAGGCGTCATAGCGACGGACTGTATCGCCCAGCAGATGCGCAAAGCCATCGGTTTGGTCTTCGTCGAATGCCCAGGGCCCAGAGACCGGCTCAAGCGCAGAGATCCAGGCTTCATAAGGGAACCGGGCGAAGCGCGGCGCATAGGACGCGAGCCCGCCAGCTTCGGCGATACGATAGGGTTGCCCCCAGGATTTAATGTCGGCGGCGAGGTCGTAGCCTTGCTCAAACGCTTCCAGCGCCTGTTGCTGCGGCGCTGGTGTGACGGGGAACCCATAGATCTGGCCGTGCGGGTGATGCAGCGTGACGCCCACTTCATCGCCGCGATTTTCGAAGGGCAACACAAAGGCGGCCCCTGCGTCGAACATGGCCTGATAGCGGTCAATCCAGGCTTCCACCAAGAGACGGCGGCGCATCTGTGTGAGGGTCGCCAGAGAGCCTTCTGGCTCTGGCGCGTAGACAATCACCTCGCACGCCCCGCGGGCGGCGCGCATCTCCAGTTCCGATGGAGCGGGGTTCTCGGCGTCCGGAAACAGACTCGGGAAGCGGTTTGAAAAGACCGCGAGTTCGAAACGCTCGAACGGGATTTCGGTAAGAGGCGCACCGGGTTTGCTTGGTGCCAGCGGATTGGCTGCAGCGCTGGGTTTGAACGTACGGTTCTGACGACCCGCGGCATAGATGGACCAGTCGCCGCGCAAAGGATGGCGGCGAAGTTCAGATCCTTGCACGGCTTGCAGATCCTCGCCTGGAACGCGTTCGGCATCGTGTTTGTCAAAGCCGTAAAGAAACAGATCGCGACCGTCGGTTTTCTGGTGATGGCGGCGATGCACGGGTCGACCAGAGACGGTGCGCCCAAGGAGGCTCCAATCATCAATCATCGCGACTTTCCCGGCTCGATCCGCATTGGCGATGGGCAATTCCTCGCCTAGTGTTCGTATTCGATCATGTCGGAAAACACCATGCCCATTTCGCACTTTCGAGAGATTCTTCTTAATCCGTCGATTAAGCCCTGTATTTCATAGGAAATATGTGTGGATGGCCCCGTATGAAGTCCGTGGAAGAGGAGTGGGTGTCGCATATCGCCCACGCGGAGTCGGGCGTGATTTGTTTTCGAAATCGACAATACAATATCCTATTTCCAACATTTGAGTTTTCTGCAAAATGACCTCAATAGAGGGTTTCGGCCAAATCAGGTGAGGGCAGGATGAGTGAGCAGGGTGGGTTTGTCACGCTGACGGCGACGGAGGTCAGCCTCGTGCTGAGCTGCGCGATCGGCAGCCGCCCCTGTATTCTCCATTGGGGCCCCGAGCTCACCCGGACAGATCCTGCTCAGCTGTCCTTGATGCACACCCGCCAGCATGCCCCGGGCAGCGCGGATGTTGAGATTTCCAGTTCCTTGCTGAACGAGACCGGCACCGGCATGGACGGGCTGTCGGGATTCGCCGTGCACCGCAGCGGCCTGGACTGGGCCAGCCTGTTTCGCGTCACACAGGTCCGGCAAGATGCGCCGGACCGGGTCGAGATTGTCTGCGAGGATGAGGCCACCCGGATCCGGGCGACGCATCTGATCATCCTGGATCCAGACAGCGGTGTGATCACGTTCGAGACCGAGATCGAGAATCTGGGAGACGCCGATCTCTCGATCGATTGGTGCGCCGCGGCCTGTCTGCCGCTCGATCCGCGTGCGTCGAGACTGTTCGGCTTTACCGGGCGATGGGCGGGCGAGTTTCATCTGGAGGAGGTGCCGCTTTTTTCGGGCAGCTATGTGCGCGAAAACAAACGCGGGCGCACCAGCCATGACAGCTTCCCGGGATTGATACTCGGCGCATCAGAAACGCATGAGCAAGGCGGACCCTGCTTCGCCTTCCATCTCGGCTGGAGCGGTAATCACCGGGTGCGGATCGACCGGTTGAACGATGGCCGCGCGGTCCTGCAAATGGGCGAGCTGTTTTTCCCGGGCGAGCTGTCGCTTGCGCCCGGAGACAGATACCGGACGCCGCCACTCTATGCGGGCTATTCCCCGCGCGGTTACAGTGCCTTGTCTCGAACCTTTCATCATCATTTGCGGCACGCCGTTCTGGATGATCGGATCCGGCGCAAGCCGCGGCCGGTTCATTACAACACCTGGGAAGCCGTCTATTTCGACCATGACGCGGAGAAACTGTTCGCGCTCGCCGAGCAGGCGGCGGCGGTCGGCGCGGAGCGGTTCATCCTCGATGATGGATGGTTTGGCGCGCGCCGCAATGACAAGGCAGGGCTTGGCGACTGGTGGGTTTCCGAAGCCGTTTATCCCGACGGTCTGCGCCCCCTGATCGAGCATGTGACTGGCCTCGGGATGGAGTTCGGTCTCTGGTTCGAGCCGGAAATGGTCAACCCGGACAGCGAGCTGTTCCGAAAGCACCCGGACTGGATCCTTCGGGCGGAGCGTGTCGAGCAGGTGCCGTTTCGCGGTCAGTATGTGCTCGATCTGACCCGCGCTGAGGTCACCGATTATCTGTTCGATCGCTTGCACGATCTGCTCAGCGTCCATGACATTTCCTATGTCAAATGGGACATGAACCGCGACGTGCATCATCCCGGCAGTCGCGCCGGCACTTGCGGACGGGCCGCCATGGCTCGGCAAACGCGGGCCCTATACGGCCTGATTGATCGCTTGCGGCAGGCGCATCCGGACCTGGAAATAGAGAGCTGCTCCTCCGGTGGCGGTCGGGCGGATTATGGCATCCTGCGCCGCACCGATCGGATCTGGACCTCTGACAGCAATGACGCGCTGGATCGTCAGCGCATCCAGCGCGGTGCGTCGCATTTCTTCCCGCTCGAAATCATCGGCGCGCATGTCGGGCCGAAGACATGTCACATTACCGGCCGGCGCCTGACCATGCAGATGCGCGTCGCGACCGCCCTGTTCGGGCATATGGGCATGGAACTCGATCTATTGAAGGAAAGCGAAAAGGATCTCGAAATCCTCAAGGCGGGGATCGCGCTGCATAAAAAGCATCGAGAGCTGATCCATGCGGGCGATTTCCATCGCCTGGAGACGCCGGCGCACGTCAACGCGGTCGGGGTGGTGGCGTCAGATCGGTCCGAAGCATTGTTCTCCTGGTGCAACATGACCGGTCATCGCGAAACCCTGCCGGGTCGGATCTATGTGCCGGGGCTCGATCCGGCGAGAACCTATCGCACCCGCATTGTCTGGCCGGACCCGGTTCGGTCCATCTCCAAACCCTCTGTCATCGAAGCCCTGACGCTCGATCAGGACGGTGCGGTCCTGCCGGGTGAGGCTCTGGCGCAGGCGGGATTGCAGGTGCCGCTCCTGCATCCAGAGACCTGTTTAATCTATCATTTTGAGGCTGTCTGATTTTGCAGCTGGCAGTTTGACAGGAGACTCGCGGGTGCACCATCTAGACAGGATAGCCAAGAAAGCAGGCCGATATGAGTGACGCTGATCTATCCAATCTTCCGGGGCGACAGAAAGAGATCCTCGAGCTGATCCGGTCGCAGGGATATGTCGCGACCGAGCAGCTCGTGCGCCATTTCGGCGTGACGCCGCAGACCATTCGCCGCGACATCAACCTGCTTTGCGAACTGGACCTGATCGAGCGTTTCCATGGCGGCGCCGGACGGATCGGAAATGCCTACAACCAGCCCTATCAGGACCGCCTGCAGGAGGGCATGGATGGCAAGCGCAAGATTGCCCGCATGGTGGCCAAACGTATCCCGGACGGGGCTTCGCTGTTCCTGAATATCGGAACGACGACGGAAGCCCTCGCGGCTGAGCTGGTCGGGCGCAAGGATCTGCGGATTGTCACCAACAATATCAATATCGCCAACATGATGCGCGAGACAGATGGTTCGGACGTGATGATTGCCGGCGGCTTTGTGCGCCAGTCAGATGGCGGCATTGTCGGCGAGGCGACGACGGAATTCCTGAAACAGTTCCGGCTCGACATTGGCGTCATCGGCATAAGCGGCATCGATGAAGATGGCACGCTGCTCGATTTCGACTATCAGGAGATCCGCTCAGCCCAGGCGATCATTCAGAACTCCCGCACCGTCTATCTGGTCGCGGACGCGGCGAAGTTCGGGCGCCGCGCCATGGTCCGGCTGGGCGACTATTCCGACATCGATCACCTGTTCACCGATCAGTCGCCCCCAGAAGCGTTCATGCGCGCCATTCGGGAGTCCGACATGGAGCTCCACATCGCGGGTGACAGCTAGGCCGGGTTTGGCTCAGGCGAGCCGATGGCAAGTTCAGCCTTGCGCCCGAATATCACCAGATTTGAGAGTAGCGCCGTGCCGATGCTGACCACCAGCGTCGCGAACATATAGTGGATATAATGCACGCTCGCGAGCGTTGCGCCGAGGCCCGCTTCCGAAGAAACGCCGACCTTTTCGTAAAGCTCAAAGCTGAACACCGCATAGAACAATACGCCGGTGACGACGCCAATGATTGCCGCCCAGGCGCTAACGTTTCGGAACGCAAGACCAACGATAAAGGCCGACAGGATCGGCATGGAGAGCAGGCCATAAAGCTGCTGCACCGTGTTGATGATGCTCTCCTGCGAGGCATAGACCGGCACCAGCAAGATGGCGAGCAGGGTCATCGCGATCGATACGTACATGCTGAGCTTGGGCACATCGCGGGCCTCGTCAATGTAGGACTCGTGGACGTCGCAGACATACAGGGCGGCGGAGGCGTTGAGGATGGAATTGAACGTGGTCAGCACGGCTGCAGCGAGCGCAGCGGCAAAAGCGCCGGAGAGGACGGGCGGCAGGATGTCGCCGACAATCATGCCATAGGCGGCGTCACCGACATCGCCATACAGCTTGTAGGCCACGACGCCCGGCAGCACGACAATGACCGGTACGATGAGCAGGCGAATACCGGCCGCGGCGAGGATGCCCTTGCGTGCCTCTTCCACCGATGGCGAGGCCATGGCCCGCTGGGTGATGGTCTGATTGGTGCTCCAGTAAAAGATCTGGATGAAGATCATGCCGGTCAGCAAAGTGTGCCAGGGAATGGGCGTCTCGGTGCCATCTTCAAGCGTGCCGCCAATGATCATGTCCATCCGCTCGGCCGGTATGCCGGAAAAGTCCCAATTGATCGCATTGAGGGCCAGGATCACGACCAGAATGGCGAGGGAGAGGATCAGGACACCGCTATAAGTGTCTGAAACGGCGACGGCCCGCAGGCCTCCAAGAATGGCGTAAAGCGCGCCGACAATCGCGAACGTGATCGACATGAAGAATATGGTCGAGTCGACTTCGACGGGCGTGCCCACGAACAGGCGTTCTCCCAGGAGGCCTGAGAAGTCCGCGCCCGTGGTCGACTTCAAGAACAGCGAGCCGCCATACAGGATGGCAGGCAGGAAGATGAACAGATTGCCGAGCAGGAACAGGACGGAAATGACGGCGCGAATATGCTTGTTGTCATACTTGCGCTGCAGCAACTCTGTCGTGGTCGTGCAATTGTTGCGGTAATAGATCGGGATGAAGACAAAGGCGAGGATGAGCAGGCCGACCACAGCCGCAAGTTCCCACCAGGCGAGCAGCAGCATCTGGTTGCCATTCATGCCGACCAGTTGATCCGTGGACAGGTTGGTCAGTGTGATGGAGCCAGCGACGAAGTACCAGCTCAGCCCCCCATTCGCCAGGAAGTAGTCATGGTCCGACCCGCGGTCACCCGCTGGGGCATTGCGGCAGCTGAGATAGGTCAGGAACCCAATGGCTGCCGTGATGAACAGGAAAATACCAATCTGTACGGTGTTCATGATTGAGGCGCCTCCCGTTCGCCAAATGAGTAATCTGTTGCGGTCGCCTTATGCAACCTGACGTCTGTCAAAGGCGGCGCGCAGTCCCGCGATCTCGTCAGGGGTCAAGTGCAGGCCAAGTTTGGTGCGACGTTTGAGGATGTCTTCGGGCGCGCGCGCGAATTCGTGTTCGATCAGGTAATCGACTTCTCGTTGGTACAGCCCGCCGCCGAAGGGCTTGCCGAGGTCGGCCATTGAGCTGGCGCCGCCCAATACAGCGTCAATGCGCGTGCCATACGTCCGCGCGAGGCGATGTCGGGTCGGCTGGTCGAGCCAGGAATAGGTCGCCGCGCAGTCGCGCTCAAACGCTTCAAAATCGGCATCCGGCAATTCCCCGCCCGGAAGCGCGGCTTGCTTGGTCCAGGCGGCGCCCAAATTCGGAAAATGCGGGCTGAGTAATTTCAGAACGTCTTCTGCCAGTTTGCGATAAGTGGTGATCTTGCCGCCGATCACCGACACGAAGGGCGCGCCGTCTTGCGCGTGCAGCTTCAGGACATAATCCCGCGTGACCGAAGAGGCATCCTTGGCCTCGTCTTCGAACAGGGGGCGGACGCCGGAATAGGTCGCGACCACATCTTTGGCGCGGATCGTTTGTTCGAAATACTGATTGGCGAGATCACAGAGATAGTCGATCTCCTCGGGCGAGGCTTCGACCTGGTCGAGGTCGCCTTCAAAGGCCAGGTCGGTGGTGCCGATCAGGGTGAAGCGATTGTCCTCATAAGGGATCGCAAACACGATCCGGCCATCGCCTGCCTGGAAGATGAAGCAGCGCTCATCGTCGAACAGTTTGGGAACGATGATGTGACTGCCTTTGACCAGGCGCACCTGTGGCGCATGGGTGTCCTTCACGCCGGCGGCACCGGCAATATGGTCGACCCAGGGCCCGGCTGCGTTGATGATGGTTTTGGCTTCGACCTGCATGTCGGCCTGACCGTCCTGGCGCAGCGTCGCAATCCAGCCGTCACCGCTTCGTGTGATGGCGCGGCATTCGGCGCCCGTCATGATCCGCGCGCCATGCGCTTTGGCGTCCATCGCATTCAGGACCACCAGGCGCGCATCGTCGACCCAGCAGTCGGAATATTCGAAGCCTTTGGTGAACTCCGATTTCAGCGGCGCAAAGACCGAGCTGTCTGAGCGCTTGAGGGTCCTGGTCGCCGGCAGCACTTTGCGACCGCCCAGATGATCATACAGGAACAGGCCGAGGCGGATGAGCCAGGAGGGCCGCAATTCCTTGTGGTGCGGCAGCACGAAGCGAAGTGGCCAGATAATATGCGGCGCGTTCTGCAGCAAAACTTCGCGTTCGATCAGCGCCTTGCGGACGAGGGCGAAATCATAGTGTTCCAGATAGCGCAGACCGCCATGGATGAGCTTGGTGCTGGCCGAAGAGGTGTGCGAGGCGAGGTCATCTTTCTCACACAGCAGGACTTTCAGCCCGCGCCCGGCGGCGTCGCGTGCGATTCCGGCGCCATTAATGCCGCCCCCAATGATCAGAATATCGTACAAAATGACTCGCCTGACTGACTTGCGGTCTACATACGCGCAATCGGAATGTTCGTAAACGATAAAAGTGTGCGCGTATTCGAACGCAAATGGCGTCGATTACCGGTCGACACCCCTGGTGGTTGACAGCATCTACAAACTTATTCGAAAACGAACATCACGGCGTCGCAGTCGGTCAAGCCAGGTGGCCACGGGTCGCCGGGAATATTTTCACGGAACGCATCGGAGACATGCATGGCGGAAGCAGATCTCATTCTGGTCATCGATGAGGGGACAACCTCCACCCGCGCCATCGCCTTCAGCCAGGCCTTCGAGCCGGTCGCCATGGCGCAGGCCGAAGTGCCGCTCGCGTATCCGCATGATGGTTGGGTCGAGCAGGATGGCGCAGAGATCTGGAGCAAGACGCTGGACGTGTGCCGAACCGTGATTGCCGAAATTGGCGGCGCCGAACGGATCGCCGGGATTGGTATTACCAACCAGCGCGAGACCACGCTGATCTGGGACCGGGAAACGTCTCAGCCGATCGCGCCAGCCATTGTCTGGCAGGACCGACGCACCGCAGAGGCCTGCGACGCGCTCAAGGCCAGAGGGCTAGAGACGCAGGTACAAAGCGAGACCGGGTTGCTGCTCGACCCGTATTTTTCCGGCACCAAGGCGGCCTGGTTGCTCGACCATGTCGAGGGGGCTCGGCCGCGCGCGGAGGCCGGGGCGCTCGCGTTTGGGACGGTGGACACGTATCTGATCTGGCACCTCACAGGCGGACGGGTGCACGCGACGGACATGACCAATGCGTCGCGAACTTTGCTGTATCCATTGAGCATCGAAAATGGCGCGAGCTGGTCGAGGGTCATGATTGACATGTTGAACGTGCCGCAAGCGCTGCTGCCGACGGTCAAGCCGAGCGGCGCGCGGTTCGGGGAAACGGATCCCGCGCTCTTCGGCCGCGCTATCCCGATTCTGTCCGCCATTGGCGATCAGCAGGCGGCGTTGGTCGGGCAGGGATGCCTTGCGCCGCAAACCGCCAAGATCACCTATGGCACCGGCGCCTTTCTGGTCGCCAATACAGGAACGGACGTGCCGACCTCAGAAAACCGTCTGCTCGGCACGCTCGGATACGGGATTGAGGGCGGCGGCTCAGCCTATGCGCTGGAGGGTGCGATCTTCAATGCCGGGACGGTCATACAGTGGCTGCGCGATGAACTCGGTCTGATCGAAGACGCGGCCCAGTCCGAGCAGATGGCGGCAGACCTGTCCGACAATGCCGGGGTCTATCTGGTGCCTGGATTTACCGGTCTCGGCGCCCCGCATTGGGACGCGAATGCGCGCGGCACGATCAGTGGTCTGACGCGCGCCGCGAGCGCTGCGCATCTTGTCCGGGCCGGACTGGAGTCGGCGGCCTACCAGACCAATGACCTCCTCACCGCCTTCGCCGCGGATGGTGCCGATGTGGCGTTGCTGCGGGTGGATGGTGGCATGGCGGCGAATGACTGGCTGATGCAGTTCATCGCCGACATTTGCGATCGCCCCGTCGAGCGACCGGACTTCATGGAGATGACCGCACTCGGCGCAGCGGCGCTGGCGGGCATGCAACTCGGGTGGGTCAGCGAAGACGCGTGGGCGGCGCGCGCGGCCCCGGGTCAGCGATTCGAGCCGGGCATGACGCCCGACCTGCGCGCCCGGCTGATCGCCGGCTGGCAACGGGCGTTGGATCAGACGCTGACCGGGTAAGCGGCCATTCTATCAAACCGACGCGAGCAGTGACGCATTGCCCCCGGCGGCGGTGGTGTTGATCGTCACGACTTTCTCGACCCAGAAGCGCGTGTCGGCGTCTTCGACAGAAAGCAGCGGCAAGATCGGGCCGTCGCGCCTTGCCAGAAGCGCAGCCACGCGCGGCCGGAGCTGACCGTCCACAACAACCCCCTGAATGTTCTCTGGAAGCGACAGGATTTCGAGATCGAGAACGTCCAGTGTGCAGGCGTCATTTCCGGTGGCCCGTGCGCGCTCAATCTGGCGCTGTAACACCTCGTCCGTATCCCCGCCCAGGCAGAGCAGTCGTCCGCGAGGGTGGTAGCTCAAGCGATTGTCTTCGCCGGTTGGCCCTGGAAGCTGTACTTCAAGTTCTGGCCTCTGTTCAGGTCTGAGCGCAGGCGGTCGGCACAAACGCGCCAGATAGTTCGGTCCACCCGCTTTCGGACCCGTCCCGGACAGGCCGTGTCCGCCAAAGGGCTGGACCCCAACCACCGCCCCGATCTGGTTACGATTGACATAGAGATTGCCCACTTCCGCCCGCGCGGCGACCTGGTCGATCCGCGTGTCGATCCGCGTGTGCAGCCCCATGGTCAGACCAAATCCCAATCCATTGATGTCGTCGATCACGCGATCGAAATCCTTCGACTCAAACCGGACGATATGCAGCACGGGACCAAAGATCTCTTCTTCGAGATCGCCAATCTGATCGAGTTCGAAAGCGATGGGCGGCACGAAAGTGCCGCGGGTCGAGGCGGGGGCCGACCCTTCTGCGATGACCGGAAAGCGCGTGCGCAGACGCTTGATATGGGCGTCGATACGGGCCTTGGCAGGGGCGTCGATCACCGGGCCAAGGTCTGAGTTCAGCGCCGCGGGATTGTCGGTGATCAATTCATCGACCGCGCCTTTCAGCATCGCATTGAAGGCGTCGGCAATATCGTCCTGAACGCAAACCATGCGACAGGCCGAGCAGCGCTGACCGGCGCTCTGGAATGCGGAGTCGACCACATCCTTGACCGCTTGTTCCAGCAAGGCGGTCGAGTCGATAAGCATCGCATTGATGCCGCCTGTTTCTGCGATGAGCGGGATTGTGCCGCGACCGGTCTCGGCCAGCGTGGACGCGATTCGCTTGGCGGTCTGGGTGGAGCCGGTAAAGCAAACGCCCTGGATCGCCGGGTTGGTAATCAGCGCGCCGCCAATCTGGCCGCCCCCGATGATCAGGTGCAAGGCCGCTTCCGGGACTCCTGCGCGGTGCAAAAGCCTGACGGCCTCCTGCGCGATCAGGGGCGTTTGCGGAGCGGGTTTCGCAATGACCGTATTGCCGACCGCGAGCGCCGCCGAGACCTGTCCGAGGAAGATGGCCAGTGGAAAGTTCCACGGGCTGATGCAGGCGACGGTGCCGAGGGGCGCGTGTCCTGACAACGGGTCGCCTTCCGCCTGGTTGGCATAATAGAGCAGGAAGTCCACCGCCTCGCGGACTTCCGCATCGGCGTCCATCCAGGTCTTGCCGGCTTCAGCCACACAGAGCGCCATGAGGCTTTTTTTCTGGTCTTCCAGCAGCGCCGCGGCGGCGCGAAGCGTATTGGCGCGCTCGGTCGCACTCAGCGCGGGCCAGGTGCATTGCGAGCCGGCCCGCACCGCCTCTTCGATGTCGGTCTCGTCCGACTCCTGAACAGTGCCGACGAGCTGTGTTGGCAGTTGGATGGATTCGATTTCAGCGGCGACATCCGACTGGCTCAGATCCAGTCCGGAAGCGGCAAGGCGGCGACCCTGGAAATGATCGCGCGGCGCGTGAAGGTGCGGATGCGGCGTGAACCCATGCGAGTCGGCGATGGCCATCGGGTCATTCACCAGGTCTGCGTCAGAGATATCGGAATCCAGCAGCTGATTCACGAAGGAATTGTTGGCGCCATTTTCCAGCAGGCGACGGACAAGGTAGGGCAGCAAATCCTTGTGACGTCCGACCGGGGCATAAGTGCGAATTCTGAATTTGAACTGCTCCGCCAGAATCCGGTGCAGACCGTCGCTCATACCGTACAGGCGCTGGAATTCCAGATCTCTGCGGTCCCCAGCCATATGCGCGATCGCCGCTGCCGAATGGGCATTATGGGTGGCAAATTGCGGATAGATATGCGGCGCGCAGGCCAGCAATTTGCGGGCGCAGGCGAGGTAGCTGATATCGGTGTGCTCCTTGCGCGTGAAGACCGGATAGCTTTCCAGTCCCATTTCCTGCGCGCGCTTGATCTCGCTGTCCCAATAGGCGCCTTTGACCAGGCGGACCGTGATCTTCTGCCCCTGGGTTCTGGCCGCCCGGTGCACCCAATCAATGACCGGCAGGGCGCGGCGTTGATAGGCTTGAATGGCAAGGCCAAGCCCATCCCAGCCGGAGGTCTGTTCGGAGGCCAGCAAGTGCTCAAACACCAGAAGCGAGACCTCTAGTCGGTCGGCTTCCTCGGCATCGATGGTCAGGCCAAGATTCGCGGCTTTGGCCAGGGCGCAGAGGTCGAGCAAGCGGGCAACCAGGGCCGGCACGCACGTCTCACGCTGGGCGTATTCATAACGTGGATGCAGGGCCGAGAGTTTGACCGAGAGGGCAGGGGCGTCGTGCAGCGCTGTGCCGGTGGGCGTGGTCTCGGCCAAATGTTCGAGCGCCTGCTTGTAGGCAGAGAAGTAACGCTCCGCATCCGCTTCGGTCAGGGCCGCTTCGCCAAGCATGTCATAGGACAGCGTCGCCCCTTTGACCTTTTGCCGCCGGGCGCGAATTGCGGCGCCCGCAATCGATGTGCCGAGCACGAAGTGGCGTCCGAGCAGACCCACCGCCTGGCGCACCGCGCTCAACATGACGCGGTCACCGAGGCGGGCCAGCAAATGCGCCGCGTCCGCGCCGCCCGTTGCCTGGATCCAGGATCTGGCAAAGGCCAATCCGCCCGTGCCGAGCTTGACCAGCACATGTCTCGCGCCGAAATGGGCGTGCCAGTTGCCAGCCAGCAGTTTGTCTCGTAGCAGCCGTGTCGCGGTGGACGTGTCCGGCGTGCGAATGAGCGATTCCGCCAGCCGCATCAGCAGGATGCCTTCAGATGAAGAGAGGCTGTATTCCTGCAAGAAGGCATCCACCACAGACGGCTTGCGCGCCGCTGCGCGAAGCGAGGTCGCCATCCCGGTTGCGGTGTCTCGAATGGAGGTTCGGTCGGAGTCTGTCAGAGCGGCGGCGCCGGCCAGCGTCTTGGCGAGGTGATGCTCGTCGGCCAGGTAGGTCGATGCCAGCGGTGCGAAATGCGGGTTTGAGGGCGCGTCGCTGAAGGCCATGTCAGATCTCCGGTGGTTTCGACCATATTAGCATAGTTGATTGGTCCGAAATAAACTCAAACGGATGGGAGAAAGGCCAAACGGTCCTATTTTCACAAAAATGAAACCCAAATGGACTAAATCCTTCATCATGTTGGAAGATCTGGATGAATTCGATCGCAAGATTCTGCGCGCCATGCAGGCCAATGGGCGCTTGTCGGTTGGTGATCTGTCGGAAGAGGTGGGGCTCAGCAAGACGCCATGCCTGACCCGTCTGCGACGGCTCGAAGCGAAGGGGTACATCAAGCACTATAAGGGCGTGCTGGACCCGGTGCTGATCCGCCAGGATTATGTGACCTTCGTTCAGGTCAAACTGGAAGCGACCACGCGGCGCCACCTGGATGCGTTCAGCGACGCGGTGCAGAATATTCCGCAGATTCAATCCTGCCACATGATGTCCGGCGGATATGATTTCCTGCTCAAGATCCGCACCCGCAACATGAAAGCCTATCGCGAGCTTCTCGGCGACGTTCTGTCCGAGCTGCCGGGTATTTCCCAGACCTCGACCTTCCCCGTCATGGAGACCGTCAAGGATACGCACGACTATGCCGTGCTTGAACGCACGTGATCGCAATTCAGCTGCGCTGGCGCAAACCTGAGCCGCATTTCGTCAATTCTGGGAGAAGGTGGCTCCGCGAGTAGGACTCGAACCTACGACCGGGCGATTAACAGTCGCCTGCTCTACCAACTGAGCTATCGCGGAACAGCGAGCCGCCTCATTACCAAAACGGATTTTCCTGTCAAACGGGGAAAGGCATCTGACTGCCAAAAAAATTGGCGGAACATAAAAATGTTCCGCCGAGGCATTGGGTGATGGTGGGTGTCTCCAATAGAAGACATTAACCTTCTCCTATAGATTGGTTAACAAGCCTTAAACGAATTCAAAAAGATTTAAGCGAAAACGCAAATATCTTCAGGAATACGTCTGATTTTGGTGGGGAATTGGAAAGGTTGGAGGCTCCGGCCGGAATCGAACCGGCGTACACGGATTTGCAATCCGCTGCGTCACCACTCCGCCACAGAGCCTCGCTGGTGAGCTGGGGTGCATAGCAGCGAGACGAGCGGCTTGCAATCGGGTAAGGTGCAATCTGCGAAATCGCCATATTGCGGCGCGGGAATCCTGTGCTATTGCCGCCCAACAGAGAGCGTTTCTTAAAAGGACTGCCAGATGGACTTTGCCAATCTTCGCCGGATCATGGTCGATTCACAGGTTCGCGTTAATGATGTGACCTCAACCGAAGTGGTCAGCGCCTTTTCGAATGTTCCCCGCGAAGTCTTCGTGCCGAAAGGCATGCGCTCCTGCGCCTATGCCGAGTTGGAAATCGAGACCAGCGAGCACCGGGCCATGTGGCTGCCGCGGGACCTGGGCAAGATCCTGCGCGCCCTGGAGCCGCAGGCGAGCGATGTCAGCCTGGTGATTGGTGCCGGGGCCGGCTATGGCGCGGCCCTGCTGGGCTATATTACAGACGCGGTCATCGCGCTTGAAGAGGATGAAGCGCTGGTCGATGCCATGGCCGAGCGCTTTGCCGAGATCGGCATGGATGAAGCGGTCGCCGTCCCGGGCGATCTCGCCAAGGGCCTGGCCGATCAGGGTCCCTTCGATGTGATCCTGATCTCCGGCATGGTCGAGACCGTGCCGCAAGCCTGGCTGGACCAGCTTTCCGAAGGCGGACGTCTGGGCGTTGTCGTGGCGACGGGGCGCAGCGTCGGCTCGGCGCGCATCTACAAGCGGGCTGGCGACACATTCTCCTATCGCGAAGCGTTTGAATGCTGCCCGCCCGTGCTGCCAGGCTTTGAGCAAAAGTCTGAGTTTGTTTTTTAGGGGTCAGGGCGGGCTGGTCGGTTCGTGCGTGTGATCGAAGCTGTGGCATGTCCGCTTTCGGCGTCGGAGGGGAGCTTAGCTAGCCCCCCCGCCACTCGTCGCTTCGTCAGCTAAATGTCACCGCGGCGAGCAGATAAGCCCCCGACGTGACGATGGCGCCGATGGTGCGGATGGTGTTCCACATGGACCAAATGCGGCCATAAGTCCGCCAATACTCCGCTGCTTCGCGACTCGTATGATCCAATTTGTCGAGCCGTTCATTCATCGGGACATTACCAGCCGCCGTGACGACAAATACCGACGGGACATACACGATGGCAGCGCCGATGATCAGTCTTTGAGGCAATCCCTGCAAATTGAACCAGGCAAAAATCGCAAAGGCGATTGTGACGGGGACCATTAGCATGAATGTGGTCAAAAAGATGGACCGATAAACCGTTCGATTGAGCTGTTGCATCGATTCAATCCCGCCAGCGGGGGCCGCGCGCTGCAAGCCCCGCATGACAAAGTCCGAGAAGGACTGAAGAACCCCGGCCACGAGTGCGCTCGAAATACCGAGAATAAGACAGGCATAGACGATCCAATCAGTCGGCATTGTTTTCTCCCTGATGTTTGTGACGGGCGTTTGCTGTTTGATTGTCCGTCGAGTGGTTTGAGGGTGCCGGCTCTGCAGAAATGGTCGAAGAGGACTTGTTTGGATCAAGCTGCAGAGCGAGGGTTTGCGAGTTTACTCGGCAGGCTGCGCGGCGGCGGGAACGTTCCATACGCCAGTTGCAGCCACGTCACGGGCATAGTCTGCAAAATCCTTGGGCGGCCGACCAAGCGCGCGCTGCACGCCGTCGGTCAAATGCGCATTACGTCCATCGAGCACGGTCGCAAAGAGGTAGTCCAGCATCCAAACCACATCCTTGGGCGCGCCGGAGGATTCGATTTCCGCGACGAACCCCTCATGCGGCACGTCGACATACTCGATCTTTCGGCCGATGGCATCGGAAAGGTCGGAAGCAATATCTGCAACGGTCATTAGTCGCGGGCCGGTGACTTCATAGATTTCACCAGAATGGCCGGGTTTTGTGAGCGCCGTAAACGCGACCTCTGCGATGTCATCTACATCGACATATGGCTCCACCATATCGCCCGCTGGCAATGTGATGGTTCCAGCGTGCACCATATCGATGAAGGCGCCTTCCGAATAGTTCTGGTTGAACCAGCTGGCGCGCACGACGGTCCAATCGATGCCGCTTTGAGCGACGATACGCTCACAAGCTTGCGCTTCCTCTTCACCTCGACCAGACAATAGGACGAGTTTCTTGACCCCGTGTTTTTTGGCCTTGGCGACCAGAGATTGAATGGCATCCGTCGCGCCCGGCATAGCCAGGTCTGGTGCGTAATTGATATAGACCGCGGAAACGCCCTTGAGGCAGTCATCCCAGCCTTTCTCATTCGACCAATCGAATGATGGGGCTGCCGAGCGAGAGCCTTCTCGAACGGGGAGATCGCTCTCGCGCAGCATGTCGACGATTCTACGGCCGGTTTTTCCAGTTGCACCGAGGACCAGAGTCAAACCCGGCGTTTTTTTGTGTTTAGAGAAGAAATTCATGACACGCTCCCATGTTTTCGCGTGCCTCCTATGTGTTCTCGATTTTGAGATCATTCTTGACCGATCGCGCCAATCCTTTGGCGGAAGGCGACAAAGCAGCTCTTTCGGATTCGGACTTAATGCGCTTGCTTGAAAACGACCGCGAATTATGTCGAGTTCGTGGGCCAGATAACATCACTCTTCGTTTATAAGGTCATGCGTCAGGCGAGCGCGGGCGTTGAAACGGATGACCTCTGTGAAGCGTTCGGACTCGATCCGAATGGTCCCGTCGACGCGAAACGCATGGTGTCTTCGGCGGACTATTATGCATACCTCGCCGAACTGGCCCGACGCGAGCCTGACGGAACGACTTTACCGCTGCGGTCCGGCGCGGCCATGATTTGCGACGATTACGGTGCGTTTGGACTCGCCTGGAAATCGGCTCCCAATTTGAGAGCATCCTACGACCGAGCCGAGAGATTCGGACGTCGCCTCACCAGCGTATCCACTTACACGGTTGAGGCGGTGAAAGGCGGTGCCTTTTTGAATCTCCACCGCGACGGAGAGCGGCATTTGGGAATGCGCCTCTCGAACGAATCCACGATCGCGGCTCTACATGCGATCAGTCAGGAAGCGAGTGAAAGCGACTTTGTGCCGATCGAAGTTCGCTTCAAGCACGATGAACCAAAATCGATCCGGGCCCATCTCGACTATTTTGGGTGTCCTGTCTTATTCGGTTCGGATCGCGACGCCCTCCTGGTTTCTGACAATACGCTCCTAAGCCCCAATCGAATTGCGGATGAAGGCATATCGAGCTTCTTCGAGAGTCACCTTGAAGAAGAACTACAGAGCTTGCAGGGCACATCTGATTTAGAACAGCGCGTGAAGCGCAAGATTTCTGAAACGCTTAGCGATGGTGTGCCGAATCTATCCACAATTGCGGGCAGTCTAGGCATGGGCGGTCGAACGCTCCAACGCAGGCTATCTGACGCGGGACATTCGTATCAGGGCTTGCTCGACGCGGCCCGTCGTGAACTTTCGCTGCGGCTGTTGCGAGATTCAAGCTTCAGTCTCTCCGAAATTGCGTTTTTGACAGGGTTCTCCGAGCAGAGTGCATTCACTCGGGCATTTAATCGTTGGGCAGGCCAATCTCCACGATCCTATCGGATCGATAAATCGAGAACCTCCACGAGCGAGTAAGTTTCGTACGTGTCGCTGATTCTTCCTTTGTGAAATTATGTGATCGGCGACAGCACCGCTGTCGATTTGGAGAAGTTCAGGATGTCCCCTCCCGACCCTAACCCTAGACCGTCTTCGCCGTGTCCGCCCCTGGCGTTGCGATTGAGCCCTTGTCAGGATCCGGCAGCAGCTTGGTCGGCTCGACGGGGCGGCCTGTCGCCTCGGCAATCAGTTCTGCCGAACGCGTCTCGATCGCGTCGGTCAGGCGTTTCAGGGCTTCGGCCTTGGGCAGGCCGGCTGGGATTGGCTCCAGGAACTCGATCACGGCGGTGCCGGGTGTCTTCTCGATCTCTTCCTGATTCCAGAAACAGTTGAGATTGGTGGCCACCGGGACGATCGGGACGTCCATCGCCTTTTGCATGTGCCAGACGCCGGGCTTGTAGCGGAAATGATAGCCGACCGGGGCCAAATGGCCCTCAGGATAGATCAGCACGCGGCGACCGTCCTCGCGGGCCCGGCTCATGCCTTCGGCGAGCGAGGCGGCCTTGCGTTCGCCGCCGCCGCACGTGTCGATCACGATGGCGCCGAGCTTGCGCAGGATACCGCCCACCAGCGGGAAGCGTTCCAGATGATCGCCCGTGACGAAGGCGAGATTCTTCACTTCCGGATAGACCATGAAGCCGTCTCCCCAGCTGGCATGTTTGGGCGCCAGAATGAACGCGCCTTCGGGCAGGTTTTCGCGCCCGCGCACCTCTTTCTTGACGCCGCCAATCAGGTGCAGCGCATGGTTCACCGCGCGGGTGTAGGAGCGGATGATGGCTGTCACGGGTCCGCGCCCCGGCAGAGCCAGGAAGGGCAGCGAAGCAAGAACATAGACAAAGGACAGGACGTAATAGACGCCCGTGAAAAGCAGACCGCGGATCATGATGTGTCTCCTGGTGACTTACTTCTGTTGAAGGATCGCCATGATGGTGCGCGTGAACGGTTCAACATGCTGGCTGAACGGCCCGGGCAGGCGGTTATAGATCTTGTTGAGGCCGGCTTGCATGACCACGCCGAGCGACATGGCGGCAATCAGGGCCGGGTCGCCTTTCGGGATCTCTCCGGCGTCCATCAGAGCGGCGACGAGGGTTTCGACGATGGAGACCGGGTCATCATCGCGGCGGGTATCATGCGGGATGAACTTGTTCAGCGAGACCAGGTGAAAGCTGAACAGCAACCAATCCTCATCCGCGAGCTCACAATAGGCAGACACGGCCCGGCGCACGCGCTCTTCGATCGTACCGGGCTGGGTAAACGCCTCCTGCATCATCACGGAAAGGCGATTGTGGGTCTCCATGAACAAAGCCAGGGCCAGTTCGTCCTTGCCTTTGTAATGCCGGTAAAGGGCACCTTCCGAGACGCCCGCCACGTCCGCGATCTCACGGGTGGTGGCCGCATCGACGCCTTCGCTGATGAAGAGTTTGAGCGCCGCGCGTTCGATTTTCGGGCGGGCATTTCGCGCCCTTGGGCGTTTCTGATCGGTTGTAACCATGGGGAATCAGCTCCAATTAGTGAGCGCTTGATAACATAGAGGGTTGAGCTCTGCAAGTGATTAATTGCTCACAAATATGATTTGACCCTCCTTCGCGTCAACGGGCAATCTTGAGTGAAACACGATAAGGGAGTGACCAATGGCCGACGGACAGGCACCGGTACAGGCAAAATTCCGCGAAATGCTGGAAGGCACCAAGGAAGACTGGGACATCATCGCTGAGCATTCCAAAGGCTTTAACAAAGGGCTGGCGAAGCGTGTTCTGGATCATCTCCGGCTTCTGGATGGGGACTTTGGTGGCTTTCCGGTCGATCGCTTGACCCATTCCCTGCAGACCGCGACGCGAGCGCATCGGGATGGGCGGGACGAAGAATATGTCGTTTGCGCGCTGCTCCACGATATTGGCGACACGCTGGGCAGCTACAATCACCCGGACGTCGCAGCGGCGATTCTCAAACCGTTCGTGTCCGAGCAGAACCACTGGATGGTGGCCAATCATGGCATGTTCCAGGGCTATTACTTCTTCCATCATCTGGGACTCGATCGCGATATGCGGGACCAGTTCAAGGATCATCCGCACTACGAATACACCGCGCAGTTCTGTCATCTGTATGACCAGTCGGCCTTCGATCCGGACTATGAGAGCGAGCCGCTGGAGTTCTTCGAGCCAATGGTCGAACGGGTTTTCGCGAACCCGAAAAACTCGATGTATCTGAAGGCGCTTGAGACCGGCGAATAAGCGTCGGGACACGATTCAACGATTTCGCTCTTGAAAGCGCAGCGCATTCGGTCGATCTGAATGCGTGACCGACCGCATTCGCCCAATTGCTAAAGGGCGGGCGCATCGATATACGAGCGCAACTGATTTGTTGAAGGTGACTCTTTCATGCGGAAACTTGCTTCCCTGACTCTCGCGGCCCTGGCGTTGACGCCGGCCGCGCTCGCACAAGACGCCGGCGCCGGTGGCGGTCTGTTCCAAAGCCTGATCATGTTCGTGCCGCTCATCCTGATCTTCTATTTCCTGCTGATCCGGCCGCAGCAGCAGCGCCAGAAAAAGCATCGCGAGATGATCGAGGCGGTGAAGAAGGGCGACACAGTCGTCACCGCAGGCGGCCTGATCGGCAAGATCACGCGTGTGGCCGATACGGAAGTGACGGTTGAGCTGGCCGATGGCGTCCGCGTGCGGTCGCTGAAAGGCATGATCGCCGACGTGCGGGACAAGAACACACCTGTCGCTGCCAACGACTAAGATAAGGGCCTAACCGCCATGTTGAATTTCCCGCTCTGGAAAGTCGGAATAATTGTTGTCGTCTTGTTGTGGGGCACCATCCTGGCGCTGCCCAACATGTTCTCTGACGGATTTCTCGGCATCGAGCCGAAAGAGGTGTCTGATCCGACCAATACGGCGGCGGTGGCAGCCTATGAGCAGCAGCTGGCAGAAGCGGAAGAGTCCTGGTGGTTCCTGCCCAGCGGCAAGCTCAATCTCGGCCTCGACCTGCAGGGCGGTGTCTATCTGCTGATGGAAATCGATCCGGCCGAAATCGCTGCGAACCGTCTGGAAACGGTCCAGGCGGATATCCGCACGGCTTTCAATCGCAATCCGCTGGTTGAACGCAACCCACCCGTCCAGAACGAGGATCGCCTGACGATCGAGATTCTCAACCCGGCCGAGGATATGGATGAAGCGATCCGCCGGCTGAACCGTCTCAATCCGACGATCGGCACCACCCAGACCGAACTGTTCGATGTGGAGCGTACCGGCGACCGGTTCATCCAGCTGACCGTGCCGAACAATGCCCGCACCGCGCTCGCTGCAGATGCGCAGAGCAAGATGATGGAGATCATTCGCCGCCGGATCGACCCGGATGGTGTGGCAGAAATCTCGATCACGCCGCAGGGCGACAATCGCATTATCCTGGAAGCGCCTGGTGAGGCCGATCCGAAACGGATCAAGGATATTCTCGGGCAAGCTGGCCGGCTGACCTTCAACATGGCCAATCTGGACAGTTCCGCGATCGAGGCGGCGATCAATTCAGGCCGGACGCTGCCGCGCCAGCAGCTGATCGATTCCTCTGAACGCGGCAAGATCCTGATCAATCGCATCCCGGAACTGACCGGCGCCGATATCGCCACCGCCAATCGCTGCTTTGATGAGGCGAACTTCCCGGCTGTGTGTTTCCGCTTGAACAGTTCGGCGGCAACCAAGTTCTACAATCTGACCCGCAACAATACCGGCAAGAACTTCGCCATCGTCCTCGATGACGTCTCCATGTCTTCGCCGACCATCCGGACACCTATTCCAGGCGGCAACGTGATCATTGAAGGTCGCTTCACCATTGAGGAAGCCGAAGATCTGGCAGCGATTATCGAAGCGGGTGAGCTGCCGGCCAAACTGAATTTCCTGGATGAACGAACCGTCGGTCCGACCTTGGGCGCGGAATCGATCGCAGCGGGCTCGCGCGCCAGCCTGATCGGCCTGGCCTTTGTCGGCGTGTTCATGATCCTCGCATACGGCCTGATTGGCGGCTTTGCGGTCGGCTCGCTGCTGTCCAACATTGTCCTGATCATTGGCGCCCTCTCAGGGTTCGGCGCGACGCTGACCCTGCCAGGGATTGCCGGGATCATTCTGACCATTGGTATGGCGGTGGACGCCAATGTGATCGTGTTTGAGCGGATACGCGAGGAACAAGCCTCCGGGCGCTCCCCGGCGACGGCGATCCAGGCGGGGTATGAACGCGCCCTGTCAGCGATTCTCGACGCCAACATTACCACCTTCATTGCCGCCTCCATTCTGTACATGGTCGGATCCGGACCGGTGAAAGGCTTCGCGGTGACGCTTGCGATCGGGATTTTGACCTCGGTCTTTACCGCCTTCGTCGTGACCCGGTGGCTGACCGTCATGTACTTGCGCACCCTGCGCCCCAAACGGCTGGCCATGTAAGGAAAGAGACGCATCATGCTTTTACGACTTTGGCCTGAAAAAACCGCCGTATCCTTCATGAGCCTGCGCTTCATCGCGCTGGTCATCTCGGTTGTCGCCCTGATTGCGTCGGCGGCGCTGCTGACCACGCGCGGCCTCAATCTCGGCATCGACTTTGCGGGCGGCGCGGTTATCGAAATCGACAAGCCGGAAGATGTCTCCGCGGACCAGATCCGCGATACGGTGACCAGTCTCGTCACTGGCGACGTGCAAGTGAACTCCGCCCGCGGCACCGGCCCGAATGCGCCGGAAATCGCGGTCATTCGCTTTGAACCACAGCCGCCTGTCGGCGATGAAACGCCAGATGAAGCCCAGAACCGGGCCGGCGATGTTGTCAGCGCGGCGATGCGCGACCTGATCGGTGCGGAACGGTTCAATCTTCGCTCCGAAGCCTCGGTCGGACCGAAAGTCTCCGGAGAGCTGTTCCGGTCGGGGATTATTGCCCTCACGGTCGCGCTGGCCTTGATGATGATCTACATCTCGTTCCGCTTCCAGTGGCAGTATGCGCTCGGCGCCGTGGCGGCGCTGTTCCACGATGTCATTTTGACCATGGGCATGTTCGCGTTCACGGCGTTTGAGTTCAACCTGGCCACGATTGCGGCTTTGCTGACCATTGTCGGTTATTCGATGAACGACACCGTGATTGTGTTTGACCGCGTCCGCGAGGAGGCGCGCAAATACAAGAAGCTGGAATTGTTCAAGGTGGTCGACCTGGCGATCAACGCGACCATGTCACGAACCTTGCTGACCTCGAGCACGACGCTTCTGGCGCTGCTTTCGATCTTCCTGTTCGGCGGACCGGTGCTGCGCGGCATGAGCTTCGCGCTGATCTTCGGTGTGATTGTCGGGACGTATTCGTCAATCTTCGTGGCGTCTGCAGTCGTCTTGCTGCTCGGCATTGATCGCGGCGACAAGCCGAAGCGGGAAGTCGAAGGCTTTCAGGGCGTCGGCTAGGGCAGTCCTAGCCGTGCAGGCGGCCGCGAACCTGGTCTTCAAGCGCCTGACAGACGGCGTCTGCCACATCGTCAGCGGCTGATCCATCACCGAGTGCGGCGGCGCGGCAGGCCTGAACGTGCAGGTTTACCAGAGCCGCTTCGGTTTGCAGGTCTTCGACACCGGATACCAGTTCCTGCAGCGAGCCTGACAAACGAGTCAGAGCGCCGCCCCCATAGGCCCCCGAAGCACCATGCAGATTGTGCAGCGCGCGGCGGAAGGCCTCGACAGACTCTTCGTCTTCGGGCGTGTCGCAGCAGGCTTGCCAGGTGGATTGCAGCAGGTCGAGATCGTTCTGTTTCCAGGTCTCAACAGCTTCTGCAGGCTCGAGTTCGGCTTCAGTGGCGACCGAGGCTTCAGACTCGTCGTCGGCGGCCCCAACCACTCGTGTGATGTCGAGCTCAGTGAGGAGTTCGGAGCCGGCTTTCGGCTTCTTGAACATATTGAATAGCGACTTAACCATGGCGTCAGTTATAGCAAACGCGGCTTAACAAACGACTGATTAAATGGCGAAAAAAGGTTAAGCCTAGAAGGCGAATTGTTCACGCAATATGCGCTCATCCAGGGCGTGACCAGGGTCGAACAGCATGGTCAGATGCTGCGATCGATCGGCCCGGATAGAGACCCGGCTGACATCCCGAACCTCTTGATTGTCCGCCGAAGCGGCGACCGGGCGACGCCGCGGCGCGATGACATCAATATCGACCTGCGCGTCATGACGGAGCAGGGCCCCGCGCCATCTTCGGGGACGAAATGCACTGACAGGGGTCAGCGCCAGCAAGTTGGCCCCGATGGGCAGGATCGGACCATGCGCCGAAAGATTGTAGGCGGTGGAGCCTGCCGGTGTCGCCACCATGATTCCATCGCAGGACAGTTCGGCCATCCGCTCTTTGCCATCGACGATGATGCGCAGCTTTGCCGTTTGCGCCGTCTGGCGCAGGATCGAGACTTCATTGATCGCCAGGCGACGGTGCGTTTCATCATGTATGTCGGTCACATCCATGCGCAGCGGCATGACGGTGGCCCGCTCGGCCCGGTCAATGCGGGCAACCAGGTCGTCTTCATCATACTCGTTCATCAGGAAGCCGACCGTGCCGCGATTCATGCCGTAGACCGGTTTGTGGTCCTCAAAGCGTCGTCGCATTGCGTCCAGCATCGCGCCGTCACCGCCAAGCGCGACGATCACGTCGGCCTTGTCTTCATCATACTGGCCATACTTCTTTGTCAGGCGCGTCAGGGCTTCCTGAGCTTCCGGGCGTTTTGAGGCTGTGAAGGCGATACAGGTGGTCATGCGCCTTTATGTCGGGGGCATTGGACGCGGGGTCAAGCGCCGCCTTCAATTGCCCAAACGGAAGCGAACCGGTACTATGTCCGCAACGCACATATCGGAGGATAGACAATGGCAGACGGAATGCAGATCACCAGCCTGAAAGGGCAGGTCAGTGAAGAAGAGTGGAAAACCCGCGTAGACCTGGCCGCGATGTATCGTCTGACGGCCCTGTATGGCTGGACGGACATGATCTTCACACACATCTCGCACCGTGTGCCGGGACCGGATCATCACTTTCTGATCAATCCCTATGGCATGTTCTTCGAAGAGATCACGGCCTCGTCCCTGGTCAAGGTCGATCTTGACGGCAACGTGGTTCAGGAAACGCCATACTTTATCAATCCGGCCGGTTTCACCATTCACTCCGCCATCCATGCGGCGCGTGAAGACGCGCAGGTTGTGATGCACTTGCACACCGATGACGGCGTCGCGGTTTCTGCCAACAAGGAAGGCCTGCTGCCACTCAGCCAGACCGCCATGCTGGCGCGTCACGATCTTGCCTATCACGTCTATGAGGGCGTGGCGCTGGACCATGGCGAGCGCGAGCGCCTGGTCGCGGATATGGGCGATAAGAACAATATGCTGCTCTACAATCACGGCACGCTGACGGTCGGCGGCACTGCGGCTGAGTGCTTCCTGCGCATGTTCTTCCTCGAGCGGGCCTGTTCGATGCAGGTGCGGGCGCTGACGGCGGGACGGGAAAATATGGTCATTCCGTCGCAAGAGGTTCAGGACGTGGTCAAAGGGCAAGCAAACCCTGAGGGCACGAAAACCCTGGCAAACATGTTGGCCTGGCCAGGATTGCTGCGGAAACTCGACCGCGAAGCGCCGGGCTATGACGCCTAAAGAAATTACCTATACGGGTAGTCCCGAATAGGATTTCACAGTAGTGCGTCCATTGATACCGTTTTCAAACTAGGGGCTATCCCCTACATCCCGGTTCGTACGCAACGGAACAGATCGCCATGAAACACTTGAAAGCCTTCGAAAGCGCGCTGGACACGATCCACGATGAGGGGCGCTATCGCGTTTTTGTCGACCTACACCGCCACAAGGGCGAGTTCCCGAAGGCGACGGCGCGGTTCGATCATGGCGAACGCGAGATCATCGTCTGGTGCTCGAATGACTATCTCGGCATGGGCCAGGATGATGATGTCATAGACGCCATGCACGAAGCGATTGACAGTTTCGGCGCGGGCTCTGGCGGGACACGTAACATTTCCGGCACGACCCGCTATCATGTCGACCTGGAGCGAGAGCTCGCAGATCTGCACGGTAAGTCCGGCGCATTGCTGTTCACATCGGGATACGTGTCGAATGATGCGACCCTGTCGACGCTCGGCAAGATCCTGCCAAACCTGATCATCTATTCCGACGCGCTGAACCATGCCTCGATGATCGAAGGCATTCGCCGCTCGGGCGCCGATTATCGTGTCTTCAAGCACAATGATGTCGAACACCTGCGCGCCTTGATCGAGAATGACGATCCGGAGCGTCCGAAAGTGATCGCGTTTGAAAGCGTCTATTCCATGGACGGCGATGTCGGCCCGATTGAAGCGATTTGCGATCTCGCAGACGAGTTTGATGCGTTGACCTATCTCGACGAAGTCCATGCCGTTGGCATGTATGGCGAGGAGGGCGCCGGCGTGGCCCAGCGCGACAATGTCATGCATCGCCTCGACATTGTCGAAGGCACGCTCGGCAAGGCGTTCGGCGTCATGGGCGGCTATATCGCTGCGCACGAGACGATCATCGATGCCATTCGCTCAACCGCGTCCGGTTTCATCTTCACCACGTCCACCTGTCCCGTCATGGCGGCCGGTGCGCTCGCCAGCATTCGCAAGCTGCGCTCGGAAGAAGGGCGTAAGCTGCGCAAGTCCCACCAGGCTCAGGCGGCGCTGCTCAAGCAGAAATTCCGCGATGCCGGGCTGCCGCTGATGGAAAGCGAAACGCATATTGTTCCGCTTCTCGTCGGCGATCCGGAGAAGTGCAAGGCGCTGTCCGACACATTGCTGTTCGACTTCGGCATCTATGTTCAGCCGATCAACTATCCGACGGTTCCGAAAGGCACAGAGCGCCTGCGCTTTACCCCCGGTCCCGTGCACACGGAAGCCATGATGGACGACCTGGTCGCCGCCATCCTGGCCGTCTGGAAACAGCTGGGACTGGATGAAAAAGCGGCCTAGTCGGCGCGCTTTCGTCCGAGACCAATCTCCTTGGCAAAGGCCGAACGCCGTTTGGCGTAGTTCGGCGCGACCATCGGGTAATCGCTCGGCAAGCCCCAGCGCGCCCTATACTCTTCCGGCGTCAGATCAAATCGCGATCGCAGATAGCGCTTGAGCATCTTCAGCTTGCGGCCATCTTCCAGGCAGATGATGTGATCGGGCGTGATGGATTTCGAAATCGGTACAGCGGGATCCGGGCGCGGCGGTTTTGCAGGCGCGTCCGTTGCCAGGTCTTGCACCGTATCATGAACTGTCTTGATCAGATCAGGCAGTCCACTTGCGGGGACTGGATTGTTTGCAACGAAAGA
The DNA here is from genome assembly GCF_001854405.1 of Hyphomonas sp. Mor2. Classification (GTDB taxonomy): domain Bacteria; phylum Pseudomonadota; class Alphaproteobacteria; order Caulobacterales; family Hyphomonadaceae; genus Henriciella. The sequence continues at coordinate 383,051 of NZ_CP017718.1, forward strand.
AGCGACGATGTCAGTCGTCATTTCGAGCAACTCGGCTTTTGATTGCTGGGGCATGTGTCGGCTCTTGAATATTTATCTAGAAACCCGCTCTCCGTCGGGCTCGGAAACAATAAGAGCATCGAATCGACCAAGAATTCAACCTTGCGATTGTAATAGAACACAGAATTGCTCGGTAATGACGGTCGAGTATTCACGAGCGAAAAAGACCGCTTGCAGGCCGACGCGTGTCACCGTACATGGACGGTCAGAATTAGGGAATGCGCCATGCCAGACACCAGCCATCCGACTCGCTTCGATACCGCGACCTTCTTTTCTCAAACTCTGAAGGAACGCGACAAGGATGTTTTTGCCGCGATTGAGCAGGAACAAACGCGTCAACAGCACCAGATTGAGCTGATCGCCTCCGAGAATATTGCCTCTCAGGCAGTGCTGGAAGCGCAGGGGACGGTGCTCACCAACAAGTATGCGGAAGGCTATCCTGGTCGCCGCTATTATGGCGGATGCGAGTATGTCGACATTGTCGAGGATATTGCCCGCGATCGCGCCAAGGAGATGTTTGAGTGTGGATTTGCCAATGTGCAGCCAAATTCGGGGTCTCAAGCCAACCAGGCCGTGTTCCAGGCCTTGATTCAGCCCGGCGACACCATTCTCGGCATGAGCCTGGATGCCGGCGGCCACCTCACCCATGGCGCCCGTCCAAACCAGTCGGGCAAGTGGTTCAATGCCATCCAGTACGGTGTGCGCGAGGATGATCATCTAATCGATTTCGACCAGGTTGAAGCCTTGGCCAAGGAGCATCAGCCGAAACTGATTATTGCTGGCGGATCGGCGTATCCCCGCCAGATCGATTTTGCCCGCTTCCGGGCGATTGCCGATGAAGTCGGCGCCTTCTTCATGGTCGACATGGCTCACTTTGCCGGCCTGGTCGCAGGCAAGGCGCACCCGAACCCGCTTGATCATTGTCATGTGGCGACGACCACCACGCACAAGACCTTGCGTGGCCCGCGCGGCGGTATGGTGCTGACAAATGATGCGGATATTTCCAAGAAGGTGAATTCTGCCGTCTTCCCGGGCATTCAGGGCGGGCCTCTGATGCATGTCATTGCCGGTAAAGCTGTTGCGTTCGGCGAGGCTCTGACCCCGGAGTTCAGGCAATATGCCGCCGATGTGGTGGAGAATGCCAAGGCCATGGCCAATGCGGCCAAGGAGGCTGGCATGGATCTGGTGTCCGGCGGCACCGACACGCATGTTGCGCTGATTGACCTGCGCCCGAAAGGCGTGACCGGCCGCGATGCCGAGCACGCCCTCGAGCGCGCTTACATAACCTGCAACAAGAATGGCGTTCCTTTCGATCCGGAAAAACCGATGGTGACCAGCGGAATTCGGGTCGGCTCTCCTGCCGGCACTACCCGCGGATTCGGCGTCGAGGAGTTCACGCAAATCGGTCGCTGGATCGGCGAAGTCGTCGATGCCGTGGCGAGCGGCGAGTCCAGTGCAACTGAGGCGAAAGTTCGCTCAGAAGTTGAGAAGATGACCGCTAAGTTCCCGATTTATAACGGATTAGGGGCCTGATCGATTGCGGTGTCCTTTCTGCGGATCTGAAAATACGGCGGTCAAGGACAGCCGACCTGCAGAAGACAATACCGCTGTGCGCCGTCGCCGAGGCTGCGATAATTGCGGCGCGCGATTTACCACGTTCGAGCGGGTTCAATTGCGCGAAATCATGGTCGTCAAGCGCGACGGAAAGCGCGTGCCCTTCCAGCGTGAGAAGCTGGCTCGCGTGATTACCATCGCCCTGCGCAAACGCCCCGTTTCAACCGAACAGATCGACCAGATCGTCTCCGGTATTGCGCGAAAGCTTGAAAGCAGTGGTGAGACAGAAGTTGCGTCTCAGGATATTGGCGAGCTTGCCATGGAGAGCCTGCGCGTCGTCGATCCGGTCGGCTATGTACGATATGCCAGCGTCTATCGAGACTTTGATGCCCCATCGGATTTTGCCGCCTTTATCAAACAGTCCGAACTGGACGAGGACTAGACCCGCATGTCTCGTCCGCAGGTGACCCTTAAAATCGCCACCAGCATGGATGGTCGAATTGCGCTTGCAAATGGCGTCAGCCAGTGGATCACGGGCAGCGACAGCCGCGCGCGCGTGCACCGCATGCGGGCTGAGCATGATGCCGTTCTGGTCGGCGTCGGAACGGTTCTGGCGGATGATCCGCTCCTGACCGCGCGCACGGTCCCGCCGCCGGAGAAGCAACCGGTTCGGATCGTCGCCGACAGCCAGCTTCGCACACCCGCCCACGCCCGATTATTGTCCTCGCAAGGCCTCGGCAAGGTTGTCCTGGCCAGCGCCGGTCCGGCGACCGGATTTCCCGATGCGGCGCTGCAGGCCGGTCCGGAGATCTGGGTGGTCCCTGGCGAAGACGGGAAAGTCTCACCCCAGCGTCTGTTGGATCGCTGCGCGGTCGAAGGGCTGGCACGCGTGTTCCTTGAAGGCGGCGGCAAGCTGGCCGCGAGCTTTATTGCAGCGGGTCTCGTCGACACCATCCAGTGGTTTCGTGCCCCGATCCTGATTGGCGGCGATGGCCTGCCTGCCGTCGCAGCGCTGGGCCTGTCAGAGATGACGGATGCGCCGCGTTGGCGCACGACCGCCACGGAACGGATTGGGGATGACACGCTGGAGACGTATCGCAAGTCCTGAGCGATTCATCCTGCATCATCAGCTGCCACGTCTTGAATGCGCTCCAGATAGTTTGCGAACTGTTCTAACTCCTGGTCAGAAAGGGCGCGTTCAAGGATTGCATTGATGGTTGAGAAGGGGGCGACCGTTTCGGCCAGGATACCGTTCCCCGCCTCGGTGATCGTCAATTGCCAGATACGACCATCGGTTTGGCTTTTCGTGCGCTCGATATAGCCCGCCTTGATAAGGCGGTTCATCATCGCGGTGATGGCGGACTCGTTCAATCCGAGCGCGCGGGCGATTCCGCGTTGTGAATTTGCTTCCTCGTTCTTCAATGCCGAAAGCACGGCGGCTTGAGCGGTGGTGATTGGCGCGACCTGTGCGATGCGTTGATCTGCCAGCTTTTGCAGGCGATGTGTCACCACTGATAGCTTATGAAATATTCGACGTTGACGCGCAGTCATTTGATCCACCGGCTTGACCTGCCATCGCAGTTACTTCATTAGTGAAGTAAATTCAAGTAAGGCCCTGTCATGTCTGTTTTCGTGTTGGCACAACTGAGTTTCAAGGATGAAGCGCGCTACCGATCCTATCAGGCGTCGTTCCCGGACGTGTTCGCGCAATCCGGGGGCGAGGTGATCATTGCAGACGAAAATCCCGAATTGCTGGAAGGCGATTGGTATGGCGACAAAGTTGTCCTACTCAGGTTCTCCGGCCGGAATGTCGCACAGAGGTTTTTGCAGAGCCCGGCCTATCAAGAGATTTCCGAGCACCGAAAAGCCGGTGCGGATACGATCTCACTGATGTTGCACGGGCTGTAAATTCATTGAAGCATTTCCGTGGGGATAGCTATTGGGTTCGCGATCAACGTCTATACATGACACAAGCAAGATAGAGGGCTCCATGTTTACAGGTCTGGTCACAGATGTGGGAAAGATCCGCAAAGCCGAAGACCGCAATGGTCTGCGCAGGTTCCAGGTTGAATGCGCCTATCCGGTCGAGAGTATCGAAATGGGCGCCTCGATCATGCATGCAGGTGTGTGCCTCACCGTGGTCGATTTCGGGGCGCGGGGCGAGGGCAGCTGGTTTGAAGTGGAGGCGGTTCCCGAAACCCTGTCTCTGACTGTGCTCGGCGATTGGCAAGAAGGCAGCGCCGTCAATCTCGAGCAAAGCCTGAAGCTCGGCCAGGAGCTCGGCGGACACTTCGTCTTCGGCCATGTCGATGGCGTGGGGGAGGTCGTTTCGGTTGAGCCCGAGGGGCAGAGCTACCGGATCACCATTCGCCCGCCTGCTGATATTGCCAAATATTTCGCCAAGAAGGGATCGGTCGCGATCAATGGCGTGTCGCTGACGGTGGCTGAGGCCTTGCCGAATGGCGACTTCCAGGTCGCGATCATTCCGCATACCTGGGACGTGACGACCCTGCGGGAATTACAGCCCGGATCCAGGGTTAATCTTGAGATCGATATGCTGGCGCGCTACGTGGCTCGGATGATTGGCGTCGATGCGCCGACCCCGCATGACGCTGAAGGAGCCAAGGATGGCTGAAGACTTTTCCGCTGCCATTTCCAGCATTGATGAGATCATCGAAGATGCCCGCAACGGCAAGATGTACATTCTCGTCGATGCGGAAGACCGCGAGAATGAAGGCGATCTCATCATCCCGGCGAATTTCGCCACGCCGGAAGCGATCAATTTCATGGCCAAGTTCGGCCGCGGCCTGATCTGCCTGGCAATGACCGGCGAACGTGGCCGGGCCCTCAATCTTGACATGATGGCCCGGGAAAACCGCGAAAGCATGGGCACAGCCTTCACCGTCTCGATCGAGGCGGCCGAAGGGGTCACGACCGGTATCTCGGCGCATGATCGCAGCCATACGGTGCAGGTCGCCATCGATCCGATGTGCGATGCGGCGGATATCGTCTCTCCGGGCCATGTCTTTCCACTGATCGCCAAGGATGGCGGGACCCTGGTTCGGGCTGGACACACTGAAGCCGCGGTCGACATTTCGCGCATGGCCGGACTGTATCCTGCGGGCGTGATCTGCGAGATCATGAATGATGATGGCAGCATGGCGCGTTTGCCCGAACTGGTCTCGTTCGCGCAGCTCCATGGTCTGAAAATCGGAACGATCGCCGATCTGATCGAGTATCGCCGCAAGCATGACCGCTATCTTGAGCGCCGCGTCGAGGCACCGCTTGAGAGTGCTTACGGTAAGGGCTTCAAAACAGTTATCTTCCGCAATGCGCTCGACAATACGGAGCACATCGCCATCGTGCACGGCGCGATCGAGCGGGACAGCACGACAATTGTCCGCGTCCACCGCACCGATGTTCTGGCGGATATTCTCGGCGAGAAAGGTCCGCGAGAAGGACTGGTCGAACGCGCCATGAAGATTATCGCGGATGCGGCCGAGCCTGGCGTCGTCGTATTTGTGAACACGATGCGCCCGAACGCGCTCGCCCAGCGTCTTGGCATGAAGACATCCGAGCCGGGCGACACGCACGCGCCGCTGCGCGAATATGGTGTCGGGGCGCAGATTCTGCGCGAACTGGGCGTGCGCAAGATGATTTATCTCTCCGACACTGAACCAACCCGGGTGGCCGGCCTCGACGGCTACGGGCTGTCCATCGAGGGCTGGCAGCCGCTTTCTGACAAGGACTAAGAGCTATGACGCACCGCATTCTGATCGTGAACTCTCCCTACTATGCCCACATCTCGGAAGAGCTGGAAAAGGGGGCGCGTGAAGCGCTGGATGCATCCGAAGAGCCCTGCGAGATCGAAACCATCATGGTGCCCGGGGCGTTTGAAGTCCCTGGCGCGATCGCCATGGCCGCCGACAGCGCAAAGTATGACGGCTATATCGCCTTGGGGTGCGTCATTCGCGGGGAGACCACGCATTATGATTATGTCTGCGGCGAGAGCGCCAAAGGCTTGATGTTTCTGACCACGGACCGCCGACTGGCGATCGGCTACGGCATCCTGACTGTGGAAAACGAGGCGCAGGCGCTGGCGCGCGCGGAACGGTCACAGAAGAATAAAGGCCGGGATGCAGCCATTGCCTGTCTGGAGATGCTGAAACTGCGAAAGAAGTTCGTTCGGTAAGCTTCGCACCGCTGCATCCTTCGACTTCGCTCAGGATGAGCTGTACAGTCGCTGTGATGCAGTTTTTTGTTTACATCCTGCGCTGCGCGAATGGCGCCTACTATGTCGGTAGCCACCGCGGGGATGACGTGATGGATCGTGTAAATCAGCATAATGAATGGCGCGACCCCAAGGCCTATACCTACAAACGTCGTCCAGTTGAGCTTGTATGGAGCGAGGTCTTTGAAGATCCGAACGATATGATCGATGCAGAGCGTCGCCTTAAAGGTTGGAGCCGCGCTAAGAAGGAAGCCTATATCAAGGGTGATCTATCCAAACTTAAATCCCTTGCCAAATCGAGAACCGCACCACCGGATCCCGCCAAGAGCAAATTCTACAAGCTAACGGGCACCAAACGCTCACGCTCATCCTGAGCGAAGTCGAAGGATTAGCGAGCCCAAACCCAGTTTTCACACCCCGCACGACACAAAGGGAATAGCTTTTTCGGCGCGCCAATGGCAAGGACGCGCGATGAGCGAACAGAAACTCCCATTTGAAGTCATTCGGGCCCGCCGAGCTGGCGCCCGGCTGGCGGCTGTTCAGGCCCTGTATCAAATGGAGCAGACCGGTCAGAGCGGCAAGTCAGCCATTCGCGACCTGATGGACGACCGTCTCGGATTGGGTCCGGACGAGGATCCGGTGGAAGAGGCGGATCCAGATCTGTTCAAATCGATCGTCAACGCCACGATCGAACACCAGAGCACAGTCGATAAAGCCATTCTGGCGCGCCTGTCCAAAGGCTGGAAACTCTCTCGCCTGGACTCGACCACGCGCTCGATCCTGCGTGCGGCGACGGCGGAACTGGTGGCGCACCAGGAATTGTCACGTCGTATTCTACTCGATGAATATGTCTCTCTGGCGCACGATTTCTTCGACAAGACGGAAGCGAATTTCGTTAATGCCGTGCTCGACAATGTCTCAAAAGACTTGCGGCCCGAAGAGGCTTAGGCCTTAGTCCCCGGCGGAGACCCGCATGGACGAGACAGCCTGGATCAAACGCCATATTGCCCCGCTGGTAACGTCAGACGGCGCTGACGCCTTGCGCGACGATGTGGCGTTGCTGACGACCATCGGGCCAATCATCGCGACCATGGATACGCTTGTTGAGGGCGTTCACTTCCTGCCCACAGACCCGCCGGCCACGATCGGGCAGAAACTGATCCGCGTGAACGTCTCCGATATCCATGCCAAGGGGGCGCAGCCGCTCGAGACGCTCCTGTCGATTGCCTGGCCGCGGTCGCGATCCGAGGCCGCATTCGCCGACCTGATGAGCGGTATAGCCCGTGATCTGGAGGCCTTTGGCGTGTCCTTGATTGGCGGCGATCTGGTGCGCCATGACGGTCCGCTGACGCTCACGCTATCTTTGACGGGGCGTTGTATTGGCAAACGACCCGTTCGGCGCAGTGGTGGACGAGCCGGAGAGGCCCTCTATGTGAACGGGGAGGTTGGATGGGGCGGAATTGGCCTTGAAGCGGCTCGGGGGCAGATGGCGTCTGAAACGGCCGAGCGCTACCGCGTGCCGCAAATCAGCCCGCTTACTGCGGCTCAGATCGTCGCGGACACCGCCACGGCCAGTATGGACGTGTCGGACGGGCTGCTGCTGGATGCTCACCGCATGGCGGATGCGTCCGGGTGTGGGGCCCTGTTGGAACTGGACCGCGTCCCCCTGGCGTCGCGGACGACAGATCTGGACGACATCCTGTCTCAGTGCACGGCCGGCGATGATTATCGGATCTTGATGAGTGCCCCCCCGGGGCTGGTCCTTCAAGGGTTCACCGAGATCGGAAAACTGACGGAATCACCTGGTCTCCAGCTGGGCTTCAGAGGACAGTCCGTTAACCCTCCATCAACTCTTGGGTTTGAGCATTAGCCTGAATTGTAGAGTTCTGACTCGCGCCCGGCGCGATTATCCTTGCGAATGCGCCGTGACTGTTGCAGTCATGGTCCCACAAACACTCAGGGCAGGGCTGTGAGAGGCTTGCCATATAATTAGGGAGGAAGGGCTAAATGACCCTCTGGTTTTGGATAGCCTTAGTCGCGGCTGTGCTCGCGATTGGCTTCGGATGGCTGCAAAGTCAATCCATTATGAAAGCGGATGCGGGTAATGACCGCATGAAAGAGATCGCAGCAGCGATTCAGGAAGGCGCGAATGCCTATCTGAGCCGCCAGTACCGCACGATCGCCATGGTCGGCGTGGGCGTGGTTATCGTGCTCGCCATCCTGTTCCGCAATTGGGAAGTGCCGCTTGGCTTCGTCATCGGTGCGGTTCTGTCCGGTGCGGCCGGCTTTATCGGCATGAAAGTGTCCGTTCAGGCCAATGTGCGCACCACCCATGCGGCCAGCAATTCTCTTCAGGACGGGCTGTCCATGGCCTTCAAATCAGGCGCGGTGACGGGCCTGCTCGTGGTCGGTCTCGCTCTACTGGGTGTGGTTGCCTATTACGGTCTGCTGGTCGGCGTGGTTGGCTATGAAGAAAGTAGCCGCAAGGTTGTCGACGGCCTCGTGGCGCTCGGTTTTGGCGCGTCCCTGATCTCGATCTTCGCGCGACTCGGCGGCGGTATCTTCACCAAAGGGGCTGATGTCGGCGGCGACATGGTCGGCAAGGTGGAAGCCGGTATTCCGGAAGACGATCCACGCAACGCTGCGACCATCGCGGACAATGTTGGCGATAATGTCGGCGATTGCGCCGGTATGGCCGCTGACCTGTTCGAGACCTATGCCGTGACGATTGTGGCGACCATGGTGCTCAGCGCGATCTATTTCGGTGGCACCAGCTATCTTGGCGCGATCCTGCTATTCCCGCTGGCGATTTGTGCGGTGTGTATCATCGCCTCGGTCATCGGGACATATTTCGTCAAGCTCGGCAAAGGCTCCACGAACATCATGGGCGCGCTCTACAAGGGCCTGATTGCAACCGGTATCCTGACCGTTGGCGGTCTTGCCATTGCGGTGAACTATGCGCTGCCTAACGGCTTCGGCGAACTGGAAGGCGCCGCGACGGCTCTTGGTCTTACCGGATCCGTGACGGGTATGGACCTGTTCCTCTGCGGCGTTGCAGGCCTGGTTGTGACCGCTCTGATCGTGGTCATCACCGAGTACTATACCGGTGTTGATTATCGTCCGGTGAAGTCTGTGGCCGAAGCTTCGTCTTCAGGACATGGTACGAACGTGATCCAGGGCCTCGCTGTGTCTCTGGAATCAACCGCGCTGCCGGCGATCACAATTATCGCGGGCATCATCCTGACCTTCAATCTGGCTGGTCTGTTCGGGATCGCGATCGCGACCACTACGATGCTGGCGCTTGCGGGCATGATCGTGGCGCTCGATGCGTTCGGTCCTGTCACCGACAATGCCGGCGGTATCGCCGAGATGGCCGAGCTACCAAGCTCTGTCCGTGACACCACGGACGCGCTCGATGCGGTGGGCAACACCACCAAGGCGGTGACCAAGGGCTATGCGATCGGTTCAGCTGGTCTCGGGGCGCTTGTGCTGTTTGCGGCCTATAATGAGGACCTCAAATATTTCGCCGTGAATGCCGCGGAGAGCTCCATCCTGCATGGCGTTTCCGTCGACTTCTCGATTGCGAACCCATATGTCGTGGTTGGCCTGCTGTTCGGCGGTCTGCTGCCCTTCCTGTTCGGCGGTATGTCGATGATGGCCGTTGGCCGCGCCGCGCAAGCCGTGGTCGAGGAAGTTCGTAGCCAGTTCAAGAACGATCCGGGCATCATGGAAGGCACCTCCAAGCCGAACTATGGCAAGGCGGTCGATATCCTGACCTCGGCGGCGATCAAGGAAATGATTGTTCCATCCTTGCTGCCGGTTCTGTCGCCGGTCGTGCTGTTCCTGCTGATCTGGTGGATTGCAGGCGTACCAGCGGCTCTGGCGGCTGTTGGCGCCATGCTGCTCGGCGTGATCGTGACAGGCCTGTTTGTGGCCATCTCGATGACCTCTGGCGGCGGTGCCTGGGACAATGCCAAGAAGTATATCGAAGACGGCAATCATGGCGGCAAGGGCTCCGAAGCCCACAAGGCCGCTGTGACCGGCGATACAGTCGGTGATCCGTACAAGGATACGGCTGGTCCAGCTGTGAATCCGATGATCAAGATCACCAATATCGTGGCGCTCTTGATGCTCGCCGTCTTGGCGGGCGGTCACTAAAAGCAACCTGCAATAGAATCAGGGAAACCCGCGTCTTTCGGCGCGGGTTTTTCTATGTCAGATCGTTAACGATGATTGGTCCGGAATTTGCTGCGTATTCGGGGGCTAGCTGAATATGAACGCAAATGTTGTTAACGAGTCTGACGAAATTTACGCGCTCAGAGCAATCAAATGGTCGCTATGTTTTAGCGCCCTTTGTCTGGGTGTTTGCGTTTTTGTTGTCACTCGCCCGGTTGGCTGGCGGACCGTCATTGCTGGCCGAGTCCGCGATTCTTATTGTGCCGGAAGATCCGGTTGAAGAGCTAGAAGACCCAACAGACAGCACCGATACGGTGGATATCCGACCGGTTCGGCCCGAGCCGACGCGCGAACCGCGACCAATCCGGAGAGGGTCGTTCTTTGCGGATCTGCGTCAGCCGATCGATTTCAATTACTGGCGCGTCTCCACCTACAGGAATGATCAACCCGGGGCTTATTATGGCGGACCGTGGCTGCTTGAGAATATTATCCAGCAGCACGACCGACTGATCCTGCGCGTCAATGCGAGTGTCGATGGGGCGCCTCCGACCATGGCGGAAATGCGAACGCGGGAAAAGTATGGCTATGGGCGATACGAAGTGATCATGCGCCCGTCAGGCGAGAGCGGGGTCGTGTCGACCTTCTTTACCTATACCGGCCCGTGGGATGGCGACCCCAAGGACGAAATTGATATCGAGTTCGTCGGCAAGCGCCCCACGATCGCTGAATACAATTACTGGAAGAACGGGCAAACCGGGGAGTATAGCCGGGAACCGCTCGGGTTCGACTATTCCGAGCGCCTGAATCTGTTCGCGTTTGAGTGGCACCCGGACGAGATTATCTGGTTTGTGAATGGCGAAGAGCACTATCGCTCCCCCCGCGACGCGTCGCAGATTCCAACGCATCCGGGGAATATCTATCTTAGTGCCTGGACCGGGCGACCGGGAATGTACCCCTGGACAGGCCCGCCTGAGTTCGGCGAGAGCGCGCAGGCAGAGTATGCGTGCGTCTCCTACGTGCCGTTTGAGAGCGATTCCTATTCGTGCGCGGACTTATGGGGGGAAGACCCGCAATTTCAGCGTGAAGACGCTGCAGACGACGAGGACTAGCGGCGACCGGTCGGATTGCCCGGCGTGCGCTCATCCGTTTGCGGCAATGCGACCGCACCCACGGTTCCGAAGATTTGCTCCAGCAAACCCAGCTCACGACCCCGGGTCGGTGTCTCACGGGACGCATAGCGGATGACGGACCCATCGGATTCGTCATAGGTTAGCAGCTCTTCGACCACATCATCCTCGCCAAACCGGATTGCGGTGATGGAGCGCGCTTTCGTGCGCGGTGTGAAGAAGGCGATTCGCTCGCGCTGCGTCGTGATGTAGAACCAGGTGTTCTCGTCAAACACGCTCTCGGTCGATGCCGATCCCAATTGCGCCAGAACGCTGGCGCGCGAATCTTCACCGACCTTGATATTTTGCGGCAAGACTTCGTCAGCGGTGTAGCCGTGATAGTCCTCAATCGGGCTGATACAGGCCGTGGTGAGGCCCGCCAATGCGATGGATGCAAGAATGACACGTCGCGCCATGAGGCTACTCCTGATAACTGAGCTGGAGATAAGGCCGAAAACCTGTAATTGGCAAGCGTCAGGAAACACCAGGGACAAGACGAAAATAGGGCGATTCATGTTTGGATGGTTCAAGAAGACAAATGCTGACCCCGTAGCGGTCAAGAAGTGGCGCGATGCTGTGACCAGAATGGCGCGCGAGCCGGAGCCATTCCTGCGCGGCTGGACGCCGGACACGATTTACGGACGCTTTCATATGGTCGCGCTGGTCGCCACGCTGGCCATGCGCCGGTTCCGGGAACAGGGCCAGGAGGGAAACGCCTTGTCGAAGGCCTTCTCTGAGATGTTGTTCTCCGATTTTGACCACTCGCTGCGCGAGCATGGGGTTGGGGATTCCTCGATTGCCCGACGGATCCGCAAGATGGGCGAGGAATTTTATGGCCTGGCAAGCGCCGTTGATGAGGCGCTGGAGCAGGGCGGGCCTGACAAACACCTCGCCCAGGTGATCCAGCGCAATATCCAGCAAGACGCCGAAAAGGCGCTTGAGCTGGCCAATTATGTGCTCGATCTGAACCTGCGTGTGGAGCGTGTGAAGGACGCCCTGGTTCTGGAAGGACCAGACGAGCTTTGACTTCGCGTAAAGTAAGCTCATTCTATCCGTTGCCTTTCGCATCGGTCGCGCATAGGTTGCGCCGACTTTTGAGGCATTGTGGAGTTCCGCCGAATGGCCAGCCTTATTCTGTCAATTGACGCCATGGGCGGCGACGCGGCCCCGACGGTTGTCCTTGACGGTCTGAAACTATTTGCCGCCCAGCGAAAGAATGTCCTGTTCGAGGTCCATGGCCGCGCAGAAGACATCACTGCGGGCATTGAATCTCGCGATTTGATGGATCGCTGTACGATCTTCCATCATGACGATGTCGTCGACATGAGCGAGAAGCCCTCCGCGGCGCTGCGGCGGGCCAAGACCACCAGCATGTGGGGCGCGGTCCAGGCGGTCAAAGCCGGACGCGCAGGCGCCGCCGTATCGGCTGGTAATACCGGCGCGCTGATGGCGTTCTCGATGATGTCCCTGCGCAAGATGGAGGGCGTGCACCGACCCGCCATGACGGCGATCTGGCCGACCGTGGAAGGGCGGTCCATCGTCCTCGATGTCGGTGCCAACCTGGATGCGGATTCGGACCAGCTGGTGACGTTCGCCATTATGGGCGAAGCCTATGCGCGGGCGGTCACTGGCAAAGCCAAGCCGACGATTGGATTGCTGAATATCGGGTCCGAGGACGGCAAGGGCCGGGATACGCTGAAACTGGCGGCTGAACGCTTGCGCGAATCCGAACTTGGGCTTGATTTTCGCGGCTATATTGAAGGCAATGACATTGCCATGGGCGCCGTCGATGTCGTCGTGACGGATGGATTTACCGGCAATGTGGCGCTGAAGACGGCCGAGGGCACGGCCCGCCTGGTCGCGTCCTATGTGCGTGAAGCATTGACCTCCGGCGTGATCTCGAAAGTCGGGGCGGCCCTGGCCAGCTCCGGCCTCAAGCGGTTGAAGGAAAGAATGGATCCGTCAAATGTGAATGGCGGCGTGCTTCTCGGACTCAATGGAGTTGTGGTAAAAAGCCATGGCGGAACCGATGCCGAAGGCTACGCCACCGCAGTGAAACTGGCCGCAGATCTCGCCGCCAGTCAGTATATGGAAGAAGTTGCCGCTGGTCTCAGTCGAGACCGGGTCGAGGTCAGCTTGAGTGAGGCCTCAGAATGAGTGCGATCAGAAGTGTCATTCGCGGCACAGGCGGCTACCTGCCTGAGCGCATCATGACCAATGACGAGATGTCTGAAATCGTCGAGACGTCGGATCAGTGGATCCAGGAACGGACCGGAATTCGCCAACGCCATATTGCCGCTGACGGTGAGCTGACCTCTGATCTCGCGACCCAGGCGGCGCGCTCGATCCTGGCGGATGCGGGCATCGCGGCTGAAGACGTCGACCTGATCGTTCTTGCGACGACGACACCGGACAAAACCTTCCCTGCAACGGCGACGGCGGTGCAGGCCAATCTCGGCATGGGCTCCGGCGCGGCATTTGATGTACAGGCCGTGTGTTCCGGCTTCCTGTTCGCCCTGGCGACGGCGGATTCGATGCTCAAGACCGGCCTGTTCAAGACGGCTCTGGTGATTGGCGCGGAGACCTTTACCCGCATCCTCGACTGGTCGGATCGCGGCACGTGTGTCCTGTTTGGCGATGGCGCCGGCGGCGTTGTCCTGACCGCGGAAAGCGAAGCGGACGCTGGCGATCGCGGCGTCCTGACCCATCATATCCGCACCGACGGCACCAAGAGCGAGCTCTTGCATGTCGATGGCGGCGTGTCTTCCACCGGCACGATCGGGCATGTGCGCATGCTCGGCAACCAGGTCTTCAAGCATGCCGTGACGAATATTTCGAGCGCCATCAACGCAGTCTATGAAGAGACCGGGATCGGGTCGGATGATGTCGACTGGTTCGTGCCGCACCAGGCCAATCAGCGTATTCTGAATGGCGTGGCGAAGAAAATGAAGCTCGACGAGAACAAGGTCATTTCGACCGTCGGCCAGCACGGCAATACGTCTGCGGCTTCGATTCCACTTGCTTTACACACAGCAGTCAGCGATGGTCGCATTCAACCGGGCCATTTGGTGCTCAGTGAAGCCATGGGTGGTGGATTTTCCTGGGGTGCGAGTCTCTTCCGCATCTGACCCGCCTTTGGATTTCGTTAAGAACTCGGTCGCTATTGTTAACTATGAGGAGCTGATAACGTGACGAATGCAACGCTCACACGTGTGGAATTGACTGACGCCATTGTGCGTGAGGTCGGTCTGACGCGGCAGGAATCCTCGCACTTGCTCGACCGAATGCTGGAAATGATCAGCGAAAGCCTGGAACAGGATGGGAGTGTGAAACTCTCCCGTTTTGGAAATTTCAATGTCCGTAAGAAAGCGGCCCGCGAAGGGCGCAATCCTAAAACGGGTATTCAGGCGACAATATCGGCGCGCAAGGTTGTGACTTTCAAACCTTCTCCGATGCTCAAAGATCGCGTCGGAGGCTAAACGCGAGACCAAAAAAGAGATGCCGAGTTCTGCTGCCCGCAAGATTGAAAAATCCGCTGATGCCTATCGTTCAATCGGGGAAGCCGCTGAAGAGCTTGGCCTGCAGCCACATGTGCTGCGCTATTGGGAAACCAAGTTCGCCAAATTCGTGAAGCCGCTGAAGCGCCGCGATGGCCGCCGCATGTTCCGTCCGGAAGACATGGCGGCTCTGCGCGCCATTCAGACACTGGTCCATGATCAGGGCATGACCTTGAAGGGCGCCGGCAAGCTGCTCGGCGAGCAGGGGGTCGACTCCGTCCTCGGCGGCGAAGCACGAATTGTCGCCCCTGCCGACTCAGGCGATGTTGCGGCAACGGCCAGCCCGGCCAGAGAGATGCAGGAAACCGTGCGCAAAGCCTTCGAAGCCAGTCAGCCAGATGCCCCCGCCAGCGGCACCCAGGAGCGCCTGGAGACGATCCTGTCGGATCTCACCGACATCAAGGCCCGTCTCGACGCTGTCCGCCTCAAGAAGGCCGCCTGAAGACCCAAAGCGCCGTCATTTCCCATTGCCAATTTTCGAGATGCGCCTATACCACCGCACTTGGTTCGGAGCGTAGCGCAGCCAGGTAGCGCACTTGACTGGGGGTCAAGGGGTCGCAGGTTCGAATCCTGCCGTTCCGACCATTTGAACGCGGTGCTGTCCCCAAAAAAAAGGGGCAGCCTGAAGCTGCCCCAAGGGAGGAATACGCGTTTTTTGATCTCACTCAAAACCGCGTTCTCAAGGTCACGCCATAGGTGGCTGGATCCTGAGTGAATTGACCGCGAGCCCGTGCGCCTTCGCCGCCCCGTAGCGGGATGTTGAAGGTCACATTCTTGGTGATCTCATCGGTCACGTTTCGGCCCCAGAGCTCGAGGGTCCATCGATCATCTGGCGAAGAGACACCGACCCGAAGATTGAGCTTGGTATGGGCCTCCTGAATGTCGCCCGGTAAAGGAACATCGGTCAGAAGTTCGGTCGGCTGAGTGCTGGTTCGACGATCCGATTCATACCGGAAATTGGCATTGGCAAACCAGTCGAAGCCACCGCCTTCAAACTCATAGGTTGCGCCGCCGACCAGGACATTTTCCGGCGCATTGGTCAGGCTGTTGCCACACAGATTCGCCGCGTTCGGATTGAAGCGTGGATCTGTCTGATCGAGAATGTCGCAATCGTTCGGGTAGCGGGCATCCGAATAGGTCCAGTTCAGATTGGCGGACCAGTTATCGGTCAGCTGCGCTTCGGTCTCGATTTCGAGACCTGTCGCCAGGGCCTCACCAACATTGAAGGTCTGGAACCGCACACCGGTGAATTCGAGCACCTGGAAGCCTTCCAGTTCCTGATGGAAGACCGCGACATTGGCGCGCGCCCGGCCATCAAACAGGGTCGATTTCAAACCGAACTCCCACGCATCCACCAATTCTGAGTCGAAGCGGGGGTCGGCGCCGCCCGCCGCGGCGGACGCATCCAGATTGAAGCCCCCGGACTTGAAGCCATGCGTGAAGCCGCCATAGACATTGATATCCGGCGTGATCGCGTAGCCGAGCTTGATCGTGTAGACCAGTTCCTCGTCTTCGAACCGGTCATCGAATTCCTGGGGCAGCAGCGCATCAAGACCACTGCCGGAAAAGGCGCCGAAGAGCGGTCCGAAATTCTGCTGGTTGAAAACCGGTGCCGCAAAGACGAAACAGTTCAACGCCACAGCGGGTCCGGCAAGGGTACCCGGAATCGTGCCTGGGCTGGTTGCCAGCGTGTTGAACGTGCCGAGGCAGGCGTCGAAATTGCCGTCAATCTGCTGGAAGCGACCATCCTTGCTCTCCTCCACGTAGCGAAGGCCGACCGTCAGATCCAGTTTGTCGGTCACGGACAGGATATTGTGGGTGAAGATGGAAAATGACTCACCTTCCTGCAGGAACGCATTGTCGGCAAAATCACCCGTGGCATCGACGCCGCCAGAGAACGCGTTCAGCAGGTTAACCGGGGAGCCGAGCAGTCCTGCGCTGACCCCCGACTGGAATTCGTCAAGCAGGGTCAAGGACCCGCGGGAATCGATGGTCTCGTCGGAATAATAGAGGCCCACCAACCAATCCAGGCGGTCATCAAAGGCCGAGTTTTGCAGTCTCAGCTCATGGGTGGTCGTCTCAATCGAGGTGACATTGCCACCTGGCGTGAACGGTGATCCCGCCAGCGCTTGGGCTTCCGGCGACCGGCCTACGGTGAAAATGTTCAAGCCGGTATAATCCGTGCTCCGAAAGGTTTCATCTTCGAAGTCTCGATAGGCCCCGATATAGGTCAGCGCCCCAATTGGCGTGTCGACATTATACTCCAGCGAAAAGCCGGTCTGCTCAAATGGATTGGAAAACTCGCTATCGTTCGAGCGTAGATTCTCCAGGGCCGATGGTCCGACATTTGGCGCGCCGCCATCTGCCGGCAGACCTGCCGCAGCGAACGCAGCCGCCGCGGGCGTGTCATTGAACCAGATTGCATGACAGCACTGCTCGTTCGCGTCAGCATAGTCGAGAATGGCGCGGACCGTCCCGTTCTCTCCAAGGTCCGCATAGGCCTGGCCACGCAGCACGACGCGGTCGCGATCATGGCTCTCTGCGCCGTTCAAGCCCTCGATAAAGCCATCGCGTTCGCGGATTGCGCCGGACACCCGTACCGCCAGTGTGTCCTTGACCAACGGCACACTGATCCCGGCTTGCAGGTTGCGGAGATTGAAGTTGCCCGCCGTCAAAGTGCCAAAACCTTCGACCTCTTCCAGGTTCGGCTTTCGTGTCTTGATGTTCAGCGCACCGGCTGAGGTGTTGCGTCCGAACAGGGTCCCTTGGGGGCCGCGCAAAACTTCAATCTGTTCCAGATCAAGAAGATCGCCTAGCGCAACACCGGGGCGCGAGAGGTAGACTCCATCCAGAAACACACCGACCGAACTTTCAAGGCCGATATTATTGCCGGTCGTTCCGACGCCGCGAATTCGCAGCGTAGTGCCGCCTGTGGTCGTATCCGAGCTGTTCAGATTAAAGCTGGGTGCGACGCTGTCTAATGCGGTCACGTCTGCGACACCGGCGCGCTCCAGAATTTCCGGATTCAGAGCGGTGACAGCGATCGGAACATCCTGGATGCTCTCGGTCCGTTGCGTGGCCGTGACAGTCACGGTGGACAGACGCCGGTCTGCGTCGTCTGCATCCGTGTTTTGCGCGACACCGATTGGCGTCGTCGCGACCAGCGCGGTGGCTGAAACGCTGACCAGGCACGCGATCTTGGTTCGTATTGAGGACATTTATGTTTCACTCCCGTGGCCGCCCAATTTGGTTGTCAGGAATTTGTTTGGTGCGGGTGCGGGTAGGACTGATCAGCGGTCTGATCACCGTCAATTCACGTCATCTTGACCTGACAAAGTGTTGATCTGATCGGTCTATCTTCTGACAGAGTGCTCGCCAGTTTCAGCCGTTCGGCGCGGTGATCCCGCGGCGCGTGCTCGGGGATGTCGATCTGTGATTGTGGAGGATGAATCTGAGAAGAGACCGACGCTGATTGCAGGTACGATCGATCAGGATCGATATCGCTTTGTTCCGACCAATCCTAGCTGACAACCCAGTAGGCCAGACCTCCGAACAAAACGAGGAGGGGCCCGTAACACACCAGAGTCACAAGGATCGCGTTATACCGTTTCTTTTGCAATGGACGCAGCATAACAGGGATCATGCATACATGATGCCAGTAAGGATTCTGTTAACCTTGTGAGCCGGCTGAAAGAGGCGCGAAAATGGGCGCTTGTCTCAGGCTGCGAGCCCGGCTAACGAAGGCGCCGTGCCCGCGTGGTGAAATTGGTAAACACAGCGGACTTAAAATCCGCCGCCTATTATTGGGCTTGCCGGTTCAAGTCCGGCCGCGGGCACCATTCGCACAGCTTCGCTGCGCTTTGCGGCATTTGAGCGAGTTTCAGCAGCATTTCGGCGACGCTCAGGCGGCTCTAAGTGGCCCCCAGACTCTGCCCAAATTGCCAGATCGCGGTCCCGCCAGCGATCAACATGACCAGCATCGACCCCATCGCGCCAATCGCCCGAAGCGGGTGGGTGATATCATCCTTCTTGAGCCCGATCGGATGCGCAATCCGGGCCAGGATATAGGCAATGCCGAGCCCGTGCAGAAGCATGGAAGAGGCGCCATTGATCTCTATGATCGCCATGGCCAGCAAGGTCAGCGCGGCGGTCTCAACCAGGTTGCCGTGCCTGCGCATGCGCAGCAGCGTCTCCGGATCGCCGCCATCCCCGATCGAGATCTTGGTCTTGCCGCGATAGGTGCCAATTCCGGCGCTGAGGATGAAAGCGAGAACGATGGTGAGGCCGGTATACAGGCCTGTAATCGGTAAGTCTGGCATGAGCGAAGCCCTCCCTTGCTGTGGCTCGGCTCTGAGCTTGCGCTACGGCGCGGCGACGAGCAAGGGCAGGGACAGTGCAAAATCGTTCCAAAAACGCCTTGCACGCGCCAGCCGATCAAGCCAAAGAGTCGCTATGAGTGAGGCTCCGGATCAGTCGGCCCAGGATGGCGAAGAACAGCGCGCACAGCTGGCGAGTGATCTGCGCGATGCGATTGATATGGGCGAAGGTGACTGGGTCCGCGAAACCCTGGAAGACATGCACCCCGCCGATGCCTCGGACCTGCTCGAACACCTGTCGACAGAGCGGTTTGAAGCTGCCGTCGAGCTGCTCGGCGGCGAGTTGCCATCAGAGATCCTGATTGAGCTGCGGGAAGAGTATCGTGAAGACGCCGTCGAGGTGATGAGCGACGAGGCCGTGGTCGAAGCGCTGGATGATCTCGATACAGATGACGCGACCGCGGTTCTGGAAGACCTGGATGAAGATCGCCGCGAGCGGATCCTGGAAGAACTGGAGCCGGAAGACCGGGCTGTGCTCGAGGCCAGTTTCGAATTTGAGGAAGATACAGCCGGGCGCCTGATGCAGCGCGATTTTCTGGCCGCTCCGGAATTCTGGACAATCGGTCAAACTATTGATTTTGCAAGGGATAATGCCGAAGATCTGCCGACTGATTTTTATGAGATCTACGTGGTCGATCCGACCAACAAGCCGCTCGGCTATGTGCTTCTATCTCAGCTTTTGAGAACCGAGCGAGACGTCAAACTGGCCGACATCATGGAGGCCTTCAACTCCGATATTCATGTCGATCTGGACCAGGAAGAGGTCGCCTATCAGTTCCAGAAATACGCGCTGGCCTCGGCGCCTGTGAAGGATCGCGACGGGCGCCTGGTCGGGATGATCACAGTCGATGACATGGTCCATGTCATCCAGGAGGAAAACACCGAAGACCTGCTGGCACTGGCCAATGTGACGTCGGCGGACGGTTCAGACACGGTCTGGGAATCGGTCAAGGCGCGCGCGCCCTGGCTGGGCGTCAATCTGGTCACGGCCTTCATCGCTTCGGCTATTATCGCGCTGTTCGAGGGCACGTTGGATCGACTGGTGCAGCTGGCGATCCTGATGCCGGTTGTGGCGGCGCTCGCGGGCAATGCAGGCAGCCAGGGCCTGGCCGTTGCGGTGCGTGCCATCGCCGAGCGTGAAATGGAAGGAAAAGCCGGGCGCCGCGCGGTGGTGCGTGAGACGCTGACAGGCTTGGTCAACGGGGTGATTTTCGCCATTGGCGTCGGTCTCGTCGCGCTGTTCTGGTTCCAGGACATGAATCTGGCCATAGTGCTTGCGGTGGCGATGCTGGCCAGCTTTATCTGGGCGGGCGTATCAGGCATTCTGGTGCCGCTCACGCTGAAACGAATGGGCGCAGACCCGGCGGTTGCGTCTTCAGTTTTTGTTCTGACCCTCACAGACACCATGGCCTTTTTCAGTTTTCTCGGGTTGGCGACGCTATTTCTGTTGTAAAAACGGGAAGTTATCGCCCGGCGCGTGGTTTGCAGTCCTTCCTCAATCGGATAGATAATCTGTCCCAAACCGGAGCAGGTGATGGCATTAAATATGCGCACATCTCAAGCGGGACTGGACGTCATCAAGGCGTTTGAGGGGTTTCGCGCACGCTCAGAAGCATTGCCCAATGGTCGCTGGATCATTGGATACGGGCACATGCGCCGTGCGCGCAAAGGCATCCGGATCAGCGAGACCGAAGCCGAAGCCATCCTGCGTGAGTATGATCTGCCTCCGGTAGAGCGCTATGTCATGCGCTGTGTGCTTGCGCCAATGTCGCAAAATGAGTTCGACGCGCTGGTCTCCCTCGCGTTCAATATTGGGCCGAAAGCGTTTGCCAGCTCCGATGTGGTTGCCGGTATTAATGGTGGAAACCGTCTGGAAGCAGCGGAAGCGTTTGACCTTTGGCGTCAGGCAAAGATTGGCGGCCGCGTTCAGATTGTCGATGCTTTGGTGCGTCGCCGCGCGGCGGAGAAAGCCTTGTTCCTGAATGCGCCTGGGCGAATGCCGGTGGCCTCGTCACGACTGTATCGGGCCTTGCACGACTCTCAGGCGATCATGGCACCGCCTGAGACGCGCGAAATCCTGGTTGAGCATCATGGAGAGCGCGCAGACACGCGCCCCCAGATCGAGGCCCAACCTGCAGAGCGCGGGCGGACCGCGACAGAAGAAGCAGCGGAGTCTGTTCGCCAGCAAATGGTCCGAATTCTGGGCGAAACCAGTCCAGCGCCAACGTCCGATGAGGGCTCCACGGATGGGGCGTCACCAGAAGAAATCACCGCAGCCATTTCAGAGCTCGCGGGCGGCGATCAAGCGCCTCGCGTTCAGAAATCCGTTTGGCCGCAACGCGAAGATCTGCCGCCGCCGCCATTTCTGGACACTGGTACAAGCCAGACGGGTGCGGTGGAACCGCAACCACAGCTGGCGCCAGAGATGATTGACGATCTGGAAGAGGTGCAAGTCTCAAAAGAGAGCATTGAACGTGCAATCGAAGTCAATCACGCCATGGAAGTTGAAGCGCGCACCGGTAGTTTCTTAGCCGCGTTCCCGTTTGCGGTTCTGGCACTCATCGGGTTTGCCCTGGCGGGGTATGGGGTCGCCAGCCAATTCGGTCTCGTCGGATCGGAAATCGACTATAGGTCCGGCGTTGAGGTGTTCCTGCCCATCTTCCTGATCTTGCTCGGGCTGATCCTGTTCGGCGTGATGGGGTATTATTTCGTTCGGACGCTGGTGAGGGACGACTAGCGCTTCTCGGATCGGACTATCCGGATCGAAACCAGGGTCAAACCACCTGCAGCGTACAGCACTGGCTCTTCAGGTCGCTTTCTTTAAGAGCCGTCATGGCTGCCTGATAGCCAGCTTCCACGGCATCGTCATACGCTTTCCAATCCCGCAATTCGATGTCCTTCAGCTCCGGCAGGACCAGAATGTCGACCAGCTCTCTCCCGGCATTCGGGTTTATGCTCACCGTCGCGGACCGCATCAGGAGGCCGGCAATGGGTGGGGCGTTGGAGAATCCATGGCGGGCAATCCAGCCGAAGAAGCCGGGCGGATTGACGAATTCGGAAGCATCCAGGCCCTCAGGCGCACGCGCCACATCGCAGCCGACGACGAATCCGCGTTGAAACTCGCGCATCACATCCGTCGGGAAGTTGTTCAGGACCGCGCCGTCGACCAGCACTTCGCCTTCATCAATCACCGGCGGCAGGATGCCAGGCAAGGCGATCGTCGCTCGCAACGCCTTACGCAACAGGCCGCGGCGATGCACGCGATATGCGCCATCCGTTAGGTTTGTGGAGACGGCGAAGAAGGGCATGTCCAGATCACCAATCTCCGCCTCACCGAAATGCTCCTTTAGGCGGGCATCGACCCGGTGGCCCTTGACCATGCCTACGACCGGAATGTTCCAGTCGCCAAGCGGATTGGTTTCGACGAAGCCTTTGCGAATGCGGTAATCGATTTCGTCATCGTCCCAGCCCATTGCAACGCAGCCCGCGACGACCGCCCCCATCGAGGCGCCGCCGGCAAAGTCGATCGGGATGCCCAGCTCCCGCATGGCTCTGACGACACCGATATGGGCATAGGCTCGGGCGCCACCGCCAGAGAACACGACGCCGACACTGCGCCCGGCAATCGTGCGGGCGAGGCGGTCGCAATGCTCATTGTTGACGTCCTGCCAGTGGAATACGCGCGCCGCGCCGGCCGCGCGCAACCAATCTGCGGGACGGCAAGCCTTGCGGTCTTCGCCATGGTGCAGCAGCAGCACATCCACGAGCTTGAGGGATTGTGCCGGGGAGTTTTCCTCCGGAAAGAGCGGGTAGGATGGTTTCGCATCGGCGCGGGCAACAACCCAGATACGGTCAGCCTGGCGCATGGAAAGACGATACCAGGCATTGTCCCCTAGGGTGGAGATCAGGATGACAATGTCATTTTCGGTTTCCAGTGCATCGAAGAAGGCAGATGGCTTTTCATCCCCTTCCGATTCTTCAACGATGCGGGTTTTTACGCCGAGCTTTTCCAGCGAGTCGCGCAACCGCTCTGCCCGCAGGCCGAGATCAATGGTCGGAGAAGTGCCGACCAGGGTGAAGACTTTTGGCGCGGTTCTGCGATTGCGCTGATTGCCTTCGCGCAGGCGCGACAGGATCAGGCGGATCATCGCATTGAGAATTTCCGGTTCGGCGGCGCTGATCCGTTGAAAACCTTGTCGCGAGATTTCCAGCACTTCGCTGTCGCGCAGCGCATAGACTGAAGAAGAATGTGGGACATTATCTGGCGATCCGTCGCCATCAATGTCGACACCGCCCTGGAACATGGCCATTTCGCCAACCGGCTCTCCCGCCCGGATATGACCCATGAACTCGCTGCGCCCGTCGCGCATCGCCTTGAACGCGCCGAACGAACCAGACAGGACGAAGAAGATCGAATCCGACATCTCACCGGCGCGAAACAGAGGCCAGCCGGCCGGAACGGAAAACCAACGCGCTTCCTTACCCGCGGCCCGCAAGGCGCGGCGCGGAACATCCTCAAGGAACTTGATCGAGGCAAGGGCAGGGACGACGTCCAAACTCATGCCACCAAATATACGCATTACTCGCTCTCCGTCATATGGAAGGCTCTATGCAAATATGGGGCAATATCATGAAGGAATTGATGACATTCGGTCACAAGTCCGGGATGACAGGGTGCTCAGGCCCCGTTATGGCATTGAAAAAATGGTTGTGGGAGTAACCTTTATGCCGGTTCTGAAGTCCAAGCTTGATGTCGCCAGCGCCGCCTATTCGGCCAATCGCAGAGCGATGGAAGCCTTAGTCGAAGAGCTGCAATCGCATACCGCAAAAGCTGCCGCCGGCGGCTCGGAACAGGCCCGGGAACGGCATGTATCGCGCGGAAAGCTGTTGCCCCGCCAGCGCGTTGAGAAATTGCTGGATCCGGCCACGCCCTTCCTGGAAATCGGGGCTCTGGCGGCGCATGACATGTACGACAATGAGGCGCCCGGCGCGAGCATGATTGCCGGTATTGGCCGGGTCGAAGGCCGGGAATGCGTGATTGTTTGCAATGATGCGACGGTCAAGGGCGGGACGTACTATCCGATGACCGTGAAGAAGCATTTGCGGGCCCAGGAAATCGCCCTGCAAAACAGATTGCCGTGCATCTATCTCGTCGATAGCGGCGGGGCAAATCTCCCGCACCAGTCGGAGATCTTCCCGGATCGGGAGCATTTCGGACGGATTTTCTACAATCAGGCCAATATGAGCGCCAAGGGCATCCCACAGATCGCCTCTGTCATGGGGTCCTGCACCGCCGGCGGCGCCTATGTCCCTGCCATGTCGGACGAGACCGTGATTGTTCGCAAACAGGGGACGATCTTCCTCGGCGGCCCGCCACTGGTGAAAGCGGCGACGGGTGAGGTGATTTCTGCTGAAGATCTTGGCGGCGCCGATGTGCATGCCCGCCAGTCCGGCGTGGCGGACCATTATGCTGCGAGCGATGAGCACGCGCTCGCGATTGTCAGGTCGATTGTCCGCACGCTGCACTTGCCCAAGCCTGAAACGGTCGGGCTGCAGGAGCCGGCGGAACCGCTTTACGATCCGGCAGAGCTGCATGGGCTCATCCCGCAGGACGTGCGCGAGCCGTATGACGCACGCGAAGTGATCGCGCGTCTGGTCGATGGCTCGGAGTTTCACGAGTTCAAGAAACTCTATGGAGAAACCCTGGTTTGCGGTTTTGCGCATCTGTATGGCATGCCCGTCGCCATCCTTGCCAATAATGGCATCCTGTTCAGCGAAAGTGCACAGAAGGCGGCGCACTTTATCGAACTCGCCGATCAACGACGGATTCCGTTGCTTTTCCTGCAAAACCTCACCGGGTTCATGGTGGGGTCGAAATATGAGGCGGGCGGGATCGCCAAGGACGGCGCCAAGATGGTGACGGCAGTCGCGACGGCTTCTGTTCCCAAACTCACGCTCGTCACGGGCGGGTCGTTCGGCGCCGGGAATTACGGCATGTGCGGTCGCGCCTATAGCCCGCGTTTCATGTTCATGTGGCCAAATGCCCGAATCTCCGTGATGGGCGGCGAGCAAGCCGCGTCTGTGCTTGCCACAGTCAAGCGTGACGGCATGGAGCGTCGGGGCGAAGACTGGTCTGCCGATGAAGAAGAAGCGTTCAAGGCGCCGATCCGGGAACGGTACGAACATGAAGGATCGCCCTATTATTCCTCCGCCCGGCTTTGGGATGATGGCATTATCGACCCTGCTGATACGCGACGCGTGCTTGGCCTCGCCCTGTCGGCGGCCTTGAATGCACCGTTCGATGAGCGTGGGTTTGGCGTCTTCCGCATGTAGCTCGCGTGCTCCGGATTGCCGGTTTGAATTAAATCTTTGCCACGCTTCAGATGGGTGGCGACGCTGAGTGAAGTGTCATTGACGCTGACTGACCGCCTAGTGGCGGGCATCGGCGATTTTCCTGCAAATCTGTCGTGAACCGCATGTCATCCGGGTTTCGGATTCGTCACGGGTTTTTGCTTCGTCCGCGCGGCAGTCTTGCCTCCGCCACACGCCGTGGTGTGATTCTATGGAGTAAGCCAATGACCCGATTTCTTTTTCTTCTGGCCTTTGCCGCCAGTGCTTTCAGCGCTTCGGCGGGGGAAGACGCGACCTTCAAGACGGTTGATGCCAATCAGGACGGTTTCGTATCCGAGAGTGAGTTTGTCAGTTGGAAAACCAGTGCAGGGGATATGTCACCAGCCGAAGCTCTGGTTCTATTTATCGAGATTGATGCAGATGCCAGCGGAATGATTTCAGAGGCTGAGATGGCCGCCGCCCAGGCCGCTACGTCCGAGCATGATTCCGCAAGCTCGGGGGCAGATGACAGTCAGATGTAACAGACGCATTGCCTGTCCTGATGCAGCGGGAACGCCTGTAATTACGGGCGTTTCCGTTCGTTTCTACATTCATTACAAAATAGTAACTACAAATGTAACACGCGAGATTGTTACATCTGTAGTGCGCCACCCTTTACGGGCGCTCACTCAAACTGTTCCAGGGAGGAACTTTCGATGAAAACCAAACTCCTGACCGGTGCGTTCGGTCTGTTTGCCGCAAGTGCGTTTGCGGTTGCGCATGCTGGCTCGCCAGCCGACTATTTCAACAAGATCGACGCTGATGCGAGCGGCGTAATCACTCAAGCCGAGTACGTGGCTTACAAAACCGCTGACGGCAAATACACCGCCGAAAAAGTCAGCGAAAAATTCGCCAAGATCGCTGGCGACGACGGAGAACTGACCTTGGCTGAGTTCGAGTCAGCGATGAAGGCTTCGAAGAAGAAGAAGCATGGCGACAAGGACAAGGAGCGGTCTTCCTAGAGACGGCCGTCTCGTTCCCCACGACTTTTCACGAGGCGCTCGCAGGGTTTGCGGGCGCTTCTTTTTTGTCGCGGGGACCCCCCTTCGCATCGCTCGATTTGCGTTTACAGTAGGGGATCAGGAGTACGCCCCATGAGTGAATACGAAACCATCACCCTCGATGCGACGCGCGATGGCATTGCCATACTGACGCTGAACCGGCCGGATAAGCACAATGCCTTTAACAGCCAGGTGATCGAGGAGCTGACCGACGCGCTGGAAACGCTCGAGGAGCAGGACACGCTGCGCATGGTGATCCTGCGCGGAGCAGGCAAAAGCTTCTCAGCCGGGGCGGATCTGGAATGGATGAAAGCCGCGCAGCATTGGACACGTGAGGACAATGAACAGGATGCGCTGGCGCTCGCCGAAATGCTGCGCAAACTCGCCGAACTGCCACAGATGACGCTGGCTCTGGTCCAGGGCGCTGCCATGGGCGGCGGCGCCGGTCTGGTCGCGGCCTGCGATGTCGCCGTTGCGGTGAAAGGCACAAAATTCCGCTTCAGCGAGGTCCGTCTCGGTCTCACCCCAGCGACCATCTCGCCCTTCGTGATCAGCGCGATCGGACCGCGCTGGGCCAAGGCCTTGTTCGTGACAGCTGAAATGTTCGATGCGGACTATGCCGAGAAGATCGGGTTGGTGCAGTACGTCGTCTCTGACCTGGAAGAGCTCGCCGGCATGGAGGAGCATATCGCAGATCTCGCCATGGGCGCGGCGCCGGGGGCCATTCGGGATGCCAAGAATCTCGTGCTCGACTTTACCGACGAGCCATATAGCGCGGCGCTCAGCCGGGCGACTGCCAAACGGATCGCCGAACGGCGGACCAGCGATGAAGGCAAGGAAGGTCTCGCGGCCTTCCTGGAAAAACGCAAACCGGATTGGGCGAGCTAGATCACTCGATCCCCGGCACAGCGCCAACCGGCAGTCCCAGATCCCTCAGGAAACTCACCGTCGCATCCACCGGGTTTATGCCGGTGAGCGCTTCGATCTGGTTCTGGAACACGAAGATCAGAACGCCGAACATGATGAGATAGATGATGAACTGCATCGCAGACTTGAGCAGGAAGGCGCCCGCACTGCCGGCCACGAGGCCAACGCCGCCCATGATCAGGGCGCCCGCGACGGGTTCCAGTCCGCTGACATCTGCGGCTTGCGTATAGCCAATATACCCCCCGACCCCGGCGCCGATCAGTCCGGCCAGACTGCTGAGGCGAACGCCTGATGCATATGCCATTTGTTTCCCCTTACTCTTTCCTCTGAGGTAGCTTAGGCGGTAAGAGGAGGCCGGGGCAAGGTTTTATGACCAGCCGGTAGTTCAGACCGCAAGGACACAGCCGAATGATATCATCGCTTTTGATTGCCAATCGTGGCGAGATCGCCTGCCGCATCCTGCGCTCCTGTCGGGCGCTCGGCATACGAGGCATCGCGGTCTATTCCGATGCTGACGCGCGGGCGAAACATGTGCGCGAAGCCGATGAGGCGGTGTGGATAGGCGCTTCTGCGGCGACGGAAAGCTATCTCGATGCGGACCGTATCATTGCGGCCGCAAAAGCGGTCGGGGCAGAGGCCATTCACCCGGGCTATGGGTTCCTGTCGGAAAACGCTGCCTTCGCGCGCGCCGTTGAACAGGCAGGATTGATCTGGGTCGGTCCAAAAGCCGATACGATCGAGGCCATGGGCCTGAAAGATCGCGCCAAGGCGATCGCGGAAGAGGCGGGCGTGCCGGTCCTGCCAGGGTATCGCGGCGAGGCTCAGGATGCCAAAACGCTGACCAAGGAAGCCGATCAGATCGGCTACCCGCTCCTGATCAAGGCGGTTGCTGGCGGCGGCGGGCGCGGCATCCGCCTGGTCGCAAAGGCGAAGGATCTCGCGGGCGAACTGGAGAGCGCGGTGCGGGAAGCCGAAGCGGCCTTTGGCGATGGCCGCGTGATGCTGGAGAAACTGGTCGAACAACCGCGACATATCGAGGTCCAGGTCTTCGGCGACAGCCATGGCAGTGCGGTCCACTTGTTCGAGCGCGATTGCTCGCTGCAACGCCGCCGTCAGAAAGTGATCGAGGAAGCCCCGGCGCCCGGCATGCCGGAAAAGGTTCGCAAGGCGATGTGCGATTCGGCGGTCAAGCTGGCCAAGTCTGTCGGCTATGAAGGCGCTGGTACGGTCGAGTTCATTGTCGATGGCGCGAAGCCTCTGGCGCTCGATACGTTCTGGTTCCTGGAAATGAATACCCGCCTTCAGGTCGAGCATCCGGTGACAGAGATGGTCACCGGCACCGATCTGGTCGAATGGCAATTGCGTGTGGCAAGCGGCGAGAAACTGCCAGCCAAGCAAAAGGACATCAAACTCCTCGGCCACGCAATTGAAGCGCGGATCTGCGCCGAAGACCCAGCCGATGACTTCCGTCCCGGCGCCGGCCTGATCGAGGAGTTCGGCATGCTGGCCGATCCCGAGGCCGACTGGTTACGCTGGGAGGCGGGATTCGAGAGCGGCGACCGGGTTCCGGCCGTCTATGACTCGATGATCGCCAAACTGGTCGTGTGGGGCGAGGACCGCGAACAGGCCAATGACCATCTGATCGATACGCTGGCGCATCTGCAGCTGGTCGGCGTGCCCGGCAATATCGGCTTCCTGCGTCGCTGCGCGATGGCGGACGCTTTCATCGATGGGACGCATCACGTGAACTGGATTGCAGAGCAGGGCGACACGCTGAGCCAGGCGCCCGACGCGCATCAGCATGCCTCGGTCATGGCGGCGTCTGATATCCTGCTCGGCGAAGATGGCGCCGACCCGTGGACCGTTCGCGATGGCTGGCGACTGAACGCCGACGCGCAGACCCGGGTGGCCGTGGCGGTTGGCGAAGATGCCGACTGGTTCGATCCGTCCGAGCATGAGGTCGCGGACGACATCTCCATGCCCCTGGTCACAGACCTGTCCCCGCGCCGGTTTGCGGTGACGACGGGCGGCGACAGCGTGCTCGTCGAAGTCCCGGACTTTGAAGCTGAAGCCGAGGCGCTGGCCGGCGGCGACGCCGTCAAGGCGCCGATGCCCGGCAAGGTCATCGCGGTCAATGTGGGCGTCGGCGACACGGTCGAAAAAGGCCAAACCGTCGCCGTCATGGAAGCGATGAAAATGGAACACTCGCTGACCGCGCCGCGCGATGGCGTGGTCGAAGCGGTCGGGGTTGCGGTCGGCGCGCAGGTGCCTGAGGGGGAGATTCTGGTGGCATTGGCGGAGGCGTAGGGGGGAAGTTCCTGGAAGCGGACAGAAGCTGAAACCTGGCTAACGTCCGCTTTGGGTCAGGAGAATCCGCTCAGCTTCGACCGCATCCTACTTCCGGCGCTCTGC
The DNA here is from genome assembly GCF_001854405.1 of Hyphomonas sp. Mor2. Classification (GTDB taxonomy): domain Bacteria; phylum Pseudomonadota; class Alphaproteobacteria; order Caulobacterales; family Hyphomonadaceae; genus Henriciella. The sequence continues at coordinate 412,880 of NZ_CP017718.1, forward strand.
CCAGCCTGGTCTGGGCACGCTCTGCCCGACTTGATCGGGCAGCCCATCACCCGCACGTGCCGTGAAGATCGGGAGCGAAAACACCTCTCCCGACCTCAGCTGCCAGATCTCGTGCTGGGCCCCACGGACAAGCCCGTGGGGAGCGCTTGAAGGGGGCCTCAGGTCTTCAGGCCCTCATCCTGAGCGAAGTCGAAGGATAAAGGGCCGGGCTTCCGGGCGTTTGCCTCAAGCCCGCCTCGTCCTTCGACTGCGCTCAGGATGAGGCTTCAAGGGGGTATCTCGAGCTTTACGTCCCCTGCGACGCCGACAGGAGACATTGGCCTTACGTCCGCGTTTGCTCACTTTGCCCACCTCTTCGTATACCCCCCCTGAATCCCCCCAATCCCACCCCCTAAATCCGACCGCGTTCGCTGCCGCTTACAGTCCCCGGCATGGCGAACAGCACTCCCAAACATAGATTTCGATGGACCGCGCAGGTGCGGCGGGCGGCGGTGTTGTTGTCGGCTTGCGGCTATTCGGATCGCAAGATTGGCGACTGTCTCGGCTGTCATGGAGGCACGATCGGGCGGCGGCTGGGGCTGCGGGCCGAGCGGCCGCAGCTCAGCCCGCAAGAGCTGATTGAGCTGTTTGAGCGCTATGATGCGCAGCGCAATCTGGAAGAGGTCCTCACCGCCGCCAGCGGGACGACCGAGCAGGCCCGCCTGCGGACCAGTTTGCGGGTGCGGGGCCGTCCGCCCGGCCCGCGCGCCGCTTATCGTCCGCACGCTCCGCACTCCCCACAAGACCCGAACAAGGAGGCGCTCAGTGATGAGCAATTACGCCGCGAAGTGGAAGCCCTGGTGGGACACGCAATTGAGGTCCGCAAAGGCCCTTGATGGGGCGCAGTGCTGGGACTTGTATCGCTTTCCATTTCTGCATCTGGCGCGCCAGGCGCAGCGCCCGCCGCAAGGGACCTGGCGAACCTGGTTGTTCATTGGCGGACGCGGGGCGGGCAAGACGCGAGCCGGGGCGGAATGGACGCGTTATGCAGCCTTGCGCGGGGGATGTCAGCGCATCGCCTTGATTGGTCCGACCTTGAGCGATGCCCGCGAAGTGATTATTGAAGGCCCGTCAGGATTACGACAGATCGAGCCGATCGCTCACCTGCGCCCGCGCTATAGTGTCTCCCGGCGGCGCCTGGAATGGCCGAACGGGGCGGTGGGTCTGGTCTTCTCGGCTGAGGACCCGGAGAGTTTGCGCGGGCCGCAATTTGATGCCGCCTGGTGCGACGAGATCGGGGTCTGGGCGTATGGCGAAGCCGCTTGGAACAACCTGCAATTCGGCTTGCGGCTGGGCGAGTCGCCGCGCAGTGTCGCGACCACGACGCCGCGTCCGGTGCAACTGGTCAAGCGGTTGATGGCCGGGGAGGCGGTGGTGACGCACAGCTCGACCCGCGACAATGCCGACCAGCTCGCAGACGGGTTCCTGGACGCGATGGAAGCGGCCTATGCGGGGACGGCCCTGGCGCGTCAGGAACTGTTCGGCGAATTGCTCGAAGACGTGGACGGCGCGCTTTGGAAGCGCGCGCATATCGAGGACAATCGCGTCGCCGCTCCGCCTGCGGAATTTGAGGATCTGATCGTCGCGATCGATCCCCCGACGACCAGCCATCGCGGCTCTGACGCCTGCGGAATTGTCGCTGCCGGGATCAGCACACCGCCGGGGTTTCGCGAGCACGGGTTCATTCTTGCCGATGCGACCGCGCAGGGCCTGACGCCCTCGGACTGGGCCGCGCGGGCCGTCAGTCTGGCACGGAATTGCGGTGCCTCGAGGATTGTCGCGGAGTCCAATCAGGGCGGCGACATGTTGCGCACCGTGTTTGACAGCGTGTCCTGCGATCTGCCCGTGGACCTGGTGCATGCCCGGCTTGGCAAACGGGCGCGCGCGGTGCCGGTGGCGGCGCTCTACCAACAAAACCGGATCTCCCATGTCGGCGCGTTTCCGGCGCTGGAAGACGAAATGTGTCGGTTTGGCACCGAAGGCTTCATCGGGTCACCGGACCGCGTGGACGCGCTGGTCTGGGCGATCAGCGCCTTGATGTTGAGACAGGGCGGGACCCCGCGCGTTCGGCGGCTTTAACGCCCGGTCCGAAAGGCCTTGCGGCCGAGATACTTGTTCTTGGCCGGGGTGGGGGCTTCAGGGGCTGCTGCTGCGGCATCTTCTGTCGGCTTTGGGGCAACCTCTCCGGCCAGCACCTTGCGCACATGCGAGAGGGCGGAGCTGCCTGTATTCACCTCGATTTCGGCGGCGGTTTTGTCCAGGCGCCGGGCCAGTAGCTTCACATGATAAGGCGTGAGACTGTCGAGGGTTTTTTCGAACATGTCCTCGCCGACGGTGCGCTTTAACTCCAGCAGGTCTTCGCGGGTCAGGCCGGCGGCGATGATCTGCTTTCGCGCCAGCTTGATCGCTGCGGCTGAGAGGTCAGAATCCTTGACGCGTGGAAACAAATTCTCATGAGCGAGGATCGCTGAGAGCGCTGCGCGTCCGTCTGGGATGAGGGCCATGATCTTATGCTGCTGCCGGTTTGGATTGCGCCGCGAGTCGGGCTTGGACTTCCTGATATAGCATATTCACCGTGGCCAGAGCATCCCCAGGCCATTTCTGGGCCAGCGTCGGGTTGGCGCCGAGTTCGACCGGGTTGGCGGCGAAGTCCGATTTCTGCGGAATGACAGTCTGGAAGATGTCATACTCGCTGTCCGGATCAGCGGCCCCTTCGCGCATGGCGTCGAGGACAATGCTCTGATGGGCTGAGCCATCAAACTTCGTCGGAAGCACGACTGGACGGTTTGAAAGACCGCGCTTTTTCAGGCTTTCGATAATGTCGCCCGTGAACAGGTCGAGGCCGAGCGTCGACATGAAATCCGGGATGGTCGGCACGATGATCAGATCAGAGGCAGACAGCGTCGCTTCCGTCATCGCGGAAATTCCCGGCGGGCAGTCGCAGATGACGATGTCATACTGCTTCCTGAGATCAGCCATGTCCTGGCGCAGGCGCAGGCCGACGCGGCCTTCGATCGCGGTCATCGAATAGCCTTGCTCGGTCAGGATGTAGATCAACTCCCGTTCGGCCCGCCGCAGGCCCGGCGTGGCGGGCACCAGTGACAGATCCAGCGGCTTGCCCATGAACGAGACATCACTCGCATGCGGGACGATGAATTTGGTCATGTGGGCGAAACACTCGCCGAGGAAATTCTCGCGCAGATAGTCGGAGACATTGGTGTAATTGTGGATCGCATCGTACAGGCGTTCATCGCCTTTCTCGCCATAGATAAGCAGCGAGGCATTGGCCTGGCTGTCGAGATCGACGACCAGCGTCTTGTACCCTTCCGCGGCAAAGGCCTCGGCCAGTGAAACGGTTGTGGTTGTTTTGCCGACGCCGCCTTTTGAATTGGCAACGGAAATGACGCGTCCGAGCATATAGCCCCCTTGTTCAATTACGTACCGATGTCAGGAAATTACGCCGCCCGGCCCGTCAGGGTGGGGAACCAGTACACTCAATACCCATCAAATCGCCTGAAAAAACTTAAGAAACCGGAAACGAATCCGGTGGGGTCAGGACCCGCGTACATTCCATAGCGTTGAGAACTGTCAGAGGGATCGGAGAGCTGGATGAAGCTGCCCTGGTCAAAACCAGATTTGAAAAGTGGTGAGAGCTGGATCGCGCTTGCAGGATTGCCGGATGCGAGCTGGGGTCGAACCGATCCGGCGACACTGGTCCGCGATGGCTATGCTGGCAATGCCATTGTCTATCGCTGCGCCCGGATGATCGCTGAAGCAGCCGCGTCGATCACGCTCCAATGTGATCATGAAGCGGCGCAATCCCTGCTGGAGGTGCCATCGCCCGATCAATCCGGCCAGGATTTGCTGGAACAGCTCTATATCGACTTGCAGGTCACAGGGAATGCCTGGGCCGAAGCGGTTATCCGCTCGTCATGGGAGACGGGCGGGCGCACGCGCTGGCGGCGCGTCGATTGTCGGATCTTCTGGAGACCAACCGCAAAGCCTTGGCCTTGCCGCCCGGGACGGCCACAGGATTAGAGGTTCTCGATCGCGTCGCACTGGACGCGTCTGATTGGATTGTGCAGCGCATTGAGGAACGGGGCCTGCAGCGCCGTTTCGAGTTGCGTCCGGCGCGCAATTCGTGGTCACCAGCACGCTCTGTATCAGCGCCTATGTCCTCACCGGTCGCGATCCTTGGCGCGGACCCTTTGCTCAAGATCATCGATGGGCCGGCGCTGGATATTCTGGAGGGCGCGTCTGTTTACGCGATCGCGAGCGCCACGCCCTGGGTCGCGCCTTCGACCTTGAAGATGGGTACAGCTTTGGACACCTTGTCCGCAGTCGCGACGATCCCCTCGGCAGGCGGTCTCGGGCGGCTGGAGGACGCGCTAGGGGCAGGTCCGTTGGGGCGATGGGACGAGGCCAACGTGATCGCGTTGTATATGCCGAATGAATCGCCGGCTTCGTCGATTGAAGAATTGGTTCTGTCAGGACGAAATCGGATCCTGATCGAGAACGCGGCGGGGTGGGAGCTTGTCGCATGGCGCGATGCGACCCTTGTTTCCGCCAATTTCTGGCATCTTTCGGGGCTCCTTCGTGGGCTATCCGGGAGTCCCATTCGATCTGTCGAACTCGGCGCAGATGCCGTTCTCGTTGATGACCGACTTGTCCCGATATCGTTGTCTCGTGAGGATTTCGGCCGGACATTCGTGACGCAGATTGACAGCGGTGAGCCCGGTTCTTTCACCTTCCAGGATAAGGCCACTTTGCCTTGGCGCGTGGGACATTTGTGTGTTCGTCAGCTCGATGGGGTAGCACACATAAGCTGGAGCGCTTGCGGCGCTGAATACTCGAACAATTGGGATGTTCAGGACGCGCTCGTAGCACCAGAATTTGTAGTTGAATTCTATCTCGGTGAGACGCTGTTGTCACAGGCGACCGTGACTGAAACCAAGCTGAATTTACCGGACAATGGGGCCGATCTGGTCCGTGTTGCTGCTGTGTCTGCGGCGGGGCGAGTGGGCGAGTGGGGTTCCATTCCTTTGCCACGTGCTTAAGTGTGCACCGGAATGAGTCCGGAACCGCGACGGCGATGAGCAAAGACCTGTATCAGATCCTGGGTGTTTCGCGCACAGCAAGCGCGGATGAGATCCGCCGCGCATACAAGCGCAAGGCCAAGGAATCGCATCCTGATCTGCACCCGGGCGACGCCAAGAAAGCGGAGACGTTTAAATCCGTCTCCGCGGCCTATGAAATCCTCGGTGACGCCAAGAAGCGCGGGCAGTTCGATCGCGGCGAAATCGATTCTGAAGGCAACCCTCGCGGATTCGGCGGCCATCAGGGCTTTGGTGGAGGCGGACAAGCGTCAGGCGGATTCCAGGGCGACCCATTTGACGAGATCTTTTCCGGCATGTTCGGCGGCGGTCGAAGACGACCCGGGCCACGAAGGGGCAATGATATCCGCTACCGGGTTGAAATTGCCTTCGAAGACTCTGTCACGGGCGCGCGCCGCGAACTGACCGTGGCGGATGGACGGGCGCTCAACGTCACGATTCCGGCAGGGATCGAGACGGGCCAGACGCTGCGCTTGAAAAGCCAGGGCAAACCCGCAAGAGGCGGCGGCCCCCCCGGAGACGCGCTGCTGGAGATCATCGTGCGCCCCAGCAGGATCTGGACGCGTGAGGGCAATGATATCCGCATGACCGTGCCGGTGCCGCTGAAAACGGCTGTGCTGGGTGGTCAGGTGCAAGTGAATACACCATTGGGATCGATCGCCCTGAAAATCCCTGAAGGATCCAATTCCGGGGCCGTCCTGAGATTGCGTTCAAAAGGCGTGCAAGTGCCCGGCAAAACAGGTCATCTTTACGCGCGCCTCGAGATTCAGATCGAGAATCCGAAAGATCCCGGCCTGAGAGAATGGGCAAAGGGATCGCAAGTATGACTGAATTCCTTTGTCCCTATTCACTATCCATTCAGAGGCTTTTGCGCATATCGGGATCGTGATGAAGAAAATTGTCGCCCTCTGTGTATCCGTCGCCTTGGCGATGACCGCTGTGCCAGCCCTGGCGCACGCGCAATTGGGCAATTCATTCACCGCAGATCAGGCGCGAGACGCCCGCGACAAGGGCAATGTCGTGCCGCTGCGGGACATTTTCCGCCAGTTGAAAAGCCGATATGGCGGCTATCAGGTTGATGCCAACCTGTACAATCGCGGCGGAGGCCAGGTTTATGTCATCGACTGGATGACCGAAAAGGGCGAAAGACTGCGAATCACGGTCAATGCTCAAACTGGACGTATTATCTCTACGAGCTAGGGTATCAATCATGAGAATTCTTGTTGTTGAAGACGAAGCGGACCTTCGCCGCCAATTGGCCGATGCGCTGACCCATGCCGGATATGCCGTCGATCTCGCCGCCGATGGTGAGGATGGGCACTTCCTGGGGGACACCGAGCCTTATGATGCCGTGATCCTCGACCTGGGCCTGCCCAAGATGGATGGCGTGACGATTCTTGAGCGCTGGCGCGAGGACGGCAAGACCTTTCCCGTGATGATCCTGACCGCCCGCGATCGCTGGAGCGAAAAGGTGGCTGGGTTTGATGCCGGGGCCGATGATTACGTCACCAAACCGTTTTACACCGAAGAGGTCCTGGCCCGCTTGCGAGCGCTCTTGCGGCGCGCGTCCGGACATGCCGTGGCCGCGATCGAAGCCGGAGCCCTGCGGCTGGACACACGCGCCGCGCGCGCGACTGTGAATGGCGAGCCGATCAAACTTACCGCGCATGAGTACAAGGTGCTCAGCTATCTCATCCACCATCAGGGCCGGGTTGTACCGCGGACCGAGCTGGTCGAGCACATCTACGATCAGGATTTCGATCGTGATTCGAATACGATCGAAGTGTTCATCGGGCGCTTGCGCAAGAAGATCGGCAATGACCGCATTCAGACCGAGCGTGGCCTCGGCTATCGCCTGGTGGTGCCGGATGACGAACGCTCAGGCGTTGTGACTTAGTCCCAATTCGGGCAGTCCGGTAGACATGGAAGCCTCGCCCGCCCCTGTGAAGACAAAGCGCAGACTTTCGCTTGCGCGTCGAATTCTGATCGGCGCCTTGTTGTGGAGTGCGCTGATTGTTGCAGGCGGCGTGGTCGCGATCTCCGCCGTTTACCGCGCGCAAACAATCAATTTGCTGGATGCAGATCTCGATTCCACGCTGGTCACATTGGCGCGGGCGATCGAGCCATTGGAAGATGGCTCTGGCCGAATCAGAGATATCCCGGAACGCTTGCCGAGTGATCCTCGATTTGAGACGCCCTTGTCGGGTCAGTACTGGGTGATCATTGCCGTTCGGGACGATGGCACATTTACCGATGATATCCGCCCGAGAAGCGTTTGGGATGGCGAGCCGCCTTTGCCAGCTGAAATGGCGCTGGAAGCTTTGGCCAGTCCCGGCGCTGTCATTCGCGGCAATGAACCCAATGGTCCGGCGGGCGAGCCGATCCGCATCGCTGTCCAGTCGATTACCATTCCAAATCGCGACAATCCGATCCTGTTGGTCGCGGCGTCGGACCGGACACAGTCAAACGAAGGGGCCGATCAGCTTCGCACGATCCTGATCATTGCGATGACGACCCTGGCTGCCGGAACGCTCCTGGCCATGGCGCTGGGTCTTCGTTTTGCATTGCGGCCGCTCGTGCGAATTCAGTCCGATATCTCCGACATCCGAGAAGGACGGCAGGCCGGCCTCTCGGACGATTACCCGGAAGAGGTGCAACCGCTGAGCGCCGAACTGAACAAACTGCTGGAGCATAATCGCTCAGTCGTGTCGCGCGCGCGGACGCATGTCGGGAATCTGGCGCATGCCTTGAAGACGCCGCTGGCGGTGCTGCGCAACGAGGCCAAAGGCGATACGCAGCTGGACGATGTCGTCCGGCGCCAGACCGAGACGATGCACGCCAATGTCGAGCACTATCTGCGCCGCGCCCAGGCGGCCGCACGCGCTGAAGCGCTTGGGGTCAGGACACAGGTCCTCGAGGCCGCGGACGGCATCGCGCGGGTCATGAACAAGCTTTTCGCGCGCGATGGCAAACAGGTCTCGGTCGATATTGACGAGGCGCTTTATGTGCGGACCGAGCAGCAGGACCTGGAAGAGATTCTCGGCAATCTCCTCGACAATGCCTGCAAGTGGACGCGAAACGATGTGCAGATCAGCGCACGACCTGATGTCGACGGCATGATCGTGATTCATATTGACGATGACGGGCCCGGCTTGTCCCCGAATGAGCGTGAGCAGGCTGTGAAACGCGGAATCCGGCTCGATGAGACCGCACCCGGCACGGGGCTCGGCCTGTCTATCGTGGCCGACATTGCCGGAATGAATGGCGGCAGCCTGACTCTGGATGAGAGCCCAACCGGAGGATTGCGGGCGTCGGTGCGTTTGCGCCGGGCGTGATCAACGTGCCGCAGGGCAAATCAGGAAAGAGCGATTATATGGGCGGTATGAGAGCTCGTACGAAAAGACTCTACGCGGTTGCCATTGCGGCCGCATTGGTGGTCTCCGCCGTCATCGTCGCCGGCGCAGCGCTGCGCCAGCATGCGGACTTGTTCTACACACCGCAATTACTGGTCGAGCGCGGAATGCCCGAGGCCGGAAAACGCGTCCGAATAGGCGGCTTTGTGCAACCGCAGTCGCGCCGCAATGGCGACGGCGCGGAGATGCTGTTCGTGATCGAAGATGGCTCCGGCGAAACCGTTCAGGTGTCTTATACTGGCCTTGTCCCGGACTTGTTCCGCGAGGGTGAAGGCGTGGTCGCCACTGGCAGTTTTGAAGCTGGTTCTGACGTGTTTGTCGCCAAGGAAATCCTCGCCAAGCATGATGAGAACTACCAGCCTCGCGAACTTGAGGATATCGAGCGGCCCGTGAGCGCCGAAGCGTACTGATCACGACATAGAGATCAGCTCTTGATTGGCGCGGGGCGCATCCTCACTCTATCTGCATCTTAACGAGATGGAGCAGGGACATGCAAAGCGACCGCGTCGAATTTACCAATGCCAGGGGTGAGACCTTGTCTGGCGTGCTTGAAACGCCTGGCGATGGCGTGCGGGCATGGGCGGTGTTTGCCCACTGTTTCACCTGTTCCAAGAAGAGCCTTGCCGCCAGTCGTGTGGCGCGGGGACTGGCCGAGCAGGGCATCGGTGTTCTGAGATTTGACTTTACCGGTCTCGGCGATTCCGAAGGGGATTTTTCTACCAGCGGCTTCTCTTCGAATGTCGCTGACCTGGTCGCCGCAACGGAATGGATGGCGAGCCAGGGCAAACCGGTGCGTTTGCTGATTGGTCATTCGCTGGGCGGTGCAGCCACGGTTGTGGCCGCCGGGCAGGTCGACAGCGTCGCCGCGGTCGTCACCCTCGGCGCCCCCTCGGATGCCGGACACGTGGTCGAACAGTTCAAGGACAGCGTTCCGGAAATCGAGGCCAAGGGCGCAGCGCAGGTGAACCTGGCCGGTCGGCCCTTCACACTGAGCCGCGAATTCCTGGACGATGTCCGCGCTGCAAGCGTCAAGGAGGCGGCCGCGTCGCTCCGCAAGCCCCTCCTGATCCTGCACGCGCCGGGCGACGATGTCGTTGGCATCGATAATGCCACCGGCCTGTTTCTGGCCGCCAAACATCCAAAGAGCTTTGTCAGTCTCGACAATGCGGATCACCTGCTGACGGGCAAGGATGATGCGAGCTTCGTCGTTGACGTGATCGCTGGGTGGGCGGGGCGTTATGTGAGCGCACCTGACGACTCGGCAAAACCATCTGAGCCGCAATCCCACAAGACGATTGTGCGCGAAACACTCGCCAATGGTCCTTATCAGAATGAGGTCCTGGTCGGTGGTCGGCGCTATCTCGCCGATGAGCCGACAAGCGTCGGCGGGGCGGATACAGGTCCTGATCCGTACGCCTGGGTGACGGCGGGACTTGGCGCCTGCACGTCGATGACCTTGCGCATGTACGCGAACCGCAAGAACTGGCCGCTTGAGCGTGTCACTGTCGGGCTGGACCACGCCAAGAAACACGCCGATGACTGTATCGACTGCGGTCCAGGGGACAGAATTGATGTCTTCACACGTTACATTCAGATCGAAGGAGATCTGGATGAAGAGCAACGCCAACGCTTGCTGGAAATCGCAGATCGGTGTCCGGTGCACCGAACCCTTGAACATGGCGCGAAAGTGGAAACACATCTCGCCACAAATCCGGCTTAATGATCTTTAATGAGTGTTAGGCTGTTACTTTCGTAAAATTCGTACCAGATAGGTGCGATACATCTTTGGAGGCTTGGAAGTCGATGAAATTGTTTGGCATTTCCCGAAATGCATTGGTCGCAGGTATGATCGGTGCGGGCGCCATGGGCGTGTTCTTGTTGGGGCCACAATTCCCAAATGCCGATGCCAATCCGATCACTCTGGAAGCGCCGGGCGGCGCGCCGCTGTCATTTGCTGATCTGATTGAGCAAGTGAGCCCCGCGGTTGTCGGCGTTCGTGTGCGGACGGAAATTCAACTGTCGGACCGCGAGCTTACCGATCGCGAGCGTTTCCTGGAGCAGTTTGGTGAGCAGTTCGGCCTCGTTCCACGAGATGAGGCGCCACAGCCCCGCGAAGGGTTTGGACAAGGCTCGGGCTTCTTCATTTCCGCAGAAGGGCACATCGTCACCAATAATCATGTTGTCGATAATGCGGTTGAGATCGTGGTGACGACAGACGATGGCTCCGAGCTCGAAGCGGAGCTTGTCGGTGTCGATTCTGAAACAGATCTGGCTGTCCTGAAAGTTGTCAGCCCGGGACCTCACCCATTCGTTGAGTTTGGGGCCTCCAAGCAACTTCGCCGCGGCGACTGGGTGGTGGCCGTCGGCAGCCCACTTGGATTCTCTGGGACCGCAACGGCAGGTATCGTCTCTGCCGTCGGTGAGCCGGGCGATATTCGTCGCTCACAGTCCTATACCGACTATCTGCAAATCGATGCGGCGATCAATCGGGGCAATTCCGGCGGACCAACCTTTGACATGAATGGCCGAGTTGTCGGGGTGAACACCTGGATTGCATCGACCACAGGCGGCTCGATCGGTCTTGGCTTCGCCATTCCATCCGAACTGGTGAACCAGGTGACGACAACCCTGATCAATGAAGGCCGCGTCTCGCGCGGTTGGCTTGGTGTCCAGATTGGTAATGTGTCCGAGGAAATGGCCGATGCCGTCGGGCTCAGCGACAATCGCGGCGCGATTGTTTCCAGCGTCACCGAAGACAGCCCGGCTGATCTTTCCGGACTCGAGCGCGGCGACATCATTGTCAAAGTCAATGGTCGCCAGGTGGATGATGCCACGTCGACGACACGCATGGTCGGCGCTCTGGCGGTTGGCTCCAAGAACAAGTTCGAAATCTACCGTGACGGCAAACGCCGGGTCATTGATGTGACTGTAGGGGATCGCAGTGTTGGTCTCGGACAAACGACGACCCTTGCAAGCTCGCGGTCTTCTGAACCCGAAGAAAATGAGAGCGGCCCGCTGGGCGTCTCGTTGAAACCGCTCACCGATGAAGAGCGCGAACGGCTGAATCTGGACCCCAATGAAGCCGGTATGCTGATCACCGAACTTGATCCGGAGAGTGCCCTGTATGGCGAAGGCGTGCGTGAGGGCATGGCCATTCTGGATGTTAACTACAATAAACTCGACAGCATCGACGTGCTGGAAGAAGAGTTGGAAGAAGTCCGGTCTAGCGATCGCAATCGCCTGCTTCTGGCGATCCAGGACGAACGGTTCGGAACCCGGTTCGTTGCGATCGATGTCGATGAAGACGAATAAGTAGAGGAGGCATGCCCATGCATGTGCTGGTAATTGAAGATGATCGAGAGCACGCTCAGTTTATTGAGAAAGTGCTCAGCGAAGCAGGCCATAGTGTCGAAACCGCGGGAGACGGCGTAGGCGGTCTCAGCCGCGCTCGTGAAGATCAATTCGATGCGCTCGTGGTTGATCGCATGCTGCCGGAAAAACCGGGCCTGCAACTGGTTGAGGAATTCAGGAATGGCGGCGGCACCACGCCGGCCCTGTTCCTGTCGGCCCTGTCAGATGTCGATAACCGGGTCGAGGGCTTGAAAGTCGGCGCGGATGACTACCTCTCCAAACCCTTCGCCCCTGAAGAGCTTGTCGCACGGATCGAGGCGCTGGGACGTCGTCAACCGACTGGCGAACCCCCCGTAACAGTTCTGAAAGTCGGCGATCTCGAAATGGATTTGCTGGCGCGAAAAGTGACCCGCGGGGACACCAAGATCGATCTCCAGCCGCGCGAGTTCAAACTGCTTGAATACCTGATGCGGCATGCCGGTCAAACGGTGACGCGGACCATGCTTCTGGAGAAAGTCTGGAACTATCACTTTGACCCTCAGACCAATGTGATCGACGTCCACATCTCACGTCTGCGCGCGAAGATCGATAAAGAATTTGATCAACCGCTCTTGCAGACCGTACGCGGGGCGGGCTACTGCCTGCAGGCATGAAGTCAGGCCCCTTCGCGTTTGTCCGGACCACGACGTTTCGGCTTGCGCTAGTTTACTCAATTCTCTTCGCGCTGTTCTCGGCGGGGCTGCTTGCATACCTTTTTCAAGCCACCGTCGGGACCATGCGGGCGGACGCGAAGTCGCGCCTGGAAGCTGAATTTCGAACCCTTGCGAATGCCTGGAATACAGGCGGACCGACGCGTCTTGAACAATCTCTGCTTGAACGCGTGCTCGTCGACCTTCGCGATTTCACCTATCAGTTCGAAGACGCCAATGGCCGAACCATTGTCGGCGACATGCCGCGGATGCCGGTCGAGCCGAGCGATGGGTATGGCGCATCGAGGCTCGTCATTTTCGAGATTGAACGCCCCGGACCGCAGGGCGGAACCACGATCACACCGATCGAGGCGCTGATTGTTCGACTTGGTGATGACAGCGTTCTGCTGGTGGGCATCAAGATGGATGAGCGGGTCCGACAAGTGAACAGGATTACGCGGGCTGTGGCGACGGCTGCGCCGATTGGCTTTCTCCTGGCTTTGCTCGGCGGCTTTTTCAGCGCGCGCTATGCCGCTCATAGAGCCGAAAGTCTGACCAAGACCGCGCAAGGCGTGATGTCTGGCGATCTCTCATTACGGGCGCCCGTTGGGGCGTCCGGGGATGAGTTTGACCGTCTGGCGGAGCAGTTGAATGCGATGTTGGAACGGCTCGAAACGCTCATGGCGACAACCCGTCATGCCGGCGAGTCGATCGCGCATGATTTGCGATCTCCCTTGTCGCGGCTCCGCAATCAGCTGGAAGCGCGGCTGCGCGGCCCGATCGACGAGGTGAGTGCGCGTGAGACGCTGGGCGAAACGGTTGAGGAGGTGGATAATGTCCTCGCGACATTCAATGCCATCCTGCGACTCTCGCGCGTGAATGAAGGCGCTGAGGGCAAACTTCTGCCGCTCGATCTGTCCGAACTGTGCGAAGAAATGGCGGAATTGTTCGAGCCGGCCTGCGAGGATGCGGGGATCGAATTCTCTGCGAACATCGAACGCGGGTTGGAAATGATGGGTGACCGCACGCTCATTGCGCAAGCGGTGTCCAATCTGCTCGACAATGCCGTGAAATATACGCCATCCGGTCAGAGTATTCATCTCGACGCCGCGATGAAGAATGATCTGATAGAGATCATCGTTGCCGATACCGGCCCTGGAATCCCGGCAACGGACCTGCACCGGGTGAAAGAGCGGTTCGTCCGTCTGGACGAGGCTCGGACGCAAACGGGTTCCGGACTAGGGCTAGCGCTGGTGGAGGCCATATCCGAGCTACATTCCGGCACCTTCACTTTGACTCGCGGAGACGATGATACTGGCCTAAAAGCCATGCTGACCTTTATGCCCAGACGCTAGGAGCGCGCTTGCTTAAACCGATTGCTATCTCCGAAGATCCCGCAATCGCCATTGAAGCGGCGGCCCAGCATGCGCCCTATCTTGCCAGCCTGGTTCAGGTCATTGACGGGGCGGGCAATCCCGACGCGCTGTTGCAGACCGCTTATGCCGCGTGCGGGGCCGTTTCTGAGGGGGGCGAAGATGACGCGCGCGCGCTGCGTCTGGCCAAGAAGCAAGCCCACCTGGCAATTGCCGCCGGGGATCTGAGCGGAACGTACACACTCGCCGAGACGACGCGGCATATCACGGAGTTTGCTGACGCCGCGCTGGGCGCCGCACTTTCTGCGACGCTGCGCAGAGCGAACTTGTCGGATCGAGGATTGTTCGCAATTGCGCTCGGGAAAATGGGCGCGTTTGAACTCAACTATTCCAGCGATATCGACATCGCCGTGTTCTTTGATCCCGATCTGTTTGATGGCGGCGAACGTGAACCGGTTGACGCGGCGGTGCGTGGCATTCGAAAGACGATTGGCCTGCTCGATGACCGCACTCCGGAGGGATATGTTTTCCGGACCGATTTGCGCTTGCGACCAGATCCGAGTTCGACCCCGGTCGCCGTCTCAACGCGCCGGGCAGAGCTGTACTATGAGAGCGTTGGTCAGAACTGGGAGCGTATGGTCTGGATCAAGGGGCGTCCCGCGGCAGGCGACAAAATGGCCGGCGACGCCTTCATCAAAGCCCTGGAACCGTTTGTGTGGCGTCGGCATCTCGACTATTGGGCCATCGCCGATGTCCATGCGATCAAGAACATGATCAATGCCAAGGCCGGGGATCAGTCGCTGGAAGATGTCGCGCCTGATGTGAAACTGGGGCCAGGCGGCATTCGCGAGATCGAATTCTTCGTCCAGACGCAGCAAATCATTCTTGGAGGCCGCAATCCCGCCCTCAGGGTACGAGGGACGCTGGAAGGCATGCAGCGCCTTGTCGATCTCGGGGCGGTTGAAGCGTCCGCATCGGCGGCGCTCACCGAAGCTTACAATGCGCTTCGTATCGTCGAACACCGGATCCAGATGCTCGATGATGCGCAAACGCACACACTGCCCGGATTTGAGGCCAAGCGTGCGGCCGTGGCGGCGCTGTGCGGGTATGCCTCTCTGGATAGGTTCGATCGCGACCTGATCGAAACGCGAAAATGCGTGCACGAACACTATCGAGCACTGTTCGCGGACGAGGCCGAGAAGAGCCAAAGCGGAATACATGGCAATCTAATGTTTACCGGGGTGGATAATGACCCGGAAACGGTGAAGACCCTGACCGATCTGGGGTTTGCTTCGCCCGACCTGGTTATCGAAACGATCCGCCACTGGCACCGTGGACGCACGCCAGCGACCCGCACCACGCGGGGGCGGGAATTGCTGACGGCGATCTTGCCGGATCTGCTCGCGGCCATGGGCAAGACTGGGGAGCCGGATGAAGCGTTCCGGCGGTTCAGCCGGTTCTTCGAAGGCTTGCGGTCCGGGGTGCAGGTCCTGTCCATGCTGGTCGCAGAGACCGCCCTGATGGATGATCTGGTCACCACGCTCGCCATTGCTCCTCGCATCGCCGATATCCTGGCCCGACGCCCCGGCTTGCTCGAGGCCTTGCTGTTCGTTTCGGATCGGAAGGAAACACCGATCCTGGACGAGACCACCGATTTTGAAACAGGCATGGAACTGGTCCGACGCTGGCAGGGCGAGCGGGCCTTCCTGATCGGGCATCAGCTTCTGCACGGCCAGATCAAGGCGCGCGACGCCGCCGCTGCCTGGACGGAGCTGGCCGACACCTGCATCGAATTGATGAGCCAATTGGCGGAGCATGAAACCATCCGAAGATTCGGACCGCCGCCCGGGACCTGGTCGGTGATCGGACTGGGCAAGCTCGGCGGGCGGGAAATGACCGCCGGTTCGGATCTCGATCTACTGGTGATTTATGATCCCGATGGCAGTGAGAACGCACAAAAGTGGTTCACTCGGTTCACACAGCGCCTGATCACGGCCTTGTCGGCCGAGACGGGTGAGGGACGCCTGTATGAAGTGGATATGCGCCTTCGGCCATCCGGACGCGCGGGACCGGTGGCGACATCGATCACGTCTTTCGAGCGCTATCATCAGGACGAGGCCTGGACCTGGGAACATATGGCGCTGACGCGCCTGCGGGCTGTCGCGGGTGATCAACCGCTCGGTGAACGGATCGGCGTCATCGCCGAACGTGTGATCCAGGCCGGGGATGACCAAGCCAGAACGCAAGATATTCTGGATATGCGCGCACGCCTGCATCGCGACAAACCGGCGGCCGGGTCATGGGACCTGAAGATGTTTGCCGGGGGTTTGATCGATCTCGAATTCGTCACGCAACATGCCATCCTGACATCGCGCGCGCCACAGGCGCTGGCGCCTGAGCTGGGGCAGGCTCATCGCCAATTGCTCGAGACCGGCGAATGGGATGAGCCGACCTATCGCGCTATGTCAGAGGCATTCAAATTCCTGCAGGCCCTGCAACAGGTTCAGCGGATCGCTCATGAAGGCGCGGTGTCCGAAGCAGACCTGTCCAGCGGCTTGAAAGACCGCCTCTGCCGCGCTGTGGGTCGGTCCGATTTCGACACCCTGTCAGAACAGTTGCAAACCACTCATGAAACGATCACTGCGATTTTTCAGCAGAAACTTGGGTCACCTCCGACGGATTAACAATCCGCCATCGTTTTATCATTGAGTTCAAAAGAAAGGCTCAATGATATGAAAAAACTCACGATTGCAGCGCTTGTCACCCTCGGCCTGGGCGGCCTGACCTACACGGCCGTGGCCCAGCATGGTGGACCCGGGTCGCATGCGCCTCGCCTTGAAGCTGTGGATGCCAACCAGGACGGAAACATCACCAAGGACGAAATTGCCGCGCACCGCGCCGAGAAGTTCGAAAATGCTGACACCAATGGGGACAATCAGGTCTCTGCCGAAGAATTCGAAGCCTTTGCAGAAGCCGAACAGGAACGCCGCCGCGCCGAACGCCAGGCGAAACGTTTCGCCAAGCTTGATGCCAATGGCGACGGCGTGATTACCGCTGATGAGCATGCCAGCGCCGCAGATGAGCGCATGGATCGCATGTTCGCGCGCGTCGACACGGATGGAGACGGCGTCATCACCGAAGCCGAACGTGAAGCGGCCAAGGAGAAGATGCGCGAAAGACGCGGAAAACGCGGCTTTGGTCGCCAGGGATAAGTTGCGGAGGCGGACTTTACCCATCCGCCGCAAAGTCCCTGGGCAAGTGCGAGATTTCCTCCCGCTCGCACTTGCCGGGGAATCCGCTAGAGTGACTGCGTGTCAGGGATCGGTGAGAGCGAGCAGATTGCCCGCGCAGCGGGCGGTGACAGAGCGGCGCAGGCGGCTCTGGTCAATCGCAATATGCCGATTGTCTTTCGCGTCGCCTATCGCATGTTACAGGACCGCGCAGAGGCCGAAGACGTGACCCAGGAGACCTTTCTTCGCGCCTGGAAACAATTGCCGGACTGGCAACCCAAGGCGAAGTTTTCGACCTGGGCCTGCACCGTCGCGCTCAATCTCTGCCGCGATCGGTTACGGAAGAAGAAGCCCGTCCTGATGGATGAGTTGCCAGAGCGCGTCGATACCGCGCTCCGCCCGGAAGAAGCCCTGGCGTCGCAGCAAGGAATAGAAGGCATTGCGGAAAAAATCGCCGCCTTGCCGGAGCGCCAGCGCGAAGCTCTGACTTTGTGCGCGCTTGAGGGCATGAGCAATATTGAAGCGGCCGCCGCGATGGATGTCGGGGTCCGCGCCTTGGAGAGCTTGTTGGCGCGCGCCAGACGATCGCTACGTGCGAGCCTTGGAGCGCAGTTGGATGGGGATGAAAAATGACGGTGAATGGTATGACCCACGATCGTGTATTGGAACTGATTGAGGCCTTCGGCGCGGAACCGATGGGGTGGCCTGAACAAGACCGCGAAGCGGCGCGTGCGATTCTGGAGTCAGACCCGGACGCGTTCACCGAAGCGTTGGCGGAGGCCCGGGCGCTGGATGCGGCGCTGGCCCTTGATCCTATGCCCGAGCCGTCTGCACAGCTTGCGGACGCGATCCTCGCCGCCGCACCGCGCGCGCCTCGTGCGCGCTCTGGTGTGTTTGGCGGACTCTCTTCACTCTTGTTTCCGCAAGGCGTGCGCTGGCCAGCCGGTGCGGCGCTTGCAAGTCTGCTCATGGGGCTGGTTGGTGGCTATGCTTATGCATCAACCGGCGCCGGGTATGACCAGGCCGATAGCGCCTATTATGCGGCCTTCGGTTTTGACAATGGCGCAGAATGGGGCAGTTTGGAGTAGGGGATGAGCGAAGCAAGAACATCCAAATTGCCGATCTGGCTGGTCGTTTCACTGATTGTGAATGCGCTTCTCATTGGCGTATTGATCGGCGGTGGTCTTGGCCAGCGTAAAGCGGGTCCTCCCCCTGGAGGTGGTCCAGGCGGTGAGCAGGCGCTGATGCGCGGTATAGAACGCGCCTTGCCCGACGAGGAAAGACAGATCGTCCGCCGCGCCTTCCGCCGGGCGTTTGCAGAGTCGCGCGATGAACGAATTGCCGTGCGCGAAGCCCGTCAAAGGCTGGCCCGCGTGCTTGCCGCGGAAGATTATGATGCCGACGCGGTGCGCCAAGGCTTCCTTGAGCTGCGCCAGGCGGACGCCGCCATGCGCGCACAGATGCAGGATGTGCTGGCCGAACAGTTCGGCACGCTGACGGCAGAGCAACGCCGGGCGATCATTGAAGACATGAATCGCCGCGGGCAGAGACGCGGAGGTCCCAACGGGGAGCATCGCCGTCCACCACCACCGCCCCGAGATTAGTCGCGCGACTTGTGGGCCAGGGCCGCGGCATTGGCTTCCCAGTTCTGGCCGTCAAACGAGTTGATGGTGACATCCAGATCCATCCAATTGTCGAGACAGCGCCAGGTCACGGCAAACCCGTCCTGATTGGACCGGGGCACGTAGAAACTCTTGATCCCGCAGGTCTTGCAGAAGCGGTGTTTGGCACCGCCCGTATTGAACGTGTACTCGCTGAGATTATCCGCGCCTTGGAGCAGCCTGAAACGTGAGGCCGGGACGATGACGTGGATGTTGCCGCTCATCGCGCAAATGGAGCAATTGCAGTCTTCCACATCGAAGTGATCCGGCAGATCGACTTCAAAGCGCACGGCGCCGCAATGGCATCCGCCGAGATGGGTTTTGAGTTGAGGCATGATCCGTCCTTTCCGCCCTCTCGCGACGCGCCCCTGAAGACCGCCGGTTCCTGCGCAGGCAGGAACCCATGGACCAGATCTCGCCGCCTGTCGACGTCTTACCATCTGTCCCCGGATACCTGCCTGCGCAGGTATCACCGGAAAATGGTTTAGGGGCGGATGTCGTTGGTTTCTCTGTTATCCCACCCAGACCGGAGGGCGGCGATGCGCCCAGGGGGCCGCGCGTTCGAGCTGGCCTGCAAGTTGATACAGCTCCCATTCGCGGCCGCAGCGCGCGCCGAACATCATGCCAATGGGCAGGTTCTCGTCCGTCCAGTGCAAGGGAACAGACATGGCGGGTGAGCCGGCCTGGTTCGAGATCGCACACCAGGCGGCGAAACTCGTCACCGCTTCGGTGTAGCCATCCATGCTTTCCGGTGCGAGCGACAGGACGCCCAGCTTGTCCGGCACCCGCGCCATGGTCGGCGACAGGATCATGTCATAGCCGCCATCGACCAGGAAGCGATCATAGACGAGGCCCGCCGTGATCGAAGATTGGGTCGCCTTCATCAGCTCTTTCATCGCGATCGTGTTACCCAGCTCAACGAAGCGCGCCGTGATCGGTTCCATATCGTCAGGGCCAAGCTCACGGCCCAGCGCCGCGCCGCGGGCTTCCATCACCATGGCAATGGCGGCCGAGACGGTGACCATCAGACCCTTGCCGAGCGCTTCCCCATCAAACTCCGGACCGGCAATCTCGACGGTGTGCCCCAGCTCCTCGAGCAGCTTTGTCGTGGCCGCGAGGCCGGCGGCGGCGTCGGCATCGGGTTTGGTGCCATTTGGCGCTGTGTCCCAGAGGGCGATCTTGAGTGGCTCCGGTTCGCGATCCAGAGCGCTCAGATAGGAGCGTGTTTCGGCGGGCGCGTCATAGCGCGAGCCGACCTCCATGCCGTGGGTGAGATCCAGCAGCGCGGCATTGTCCCGCACGCTACGCGAGACCGCGTGATGCGTGGACTGACCGTTCCAGCCTTCGGTCGTCAACGGCCCCATCGGCGTGCGCCCGCGCGACGGCTTCATGCCGAACAGGCCGGTACAGCCCGCCGGAATGCGGATCGAGCCACCCCCATCACTGGCATGCGCGAGCGGGATCACACCGGCAGCCACGGTTGCGCTGGCGCCGCCTGATGAGCCGCCGGAGGTGCGGGTCGTATCCCAGGGGTTGCAGGTCTGGCCGTACAGTGTGCTCTCGGTTGTGGTCGTGAGGCCGAATTCCGGGCTGGTCGTTTGACCGAACAGGGTAAAGCCAGCGGCCTTGTAGCGCTCGCACATGACACTGTCATGCGGCGCTATATTGCCCTTGAAGGCCTGCGAGCCATTGGTGATTGGCAGGCCCTTGATCTCGAAACCGAGATCCTTCACCGCCATGGGCACACCGGTGAACGGACCCTCCGGCAAGCCGTCGGCAATCTGGTGTTCTGCATAGTCCGGAAACATGGCGGAGAAGCAGTTCAACTCCTTTTGCGCCGCTTCCGCGCGCGTCACCGCTTCGCCGAGCAATTCCCTGGCGCTGACTTCGCCATTGCGCACCAGTTCGGCGAGGCCCATCGCGTCGTAACTTGCATAATCGTCCATCATTCCCTCCGCTGATTTTGCGCGAGGATGGACCGGAACCGGGGGCTTGAAAAGCCTCTCCTCGTGTCAGGTTTTCTCGAACACGAGTTTTGTCCACTCGATCTTGTTGGCGCGGTTCTCGGCCTGGATCGACTCCGCCCGTTCATGGAGCAAATGGGTGAGACCGTGCTCCGCGGCGAGCGCGATGGTCTCCGCGCCGCTGACATCGAACATACGTCGTCCC
This sequence comes from Hyphomonas sp. Mor2, assembly GCF_001854405.1. GTDB lineage: Bacteria > Pseudomonadota > Alphaproteobacteria > Caulobacterales > Hyphomonadaceae > Henriciella. The sequence goes on from NZ_CP017718.1 coordinate 433,919, forward strand.
TCCGGCACAGGCCCATGGCGCTGGCTCATCGCGATCCGCCCGCCGGGCAGCAGCAATTGCGCAAGATTGGCCATGCCTGCGCGGCGCTCGTCTTCGGTCAGATGCATCCACACGGCATGCATGAGGATGAGATCAAACGTCTCCCCGCGCGCGATGACGTGAGGGATGTCTGGCAGGATATCATCCAGCCATTCAATCTCCGGTTCGGGATGGAGCACGGCGGCCCGCGTTCTCAGCGCATCGGTGGGCTCAACCGCCAGCACCGAATGCCCGAGCGAGGCAAACCAGGCCGCATCGCGCCCGGTGCCCGCGCCAATGTCGAGAATGCGGGCAGGGGGCTCGGGAAAGAACTGCGCCCAGCGCGCGTGAATACCAGCCGGGTCGCGGAACTCATAGCGCTCGAAAAGGCTATCGACTTCGTTGGCGTAGCCAGCGTTGGAAGCGCCGTCCGTCACTCCGCCGCCCGCACACCGTCGCCTTCATCGCCAAGCGCTTCCAGCATCGCCACCGCGCAATCAGCAATCACGCTGCCGGGCGGGAAGATGGCCACGGCACCTGCCGCATAGAGGGCATCAAAGTCCTGCGGTGGGATCACGCCGCCGACCATGATCTTGGTCGCCGCAGCGCCTTCATTGCCGAGCGCGCGTTTCAGCTCGGGCACCAGTGTCAGGTGACCGGCCGCGAGTGACGAGGCGGCGACAATGTCCACGCCTGCAGCGCGCGCATCCTTGGCGGCTTCTTCCGGGGTCTGGAAGAGGGGGCCGATCTCGACCTCCCAGCCGAGATCCATCAGCGCCGAGGCAACGACCTTCTGGCCGCGATCATGGCCGTCCTGGCCCATCTTGGCGATGTAGATTTTCGGGCGGCGGCCATGTTTGGCCTCGAATGCCTCGGCCAGGCCGGTGGCTTCCTTGGCGCGTTCGGTGGTCTTCACCCCAGCGCCATAGACGCCTTTGATCGAGCGGATAACCGCCTTGTGGCGGCCCTGGCTGCGCTCAACCGCTTCAGAGATTTCGCCGACCGTCGCCTTGGCGCGCGCGGCATCGACGGCCAGCGCCAGCAGGTTGCCTTCGGTGCCAGCCGCAGCGGTGGCGATCGCATCGAGCTTGGCTTCGACTTCGGCCTGGTCGCGGTCCGACTTCAGGCGCGCCAGCTTGTCGAGCTGCATCCGGCGGACAGTGGCATTGTCGACTTTCAGGACCGGGACTTCCTCTTCCTCGTCGAGCAGGAATTTGTTGACGCCGACCACGGTCTGTTCGCCGCTATCGATACGGGCCTGAGTGTTGGCCGCCGCTTCTTCGATGCGCAGTTTCGGAATGCCTTCCTCAATCGCTTTGCGCATCCCGCCCAGTTTCTCGACCTCAGCAATATGTTCCAGCGCCTTGGCGGCGAGGTCGTGGGTCAGGCGCTCGACATAATAAGAGCCGCCCCACGGGTCGATGGTCTGCGCGGCGCCGGCTTCCTGTTGCAGAAAGAGCTGCGTGTTGCGTGCGATCCGAGCCGAAAAATCGGTCGGCAGGGCGAGCGCTTCGTCGAACGCGTTTGTGTGCAGGCTCTGGGTCTGCCCGCCCGCCGCGGCGATGGCTTCGAGGCAGGTGCGGACGACATTGTTGTAGACATCCTGCGCGGTCAGCGACCAACCAGAGGTCTGCGAGTGTGTGCGCAGCGAGGTGGATTTGGAATTCTTCGGCGAGAATTCCTCGCTGACCAGTTTCGCCCAGATCAGACGCGCAGCCCGCATCTTGGCGACCTCCATGAACGTGTTCATGCCAATCGCCCAGAAGAAGCTGAGGCGCGGGGCGAACGCATCGACATCGAGGCCTGCGGCGACGCCCGCACGAATGTATTCGATGCCGTCTGCGATCGTGTAGGCGAGCTCCAGATCCGCCGTCGCTCCGGCTTCCTGCATGTGATAGCCGGAAATCGAGATCGAGTTGAATTTCGGCATGTTCTGCGAGGTATAGGCAAAGATGTCCGAAATGATCCGCATGCTCGGCTTGGGCGGATAGATATAGGTGTTGCGGACCATGAACTCTTTCAGAATGTCGTTCTGAATGGTGCCCGCGAGCTTTTCTGGCCCGACGCCTTGCTCTTCAGCTGCAACGATATACAGCGCCATGATCGGCAGGACCGCACCGTTCATCGTCATCGAAACGGACATCTGATCGAGCGGAATCCCTGAGAACAGCGTGCGCATGTCATAGATGCTGTCGATGGCGACGCCCGCCATGCCGACATCGCCGCTCACGCGGACATGGTCGCTGTCATAACCGCGGTGGGTGGCAAGATCGAAGGCAACCGAGAGGCCTTTCTGACCCGCCGCCAGGTTGCGACGGTAGAAGGCGTTGGAATCTTCAGCGGTCGAGAAACCTGCATATTGGCGAACCGTCCATGGGCGCTGAGTGTACATGGTCGGGTAGGGACCACGTCCAAACGGTGCGAGACCGGGATAGTCATCGAGGAAGTCGAGATCCTTGGTGTCGGCCGCGCTGTACGCGCTGGCGAGGTCGATGCCTTCGGGGGTGGAGAGGGTCCGCGGACGGGTCGTGGCCTGACCGGGCTCGAGCGCGCCGAGATCGAGTTTGGTGAAATCAGGAAACTTGGTCATGGGAAACTCGTTCACAATTATAGTTGCCGTTGGCATTCCAACGTTGAAACGAGCTGTCGGAGACTCGTTCGAGTGTGTATCGGTCGATTGAATGTAAAACATGCTGCCGTAGCGATTCCTTGTCGCCTTCCGACACTTCGATTCCATTCTTATGAAGGGTCAAAACTTCAAATGCCCCATAATGGAGGCTGAATTCTCCATTGGTGTTTGCCCACACGCCACTGCCGGAGCTGACAAGTGCGTAATGGCCTTGTCCGTAACGACCTCGTTCCGCGTCTGCGTTGAGTTCAACCCGAATGTCAAACGTCTGATCGGGTCGCAAATTCAAATGCTCGATATTGGAAATTTCCTTGATTGGATGGGCGCCGACAGCATGTTGCATCGTACACTTCCACGCGCCCGCGAGGGAAGACTCAGCTGTCGGGTTTGCGCTCGCCATGCCAACAAAAACAGGTGCGCAGCAAAACAAGAAGGCCGCTCGGACGATCATCACTTCACCCCCAGTTCGGCTAGCGCGACGGATAGCTCGTGCACCACATCAGCGCCCATGAAGATCTGGCGATCGACCGCTTCCGCCTCAAGCTTGCCGGCGAGCCAGAGCGCGGCGACACCTGCGTCTTTCAAGGCCTTGGCGGCGTCCTCCGCAATTTCGGCATAGCGTTTGTCCGACCCGCACAAGACGGCAATCTTGCAGCCGCTCGCGGTGAAGGCCGCAGCGAGCTCTGATGTGCTCTCAGGTGGGACGGGAGCCGCTTTTGCCTCGATTCCACCCGCGGCGAAGACGTTGCGGGCAAAGTCGGCGCGGGCGGTATGCTCAGCCAGCGGTCCCACAGTTGCGAGGAAGACGGACGGGCGCTTGCCCGTTGCCTCAAGATGCGCCTCGGCCCGATCGCGCAGGTCTTCGAACGGCGAGGCGATTGAAATCCACGTCAGCGGGTCAGCTGTGGTGTCCTCGCCCATGCTGGCCTCAAAGTTCGGCAAGAGTGCGGTCAGGCCTGCCGGATCGACACCGTCGCCTGGCGGCGGTGAGGTTACCTCTGCAACGGGCGCAGCAATCTCCTCCAGGAGCGGGAATTCACTGACGCCAGTGACCGGGACTTTGCGGCGGGCAATGTCCTTGAGCAAGGCGGCGCGTTTCTCGGCGATGCGCGCCTGCAGGCTCCCGGCGACCAGACTGTCGATCAGGCCGCCTTCGCTTTCAATCGTCTGGAACTCGGCCCAGGCGGCGTCGGCAAGGTCTTCGGCCAGGGTTTCGGTGAACCAGGCGCCACCGCTCGGATCGGTGATCCGGCCGAGGCCGCTTTCTTCCATGGCCATGATCTGCGTATTGCGGGCGATCCGGCGGCCGAGCTCTTCGGGCACGCTGAAGCTCTCATTGAAGGCCCGCACGGTGATCGCATCCGCGCCGCCTGTGGCGGCGGCGAAGCAGGCCGCGGTTCCGCGCAGCATGTTCACCCAGGCATCATAGCGGGTCAGCATGCGCGCGCTGGTCACGGCGTGCAGCTGCATTGGAAGGGGCTCCAGACCCAACGCCTCCTGCACGCGCGCCCAGAGACGGCGGGCCGCACGGAGCTTGGCGATGCCGATGCCATAATTGGCATCCACGGCAAGTCGGAACAGGATTTGCGGCGCGGCTTCAGCGGGCGGGAAACCCGCTTGATCGAGGCGCCGGAGCAGGTCCACCGCATTGGCCATCATGGTGCCCAGTTCCTGGGCTTCGCTGCCGCCACTTTCATGCACGGTTTGCGCTTCGACTTCGAGGCAAGTGGAAGCCGGGAATTCTGCGGCCAGTGCTTTAGCCAGCGCGGCCGTTTTCGCGATCGATGCCTCGATGCCGCCGCCAATCTTACCTGTCCGCATCAATTGCCGGATAGGCGAGATGTTGAAGGCCAGTTTCTGTGCCGACGGGTCGTCCTGTTCGCGGCCCCATAAAGCCAGCAAGGCGGCTGCGCTGGCGCCTGATCCGGCGCCGCGATGCCCGAGTGAGATGGTTGCAAGATCCGCCCGGACGCCGTTCAGCGCGACGGTCAGTTGATGATAATCTGTGATGGTGCATCCCGATTGGCCAGAGCATTCGATCGCCAGGTAAATGGAGCTCACACCCCGCTCGAGATCGCGCAGGATTTCGGTATTCGTCACCGCCGGGTCGGGATGCGAGAAGCTCTGACGAATGTCCCAGGGCAGATAGTGATCGGTTTCTTCTTTAGCCCCGCGAAGATAGGGCGCTGCGCCTGGGCCCCCTCGCGGGTCAGCGCTGCTGGCAAAGTCCGTCTCGCGGTAGAGGGGATGGATCTTGATGCCGTCGCGCGTCTGACGCGTAATGCGCTCAATGCCGCCCCCCTTGAGGGCTTTCTCGACCGCCGCGAGCCAATCCGTTTCGGTCGCCTCTTCGAACCCGTTCGACAGTGAAAGTGTGCCATCCGCCATATTGGAAAACCTCGCAGAAATCTCTCATCGCGGATGTGACCCAGTGCGCTGCGACTGGCAAGCATTCCGCCAGGGCAATTTACGCCCCGAACCACAGAGATACCGTATGGGAAGGGCTTGTCTATTGTCGGCTCAAGGTTAGGTTAGCGCTAACGTAAACGGCAAGTATTGGAAGATTTCCCATGGCGCTCCCTCCCGTTCTGCAAAATCTGCGCATTCCCGTGATTGGCAGCCCGCTCTTCATCATTTCAAACCCCGACCTGGTCATCGCACAATGCAAAGCTGGGATCGTCGGATCCTTCCCGTCGCTCAATGCGCGGCCCGAAGCTCAACTGGACGAATGGCTGGACCGGATCACGACCGAGCTGGCCGAATATGACGCCAAGAATCCTGACCGGCCATCGGCGCCGTTCGCCGTCAATCAGATCGTTCACAAGACCAATAACCGCCTCGATCATGATGTTGAGATGTGTGTGAAGTACAAAGTCCCGATTGTCATCACATCGCTGGGGGCAAGAACGGAAGTGAATGATGCGATCCATTCTTATGGCGGCATCGTCCTTCACGACATCATCAACGCCATCTTCGCCCGCAAGGCGCTGGACAAGGGCGCCGATGGACTGATCGCGGTCGCCGCGGGCGCCGGCGGCCATGCGGGCACGATCTCACCCCTCGCGCTGATCCAGGACATTCGCGAGTTCTTTGACGGACCCCTCGCCTTGTCAGGCGCCATGGGCAATGGCGGCGCGGTCGCCGCGGCGCAGGCCATGGGCGCGGACCTCGGCTATATCGGATCGGCGTTTATCTCGTGCGACGAGGCGAATGCGGTCGACGGCTACAAAGACATGATCGTCGAGAGCGATGCCAAGGACATTGTCTACTCCAATCTGTTCACCGGCGTGCATGGCAATTATCTCGCCCCATCCATCGCTCAAGCGGGGCTCGATCCAAACGATCTCCCGGAAAGTGATCCGAGTGCGATGAACTTTGGCTCTGGCGGCAACCAGAAGTCCAAGGCCTGGCGCGATATCTGGGGCTGCGGGCAAGGGATTGGCGCGGTCAAATCCAGAATGAGTACAGCGGAGTTCGTCGACAAGCTGGAAGCCGAATACATTGCCGCCATCGACGCGCTGCAAAACCGACGCGCGTTCAGCATGGCCGACGCCTAGCGTTCGATCCCGCGCGAATTCAACGCGTTCTTTTGAAGCCTATCCTTTGCTTGACCAATGAGCAGAGGATGGGCTTTTTTGATGACAGATCTGGTGGGTATCGCAGCCAGCGCAGCCGGGGGCGGTGTATTCGGTGTGCTCGGCACGGCGCTGGGGCGCGTGGCAGCCTATTTTGAGCGGCGCCAATCGATCGCGCATGAGGAAAGACGATGGCACCATGAAGTCAAGCTGCTTGAGATGCAGCGCCTGGCTGCCGCCGCAGAATCGGAAGCAGAGCTCGCGCTTGAACACGCCGAAGGCCGCTGGGCCGGGCTGCAGGCCAGTCTGAATGCTGATGCGGCCGTCCGTTCCAGCTATAAATGGGTGGATGCCATCCGCGGCCTGACGCGGCCACTGCTCACCCTGCTCTTGTGGAGCATCACGACCCTGATCTGGTTTTCGGCCGATCTCGCCAATCGCGGCAATATCACCGAAACCGCGACCTTTGCTGCCACGGCTGCAACGCTTTGGTGGTTCGGCGATCGCAGCGCTGGAGCGAAACAAGGCGGATGAAAAAAAGGGCGGCTCCGCGGAGCCGCCCTTTCGAGTTCGGATTTGATTGTCTTAGAAGCGCTTAGACACAGCAACGAAGACTTGGCGACCGACGCGGTCATAGCCGACGCCCACAGGGACGTTACGGAGATCCTGGCTAAATCCACCAGCATCTTCGTCGACCCGTGGTGGGTCCTGATCCAGAAGGTTCTGGACACCCAGACGGACTTCCCAGTCACCACCGTCATATCCGACAGAAACGTCGTGATAGAAGGTGTCGTCGACACCGAAACAGTCGGTGACGCGGAACGATGCGGTACCGTTCGGGTCTTCCGCAGACGTTACACAGTTGTTTGGAATGTCTGCGTCATCTTCCTGGATCTGGTCACCGATCATGCGGGTCTGCCAGAACACATCGAAGTCGCCGATGTTCAGACGCTGGAAGACAGTCGCACGCCATTCTGGGTTGCCGATCCAACCAGTCTCATCGTTGAGAACTGCAGGAGCGCCTGGCAGAATGATGGTTTCGCTGATCTCTTCAGTCTTCGTGGCCTGACCGTTGAATGAGTAGCTCATTTCCTGGCCAAGTGCGGTGAAGTCTGTGTTGAACAGGACGTTGAAGTCCCAACCATTGGCGTTTTCTTGAGCGATATTGAACGGCGTGGCGTCAATCTCGTTCAGGAAGCCAGTGTTTGGATCCCGCAGGCGACGTGTACAGAACGGATCGTTCGGGAAGTTCTGCGATGTGTAGCACTCGCCAACCAGGAAGTTGGCACTTGGCTCAAACACAGACCCTTCGATCTCGATGTTCCAGTAGGTTGCGCTGAACTGCAGATCGAACGAGTCGAAGAATGGCTGCTCAACAACGAAGCCGTAAGAGTAAGATGTGGACTCTTCTGGGTCGAGGCCAATGTTACCCGCGCTGAATGTCTCAACCGTACCGGTATTGATACCGATGGCGAGAGAGAACGGATCCAGACCTTCCAACTGACAGTTGGAAATTACGTCAGGGTTACGACCGTCCAGGTCACCAATGCCGTCGCCGTCATTGTCCGGACCTGGTGTGTAGGCGTCAAGCGTACCGTCGCCGTCTGTATCAGACGTCGCCAGGGTTGGCACCTCACATGGGTCGGTCACAGCCGCGAACGACGATTGACCAGCGAGGAACAGTTCCCGCAGGTTTGGCGCACGGAACGATGTGCCATACGTACCACGGATGGTCAGGAAGTCAGTTGGCTCATAGCGCAGCTTGGCCGCGTAGGTTGAGTTCTGACCGTAGAATTCGTGCTCGACCAGACGTCCAGCCAGTTCGAATTCCAGGTTATGCACGAGTGGCTGGTCCTTCATCACCGGAACAACCAATTCGCCGAAGACTTCGGCCAGGTCCACGTTACCGCTGGTTGGACGGTCAACGAAGAAGCCTGAACCCAGACCGCGAGCGGTCACGTCATCAGAGCGTGTATCGATCGCATCTTCACGCCATTCGACACCGATCAGGCCTTGGACAGGACCGGCTGGCAGTTGGAAGATTGGACCCGTGGCATAACCACCGAAGATGATCTCGTCCACGAATGTGGTCGAGCTACGCGAGCCAGACAGGTAGTCAAGCAGACGTGGATCTTCGAATTCCGGCTCGCTGCCATCGACAGGGTAAAGACCCCCGAAGAATGGGTTGAACGGGATACATGGCTCAAGCGATTCGCCTGGGCTGAAGGGTGCGTTCGGGTTTGGCGTAGGGGCACAAACAATCGCACCGGTTGCCGGATCGACCACTGTGTTCAGAGACCGGATGAGGTTCTCTTCCAGGATCACGCCGCGAGACGAGTAGCCTTGCGAACGGGTGTAACCGCCGAAGAGTTCATAGTCCCAGTCACCAAGACCGTCGAACAGGAAGCCAAGATCACCGCGCAGGCCAACCAAGCCGCGATACTGAGTCAGCTCTGATTCAACGCCGTTAGGAGTCGGGTCGATCGGACGCATGGTGAAGTTTGACGTTGGGCCAGCGCCGCCAATCAGGAATCCAGAGGTCTGGATGAATGGATTGTTTGGCTGGATCGCAGCGTCGATCACACCTGGGCGACCTTCGAACTGAGACTGACGGTTAGACAGGCTGAATTCCATGAACACTTCAGTCCCTGGAATTGGATCGAGATCCATCTTACCGGTTGCGAAGATTGCAGCACGTTGGAAGCTTGGTGTGTACTGCAGGTTCTCGTTCCGGCGGACCGAGTTGAAGTACAGACCGTTGAAGTTGCCACCGAGGTTTGCAAGTTCAAAGTTCGGGATCCCCGCAGCTGGGTTCGTCGTGCCTTCACGGCCGAGCAGGATCGCGCCAAATGGGAACGCTGCAAAGCTTTGAGACTGGCTACCCGTGCCGAGCTCCATGCCTTCGTCAGTGATGTCGACGGAACCACAGATTTGCTGACCAGCAAAGTCAGGCCAGTTGTCAGCGCGTGCTTCAGTCCGCATCCAGTCGCGGCTACAGGCGCTCATTTCTTCCTGGCGGAAATATTCACCAGAAATCACGAAATTCGCGCTGTCATTCTCGACACCAGCAATGAAGTTCAAACGAGAAGATTCACCACCAGGCTCGAGCGACTGGTTGATGTTGCCGCCGATTTCGAGGCCGGTAAACTCATCCTTGAGGATGATGTTCACAACACCCGCAACAGCGTCAGAACCGTAAACGGAGGACGCGCCATCAAGCAGGATTTCGTTGCGCTCGACCATCGAGCTTGGAATCAAGCTGACATCCGGGAATGAAGGCGCGCCTTCGATACCGGCTGGAGCATAACGACGACCATTGATCAGGATCAAGGTACGCTCTGGGTCGAGGCCACGCAGACCGATCGATTGAGCACCCGGGCCAGCGTCTGATACGAATGATGCGTTGAATTGTTGGTCAAGCTGGGCACCTTGAACAACGGACGAGGTCCGCAGCGCTTCAGCGAGGTCCAGAAAACCCGCATCGGCGATGGTTTCGCCGTCGAGCACCTGTACTGGCGACGTTGATGTGAACGAGTTACGTGCAATCCGCGAACCGGTCACGACAACTTTCTCTTGCCGTGCTTCGTCAGCGTCAGACACTTCCTCGATTACTGTAACGTCTTCATCGACAACTTCTTGCGCGACCGCAGCGCCGGTCCACAGACCGCCCGCAGCGCCGGCAAGAAGCGTCGTTGCAAATAGCTTCTTCTTGAGAAGATCATTAGCCATGATCTATCGTCCTCCAATAAACTGAGCGCTCCCACTCCTAGGAGCCTCTCGATACGCGAATAGAAAAACGCAGATTTTTCTTAGTACGCAGCTTTCCTGATTACGCAGGTAACTCTGCTTAGAGGTGCTAAAGAGCGGGCGTCAATTAACAGATCACAGAATTGTCACTTTCAACTTCATCTCACAATCGTGTGTGTTGATTTTGCCACATTTGTGCCAAGATCTGCGGCACGAACGTGCAGTATTCAAAAGATCGGCGAAAAATTCTTGCGCAAAACTTGCTGAGGAGGGGCGGGAAGGGACGTCTCTGGCAATCCTGTGTCCTGCCAAAATCTGTCAGTAGGTGTAATTTCAACCGTTTAGAGGCGCTTGTGTGAAGTATATAGCACAATAGATTAGACCATGGCCTGAACCATTGCCGGGGAAATCACTCTATGGGCGTCTCATTCGAACAGACAGGAGCTGCGCGCGACGCCATTGGCGGCCTGCCAAGCAGCGAGTGGACCCCGCATCGTCCCGATCGGCGCTGGGAAAAGCTCGAAGGCGGTATCGAACTCAAGGTCGACGCGCCGTATGAGCCTGCGGGCGACCAGCGCGCTGCCATTCCCGAACTCGTGGACGGCATCCAGCTGGGCGAACGGGACCAGGTCCTGCTCGGCGCGACCGGCACGGGCAAGACCTTCACCATGGCCAAGATCATCGAGGCGACGCAGCGCCCGGCGCTGATCCTTGCCCCGAACAAGACGCTCGCCGCGCAGCTCTATGGCGAGTTCAAATCCTTCTTCCCGAACAATGCGGTCGAGTATTTCGTTTCCTATTACGACTATTACCAGCCTGAAGCCTATGTCCCGCGCCGTGATCTCTATATCGAGAAGGAAAGCTCGATCAACGAGGCCATCGACCGGATGCGCCACTCGGCGACGCGGGCGATCCTGGAGCGGGATGATTGTATCATCGTCGCCTCGGTCTCCTGCATTTACGGCATCGGCTCGGTCGAGACCTATACCTCGATGACGCGCAAGCTCGAGGTCGGCCAGCGCATCGATCCGCGGGAGGTCGCCAAGCTGCTGGTCGAGTTGCAATACAATCGCAATGACGCGGCCTTCCAGCGCGGGGCGTTTCGCATGAAGGGCGATGTCGTCGACATCTTCCCGGCCCACTATGAAGACCGCGCCTGGAAGCTCTCCTTCTTCGGCGATGAGCTGGAGAGCATTACAGAGTTCGACCCGCTCACCGGTCGCAAGTCCGAGACGCTGCCGGCCATCAAGCTCTACGCCAACAGCCATTATGTCACCCCGCGCCCGACGCTGAACCAGGCCATCGGCCAGATCAAGACCGAGCTCAAGACGACGCTCGAACACTTCCAGAAAGAGGGCAAATTGCTCGAAGCCCAGCGCATCGAGCAGCGCGTCCAGTATGACCTGGAAATGCTCGCCGCGACCGGGAGCTGCAACGGCATCGAGAATTACAGCCGCTACCTGACTGGCCGCAAACCGGGTGAGCCGCCGCCGACCATGTTCGAATACTTGCCGGACAATGCGCTCGTCTTCGTTGATGAGAGCCATCAGACCGTGCCGCAGATCGGGGCCATGTATAAAGGCGACTTTTCGCGCAAGAAGACGCTCGCCGAATATGGCTTCCGCCTGCCATCCTGTCTCGACAATCGCCCGCTCAAGTTCGAGGAGTGGCAGGCCATGCGACCGCAGACCGTGCATGTCTCGGCGACGCCGGGACCATGGGAGCTGGAGCGCACTGGCGGCGTGTTCACCGAGCAGGTCATCCGCCCGACCGGCCTGCTCGACCCGACGGTCGAGGTGCGCCCGGTCTCGACCGGCACCACCAATCAGGTCGACGATCTCACCGCCGAGATCCGCAACACAACCGAACAGGGTTACCGCACCCTGGTCACCACGCTGACCAAGAAGATGGCCGAGGACCTGACCGAATACTTGCACGAGCAGGGCATCAAGGTCCGCTACATGCACTCGGATGTCGACACGGTCGAGCGGATCGAGATCATTCGCGACCTCCGTCTTGGCGAGTTCGATGTCCTGGTCGGCATCAACCTGCTGCGCGAGGGGCTCGATATTCCCGAATGCGGCCTGGTTGGCATTCTCGACGCCGACAAGGAAGGCTTCCTGCGCTCGGAGACCAGCCTGGTCCAGACCATTGGCCGCGCCGCCCGGAACGCCGATGCCCGCGTCATCCTCTATGCCGACAAGATTACTGGCTCGATGCAACGCGCCATGGACGAGACCGAACGCCGCCGCGAGAAGCAGCAGGCCTACAATACCGAACACGGCATCACCCCGACCACGATCAAGCGCGCCGTCGCTGACATTCTCGGCGAACTCGGCGAAAAACCCGGCAGCCGCACCCAGCTCAAGGGCGGCAAGTCTCGCAAGAAAGCCGTTGCCGAAGACGCCGCCGCCTATGAGGTCGGCCCAGATGGAAAAGGCCACAATCTCCGCGCCGTCATTGCGGATCTCGAAAAAGAGATGCGCGAAGCCGCCGCGAACCTGGAATTCGAGGAGGCGGCCAGGCTGCGGGATGAGGTGAAGCGGCTGCGGGAAAAGGAGCTTGGGCTTTAGAATTGCGCATGTCTACGCTTCTGTTCTGGCTCGCGGCGAGTCTCAGCCTGGTCGGTGCCGCGGCCCACGAGATCCTCGGCGCTCCAAAGGTCCTGGCGCCGCTGAGTGAGACCAATTTGCCGCCAGACGTGATCTGGCTGCACCATTTCTCCTGGCATGTCGGCACCGTCGCCGTCCTGGTCATGGCGGCGCTCTTCATCGCGGCCACACGCCTCAAGTCAGGACGCCTGCTCGCCGCCTTCGCCACAGCGATGAGCGCGGGCTTCGCGATCCTGGCGATCAGCCTGGCGCTGTTCGGCGACGCCGTCCTCTGGACCACACCCGCCCCCTATCCCTGGACCGTGATCGCCCTCCTGGGCGGGCTGGGGATCGCTTTGTATCCAAAGTCTGACGGCTGATTTTGCGGCGCGGTGCGCGAGACACCCGGGGGGCTGCGCTCTGATCAAGCGCGGCAAATTCGGCGCGGTTGTTGTGGGTCTGGAGGAAGAGATGGGGGAAGCGGCTGTGAGGAGGGGAGTTAGGGTTTTAGGAAGCTAGGCGAGCATTAGGAGACGTTAGAGCCGGGTCGAGAGCCGATTATCCTACCCAAGGGCTTCACAGTGTTTGAATCCCCCTCTTCTGGCTTCCTTCCTCGTACTCTTTTCGATTGTGGACAACTGGACCAAGCAGATTGCACACAACAAATTTGTTGTGTACTGTTAACGCATGATCGCTGATTCTATCATCTACAATGACCGGCAGGCCAACGAAGCGAAAGCGGCCATTCAAGAAATTGATTTGGCGTTGTCTTCGCGCGAAACGCTGGAACGCATAGTCGAGGGACTGCCCATTCAGGCGGTGGAGGGAGTGAATCGGGCACTCCAGTCTGAGCGAAATAAACTCAAAGAGCTGGTAACGCTTTACGAAGGGGCGAAGGCTGGAGCTGCACACGAATTGCTTGCGCACGTGCAAGGAGATATGGGGAGCCTGCTGATCGCTGCGCGAATCTCAAAAGGTCTTACACAGCGAGAACTTGCACATCAACTTGGACTCCGAGAGCAAGCGGTTCAGCGGTACGAAGCTGATCGATATCGCTCCATCAGTTTGTCGAACTTCCAAAAATTTGCCAGCGTTTTGGGTGTTCGATGGAAGTTCGATGTCGAGCAAACTCTGCGGGAGCGATTTGGTCTCAAGTACGATGTATCTCCCGGCGAAATGAAGAAAATCATTAAGCATGCGCGTTCACACAATTGGCTGAATAAGAATACCGTTTCCGAGGAAAGCGCGGTCAGTCAGATCCGCAAAACGGTCGCCGATCATGTTGTTAGACACGGAACTCCATCGTTACTTCGAACAGGACTAAATGTGATCGATCATTCTGAAGATTGGTTGTTGTTGTCTTGGAAAGCTCAGGTGACACTCCGGTCGGAAAAGAAAATCGCAGAAGGCTTGCCGAAATACAATCCGCTGAATGTGAAGTGGCTACTCGATCTGGTTAAACTAAGCCGTGAGCCGGACGGCCCCAAGCAAGCAGAGGAGCTATTGAGGCAGCACGGCATTGTTCTGGTGATTGAGCCACAAATTGAAGGCATGAAGGTGGATGGTGCGGCGTTTCTGGTTGATGATGTCCCAGTAGTTGCTCTGACGCTTCGGATAGACACAATTGACAATTTTTGGTTCTCGCTGCTCCACGAAGTAGCGCACGTGGTCTTGCACTACCGCGTTGGATTAAGCTCGGGATTCTTCGACGAGTTTGGTGAGCTTCGTTCCGTCGATGAGCTGGAAGACGAAGCAAATCGATTTGCAGGAAACCTCCTCATTCCAGAAGAGCGGTGGAAACGATCGCCTGCGAGAATTTCAAAGAACGCCGATCCGATCGAGGCTTTCGCAAGGAGCATTGGCGTGCATCCCGCAATTGTTTTTGGACGCGTGCGCATGGAGCGGAACAACTACGCGCTTTTTTCAAACAAGATCGGTCGCGGATCGATAAGACGGCAATTCCTCCCAGACAAAGGAGTCGACCATGACTAGCGGTAAGAACTTTTTCTACATGCCAGCGCTGAGAATGAAGCAGGGTGAGCTTAGCGGGCTCAGGGATCTACAGTCTGATATCTTCGATCACGTATTGCCGAGGTTTATCGTCCCTCCAAGGAAGGAGCGAGATGCAGAATTTAATGCCGCGATGTTTGAGGTCGATGAAATACCCAACACAGCAGGAGTCATTTCTCAGTACATATTGGACCGAGTGATTTCTCTCGATTGCGAATACCTATATGACGATTTTGGCGAAGCCTCTTCAAGCAGATGGCTTCCGAAAATGTTCGAAGCAAATTGGCATCACGGCGTGCCGGCCATACCTTGCGTTTCGCTATCCGATCTCTTGTCGTCGCGCGTGGATGGGATCCGAGACTCAATAAACGCGGACAGTTTCCCGAAATTGGCAATCCGCGTAGGGGAAGCCGATTTAATTGATCCTGAAATGATGAAAGAGCGCGTCGAAGCAGCCCTGGAGGTGCTTCGAGTCGAACCTCAGGCTTGTGTCATAGTCGCCGATTTCAAAGGTAGTGGATTTGATGAAGTCGAAATAGCGGCAGGCGTCGTAGGTGGCGCTATAGAGTCTTTGCAAGAATTGGGGTTGTGGTATCGAGTTGGGTTTCAGGGCACACACTACCCACTCAAAAACCCAGCGGGATCTAGTGAGACGGTCCTACATCCTCGCAACGAATGGTTGGCATGGAAAAAGGGAATAGACTTCGGCCCTTCTACGCCAGACCAAATAATGTTCGGGGACTACGCCCCCGATCATGCCAAAATGGACTTCAAGCAATCTGGAGGTCGCCCACATCGACATTACCGATACACCACTCCTAAAGATTGGCTGATTTCACGCGGCCCAGATGAAGGCAGCCATGCATATGCGATGCAATCGGTAAGTAAGGCTATTGTGAAAAGCGGATATTACGCCGGTCGTGAATTCTCAGAAGGTGACGATTTTATCTACCAAAGCGCGCAGGGTGCGGTTTGCGGAAATCCTACGAACTGGCGGCAGGTCAACGTGTGTCACCATGTGACTCGTGTTGTGCGAGATATGGGCAAAGTTAAAGGCCTCTTCTTCTCGGCAAAACCTGTTCAGCTCTCGCTTATCCAGGACGATATGTTCCAACCCAGATAACCGTCTTAGGATCGCAATACTCTAGACCACGGCATGTCTGCTTCCAGGAATAAACCGCCGTCGGGCTAGTAACGGCGTTCGGATAGCCGAACCCCAATCTCAACCACCTCCCCCCCTCAAACAAACCCCACCGCCCGCTCGATGAACCAGAGCATCCCGAATGTGCCGATGGCATAGCTCGCCGTCAGTTTGCTCAGGCCTTTGCTGCCCGCCGCCAGGCGCCAGAGGGTGAGGGCGAGCGCGAGGATCAGGCTGACAAACAGGATCTGGCCGAGCTCGACGCCGAGATTGAACAAGAGCAGGGCCCAGAATTCCTGGGCCGGGGGTAGGCCGATCTCGGACAGGGCGCCAGCAAAGCCGAAGCCGTGGATCAGGCCAAACCCGAAGGCGACCAGCCAGGGCTTCTGGCTGATCAGCGTGTCGTGGCCCGCCTGCAGCGCCAGCGCCTCTCGCGCCAGCAGGACGATGCTGAGCGCGATTACTGCCTCAACCGGCGGGCCGGGCAGGGTGAGGCCGTTCAGGGTCGCGAGGCCGAGCGTGATCGAATGCGCGAGCGTGAAGGCGGTGATGGTCGGGATCAGCTGCACCGGCCGCACCAGCAGGCACAGGCCGAGCACGAAGAGCAGGTGGTCATAGCCGAACAGGATATGCTCCAAGCCAATCCACAAATAAGCGAAGACCGGCAGTCCGGTCGCCTCGGCCGCGAGGTCGAGCTGCGGGTCGCCGGGGCGCAGGACCTGCGTTCTGGTCTGGCCCTCAAGGTCTGTGATGCGGACGAACACGTCCGTCAGCGTCCGCTCGAGCCCGTCGATCCGGATCTGGCCAGAGTCGAGCGCGCAGGTGATCTCCCACCGCTCGATGACGGCGCCGCCGACCCCTTCGAGCGTGGCCGGTCCGCTGACGCATGTGTCCGGAAAGACCGGACGGATGCGCAGCCTGCGGCCGTCTCTCAAGGGCTGTTTCCAGAGCACTGCGTGGTGTTTCGGTGAGGTTTCGGCGAGTTCCAGCAAGGCTGGGTTCACCTCGTGCGCGGCTGCAGGGGCGGAAAAGTGGGGAACCAGGAGGGATAATGCGAGCATCGCGAGGAGCGGTCGAAGCGGATTCAATTGTCTCGGTCCTCGTCACCTGAGTCCCCGTCAAACTCGACCTCATATTTGTCGACAATCGACTGGATGCGCTGCGCCGTTTCTCGCCGCTGCGCCTGCTCGCGCCAGGCCCGCTCGACGGTGTTTCGGATATCGGAAAACGCCGGCAGGTAAGCCGCCTCGCGCGCATTGATGCGGACGAGATGGGTCCCGAGCGCCGAGCGCACCGGGCCTTGCCATTGGGCGTTGGAGCCGTCCAGCGCCGCCATTTGCGCGGCGAATTCGGTCCCGAAAATGTGGGTCAGCTCGGCTGGAGACACGTCCGTATAAGACCGCTGCAGCATGAACGGATCTCCCCGCGACCGCCAGGCCAGGCCGGGCGCTCCCTGCAGGTCTGCCAGAGCGATGTCCACGGCCGGATCGTCTGCGCGGGAGAAGAAGATGTGATCAAAAGTGGTGCGTTGAGGCTCTCTGAAACGGTCCTGATTCTCGCTGAACCACGCCTCAAGCTCGGCCTCGCCGGGCGGCGTCAAAGCCTGTGTTTCCGAGAGCATGAAGATCATTTTCTGGGCCAGGCGGCGTTCGATCACCACGTCCCCGTCGGCCATGCCGAGCGCGCGGGCTTCGCGGGCCAGCGCCTGTTGCTGAACGTGATCGGTGATGAGCGTTTGCAGGTCTTGCTCGCTTGGGGGCGCCCCGGCCTCGGTCTCGTACAAGGCTGCGAGCCGCTCAATTTCCTGCGATGAAACGACAATGGTCATCGCTTCCGTTGAGCGCCCATGGCTCAAAATCTGATAGGCGATGAAGACCAGGCCAGCGAGTATTGCAAAGTGAAGGAGGGGCTCACGGATCAGCTGTTTCATGGGGTCAATCTCCGCCCGTCACATGGGGTGCGGCGCACGCTGCATTGGCAGACATCACGATGGTTGGCCCTCCCGTGCCGCGCTGTTCTAGACGGCCGGTTTTGTCGGCCCTTGCGGTCTGTCCGGATAGTTTACCAGCTCGGTCTGAGTGTCAAAGCACCAGCCGCATCTGATCTCGTCTGAGCCACGCGGCGATGGACAAGTTTGACGACAGCGGGCACGTTAAGTGCGGGAGTACGGAGGAAATAATGATACGGATCGGATTGATTGGACTGACCGCCGCGCTAGTAGCCGGCTGCTCGGGGACAGATGTCGAGGACGCGGCGCCACAGAGCGAAACCGTCGAGACGACGGAAAAAGTGATCGAAAAGACGGCCACTCGAAATGCCTATTTCGGGGACCTTCATGTGCATACGAAAAACAGTTTCGACGCCTATATCTTCAACGTCCGTCGCACGCCTGATGACGCGTATCGGTTCGCGAAAGGCGAGACCATTCCGCATGATGGCGGCTATGAAATTCAGCTAGAAGGTCCGCCACTCGATTTTCTCGCCGTCACCGATCACGGCGAATATATGGGGGTCATTCCGTTCATGGATGATCCTAATCACCCGCTCTCAAGAACCGTGACGGCGCAGGCGGCGTTTGGCGAGGACGCTGCCGCGGCGGCCCAAACCTTTGCCAGTATTGGCGCCTCGTTCGTGACCGGAGAACCGATCGAAGAAATCCGCGATCAGGGACATATGAACCAGATCTGGGCGGAAACCCTGAACGCTGCCGAGCGTCACAATGATCCGGGCGTGTTCACCACATTTGCGGGCTATGAATTCACCGCCATGACGATTGTCAGTCAGGAAGAAGGATCTGCCGCGAACCTTCACCGCAACGTCATCTTTCGCGACGAGGCCCCTGACCAGATCTTTTCAACGCTGGATTCGCGCAACCCGGAAGATCTCTGGGAATGGATGACCGAACAGCGCACTGGCGGGATTGATTCCCTTGCCATTCCTCACAATTCAAATGGCTCGAATGGCGAGATGTTCGCCTTGTCCACTTACGATGGTGAACCACTGACGGAAGCCTATGCGCTGACCCGGCTGAAGAATGAGCCACTGGTCGAAATTACGCAGATCAAAGGGACTTCCGAAACGCATCCCATGTTTTCGCCGAATGATGAATGGGCGGGATTTGAGCAGTATGACTATTTCATCGGGAGTGCGGCGAAGGCCACCATCAATGAGGCCGACTATATTCGGCCGGCGCTGGGGCATGGGATCGCGCTCGCCGAGGAGCTGGGTGCCAACCCGTTCGAGTTTGGCTTTATCGGGTCGAGTGACACCCATATCGCCGCCGCGACTCTCAGCGAAGAAAAGCACTGGGGTAAATTCCCGACAGATGGCGCCGGTCCAAGACAGCGCAGCTCTGTTCCCCCAGAAGGATACAGCGACTGGAGTGACGTGCCCGACGCCACGAACCGGCGCGTCCTGACCGGGGCCAAGTTCAGCGCAAGTGGATTGATCGGTGTATGGTCGGAAGCCAATACGCGAGATGATCTGTTCGATGCGATGCGTCGCCGCGAAACATTCGGGACCAGCGGTCCTCGCATGAAAGTGAGATTGTTCGCCGGAGATTATGACGCCGACATCACCAATTCTGCGGACATGCTCGAGCAGGCCTATGCTGGCGGGGTGCCGATGGGCGGCAATCTGAATTGGGAGGGCGACGACGCTCCAGCGATGCTGGCATGGGCCATTCAGGACCCGCTTTCAGCGCCCTTGCAGCGCCTGCAGATCGTGAAAGTCTGGGCCGAGAATGGCGAGGCACGCGAGATGATTTACGATGTGGCCTGTTCTGATGGATCGGCTCCGGATCCAGCCAGCCGTCGCTGCGCCGATAATGGCGCCAGTGTTGACGTCACGACTTGCGCGACGACCCCTGGCTCAGGCGTGGGCGAACTAAAAACGGTCTGGACCGACCCTGATTATGATGCCGATCAGGTGAGCGCCTATTATGTCCGCGTGCTCGAGAATCCGACGTGTCGCTGGAGTACATGGGATGCCGTTCGCGCCGGAACGCCGCCCAATCCGAAACTGCCGACGACCTTGCAGGAACGCGCCTGGTCGTCACCTGTCTGGGTGGAATAGGACTCGAGCAGAGATCAGAACGCACACTCGGCCACATCGTCCAGGTCTTCTCTGACAATTGAGTGGATCTGGAGCTCGAATGCGTCTTCGGATTGGAACCGCAACTCGCTGTTGAGCGTCGGCAAGCAGGATTTCGTCAGGACCATTTCCCTCCACCCTTTTCCTGCGGCGACGGCCAGCTCTCCTGTTGCATCAATCTGATCCCCGCCTGAGCTGATCGACACCTCGCCCGTGGGGCGATCCACAATCCGGTAGGCAATGCGATAGGCTTCATCTTTGCCGGGGCCGGTGATTGTCAAACCGCCGCCCGCCTGAAATGCGATCTCGCGAGCATCTTCCTGTGCGGCGCGGTCCAGCCCCCGGATCGAGACGAGCGGGGACGTGCCGCGCATCTGCGGCAGGTCGTCGGAACCTGCGGACACCGTGACTCCATCAGCCATGCGGCCGGACGAAAACCAGTCGAGACTGGCGGCCTGCACGAGATTGGAACAGGATTCGTCCAGCGCCGTCAGTGACCCGTCATCTGTGAAGGACAGGCCATAACCGACCGGAAAGAGGGCGCCATCCAGGCTGTTGACCGGGATGCCCGCGCACGCGACAGGCCAGGAAAAGGAGAGCCGACCCGTGGGCGCCTGTTTGCCAAACAGAATATCGGCCACGCCGCCGCCTTCACTGCCGGGCAACCAGGCCGCAACGAATGCATTCGCAGCGTTGAGTTCCCGATTCATCCAGAGCGGACGCCCGGATAGAAACACGGCGACGGTTGGAACGCCGTCATCCGCGAAGGTCTGCAGTAGCGCCAGCCCTTCCTCATCGCGGAACACCAGGTCGCGCTTGTCGCCGGCGAATTCTGCATAAGGCTGCTCGCCAAATACAATCACGGCCACATCCGGTCGCTCAGTGTATTCTCCAGTCTCCGACAGTTGCGCCTGACCGCCGCCAGCCTCGACCGCTGCGGCAATGCCGTCATAGATCGAATGAGCGCCAGGGAACATGTCATTGGTCAGCTCACCTCCGCCTTGCCAGGTGAGCGTCCAGCCGCCGGAGGCCTGGGCGATGCTGTTAGCTGCGGTGCCTGCGACCAGCACGTTTGACGCGGCGCTGAGGGGTAGGACGCCCTCATTCTTGAGCAGGACCTGAGATTTCGCGACCGCCTCGCGGGCAATTTCGCGATGCTCTGGGGCGCCCAGTCGTTCAGGTTGTTGGGCCACCGCCCGCTCGATCGGGCGCGGCGCGTCTTCCGCGAGCAATCCCGCACGGTACTTCATGCGCAGGACGCGCGAGACTGCATCATTCAGTCGGGCTTCCGAAATCGTGCCGTCCTGGATCTGATTGACCAGGTTTTCCAGCAATGCCTGCCAGTCGTCGGGAACCATGTAGATATCGAGGCCCGCCAGCAGCGATTGCGGGCAGTCGGTCACGGTGCAGCCAGCAACTTGTCCATGTCCGTTCCAGTCTCCGACGACGACGCCGTCAAAGCCAAGCTCATCGCGCAACACACCGGTCAACAGGTCTGTATTGCCATGCATTTTACGTCCATTGATCGAGTTGAAGCTGGCCATGATGCTTTCGACACCGGCTTCGATCGCGGCCACATAGGGAACCACGTGGATTTGCTTTAGTTCATCCAGATCGCCATCGACATTGCCCTGATCGACGCCGCGTTCTGTCCCGCCATCGCCGAAGAAATGCTTGGCCGTGGAGAGAACACGCCCGTCGCCGAGCCGATCATCGTCACCGACCGCGCCTTGCAAACCTTCCACAAAAGCCGCGCCCAGTTCTGAGACGATTTGCGGGTCCTCAGAATAGCTTTCATAAGTCCGTCCCCAGCGGTCGTCTCGAGCGATCGCAACGGTAGGCGAGAAGTTCCAGTCAATTCCGGTGACATCGATCTCGATGGCCGTGGCGTGCGCGATACGGCGGACGAGGTCGGCATCCCGGGTCGCCCCGAGCGCAATATTGTGCGGGAATATGGTCGCACCGATGACGTTGGTGTGCCCGTGTACGGCGTCCGTGCCCCACAGCGTCGGAATAGCGGGTTCGTCGCCGGGAAGGGGCTCCATGGACGCCATCCACATTTGATCCGCCAGAGCAAGCCATTTCGATGCTGGTGCGAACTCGTCCCCGAACGGGCCTCCATTGCCACCATTCAGATAGCTGCCAAACCGATAACGCCGCATATCTTCGACCGTGAAGGAATTGATTTGCGGCTGAATGAGCTGGGCGACCTTGCGCTCCAGACTCATCCGAGAGACCAGATCGGAGACGAGTTGATCCTCCTGGTTCTGCGCCGAAGTCACTGAGGATGTTGGGCCTGCATCCGATGGCGGTGAATCAAGGGAAGTGGCGCAACCCGATACCAGCCAACCCGCCGTCATGGCAGCTAAAAATACGCGCATGGATGTCACCTTGTCTGTCCCTCAAAGCCGAAATTGTGAACGCTCTCAATTTTAGTGACTAACGAGGAACAGGGCAAAATCAACCAAGAACCCGGACGATATTTCCATATTGGTCTCGTGTCCGGTGTGGGCGGGCGGCGATGTCGCCCCTAATCTTCATCAATGCATTCGAGCAAATCGAGCAGGGCCAGACCACCGGTCGGGCAGAATTCTTCGTCCGATCCGCCAGAGCCCGCCGCGGCAGCGACAAGCAGGAGCGCGCCGCCACCGACCAGCCAGAGCGTGGCATTGCTGCCTTCCTCGCCTGCTTCACCTTCCGCGGCCATACCATCAAGGGCGAAGCCGCTCAGTCCATCCTGTGAGGCGAAGGACAGAGCCGGCAAAAACTCGTACGTTCCATCGATCGAATAATGCGTGCCGAGCTGGAGCCTCATTTCAGAGGTCTGTGTGCCAAGCGAAAGGCTGAAACGCATGCCCATCAGCGCCTGACGATCACGTTCCAGCGTCGAGCGATCCTGATAGAAAGATGTCTCTGCATGAGCCAACGGGCCTGCCACGAGCGCGGCGCAGCAAATGAGTGATCTGAACATAGGGGACCTCCCAAGCCGATATTACAATCTGGTGTTCGCCCCTTTATCGAACGAGTGAGCAATCGCTCATATTGGCGGCAGAGTCAAGTTAGTGAGCGTTTGCTAATTAAAATGTGGATGTAGAAGCGCTGAGACGGATTGCCTGCAAACTATCGATTTGCTGGTCAAACTTGGTAATCGCGGTTAGCCAGTGAAAGCGCAATGGGAGGACGAACGTATGAAACTCGCAATCATTCTGGCGACTGCAATACTGATCGTCATTGCGTCCTATTTCAGCGCCCGTGCCCTGACTCTTCAGGGCCTGATGGATGAGACATCCATCTTCGATGATTTCGAGGACGTGGATGGCACCTGGCTGTACTCGGACAAGATCGGCGCAGCCGCGGCATCGGGTGTGGAACGCGCGCGTGTCGCGATTGGTGGCCCGCTTGGTCTGTCCTCGAAAGAGGCGGTATATTTCGTTGCGACCCGGGATGATCAGGGCGCGCCACTGCAATCGAATTGTGTCTATCGCGTCACGGGACAGCCAATCGATACAAGGTGGTGGTCGCTAACTTTGTATGACAGCGAAACGCAGCATTATGTTCCAAACGCTCAAAATCGATCGAGCTGGAACAGCGTTTCGGTGCTCCGTGGAGAGGCCGGAGACTGGGTCATCAATGTAGGTCCCGCGCCGCTGGACGCGCCCTGGTTGCCGTCTCAAGAGGTACCCGACAAATCATTCGAACTCATGCTGCGTGTCTACAATCCCAGCCCCGAGACCCGGGCGGTATTGCCAAACATTGAGCTTCCAGAAGTGGAGCGTCTGTCATGCTGAAGCAATCCTTGCCCTATTTGGTGGGGGCCCTTGTTCTGGCCGTTCTGACTTTTGTCATCACGCGAAACCTGATCATCCAGAAAGCACCGAGTAAGGTCATGTCGACCATTGAGGCCCGCATCGCTGCCGGCGCCGGAGGCTGGAACGCCTGTTTCCACAATCAGGTCTATGGCCCCAGGCTCAACGCGGCCCGTCGCGCCAACCCAGACAGCATTATCAGCTCAATGGCCTATGATTTGAGCGACGGTCCGGTGCGCGTCGCGGGTGAAACCTGGCCGCGATACTGGTCGATCTCCTTCTATCAACAGAACTCTGACAATTTCTTCGTGCGGAACGATCAGGAGCTGGACGGCGCGGAGTTCGACTTTTTGCTTGTGCACGATCGTCAGGATACGGAAGGCCTGACGGGCACGCCGATCGTTTCCCCAACCGCCAAGGGCATAATGTTGATCCGGCGTTTTGCGGCGGAAGAGTCCGATATGCCGGGCATCATCGCCAATCAGGAAGCGCTTTTCTGTGGCCCTGCGGAAATGGTTCGGTAGCGGGCTGGGATCTCCTGCTCACCTCACCTCATTTCGACAGATTAAGGAGCGCCTCTGCGATCTTGCTTGCGAGCAATTCCGGCTGATCCACGCTGGCCCAGTGCGAAGCGCCCGGCAGTTCGAACCGGGGCAATGGGGTATCTTCGAGCCAGGACAAAGAGCGTTCGGGAAGGTTGGAGGGACTGTAGAGATATGCCGATCTCGCGGCGGTAAGAAGCCATTGCCCAGGGCAGTTCTTTTGCGAGAAGGCGTACGCATCGCACCCGAGTTCCCACATGGCGCGCGGGTCGGCGTTCGCGACCACGCCGCGATAGCGCGCGATGATCGGATCGCTCTCTGCCAAGCCCTGGAGGCGGTCCAGGAATGCAGGTTTGAACGCGTCTGGCGAGGCGTAGTCCGCGGCAGTTCCCGAGAAGTAGGCATCCTCTGCCGTCAGGTTTCCCTCCAATGACAAGATCGTTTGAATCGGCGACTGCGGGCGACGCGCGGCAACCGAGGCGATGATCGAGGCCACGGAATGAGCGAGGACAATTTGCGCGCCTTCTGCGGCGACGCGTTCGACCAACGCGCCGGCAAGTGAGTCCAGGTCTGCCTTCTGTCTATCTGGAAAAGGGGCTCCGAACCCTGGCAGGTTGATCGGGACAAACTGAAGCGACGTCCGGTTTGCTGCTTCGACCAGCGCGTCAAACATAGTCGCATCGTCGCCGAAACCAGCAACGCAGATGATTTTCGTCATGCCGCGTGTCCTCAGTGTTCGGTCAGCGCGTCTCGTCCCCGGTCTGATAGTCACCGCGCGGGTGATCGATGAGAGCAGAGAAGAAGATGGCATTCATCAGCAGTTTCTCCGTGCCTGGATATGTGCCCCGGAAAACCGGGTTATCGGCCATCAGAATCACAACGCCGTTCCCCATGCGCTCGGCGATCACGGAAGGGCTTCCGGCGATTTCTTCCTGCCGACGCTCGGACGCGTAGCCGGTAAGGAGCGGATCCGCTGAATACTGGACGGGTACCGCGTAAGGATTGCCCTTCGGGCGCTCCAGCGTGAAGCTGACATTGCGATGGACGGGTAGGTCACGATCCGAGTATCCGAAGCCAAGCGGGTGCGTGGTATCGAGATCTGTCGCGAAGATCGCGCCACCGATGACATGCTCTGCATCGCGCACGCCCATTTCGCCAAAGTTCAAGCGTTCCGGGGTGGGGTCGTCGTCTGTCTCCGTCTCGGGTGCTGGCGGTTTTGGAGCGCCACCCGCTTCAATGGCTGCCGCTTCCGCCCGACTCTTGATCGCACTTTGCGTCCAGAGCGCGGCATCGCGAAGGGCCACCAGCGTGCCCCCGCTTTCGACCCAGGTCAGCACCGTTTCAGACAGGGTCTCATCCAGTACAGGTGGAGCGTCCGGTCCTTGTGCCAGTCCGCCGGCGAGGATCAAATGCGTGTACTTGGTCCAATCGAGCGATCCAAGCCGGGCCTTGTGAACCAGCGTGACCGGCATGCGTTGTTGGTAGTCCAGTGTCCACCAAATCTCACCCACGTCATAGCGCGCCAGTCCGCCATCATAGGCGAGGACAACGCGCGGTTCGCTCAGGGCACGGAAGGTGCTGTTGGAGCCAAGATCGCGCCCGGTCACCGGTGTAAGGCCCGACGTTGCCGCATAGACCGGTACGCCATCTTCAGAAGCAATGGTCGCCATGATTTTGTGAATGTCTTCGCGAGCGGTTTCCTGCTTGTCCAGCGGCACAAAGATAGCCCCGCGCCCGAGCGAAACATTGCCGGAATTCGTCCGCACCACGGTTTGTTCCGTCGTCGCCCGTACGAGCAGGTCCGCAGAAAGAATCCGATTCAGAGCTCGCGGTGCATAGGAATGAGACCAGTCGAACACATACCCGTAGGAGGCCCGCGCAGGCGCCGGTGCCGGTTGGAACGCACCGTCGACGACATCACTGAAGGATAGAGACCGGGCAGCCCGGGCGGTGACGGGGGCATATTCGAGGTCATAGGCGAGGGGGAGGGTCCAGCCCGACACATCGTAAAAGACGTTTTCTTCGAACTCTGTGAAGCGCTCAAAAATGCCTCGGATCATCCGATTGTTCGTCTGATCGGTGGAAACGTAATAGCTCGTACTCGCCGGATAGCTATAGCCGTCCACGGTCACATTCGAGGTCAGCGCCCTTACTTCGATGTCATGCAGGCGCAACAGGCGCACAAATCGCGCCGCGCGCGCAGGATCGCCATTGGCGGTAAACACCCACCCCGCGGTACCGATGCTCTGCGCCTGGCGATCATTCTCAGCGAAAAAATCGCGTTGATAGGCGGTGATCTCATCGCGCAGGTCCAGAGCGCCCTGGATCGTTGTCAGCGCCGTGCGGAATTGGGTGCGCACATTGTCGGCGGTTTCGACGAGGCCGCGTTCGGTCTGGACCGCGCCACCTCGTGCTGCTCCAGCTTCGAACAGGATCCCGAGCGAACCGTTGATCTGCGGATAGGTGGAGCCTTTGCCGATATAAAAATTGTCAAATCCCTGTTCGGTCCAATAGAGCTTCGCCTCACTATCCAGAAAGGCGGCATGGCGTTCGCCGATCCCTTTGGTCAGCTCACGCGCGCGTTCAGGGATGAGCGGGTTCCGGCGGAGCGCCTCGCCTGGGTGGAAGTAATACGGCGCCGCAGATCCCATCTCGTGATAGTCGGCCGAAACCATCGGTTTCCATCTGTGCCATTGCTTGATCCAGGCTTGGCTTTCCGGCTGGGTCAGCAACAGCCACTGGCGATTGAGGTCAAACCAGTAATGGTTGGTCCGCGCCTCAATCCACATATTGTGGGCTTCATCGTTGAGGTCGGTATTCTCGCCATAGGACCAGAAGGTCTCAACATGATCGATGCGGCGGGCGTGGCCGTCTGGATTGAATACGACCGTGAAAATCATCACGGCGTCATTGAGTTGGGCTTCAATGTCGGGGCCCTGGGCAGCTGCAAAGTGATAGAGCAGAGGGATCGCCGCATCCATGGAGGACGTTTCGGCGCCATGCACGCCGTAATTGATCCACAGGACCATAGGCGCCGCATCGGCGGCGGCGCGGCCGTCCAGACGCGCCAGATGTGTCTCTCGGATCGTTTTCAGGTTGGCGTGATTTTGCGGGCTCGTCACCGTGAAGGTCAGGATCGGACGCCGCTCATGCGAGTAGCCAATTGTCTCAACGCTAATGCGATCAGAGCGCGTTGCGATATCGCGCAGATAAGCAACCATGTCGTCAAAGCGAACGGGGCGATCACCGATTTCATAGCCGGCGTGATTTTCGAAAACTGGGATGGTTTCATCATAGACGACACCCTCGACCTGGAAATACTCGACGGGTTTGGCAAATGCAGGCGCGGCAAAAGCCAAAACAGACAGGGCGGCAATAGCGAAAATGGCACGGCGCAACATGGTGTTTCCCCAATAGTTTATGCAGTGCCAAGGACTTAGACGACGAGCGCGTACGGTCAAGCGAATGCCGATCAAGTCAGATATTTTGTGATCACTGCGCCGGTGGGATCACGGGCATGAGCAGGTGCGAGTCATATTCGCCGCCGAAATGGATGATGTGTGTGCCTTTATTGACGGTGTTCGTGTGGGCGAGCGCATGATGTTCAAAATGATCATGGCCCTGAATGGCGATTTCCAGAGTTTCACCCGGCAGGAAGCGCGTACTGCTGGGCAAGATCTCGATTTCGACGGGAACAATCTCCCCGCGATTCAGTTTCAGGCTTTGCTCATGCTTGAGCCAGGGTTGCAACGGGGTTGAACGAACCGGGTCGAGCTCGCGCTGAGACACGCGCAGCCAGCCAAGTGCCACGGGGGATCGATTGTGACCGGCCTTGCCATAGAAAGTGACTTCATTGCCAGCCGTGTCGTACTTCTTGATGGCGGCAAACAGGTCCAGGTCGCGGGCGCCCTCAGCCTCGACCCAGAGTCTGAGTTTCATATTGCCCGTTAGCTCGGTTTCTTCGGTGAAAGTGTAACGGAACGCGGTGGCGCCGGTGCGGGCTTCATAACTTGCATGGCCTTCCTCTGGCAAAGGCCCGGATCCAGCTGTCCCGTCTTCACCCAGATAGAGCGGCGTGGCGACCGTGTTCGGCAGCGGCCATGTGTCCTCAAATCGGACAGAATATTCGGTCAGCGTGTCGCGCACTTCCAATCGCACCGGTGGGCGCGTGTCGAAGCCATTGTCTTCTCCCTTCAGGAAATGATCGAAAAAAGCCGTCTGCACGGCTTTCGCCTCGTCACTATAGTAGACATCCCATTTCGGTTGGCCGTGCGTGTAGAGCCATTTTTGCGCAGAGGCGATTTGTTTGTAACCTTCGAAGGAGCCACGCGTGTGCATGCCATGATCTGACCAACTGGCACAGATCAGCGCGGGCACGCGAATGTCTGGCAAAGAGATCCCGGACGGAGCCGCGCGGGCAGACACGCGCTTCATCAGCATGGGCCGCGAGCCAGCGAAGCGCATGACGCGGTGTGGGGGCAAACTCGTCTTGTTGGCCTTGCTGCGAATGCGGGTGAGCCAGAAATTGGTGAAGGCTGTCTCCGGCACACCGCCATGGAACAGGACTTCGCGGAAATTGTCGCTTTGGCCTTCCCAGGGCATGATGGCAGCCAGGTGTTCGGGGGCATCGGCGCCGGCGATCCACTGTGCGATTGCGAGGTAGGAGACCCCGGTCAGGCCGACTTTACCAGTGCTCCAGTCCTGCGTTCCGGCCCAGCTGATCGCATCGTGAAAGTCGTTCCGGTCCTGGAGGGAGAGCACACCTGCTGTGCCTTCAGATCTCCCGAAGCCGCGACTGTCGACCAGGACAACGGCATAGCCTTCCCGGACCCAATGGGCCGGATCAGGCGCCTCCCAGGGCGTCCACGCGCTGACGCGAATGGTGCCAAGGTCATAATCGGGGCGCGCATTCTTGCGCAGATAATCGGGATACTGAGTGGGTGTTTCGTCCTTGTGATAAGCGGTGAACGCCATCACGACCGGGTACTGTCCAGGGGCCTTGGGGCGGAAGACATTGGCCGAGAGCCTTACGCCGTCGCGCAGTGGGATGCCAAGGTCGCGCTCTATCGTGACCTCTACAGCGAGCGCAGAAACATCTTCGACCAGGACCGGGCTGTCCGATGTGCCGAGAAAGTCTGACAGGTCGGAGGGCTCATGCAGCTTGGGGCCCGAGAACATCACGTACCAGACGGCCAGAGCGAGTAGGGCGATCATCGATGCGAGGATAATCTTGAGAGGGGTCATAGGCTTTTCTCCCGTTATTCTGAATTGCTGAGATCTATAATATGAGTAATACTCAGTTTTTGTACTCGCTTTCGCGAGGGCGGAGGGTGTGGGGAGTGTGAGCGTGCAAGCACCTGTTAAAATGAGAAAAAATGCCAAACAGGCGCGCGCCAGGCGAACCATTGAGATAATTCTGGAGGCGACTACTCAGCTTCTGGAGACGCAGAATGTCGATCAGGTTTCGACCAATCACATTGCTGAACGGGCCGGGGTGTCGATCGGGACACTGTATCAGTATTTTCCCAACAAGACGGCGATCTTCCTGGCCCTCGCCGAACGCGATATTGAGGCCCGATTTCAGGTTGTTGCGAACGCACTGACCGCGTCAGCCCGCTCTGGCACCGTGGATCCGGTCAGAACCTTGACCCGCGCTTTCATCGCGACCTTTGCCGGATCGCCGCGCAATGCCTCCCTGGTAAAGGTGATCATGTCCACGCGCGCGCAGGCCGGGCGGGAGTCTCTTCCGGTTGACCGCATCGCGTCGCTTCTGACGGAGACGGCTGGCGCGATCGGGCCGATGCGCAAGATGACGCGTGTGTCGGCCTTCGTACTGACTCGCGCTGTTTTGTGGACCATCCTGACGGCAACTCTCGACGCGCCGGAGCTGTTGGAAGAGGCCGAGTTTGAGGATGAGATTGTTCTGCTCACGCATTCTCTCCTCAATCCGGGGGCGCGAAACGTGCTGTCCACTCAGGATTAGGCCTTGAATCTCAACCTAATTAGCGGGGCCATGGAAAAAGTCTTGCGCTGTCAATGGGTTGAGGACGGGGTGCGATCAAAAAATCGTTATCTCTATGTCTCTGATTTTATTCAGAAATCGAAAATAACTTTCCGAAAAACGGAAAGTCCTTATTGAAAAACAATAATACCCTCCCCAATTGGTAATGCATCAGCGGAACAAACCACTCTCCATCAACCCCCGCTGATTGGGCATCTGTCCAGTTTTGAAAGGCAAAGAAAATGAACCCGCAAGTCCGCGAAACCGAGCAAACCCCTATCGCGGTTCCTAGCACTCCCCTTCAGGCGACCCCGGTAAATGCATACAAAATCGCAAAACCAGTCGCTGTGATCAAAGCCCCAGCTCCCGAAGAAACAGAGGAAACGGGCAAAAGCATGTTGGACAAGCGGCGTCGGCGTCGCGCTCGACTGAGCAACCGCCACTAAGTTTCATACCTTTTCAGATCAAAGGCCGCCCTTCCTCTCCAGGGCGGCCTTTTCTTGTCTGCGAAGAGCTCACCCTCTGGCCACCTTCTCCGCGCCTTTTGCGGCAATCATGATGGTCGGCGTGTTGGTGTTGCCGGACGTGATGGTCGGCATCACCGAGGCATCGATCACTCGCAGGCCTGAGACGCCATGCACTTCCAGGTCGGCATTTGTCACCGCCAGCGGATCGTCAGCGGGGCCCATTTTTGCTGTGCCGACCGGGTGGAAGATGGTGGTCCCGATTTCACCAGCCGCGCGGGCGAGGTCCTTGTCGGAGTATGACAGGCCGGGGAGATACTCATCGGGCTTGAAGGGCGCCAGGGCAGGTTGCTGCATCAGGCGGCGCGTGACCCGTATGGCGTCGGCGGCGACGGTGCGATCTGCCTCTGTATCCAAATAGTTCGGATCAATGATCGGGGCGGCGGGCGGTTCAGGGGAGGGGACGCGGATCGTGCCTCGTGAGGTCGGGCGCAAGTTACAGGCCGCGACGGTGATCGCCGGAAAGCGGTGCAGCGGATCGCCAAACTTGTCGAGCGAGAGGGGCTGGACGTGAAACTGAATATTGGCGCGGGTGTGGTCCGGCGAGGAGCGCGTGAACAGACCGAGCTGTGATGGCGCCATGGTCAGCGGCCCGCGGCGGCGCAGGGCATAGTCGAGCCCCATCTTCGCTTTGCCCCAGAGCGAATAATAGGTCTGGTTGAGCGTGACGACATTCGAGACTTTGTAGATGGCCCGTTGTTGCAAGTGATCCTGCAGGTTGGCGCCGACCCCCGGCAGGTCATGGAGCGGCGTGATCCCTGCGTCTTGCAGAGTCTCGGCAGGTCCGATGCCGGAGCGTTGCAGGATCTGTACGCTGCCAATGGAGCCGGCGCAGAGGATGACTTCGCGGTTCGCTTTGACTTCGACCCTCTGCCCGTTCTGGCAAAAGATCAGCCCGCTGGCGCGCTTGCCGTCGAGCGTCACCCTTTCGATCAGCGCGCCGGTTTCGACTCGCAGATTCGGGCGTTTCATGGCGGGTTTTAGGAATCCGCGTGCGGCAGACCATCTGCGGCCGGCTTTCTGATTGACGTGGAAGTAGCCGGCCCCCTCATTGTCGCCCGTATTGAAGTCCTCGGTCGCCGGTATGCCCGCCTCCATGGCAGCGTTGCGGACGGCGTCGAGAACGTCCCAGCGAACCCGCGGTGGCTCGACCCGCCAGGGGCCGCCCGCGCCATGATGCGGGCCTTCGCCGAGAAAGTGATCTTCGAGCTGCCGAAAGACAGGCAGCACATCCTCCCATCCCCAACCGGGCAGGCCTAAATCGCGCCAGCCATCATAATCGGCGGCCTGGCCGCGCATGGTGATCATCGCATTAATCGCGGAGGAACCGCCCAGCGCCTTGCCGCGTGGATAGTTGAGCGCGCGTCCGTTCAGTCCTGGCTGCGCCGTGGTCTCAAACATCCAGTCCGAGCGTGGATTGCCGATGGCGAACAAATAGCCGACCGGGATGTGGAACCAGATCCAGTTATCCTTGCCGCCTGCTTCCAGAATCAGAACACGCGTGCCTGTATCCCGCGACAGGCGCTCGGCCACCACGCAACCCGCCGACCCCGCCCCGACGATGACGTAGTCATAGTCGCCATCGAGGGTGCTGAGCGCGTCGGCCATTAGCCAGGTTGGACGTCGATAAAGCGGCCACCATCCTTGGCCAGGCGTTTCAGCGTCTCGCAGGGGGCGAAGCTCGCATCCTCTGCGCCGAGCTTTTCCATGGTCGCCAGCACCGCTTCCGCGCCGACCATGTCTCCATAGAGCATCGGGCCGCCTTTATCAGCCGGCCAGCCATAGCCATTGAGCCAGACAATATCGATGTCCGAGGCGCGCTGGGCCTTCTTCTCTTCAAGGATCTTCAGGCCTTCATTGATCATCGGATAGATACAGGTGGCGATGATCTCGTCCTGGCCAGGCGCACCGCCGGGTTCGACGCCCGTGACTTCGGTAATGATCTTGGCGGTGACCTCGGATGGGATCGGGCGGCGGTTTTCATCATAATCATAATAGCCCGCGCCGGTCTTCTGGCCGCGGCGGTCGAGCTCGCACAGCGCATCACGGATCGGATTGGCCGTCTTGGCGCCTTTCTTCCAACCAATGTCGAGCCCAGCCAGGTCCGACATCTGATAAGGCCCCATGCGGAAGCCGAACGCGTTCAGCGCCGCATCGACGTCCCAGGGCATGGCGCCCTTATAGACCAGTTTCTGCGCCTGGGCCTGGCGCGCGAACAGGATGCGATTACCGACAAAGCCGGGGCAAACCCCGACCAGCGTCGCGATCTTGTTGATCGTCTTGGCGAGGTCCATGCTGGTCGCGATGACATCGTCGGCCGTGTGATCCGCACGCACGATCTCAAGCAGCTTCATGACATTGGCGGGCGAGAAGAAGTGCAGCCCGATCACGTCTTGCGGACGCTTGGTCACGCTCGCAATCTCATCAATATTGAGCGCCGAGGTGTTGGTCGCCAGGATCGCGCCGGGCTTGGCGATGCGATCGAGATCGGTGAAGATCTGTTTCTTCAAATCCATGTCCTCGAACACGGCTTCAATGATCAGATCGCAATCGGCAAAGTCATCCATGCTCAGCGTGCCGATCAGGCGACCCATACGCTCGTCCACTTCCTCTACCGGAAAGCGGCCCTTGTCGGCGCTGCGCTGATAATGCCCACGCACGACGCTGAGGCCGCGATCGAGCGCGTCTTGTTGCCGCTCCAGGATGGTCACCGGGATACCGGCCGTGGCGAAATTCATCGAGATGCCGCCGCCCATTGTGCCAGCGCCGATCACGCCGACTTTTTCAATCGTCCGGCGCGGTGTGGTCTCCGGCACATCTGGAACGATCCAGGCATCGCGGCCAGATTGAGCAATATAATCGGAGACTTCTTGTGGGGTCATAGAGATGGCTGGCATAGCGGCGTCTTTCATTCTGATCTGAAGGCAGTCCGCTCTCAATGAGAGTGGTCGAACGCCACTTTAGGCCAGGATGGGTGTGGAATGGAACCGCAGCCGGAACCTGCCGTCGCGTCCCTTGACCGCTTTTCTACGGTTCGCCGGACGTTCGCAGAGGATCCGACGTCCAGAGTGCAAACCCGTCTTCACGAAACTTGTGCCAGGTTGAGTATCGCCACTTATTGGGATGACTCACCAAGCCATGTTTGACGGGATTGCCATGCATGAAACCGACATGGCGCTCCATATCGATCGCATCGCGAATGCGGTAATCCCAGAAACGCGGGTGCCAAAGCGTTTCGGCCTCTTTCTCGGAAACGTGACCGCCATCGACCATGCGACGGGTGAAGCTTGCCTGCAGGTATTCCACGCGCCGGCGAAAATCATTGTCCTCTTCCGGAAGCACCCAGATCACATGCAGATGGTTGGGCAGAATGACCATGGCGACGGTCTCGACCGGGTGGAGGTGCTCAAAATCGCGAGCGCTGTCGGCCAGCTCGCTGACATGCCGGGTCAGCAAGGTGCTATCGGCGTCGGCGAGGGGGATGGTCAGAAACCAGGTCCGCTCGGGCCGGAAGAGGGCGTTAAGATCGCTCACAGCTCTATAAAGCAGGGCTTATACAATCTCTGCAAGTTGCAGAACTGTAATGGTTTTTTCCTAGTCACACCACGTTGGTTTGACCGTTTCGCTCGGCCACGGGGCAGATAACCCATCCTGCGCGAGTAGCCAGCCTATATGCGTGCCGTCCAGATAGACATGCGCGCGCGTGCGCCCGAAACGGTCCATGCCTTCTGGTTTGAAAGTCAGGGTCTTGCCAGCCGCGAAGAGCTGTTTTGCTCGGGCTTCGACTTTCTGACCGAGCGCATCTTCCGCTGGGCAACCGGCGCTATCCCCGGTTTCAGGACTATCCCAGCCGATAAGTCTGAGGCGGACATTGCCATCCAGTCGCTGCAGTTCAAACGTATCGCCATCCACGGCGACGACATCTCGGACCGGTGCACTGACACACCGCGCGCCGGTCTCTTCGCAGAGATTTGCCGGTTGGTCCGGTTGGTTACTTTGTGCGCATGCGGTGAGAAGCGCGACAGCCGCGAGAGTAGGGTAACGCATATGCAGACTTAGAGCGCGCGCGCGATCACCGTCAACTAAACGGGCGCAGGAATCGAATGATCACTCTTGGTCGCGGCGTTCGGATGGCGCGAAACCAGCGTGTTCAAAGGCTTCGCTCCAATCGATCGTATGAGATCCATAGGAGGATATATGATGGCGATCGAAGAACAGGGGCTTGTCATTGGTCGTGTAGACACAAATACGATCTTCACAGAACTGATCCCTGACCTTGAAAAAATAGGTGTTCGAGAAAGTCTCGGAAACGCGTTGCAAGATTTCTTCTGTTTCCATCGCCGCTGTATCCGCTCTCAGGCGGACCGCATCAATACTATCGGCGTTCGAAGACACCCATTCGCGGAGCATTCGGCGCGCAGGTAGTCGATCACCAATGGAGCGGCTCATCGTATCGACCTCAAACATCGGCACATCCTGAACAAGGATCACGGATTTTTCCGCAATCTGCGCTTTGATCAGGAGGTCGGTGATGCTTTGGTCGATGATATCCGCGACCGGTATAGAAGCGCCCAGCTGATTTTCTTCTAACGCGCGTGCAGGGCGTGAAAGATCCTTCGGCCAATATGATCCTACAACGATGACCTCGATATTTGGATCGTTCAGGACCAGCTCGACTGCTGCGTTGAAGTAAGCGCCGCAGGTGCGGATGCTGTTGGGATGCACCGAGGAGCTATAACTGTATCCGAGATAGGGACCGCAGGCCGACTTGGTGTGTTGCGCCAAATGTGTGCCATTCTGCTCTGCAAAAGCGGCCAGTCCGGTTCCTAGAGCGGACGCGTGGCTATCGCCCAGAAGCGCAATTCGCGCCCCTTCGGGATGACATGTATCTGTGCGGACCGGTGCTGTATCCTTTCCGCCCATCAGGCAATTGCCGCGGCCCTGCAGACGAATCTCCTCAGCCAGGCGGACTTCGCTCGGCAGGCGCTCTGGAATTCCTTTGGAGATGTGGCCAATCGCGGGAAGGATCATGGCCGCCGCTAAGGCACTTGCACCGAGCCATAACGGTCGTCCGCTGGAGGTTTGAGGTGTTCTGAATGGCTGTTCGATGAACCGCCAGGAAAAGACCGCGATCAGGAAGCTCAACGGCACCGCAGCCATCAACGCAATCTGACTTGGATTTTCGTCGGCGACGATCCTGAAATAGGCCATGATCGGCCAGTGCCAAAGATACCAGGAGTACGAGATCAGGCCAACGAACACGACGGCACGAAACGACAGGATGTGGCGATTGATCCAGCTTTTTGGGGTCGCAATCAGAAGTATGGTGCCGAGAACGGAAAGGATGATCGGAATAATGGGGAAATCGTCTTTGGGGCCGAGCGTGAAGACGGCGATGACGATCAGGACGAGCCCCAGAACTGCCGCCAGGTCTCGCTTCGGGATGCGATCGACGGCGGTCTCTCTGTTGACCTGGACCATTGCCAGCGCCGCGCCAATCCCCAATTCCCAGGCGCGCGATGGCAACAGATAGAAGGCCGAAACCTGGTCTCTCGTCGATATCCAGAGCATGAAAAGGAATGACAAGGCGGTCAGCGCTAGCATGATCCACGCCCGATAGGCTCGCGGCGCTTTGGTGATGGCGAAAATCACAAATGGAAACAGGACGTAGAATTGCTCTTCCACGCCAAGCGACCAGGTCATCAAAAGTGGTTGCAACTCTGAAGCGGTGTCGAAATAGCCTGTGTGTTCCCAGAAATAAAAATTCGAAGCGCCTATGAGCGCTGTAATCGATTGGGTCGACAAGACCTTGAATTGGAAGGAATCGAGAATGAAGAGCCCGGCCAATAGCGTCGCAGTGATGACGACGATCAAGGCGGGCAGGATGCGCTTCACACGACGCGAGTAAAAGTTCGCGAACGTGAATCGATCCGTGACGATTCCAGAATAGATAATCCCGCCAATCAGGTAGCCGGAGATGACAAAGAAGATGTCGACGCCGACAAATCCGGACGGCAGCAAGCCGGGTACAGCGTGATAAATCACGACGGCGCTGACGGCGAGCGCACGCAGGCCGTCAATATCTGCGCGATACTCCCTCACGGACATACTTTCTGTCGCTCCATTCCCGCCCTTTACCAATGGGTGGGTCGTCTATGTCGCGATTGATCCTGGCTGGCGGCCTGAATCACGTGCGATCAGTATTCAAAGCAATTGTCATGCCGATGACGCGGACGTCCGGGATCGACGGTCACGAGAGGTTGTTCGCCGCCATTCTCGATCCCAGAGTGTCCAATAATGTCTGCGGCGATCGGTAAGGCACAAACAGGTCGCCTGAGGGCGCGAAAACGATGGGAAATGACCATTTTTTCGATTGCTCAGCCATACGCGTTTTCCATGGCTTGGTGGTTTCTGTTCCGCACAGAATGACGCCTTCAATGTCGCGGAAAAAGCTCGCATCGACCCGGGTATCGTGCACGAGTGCCATTTGCAGGTCATAATAGACCGTTTCGGGAGCGATATTCTGCATCAGCGCCGAAGCCGCTTCGAAATCTGCTTTGTTTTCGGTGACATAGTCGAGGTCGCCCGCACTCTTCTGGGCAAACTGCCGGTAGAACCAGATCGGATTGCGTTTGAGTGCCGATTTCAAGCCCATCACGGTGAGCCGAAGACCTCCCCTTGAGGAGAGTGTCTGGCGAACCATCGAATGCATCCATCGCGGCCGAACAATGTCCCAGACCTCCTGATGAAACAGCGGATTGGCGAACACCGTGAACGTAATGTCCTGGCTGAGCTTGCTGAGCCTTGCGCAGACTGAATTTGCGGTGCCCAGTCCCAACAAAACGATGTTTTTCAAGGCCATCGTTACGAGCAGGCGCTGCAGGAGAGCGGCCTCCGTTATGGCCGCTGCGCCGTTCTGGATTTCAGTTCTGGCTAACAGCGCCACCGGTAATCCAGGCGCGCCGCCAAATCCCGGGCGGCGAATGAAGATCACTTGATACCCGGCGCTCCACATGAATTCGCAGAACGCTTGTGAAGGCGGCATTGGCAATTCGATCGAGTTGACGATGACCAATGGGATGAGATCCGCCAGGTGTTGACGGTAGATCATGACATCGATTTCGATTGAGGATTGATCGATCCGAACGGAGCGCATCTCGCGGGGATCGAGTCGATCGGAGACCGCCTCGGGGGGGCGGATGGAAAGGTCATTCGCCAACATGGACACGTTGTAGAGCCACTTCGTTGCGCTGTCTATTTCGTACACTCGTCAGGCGAGCGTGATCGCTGTGCGACAAATAAGGAAAACCCCAGCCGGATCTCGGCTGGGGTCCGTGAGCCGGATGGCTCTTGAATCCTTGGCTGCGTTCAACTCTGCGCGGCGGGAGCCATCGCAGGCAGCCTCAAGACTGTGTCAGAGGGTTCGCAGAGGCTGCTCCATGAAACCCTTAACACAAACGGATCCAATCACCGTTCCTGGTTTCTCACTCGACATTGGATCACCTCCTTTCAGCTGTTGAACGACTATGCCCGGACTGATGTGTTTCCGGACACCATGAATTAAGCATGACTCGTGCCTAATGAAAGGTGAATATGAGGCGCTCACGGGATAATTTAATCTTGTGAACGAAAACCGCCCACAGACGAGACGTTTGTGAGCGGTTTCGGATCGGCGACGATGCGCCTCGAGGGGAAGGGCGGCCTAGTCGGCGAGGGCTCCGATGACGAGACCGATAATCGCGCCAGTGGCAATCGAGGCGAGCACGGCGTCGCCGCTGTCATAGTCATGCACCCAGTGATAGCCATAAGGTGGTTCGTACAGGCCCCAATAATCATAATCACCGATGATGATCGTATTATTGTGGTAGCCATAGTGTCCGCCAATCCGGTATCTCGGCACATAGTGACTATTGTAGACGAACCGGAAGGTTGGCCGCGAATAGTAGTAGAATGGCCGATGACCGTGATAGTAGAAGGCGCGCGGCGAATAGTGCCGGAAATTATGGCGGCGATTATGATGCCGACGATAATGATAGCCATTATGATAGCGATAATGGCGATTGAAGTTCCGGTGATGGCGCCAATAGCGGTCATAATTGTAGCGGCGATGGTTGCGATAGTGGCGATCGCGATGCGCATTGTTGTACCCGCGATCGTACCCTCGATTGTATGAGTTATCGCGGATACGGCGATTTTCGCGACGATTGTCGGCGCGACGCTCTGCCCGTCGATCCTGACGCCGTTCGAAGCGGCGGTCTGCCCGACGTTCCGCGCGCCGGTCCTGGCGTTGTTCAAAACGGCGATCTTCGCGACGTTCCGCGCGGCGCTCCTGGCGTTGCTCGAAGCGACGATCCTCACGGCGTTCTGCGCGGCGTTCCTGACGCCGTTCCATCTGGCGATCATCGCGACGCGCTTCACGGCGGCGCTCCTGACGCCGGTCCATCTGACGATCATCGCGGCGCGCTTCCCGGCGCCGTTCCTGGCGACGTTCTCCGCCACGGAGCTCGTTTGTGTCGCGGCGCGTCATGCTGCGCTCGCCTCGAATCTGGCTCTGCCCTGCATTGACGTCCCGGCGCCGTTCTCTCGGAAACCGCTCGTTGCGTTGACGGTCGCCGCGGGCGCGGTTTTGTTCCCGTCGTTCGGTGCGTCGATCCACGCGGGGTTGATCGGCTTGTGATCTGATATTGCGCTCTGTCCGCTCGCCGCGGTCAGCAAACGCGACCGGCGCAAGCGTGGCGCCAGACAAGGCGATTGCCGCAACGGTTGCGGTCAATTTAGAGAGGATGGACATACAGGTCCTCCTTTTCTCGTTCGGCGCCCCCTGGACGCCCGCAGTTTCGGCTGCTCGTGACAAGCCTTATCTCGCACCCTAGTTAGGCTCCCTGAATTGACCCTGAACGGAGCTTTCATGTCCAATCGAGATCACGTATTCGTGACCGACACGCTTCAGATCCCTGAATGGGAGCTCAGTGAGCGATTCATTCGGGCCTCCGGGCCCGGTGGGCAGAATGTCAACAAGGTCTCCACGGCGGTGCAGCTGCGTTGGAATGTGCACGCGAGCTCCATCCCTGCGGCGGTGAAAGCACGGTTTCGCCGGCGATATGGGGCGCGGTTGACTCGGGAGGGAGATCTCGTCCTTGAG
Source organism: Hyphomonas sp. Mor2 (assembly GCF_001854405.1). GTDB lineage: Bacteria > Pseudomonadota > Alphaproteobacteria > Caulobacterales > Hyphomonadaceae > Henriciella. The sequence goes on from NZ_CP017718.1 coordinate 473,737, forward strand.
GTCAGTGACCATCGCAGTCAGGGGCTCAACCGCGAGGCTGCTCGCAAGCGCCTGGCCGATATGGTTCGCGCGGTCGCGACGCCGCCACGCAAGCGGATAAAGACCAAGCCGACGCGCGCTTCTGTGCGCCGCCGACTTGAGTCCAAGAAGCAGCGCGGCGCCGTGAAAGCGCTACGCGGCAAGATAAGCAAAGACGATTAGATCCCGATCAAGGGCGATTGAGACGTCCGTTCTGATAAGCGACAATACAATCGGCTGAATCGCGTTTCACATGACTGTCCGTCGTCAGGATCGAGCGACCTTCGCCCGTGAAACGATTATCGTCGCATGTGTTATCATCGGCGTACTCGCCGGAATTATTGCCGAAATCCAGGAACAGCGTGATCGATCCGGCTTCATACAGCGTCCGGCAATCGGTGGCGTCATGCAGGACATGATTTCGCTGATAGCTCCAATCGTCGCCATCATCATGGAAGCGGGCATCGTCACAGGCATCGTCATTGGCGTAATCGCCGCTGTCATCGCCCCATTCAATTTGACCCACCGTCAGCTGTTCCTGTTCCTTGGGTTTCTTTTCTTCCCGCACCTGATCGGCAATGGCCGTCGTGGTCACCATGTTCAGTCGCAGATTCTGCAGGGTCTGACCGTGATCCAGGATCAAGTAACGCGACAGCATCAACGCGCCCGAGTCCAGCTTTACCGCCTTGATGGCAGACCATCTCTGATTGACGTCATTGGCATATTCAACGTCGAAATCCCCTTCCAGAACAACGAAGAATTCGACCCCGAGACAGGGTTCCTGATCCTGATCGTCGCCGCTGCAGGCCTTGCCTTGGGCGCCGAATATCAGGTCTTCGTCAGTTTCTGCGACGAATCCGATCCCGGACGACAGGTCTTCCGTCACCGTGTAAGACGCGGAATTGATCACATAACGCATGTCCGCCTTGGTAATCGAGGTGATTTGCTCTGCATCCCGACTGGTGTCCTGTGCCTGCGCACCAAGGCATAATCCCATGGCGAGCATAGTTGTGGCGATAACTCTCATAATGGTCCCTCACTCTTGTTCCGCGCAGGGCGCGGGGTACCGATTCCCAGCTCAGAGTCACACTTCCATGACAAAATGGCAAGGAATGGGCAGCGTCTGCTGTGGATGAACACCACCCGAATGCGTCGCTCAGGCTCGGTTGAATCGCATTGTGTATTGCTGCAGCCATGATGAATCGCATCATGAAACCCCGAGCAGCCGCGCTTGCCCTTGCGGCGCCTCTGCTCTTCACCGCTCCGGCTTTGGCCGATCCCGGCTCGACGAGCAAGAGCGTCCATGGATCGCTTTCGATTCAAACCGAAAATGGCGGACTGACGCTTAGCCTCGGCGATCGTCGATATGGATCTTACAGCTATAGTTCGGATCGGTATTACGGTCATCGCGGGTATCAAAGCGATCGCCAGTATCGCAGGGCGGAGAAGCGTCAGGCCATTCGGGCATGCCGCCGGGCGATCCGCGCTGAAGCCGGCCATCGTGGATTCCACGATGTCGACTTTGACGATGGTCGCTATGCCGAGCGCATCGGGCCACGCGGTTTCCGCGTCACCTTTAACGAGGTGGAGTTTGAAGGCCGCCGCCGCGACATCGAACGCCCTGTGACCTGCATCGTCAGACGCGGAGATCAGGTTCGTGAGATCTATGGCATCCCGGAACGCCGCAATCGAGGCCACCGCCGTGGCCATCGCAGCTATTACTAAGAACTAGTCCTCACTTTCAGAATGAAAGGCGTGAGACGGGCTTCCCCTTGGGGAGGCCCGTTTTGCTATTCTGCCGCCTTGCTCTTCGCGAGCGCAGCATTAAAACCCGTGCACGGACAGAGATTTCGGGGAGGTGAACCCAGATGCAAGACGTGATCGAGGCCCTTGAGGCAAAACGGGAAGAGGCCCGACTTGGCGGCGGCAAGGCACGTATCGAACGTCAGCACGAGAAGGGTAAACTGACGGCGCGCGAGCGGGTCCAGCTTCTCCTGGATGATGGCAGCTTTGAAGAAACCGACATGTTTGTCGAACACCGCAGCCACGATTTCGGCATGGAAAAACAGCGTATTCCAGGCGATGGTGTGGTGACTGGCCTTGGCACGGTGAATGGGCGGCTGGTCTATGTGTTCTCAAAGGACTTCACCGTGTTTGGTGGCTCTCTGTCGCTGGCGCAATCCGAGAAGATCGTGAAAGTGCAAAAGGCTGCGGCCAAGGTTGGGGCGCCGGTCATCGGCATTTTCGATGCGGGCGGCGCGCGGATCCAGGAAGGCGTAGACAGTCTTGCGGGCTATGCCGACATTTTCATGGAGAATGTGCTGTCTTCAGGCGTCATTCCGCAAATCTCGGTCATCATGGGGCCGTGTGCAGGCGGTGATGTTTACTCGCCCGCACTGACCGATTTCATCTTCATGGTGAAAGACACCTCCTACATGTACGTGACCGGTCCGGACGTGGTGAAGACGGTGACCAATGAAGAGGTTACGCACGAGACCCTCGGCGGTGCTTCTGTACATGCGGCCAAGTCCGGCGTCGTCGATGGCGCCTTCGAGAACGATATTGAAGCGCTGACACAAATGCGCCGCCTGATCGACTTCCTGCCGGGCTCAAACCGCGAGGAACCGCCGGTGCGCCCGACCTTCGATACGATTGAGCGCCAGGATGAGAGTCTCGACACGCTGATCCCGGAAAATCCCAACCAGCCCTACGATATGAAAGAGCTGATCGAGAAGACCGTCGATGAAGGCGACTTTTTCGAAATCAGCCCCGCCTTTGGCGCAAATATCATTTGCGGTTTTGGCCGTATGGAAGGTTCGACCGTCGGCTTTGTGGCCAACCAACCGATGACGCTGGCCGGGGTTCTGGACATTGATGCGTCCCGCAAAGGCGCGCGATTTGTCCGCTTCTGCGACTGTTTCAACATTCCCATTGTCACCTTCGTTGACGTGCCGGGCTTCATGCCGGGGACCAAGCAGGAATATGGTGGTCTGATCAAACACGGCGCGAAACTGCTCTTTGCCTATGCCGAAGCGACCGTGCCGAAAGTCACCGTCATTACCCGGAAAGCCTATGGCGGCGCCTATGATGTGATGAGCTCCAAGCACCTGCGCGGCGACGTGAATTATGCCTGGCCGACGGCTGAGATCGCCGTGATGGGCGCCAAGGGCGCTGTAGAGATCATCTTCCGCAAGGACATTGGCGACGAGGCGAAGATTGCCGAGCACACCAAGAATTACGAAGACAATTTTGCCAACCCTTATGTCGCCGCCCGCAAAGGTTATATTGACGATATCATCATGCCGCACTCCACCCGACGCCGGGTGGCGAAGGCGCTACGGACGCTAAAAGGGAAAGAGCTGAGTAATCCGTGGAAGAAGCACGATAATATTCCGCTTTAACAGGAGATGCTTCGATGACAGACATCCCAGTCTACATGGTCGTGAATCTGGCTGAAATTACAGACGCCGAAACGTATCGCCAGTATGAGAAGGGTTTCTTCCCGATCCTCAAAAAGCATGGCGGTGAGTTTGTGACATTCGATGATTCGATCGAGACACTCGAAGGAGAGAACCCGCCCCGAGGACGAATGATCATCTTCAAGTTCCCGAGTGAAGAAGCGGCCAAAGGCTGGTATGATGATCCAGAGTATCAGGCGATTTCAAAACATCGCCGAGCCGGAACCAAGTTGAACTATCTTACGCTCGTGCATGGAATGCCACCGCGCGTCTAGGCCGGGTCAGTTTGCGCCAGCCAACTCGCACAAAACCGCACGCGTCGCCGGCTTAAGCCGCATGAACGACTCTTTGACCTCTGCTGGCGCGCGATCGCCGCAAGTCAATTTCGCCAGGGCGACAACTGTATCCGAATGATCCTCAACTTCGCCGCTCGGGCCGATGACCGGGCGCATGATGTGCCAGTCGCCGTTGACGTCTTTGACATGCACGGCGCGGCCGCTCAGCTGCGCGACCATGGTCTGGGTGACGACTTCTTCGCTCGCTGGCAGCTCGACAATGAAGGGGCCGCGATCATTGATGTCGAATTCGGCCGAACCAGCTGCCAGGTAGAGCTCTTCCTTCGCCGCCAGACGGTCCTGAAACCCGACGAACAGGACAATGAACGCGATCACGGCGATCTGCAGCCAGCGGTCCTGCCTCAATGCTTCCACAAGTCTGTTCAGCATCATCGCCTCGATTTTGGCGGATTAGTTCACCAGGGTCAGTTGTGACAGCTGGCTTGCGATCGCGTCATACGCTGCCAGGAGCTCAGTCCCGTTACCGGCGTCGAAGAAGCGGCTATCATCACCGGTACAGTCTTTCAGCGTATTCTTGGCGGCGGTCGGGGCCTGAAAGGCCACGGCGTAGACGCGGACACCGGCGTCGCGCATTTCACCGCACATCTTCTTTGCCTGAGTGTTACTGTCGCCCATACCGGCTTCATAGGCGGTGTTGAACTGGCCATCGGTCATCAGAACCACGGCTTTGACGGAATGCGGTTCCGTATAAGACAATGGCGCAGACGCGGTCGGCCACAAATCGTCCCAATCGGGTGCGATCAGATACCAGGACCAGGCGACGCCGAGGTGACCAGCGGTCAGACCACCTGCGGACAGGCTGTCAATCGCGGTGTCGAACGCGGTGAGATCATCGGTCAGTGGCAGCAGGCTGGAATCGGGACAAGACGGGGCTTCGTCGCCAACATATTTGCCCAGCTGAGGCTCATCATCGGTCCAGGCGGCTGTACCGGTGCGTTCTGAGACACAGACCTTGTCCAGGCCATCGCCATCAGAGTCGTCGGTTGAGAGATTTCCCTGAGCTTCATTGCCGTAGATTCCCGCATTTACCGAGGCAGCGTAGCTGACAAAGGAAATCCGGACGCGGTTGCCGGACGTCGGCGTGATCAGTGTGCTCGCAGTCTGTTTCGCCGCTGCTTTCAGATCAGTGAGCTTCTGACCGTCCATCGAGCCGGATACGTCCAGCATGAGGGCAAGGTCCAGCTTGGTCAGGTTGGCGCGCGCGGTTGATTGACTGATGGAGTCCATATTTGCGCGGGTCAGCGCTTCACCAAGCATGGTCGGTGTCTGACAGGACGCCTGGACCATCACTGTACCGGTGGCACGGTTCACCGTGACGGTTGCGTCGAGGCAATTCACGTCGGTATGACGACCCAGCAGGTTGGCCTGATAAGCGCCTTGAGCGATGGCCTCGATCTCGGCATCCGTCTTGGTGGCGTCTTCCAGCGCGCGGGCGCCGGCCAGAGAGGCGGCGTCAATCGCAGCCTGTAATTGTTGATTGGTGCTCACATGACGTGAGCTGTCGACCGCAAACGCACCCACCAGAAGCAGGGGCACCGCAATCAGTGCAAAAATCATCGCCACATTGCCACGCGTATCTCGCGCGAACTTTACGCAGTTGGTCCTCATCACGTGCGTCTCCCGAGTGCCATATGGGCACATCCACGTTGTACTCGCGTGATAGGCGAGCAAGCCGTGTGCCAGTTCGCGTATTAAGAATTAGGTAACTCTACTGCGACCTTGACGGGGCTTGTTTCGCGGTGTGAGGCACGGATAAAAACGCTTATGAATCTGATCTCTGCCTTCAATCAAAGCTTGGAAGTCGTGGCTGAGCGCTGCGAAGACGTGGTGCCACCGGTCTATGCGGAGTTGTTCCAGCGCTACCCGGAATTCGAGGAATTGTTCGTCCTCGACACAGATATGGGCGCTCGCGGGCATATGCTGAACGAGGCCCTGGTCATGGCCGAGGGCTTGTTGAAAGACGATCCGGTGGCCGTCAGTTTCATTTCGGCTGAACGGATGAATCATGAAGGCTATGGCATTGGCGATGAGGTCTTCGAAGGCTTCTTCATCGTCCTGGCAAACGTGTTCAAACGCCTCGCCGGCGAGGCCTGGTCAGAAGACATGACCGCGGCATGGGTGGCAGTAACGAAACACGCGGCGACTGCAAAATTGTAATCCGCCTGCATCCAATCGCACCAGCGTTTGCATCTCTATCTGTAAGCCCACAAACTGGGCCTCAAGATAAGGAAGCAAGAGTATGGAAGATATCGTCATTCCAATTTTCATTTTCAGTTCGATCGTCGCGGTGATCTGGCTGTTTAGCCACTACAATTTCAAGAAGCGCCTGACCGCCCATGAAACGCTGCGTCTGGCGGTTGAGAAGGGCCAGGAAGTCTCACCCGAATTGGTCGAGCGGATGTCCTATCTGAACGATCCGGCCAAATCGGATCTGCGGCGCGGCATTCTGCTGATCGCTTTTGGTCTCGCGTTTATTTGCCTCGGCCTGCTGGTTCCGCATGATGAACCCGAAGCCTTTCGCGGTATGATGGGGGTCTCTTCATTCCCGATCATTCTGGGCGCGGCCTATCTCGGCCTATGGCGATTCAGCCACGACTAGTCGCCGGGGCGGAGGGGAGACCGGTGATCACCGATCTGGATCTGGCGCACGACGCTGCCTCCGGACAGGAGGCAGCGTTCGAAACCCTGGTGCGGCGCTATCAGGGGACCGTCCGCGGTTTGACCCGCCGATTGGCGGCGCGACCTGTCGAAGCCGATGATCTGGCGCAAGCGGCTTTCCTGACCGCCTGGCGCAAGATCGCCACTTATCGCGGTGGCTCGTTCAAGGCCTGGCTGTGCACGATTGCCTATCGGGAGTTCTTGCAGGCGCGGCGCAAGCAGAAGCCCGAGGTTGAATTTGACGAAAGCGCTCACGTGATCGCTTTTGACATCTCGGCCGCGCGGATGGCCGATCACATGGACCTTGATCGCGCCTTGAAGAGTCTGCCTGAAAACCAGCGCATTTGCGTGGTTTTGTGTGTGGCGGCCGGACTCAGCCACGCAGAAGCCGCGGGCGCGACAGGATTCCCATTGGGTACGGTGAAGTCCCATGTCAGCCGCGGCGTCGCGGCGCTTCGCAAACAGCTTGCCCCCGGCAATGTGGCGTGATGGAGTAGAGAAGATGGAACACGAAGAGCAATATGAAGATCTGACGACCCTGTTCGAGGCCCAGGACGACGCCTTGCAGAGCGAGGCCTTCGTGGCGCGCGTAATGTCGCCGATCAAGCAGAAACGCTCGCGCTGGCGTACGCCGCTTCTATTCGGCGCTGGCGGGATTGGCGTTGGCGCGGCGCTTTCACAGATAGGCGGTGTGTTGGATCTGCTCAAAGCGCGCGCGCCAGAGTTGGATGTCACGTTCGATACGATGCCGTCTGCTCAGATCGGTTTGGAGACTCCGTCACTGTGGGTGATCGCGACCGTGGTGATCATCGTGGCTTGCGCGGCAATTGTCGCCGCCGAACGCGCATGAGGGGTTAGTTCGCCCGCCATCTGGCGCAAATCGAGGTCGGCAGGAGGCGATCATCCTTCGCGTGCGGGATCGCCATTTCACCCATCTCCAAAGTGCCACCGAGACCGTCTAGATGCGCGCTCAAGGCTTGTGCCAGCGCGATATGCGACAAGCGGACCGCGTAAGCCGTCAAGATCACGAACAGCGGATTGGGTGACAACAGCGCGCGCACATTGGCGAGCAAGCCCGGAAGATCCTCTTCAAACCGCCAGGTCTCATTCTTTGTCCCGCGACCAAACTTGGGTGGATCAAGCACGATGGCGTCATAGGTATTGCCGCGTCTGATCTCGCGCGCGGTAAATTTCATCGCATCGTCCGCAATCCAGCGGATCGGTGCGTCGGCCAGACCGCTCATCTCCGCATGCTCCTTGCCATAGCCGTTCGATTTCGGGCTGGCATCGAGATGCGTGACCTCGGCCCCGGCCTGCGCGGCGGCCAGGCTCATCATTCCGGTATAGCCAAACAGGTTGAGCAGTCGGATCTTGCGCCCGGCCGAGCGGATCTGATCCTGCGCGAACGCCCAGTGGACGCTATGTTCCTGAAACAGGCCAAGATGTCGGAACGGGGTGCGCCGGGCATTCAGGCGCAGGCCGCGCCATTCGAGCGGCCAGGCCTCCGGTGCCGCCGGATTGATCAGACGCCATTGTCCGCGGTCATCATCGCCGGCCTTCGCATCAAACCGGGCATCAGCCTCCCAGCTGTCGACGGGATTTGCCGGCATCCAGAACGCTTGCGGGTCGGGGCGGATTACCACATGCCCGCCGAACCGTTCGAGCTTGTGACCCTCGCCGCTGTCGAGCAGCGCGTATTGAGTCGGATCCCATTGGTCCGCCAGGAACAGGGTAGAGGTCGTGTTCATCAGGCAAACCCTCGCTGGCGCCAGCCCTCGTAAAGCATAATCGCTGTCGCCTGGGCGAGGTTCAGGCTGTCGGCTCCACCGCGCATCGGGATCAGGCAGAGCGTATCGCACTCTGCCTCTATCATTGGCGGTAAGCCTGCTTGCTCATTTCCCATCAGGATCAAGCTTGGCGGGTTGAAATCGACCTCATCATGGCGCGTGTCGCCGTTCACACTTGCTGCAACCATGGAGAGGCCGGCACCGCGCCGCCAGTCGTTGAAACTTGCAAAATCCGTCCGGGCCAGGCGTACATCAAACAGGGATCCCATGGAGGCGCGCACCGCTTCGATACTGTACGGATCGCAGCACTGCTCGATCAGGACAACCCCCGCGGCACCGGCGCAATCGGCCGTGCGCAGAATGGTACCCAGATTGCCGGGGTCACGGCATTCCAACAGGCCGATCCACAATCCCGGATGGGCCTGATCGAGATCTGATAGGGCCAGATCGCGTTGCTGGATGGCCGCGATCACCGCCTGTGGATTGTCTTTTCGAGCAATTGACCCAGCCAGGCGATCGGGGACTTGGACCACTCGCGCTCCGCGGTGTTTCGCGTCGCGGCAAAGTGCCTGAACATAGTCCCGATCGGCCCCGGAATTCGAGATAACGAGCGTATCAATGGTCCAATCCTGGGCCAGGGCCTGTTCGATCAGGCGCGCGCCTTCGGCCAGGAACAACCCTGTTTCATTACGGTTTTTCTTGCGCTCCAGGCCGCGCAACCGCTTGATGAGCGGATTGCTCGCCGAGCTGATCTGGTCGATAGAGTCCATCATATCCGCCGTGTAACACGCACTTGCCTGATTCCAAGGTATAAGGCAGACCTGAAGCTGTAATGCAGTCACTATCAGGGGAGAAACTGCATGAGTGCCTATGACACGATGATTGCTGGCTTGAGCGGCGCGGGCCTCGCGCTGCTGGGCATCATCACTGTCCATGGGACGTCTGAGTACCACCTCAACGCGGCGCAGATGCACGAGCAATTGGAAGCGTCCGCAGAAGCGGCCCTGGCGGAATCCGGGCAAGGCTGGGCGACCCTCGAGATGAATGGCCAGCGGGCTGTGTTGACCGGCGCACCGCCAAGTGTTGAGGCTGCTGAGGTTGCGCGGGTGGCTGTGCTGCAATCCTCTGGCGATGGTGGTTTACTAAGGGGCGGCATCTGGAGTGTGGAGACCCAGTTCGATGAAATTCGCAGCATGCCCACCGCATCCCCTTATGTCTGGCGAGCCATCAAGAGTCCCGACGGAGCTATGATCCTGGTTGGGTCGGCACCGGATGAAACGATCAAGTCGGCATTGTCCGCCTATGCGACCGATCTGTCGGGACGAGCACCAGATGACCGAGTCGAGATCGCCCTGGGCGCGCCTCCGGGAGACTGGGGGGGCACAGCTCGGTTTGGCATGGATCAATTGGCACGCCTTGATAGCGGCGAAGCGCGGTTGACAGACCATGAGCTGCGCCTCAGCGGAATTGCGATGGACGATGCGGCGCGCATCGAGGTCACCGCTTCGGTTGCCAATCTCGGCGAGCCCTGGCGCGGTGTGCCGAACATTGATGGCCCCAGCCATTGGAAAGCCGAGCATGTCGACGGCACACTGGTTCTGTCAGGCAGCTGCGAAACGCTCGAAGAACGCGCCGAGATTGCCGAGATCGCTGCGTCTTACTTTGATGGGCCGGTTATCGATCAGATGACCATTTCTTCGACCGAATATGAGCAATGGATCCAGGGCGTCCGCCTTGGGCTTCCCCATTTCAGTCAATTCGACAGCGGTGAAATGGAGTTTCAGCCCGAGGGGCAGGGGTTCAAATTCGAGGGAGAGGCAACCAGTTCAACCTTGCAATTCCTGCGAGAAGACATGGCCACGATGGATGGGGAGTATGCCGTCCAGATTGCCGCGGAGACGGTAACTGTAGCACTCGACGAAATTTCAGATGTCGAACTCAGCGCAGATCCACTGGAGGCCTGCCAGACTTCGTTTGATCTGATCATGGACACCAACGCGGTTGTGTTCAATTTGGGGAGCGCTGAAATCTCGCGTGAAAGCGGTCTCACGCTCGACAAGATCATGGCGGTGTCCGGGGCCTGTGCCGATACGCTGATGTTTGAAGTCGGCGGGCATACCGATGATTCCGGTGATCGCGCAGAAAATATCGAACTCAGCCAGGCCCGTGCGCAGGCCGTCGCCAATTATATGGCAGCCACCGGGTTTGATACGGCGCGCCTAATCGTCCAAGGTTACGGACCAGATCAACCGAAACTCGACAACGCAACGCCAGAAGGGCGCGCTGCGAATAGAAGAATCGAGTTCAAAGTTCAGGAGTGGAACGAGTAGATGCAGTGGCTTATTGCGAATATGTGGATGGCACTGGCGGCTGCGACCGTCCTCGGCCTGTTCTTCGGGTTTTCATTTCGCGGATTGCTGGTTGGTTCGCGCGTGCGCCGCGCCCAGGTTGAACGCGAGATCGCCAGGACTGAACTGACACAAGCCAAGGCTGAGGTTGAAGCCCTCTACGCGGCGCAGCGCAAGCGCAAGGAAGAAAATTCACAGGCGGTTGGCGGCGATCAAAGGCTACAAGCTGAGTTGGAAGATCGCGAAACTCGGATCGTGTCGCTGGGGGATGAACTTTCTGCTGCGCGCGCAGAACTCGAGCAGCTGAAAACCGAAAACGGCAATGGTGGACGCGTCGTTGAAACCGCCAGCGCTGCAGTTGCGGGCGCCGTGGCGGGTGCCGTTCTGGCGGACGGGGATCAGGAAGAATTGACGCAATTGCGCGACCGTAATGTCTGGCTCGAGGAACGCGTCGCCGCGCTGGAGGCGGAGCCAGCACCTACGCCGTCTGTTGCCGAACCGGCGCCGCCAACAATGCCCGATTCAGATGATCCTGCGCTGGAAAAGATGACCTGGCAGGCGGGGTATCTCAGACAGCGTGTGGATGCACTGGAATCAGAGCTTGTCACCGTACGGGCGGCGGATGTCGCCATTGCGGCTGCGCCGGTCGCAGAACCGCCTGTGCCGGAAGCGCCGGCAGAGGATTCGGCGACTGCAGAGGGCGATGAGGAACTGGCGCGACTGCGATGGCGCAATCGCTATCTGGAAGGCCGGCTGGCCTATTTCGAAGCGGGAGAGGCCGAAGCAGCTGAAGCGGAAGCCAGCGGTGAGTCGGCTGCCGAAATGCTCGTTGAAGAGCCCGCTTCAGAAGCGCCGGAAGCGTTGCCACCAGAGCCTGAGCCTGAACCAGAGCCTGAACCAGAGCCTGTTGAAGCCTCAGAACCGACCGTACATCCGTCAGAGGCCATGCTCGCCGAACTCGAAGGCGTTCAACCTGAGCAGATCGACAAACCGGATGATGGCGGCGATGACCTGACGGCCATTACGGGGATTGGTCCTCGGATCGGCGAGGTTCTGAACGAGCTGGGAATATTCCGCTTCGCGCAGATCGCGATCTGGACGCCAGAGAATGAGACCTGGATCGAAAATCATCTTTCGTTCAAGGGCCGGGTGAGCCGTGAAAACTGGGTCGAACAGGCCAAGACGCTTATGGCTGAACAAAGCGCCTGATCGTGCTTCATCCAGCATTCACGTGACGCATGCGAAATTCTATGCGAGCATTCGTAATTCCATAGGTGTGGCTGGGTGAGATCGGCGCACAACAGGCGGGCAAAGGGAGACTGGCAGATGGATAAACTACTGATTACCGACGAGATGATCGAAACCGGCGACCGCATTGATGCGCCGAGAGATTTTCTGGAGAAAGCGCCGCGTCTGCGGATGTCGCGTCGCGGGATCATCAAGGGTCTGGCCTGTGGGACGATTGTGCCCATCGTGACAGGGTGTTCGACCAATCCGGTGACAGGCGAGTCTCAGCTTATTCTTCCCGGTTTTGACAATGCCTCGCTGGCGGCGATGTCGACGACAGCCTGGTCCGAAATGAAAAAGCAGACCCCGCAAACCGGCGATAGCCGTTTGCGCAATCGCGTGCTGACCACCTGGGACCGCACGGCAAGAGGGCGCTCAGCAGCGCTCAAGGACAAGTACAATCAGGATGTCGCCTATGTGCCCAACGAGTGGGAAGTCGCGGTATTCGATACCGATGATGTCAACGCGTTCGTCATGCCGGGACAACAGGTCGGTGTTTATCGCGGGATTACAGAACTGACGGAAAATGACGATCAGCTGGCGTCTGTGCTTGGTCATGAAGCTGGGCACATTGATGGCCGTCACTCTGCGGCGCGGGCGTCTGCCCAGGTCACAGCGCAAGTTGCCATGGTCGCCGGGCAGGTAGCGATCGCGCAATCTGATGAGCTGCGTCAGTACGGCAATACATTGGCGGCTCTGGGCGGCGCCGCGATCCAGTTCGGCGTGCTGTTGCCTTATAGCCGGAACCATGAATTGCAGGCGGATAAACTCGGCGTCGATTACATGCATAAAGCTGGATATGACGTCACTGAAGCGCCGCGTCTCTGGGAGCTGATGGATCAGAAAAGCGCGGGTAATCGTCCACCTGAATTCATGTCGACGCACCCGGATCCAGGCCGTCGCCGCGATGAGTTGATCAATTACATCAATGCCAATGGGTACGCATTTATCTAAGGCAGCTACAGCACATGTCATTGAAAAGCCCGTGTCCATTTTGCGACGCGGGCTTTACTTTTTTTCACCTGGCTACAAAGCGCGGCAGGGGACACCTGTGAGCTCGATCCGCTCGCCTGACCCTTCACGCTCCGCGTAACAATCCTCACCGACCAGGATCAGGCGAAACTGGACTGGGGTTACCGGGCTTCGTGCTTCATAGCGACCTGGCGGTGGCGGCAGCACAGTAACATTGGATTGTGCGGTCGGATCACCGGCGCCGAGCGAGATCTGCGCCAGACCCATTGCATCGGCAAGATGTGACTTCAGCCGATCCATCGTGGCGTCTGAACCGTCCGCGATGACCGCCGGAACAATTTGTCCCTGATGCTGGCAGGCACCGAGCAGAAGCGTGCCGAGGCTGACCGTAAGGGCGCGCTTGATCATGGTTGTGTCATGTCCCGATTATTGGCGAGGAAGTTCTCCTCAGGCGTGAGCGGCGTGCTGGCGACAAGCCCGGGCGTGCCCTTTGCGACTGCGGCCTGCGCAGTCGTCTTGGGCGTTACGGCCGGACATGTTCCATCCTGGCGATATTGCAGGGCTGCGGCGAGCATTCCCTCACTGGGATCGCCAAGTTCGGTGTTGAGATCATCAGATACAATGCAGCCGGAGACGCGCTCGCCAAAGGCGGTATTCGAGTTTCCGGGAATGAATCCGTCCGTATAGTCGCCAAACCCCTTATCGTTCACGCCCTGAAACTGGATCGTATAATACGTTCGTCCGCAATTGTCGGTCGGATAGAACCCGAAAGGCTTACCGCACGTATTGCCTCCAGGCGTCACGGCGCCAGGACTGCCAAAGAGAACGATTTCGACATCGATGCCCCGCAGGCCGTTGATGACCGCCTCGCTGGCGCTGCAGGTGCCTTCGGTGGCCAGAATGAAGACGCGGTTGAGGTTCAAATCATCGAGCGGCGTCCCATTCGCAAGCGAGAACCCTACACCCGTTCGGGTGAAGGGAATGGGGTCATTGAACGCGCCGGTGACCGGGTTGGTATTACCGGCATCGGCATTGAATCGCAGCAGTTCAAACGTCCGCCCATTCGTGCGCGCCGGGCCGGCAATCATATAAGCGAGCTGTGAGGCCACAGTGAGCAGGCCTCCGCCATTATAGCGCAGGTCCAGAACCAGATCATTCACGCCCGCATTGCTCAAGGTCGTGATCGCATTGGCAATGTCGGCTTCGGAGGAGAAGGGACTGAACGTATTGAACAGGATATAACCGACATCTCCGGTTGGTGTATTGATGATCGCGGTCCGGTTTACCGGCTGTTGCGCGATATCCGCGGAGGTGACCGTCACCGTTCGCGTCGAGGCCGAACCCGGCTCCTGGATGGTGAATGTATGCGTTTCGCCCGGATTGGCAGGCGACAGACCCGCATTCAGCGCATCAATATCAGATTGTGAGTTGCCGTTGACCAGATCGACGCCGTCGATCTGGAGAATGCGCGCTCCGCGAACAAAGTTTGGTTGTCCGCTGACGATCTGGGAGGCCGGCGAGTTGGGCTCGGTGTAGCGCACGCGATAATCACGTGGGACCGTATTGGAGAATACAATCAGGCTGAGACCATAACCGGCGCTTGCGGCGGAGTTTCGCCGTTCCAGAAACGCTTCGGTGGTCTCACTAAAATGGAAATCGTCCTTGTTCTCACCGGATGGCGTGAGCGCATTGGTCTTGAGCTGATCGAAATAGGTCACGCGGTTATTGAAAGTTGCAGGATCCCGATCTGTGACTTCATTGTTCCAGAGGTAGGTTTCGTCAGTCCAGGAGCGCAACCAGAACATCTCCTCCAGCAGCGTTCCGGCCTGATCCGGGAAAGTGTTTCCCTCAATATCAACGCCGCTTCTCGGCGCCTCGCACTGATCCTTGAACGTGCTGGCTGGTTCGAACACGCCTTGTGTCCAACTGGGACCTTGGCTGGTCGGCGGTGGCGGAGGCGGAGGAGGGGGCGGCGAGCCTGTCACAGGTGGGGGAGCGGAACCGCCGCCACCGCCGCCACCGCCACATGCGGCGAGCGCCACACTTCCCGCGACCGACACCATTGCCTTCGCAATTGAGGCAAAACCAGATTTCGCCATGAACTCCACTCTCCAATATAGTTTGCGTTTTCCCGCACGGTATTGGCAACATAGTGTGGACGTTAGTTGCAACCACAATCTTCAGTAAATGAACCAAATTTGATCGGCTCGACGCAGTTCGAATGGTTGACCCTGCGACGCGAAAGTGCTTTAGGCCCCGTCTTGTTCGCGAGAACAACCACATCCGTTTGTGGGAGGGGCCGCCAGCCCGGACCACGAACCCTCTAAACCCTGGCGTCTGGATCGAAAGACCACCAGACACCGAAACTGCCAGAGAGGCTATCATGGCGAAGAAACTGCTGGGGCAGCTTAAGCTCCAGATTCCTGCCGGTGCTGCAAACCCGTCGCCCCCAGTTGGGCCGGCGCTTGGCCAGCGCGGAATCAATATTATGGAATTCTGTAAGGCGTTTAACGCCAAGACAGAGAAGATGGAAAAAGGCCTGCCACTGCCGGTCGTCATCGACTATTATCAGGACAAGTCGTTCACTTTTATCGTGAAGACCGCACCTGCTTCAGTTCTGCTGCGCAAGGCTGCAAAACTGAAAAAGGGCAGCCAGGAGCCTGGTCGTTCGGTCGCCGGTAAAGTGACCCGCGCTCAGTGCCGCGAAATTGCGGAAGCCAAAATGGTCGACCTGAACGCGAACGATCTCGATCAAGCAACCAAGATCATTGAGGGCTCTGCGCGCTCAATGGGTCTCGAAGTGGTGGAGTAAGAGCATGGCTGGAAAACGTTATCGCGCCGCCGCTGAAGCCATCGATGCGGATGCCACATACAGCGTCTCGGACGCTGTGAAGCTGGTAAAGACCAACGCCAAGGCAAAATTCGACGAGACCGTCGAAATCGCCGTAAATCTCGGTGTTGACCCGAAATATGCGGACCAGATGGTTCGCGGTGTGGTCTCGCTGCCGTCAGGCACCGGTAAAGACGTCCGCGTGGCCGTGTTTGCCCGCGACGCCAAGGCTGAAGAAGCCAAAGAGGCTGGCGCTGAGTTTGTGGGCGCTGAAGACCTGATGGAAGAGATCCAGAACGGCAAGTCTGACTTTGACCGTGTGATCGCTTCACCAGACATGATGTCTGTGGTCGGTCGCCTGGGTAAGGTACTCGGCCCTCGCGGTCTGATGCCAAACCCGAAAGTTGGCACGGTCACGCCAAATGTTGGCCAGGCTGTGAAGGACGCCAAAGGCGGATCGGTTGAGTTCCGGGTTGAGAAGCTTGGCATCATCCATGCCGGTATTGGTAAGGCCTCCTTCACCGAAGATGCGATCGAAAAGAACGTTCGCGCCTTCATCGAAGCGCTACTGAAGGCCAAGCCATCAGGCGCCAAAGGCACCTATATGAAGAAGATCGCCATCAGCTCAACCATGGGCCCTGGTGTTGCGATTGATACAGCGGACGCGATCCCGAGTTAATTTCGGTATCGATCCCGATCCAGTTGAGGCACCCGTCGGCATCCGCGCCGGCGGGTGTTCTTGTCTTTTCACGGAGTTTCTTGCCAAAACCGCAGGAAAGTCGATAGGAGATGAGTACTCGGATAAGTTGAGTATTCTTTTTCTGGCGGCTTTTTTGCATAAACGTTTGCAGCACGCAGAATGCGTGGGAAATATTAGGGGACAAGCATGCGGATCTATCTGGCGGACCTGGGCCATAATTTCATCACCGTGACCTCGGACGTCTACCCGCTGGGCGTGGCCAATTTGGCAGCTTACGCCAACAAGCATATTAGCTCTGATGAGCCGGTTGAATTTGAGATTTTCCGCGAACCCGAAGATCTTCAAGCGGCGATCGACAAGGCTGCGCCCGATATTCTTGGCGTATCCTCCTATTCCTGGAACCACCATCTCGCTTTGCGCATGGTGCGTTATGCGAAAGAGAAGAACCCAGGCATCCTGACCCTGATGGGCGGCCCAAACTTCCCATTGACCGTTGAAGAGCAAGAAAGCTGGATGCGGACCATGCCGGAAATCGACATCCATGTGCGTGGACCGACTTATGAGGGGGAAGTGGCCTTCACTTACCTTGTGCAGCGCTTTGTCGATGTCGGTGGTCAAGTCGACAAGATGTTTGAAGAAATCATTCCCGGTAATCAGTGGATTCATCCCGAAACCGGAGAATTCGTGATCGGGCCGGAGCTGCCACGCATCCGTGATCTCGACGAAATCCCATCGCCTTATCTGACGGGACTGATGGATAAATTCCTGGACAGCGGTTACTTTGCACTCATGCAAATTGCGCGTGGGTGCCCGTTCACGTGCCAGTTCTGTAACTCAGCGCCGCGGTCCAATTCCAAGGCGTTTCGTCATTCGTTCGAGAACATCAAGGCTGATCTCGACTATATCGTAGAGCGCATCAATCCTGACGCACCACTTTGTTTCGCTGACGATAATTTCGGCATGTACCAGCAGGATGAAGAGATTGCCGACTATCTGGGCGGCCTGATGGATGAATATGACTGGCCGAAATACATTCGGACGACGACCGGAAAGAATAAGAGTGAACGGATCATCCGGGTGATGCACAAGGCGAAAGGCCGACTGCCGATGACGTCGGCGGTGCAGTCGCTCAATCCGCAAGTGTTGAAGAATATCAAACGCCAGAATATCAGCCTTGATACCTATGCTGAAGTGCAGAAAGACCTGCACGCGCAAGGGATGCAGTCATATGGCGAGCTGATCCTGTGTATGCCAGGTGAATCCAAAGAGACATTCATGGATGCCGTGGATCAATTGATCGAAACAGGTGTCAGCCGGGTGGCGGCTCACCAGTTGATGCTGCTGCACGGTGCGCCACTGGCGAATCCTGACCAGCGGGAACATTTCGGCTTCAAGACGCGGTTCCGCATCGTCGCCCGTTGCCTTGGCGAATATGCAGATGAGCGGGTGATCGAAACTGAGGAAATGGTCGTCGAGACGCCTGACTTCACATTTGATGACTATATCGACACGCGCGTCTTCCACCTGTTGCTGACGATCTATTATTACGAGGACAATTTCCAGGAAGCCTTCAAGCTCACGCGCGAATTTGGCTTCCGACCGTTTGAAGTGGTCAAGCGGATGCAGGAAATGCTGTCCGATGCGCCGCAGGCTTTCCAGGACGCAATCGCAGAGTACATCCAGGAAAACAAGGATGAGCTCTACGAGTCGCGGGACGAATGCGTGAAGGCGGCCAACGAGAATTTTGACAAATTGATCAGTGGTGAACTGGGTGGCAACCTGCTGTCCAAATACTCCATGATCGGTCGCTTCTTTGTGTTGCCAGAAGCCCTCGACTTCCTCGAAGACGTCATGTTGTCGCTTTGCCCGATTGACGAGACCGGCGACGAGGCCCGGATCATGACGAGCGGTGTGATTGACTATTTCCGGCGTGTCATGTTGCACGCCCCGTTCAAGGCTTCGTTGGACGCAGCACCGGAATGGTCGTCCAACTATGACATCGAAGCCTGGCGGGAGAATGAATTCAAAACGCCCTTGCGCGAGTATCGTCAGGATGCGCTCATCTACTCCCGTGCGCATGTTGAGGATCGCGTGAAGTCTTTGATCCAGTCGCGGCTTGAAACGTTTGGCGAGCACCCGCAGGGTATGGGTCGATTTACCCGTACCATGTTCGCCAAAGATCTCCGTCGCAAGATCCAGGTCAGAGATCGGGTGGAATAACAGACCCTAGTAGATCCCGAGAGGGAGAGGCTCGCCCACTGTCTGGCGGCGAGCCTGTCAACTTTGTCCGGCGTTTGGCCCGTATTGCAATTCCTGGTGTTTAGGTCAGGTTGTCAGCGGGAGGATCTGGCCATGCGTATATCAGCCATAAGTGTTTTCGTTTCCATGGCGCTGGTCGGCTGTGGCCAACCCGCGAGTGAAACAGAGCAAACCCCGCTAGCGGGCAAAGACGCTATCATTTACGTTGCCGACACCGTCATCACGATGAGCAATGATGAGATCGCAGGAGCGGTCGCTGTACGTGATGGACGGATCCTCGCCGTGGGCGAGCCCGAACAACTCGAATCGGATTTTCCGGGGGCCACGGTTGATACTTCGTTTTCACAGAAAGTGATCGTTCCGGGCCTGATCGATCCGCATATTCACATGGGGCTTTCCTCCCTTCAGTATGCGACCCCACTGACGCCGCCTTGGCCGATGGCGACGCCAGACGGGATGGTTCGTGGTCTGCCCAGTCGAGAGGCCTTTTTCGAGCGCCTGCGAGAGATAGAAGCCGATGCGCCTGCTGGGGATCCGCTGATCGTCTATGGCTTCCACAATCTTGTACATGGTGACCTGGTCAAAGAGGATCTGGACGCGGTCACGTCCGACCGCCCATTGGTCATTTGGCACTATTCCAGTCACGACTTTTACCTCAATTCCGCAGCGCTGGACTGGGTGGGGGTCGATCCCTCCTGGCATGATGAGTTCGAAGGTGTCGATTTGGACGAAGCCGGCGAACTGACCGGTCGGATTTACGAGGATGCCGTCGGCGAGCTTCTACATACGCTGGGGCCGATTTTGTTTGCTCCGGATCGATTATCGCGCGGCGTGGACGGTTTCTCCGGCCTGTTGCGAGCCGGAGGCGTAACGACGGTCGCAGATCTCGGATATGGAATATTCACGCTCCCGGTTGAAAACGCGAACATCGGATTCAATTGGAAATCGATCGATCACTCAGGGTATCGCCTGTATCTGGTGCCTGAGCATCGCGCCTTTAAGGCGGCTTTTGGGGAGGCGCGGGTGGATACGATCCTCGGCATGGCGGCAGGTGAGATCGAAACGCCGGCACCAGTTCTGCCGCAGGTCAAATTCTTCACGGATGCCGCGTTCTATTCGCAAACCATGCGCGTGTCTGATCCGGGCTATCTCAGCGGTCAGTCCATTGGCACGCAAGGCCTCTGGGTCATGCAACCGGATGAGATTGTTCCGACCATTCAGCCTTATTGGGATGCGGGGCTTGCAGTGCGTATCCATTCGAATGGCGATGCCGCGCAATCAGCCACTTTGGATGCGCTTGCGGAGTTACGACCGTCGGCTCCGGATCGGGCATTCATATTCGAACATGCCGGTCTGTTTTCACCGCAGCAGGTGGCGCGCGCGGCTGAGCTGGGAGCCGGAATCTCGGCCGCCAGCCATTACGTATTCTACCTCGGCGAGGCCTACCAGTCGCCGCTTGGCCCGGGGCGAGGCGATTGGATCCTGCCACTGGCCAGCCTGAGCACAGCCGGGGTGCCGGTGACCTTGCACTCCGACGCACCACTGGCGCCACCTTTGCCTTTGCGAGCGGCAAGCGTGCACATGACCCGATCAACCCGCGAAGGCACGGAACTGACACCGACGGAGAAGCTGTCTGCACGGGAAGCCCTGGAATCGATCACGATTGATGCGGCCTACGCGCTTGGCCTGGAGAGCGAGCTGGGAAGTATTGCGCCGGGCAAGTTGGCGGATTTCACCATCCTCGACGCCAACCCGCTTGAGACCCCGGGCGAGGCCTGGGGCGAGATCGGCATCTGGGGCGTGGTGCTGGATGGTGAAAAGCGTCCGATAAAGGCAGAGTAGCGCGCTTATAGCTCCTCTTTCGGACGTTCAAAGCTCATTGGCAGGATCAAGATGATCAACAGCACATAGGCCAGGAACTGGAAGATCAAGAGCGATTTCGCCAGGTAGCTTGTTGGCGACATGTCGGAAAACCCGGACGTCATCACAGCCATGGCGCTGAAGACAAACCCATTGATCACAAGATCTCTGCGATCATTGGTGTCTTCCATCTGTTTAATCTCCCAGTAGAGGAGCTCTGTGAGATAGGCTTTCAGAACCAGGTCGAGGGGGTGCAGCCCCGCCATGACCACACCAGGTTTCGCATCCGGCGCATCCCACCCATCCTCTGAAACGAGCGGTTGAAACTCGGGCACTGGTACGCATGTGCCCTCATTGTAGTCTGGTCGGGGATATTGGGCGCACAACAAGGCATCGGCGACAGCATACTCAATACGGGAAACGCCCCGATTGTAGGTCAATGCCATTTCGCTGGGGATCAATGACTCATTGTCCCCGCCAAAATCACGAAGGGTCGTTTTGGCGATGTCAGCGAGATATTCGATCAAGGCACGCCGGTCCGCCCGGGTCGGGGCCTCGCGCTGTTCGTTTTCGATCTGATAGACATAGGTCATCAAAGCGCTGCCAACGTAATCGAAGAATGTTGCTTTTGGTCTGACAGGCTCGAGCGCTGCAACCGCCGAGTTGCGGCTATCATCCGAGCGCAGGATCCACATATGCTCAGAGAATTTCTCGATCTTGAAGATATCGTCAAACCAACGCTCAGCCTTGTAAAGCTCCTTTGGCGAACGTTCGATGGGGTCTGTTTCGTCGCAATAGTGGAACATGAACAATGAGACCTGGAGACTGGGGCAGGGCCGCGCGGTCAAGCGCGCATCATACGGATAGTCGTTGGGCGGAGGCTTCCCGGATTCAGTCATCGATTTCACATAGGCGTTGAGCTGTTTGACCGATGACGCGTGACTGTCCGCCAGAATTTCCGCCGCCAGACGTCGATTGTTGAAATCGGCGGCGGGCGAGTAGTCAGAGAATCTGAAATGGCGAAAGGAGTCACCGCTGAGCAAAGTCGCAGCATAAGCTGCACCAAACATCTGGGTGACGGCGATGACCGATGCGAAACTGATAATCAGGCGGCGACCGGACGGCATATCCCGGGCCGTCAGCATAACCCGGCCCAGGAAGGTTAGATTGATCAGTCCCCAGATGAGGCACAAACACTGGATCCAGAATTGCGGGAATAAAACGGCCAAACCGGCGGGCGCGAGACACAGCGCAATACTGCTGAAAGCGTGTGATTCAACCCAAGCCGTGGCGGTGCGGATGTGTCGATCTGCGATGACGGGCCAGCGGTCGCGGGGCGCGACCTCGGGCGCATCCGTTTCTGGCTCGATTTCGTCCATCTCCGCCCCCTGAGTGTGCTCAGGTCTGACAGCATCCCGCAAACGGATGAGGCGTTCAAGTCCGGAGGGCGTTTAGGGAAAACGCACATAAGCCTTGACTTTTCTGATTTTAGGGGTTGCGCGCCTGTAGATCAAAGGTTAAGGAACGCGGCTTGCGGGAGATTGGCGATTCGTCGGTCTCCCGTTTCCTGTCCGAGACCATGGGTGGCTTTGTTTTAAGTGTAAATCCCTTGATAGACGGGGTGAGGCAGGTTGGTCTGCGGTTGTCCGCAGTTCGGCTGGTCTGCCAGGCCCTGGGCAGGCGCTGGAGGCAGCGTCTTGACGCCGCCAAAGGCAAACCCAGGCGCCCGGATGGTCCGGTCGCCTTATTGAAGGAGATCCGTAATGGATAGAGCCGGAAAAGCCGAAGCCATCAAAACGCTCGAGGGCGTTATTGCTGACTCCGGCAGTGTCATCGTGGCACGCTATACCGGTCTGACAGTTGCGGAAATGACCGAGTTTCGTGGCATGCTGCGTGAGCAGGGTGCGACAGCGAAGGTGGTCAAGAACCGTCTCTTTAAGAAAGCGCTGGATGGGAAAGGTGGCGACGCAGCAAATGCGCTGTTCGCGGACCAGACCGTCATCGCTTACGCAGAAGATCCTGTGGCATCTGCCAAGGCCGCTTCTGAGTTCGCCAAGGAAAACGAAAAGCTCGTTATCGTTGGCGGTCTGATGGGCGACGAAGTTCTTGATTCGGCGGGCGTGGAAGCGCTCTCCAAAATGCCGTCTCGCGAGGAACTTATTGCGACTGTTGTTGCCCGTCTCATGGGACAGGCAAGCCAGATTGCTCAGCGCATCAATGCGCCGGGACAACAACTGGCCGGTGCAATCAATGTGATTGGCGAGCAAGCAGCGGCATAGGTCGGACCCCAACAAGAAGATCAACCAAATACCCTCAACCCCATAAAGGACATCAGAACAAATGGCTGATATCGCAAAACTCGGTGATGAGCTTCTCGGCCTCACCATCATGGAAGCAAAAGAGCTCAACGACTATCTCGAAGAGCGTGGCATCAAAGCTGCTGCAGCAGTTGCTGTAGCTGGCCCAGCTGGTGGCGGCGACGCTGGCGGCGCGGCTGCTGAAGAGAAAGACGAGTTCGACGTCATTCTGACCGCTGGCGGCGACAAGAAGATCAACGTGATTAAAGTTGTTCGCGAAGTCGTTTCTGGCCTCGGCCTGAAAGAAGCGAAGGAGCTCGTTGAAGGCGCTCCTAAGCCGATCAAAGAAGGCGTGTCGAAAGACGAAGCTGAAGAAATCAAGAAGAAGTTCGAAGAAGCTGGCGCAACCGTCGAGCTCAAGTAAGGCTTCTGCCCTCGCATGAGGGTCGTAAAGTAAAACGAAAAGGTGTTTGCGCGAGACGCCCTTTCGTCGAAATCAAGCGCGGCAAAGTCGTTCTGGCTTTGCCGCGTGCGCGCGTTCTAGGCGACACGCGGCTTGGGTGCCTCATCCAAGCGGCCCAAAACGGAAGACAAGATGGCACTCTCTTTCACTGAAAAGAAACGCATCCGCAAATCCTTCGGCAAAATTCCCGAAGCCATCGATATGCCAAACCTCATCGAGGTTCAGCGCTCCTCATACGAACACTTCCTCCAGATGCACACGCCACAGGCCGAGCGGACCGATGATGGTCTCGGCGGTGTGTTCAAGTCTGTGTTCCCGATCATTGATTTCAATGAGCGGGCCTCTCTGGAATATGTGTCCTACGAGTTCGAGCCGCCAAAATTCGATACTGAAGAATGTATGCAGCGCGACCTGACTTACGCGGCGCCACTGAAAGTGCGCCTGCAGCTCGTCGTGTTCGATATTGACGAAGATACCGGCGCCAAGTCGGTCAAGGAAGTCAAAGAGCAAGAGGTCTATCTCGGCGATATCCCGCTGATGACCAATAAGGGGACGTTCATCGTGAACGGAACCGAGCGCGTGATTGTAAGTCAGATGCACCGGTCGCCAGGTGTGTTCTTCGATCACGACAAGGGAAAGACTCACTCTTCAGGCAAGCTGCTCTTTGCCGCTCGGATCATTCCTTATCGCGGCTCCTGGCTCGATTTCGAGTTTGATGCCAAGGACATTCTGAACGTCCGGATCGACCGTAAGCGTAAGCTGCCAGCGACCACGCTGCTGATGGCGCTCGGCTATGATGCCGATCAGATCCTCGACATGTTCTACACTCATTCGATCTATCGCCTGGACAAGGCGGGCTGGATCACGGCCTTCAAACCGGAAACCTGGAAAGGCGTGAAACCAGCTTTCGATCTGGTGGATGCCAAGTCCGGCAAAGTCGTTGCGCCGGCTGATCGCAAAATCACCGCGCTCGCCGCGAAACGCATCGTCGAAGGTGGCACAGAAGAGCTGCTGCTGCCCACCACAGCGCTCGAGGGCAAATTCCTGGCGCGTGACATCGTCAACCGCAAGACGGGTGAGATCTACGGTGAGTCCGGCGACCTGCTCGAAGAAGAGCTGCTGGCCGAGCTGCGCGAGCAGAAAGTCAAAGCGATCGAAATTCTCGACGTCGACAATGGCGGTCGTGGCCCTTGGCTGCGCAACACGCTGAAGGCTGACAAGAACGACACTCGCTTCGAGGCGCTGTCTGACATCTATCGCGTTATGCGCCCGGGCGAGCCACCAACCCAGGAAGCGGCAGACGCGCTGTTCAATCAGCTCTTCTTCGACTCTGAGCGGTATGATCTCTCGGCTGTTGGCCGGGTGAAGATGAACACGCGTCTGAAAGTGGCTGTCCCTGGCTATGAGCCGGCCGAAGACACTGAGCGTACGCTCCGTAATGATGACATTGTCGGCGTCGCCAAGGTCATTCTCGACCTGAAGGACGGCAAGGGTGAAGTCGACGATATCGACAACCTGGGCAACCGCCGCGTCCGCTCTGTTGGTGAGCTGATGGAGAACAATTACCGCATCGGTCTGGTCCGCATGGAGCGGGCGATCAAGGAGCGCATGAGCTCTGTGGATATCGATACGGTGATGCCGAATGACCTGATCAATGCGAAGCCGGTCGTTGCCTCTGTGCGCGAATTCTTCGGCTCTTCGCAGCTGTCTCAGTTCATGGACCAAACCAACCCACTCTCCGAGATTACGCACAAGCGTCGTCTCTCAGCGCTTGGCCCAGGTGGTCTGACGCGTGAGCGCGCAGGCTTTGAGGTACGCGACGTGCACCCGACCCACTATGGTCGGATCTGCCCGATTGAGACACCGGAAGGCCCGAACATTGGTCTGATCAACTCACTCGCCACCCATGCGCGGGTCAACAAGTATGGCTTCATCGAAAGCCCATACCGCAAAGTTGAGAACGGCAAGCTGACCGATGAGGTTGTCTACCTCTCTGCTATGGAAGAGCAGCTTTACAAGATTGCTCAGGCCAACACTCAGGTCGACGGAAAGGGCGAGTTGATCAACGAGTTTGCCAACGCCCGTGTGAACGGCGAAGCGATGCTCGTCCTGAAGGAAGATGTTCAGTACATGGACGTCTCGCCGAAGCAGGTTGTGTCTGTTGCGGCGGCGCTCATTCCATTCCTGGAGAATGATGACGCGAACCGCGCGCTGATGGGCTCGAACATGCAACGTCAGGCCGTGCCGCTGGTGCAAACCGATGCGCCGCTGGTCGGCACCGGCATGGAATCTGTGGTGGCCCGCGATAGTCGCGCGGCCGTTGTGGCTTCTCGCAGTGGTGTCATTGAGCAGGTGGACGGCGTCCGCATCGTGGTCCGGGCCACTGAGGATCTGGAAGGCAAGTCCGGCGTGGACATTTACCGCCTCTCCAAGTTCCGTCGCTCGAACCAGAATAGCTGCATCAACCAGCGCCCGATCGTGAAAGTGGGCGATGAGGTCAAGAAGGGCGATATCATCGCTGACGGCCCATCGACCGACCTTGGCGAACTGGCGCTCGGCCGGAACGTGCTCGTCGCGTTCATGCCTTGGAACGGCTATAACTTCGAGGACTCGATCCTGATTTCTGAGCGCATTGTGCGTGATGATGTCTACACCTCGATCCACCTGGAAGAGTTTGAGATCGCAGCCCGCGACACCAAGCTTGGCCCAGAAGAAATCACCCGTGACATTCCAAATGTTGGTGAAGAGGCTCTGCGGAACCTCGACGAAGCCGGTATCGTTGCGGTTGGTGCGGAAGTGAAAGCTGGCGATATCCTGGTTGGTAAGGTGACACCAAAGGGTGAGAGCCCGATGACGCCGGAAGAGAAACTCCTCCGCGCGATCTTCGGTGAGAAAGCCTCTGACGTTCGTGACACGTCTCTGCGTGTGCCTCCGGGCGATGCGGGGACGGTGGTAGAAGTTCGCGTCTTCAACCGTCACGGCATCGACAAGGACCAGCGCGCGCTGCAAATCGAGCGTGAGCAGATTGAGCAGTTGCAGGAAGACAAGGAAGACGAACAGTCAATCCTCGAGCGCAACACCTATGACCGTCTGCGCAAGACGCTGACGGGCAAAGAAGCTGCGGCAGGTCCGAAAGGCTTCAAAACGGGTAAAATCACCGCGGGAGCTCTGGAAGAGCTTAGCGATCGTGATCTTTGGGAAATCGCGCTCAAGTCTGAAAAGGCCCAGGCTGAGATCGATGGTCTGCGTGAGCAGTTCGACGAAGCCATTCGTGAGCTGGAAGCGCGATTCAATGACAAGGTGGACAAGGTCCAGCAGGGCGACGATCTGCCTCCAGGCGTAATGAAAGTTGTCAAAGTCTTCCTGGCCGTGAAGCGTAAGCTGCAGCCCGGAGACAAGATGGCGGGTCGCCACGGCAACAAGGGGGTGATCTCGAAGATCAACCCGATGGAAGACATGCCATTCCTCGAGGATGGTACGCCAGTCGACATCGTCCTCAACCCGCTCGGCGTTCCATCGCGTATGAACGTAGGGCAGATTCTCGAAACCCACCTTGGCTGGGCCGCTGCTGGTCTCGGCAAGCTGGTGACGGAATCGCTCGAAGAGTGGCATGCCAACAATGATGGCAAAGCGCTGCGCAAGACGCTGGAGACGGTCTATGGCAAGGGCGAGCCTCTGCCGGATACCGATGAAGAGCTGGTCGAGCTGGCCGGCAACCTTCAAAAAGGCGTTCCGTTCGCGACGCCGGTCTTTGATGGGGCCCGTGAACCAGACATTGTGGAAATGCTCGAGCGAGCAGGCCTCGATGGATCTGGTCAGTCGGTTGTCTTTGATGGCCGCACCGGTGAGCAGTTCAAGCGTCCGGTTACGGTCGGGTACAAGTACCTTCTCAAGCTGCACCACCTGGTCGATGAGAAGATTCACGCCCGTTCAACCGGACCTTACTCTCTGGTCACGCAGCAGCCCCTGGGCGGTAAAGCTCAGTTCGGTGGTCAGCGCTTCGGTGAGATGGAAGTCTGGGCCCTTGAGGCCTATGGCGCGGCGTACACGCTGCAGGAAATGCTCACCGTCAAGTCGGATGACACGGCCGGTCGTGCAAAAGTGTACGAAGCCATTGTCCGCGGCGATGACACGTTCGAAGCCGGTATTCCGGAAAGTTTCAACGTACTGATCAAAGAGATGCGATCTCTCGGCCTGAATGTCGAGTTGATCGGAGACAATGACGGAGACTCAAACGTGGCGGCTGAATAGTCGTCACGCCTTGAAAAAGGATAGTAGAGTTAACAGGTTCAAAGGTCGATTTTTCGGCGGGGAAGTCGACCAAACCCTCCCAAGGAGTGGAAACATATGCGCCAAGATGTAGCCAGCATTTATCGTCAAAAAGAAGAAGTCCCAAGCTTCGATGCGATCCGCATTACGATCGCTAGCCCGGAAAAGATCCGCGGCTGGTCTTCGGGTGAGATCAAGAAGCCAGAGACCATCAATTACCGGACGTTCAAGCCAGAACGCGACGGTCTGTTCTGTGCCCGGATCTTCGGACCGATCAAGGACTATGAGTGTCTTTGCGGCAAATATAAGCGGATCAAGTATCGCGGCATTATTTGTGAGAAGTGCGGCGTGGAAGTTACGCTGGCAAAAGTCCGCCGGGAACGTATGGGACACATTGAGCTGGCCTCGCCGGTAGCTCACATCTGGTTCCTGAAATCCCTGCCATCCCGCATCGCGACGCTGCTCGACATGACGTTGAAAGACGTTGAGCGCGTGCTGTATTTTGAGAGCTATGTCGTCACTGAACCTGGACTGACCCCGCTCGAGCCAAAGCAGATGCTCTCTGAAGAAGAGTATATGGATCTTCAGGACGAGCACGGCGAAGACGCGTTCACCGCGATGATTGGTGCGGAAGCGGTCAAAGAGATGCTGGAAGGTCTGGACCTGGACTTGCTGGCCGACACGCTGCGCGAAGACCTCGCGGAGTCGACCTCTGAGCTGAAGACCAAGAAATACTCCAAGCGTCTGAAAGTGGTTGAAGCTTTTCTCGCATCTGGCGCCAAGCCAGAATGGATGATCCTGAACGTCGTTCCAGTGATCCCACCGGATCTGCGTCCGCTGGTCCCTCTGGACGGTGGCCGCTTTGCGACCTCTGATCTGAACGATCTCTATCGCCGTGTGATCAACCGGAACAACCGCCTGAAGCGCCTGATGGAGCTTCGTGCGCCCGACATCATCATCCGGAACGAAAAGCGGATGCTGCAGGAATCCGTCGATGCCCTGTTCGACAATGGTCGCCGTGGCCGGACGATTACCGGCACCAATAAGCGTCCTCTGAAGTCTCTGTCTGACATGCTGAAGGGTAAGCATGGTCGCTTCCGTCAGAACCTGCTCGGCAAACGCGTCGACTATTCTGGCCGTTCGGTCATCGTGGTTGGTCCGAACATGAAGCTTCACGAATGCGGTCTTCCGAAGAAGATGGCGCTCGAGCTGTTCAAGCCATTCATCTACGCTCGCCTCGACGCGAAAGGCCTGGCCGGTACGGTCAAGGCGGCGAAGAAGCTGGTTGAGAAAGAAAAGCCAGAAGTCTGGGATATCCTGGAAGAGGTCATCCGTGAGCACCCGGTTCTATTGAACCGCGCGCCAACGCTGCACCGTCTGGGCATCCAGGCATTTGAGCCGAAACTGATCGAAGGGAAGGCGATCCAGCTGCACCCGCTGGTCTGTGCGGCGTTCAACGCTGACTTCGACGGTGACCAGATGGCGGTGCACGTGCCGTTGAGCCTTGAAGCTCAGCTGGAAGCGCGCGTCCTGATGATGTCGACGAACAACATCCTGTCGCCAGCCAACGGTAAGCCGATCATCGTACCGTCTCAGGATATCGTTCTGGGACTCTACTACCTCTCGCTCGACAAACCGAACGAGCAGGGCGAAGGCATGGTCATCTCTGACATGGCCGAACTGGAACATGCCCTGAATTCAGGCAAGCTCGCCATGCACGCCAAGATCAAGGCGATGTACCATACTGTCGATGAAAATGGCGAGGCGCTTTCGAAAGTGATCGAGACCACGCCTGGCCGTTTCATGATCGCCGACATCTTCCCGCGTCATCATCGCATCGATCCGGAGCAGCTCCTGAGCGATGTCATGGTCAAAAAGAATATCGGTAAACTGATCGACGAGGTGTATCGTCACTGTGGTCAGAAGGCGACGGTGATCTTCGCCGACCGCTTGATGGGGCTTGGCTTCCGTGAAGCGGCGAAAGCGGGTATTTCGTTCGGCAAGGATGATATGAAAATCCCAGCCGCGAAAGTGAAACTGGTCGAGCAGACCAAAGAGCAAGTGGCTGAGTATGAGCGTCAATATGCTGACGGTCTGATCACCCGTGGTGAGAAGTACAACAAGGTTGTCGACGCCTGGTCGACCTGTACGGACAAGGTCGCAGACGCGATGATGGACGCCGCAGGCGAAGCCGCGACGGACAAGAAAACAGGACGTCAGGAAGAGACCAACTCGGTCTTCATGATGGCCCACTCCGGCGCGCGTGGTTCGAAGAACCAGATGAAACAGCTGGCCGGTATGCGGGGTCTGATGGCCCGTCCGGATGGCTCGATCATCGAGACGCCAATCATCTCGAACTTCAAGGAAGGTCTGACCGTTCAGGAGTACTTTAACTCCACCCACGGGGCGCGTAAGGGTCTGGCCGATACCGCTCTGAAGACGGCGAACTCGGGGTATCTGACCCGTCGCCTGGTCGATGTGGCTCAGGACTGTATCGTAACCGAAGATGATTGTGGAACCGATCAGGGCATCGAACTGTCTGCCGTCATGGAAGGCGCCGACGTTGTTGTCTCGCTCAGCGAACGCATCCTGGGCCGGACCACTGGCGAGGACGTCAAGGCACCGAAATCGGATGAGCTGGTTGCTCCGGCGAACACCTATATTGACGAAGCTCTGGCCAAACAGATCGAAGAGGCTGGCGTAGACCGCATCAAGGTGCGTTCGCCACTGACCTGCGAAACCAAAGTTGGCGTCTGTGTCGCCTGTTATGGCCGCGACCTCGCGCGTGGTACCGTGGTCAACAAAGGCGAAGCCGTTGGCGTTATCGCGGCACAGTCGATCGGTGAGCCTGGCACGCAGCTGACCATGCGGACCTTCCACATTGGTGGCGCTGCATCGGTCGCTGAGGAAAGCTCTGCCGAAGCGCAGGTCGAAGGGAAGATCAAGTTTGAGAACCCAACCTTTGTGAAACGCGAAGACGGCGCTCTGATCGTCACAGGACGTCACATGGTTGTGTCGATCGAAGACGCCGATGGCCGCACCCGTCAGACCTTCAAGCCATCTTACGGCACGGCTTTGTCTGTAAAAGACAAGAAGAAGGTCAAGCCGGGCGACAAGATCGCGGACTGGGATCCATTTGCCCAGCCAATGATCGCTGAAGTCGCAGGCACGATCCGCCTGGTTGATATCGTCGACGGTCTGACCGCTCGCGAAGAGACCGACGAAGCAACTGGCATTTCGTCTCGTGTGATTATTGACGGCCGTGGTTCGAAAGGCGCTGATCTTCGCCCGTCGATCATGATCGTGAACGCTAAGGGTGAGGCTTTGTCGCTGCCAAACGGCAATGAGGCCCGTTACATGCTGTCTCCAGGCGCGATCTTGTCGGTCGAGGAAGGTGACACGATCAAGGTCGGCGAATCCATGGCCCGTGTCGCGACTGGCGGCGCCAAGACCAAGGATATTACCGGTGGTCTGCCGCGTGTGGCCGAACTGTTCGAAGCCCGCCGTCCCAAGGATCACGCTGTGATCGCTGAGATGGATGGCCGCATTCAGTTCATCCGCGAGTATAAGCAGAAGCGTAAGATTGCGATCGTTCCGGAAGAAGAGGGCAAGGACGCCATCGAATTCCTGGTACCGAAAGCGCGCCGCCTTGATGTCCAGGATGGCGACTATGTCAAACGCGGTGATTATATCATCGATGGCAATCCAGCCCCGCAGGACATTCTGGCTACGCTCGGGATTGAGGCGCTCGCCGAATATCTCGTCGACGAGGTTCAGAAGGTTTACCGCCTGCAGGGCGTGCCGATCAACGACAAGCATATCGAGGTGATTGTTCGCCAGATGCTGCAAAAGTTCGAGATCACGGATGCCGGTACGACCACGCTGATCAAGGGTGAGCACGTGGATGGGCTCGAACTTGAAGAAGCCAATGCCGCGGTGCGCAAGTCGAAGAAGGCCGATCAGCGCGAAGCCGTTGGCGTTCCGGTTCTGCTTGGTATCACCAAGGCGTCTCTGCAAACCCGCAGCTTCATCTCAGCCGCTTCCTTCCAGGAAACAACACGCGTGCTGACCGAAGCAGCGTTGCAAGGCAAAGTGGATACGCTGGAAGGCCTGAAAGAGAATGTCATTGTTGGGCGTCTCATCCCGGCCGGTACCGGCGGCGGCATGCGCGAAATGCGCAAGGTTGCCGCTCAGCGTGACCAGCAGCTGCGCAATAAGCGGGAAGCCGCGGCCAAGGAAGCTGCGGCTTCACTGCCCGCCCCGGAGGCTGCTGAATAAGCGATCATTTATCTGCAAATCTCAAAGCGCCGCGCTCAGGCTTGAGTGCGGCGCTTTTTTCATGCAGGGCTGGGACGTCGCTGGAATGGAAATCGGTATGTCAGCTCACGCATCGCAATTGCCGGACATCCCGTTGATCGAAGACGGAGATGAGATGCGCTCAGCGCTCATCGCGACGTATCCCGAGAATGCTGAAACGATTGAATCGTTGCACACGCACGGCTTTGCCGTGATTGAGCCAGACTTTGATCCTGAAGATTTGAAGGCTGTCGATGCTTGGTCCGAAGCCAAACTGAAGAATACTCCACGAATCCAGGATGGCTGGATCGAACAGGCCGCGATCGGCCGGCTTGCCGTACACGCGCCAGTGCTTGATCTGTTATCCAAGCTGTATGGCCGCAGAGCGTTCCCGTTCCAGACTCTGAATTTCGAAGTCGGGACCCAGCAGAAGCCGCATTCCGATACGTTTCACTTCAATTCTACACCTGCGCACTTCATGTGCGGAGTTTGGGTCGCGCTGGAGGATATCTCGCCGGAAGCTGGGCCGCTCATCTACTATCCTGGCAGCCACAAACTGCCAATTCTAGAGCGCGCTGAGATTGGCGGGGATCAGGCTTATGCCGACTATGAGAAACACATCGCTGGGCTCATTGATTCGCATGACCTGAAGCCTGAATATGGCCTGCTGAAACGCGGGCAGGCGCTTATCTGGTCGGCGAATCTGATTCATGGCGGTTCGCGCCGGATTGATCCGACATTGACCCGGCGCAGTCAGGTGACGCATTACTATTTCGAGGATTGCGCCTACCACACCCCGCTGGACTATGATCTGGAGCAGGGGGCTCACTTTGTTCGCCAACCATTTGATCTGTCTCGTCGCAAACACATATTGAGCCAGCGTAAGCATCTGAACGAGCAGCTCACCTTGCGTGAAATCCTGGCCCAGAGATGGCGCCTTTGGCGGCAGCGCCCGCCGCGATTCTGAAGGATCTGCGTCATTCGGTTATGGGTTTTAGCATCGTCTCTGCCGCCAAGGCTTGACGTCTCGAAGATCGAGGCTTAAACGCGCGACATGCTGGCTGGGCAGGTCCATTTTGGGTCTGCCCGGTAATCCTTTTGGGGATTACTGGTTTGGCAAACACAGAAATTTGAGCGGATGCAGGTCCGGGAACTCACGGCCCGTCTTGCGTCTCATCCGAAACTGGTCCGACAGGGGCCACGAAACTAGAGAGTATCAAGGCCCCTATGCCGACGATTCAACAGCTGATCCGGAAGCCGCGCAAGCCTAAGCCGCAGCGGTCCAAGACCCCCGCCCTCAAGGGCAACCCACAACGTCGCGGCGTTTGCACCCGCGTTTACACCACGACCCCGAAAAAGCCGAACTCGGCCCTTCGTAAAGTGGCCAAAGTGCGTCTGACGACTGGGTTCGAGTCGCTTTGTTACATTCCGGGTGAAGGCCACAACCTGCAGGAGCACTCTGTGGTGCTGATCCGCGGTGGTCGTGTGAAAGACCTTCCGGGTGTGCGCTACCACATTCTCCGCGGCGTTCTGGATACCCAGGGCGTGAAAGATCGTAAACAACGTCGTTCGCATTACGGCGTCAAGAAGCCGAAATAAGGGAGGGCTGAACCATGTCTCGTCGTCACCGCGCAGAGAAACGTCAGGTCCTGCCTGATCCGAAATTCAAGGACGTCGTCCTGTCTAAATTCATGAACCAGATCATGCAGGACGGCAAAAAGTCGACTGCTGAGCGCATCGTCTATGGTGCTCTGGATCTGGTAGAGTCCCGCGCCAAGAAAGACCCTGTCGAGGTTTTCCACGAAGCGCTGGAAGCCATTTCACCAGCGGTTGAGGTTCGGTCTCGCCGGGTTGGTGGTGCGACCTATCAGGTCCCGGTCGAAGTTCGTCCTGACCGTCGTCAGGCGCTGGCCATTCGCTGGCTCGCCGCTGCCGCAGGCAGCCGCAATGAGAATACCATGCGCGAGCGTCTTGCCGGAGAGCTGATGGATGCCTCTCAGGGTCGCGGAAACGCCGTCAAGAAGCGCGAAGACACGCACAAGATGGCGGAAGCCAACCGCGCGTTCTCGCACTATCGCTGGTAGATTTTTCAAAAGCTTCCGTTTCCTCCCGGAACACAACTACGAAGGTAAAGCCCATGGCCCGCGAATATCCGCTGGAGCGCTATCGTAACTTTGGTATTATGGCGCACATTGATGCCGGTAAGACCACGACGTCTGAACGCATTCTGTACTATACAGGCAAGTCGCACAAAATCGGCGAAGTGCATGATGGTGCTGCGACCATGGACTGGATGGAGCAGGAGCAGGAGCGTGGCATCACGATCACGTCCGCTGCGACCACCACGTTCTGGGAGCGCACAGAAGACGGCAACTCGGCCCAAACCGAAAAGCACCGTCTCAACATCATCGATACGCCCGGACACGTGGACTTCACGATTGAAGTTGAGCGCTCTCTGGCGGTTCTCGATGGCGCGGTCTGTGTTCTGGACGCCAATGCTGGCGTTGAACCGCAAACTGAAACCGTTTGGCGTCAGGCCGACCGGTATCACGTGCCGCGCATCGTGTTCGTCAACAAGATGGACAAGATCGGCGCAGACTTCTTCAATTGCGTTGACATGATCAAGGATCGCACCGGTGCGCAGCCGCTCCCGATCCAGTGCCCAATCGGTGCTGAGAGCGAGCTGGAAGGTCATGTTGACCTGATCACCATGCAGGAATGGGTCTGGGCCGGAGAAGACCTCGGCGCGACCTGGGAACTGCGTGAGATCCGCGACGAGCTGAAAGCCAAAGCCGAAGAAATGCGCTCTGAATTGGTTGAGCTTGCGGTTGAGCAAGACGAAGAAGCCATGGAAGCCTATCTCGAAGGCGAAGAGCCAAGCATCGAGAAGCTGCGCGAGCTGATTCGTAAGGGTACGCTGGAAATGGCGTTCGTCCCGGTGATCTGTGGGTCTGCGTTCAAGAACAAGGGCGTCCAGCCAATGCTGAATGCTGTGCTCGACTATCTGCCGAGCCCGCTCGATGTGCCAGCCTATATGGGCTTTAAACCAGGCGACGAAACGGAAACTCGTGACATTGCCCGGTCTGCTGACGATGCCCAGCCATTTGCTGGCCTTGCCTTCAAGATCATGAACGACCCATTCGTGGGCTCTCTGACCTTTGTTCGCATCTATTCAGGTGTGATGACCAAAGGCGGCTCTATGCTGAACTCCACCAAGGATAAGCAAGAGCGCATTGGTCGGATGATGATGATGCACTCGAACAATCGTGAAGAGATCGAAGAAGCCTATGCGGGCGACATTATCGCTCTGGCCGGTCTGAAAGCGACCACAACGGGTGACACGCTGTGTGCGAAGAATGACCCGGTCGTTCTGGAAACCATGACCTTCCCGGATCCGGTGATTGAGATTGCGGTTGAGCCGAAATCGAAAGCTGACCAGGAAAAAATGTCTGTTGGCCTGCAGCGCCTCGCGGCTGAAGACCCAAGCTTCCAGGTCGAGTCGGACTTTGAGTCTGGCCAGACCATCATGAAGGGCATGGGCGAACTTCACCTCGACATCCTCGTCGACCGTCTGAAGCGTGAGTTTAAAGTTGAAGCGAATATCGGTCAGCCGAAAGTGGCTTACCGCGAAGCGATCGGCCGTGTGGCTGACATCGACTACACGCACAAGAAACAGTCTGGTGGTTCTGGACAGTTTGCCCGCGTGAAGCTGACCTTCGAACCACTGGAAGCCGGTTCCGGCTTTGAGTTCGAAAGCAAGGTTGTTGGCGGTAACGTGCCGAAGGAATATATCCCGGGCGTCGAAAACGGCTTGAAAATGGCGAAGGAAAACGGGCTTCTGGCTGGCTATCCTGTGACCGACTTCAAAGCGACCCTGACAGACGGTGCGTTCCACGATGTCGACTCCAGTGTTCTGGCGTTCGAAATTGCGGCCCGTGCTGCATTCCGCGAACTGAAGACCGAAGGCGATCCACGCCTGATGGAACCTGTGATGAAGGTCGAAGTTGTCACCCCTGAAGACTATATGGGCGACATCATTGGTGACCTGAACTCACGCCGCGGTCAGATCCAGGGCTCTGAGCCACGCGGTAACGCGACAGCGATCAACGCCTTTGTCCCGCTGGTGAATATGTTCGGTTACGTGTCTGACCTGCGCGGCATGTCACAAGGCCGGGCGCAGTTCACCATGCAGTTCGACCACTATGCTGAGGTGCCAAAAGCCGAAGCACAGAAAATCACCCAAGAATTGGCTGGCTAAGTCAAAACAACACTAGAAGATTTGGTAATAGGAGTGTCCCATGGCCAAGGAGAAGTTTGAGCGTAATAAGCCGCACGTGAACATCGGCACGATTGGTCACGTGGACCATGGTAAGACGACGCTGACCGCAGCGATCACCATGGTGCTGGCAGATGTGACGGGGGCTGAGAAGCGTTCGTATGAAGACATCGATAGCGCGCCTGAAGAAAAAGCCCGCGGCATCACCATCAACACCGCGCACGTCGAGTATGAGACGGAAAACCGTCACTATGCGCACGTCGACTGCCCTGGCCACGCTGACTATGTGAAGAACATGATCACCGGTGCGGCCCAGATGGACGGCGCGATCCTGGTTGTGAACGCGGCTGATGGCCCAATGCCACAGACCCGTGAGCACATCCTGCTGGCCCGCCAGGTGGGTGTGCCGGCTCTGACCGTCTTCATGAACAAGGTCGACCAGGTCGATGATGAAGAACTGCTCGAGCTGGTTGAAATGGAAATCCGTGAGCTTCTGAGCTCTTACGAATTCCCAGGCGACGATATTCCGATCATTGCCGGTTCTGCTCTGGCCGCGGTTGAAGGCCGTGACGACAATATCGGTAAAGACAAGATCATCGAACTGATGGCGGCTGTGGATGAGTATATCCCAACCCCGGATCGTCCAGTGGATCAGGACTTCCTGATGCCAGTGGAAGACGTGTTCTCGATCTCTGGTCGCGGTACGGTTGTGACCGGCCGTGTCGAAACCGGTGTCATCCACGTGGGTGACGAAGTTGAGATCGTTGGCATCCGCGAGACCCAGAAGACCACTGTCACCGGTGTTGAAATGTTCCGCAAGCTGCTCGATCAGGGCCAGGCGGGCGACAATATTGGCGCGCTGATCCGCGGGATCGACCGGGAAGGCGTTGAGCGTGGTCAAGTTCTGTGTAAGCCGGGCTCGATTACCCCGCACACGACTTTTGAAGCCGAAGCCTATATCCTGACGAAAGAAGAGGGTGGCCGTCACACGCCATTCTTCACCAATTATCGTCCACAATTCTACTTCCGTACGACAGACGTGACCGGTGTGGTCACCCTGCCAGCGGACAAGGAAATGGTTCTGCCAGGCGACAACGTAAAGATGAGCGTTGAGCTGATCCAGCCGATCGCCATGGACCAGGGCCTGCGCTTCGCGATCCGCGAAGGCGGCCGCACCGTCGGCGCCGGTGTTGTGGCAGCTGTGAAAGCTTAAGCAAACCGCATCCATTCAAATCGAGAACCCCGCTGCATGAGCAGCGGGGTTTTTCTTTGTGTTCAGCGTCAGGCGCGATAAGAAAACTCCATGAGCTTGACGCCCCAGGAACTGAACACAATGGCCTCGACCGCCATGGCTGCACTCCAGGCGGGCAGAGCCGATGATGCCGCCGGTGGTTTTGAGCAAATCATCTCACGTGGTGGGGCGAGCCGCGATATCTGGCTCGGTCTCGCCCTCGCGCGTCAGGGGCAAGAGAGACCAAACGAGATGATCGATGCACTGGATAAAGTGCTACTTGAGGACCCCACCAACCTTCGCGCGCTGTTGATGAAAGGCGATGCAATCTGGGACAGTGGTCAGCATGCGGACGCGGTGACCGTATACAACTATATTCGCAAACTGGTTCCGGACTCGAATATGGTCGAGGGGCCAGCGCGGCAGATGGTTGAGCGCGTGGCGACACGTCTGGATGCTCACAATACAGGCATCCGCAATCATCTGACGCAACACTTTCGCGAACATGTTTCGGGCGCGTCTTCGTATGAGCAGGCAAGATTTGAGCGCGCGAAGGCCATGCTGTTCGGCGACCGTCAGCGCTACAGTCAGGAACCGCGAAGCTTTTTCTATCCCGAACTTCCGGATCGTGAATTTTACGAAGCTGAGGATTACGCCTGGACCGAGCGACTGATCGCGGCGGAAAACCAGATCCGCAAAGAGTTCGAGGCGCTGCGTGACCAACCAGGTGCCTTCACACCTTATATTCATGCGGCGGGCAACGTTCCGATCGATCGCAACAATCCGCTGCTCGACAATGACGACTGGAGTGCGGTGCACATTCAGAAAAATGGTGTTGTAGATCAGGCGATCGCGACCACGATGCCGAGCGTGTTGGACGCGCTTTCCGACGCGCCGCTGGAAAAGATCGATCAGCGCGGACCAACCGTTCTGGTGTCACGTCTTGCAGCGGGGGCCCGCATTCCTCCGCATACCGGCTATCTGAACACACGCCTTACCTGTCACTTACCGATTATCATCCCAGATGGCTGCGGTCTTCGTT
Organism: Hyphomonas sp. Mor2; assembly: GCF_001854405.1. Classification (GTDB taxonomy): domain Bacteria; phylum Pseudomonadota; class Alphaproteobacteria; order Caulobacterales; family Hyphomonadaceae; genus Henriciella. The sequence continues at coordinate 512,144 of NZ_CP017718.1, forward strand.
GCGGCAGTGAAACGCGCCATTGGCGCTCGGGTGAGATGCTGATGTTCAATGACAGCATTGATCATGAGGCGTGGAATGCGAGCGATGAAGACCGGTTCGTCCTGATCTTCTTCGTCTGGCGGCCCGAACTGAGTGAGGCTGATCAGGCGATGATCAAATCCCTGATCGAAGGGATCGATTCCTACCAGCCAGATTAGTCGGTCAGCGCGTCTCGATTGGCGAGATTCAAGCCGCCTGCGCCGCCGTCTTCAATATCGACGCCAAACGTTTCGAGGAAGCGGGATATCATCATGTAGTAGCCAGTGACAAAGGTCAGCTCCTGCGTCATCTCGACCCCAAAATGTGCGAGCGTTGACTCAAAAGTTTCATCGCTGGCCCGAACATTCGCAACAATGTCGTCGACAAAGGCGAGGGCAAGTTTCTGTTCCTCGCTCAGACCGGGATGGTCTGGACCGGATTTCACCGCCTCGATCAGCGCATCGCTCATTCCGAGATCGCGTCCGATTTTTTCATGCTGAGCGGTCTCGTAGCTGGCTTTCGACAAGTATCCGACCCGAAGAATGGCGCACTCTCGGGTGACCGGGTCGAGCTTTCCATTGAACAGAAACGCGCCGCCCAGATCGACCAGCGGTCGCATCAAACCGGGCGCATGTGCCATCATTTTGAAAATGTTCAACGGCGCAATCCGCTCAAGCAGGTTTCGGGTCGTGTCATCGAATTGCTTGGGATCGGCATAGGGAATGCGGGCCATGGGGTCTCCTTGCTGTGCAGCGATAACTAAATCACGCCTTTGAATGGTCTCAAAGCGGAATAAGACTGGCCACTGGCAGACATGGAGAGCGGGTAATGATCCGAAACGCGATTGTGGGAACAGCCCTGATTGGGGCGGCATTGAGTGGATCGGCCTCGGCAGATGAGGTCTGGAGCACAGAGATTGGCGATGTGATCTATGAAATCGACCTCGAAAACGGGATGGCCGTTCTCTCTTATCCAACCGATGGCGAAGCGCGCGGACGCGCCTATCTTTCCGGGCTTGCGGGTGTGTACACGGGTCGCACCGGCTATGAAGGCATCTGGATCGAGCCTGAGGTCGATCCTGAAACCGAAACAGATTTGTGCGACGTCGCAATGGTCGCTCCGGATTCCGGCGAAGCGTCCAGCAATTGGGGCCGGGTTCGAGTTGTGTTTGTTGATCCGGATTTCCCGTCCACTTTCGTTGCCATGCGCGGTGATTGTTTCGACGAGCCGAGCGAAATGCTGGTCGCCCGTCCGGTCACGGCGTTCAGCCAATAGAGCCGGATTTCCTGTTTCCACCCCATTGCATCCGGCGCGCGCTTGAGGCACATAGGCGCCTCACTGGACGGGTGTAGCTCAGTTGGTAGAGCATCGGTCTCCAAAACCGAGGGTCCCGGGTTCGAGTCCTGGCGCCCGTGCCATGTGAAATCTCTGCTTCAGATGAACTCAACGCTATCCGCTTACGGTTTCATCGCCGATCTGGTGATAGGCGGTCGCAGAGAGCTGCGTCGCGATCTCATGCATCGCTCTCATGCTGCCGGACCTGGCCGTTTCGATAAAGGCGCGCCATTGAGCTTCCGTTTCCCAGAGGGCGATGGTCAAGACCTCATCTGGTGCCTCTATGGATTGAAGGCCGAAACTGCCGCGCGCACCAGGTGTTGAGGCGTGTATTGCGCGCGTTGTGCGCCGCCAGGCTTCAGAAAATTCGTCCAGCCGCTCTGGATCGACGCGCCAACGATAAATCACGCGGATCATTGTCTAAACCTGCGCTGATGAAGGGTAGGGGAGGTTCAACCCGCGAGCGAGCGTGGTCATGTCGTCGCTTATGTATCGCCGACTCAGAGAAGTGCCCGGAGCCATGTTGAAACCATGGCCCGCTGATAGATGCACGATCAGATCGGGGGCGAGCAGGTGTTTTGTGGACATGGTTTGCGGCTCTCCTAAGACCATCGTGCGCCGCAGAATGCATGATTTTCGTCCCCTCGCAATTGATGCCAGGCGATCGTGCGGGCGCGACCTCGACAGATGCCGGTGATGGACGTCACAAATTCTGCACACAGCCCTGTTGACGGACGCCTCTGATTCCCGTACAGGCCACCCTTCGCAAGCTAGGCCGTGCCGTGAAGGCAAACGCTGGCAACCGAAACGAACAACTGGATTTTCCTCGTGTCTGGGCGCTCAGAGAGCTGTGCGGCCTGGGTATGTGGTTTTATCGTGAATGGACATCGCAGGATGGAAAAACAGAATATCAGGATCCGGCTGAAAGCCTTCGATCACCGCGCGCTCGATTTGTCAGCGCGTGAAATCGTTTCGACTGCCAAGCGCACCGGCGCGGAAGTGCGTGGACCAATCCCGCTTCCAACCCGTAAAGAGCGCTTCACAGTCAACCGTTCGCCACACGTGAACAAGAAGTCTCGTGAACAGTTCGAGATCCGTACGCACAAGCGTATTCTCGACATTGTTGACCCAACCCCACAGACCGTGGACGCGCTGATGAAGCTCGATCTGTCGGCGGGTGTTGGCATCGAGATCAAGCTCGAGGGAGCTCGCTAATGGCGCTTCCAGCTCAACGTTCTGGCGTACTCGCCCGCAAACTGGGCATGACACGCGTATTCAGTGAAGAAGGCCGCCACGTGCCTGTCACTGTTCTGGCGCTTGACGGCTGTCAGGTCGTCGGCCTGCGCACCGAAGACGAGCGCGACGTGACCACCAAGAAGGGTGGCCAGGTCAAGCGCACCGACGGCTACACCGCTGTCGTGATGGGTGCCGGCGAGAAGAAAGCCAAGCGCACTGCGAAAGCCCAGCGCGAGCAATTCGCCAAGGCTGGTGTCGCGCCAAAAGCAAAAGTTACAGAGTTCCGTGTCAAATCTGACATCGCTCTGCCAGAGGTCGGCGCTGAAGTTCAGGCCGACCATTTTGTTCCTGGTCAAAAAGTCGACGTTGCAGGCGTTTCCATCGGTAAAGGTTTTGCCGGTGCGATGAAGCGCTGGAACTTCGGTGGTCTGCGCGCCTCGCACGGTGTGTCGATCTCTCACCGTTCGCACGGATCGACAGGTCAGTGCCAAGACCCAGGCCGCGTCTTTAAAGGTAAGAAGATGGCCGGTCACTATGGTGTCGCACGCAAGACCGTCCAGAACCTCGAAATCGTTCGCACGGATGTTGAGCGCGGTCTGCTGCTCGTCAAAGGCGCGATCCCGGGTGCTGAAGGCTCTTATGTTGAAGTTCGCGACGCTGTGAAAAAAGACATTCACGCGGACGCGCCAGCTGAGGGTTCTTTCAAGGCGCCAGCCAAGGGTGACGCACCTGCCGCTGACGTTAAGATCGAGGGCACTGCGGCTGACAATATTGTCCTTGTCGACGGCATCGGTCCAAAGACTGAAGAGGCCCTTAAAGAGAAGGGCGCTGGTACGCTCTCTGGTTTCGTTGCAATGGCTGATGATGAGCGCACAGCTCTGCTCGAAGAGCTCGGTGTTGCTGAAGATGCCGCGAACGAAGACTGGGTCGGTCAGGCGAAAGACATTCTGGCCGGTGGTCAGCCGCGCGCCAAAACCGACCAAGAGCTTCTCGCGAAACTCCTGAAAGAGGGTGCTGAGTAATGGAACTCTCCGTCAAAACACTTGAAGGCAAGGCCGCTGGCAAAGCCACAGTTGATGATGCTGTGTTCGGGATCGAAGAGATCCGCGGCGACGTCATTCAGCGCATGGTTCGCTACCAGCTCGCCAAACGCCAGGCTGGCACGCACAAAACGCAAGAGCGTGGCGACGTGTCTGTCACAACCAAGAAGTACATTCGTCAAAAAGGCTCAGGCGGCGCACGCCACGGGTCTAAGAATGCGAACATCTTTGTCGGTGGTGCGGTTGCGCACGGACCTCGCGTTCGTAGCCACGCGCACGGCCTGCCGAAGAAGGTCCGCAAAATGGCGCTGGCTCACGCTCTGTCTTCCAAGGTCAAGGATGATGCCGTCCTGGTCCTCGACAAGGCCGAGCTGAAAGAAGCCAAAACCAAGGATCTGTCTGCAAAGCTGGCCAAGCTTGGTCTGTCGAATGCGCTGATCATTGGCGGCGCTGAGCTCGACGCCAATTTCGCCAAGGCCGCTCAGAACATTCCTAATGTGGACGTTCTGCCAGCTGCTGGTCTCAATGTTTACGATGTGCTTCGCCGCAAGACTTTGGTCCTGACCAAAGACGCGCTGGAAAGCATCGATGCGCGCTTCAATGGCGCAAAAGCGGAGGCTTAATCCATGGCTGATATCAAGCCTCACAACTATGACATGCTTCTGTCTCCGATCATCACGGAGAAGTCGACCCTGGTCGCTGAAGAGAACAAGATCATCTTTCGTGTTCCTCTGACCGCCACCAAGCCAGACATCAAAGAAGCCGTTGAGAACCTGTTCAAAGTCGACGTTACCAAGGTCAACACGATCCTGGTGAAGGGCAAGACCAAGCGTTTCCGCGGAAAGCCCGGCCGTCGCTCTGACTTCAAGAAGGCGATCGTGACTCTGAAAGACGGCCAGTCCGTCGACATCACGACGGGCCTGTAGGAGATTTAGATGGCTTTAAAGACATACAAACCTACCTCACCCGGTCGTCGCCAGCTGGTCCTCGTTGACCGCTCGGAGCTGCATAAAGGTCGTCCGGTGAAAATGCTCACCGAAGGTCTGACCAAGACCGGTGGTCGTAACAATAAAGGTCGCATGACAGCGCGCCACAAAGGCGGTGCTGCAAAGCGTCTCTACCGCAAGATCGATTTCAAGCGGAATCGCTGGGATGTGCCTGCGACTGTTGAGCGTCTGGAATATGACCCGAACCGCACCGCGTTTATCGCGCTGATCAAGTATGAAGATGGCGAGCTGTCTTACATCCTTGCGCCGCAGCGTCTCGCAGTGGGGGACACGGTCATCTCTTCGAAGACCGCTGACATCAAGCCGGGCAACGTTCTTCCGCTGAAGAACATTCCGGTTGGTACGATTATTCACAACATTGAGATGAAGCCGCTCAAAGGCGCCCAAATGGTGCGCTCTGCAGGTTGCTACGCTCAGCTGGTTGGGCGTGACTCCGGTTACGCGCAGATCAAGCTGACCTCTGGCGAGCTGCGCATGGTTCCAGATCAGTGTGTTGCCACGATTGGTGCCGTGTCCAACCCGGACAATATGAACCAAGTCATGGGTAAAGCCGGCCGTAACCGCCACAAAGGCAAGCGCCCGCACGTTCGCGGCGTGGTTATGAACCCGGTGGATCACCCACACGGTGGTGGTGAAGGGAAGTCCTCAGGTGGCCGTCACCCAGTGACGCCTTGGGGTAAGAAAACACGCGGGCCAAAAACTCGCCGCAAGCAGGCTTCGGATCGTCTGATCATCCGTCGCCGTAACTCGAAACGCTAGGGAGACGTAGAGAATGTCACGTTCCGTCTGGAAAGGCCCGTTTGTCGACGGCTACCTCCTGAAGAAGGCTGAGAAGGCGCATGCGTCTGAACGTCGTGAGGTCATCAAGACCTGGTCACGTCGCTCGACCATCCTGCCACAATTCGTTGGTCTGAATTTTCAGGTTCACAATGGCAACAAGTTCGTCCCCGTCCTCATCAGTGAGGAAATGGTGGGTCACAAGCTTGGTGAGTTCGCACCGACCCGTACCTATTACGGTCACGGTGCCGATAAGAAAGCGAAGCGGAGATAGTCATGGGTAAAGCCAAGAATGCTCCTAAGCAGGCCTCAAACGAAGCACGCGCTGTTCTGCGCATGTATCGTTCCAGCCCGCAAAAGTTGAACTTGCTGGCGCAGCAAATTCGCGGTCTGCCAGTGCAGAAAGCGATCGACGAGATGCAATTCTCTCGTAAGCGCGCTGCGTCTGACGTTCGCAAGCTTTTGAAGAGTGCTGTCGCCAATGCGGAGAACAATCACGATCTGGACATCGATAGCCTGGTCGTGGCGGAAGCGCATGTCGGTAAGAACCTTGTCATGAAGCGTATTCGCGCCCGCGCTCGCGGTCGTGCGGCTCGCATCATGAAGCCATTCTCGCAGCTGACAGTTGTCCTGCGCGACACGTCACAAGAAGCGGAGGCCGCATAATGGGTCAGAAAGTAAATCCGATCGGCCTGCGCCTGGGCATCAACCGTACGGCGGACAGCCGTTGGTATGCCGACAGCGAAGATTTCGGCCGTCTGCTGCATGAAGATCTGAAGATCCAGAAGCACATCAAGTCTAAGCTTGGTCAGGCTGGTATCTCTCGCATCATCATCGAGCGCCCGCACAAGAAATGCCTCGTCACCATTCACACCGCGCGTCCAGGTCTGGTCATCGGTAAGAAGGGTGCGGACATTGAAAGCCTGCGCCGTCAGCTTTCAACCATGACAGACGACGAAGTGCGTGTGAACCTGGTTGAGATCCGCAAGCCTGAGCTTGATGCAACTTTGGTTGCTGAAGACATTGCGCGCCAGCTTGAGCGTCGCGGATCGTTCCGCCGCGCCATGAAGCGTTCGATCCAGAACACCATGCGTCTTGGCGCTGAAGGTGTGAAGATCATGGTCTCTGGCCGTCTTGGCGGTGCTGAGATCGCGCGGACTGAGCAGTATTCCGAAGGATCTGTGCCGCTGCACACGCTGCGCGCCGATATCGACTATGGCACAGCCGAGGCGCTGACCACTTACGGTATCATCGGCATCAAGATCTGGATCTATAAGGGCGAGATCATGGAACATGATCCAATGGCCCGTGATCGTCGTGCGGAAACGTCCGGTGAATCGCGTGCACGCTCTGGTAATCAGCGTGGTCCGGCTTCGGGCCCACAGGCAGGAGCATAAACGATGCGTCAGCCGAAACGTACAAAATACCGCAAGGCGTTCAAAGGCCGTATCAAAGGTAACGCGAAGGGTGGATCTTCCATCGCATTCGGATCCTTTGGCCTCAAAGCGCTCGAGCCAGAACGCGTCACGGCGCGCCAGATCGAGGCAACTCGTCGGGCCGTTACTCGTGAGATGAAGCGTCAAGGCAAGGTGTGGATCCGTGTCTTCCCAGACACTCCGGTCACCGCCAAGCCAATCGAAGTTCGGATGGGTAAAGGTAAGGGCTCTGTCGACCGTTGGGTCGCCCGTGTTCAGCCTGGTCGCATCCTGTTTGAAATCGACGGTGTTCCGGATGAGGTTGCGCTGGAAGCGCTCCGCCTCGGTGCAGCAAAGCTGCCAATCCGCACGAAAATCGTCCGCCGGATTGAAGGAATTTAAGCATGGCTAAAGCTTCTGATTTCCGTTCGAAGAGCCCCGATCAGCTGAAGGAAGACCTTCTGCAGCTGAAGAAGGAACAGTTTAACCTCCGCTTCCAGCAGGCCACCGGTCAGTTGGAAAAGACCGCCCGCATCAAGGTCGTTCGCCGCGATATCGCTCGCGTCCAGACCCTGCTTCGCGAGCAGGCCCGCGCGGACGCTGAGGCGTAGGAGTAAGATATGCCTAGACGTGTTATGGAAGGCGTAGTGGTCTCGACCAAGCAGGACAAGACCGCAATCGTGCGCGTTGAGCGTCGTTTTCTTCACCCACTGCTGAAGAAAACAGTTCGTCGCTCTAAGCGTTACCACGCCCATGATGAAGACAATGCAGCCGTTGAAGGCCAGACCATCACAATCCGTGAGTGTCCGCCGCGTTCAAAGCTGAAGCGTTGGGAAGTCATCTCTTCTGAGGGAGGCGACGCATGATCCAGATGCAGTCCAACCTACGGGTCGCGGACAACTCTGGTGCCCGCCGCGTACAGTGCATCAAAGTGCTGGGCGGCGCCGGACGTCGTTACGCTTCTGTAGGTGATGTCATTGTGGTTTCGGTCAAGGAAGCAATTCCGACCGGCCGCGTTAAGAAAGGCGACGTGCGCCGTGCTGTCGTCGTTCGTGTCGCCAAGGACATTAATCGCGCAGACGGTTCGACCATTCGGTTCGACACCAATGCCGCCGTCCTGATCAACAATAACAATGAGCCGATCGGCACTCGGATCTTCGGACCTGTTCCTCGCGAACTGCGCGCCAAGAACCACATGAAGATCGTCTCACTGGCGCCGGAGGTGCTGTAGCTATGGCTGCGAAAGTGAAAAAGGGTGACCGCGTTATCGTTCTCACTGGCCGTAATAAGGGCGCAGAGGGCGAAGTGCTGAAAGTCATTCCAGCTGAGAACCGTGTGGTTGTGCGCGGCGTGAACGTTGTCAAGCGTCACACCAAGCCAAGCCAGCTGAACCCACAAGGTGGCATCAACTCATTCGAAGCGCCGATTCACGTTTCGAATGTTGCGATGATCGATCCACGTGACGGCAAGGCGACACGGGTTGGTTTCAAAACTGATGAGCATGGCCGCAAGTTCCGCTATGCCAAACGTTCGGGAGAGGCTCTAGATGTCTAAAGACTACACTCCTCGCCTCAAGAAGAAGTATGACGAGCAGATTCGTGGCAAGCTCAAGGAAGAGTTCGGCTACACGAATGACATGCAGATCCCCAAGATCGACAAGGTCGTGATCAATATGGGTGTTGGCGAAGCTGTTGCTGACTCCAAGAAGATCAAGACGGCCCTGGCGGAGATGGAGAAGATCGCGGGTCAGAAGCCTGTCGCAACCAAGGCACGCAAGTCGATCGCTGGCTTCAAGCTGCGCGAAGACATGCTGATCGGTTGTAAGGTGACCCTGCGCCGGGAACGCATGTACGAATTCCTGGATCGTCTGACCAATATTGCTCTGCCACGCGTGAAAGACTTCCGTGGTCTGAACGGCAAGAGCTTTGACGGTCGCGGCAACTTCGCCATGGGCCTCAAGGAACAACTCGTGTTCCCAGAGATCAACTATGACGATGTCGACGATATTCGCGGTATGGACATCATTGTCTGTACCACCGCCAACTCGAACGAAGAAGCCAAGAGCCTGCTCTCGCAGTGTGGCTTCCCGTTCCGGAACTAGCACTGAGGAAAGACGAAGATGGCTAAGAAGAGTGCTATTGAGCGGAATGACAAGCGCAAGCGTCTGGTCGAAAAGTATGCGACCAAGCGTGAAGAGCTTAAAGCGATCGCATTGAACGAAGATCTGCCACTGGAAGAGCGCTTCAAGGCGCGCCTGAAACTGGCTGAGCTTCCTCGCAACTCTGCGCCCAACCGTGTGCGCAACCGTTGTGAAGTGTCCGGTCGTCCGCGCGGTTATTACCGCAAACTGAAAATGTCCCGTATCGCGCTGCGTGAGCTTGGTTCACTCGGCAAGATCCCGGGCCTCGTAAAGTCCAGCTGGTAAGGAGGGATATTATGGCGATTTCTGATCCCCTCGGCGATATGCTGACTCGAATCCGTAACGCTCAAATGCGCGGTATGGACAAAGTCGTGACGCCTGCCTCTAAATTGCGGGCGCGAGTCCTCGAAGTGCTGCAAGGCGAAGGCTACATTCGTGGCTATGCCGAGATCGAGAAAGACGGTCACAAGCACATTGAGATTGAACTGAAATATTTCGACGGTACGCCGGTGATCGCTGAGATCCGTCGTGTCTCGAAGCCAGGTCGGCGTGTCTATTCTTCCAAGAATGACATTCCTCTGGTTCGCAATGGTCTCGGGATTTCGATCCTGTCCACCTCGAAAGGCGTGATGTCTGACAACACTGCGCGTAACGAGAATGTGGGCGGTGAGATTCTCTGCCGCGTATTCTAAGGGAAGGGTGAACTGATATGTCACGTATTGGCAAACTTCCAATTTCTGTCCCGTCCGGCACGACGGTCACGATTGAAGGCCAGCTTTTGAAAGCCAAAGGCCCGAAAGGGGAGCTCTCTATGGAGCTGCCAGACGTGATCTCGGCTGCGCTGGAAGGCGAAGAGCTGCGCATTGCTCCGCGCGACGACATCGTCAAAGCTGCGAATGAAAAGATTCGCATCAATGATGAGAAGGGTCGCAAGAAGATGACCTTTGCTCAGGCGCTTGATCCATCTGCTCGGACGCTTTGGGGCACCAGCCGCTCTAACGCTGCCAACCTGGTTCAGGGCGCAGCTGAAGGCTTCAAGAAGACGCTCGAACTCGTCGGCGTTGGTTACCGGGCCCAAATGCAGGGCAAGGACCTCAAGCTGGCGCTCGGCTTCAGCCATGATGTCATCTACAAGGCGCCAGACGGCATCGACATCAAATGTGCAAAGCCGACCGAGATCGAAATCTCCGGCGCTGACAAGCAAACTGTTGGTCAGGTCGCCGCCGAAATCCGCAACTATCGCCGCCCAGAGCCCTACAAGGGCAAGGGTGTGCGTTACCAAGGCGAATATGTCCGCCGTAAGGAAGGCAAGAAGAAGTAGCCATGTTGACGTCACGCGAAAAATTCCTGCGCCGCCAGCAACGCAGCCGCGCCAAGCTCCGCAAGACTGCGGAAGGCAAGGCTCGTTTGTCTGTCGCGCGTTCAGGCAAGAATATCTCTGCTCAGATCATCGATGATGAAAAAGGCATTACGCTGGCATCTGCCTCCACTCTGGAAGCTGATGTTCGCAAGGGCCTGAAATCAACGAGCACCATCGAAGCGGCCCAGAAGGTCGGCAAGGCGGTGGCTGAGCGAGCCAAGAAAGCCGGTGTTGAAGACGTTGTCTTCGATCGCGGCGGTTATGTGTTCCATGGCCGGGTGAAAGCCCTGGCAGACGCCGCCCGTGAGGGCGGTCTGAAGTTCTAGGAGGCCCACCATGGCAGAAGAAAGAGGCAGAGGCCGCGGACGCCGCCGGGATCGCGAAGAAGAGCAATCTGAATTCGTCGACAAGCTGGTCGGTATCAACCGCGTCGCCAAAACCGTTAAGGGCGGTAAGAACTTCGGTTTCGCCGCGCTGGTCGTCGTCGGCGATCAGAAGGGCCGCGCAGGCTTCGGTAAGGGTAAAGCCCGCGAAGTCCCTGAAGCGATCCGCAAGGCAACTGAAGAAGCCAAGCGCAACATGGTTCGCGTGCCGCTTCGCGAAGGCCGGACCCTGCATCACGATGGCCGCGGCCGTTGGGGCGCGGGTAAAGTGGTTCTGCGTGCCGCCCCTCCCGGTACCGGCGTGATTGCTGGTGGTCCGATGCGTGCCGTTATGGAAGTGCTGGGCATCCAGGACGTCGTTGGCAAGTCGATCGGCTCGTCCAACCCATACAACATGGTTCGCGCCACATTTAACGCGCTCACCAATCAGGCGAGCCCCCGTTCGGTTGCGTCCAAGCGCGGTCTGAAGGTTCAGGACATTGTCGGTCGTCGGACCGATGGCGCTTCTGAAGCCGGCATGGCCGAAGCTGCAGACGCTTAAAGGAAAAGGATCTGACCAATGGCAAAAGCAAAAGCCACTGTCACTGTGCGCCAGACCGGTAGCCCGATCCGTCGCGCACCAGATCAGCGTCAGACGCTGGTCGGCCTTGGTCTGAACAAGATCGGCCGGACTCGGACGCTGGAAGATACACCTGCCGTTCGCGGCATGATCAACAAGGTCTCGCACCTTGTCGAAGTCGTCGAGGGATAGACTATGAAACTCAACGAACTCTCTCCTGCAGCAGGGTCAACCAAGAACCGTCACCGTATCGGTCGCGGCGTGGGCTCTGGCAAAGGCAAGACCGGTGGCCGCGGGGTCAAAGGTCAGAAATCACGTTCCGGTGTGGCCATTAATGGCTTCGAGGGCGGTCAGATGCCGATTTACATGCGTCTGCCAAAGCGCGGCTTCACGGCCCGCAACTCGAAGAACCATGCCTGGCTGAACCTCGGTCTGCTGTCAAAAGCGATCGAAGCTGGCAAGCTGGACGTCAAGAAAGAGATCACGGAAGAAGTGCTCGTCGCCAGCGGTGTTATTCGCCGCGTCAAGGACGGTGTGCGTCTGTTGGCCAAGGGTGAGGCCCCTAAGAAGGTCAACATCACGGTCACTGGCGCCTCCAAAGCTGCGGTAGAAGCGATCGAGAAGGCTGGCGGAAAGGTCACTTTGACCGGACCTGTCGGGACAGAAAAAGCAGAATAATCCTCTAGCTTTTTCCACTAAACGTCTTCACAAATCAGCTTTCGCCGCCAATCTTGGCGGCGAACGCGTTTCCGGGAGAAGGAGTCCCCCTTGGCCACTGCTGCTGAACAACTCGCACGGAACATGAATTTCGGATCCTTCGCCAAGGCGAAAGATCTTCAGAACCGTATCCTGTTCACCCTGTTTGTGCTGTTCCTGTACCGGCTCGGGACCTATATCCCGCTGCCCGGCATCGACCCGGACCAATTTGCTCAGCTTTTCGCCAGCCAGGAAGGCGGCATGCTCGGCAATATGAACATGTTCGCTGGTGGCGCGATCGAGCGAATGAGTATCTTCGCGCTCAACGTGATGCCTTACATTACCGCCTCGATCATCATCCAGATGATGACCTCTTCGGTGCCGTCGCTGGAGAAGCTGAAGAAAGAGGGTGAGGCAGGCCGTAAGCAGATCAACCAATATACGCGCTATCTGACACTGGCGTTTGCTGTTGTGCAGAGCTTCGGCATCTCAATGGGGCTGTCAGGCGCGGCTTATGACACAATGCCGCAATGGTTCTTTGTGCTCACAGCTGTGACCACATTTACCGGCGGTACAATGTTCCTGATGTGGATGGGTGAGCAGATCACGGCCCGCGGCGTCGGCAACGGGATCTCACTGATCATCTTTGCGGGCATTATCGCCGAGATGCCACGCGCCATCTTCAACCTGTTCAGCGGCTCGCGAGAGCAGGGCGTGAACGTCGTGTTTGTCCTTGGCGTCGCGGCTCTGGTCATCGCGCTGACCGTCTTCATCGTGTTCATTGAGCGTTCGCAGCGCCGGGTCCTGATCCAGTACCCGAAGCGCCAGCAAGCGGCCAATCAGGCGGCACAGGGACAAAGCTCGTTCATGCCACTGAAGCTGAACACGTCTGGCGTGATCCCGCCCATCTTCGCGATCGCGATTCTGATGCTGCCGCTGACCGCGGTTGGGTTCATGAGTGGCGATACCGCCGCCGCCACACAAGGCGCCGCCGATGGCGGTGTTCTGGCCTGGATCGCAACGAACTTCTCGCCGGGCAGCTGGACCTATATCATCACCTATGGTGTGCTCGTGGCCTTCTTCACGTTCTTCTACACCTCGATCATGTTCAATCCGGAAGAGACGGCTGACAATCTGCGCAAGTATGGCGGGTTCGTGCCGGGCATCCGTCCGGGTCGAAACACCGCTGCCTACTTCGATTATGTGCTGACTCGACTCACCACAATCGGCGCGATTTATCTGGTCTTTGTCTGTTTGATGCCAGAAATCCTGCGCCGCTATGTCCCGGGCATCCCGTTCTACATTGGTGGGACAAGCTTGCTCATTGTGGTTTCGGTGACGATGGATACGGTGACACAGATTCAATCTCACTTGATCGCCCACCAATATGAGGGTTTGATCAAGAAATCGCGGCTGGGAGGCAAGCGTAAGAAATGAACCTGATCCTGTTTGGACCGCCGGCGGCTGGCAAAGGCACGCAGGCCAAGAAACTTGTCGCAGAACGCGGCTTCATCCAGCTCTCTACCGGTGACATGCTGCGCGCCGCTGTCGCGTCGGGATCTGAGCTCGGAAACAAGGTCAAATCGATTCTCGAATCAGGGGCGCTGGTCTCTGATGAAATCGTGATCGCGCTGATCGACGAACAGCTCGACATGAATAAGGGCGCACCTGGATTCATCTATGATGGCTTCCCGCGCACCGTGGGCCAGGCTGAAGCGCTCGACGAGCTGCTGAAGAATCGCGGCGAAGCGGTGGATTGCGTGATCCGTCTCGTGGTCGATGAAGAAGCGCTGCTGGCCCGTGTGACCAAGCGCTTTGAAGAGCAGGGCCGCAAGGATGACAATCCGGCGACCTTCTCTGTTCGGCTGGAGAAGTATAATGCTGACACGGCTCCACTGGTGCCGATTTATGCTGAACGCGGTATCCTCAGAGAGGTTGACGGCATGGCTGCAATCGATGAGGTTAGCGCTGGAATTGAGGCGGCTTTGAAAGAGGCTGTTTGAGACTGCGTGAACCGCTGAATCAGTGGTTGACGTACCATTTGTTGCGTCTATAACGACGCACTTCGTTAAGAGGATGAGTCTGCAAGCGTGCAGCGGTGTTTTTGCTGTGCGAACTGCGGCTTTCTTTTTGAACTATTAGGAGACTGGCTTTGGCCCGTATTGCAGGCGTCAATATACCGACGAACAAGCGCGTTCCAATCGCGCTGCGCTACATTCATGGCATTGGCCCGGCCAAAGCCGACGAGATCTGTGAAAAGATCGGCATCACTCCAGAGCGCCGCGTGGCGGATCTGTCGGATGCAGAAGTTATCAAAATTCGCGAGACCATCGACAGCGATTACATGGTGGAAGGTGACCTTCGCCGTGAAGTTTCGATGAACATCAAGCGTCTGATGGATTTGGGCTGCTATCGCGGTCTGCGTCATCGTAAGCGCCTGCCGGTTCGTGGTCAGCGCACGCACACCAACGCGCGGACCCGTAAAGGTCCTGCCAAGCCGATTGCCGGCAAGAAGAAATAGGATCCTCGAGAGATGGCCCGCCAGACAACACGCGTAGCACGCCGCGCCCGGAAGAATATCACTTCCGGCGTTGTGCATGTTAATTCCAGCTTCAACAATACGATGATCACCATCTCAGACGCGCAAGGAAATGCCATTTCTTGGTCTTCCGCCGGCGCGATGGGGTTTAAAGGTTCTCGTAAGTCCACACCATATGCGGCGCAGGTCGCGGCTGAGGACGCTGCAAAGAAAGCCATGGAGCATGGCATGCAGACGGTTGAAGTGAATGTTCGGGGACCAGGCTCAGGTCGTGAAAGCGCGCTTCGGGCACTGCAGGCTGCTGGCCTGACCGTGACCGCGATCCGCGACACCACGCCAATCCCGCACAATGGCTGCCGCCCCCCAAAGCGTCGCCGCGTATAGTCTGTTTGAACTGAATTTACGGAAAGGCTGAGCATGACCGAAGCCGAAGAAATGGTCGTCAACGACCGCAACTGGAAAGCCCTGATCCGTCCCAACCGTCCGGTTGTTGAAGCGGGTCGCGATCCAAGCCGCGTCGCCAAGCTTGTTGTTGAGCCGCTGGAACGCGGTTTCGGCACGACTCTGGGCAATGCGCTGCGTCGCATTCTGCTTTCGTCTCTGCAAGGCGCCGCAATTACGGGCGTTCAGATTGACGGCGTTGTACATGAGTTTTCGTCCATCCAGGGCGTGCGTGAAGATGTCACCACAATCATCCTCAATCTGAAGCAGGTTGCCGTCGACATGGTTTCGGACTCTCCGAAACGCATGATCCTCAAGGCGTCCGGCAAGGGTGAAGTCAAAGCCGGTCAGATCGAGACCCCGGGCGACGTCAAAATCCTGAACCCTGATCACGTGATCTGTACGCTGGACGACGGCGCCAATCTGCACATGGAATTCACCATTGCGACCGGCAAAGGCTATGTTCCAGCCACCGAGAACCGTCCAGAAGATGCGCCAATCGGTTTCATCCCTGTCGACGCGATCTACTCACCGGTTCGCCGTGTTGGCTATCAGGTCGAGGACACCCGTGAAGGAACGGTTCTGGACTATGACAAGCTGACCCTGACGGTTGAGACTGATGGCTCTATCACGCCGGAAGATGCGGTGGCCTATGCCGCTCGCATCATGCAGGACCAATTGCAGCTCTTCATCACCTTCGATGAACCAGAGTCTGAAAGCTCGAGCCAGACCGAAGAGAGCGACCTGGGCTTCAACCCGGTGCTGCTCAAGAAAGTCGACGAGTTGGAACTGTCTGTCCGTTCGGCGAACTGCCTGAAGAACGACAATATTGTTTACATTGGCGACCTGATCCAGAAGTCCGAAGCGGAAATGCTCCGCACCCCGAACTTCGGTCGCAAGTCGCTGAACGAAATCAAAGAAGTACTGGCCGGCATGGGCCTTCACCTCGGTATGGATGTGCCAGACTGGCCGCCT
This sequence comes from Hyphomonas sp. Mor2, assembly GCF_001854405.1. Classification (GTDB taxonomy): domain Bacteria; phylum Pseudomonadota; class Alphaproteobacteria; order Caulobacterales; family Hyphomonadaceae; genus Henriciella. The sequence continues at coordinate 528,065 of NZ_CP017718.1, forward strand.
GAGGATATTGAAGCCCTCGCTAAAAAGTACGACGACCACCTTTAGGAGTGTATGCCCGAGAGGGCAGACAAGGAGACTACAATGCGTCACGGCATGGCCCATCGGAAGCTGAACCGCACGGCTTCACACCGCAAAGCGATGTTTGCCAATATGGCAGCCTCTCTGATCGAGCATGAGCAGATTGTTACCACTCTGCCCAAGGCGAAAGAGATGAAGCCGTTCATGGACAAGCTGATCACGCTGGCCAAGCGCGGCGACCTGCACGCGCGTCGTCAGGCGGTTTCCAAGGTTCGTAATGAAGCGGCGGTGAAGAAGCTCTTTGAGGTTTTCGGCGAGCGCTACAAGGATCGCGACGGTGGCTATACCCGCGTTCTGAAAGCTGGCTTCCGTCACGGTGACAATGCCCCGCGCGCTGTCATCGAACTGGTTGATCGCGACGAGGATGCCCGCGGCGCAGCCGATCGTGCGCGCCACGAGGCCGAGCTTGAGGCGATGGAAGAATAGTCGGCGATAAAGCTCCGAATTCGAATGGAAAACCCGGTCGGTCTGGCCGGGTTTTTTCTTGCGTACAACCTTAGGAATGGGGTCACCCGGTCAGGCGCACCGGCATTTTTTCAAGCCCGCGCACGCCGAGCCGTTTCGACCATTTCAGATCCGCTCCCAGCGCGAGATTCGGCCATCGTTCGGCGATCTTTGACAGCGTGACTTCCGTCTCCATCTTGGCCATATGCAGGCCGAGACAAATATGGGGTCCACCGCCCCATCCCATATGACGGTTTGGTCGGCGCGCCAGATCCAGCGTGAGCGGTTGGTCGAACACGGCTGGATCCAGATTGGCCGCCCCGAGCACTGCCATAACTTTGTCGCCGCGTTTGAAAGCCTCTCCCGCTATCTCGGTATCGTGGATGACAAAGCGCGGCTTGGTCATGTGCACCGGCACGGAGAAGCGCATCAATTCGTCCACCGCGACACGCCATCCGTCTGCGTCAAGCGTTCTGGCCGACTGCCATGCGCCTGGCTGAGTCTGCAGATCGTACAGGCCGGCTGAGAGCAGATTGGTCGTGGTTTCGTGGCCCGCGACGAACAGGACGAGCACAAGCGAAACCAGTTCGTCTTCACTCATTTTGCCGCCTTCGGCTTCGGCCTCGATCAGTTCGCTGAGCAGGCCCGGGCGCGGATCGCGTCGGGCGGATTCGATTTCAGCTCGCAATTGTTTGATCACACCCCCCATGCCGGAGAGTGCGCGCAGTATTCCCAAAGTGGACGACGAGCTGGTAAAGCCGGACATGATGGTGATCAGCCGTTCTTTCGCGGCATCGGTCATGCCCAGCAAATGCGTGATGACCTGGACAGGCAGAGGCCTGAAAATGGCTTCGGTCAGGTCAATCTCGGATTCGCGTTGATCGGCGACACGATCGAGAAGCGCGTCGACCAGTACGGCGACGCTGTCTCGCCGCGTTTCGATCGCCGCCCGTCGAAACGGCGTGTCAGCCAGACGGCGAATGCGTTGATGATCGGGATCATCTAATGCCAAGATATTTTCCGCCAGCAATCGAAAAGACTTGGGCATGAATGGAAGCCCGAACGGTTTGCGATGTCCGGCATTGCGCGCATTGACCGCGAACTGCTCGGCGTCTTTCAGTACGGTCTGAGCAGCTTCATGGGTCAGCGCTGACCGGATGGGGCCAAATAACGGGACCTTTACTAGCGCAAATGGCCCCGCCTCGCGCGCCTGGGTCAATAGAGTGTGCGGCGCTTGTTTAAACTCCGGAGCGTTCAGGTTGAGACTGTGCATGCGGTTACAATAGACCCGGATCTTCGACCCAACAATGCGCGTTAGGCGCGGGATCGCTTTGCGCAAATTAACCATAAGTGGCATAGTGCGCGGACGGAAGGCAGGCGTGCCTCCATGACCAAAGGGGACGTAACCAAGGGGACGTAACCAAGGGGATGAAACAAAAGGGGACGAAACAAAGGGGACGCATATGGGACACTCACACCGCGCCGCCCGCGCGCTACTCACCACACTTGGCCTTGTCGGCCTTACCGCAGCGCCGCTGGCGCAGGCTGAAGAACAGGATGTCATTCTGGTTCTGGACGGCTCCGGCTCGATGTGGGGCCAGATTGAGGGCGAGGCAAAGATCACCATTGCTCGCTCCGTAGTCGGGCAGGTGATCGATGACCTGCCGGGCGACCAGCGCCTTGGACTCGTGGCTTATGGTCATAATCGCAAGGGCGATTGCTCCGATATCGAGGAAGTCGTCACGGTCGGGACGGATCGCGATGCAGTCCGCAGCGCCGTCAACGCCATCAATCCAAAAGGCAAGACACCGCTCAGCGCATCGGTCCAGTTCGCGGCCGAACAGCTTAGATATACCGAGAACAAGGCGACCGTCATTCTGGTTAGCGATGGCCGCGAAACGTGCGACCTTGACCCGTGCGCGGTCGGCAATGCGCTGGAGCAAGCCGGTGTGGATTTTACCGCCCACGTGATTGGTTTTGATGTCGTCGAGCAGGCCGATCAGGAGCAGTTGCAATGCCTGGCGGACAATACCGGTGGAACCTACCTCAACGCCTCCAGTGCAGAGGAGCTGTCCAGCGCGCTGGAACAGACTGTGGCGGAGGTGCCGGTCCAGGACCCGATCACCGAGACCCGCATGGTGCTGCGCGCCACGGATCTCGCCCAGGGACCGGAGATTGAGGCAGGCCTCACCTGGCGCATCGCCCAGTCCGGTGGCGGCGAGGAGGTCTTCAACGTCAGCGATGCAGGCCGGAGTGAGATTGAGGTTGCCCCCGGGGTCTATGACGTTTTCGTCGAGTGGCCCGAACGCGGATTGAGTGGGTCCGCTGAAACCGTCCAGGTGGCGCAATCGATCGAGAAAACGGTCACCATCGCGTTGGAACAGACTTTCGAAGCCACCTTGCGCACCGAGCCGGAGGGGGCAGCGCCGGTCAGTTCGGATCTGGTCGTTTACTGGACCGGGCCGGAACGCCAAAGCGACTGGATCACCATCACGCAAATCGATGGCAGCCCGAGCTCCTACAAGACCTATAAATATGTCGAGCAGGGCGGCAATCCGCTGGAGCTGCGCATGCCATCAGAGCCTGGCACATACGAGCTACGCTATGTGCTCGGTCGCCCGGCTCGTGTTCTGGCAAGCATGCAGATTGAAGCCACGCCGGTGGGCGCCAGTATGGACGCGCCGGACACGGTTGCAGCCGGCGCCATGTTCAATGTCGGCTGGGACGGCCCCGGCTATAATGATGACTGGGTGACCGTGGTCGCGCCGGATGCAGCGGACCGGGCTTATACTGATTATGCCTATACCCGTGAAGGCGAGGTATTGGAGCTACGCGCGCCGCTGGAGCCAGGCGAGTATGAACTGCGCTATGTGCAGGCCGGACAGGAAGTGATCGCGCGCCGGGCGCTCACTGTGACGGCGGTGGAAGCGTCCATGGATGCGCCTGATACAGTCGAGGTCGGCACCTATCATCAAATCGGCTGGACGGGACCGGCGGGCCAGAATGACTGGCTGACCATTGTTCGGCCAGGTGAGGCTGCCAATCGCTATACTGACTATGCCTATACGCGCGAAGGCGATGTGCTGACCTTGCGCATGCCGCTCGAGCCGGGCAATTGGGAGCTGCGTTATGTCCAGAATGGCCGCAAGGTTCTGGCCGTAAAGGAGATGCAAGTCACCGACCGCACCGTGCCGCTGGTGGCCGTCGATAACGCTGTGGTCGGCAACGCAGTCGAGGTCGGATTTGATGGGATCGCCAATAAGGATGACTGGCTGACGGTGGCCGCCCCCGATGCCGCGGAGAACCGCTATACGGACTATGAGTATGCCCGCAATGGATCGCCCGCTTCGATCAAGATGCCGGTCGAGCCGGGCACTTATGAGCTGCGTTATGTGCTGGATGGGCGACGTGTGATTGGCCGCAAAGAGATTGTGGTTGAAGATGCCGATGCCAGCGTGTCCGGCCCGGCCTCGGTCACCCGCCAGCAAAGCTTCAGTGTCGATTGGAGTGGGCCAGGCAATCACAATGACTGGATCACTATCGTCGCGCCTGACGCGGCCGACACGCGCTATGGCGATTATGCCTATACGCGCGAAGGTAATCCGGTCTTGCTCAAAGCTCCGTCGGAGCCAGGCACTTATGAGTTACGCTATGTCCTGGACAATAAGCGGGTGATTGCGCGGACCGCGATCACGGTGGACTGATCCTTTTCTTGCCCCAACGACTCCATTGCCAAGCGCTGCGTCGCCCCTAGGCTGTCTTAAAAAACGAGACACAAAGGCTGGGAGGTTGTCAGATGCAAGATTTTAGCGGGAAGCTCGCCGTGATTACCGGCGGGGGGACCGGTATTGGGCGGGCGTTGACGCGGCAATTGGCGGCCGAGGGCTGCAGCGTCGCCATCTGCGATATCTCGCAGGAAGACATGGATGAAAGCTGTGAACTCGCCCTGCAGGACGCGCCACAAGGTGTACGCGTGACGGGATTTCTCGCAGATGTCGCCATGAAAGCGCAGCTCGAGGCGTTTCGTGACGATACACTTGAACGGCATGAGACGGATCACATCCATCTGCTGTTCAACAATGCCGGGATTGCAGGCGGTGGCAGCATGATCAATACGCCGCGCGATGTCTGGGAGCGCACATTTGGGGTCTGCTGGTATGGGGTCTACTATAGTGCGCGGGCATTCCTGCCGGCCCTGATGCGCGCGGATGAGGGGCACATGATCAATGTCAGCTCCGTCAATGGCTTCTGGGCGAGCCTAGGGCCTGACACCTCTCATACGGCCTATTCGGCGGCAAAATTTGCCGTGAAGGGTTTTACTGAAGCGCTGGTCAATGATTTTCGAAACAATGCGCCACACCTGAAGGCCAGCGTGGTCATGCCAGGTCATATCGGCACCAACATCGCACTCAATACAGTGCGTGAGTTCGGCGACCTGGCTCAGGAAGATATTCCGGCTGGCGACCTCGATAATGACGTCGATGCTCAAACCCGCGGCGAGGCCTTTCGCGACAATGGTCTAAACCCTGAAGAGGCGGCCCGAATCATCCTTCAAGGTGTTCGCGATGAACGCTGGCGAATCCTCGTGGGGGCAGACGCTGAGGCGCTTGATGCAGCCGTTCGGGAGGCGCCAGAAGAAGCCTACGAGCGCGAATTTATGGAAACCCGCGTGGTGCCAATTTTACCGGCGCTGACGGGGACGCCGGACTGATATTGCACGAGGGGTAGGATGAAAGCGTATTATGCCGAGGCTCAATCGCGTCATGCCCCGACGCACGAGCTTCAGAATGGCGAAATGGTCCAGCACGCAGAGTCGCAGGCGCGTGTCGCTTCAATAAAGACGGCTCTGACCGATCTGGACACATCACGCGATTTCGGACTGGATCCAATCCAGGCCGTGCATGACCCGGCCTATATCGAATTCCTGAAGCGCGCACACGCCGATTGGGTCGCCGCCGGCCGTCCGGGAGACGCCTTTCCTTATGTCTTCCCTGTGCGCGGACGTCGGCCGCTGACGCTCAGCCGTATAGATGCAGAGCTCGGCCAGTATGCTTATGATTGTGGAACGCCAGTTGCTGAAGGTACGTGGGAGGCGGTGTATTGGAATGCCCAGACGGCGCTGACGGCGCTTGATCGGGTCATGGGCAAGCGCCTGCCAACCTTCGCGTTTTGCCGACCTCCGGGCCACCATGCCGGCAGGGACTATATGGGCGGCTACTCTTATCTCAACAATGTTGCGATCGCGGCGCAGCACGCCTTAGCCAATGGTGCATCAAAGGTCGCGGTGCTCGATGTCGATTATCATCACGGCAACGGCACGCAGGACATTTTTTACGATCGCGGGGATGTTTTGACGATCTCTCTGCATGCCGACCCCAGGACGGATTATCCTTTCTATTGGGGGCACGCTGACGAAGCCGGTGAGGGGCCCGGTGCAGGCGCAAACCTCAATCTTCCAATGCCGCGCGGAACGATCTGGGCGGATTATGAGCGGTGCCTGATGCAGGCGCTGGATCGTGTCGTTGAGTTCGGCCCAGATTTGCTAATCGTGCCCTATGGCGCCGACACATATGCCGGTGATCCGATCAGCTTCTTTGAGATCGAAACAGCGGACTATACCGCCATGGCGCGCCGGATCGCGTCGGCAGGACTGCCCACGCTGATTTGCATGGAAGGTGGTTATGCGGTGAACGCGCTTGGTGCCAATGTATCTGCCTTCCTGGCGGGGTTTGAGACTTAAGCCCAGTGCGACTTGAGCAGGTTCGCCAGCACATCGGCGCGTTCAATGATCGACCAGTGTCCCGTACCCTCCTGTATCTCGAGCGACGCGCCTGTATGGGCACAGAATTTCTCTGCAACCCAGGTTGGTACATAGGGGTCATCTGCCCCCCAGAACACCAGGCCGCGTTCAGGTAGGTTCTGGGTATCTTCCCACCATTCGCTGCCAGTCGTCTTGGCAGAACGATACAGTTTCAATATCGCCTCACGCATATGCGGTGACCAGTGACTGGCTTCCCTGGAGGCGAGGTCGGCAGGAACGCCCGCCGCGTGCAGGGCCTTACACAAGGCTTCTTTCCGCGTCACCGCGGTGATGAGTTCGCCGAGGACTGGCGTCTGCCACATTCGGGCCATTCGGTGCCATTTATATTCAGGGTGCGGGAGCGCATTGGCGACGCACCAGGTGCGGACGAGATCCGGGCGCAAGCTTGCCACCCGAACGGTGATGAGAGCGCCCCAGTCATGCCCGACCAGATCAACTGGACCGCGCTCTGAATGGGCGCTCTCGATCTGGCCGATATACCAGTCGACATAAGCTTCCTTACTCGCATCAAAACCGTTCGGCAGCGGCTCGAGAAAGCCCGGCATGGCAGGCGCGCGAAACTCGGTCTGATCGAGCCCGAGTTCACCGATCAGCGGATCCCACATGGCGGGCGTATCCGGAACGCCGTGCAAAAAGAGTTTCAGCCCCATCCAGCTCTCCCTAGGTCAGACTTGTTTCGCGTCAGTTTGAGGGACATTGTAGCGCCGAACAAGGAGGATCATCTCATGAAAACCGCCATTACCGAGATGTTTGGCATTGAGCACCCGATTATTCAGGGGGGTATGCACTTTGTCGGCTTTGCTGAAATGGCTGCAGCTGTCTCCAATGCTGGCGGGCTAGGGATCATTACCGGCCTGACCCAGAAGACACCGCAGGATCTCGCCAACGAGATCGCTAAATGCAAGGACATGACCGACAAGCCGTTCGGGGTGAACATTACGTTTCTGCCGACGTTGAACCCGCCGGATTATCCAGCCATCGTCAAGGCGATTATCGATGGCGGCGTGAAAGTCGTGGAAACTGCGGGTCGTAACCCGGAGCAGGTCCTTCCTCATCTCAAGGACGCCGGCATCAGGGTCATCCACAAGTGCACGTCCGTGCGCCACTCCTTGAAAGCTCAAGACATTGGCTGTGATGCCGTTTCGGTCGATGGGTTTGAGTGCGGTGGTCACCCAGGCGAAGACGATGTGCCGAACATGATCCTGCTGCCGCGCGCGGCGGATGAGCTGGATATTCCATTCGTCTCTTCCGGTGGGCAGGCCGATGGTCGTTCGCTCGTGGCGTCTCTTGCCATGGGGGCACAAGGCATGAACATGGGCACCCGTTTCATCGCGACGAAGGAAGCGCCGGTGCATGAAAATGTGAAGCAGGCGATTGTCGCGGCATCTGAGCTCGACACACGCCTCGTCATGCGCCCTCTGCGCAATACAGAGCGCGTCCTCACCAACGAGGCGGTCGAGCGCCTGCTCGAGAAGGAAAAAGCGCTCGGCGCGGACCTCAAGTTCGAAGATATTATCGGCGAAGTGGCCGGGGTTTATCCGAAGATCATGATGGAGGGTGACATGGATGCCGGGGCCTGGTCCTGCGGTATGGTCGCCGGTCTGATCTATGACATCCCGACGTGTAAGGAGCTGATCGACCGGATCATGGCTGAGGCCGATCAGATCATCAATGAGCGCCTCGCAGGCTTCATGAAAGGTACGGTCAGCGCATAAATCGCGCGGCCCGCTAGTCAGGGCGGCCCGTCGGTGTTCCGGCGGGCCGTTCGTTCTATTGGAGGAATAAAAAGATGAGCGATATTGCGGGCCGCGTGGCCTTTGTCACCGGAGGAGCCAGCGGTCTGGGCAAATCCATGGCCCGGATCTTCCTGCAGCGGGGCGCTAGCGTCATGCTGGCAGATCGTGACGCCGAAGGCCTCGAACAGGCCGTAGCCGAATTGTCCTCAGAGACCAATCAGGTGGCATCGGTGGTGTGCGACGTGGCTGATGCGTCAGAGATTGAAAAAGCCGCCCAGGCGACGATCGATCATTTCGGCAAGGTCCACATCGTCGCCAATAATGCCGGCGTAGGGCTAGGCGGACAGCCGGGAGAAATTCCTCTTCAGGACTGGCGCTGGATTGTCGATATCAATCTTATGGGCGTTGTTCACGGCGTGGAAGTGTTCACGCCTTTGATCCAGGCGCACGGTGAGGGCGGTCATTTCGTAAACACTGCCTCCATGGCGGGGCATGTCGCTCCTGGCGGAATGGGACCATACAATGCCACCAAATATGCTGTGGTGGGATATTCCGAAAGCTTGAAAGCCGAGCTCATGCCTCACAAGATCGGAGTCAGCGTGCTTTGCCCGGGCTGGGTGCGCACCAACATCCACACGACCGGGTTCGGGCGTCCGTCCAGCGAAATCTCGGTCGAGGAAGCCAAGCAGGATCCGCAATTCCAGGAAATGGACGCGGTCATCAAAGGCGGATTGGATCCGGATGCGGTCGCCAATTGGGTTGCCGATTGTGTCGAGGCCGACCGCCTGTACATCTTCACGCATGAGATGATGAAGATCGGGATCGACATGAAGTACGCGCAGATCCAGGCCGATTATGACGCCATCATTCAGGATGGCCGGTTTAAGGATTAGGCGCCCGTCGCAGGCAGGTTGATCTGGGCCTCTATATGGGCCGCGACCACGTCGGAATTCATGCAATCTCGCGCGGCTTTCAACGCGGTCTGTGCGGTTGTCTTGTCACCGCGTGCGTCGGCTAGCCTGTGTCTGGCGAGGTGCCAGCCAGTGAAAGTTTGCACAAATGGGTTTTCGGCAAGCGCGGACAGCATCGTCTCTGCTTTCTCCAGTTTCCCAAGCATAATCAGACTCACCGCCCAGTTCACGGCGATTGCCGGCGACGCAGATTGATCGCTCAACAGTTCGTATAGGCGCTCGATGGCTGGCCAATCCGTTTTTTCCCAGCACTCGGCGCGAGCATGCACGGCGGCGATCCCGGCTTCGAAATGATACCGCGTTAGCTCCGGACTGTTTTGGGCGGCGCCGAGCTGACCGAATCCTGCCTCGATCATCTTGTGATCCCAGCGACTCCGGTCCTGAAGTTCCAGCGTGACCAGGCGTCCGCTTTTGTCGAACCGGGCGGGCAGTCGCGCTGATTGGAACAGGAGCAGGGCGTGCAAGGCATGATGTCCAGGTGTTGTGTCCGACACACGCGCCATCAATCCTTCAGAAAGCCGAATGGCCTCCTGGCAGAGGTCGGTCCGTGTCAGGTCCTCGCCTCGCCGCGGAAGATAGCCCCAGGTGAACATCAGATAGATGACTCGCAGAAGCAAAGGCAGGCGTTGGGCCAGCGCGAATCGCGTGGGAAAGCGCGCTAATTCCCCTGTTTGCTGTCGCAATCTCCGCTTCGCTCGGGCCAGACGTTGTGACAGCGTATCTTCTTTCAAGAACAAGAGCGCCGCGGTCTCAGCCGCGGTAAAGCCGCTGACGGTCTTCAGTGCCAGAACCAATTGATCCTGCGGCGCGAGCTGTGGGTCGCAACAGAGCACGATCAAATCCAGCTCAGGATCGCTGAGCGATGGGGTGATTATGTCCTCTTCAGGCGCGGTGAATTCCCATGTCTCGTCCAGACCCAGCTCACGGACAGAGCGCCGCACGCGGTCTATTGCAGCATTCCCCGCCACGCGTCTCAGCCAAGCGCGGGGACTGTCCGGAATGCCTTTATAGGGCCAGGTCGACAGGGCTTTCAGGATCGCATCCTGCGCAACATCCTCGGCGAGGTCGACTTGTGCTGGCCCCAGCCGGGCAACGAGACTGGAGATGAGCCAGCCTCGTTCTCGACGGACCGTCTCGTCGAGCAATCTGCGAATACGGTCTTGTTCCGTCATCAATCATCAGCCGCGGGATCAGTCTGACGTATGATGATCGTTTCATTATGCGTCATGTGCGGGTGAGACCGGGCGATCTCTACGGCTTCGTCATAGTCCGCAGCGTTGATCACCATGTATCCACCGAGAATTTCAGCGACTTCGGCGAACGGCCCATCATGAACCTCAATCGAGCCGGACTTGTTGGTAACGATTTTTCCGGCATCAGCATTGAGCTTTTCGCCGCTGACATACTTGCCTTGTGCGACCATGTCCTCGACCCAGCCGATATAGTCCTTCATGAGATCCATGAATTCGGGCTCTGGAATGTTGGTGTAGCGGTCCCGCGCGTGCGGCAGCATTAGAACAAACTTGGGCATAAAAATCCCCCCTTCAGAGGTTTGGAATGAAGATCCTGCGTGATTGCCGGATCTGTCAACAAGACGATTGAAGGGAAGGGTTTCTGACCGAGGTCAGAAAAAAATTTATGATTGAGCGACGGCGTCCGTGATGGCGGTCTTGATCGCGGCTTCGTCCATGGACTTGTCTATCGTGGAGATCACTTCGCCAGAGTCGAGATTTATCAGATACAGGCGGCCGGTCTTGATCTTGTCACCAAAGGTGGAACGCATGGTATCACCGACGCCCAGCGTTTCAGCGTCCGCAAAGAAGGCGTCGGCATTTCGAGAGGTGTAATCGATTGTGGCAAATTCGACTCCCTCGAACGTGTTGGCCGCCTGAACGGCTTGCACTTTTGGGTCGAGCGCTTTGCAGCTGCCGCACCAGTCGGCGTAACTCAAGACAGCGAGGACTCGGGCATCTTCGGCAGGCGCGGTGACCACCGCACGTTCTGAAGCGGGAACACTGGCCTGGCTGCAGGCGGAGACGAGAATGGCGGCAGTTGCGGCGAGAAACGATCGCATGGAATGACTCCTGGTTAATCAGGACAGCGTCTTATCATGCAAGCCACGGGTCGGGCCTCACATTCGCGTCATCCGCGTGCCTGTTCAGCGCCGAGGCGCGCCAGCTCATCGGCTCTTTCGTTGCCTTCATCACCGGCATGGCCTTTGACCCAGACCCACTTGATCTCGTGACGATCGCAGGCTGCCTCAAGCGCTTGCCAGAGGTCCTTGTTCTTGACCGGTTTCTTCGCGGCGGTTTTCCAGCCATTGCGTTTCCAGCCATGAATCCACTTGGTCAGGCCGTCTTTGACATACGTGCTGTCCGTGTGCAGCGTCACGAGACTGGGTTTCTTCAGTGCATTCAGCGCTTCAATCGCCGCCATCAGTTCCATACGGTTATTGGTGGTATCGGGTTCACCGCCATGGATTTCCTTGCGGTTCTTTCCTGCCACAAGCAAAGCACCCCAGCCGCCCGGGCCGGGATTACCGCTACATGCGCCGTCAGTCCAAATCTGAATGTCCGGTTTTGCCATGTCGGTTCAGGTGGGAGGATTTGATCGACGGGTCAAGGATCAGAACACGTCGACCTGAATCTGGCGAACCTGTTCGGCGGGGCGGACAATCCCTCGGAAGATTGCACCGCACACAAGACCGGCAACGGCCCCAATGGCGGCGCCGGTCAGAAACGCGCCAAAAGCGGCCGCTTCTCGTTCATCACTCGGAATAAAGTAGGAGGCGATTCCGGTCGTCGCGCCCACGAGAACAGCACCCCATATGGCGCCCCATCGATAATATGGCGCGGCATGCGTAATGCCCCGGCGGGGAAAACGACCCAGCGACAAGACCAGAACAATCGCGGCTGCCGGTATGGTGAAATAGCCGAAATACCAGTTCATTGCCGCCATCAAAACAGCCATGGCGATCCCTTGGCGCAATCCGCTCTCGCCGAAAGCGATTCCGGCATCAGACCCGAGCAGGTCGGCAATCTGGAAGCCGAGAAAAAGCAGAATCACACCGATCAGCGCCACAGAAAAACAGGCGCCGATCCCGCACAGGAAACTCGCCACGCCGATTCGCTTGAACTTCGTCCGAGTGGGGACGGCATATGCCGCACTCTGTGTCTGTGCAGGAGCGAGGGGATCATCTTGAAACTCAGCCATGGTCGGTTCCTTAGAGCCAAACGGAGCGGCCCGGAAACAGAGATGACTCTCTAATCAGGCACCGGAAGGGCTGTAATAGGGCCTGATTCTGTTTGCCTTCCGGGAAGGCTTTGCTTTAGGCACAGCAAATGACCAGTTTGCCGACCGCCGCGATCTGTCTGATCGGTGATGAGCTGCTATCCGGGCGTACCCGAGATATCAATGCGCAGACCATTGCCAAATTCCTCACGCCATATGGCATTCCTGTCAAAGAAGTGCGGATCGTTCCGGACGAACAGAATCGCATTGTGGAGGCCGTGAACACGCTTCGTGCCGCTTATACCTACGTGTTCACCACGGGCGGGATTGGCCCCACGCATGATGACATTACGGCAGACGCAATTGCAGCCGCCTTTGGCACACACGCGGAAGAGCATCCAGAAGCCGCGGCCTTGCTTGAGATGCGATACAAGCAAATGGAAACGGAGTTCACCCCGGCCCGGCGCCGGATGGCGCGAACGCCGGTCGGCGCGACTCTGATCGCGAACCCCGTATCCGGAGCGCCAGGGTTCCAGACAGGCAATGTGTTTACGCTGGCCGGGGTCCCACAGATTGTCGAAGGCATGCTTGGTGATATCGGTCATCGCCTCAAAACAGGGATTGTGGTCGGAAGCGTGACGGTCCGCGGGGCAGATTTGCGAGAAGGCGATCTCGCCGAGGCGCTGGCGGAAGTGTCAGCAAATTATGAAGGGGTGAGCATCGGCTCTTATCCCTGGTTCAGAACCGTCAATGACCATGGCGTCGCCTTGATTGCTCGCGGCACAGATGCCGACCAGCTTTCACAGGTCGGGCAGGCATTGGCCGATCTGGTTCGAGCGCAAGGCGTGGACCCGGTGATTTTTGACGGCGAAGCATAAGAGGACAGTATGAAAGCCTTTCTAGCAGACGGGCGTACCATTGTTTGGTCAGGCGTAGCGTTCGTGGCCTTGACCATCGGCTTCGGCATCTGGATTCAACAGAACGACCTGCACATTATCGACGAAATCAGCGACCCTGAGCAGATCCGGGCTGTGGTGGATGCCATGTCGCCTGAACAGCGGACAGCGCATTGGTGGATGACCCTGCTGCTCGATTTCTTCTATCCGTTTGCTTACGGCACCTTCTTCGCCGGTCTGGCGCTGCGCTATTTCAATAATGGGGGGATCTGGATCACGCTGCCCGTAATGATCGTGATGCCAGCGGATCTGATCGAAAACACAGTCCAGCTTTTCATCCTGTCAGGAGACCTGTCGCTCATTTGGGTCAAAGCCATTGCGACCCCGATAAAGCTGGTGAGTTTCATTGTTGCGGGACTCATTGCGCTTGGGGGCTTGGGGGTTGCAGTGTATCACCGCGTGGCGGTCCCTCCGGATGAATAGAAACATGAATGAGCTTCTTGGCTTCCGCAGCGGTGCCTGGCTCATCGACACATACGCTTAAGAAGGTTGGAGAATCGGATGTCCGAAAATATTGTTCTGGTAGAGCGCGATGGCCCGGTCGCCATCGTCACGATGAATCGTCCGGATGCGCTGAACGCGCTCAGCCGGGCGCTTCGGGCGGAGCTGGTGCGGACATTCGCAGAACTTTCTGATGATGAAGACATCCGCGCCGTCGTGCTGACCGGCGCGGGGCGGGCGTTCACGGCGGGCGTCGACCTGAAAGAAGCGGGGCAGACGGGATTCGCCCTCGGCGCGGACGGTGGAGAGATAGATCTCGCCAAGGGCCTGTCAGCCTATCCTTGGCCGATTATCGGGGCGATCAATGGATTTGCGATAACGGGCGGATTCGAATTGGCTCTGATGTGTGATGTCTTGCTGGCATCCGAGAATGCGAGATTCGCTGACACGCATGCTCGCGTCGGCATTATGCCTGGATGGGGGCTGAGTCAGAAACTTTCTCGCCTGATAGGGATGAGTCGGGCCAAGGAACTCTCCTTTTCAGGGAATTTTCTGGACGCTGAGACGGCTGAGCGTTGGGGCCTGGTGAATCGGGTTTACGCAGCTGAAGAGCTGCTCCCGGCGGCGACGAAGTTGGCGCATGAAATGGCGTCTTGCGACCCTGTCCTGCTACGCAACTACAAGCGCGTGATTGATGATGGATTCGCAATTGGGTTCGGCGAAGCCCAGAGACTTGAAATCGCGCGATCTGCCGAACATGCTGCAGGAGTCACGGCAGAGAGCGTTGAAGCTGCACGGCAAGCGGTCACCGCACGTGGGCGAAGCATGAACGACTAGTGGCACAGTTTTGGCGCACCTGCGGCGAAGGTTTGTCGAATTAGGCACGTTGCGAGTACAAAAGAAACTTGCTGTTGCAAATACGCCGCGCCGGACTAAAAAAAGCATGGGAATGAGGATCTTCTACAGGGTTGGCCTCGCGTGTGCATTTAAAACCGCGTAGGGTTAGAGCTTACGGAATGGTCCGTAATTATTCCTGCGGTCGTGGAACAATGGTGTTCTCACGGCAGACACAAGGGGAAGAGTATGAAAAAAACTCTCATGTGCGCAACCGCCGCGGCCGCGCTCGCCGGTACCGGGTTTATCGCCCAGGCGGACGACGGCTGGTATGGTCGTGCCGATGTCGGTGTCGTATTCGACGGTCGCGCTGATCACGATGCCGAAAACAATGTACTGAACACGCTGGGCGGTAACTCGTTCACCGATGATCCAATTCTGTACAGCGTTGGCCTCGGCTATGGTTTCGACAATGGTTTCCGTCTGGAAACTGCGCTTTCGCACCGCGATGGTGATCTGGATGTTCCGACAGACATTAACGGTTCGCTTCCAGCTGCAAACGGCATTCAAGATTTCGCGATCAATCCAGAAGGTGACGTTCGCGCTTGGGACCTGATGGTCAATGCGCTTTACGACTTCAACCGTGAAGGCAACGTAAAACCTTATATCGGTGCCGGTATCGGTGTCGCTCAAATTGATATGGACGCACGCAACATTGCGGTGGCTCCATTTGGAACTGGTGGCTCAGCTGCCAGCGCCAACGGTTTCCTCGATAAGGAAACTGGACTGGCTTACCAGGCACTGGCTGGCGTAGGTTTCGGTCTGACCGAGCAACTGAGTGTTGATGTTGGCTATCGCCTGTTCAACGTAGGCGATTTGGATCTTGCGGGTGTAACAACCTCAGGCGGAACGACGTCTTATGAAGTCGACTATGTTGATCACAGCGTCACGGTTGGTCTGCGTTATGCGTTTGGTGCGGCACCTCCGCCACCACCACCACCGCCTCCGCCACCACCGCCACCACCTCCACCACCGCCACCACCTCCACCACCTCCGCCACCACCTCCACCGGTTGAGGCTGAGCAAGTGGAACTGGCACCATGCTCAACTGTGAACCAGGAATTCGTGGTTTACTTCGAGTGGGATAGCTCGGACCTGACGAGCCAGGCCTCTGCTGTTGTTGATCAGGCGATTGCGAACATTCGCGACCGGGCTGATTGCTCAACCGGCGGCGTGAGCATTGTTGGTCACACCGATACGTCGGGTGCGTCTGCATACAACCAGCGCCTGTCTGCACGTCGTGCGTCAGTTGTCTCGGATGCCCTGCAGTCCCGCGGTATCGACGCTGAAGCCATCTCTACCGATGGCCGCGGCGAGAATGATCTGGCGAAAGCTACTCGCGACGGTGTTCGTGAGCCGCTGAACCGTCGTTCTGAGGTGACGATCGTCGTTCAGTAATTCGAACGATAATCTGAATTGAGAAAGGCCCGGCCTGCTGGTCGGGCCTTTTTCGTATCTTGCTTATGCGAGATGACGGTCCTAGCTTTGACTTCGTTCACGAAGAGGATCGCGATGTCTGAACGCAAAGCCAATTACGCAGAATTCTGGCCTTTTTACCTTCAGGAACATGCCAGGGCGCCCACTCGTTATCTCCACTATGTTGGCACGGCGCTCGTGATTGCGATCGCGGTGGCCGTGATCGTGACGCAGCGATGGCTGTGGTTTCTGGCCATGCCGGTCGCGGGCTATTTCTTTGCATGGGTGAGCCACGCGTTCGTAGAACGAAACCGACCTGCGACCTTCACGCACCCGCTTTGGTCATTGGTCAGTGATTTTCGCATGTTCTTCTTGTGGCTCTCCGGGGGACTTGCCGCGGAGCTCGAAAAGGCCGGCGTTCCGACCAGCAAGTCACAAGCGGGAACCTAGGCCAGATCACCCCATTCTGTCAGGGCTGCGCGGGCAATCGGCGCCCCCCATTCCTGAACAAAATGTCCGCCATCCTCGACGATCATCGGTTCAGGGCATCCATTGATCTGCGCGCGGAGCGATTCCATTTGTCCTGGGCCTAGAACCGGATCCTGCGCCCCAACCGCCATGAAGGTTGGTCCCGTCCATTCTGACGTCCACCAGGCCGAAGCCCGCTTTGAGGTCTCGACCCCTTCCATATCAGGATCGGTCATGACGAGTTCGGGGAAGCGGCGGACACCAGCTTTATACGTGACATCTGGGAACGGCGCTGCGTAGGCGGCTGCTTCTGCATCGCTCAAAATCGGTGTCCCGCGCTTCATCAAGGCACCGACATCCATGTCCGGCTGGGTGCGATTATAGGCACGCCAGGCATCAAACCCTGCGCCCGGAGATTGACCCGTGGCGATTGCTGTATTCATCACCAGCAGACGCGAGAATCGCTCTGGCATGTCCATCGGGATGGTCAGGCCCAGAAGACCGCCCCAATCCTGGCAAACCAGGGTGACGTTTTGAAGATCGAGGCGTTTGATCAATTCGAGCATCATATTGCGGTGAAAATGAAACGTGTAGACCGCGTCTTCGGTCGGCTTGTCGGAGCGTCCGAACCCGAGCCAGTCCGGGCATACGACGCGTGCACCGCTTTCTTTGAACACGGGAATCATCTTGCGATACAGATATGACCAGGAGGGTTGTCCATGCAGGCACAAGAAAACGCGGTCGGCCGACTGAGGGCCTTCATCCAGATAATGAACCCTGAGCCCCTCGTATCCTGGAAGGTCGTCAACATAGTTGGGGGAAAATGCGTAACCTGGAAGGTCGAGGAAGCGCTCATCTGGTGTGCGCACAGCTGAAAGGGGCATGATGTGTCTCCTGATAGGGCGGACGGCATTCGAGAGTGTTCCCAAGAATAACCAGCACGCTTGGCGTGTGAAAACCAGTCACGCGACGGGAGGGTGATTGGGATTCAGGTAAAAAAGAAGGCCGTTCCTTACGAAACGACCTTTGGGGGGGAGTGAGATAAATGAGTTGATTAGGATTTTGCAACCTGGTTGCAGCGCTCCAGGTCGGCGTCGGAAAGCGATTCTGTCTCGTTGGAGAATTCAGCCAATTTACCAACTTCCTTGACCACTTTCTTACACGTGCTGACGCGAACAGTTTTGCGGTCCAGCGTGGCGCGGCAAGTATCGTCGGCGCAGTTCCAAAGGGCTTTGGCAGCTACGATTTTCTCGGCTTTTTCCATTGGAGTTTCAAGGGTCGCCGTGAATGAGGTGCCCGCGAAAGCGGTTCCAGCGAAAGCGAGAGCGGTGGTTGCAGCAGCGAGGGTGCGGATCATGGGAGGAAACCTTTCAATTTTCGTGGCGTGGTGCCGGTGTCGATGTCTTCATCTGACAATGACGAACATATAAATCCTGAACGATAAGTCAATCGTTCAGTGCGCAGAAAATTGCCGATTTGTGAGACTAACTGACAAAAACTGACAGCATTAGATGCGAGGAAGCCGGTTGAAGTGACCCTACGGAGCGGATTGCGGAGGCGTGGCGGAACGATAGTCTTTTCTGCAAGTGCAGGAGAGATGCGATGGACTTTAACATTCCGCAGGAGATTGCCGACTATCTGGTCGTTCTGGATGATTTTATTGAAGCCGAAATCAAACCTCTGGAACAACAGGACGACAATATCCGCTTCTTCGATCATCGCCGAGAATGGGCCCGGACAGATTTTGAAAATGGCGGTTTGCCCCGACATGAATGGGAGGCGCTGCTGATGGAAGCCAAGCGTCGCGCGGACAAGGCAGGCCATTTTCGTTTTGCGCTCCCTTCAGAGTTTGGTGGCCAGGACGGCTCCAATCTTGCGATGGCGATCATTCGCGAACACCTCGCGCGCAAAGGTTTGGGGCTGCACAATGACCTGCAGAACGAGCATTCCATCGTCGCCAACTATCCGCAGATTCTGATGTTGCGCGATTTTGCTCGGCCAGAACAGAAACACCTCATTCAAGATGCACTCGATGGGAAATTCCGCGCCACCTTCGGTCTCACCGAACCCGATCATGGGTCGGATGCGACGCATATGGACACCGTGGCCAAGCGCGAAGCACGCGATGGCGTGGATGGTTGGTTGATCAATGGCGAGAAAATGTGGACGACGGGGATGCATACCGCTTCACACATGATGTGTTTCGCCCGTACCAGCGGAGATGATGGAGATGCCCGCGGGATCAGTTGTCTGCTCGTTCCCGCCGATGCACCAGGGCTGAAGATTGAAGAATATCTTTGGACATTCAACATGCCCACCGATCACCCTCGGGTCTCGCTGAAGGATGTCTGGGTACCAGAGAGCGCCCTGTTCGGTCCGGCCGAAGGCGGACTCGCCCTGGCGCAGCATTTCGTTCACGAGAACCGAATCCGACAAGCGGCGAGCTCGGTGGGCGCGGCGCTTTACTGCATTGATGAAAGCGTCGATTACGCACAGGCCCGAAAGCCTTTTGGAAAAGCCCTTGCGGTCAATCAGGCGATCCAGTTCCCTTTGGTCGAGCTGGCAACAGAGGCAGAGATGCTGCGCCTGCTGATCTTCAAAACCGCCTGGGAGATGGACCAGATGACAAAGCCGGAAGTTGCACAAAGGCTGTCCGATAAGGTCTCCATGTGTAACTATCGGGCCAACCGTCTGTGTTGCAACGCGGCGGACCGGGCCATGCAGGTCCATGGCGGCATGGGGTACTCCCGGCATAAGCCGTTCGAGCACATTTATCGCCATCACCGCCGTTATCGCATCACGGAAGGCAGTGAGGAAATCCAGATGCGAAAAGTGGCCGGTCACCTGTTTGGCTTTATGGGCAAGAACAAGCGGTAATTTTCCTGAAATTCGCGCGCGCGCATTTTGCGCATGTTAAACGTCGCGCGCTAACAACCTGCTCAACGTACTAGGGGCACCAGCGACTTCCTCGGAAGGACATCATGGAGCCTGGGCGTGTTATTTCATGGAGCAAACAATCCGTTTCAGGATTATCGCGGCAGTGTATCCGTGATCGCTGCGATCGTGCTGGTTGCGTTGTTTATGATGATGACGCTGCTGGCAGACAGTGCCGCAATCATATCCACTAAGAGGAGCATGCAAGCATCGCTCGATATTGCGGCGCTCGCGGGCGCGAGGATGTTGGATGACGAAACGATCAGCGATGAGACGATAAAGTCGAATATCAATGTTGTATTCAAGGAAAACCTGGCGACGTCTGACAAGGCTTTGACTTGCGATCCGGCCGCGTCGGAATTTGGCCGCGATACAGGAGATGTTTCGACCGAAGTGAAATGTCACTACGGGATGATGCTGGGTGGCATGATCGCACCTGATAATATCGACGTGTTGGTTCAATCCAAAACACGCATTTCCCGGCGCAAGCTCGATGTTGCACTCGTTTTGGATGTATCTGGATCGATGAACTCCAGTGGTAAGCTCTCAGCGTTGAAAGCTGCATCGAAACGCGCGGCTCAAACTTTGATCACTGCCAGTCGTCGCGAAGGCGATCACAGGGTTTCTTTTGTCGCTTATGCGAAGTCGGTTAATGTGCTGATGTATGGACCATATGCGTGGGGTGACACGGATGTGATCGAGCCCCTGCCGCCGACTATGGCGCCCTATAGTTGTGTATCTGAAAGGATCGGCGATGGCGCCTGGGATGATCGACCACCGGGGCCTGGCGCATACTTTCCTTTTGCAGGCAACGACTGCCCGCGGAACGGGCTTCTGACGCTCAGCTCTGATCTGTCCGAGATTGAGACCGCTGTCGACAGTTTGCACGCTTCCGGGTCGACCGCCGGACATCTCGGCGTAGCTTGGGCCTGGTATCTGTTGTCGCCGCGATGGGCGAGCGTTTGGCCCGCCACATCCACGCCGCGTCCATACGATGAAGAGGCCTCTTTCAAAGTCGTCATTCTGATGAGCGACGGCGCTTTTAATAATGCAACACACGCGCCCTATGGAACAAGCAGCCAGCAGGCGATCAAGCTCTGTCGTGAAATGCGCAATCTCGGCATTCAGATCTATTCAGTCGCGTTCGCTGCACCGGCGGCTGGGAAGCAAACTCTCAAAGCGTGCGCCGGAAATGAAGCCAGATATTTCGAAGCCAGCTCAAATACTGCGCTCATCGCGGCTGATGAGCAGATCGCGGAGTCGCTGATCGCGCTTCGCATTGTTGAATAGCGGTGGAGCCAATCGTAACTGTGCGTGCTTTAGGCACAAAGTGCCAGCAGGTTAGGCGCGGCAGGCCGATTTCCATTCTGTATCGATGAATCTGGACATACAGCTTGTCGCCTGTCCTGATTCGGACTAGCTAACTCCTATCAAATCCGTTCCGGGAGAGAATCGAACTCCCGATCGCCGAAGGCGCAACCGCCCCGGAAACGCTCAGGCAAAAGGACCGGTTCGGATTCAACACGCTGGAAAGAGGCGCGCAGTACGCGGCAGCCTCGCCGAAGGAGCAAGCGGCCGCCGGTCGCGGAATCTCTCAGGCGCCAGGACAGCGGGGGCAGCACAGGTCCGCCATTGAGCGTGAACTGTCCTGCTTTGGAAGGCGCCAGTATTGGCTGAAACCGAAACACAATCCCTGAAGCGGACGCCGCTTTACGATGTGCATTTGGCGCATGGTGGCAAGATGGTGCCATTCGCCGGCTATGAGATGCCCGTCCAATTTGAGGGCGTGAAGCCGGAACACCTCTGGACGCGCGAGCATGCCGGCCTGTTCGATGTTTCGCATATGGGCCCTTGTTTCCTGTTCCTGAAAGAGGGACTGGGGCAGGCTGGTGCCCATGAGAAAATTGCGGCGCTGATGGAGCGCCTGGTGCCCAGCAATATTGCGATCCTAAAGCCGGGGCAGGGGCGTCTGTCGGTTCTGCTCAATGATCAGGGCGGTATTCTCGACGATCTGATCATCACGCGTATGCCGGGCGAGGGTCTGGATGGCATGCTCTACATCGTGGTCAATGGCGCGGTAAAAAACGAGGACTGGGCGCATATCGAGCGCGAGTTGGGGAACGAGGCCGGATTGCAAAAGGCAGACGATCGTATCCTGATGGCGCTGCAAGGGCCGAAAGCGGAGGCGGTGCTCACGCAGCATTTTCCGGAAGCGGCGGACTTAACCTTCATGCGCTGCGCCTATTTGGAGCGGGGCGACGAGAAAATCATGCTCTCGCGCTCAGGTTATACGGGCGAGGACGGGTTCGAGCTTCTGCTTCCGAACAATTCGTATGGCCTGGGAATTGTGAACAGCTTGCTTGAGGATGACCGGGTGAAACCGATTGGTCTCGGGGCGCGTGACAGTTTGCGCCTCGAAGCCGGGCTGTGCCTCTATGGGCACGATATGGATACGACCCGCGATCCGGTTGAAGCCGATCTGGGTTGGGTGATCCAGAAATCGCGGCGCGAACGGGCCGATTTTCCCGGCGCTGAACGCATACTGAAGGCTTTTGCCGACGGCCCCTCTGAGAAGCGCGTCGGCATTCAGCCATTGGAACGTGCACCAGCTCGCGAAGGCACGGAAATTCATGTGAATGGTGAAGCGGTCGGCGTGGTCACGTCCGGCGGTTTTGGTCCGAGCGTCGAAAAGCCGATTGCGATGGGCTATGTCCGCGCTGATCTCGCGGTTGCGGGGACCAAAGTGGATCTGATGGTGCGCGGCAAAGCGCGCCCGGCAGAAGTCTGCGACCTGCCATTCGTACAACCAAACTACAAACGCTAACGGGGTGAGAGAGATGAGCACTTATTTTACGGAAGACCATGAATGGATCAGCGTCGACGGAGATGTCGGCACGATCGGAATCACCAAATATGCTGCGGAGCAACTCGGCGACGTTGTCTTCGTCGAAGTGCCGGAAGCAGGGGCAAGTTTCGGCAAAGGTGACGACATGGCGGTGGTCGAGAGTGTGAAAGCCGCTTCCGACGTTTACGCCCCGGTTGGCGGTGAAATCACGGAAGGCAATGGCGACCTCGCTGATGCTCCCGAGACGGTCAATGAAGACCCTGAGGGAAAGGGATGGTTCTGCAAGATGAAACTGTCCAATGCGGGCGAACTCGAAGGCCTGATGGACGCCGCCGCGTACAAGACATTTTGTGAGGGCCTTTAAGCATTGCTGGTGACGGCGCTCTTCTGGGCATTGGCGGTGATTAAGTTCCCGCCCATCATTGCTGCGATTGCCCCTGGTCAATTGACGCGCCTGTATGGCGTGCCTGCCGAAGACCGAACGCTTGTGACCTTATTGCAGCATCGCGCCATTTTACTGGGCATTGTTGGGGCTGGATGCGCTGTCGCGGCGCATGTCGAAGCGTTTCGCTGGCCCGCGCTTTGGGCCGCATCGATCAGCATTGTCACGTTTTTGGTGCTGTGTGCTGCGCAAGGCCAGTTTGCCGGCCCATTGCGCAAGATTGCCATCATGGACGCGATTGGCGTTCCCATCGTGATCGCCCTGTTTCTAATTTTATCCTCCTGACAGGAAGGAATAACTGTATGAGATATCTCCCTCTCACCCCTGACGATCGTGCTGCGATGCTGAATACAATCGGCGCCGGATCGGTGGATGACTTTTATCACGACGTCCCCGAAAGCGCGCGCTTGACGGGCCCCATTCACGATCTGCCGGATCATCAGGGCGAGCTGGCCGTGGAACGCCATCTGTCGCGCCTCGCGGCGAAGAATACGACTGC
Organism: Hyphomonas sp. Mor2; assembly: GCF_001854405.1. Classification (GTDB taxonomy): domain Bacteria; phylum Pseudomonadota; class Alphaproteobacteria; order Caulobacterales; family Hyphomonadaceae; genus Henriciella. The sequence continues at coordinate 551,241 of NZ_CP017718.1, forward strand.
AAGCGAAGTGCCGTTCTTTGTCGGCGCAGGGGCTTACAAGCACCATGTTCCGGCCAGCGTGGATATGATCATCCAGCGGTCGGAATTCCTCACCACCTACACGCCTTACCAACCGGAGATCGCACAGGGCACGTTGCAGACCTTGTTCGAATTTCAGACCCAGGTGGCCGCGATGACGGCGATGGATGTGGCCAATGCCAGCATGTATGACGGCTCGACCGCTTGCGCCGAAGCCGCCGTGATGGCTTGCCGCGTCACGCGTCGAAAGAAAGTCGTGCTTTCCGGAGGTCTCCACCCGCATTATGCGGCCGCCACGCGCCTGCTTTGCGAAGCGCAAGGCATTGAAGTGGTCGAGCTCGAGCCCGCGATTGACGGCGAGCTAGAACTCGCAAATCACATTGATGACGCGACAGCCTGTGTGATCGGTCAGTCACCAAACGTGTTCGGCACGGTCACCGATCTCTCGCCGGTCGCTGACGCTGCTCATGAGAAAAAGGCGCTCCTGGTCAGTGTATTCACGGAGGCGGTATCGCTCGGTCTGGTCACGCCGCCCGGAGAAATGGGCGCTGACATTGCTGTCGGGGAAGGGCAATCGATCGGTAATCCGCTGACATTTGGCGGGCCATATGTCGGTCTGTTTGCCTGCACGCAGAAATTGGTCCGGCAGATGCCAGGCCGCTTGTGCGGTGAGACCGTGGATGCGGATGGAAAACGCGGCTTCGTTCTCACGCTTTCGACCCGCGAGCAACACATCCGACGCGATAAGGCGACGTCGAATATCTGTACGAATTCGGGCCTTTGCGCGTTGGCATTCACCGCACACATGACGCTGCTGGGTGGCAAGGGGCTGGAGCAGCTCGCCGTCCTCAATCATGAAGCGGCGTGCGATCTCGCCGATGCCTTGTCGACCGTTCCAGGCGTCGAGATTTTGACCCCGCGTTTCTTCAACGAGTTTGCTTTCCGCACCCCCGTGGATGCTGAAGCCGTCCTCGCCATGCTTGAGGAGCGCGGTGTGCTTGGCGGTGTCCGTGCGAGCCGCCTGTTGCCGCATGATGGGCTTGGCGACGTGATCATCGCTGCGGCCACGGAGTGCACGACGCAGGACGATATTGACGCCTATGTGGCGACGCTGAAGGAGGTGATCTGATGGGTATGCAATCGATTGGTCGTCCGACCACACCGTTCGCGTCTGAAGCATCGAACGTGGAGACCATCTCTGGCTCCAAGGGGCTCATGCAACGCGAAGACCTGATCTTTGAGATCGGATCGCCAGAAAAGACGGGCGTGGACCTGCCAGCACCGAAGGGCACCAGGAATCGCCTGGGCGGTGTCACGCGCAAGCAATCCAGTGGCTTACCAGGCCTGTCTGAACCAGAAGCCGTGCGTCATTATATGCGCCTCAGCCAGAAGAATTACGCCATTGACCTTGGCCTGTTCCCGCTAGGCTCCTGCACGATGAAGCACAATCCGCGCTTGAACGAAAAAGCGGCGCGGATGCCAGGCTTTGCTGACATTCATCCGTTGCAACCGCAGCGCACAGTGCAGGGGGCGTTGGAGCTGATCGATGAATTGGCGACCTGGCTGAAAACCCTGACCGGCATGCCCGCGGTTGCGATGAGTCCGAAAGCCGGGGCGCATGGCGAGCTGTGTGGCATGCTGGCAATCCGCCAAGCTTTGATCGCGCGCGGCGAAGCGGAGACCCGCAAGCGCGTACTCGTTCCGGCATCCGCGCACGGCACAAATCCGGCGACAGCTATCCAGTGCGGTTTCATTGTAGATGAAATCAAGGCGAATGAGCGCGGCCGGGTCGATATGGACGACCTCAGATCCAAACTCGAAACGACGGACGATATTGCCGGCATCATGCTGACCAATCCGAACACGTGCGGTCTGTTCGAAACCGACATCAAGGAGATTGCCGATCTTATCCACGATGCTGGCGGTTATTTCTATTGCGATGGAGCGAACTTCAACGCGATAGTCGGGCGGGTTCGACCGGGTGATCTCGGTGTCGATGCCATGCATATCAACCTGCACAAGACCTTCTCCACCCCGCATGGGGGTGGCGGTCCGGGCTCTGGTCCGACGGTGCTGTCTGACGCGCTGGCGCCTTATGCGCCGGTCCCGTTTGTGGTCAAGGATGATGATGGCTTCCGTCTCGTCGAGGAAAGCGAAGGCGATGCGTCTGAGGCTTTTGGTCGAATGGTCGCCTTCCATGGCCAGATGGGCATGTTCGTACGTGCGCTCACCTATATGCTGAGCCACGGCGCAGACGGCTTGAAACAGGTGGCTGAGGACGCCGTTCTGAATGCCAACTATATCCAGGCCCGCTTGAAATCTGTGATGACGCCGGCCTTCGATGGCTATTGCATGCATGAAGCCTTGTTCTCGGATGCGTTCACAGCTGATGGCATTGAAACGATCGATATCGCCAAGGCCATGCTCGACGAAGGGTATCACCCGATGACCATGTATTTCCCTCTGGTGGTACATGGCGCCATGCTGATCGAGCCGACCGAGACCGAAAGCAAGCAGGAGCTGGATCGGTTCTGCGAGTCGCTCACGCGCATCGCTGAGCGCGCGGCTGCTGGCGACGAAACGCTGAAAGCAGCGCCGTATCTCGCTCCGATGAAGCGCCTGGATGAAACCCAGGCAGCTCGCAAGCCGGTGCTGAAATGGACCGCGCCGGAGCCGGAAGCTGTGGCGGCAGAGTAATCTAGGCGGAGGCGGGGGTGTTTTCGCTCGCCTTCGCTGATCGTTTTGGGCGAAAGCGTCGGAAAAACCGGATCGAGGGCTGCTCGAACCAGCGATAGGTCAGCGCTGAAATCAAGATCGTGCCGATGGTGACCAGGATCAAATATGCGGTCGTCGATACGAAACTGGGCTCAAATAGCGTATAGATGACGCGGCCAATCGCGCTGATTGTCAGCGTGTGGCAAAGATAGAGCGAATAGCTCCAGTCACCGAGATCCACCATGAATTTCGGGACCCAGCGCCCCAGTCCACGTTCCAATTCAAGCGCGACGAGACCATAAATCAGCAAGGCGACGGGAATGCCATAGCTCAACGTGCGGCGCCAGATGGGATGAATAGCGGTGAAGTCTTCATTTCCGAGCGACGCCATCAATGCCTGGATCAACTCAAGATCAAAGCCCAGGAATGAGATCAGTGTGCCGACGCTGCCGACCAGAACACACAGCAGAGCGTGACGCCGCCACCCAGCCTTGATTGCGTATCCGACCAACGCGCCCGCTGTAAACTCGAGGGTCATCGGATAGAATGCCAACTCTAGAAGATTGCCGGCAAACATCGCTGAAAGTCCTGCAAGTGCCCCGACCGTAACGATGACCGACCAGGCAAGGATGCCGTACAAACGCAACCGCGCTGGCAGCAGCAGGATCAGGATGGCGAAGGCCATGTAAAAATACATTTCATGGACCAGCGTCCAACCGACACCAAGGACCGGGTGTTCCGGCTGTGGCCATAAAATGAAAGAGTGGAAGAGATGTAGCGGCCCATCAAGCCCGGCGGCTGCGATCCGTGGAGGGTCCCACGGGATGCCTTTCATAAGCCAGAAGAAGAGCACCATCGCCGCTGCGAACAACCACCAAAGTGGATAGATGCGGGTCATCCGGGAGAACAAAAAGTCGCCCGCTTGTGCGGCGCCCCGTCGCAAGTCGCCTGCGACCCAAACCATAATGAATCCAGAAATCACAAAAAATAGATCAACGCCATGGGCGCCATTGATCCACAGGTCTGTCAGCTTGGACCCGCGCTCCGAATGAGCTTCCTCAATCGCCATGATATGGCACAGAAACACAGCGAACGCTGCGACACCGCGTAGGGCCTGGATGGAGTTCAGTTTCGTCATGGCTGGAGTCATGCTGTGCGGTCAGCCTTCAGTCCGCTGACGAAATTCCTCTACGTTTTGTGTCTATGCAGGGTCTGAGAGATTATCAACTACGCTTCGTCTCAATCGGATTGAATATTCTCTGTCGCATCTTGCGGCTGTTCTCCACGATCGGTTTTTCAAAATACGTGTAGGTCAAACCGGATACGATCAGCGCTGCAGCGCTGGCCAGCGCCAGAAAGGCGAAATTGTCCATCAGGCCCGCCACATCAAAGATTGGGAAGAAGACACGTGCCAAGGCTGTGATCACCAGGATGTGACAGAGATAAAGCGAGTAGCTCCAGTTTCCGATCGTCACGAGGCTGTTCGGAATGCGTCTGTCGAGACGACCTCGGCGCTCCAAACTCACCACTCCGTAGACGATCAATGAATAGGCAGGGCCATAGGCCAGCATACGATGCGTCGGCTGCCATGCCGTCGCCGTTGTGAAATCCACTGTCAGGATTGCGAAAAGCAGTACGATCAGACCGAGCGTCAAAGCGGGTATGGCGAAGCGCGTGAAGCCGGACAGGATAAGCCATGCCACCGCACTGCCCATCAGGAATTCGAGCGTCAAAGGGAAGAGCGCCAAACTCAGCAACGTATCCGGAAAAAATCCGGTCCATTGGAAAACCGTCGATGCTGTAATCAGCAATGCCCAGACGACAAAGGCTGGTTTTCGAAACCGGACGGGTAATAGCAGAACCAACGCGAAGACGAGGTAGAAGTACATCTCGTGAATCAGCGTCCATCCCAATGTGAGAACCGGCGCGGGGCCTTGTGGAAGAAGCAGAAAAGACTTCACCAGGTGCATTGGTCCATCACTTTCCACGACGCGATCAGCGTCCCATGGCAGGCCAAACGACACGAAAAAGTAGGCGGCCGTTAGAGCTGCAAATAGCCACCAGAGCGGATAGATCCGCAAAATGCGCGAAAACATGAACTTGAGGCTGCTATTCGGACCGTCCGCCCAGTCGCTGGCGATCCAGACCATGATGAAGCCTGAAATTACGAAAAACAGGTCGACACCGCTGACGCCTGCGATCCAGACAGGCGAGAGAAGCGTGGAGCCGCTGGACCATTGAGCTTCCAGGCCTTGCAGGTGTGCGAACATGACGGCCAGCGCCGCGATGGCCCGGAGGGCTTGAACGCTGTTGAGCTGTTGCATGATCTGCCTTGTGTGCCTTTGACGAAACTACGTTCTGAAATTCACGTGATTTCAACGGAATGTGTGTATGCAAAATGCCTAAGTCTTGCCAGAGTCATAATTCACAAAAGGCCTATTGGAAGAACAGTGCAGAGGACCATATTACAAAGTATGCCAGACGGATCATCCCCTTTCGGTAAAGAGCGCCTGAAACAGGGCGCTGCGACAGCGCCTCTCGGGGTTGTCGGGTCGAGCGTGCGTACGCTCGTCCGTCAGGCATTTGCGCTGCTGGGGCTGGCTCTGATCGCGATCGCGATTCCAATTGCTTTTGTAACGCCACTTCTGCCGATTGGTCTGCCGATTGCCATCCTCGGCGTGGTCTTGCTGGGGCGAAATTCGCTCTGGGGGCGGCGCTGGATGGAAGGAGTCCTGGAGCGCCACCCCCGTGTGGAACGCTTTGCCCCCAACTGGCTCATGAAAGCCGTGTTTGCGCGTGAGAAGCGCAGCTATGACAAAGACAAGAAAGCCCGCTGATTTCAGCGGGCTCTTTCAATTTTGGAGTGCCGTCAAAAGCTAGTTGAGCCGTTTGTCGATTTCGCTCAGGGCTCCGTCGAACAAGTCATCAGCTTCGCCTGATCCGGCAAGGATAGACCGAGCAGCCTCGGTAGCAGCATCAGCGGCCACACGGCGTACATCCGCAGCAGCATCCGCCTCGGCGCGAGCAATACGCGCTTCTGCTTGAGCTTCCCGGCGCGCGACTTTCGCTTTGAGGTCGGCTTTCGCCTGCTTCATCATCGCGTCAGCGTCTGCCTTTGCGCGTTTGATGATGTCTTCTGCGGCTGAGTCCGCTTCCTTCGCTTTCTTCTTGGCATCTGCCATCAGTTTGGAGGCTTCTTCGCGCAGTGCACGCGCCTCATCGATCTGGCTCTGAATGCCCTCGGAGCGCTCATCGAGTTTGGAGAAGATGGTCTTGAAGCCGCCCACGAAGGCGACGATCATCAAAAAGATGACCAGAGCAGAAAAAGCAGTGAGCGTCGTCAGATCTGCCCACCAAGGGGTCTTGGCATCACCAGCAGCGTGTGCAGCTGGCGTCAGGAGCAAAGCGGAGGCGAGGAGGGCGTAACGCATGGTCTTTATCCTTCCCCAAGCGCAGCTTTGACAGCGTTTGAAATGTCTGCCTTGCCAGCCTTGGAGCTGAACTTGCCGAGGATCGCCTCGGTCGTGTCGCCAGCAATCGATTCGACATTTTTCATGGCTTCGGAGCGCAGCGCCGCAATTCTCGTCTCTGCTTCAGCCAGTTTCGAATCGATTTCGGCATCGACTTTGGCGGTTTCGTCAGCGATATTCTTGTCGATCTTGGCGCGGGCCTTGTCAGCTGTCTCGCGAGCCTTAGCGTGCGCCTTGGCAATTGAGACCTCAACCGCCTTTTGCGCTTCGACCGCTTCGTCATTGAGGCGTGCCGCCTCATCAAGATCGCTGGCAATCGAACTCTCGCGCCGCTCCAGTGTATTGCCAATGCTTGGCAGGATGAAGCGCGAGAGCACAAAGTACAGGGTCCCGAATAGCAACACCAACCAGAAGACCTGGGAGGGGAAGTGCCATGTTTCAAACGGCGGGAAGGGGGCAGCTTCTTTAGCCCCGGATGCCGCGTCTGCAGCCATAATGATCGAGATCATAGCCTATCGGTCCCTTTGACAGTCGTGAGGATCAGTTGCGTGGTTAGACCACGAACAGGATCAGAATCGCGACCAGGAATGACAGAATGCCGAGCGCTTCTGACAGGGCCATACCGATGAACAGGTTACCGGTTTGCTGTGGAGCAGCCGATGGGTTGCGCATCGCGGCGTCGAGGAATGAGCCGAAGATGTTACCCACACCAATCGCAGCACCGATCATGCCGAGAGTTGCGAGGCCAGCACCAACGTACTTAAGACCGAGAGTGATATCGCCTTCCATGAGAATCTCCTTTGGGAAGTCTTTCGTTCGATTTGCGCCCCGTGAAGCGTGTTCGAAGGGGCACGTCAAGTTGAATCAGCACGGCTAAATAGCCGCAGTGAACAGGGCTCCTTAGTGCGACGGATGCAGCGCGTCGTTCAGGTAAACGCAGGTCAGGATGGCAAACACATAGGCTTGCAGACCCGCAACGAGGAATTCGAGTGCGTTCAGCGCGATGCCCATGCCGAAGGCGAGGGGCGCGACGAGCAGGCCGATGCCGCCTGCTGTGATGCCGGTAACCACAAATCCAGCGAACAGCTTGAGCAGGATGTGGCCGGCGAGCATGTTCGCGAAGAGACGCAGGGAAAGCGTCAGGGGGCGGGCAATGAATGAGATGATCTCAATCGGGATAAGTATCGCATAGATCACGAGCTTGCCCAGGATCGGCATATCGCCGAGCGATGGGGCGAACAGTCCGAAGAATTTCAGGCCATTCTTCCAGAGACCGAAAACGATCACGATGCTGATCACGAGCAGAGCCAGAAGGCCGGTCACAATGATGTGGCTGGTTGTCGTAAACGCGTAGGGCACCATCCCAATCAGGTTGGCAAACAGGATAAAGAAGAAGAGAGTGAACACGAATGGGAAGAAGCGCAGACCTTCTTCGCCGGCTGTGCCGCGGATCATGTCAGCGACAAAGCCATAACCAATCTCGCCCATCGATTGCAGGCGGTTCGGAACCACTTTTCCGCGTGAGGCGGCATAACCGAAAAATGCAATGCACAACACGACCCCAAGCAACATGAAGCCTGCAGCATTCGTGAAGGAAACATCATAGCCAAAGACCGGTGGAAGTTCGAACCATTTCTGGACCTCGAACTGCTTCATTGGGTCGGCGGCGCCGTGGAAAAAGAGAGTCATAATCGCGTCTATTCTTCAGGGTTAGAGCCCGTTTTGTCGGGGCTCATGGCCGGATTAGTTGCATCCGTCAACTCCTTGTAGGCGCGAATAACACCCATGATTCCAGCTGCCAGTCCGAAACACATCATGATGAGAAGGCCCCAGGGCTGAGTTCCGAATGCTGCATCGATCCAATAACCGATCATAATCCCAACAAATACGGCCATTCCGAACTCTGCGCCGTAGCGCAAAGCGAGCGATCCGGCTGATGCGCCAGCCGATGCTTCTTCCTGGGATTTCTTCTTCTCTGGCTTCTCCTGCGCGCTTTTGGCGCGGGCAATACGTTCGGCCAGATCGTCGTTTTTGTCGCTATTCATGCCGAGTCGCTACCGCGTCTACTCCGCCGCAACAAGCTCTTCAGCCGTGTCGAGGTCGACCGAGACCAGTTTGGAGACACCTTTTTCGCGCATGGTCACGCCGAATAGACGGTCCATCCGGCTCATCGTCACCGGATTGTGCGTGATCACGATGAAGCGCGTATCGGTGCGTTGACGCATTTCGTCCAGCATCCGGCAGAATCGATCGACATTCGCATCATCGAGCGGCGCATCGACCTCGTCGAGCACACAGATCGGCGACGGACGCGACAGGAATACAGCAAAGATCAAAGCCGTCGCCGTCAGTGCCTGCTCTCCGCCCGACATCAGAGAAAGCGTGCCAAGCCGCTTGCCGGGGGGCTGTGCGAAGATTTCCAGGCCAGCCGCGAGTGGATCATCTGCATCGACCAGGCGCAATTCAGCCTCACCCCCACGGAACAGCGTCGTGAACAGGGCCTTGAAGTGCTCATTCACCTGATCAAACGCGCCGAGCAGGCGGGTGCGCCCTTCATCATTCAGAGCTTTCACGCCTTCACGCAGTTTAGCGATTGCAGCTGTCAGGTCGGCTTTTTCTTCCGCTTGCAGGCCCAGGCGAGAAGACAATTCCTCAACTTCCGATTCGGCTTCCATGTTCACGCCGCCCAGGCGTTCCCGGTCGATGCGGAGGCGATCGAGCTGGCGTTCAGCTTCTTTGACGTCCAGCTCCGCCATCGTTTCCTCGTTGAGCCCTTCGCGGGCAATGGCGAGGAGGCCTTCCGGCGCGCGTTGGAAGTGTGATTGAGCAATTTCCGAAGCTTCCGCCAGACGCTCGGTAGCGTTTTCGAGCTTGGCATTGGCGATGGCCAGGGTCTCGCGAGCGCTCATGGCGAGATTATTGGTGGAGCGGGCCGTCTCCTCGACCTCGCGAATTTCGGCTTCACGTGTGGCCAGAGCGTCTGCGGCTTGCTGGCGTTCTGATTCCAGCTCTTCGACCCGGGACGCGAGCGTATCCAGCTGCGTTTGCAGAGTTTCAGGACGCGCTTTCGCCGCCATCGCTTCACGAGAGGCCTCCGTGCGGCGTTGAAGCAGTGATTCAACGCGAGTCGCAGAGCTCTGTAGACGTCCCGTCCAGCGGTCCACGTCCTGCTCGAGCGCGGTGCGACGTGCCATGGCTTGCTGACGGTTGCGGGTCAGGTCGGTCAGGCGGCCACGGCATTCTGTTTCGCGTTCACGCGCGGCCGAAAGGATCTCTCTCGCCTCTGTGACCGCGTGTTCCAGACGCGCCAGATCTTCCGTATTCTCAGGCTTGGCGGCTGTTTGATAGGCCTCCCGCGCGATGTGCAGATCGGATTCCACGCGGGCGAGGTTTTCTTTCGCTGAGTCGGCCTTCAAGCTGGCGCGATCGGTGTGCTGCTTTGCGCTGGCCAGATTGCGACGCGCCTGATCGAGACGCTGGGTTGCGTCCTGCACGTTGCGGCGCAACTGTTTCAGGTCTTCCTCCGCGCCAATGCGGGCGCCGCGGATTTCTGCATAGGCGGCTTGCAGCTCAGAAACGGCCTGGCGCTGCGGGCCAAGCGCCGCCTGCGCGGTTTCCAGGCGCGCTTGTTGTTCCAGACGCTCAGCAGCAGCGACCGGTGCGCCCGGCGTGCGGGTAAATCCGTCCCAGCGCCAGAGATGGCCGTCCAGGGTGACGAGCCGCTGCCCCGGCTTCAGTTCTGAGGCGAGTTCCTCACCTTCTGAGCGCGATACGACGCCGCATTGTGACAGCCGCGCCGCGAGCTCGCCTGGTGCTTCAACGAAATCTGTCAGAGGCTTGGCATATCCGGGCAGTGTCTGAGTTTTCACACTGCTCCCACCCCAATAAATCGAGGCTGATCGATCAGTCGGAGCTTGCAAATCATCACCAAGAGCCGCAGCCACCGCCTTCTCATAGCCATCGCGCGTGCGCATCTGTTCGACCACAGGCGGGCTCTGCGACGTATCAGCCTTGCGCAGAAGTCTGGTCAGACCGGCAATTTCCGTTTCCAGGGTTCTCAGCGTATCTTGCGCTTCATCCGCAGGGATCTTGGCTGCCGTTTCCGCTTCTTGCTTCTCGATGATGCCTCGTTCGGCCGCCTCGAGGGCCTCTTGCGCGGCGGTCAGGGCCGCTTCAGCCTCGGTTTCCGCTTCGCGGGCAATGTGAAGTTCGTTGGTCAGCGCCGTTGTGTCGGGCAGGGATTCGACAATCCCCCGCAGGTGTTGGACTTCCTGTTCCAGGCTCTCCATGCGGCGACGGTGGGCGTTCGCATTCGCTTCCAGAGCCTGGATCTCAGCGCGCTTCTGAGCGAAAGCCTCGCTCTTTGTGTCAGCCGCAGCCTGCGCATGTTCCAGCGCTTGTTTGGCTTCGGCCAGAATGCGTTCGGCTTCTGCTTCTTTTTCCTTGTTGGTCGTGTCGTTTTCGACCGGAAGAGCCGCAAGCGCTTCGCGCGCATCGGCCAGTGTGCGTTCGGCTTCTTCTTTCTGACCTTGTTCGCGTTGAATGTCTTCCGCAAGGCGCGAGGCTTCGCGTTCCAGGCCGGCGAGGAGGTCTGCGGCATTCTTGCGCTCGGTTTCAACCTTTGCGAGTTCGATCCGCGCCTGGCCCAGTTTGCCTGATGCCACAGCTTCAGCTGTGCGGAGCGGGCCAATGCCTTCGCTGGCTTCGAGGCGCTTGGTTTCGGCGACGGCCGCTTCGCGGGTCAGGCGCTCGACTTCTGTCTTGGCGCGGGCCAGTGAAACGGCAGCGGTTTCCTGATCTTCCTTCGCCGTATGCCACTTGAGATGGGCCAGATAGGCTTCCAATGCGGAGATCTGAGCGCTCAATTCCTTGTATTTGCGCGCTTTTCGAGCCTGCCGTTTCAGGCTGTCGAGCTGGCGTTCGACTTCGGCCGAAACCTCGGTCAGGCGCTCAAGGTTGGTCTCAGCGCCGCGTAGCTTCAGTTCGGCTTCGTGTCGGCGGGTGTTGAGGCCGGAAATGCCCGCCGCTTCCTCAAGAATACGGCGCCGATTCTGTGGCTTGGAGCCAATCAATTCGCTGATCTGCCCCTGCCGAACCAGAGAGGGCGAGTTGGCACCTGTCGAGGCATCGGCGAACAGGAGCTTGATGTCCTTGCCGCGCACCGTGCGCCCATTGAGCTTGTAGCTGGTGCCCGCACCGCGCTTCAGTCGACGCATGATTTCCAGCGTGTCAGAACTGTTAAATTCTGGCGGCGCGGTGCGCAGGGAGTTGTCGAGGACGAGCGTGACCTCTGCGAGCTCGCGGGCAGCTCTGCCCGCTGCACCTGAGAAGATCAGGTCATCCATCTCACCCCCGCGCATGGCTTTGGCGGAGTTCGCCCCCATCGCCCAGCGCATGGCTTCAAGCAGATTGGATTTGCCACAGCCATTCGGCCCGACAATGCCTGTTAGACCAGGCAGAATTGGAACGGATTCAGGATCGACGAAGGATTTGAAGCCTGCGATGCGGAGTTCTTTTAATTGCATGCAGCCCCCATTCTCCTTTATTCGCCCGTGCTCTCTGCGAGCGCGGCATCAAGTTCGGCCGAGAACGCTGTTACCGAGATCCGTGCATTGGAATCCATTTGTTCGCCGTTCAGGAAGAAAGTCGGTGTTGAATCGACCCCTTTGCCGCGCGCCGCAGCGATCGAAGCGCGAATCGCGTCGAGATTTTCCGGGCTGTCCAGGCATGCCTGAAAGGCTTCGTCGCCTTCGATGCCGTGATTGGCGCCAACCTGTTTTAGCGCCTCAACGACAGGCCCGCCCTGCCGTGCCAGCGTCATGATCGCGTCCTGGCGGACAAACAGTTCGTCCAGGAGGTCATAATAGGCCTCACCTTCTGTGCAGCGTGCCAAGGCAAATCCTGCAACGGTGACATTGGCGGGGGCGGTCGGGAATTCCCGGAACACCCATTTGACCTTGCCGGTGTCGATATAATCGGCCTTGATCGATGGCAGAATGCGCGTGTGAAACACGAGGCAGGCCGGGCACGTCCAGCTGGCATATTCGACCAGCGTGACAGGTGCATTTTCATCGCCGAAGACGATGTCCTGCAAGACGACTTTTGTGGTTTCGTCACCGCCTGTACTCGAGGTTGATTCGGTTGAGTCCGATGCAGAACCACAGGCGGCAAGCGCCAGGGCTGCAACGGCCATTACAGTGCCGCGACGGGTGAAACGAAGCATGCTCATAACCTTTCCTTAACAGTCTGAGTCGGATTGGTTTCCAAGAAGTTAATGCTATTGCGAGGGCGAAACGATGTTCATTCCGCGGTCGTGTCGGATGTCGCGGCGTCTCCAAGGCGCGCATCGAGGACAGCACGCATGCCGTCGGCGCTGCGCCAATCATATCCTCGCAACCGCTCACCATTGACGAAGACGGTCGGGGTCGAGTTTACGCCCTGACTGTCTCCTTTCAGGATCGAATCGCCAATCGCAGAGATCACGTCCTGATTTGCAAGACAGGCATCGAATGCGTCCCCTTCAATGCCGTGGCCGGACGCGAGATTGCGCAGGGCGCCTTCAATATCTCCGCCGGTCTGGGCGAGGTTTATGATATTGTTCTGAGCCGCGAACAGATCATCAATCGCGTCATAGTAGCGATCAGTCCCGGCGCATCGCGCCAGCGCGAAACCCGCGACCGCGACATTGCGAGGCGCCGTTGGAAATTCCCGGAAGACCAGCCGTACCTTGCCCGTTTCGATATAATCGCTCTTCAGCATTGGGATGACATCATTGTGGAATTGCAGGCAGGCCGGGCAGGTCCAGCTGGCATATTCAACGACGGTGATGGGGGCATTCGCTTCCCCGAGCGTTATGTCCGTCAGGGCGAGTTCATCTGATCCAGACCCGCCGGTCTGAGCGTTTCCGGAATCGGCTGCGCCGCAGGCGGAAATCGCTAAAGCGGAAATTGCGGCAAGAGCAACGCGGCGGGTCAATCGGAGCATGTGGGGACCTTTCATGCGATTTAGAACGGAAGTGAGGAGGGGGGCTCATCTGGCGTATCTGTTTCGGGTTCAGCCGTTAGCACGGCTTCTCCCAATGCCACTAGAGCGTCGCGCAGTTTTTCATCCTCAATTGTCTGTGCGCTGGTTATCAAAGCGTCTCTTTGTTCTGGCGTCAGTGGTGCGGAGCCTGCTTTTTTCGATTGCCGAGCCGCCGCACCAAAATGGCCTTGCAGGATCTTGATTGCCGTAATGTCCCCACCTGCGGCCATCGAGACCCGTTGCCGGATCATTTCGCTCTGATGTTGCACCAATCCTGCGGCAGCCGGAATGACGGTCAGCGTCAAGCGTCGCCCACCCTTGGCCGGGGTCAGCTTTTCCGGTCGGCAGAGCCTGGCGAGTTGTTCGCCGACAATTTCCGGCCATTGCACTTTCAGGCGACTGAGCGTGGCGCCTGATGTCGGCAAGGCTTTCCGGGTCAGGCGCATAGCGGCTTTGCCAATTGTGCCAGGCCCTGGATGCACCGGCTTGGCCTTGGCATAGCGCAACTTGACGCGGGCCCGCGCTTCCTCCAGCGGATCGAGACTTGATCGTTTCACCATTCGCGTCACCTTGCCCGCCATGAACATGGATGAAAAGTTACACTTTGCAGACCTTTCGGATCGTCTGCTTGACTGGTATGCCCGCGCCGCGCGGGAATTGCCATGGCGAATTGGTCCGGCGGATCGAGCGCGAGGCGTGAAGCCAGATCCCTATCGCGTTTGGTTGGCTGAAATCATGTTGCAACAAACCACCGTGCCGCACGCGACGCGATATTATCTCGCCTTCACAGAGCGCTGGCCAACGATCGATGATCTGGCGGCTGCGAAGGATGAGGACGTGATGGCGGCCTGGGCGGGGCTCGGCTATTATGCCCGCGCGCGCAACCTGCTGAAATGCGCCCGAGAAGTGCAGGTGCGAGGCGGCTGGCCAGATACGGTCAAAGGCTTGCTCGAATTGCCGGGCGTGGGGCCTTACACAGCAGGCGCCATCGCGGCATTGGCCTTTGGGCGACGCGCCGCAGCTGTCGATGGCAATGTTGACCGCGTGTTCGCGAGATTGATGGCGCTGGATGGGGAGTGGAAAGCCGAGAAAGTCCGGCTGAAGCGCGTGGTGGAAGGGCTTGTGCCTGAGGATCGACCCGCGGAGTTTGCAGAAGCCCTGATGGATCTTGGTGCAACGATCTGCACGCCGAAATCGCCAAATTGCCTGCTTTGTCCTGTTGCCGAAACTTGCGCAGGACGTGCTGAAGGTGCGCCGGAACGTTACCCAGTGAAGCCGAAACGGTCGCCTAAGCCTACTCGAAAGGGGCATCTTTACGTCCTGTTTGGGGCCGAAGGAACTGTGCTGACGGAACGACGCCCAGACAAGGGGTTGCTTGGCGGAATGATGGGGTTGCCGACATCAGACTGGTCGACGGATCCCGGCGTGCCGGAATTCCCCTCAGAGGCGAATTGGGAAGAGGTGGGCGAGGTGCGCCACGTGTTCACGCATTTTGCCCTGACCTTGAAGGTCTGGCGCGCCGAAGAGGGCGGTCGCCAGTTCGAGACGAACCGGTCGCATGCGGCGGACGGATTGCCCAGCGTGTTCGCGAAGGGTTTGAAGCTGGCCGCGGTGTAGTGCTTGCAATACAACCCCTTGTCGCTACACAATATTGTCGTGAGTGGCGGTGGTAAGTGGGGGCGACGTGACAGACTATATCCAGCCTGAGGAAGAAGACTCCGTTCCCGCCGCAAACGAGGTGCATCATCCGCCATCGATCGATGAATCGCTGGCGGCGGCCGAACATCAGAGCACCGTCGATCGCTATCTCGGAAAATCCTGTTTCGTGATCATGCCATTTGGCAAGAAGATCCATCCTTTCACGAATGAAGAGATCGACTTTGACGAAATCTATGAGCGACTGATTGAACCAGTCCTGAAAGGCATTTTTGAGGAAGATCGGTACAAGCGCGCAGACAGTGCGACAGATTCAGGGCTCATCCATTCGGAAATGATCGAAGATATCATTTCCTCTGATGTCGCGATTGTGGATATTACCAGCGGCAATCCGAATGTGCTCTACGAGCTTGGGGTGCGCCACGCGGCGAAACGTTCAGGGACGGTCGTTATCAAACGCGCCGGTGATCAGATTCCATTCAATATTGGTGGCATTCGAGCATTTGAATATCCGACCGATTTGAATTCGACCGAGTTCGATGAATTCGTGCGAATGCTGACCTTGAGCGTCAGGTCCGGGCTCGATGGAGGGCACGTGGACAGCCTCGTGCACGGTCTTCATCGCGGCTTGAACGTAACCCGCAGGCCTCGGGTGATCGCGCGGCGCGAAACGTTTGTGTATCGCTGGAAAGAAGATTTCGAATGCGAGCCGGCGCGTGAATTCTGTATCGTGACGGGAGATATCGGCGACATTAGCGACGTTGACGCCTGGGTGAATCCCGAAAATACGGCGATGCAGATGGGTCGATTCTACGATAACTCGGTCTCTGCGACGATCCGCTATTATGGCGCGAAGCGAGATCCGAAAGGATTCGTCAAGGAAGACTTTATCGCAAATGCCCTGAAACGGGCGATGGCCAATCATGCTGTGGTGCAGCCTGGAACCGTTTTGGTGACAAGATCTGGCGCATTGCTGCAGACCAATGGCGTGAAACGGATTCTGCATGTGGCGGCGCAATATGGAGAGCCATCCAAAGGCTACATGACGGTTCGGAATGCCAGCGGTTGCGTTTCAAATTGCCTCCGCACGTTGGATTCTCTCAATCAGCGACGTATCGATCGGGTCAAGGACTCAGTAGAGTTTGACAGCGTCATGATTCCATTATTCGGCATTAGAAATCCGGATAAAATTCCGGAACAGGTCGCGCGCGAGCTCGTTGAAGCAGCTGTGCTCCACTTTGAAAAACACCCTTCAAGCTTGATCGATCGCGTGTATTTTTCCGCCTATACGGACGTGGATAAGTCGCTCTGCGAACAGGCCTTCAAGTCACAGGGGCTGCAACGGTTTGCGATTGAACCACAGCGGCGGACCCGCGACAGGCGTCGCAAGCGGCGAATGCATGAATTTTTGAAGAAGGCGGCAAAAGCCGGGGTGCTTCCACCCAAGCAAGGAGACGCTGAATAGCGTTTGTCGCGGATCTAAATCCCGCTCTGCACCGTGCGCATGAGGCGTTTGAAATCACCGTTTCGGGTCTGATGCTGGAGCTCTCCGATCAGACGCTCTTTGGTGTCACTGGGCAGCGTGTTCATGGTCGACAGCACGTCAGAGGCGAGGCTGCACATGTTCATCGTCATGACGGCGCGGCGTTGTTCCGCCTCTGATTTGCCTTGCATGCGCATCAGTTGCGCGACTTGCGGGCGATTCATCAGCTTCATCATCACCCCTTGCAGGGCGACCTGATCGCTCGGACCCAGGCGCGCATACTTTTTCGGCGCGTCGCGTCCGTCTTCAATGGCTTCCAGGACAACCTGATTGAAGCGCATCACCCAATGATAACCCTGTGTGTCATATTCAAAGAAGGCGGACATCTCGTTGGCGATGTCGTCAGGATCCATGTGTTCGAAACGTTGATAGTGCGCGACGCGGCAGAATTTAGGGGCCTGGCTGGACAGATTGGTGAGCCCGTTCTGGCTCATTCGCAGCATCTGATCGAAATATTTCACATCGGCGCGGAGGAGGTGGGACAGGTCTTTCTCGACGTCATCGCCATAGCTCTCCAGAACCAGCGCGGCGAGGGCATTTTCATCGGCGCCATTGGCGATCGCATCGGCGGCGTCTCGTTGAAGACGTTTCGCTACGCGCGGCTTAACGCGTTCCAAGGTGGCGAGATATTTGTGAGTCGCGGCGTCATCAAGCGTGGTCGATAGCGGCGTCTCGCTCAGCTGGGGTATGGCTTTTTTTGCGGTCGAACCGCTCGGCCACATCAGGATGCCGAAGAACAGGATAACGGCCAGTCCTGCGACCAGGACGGCAAATAAGTTGCCGGACGATTGCCCTGTTCCGATCCGCGCCATGTGCATTCTCCCGATGAGCGAGCCTCGAGAGTGGCACAATTTGTTTGAGATGGGGTTAGCGTGGCGACTTGAATTGTCCTCTTTGCGCCTCGGTATTTTCCCTTTTTGATACGCGGAAACCTGTGGAATGGGCTCAAAAGTTCTTGTTTTGTTCCAGTTTCTGTGCTTCTGATTCCAAAATGCGAAAAGGACAAAAACTGGCCAAGCCCGGACGCGTGGACCGGACCAGCGTAGACGCCGTCCGAGAGCGATTTCATCATCGCGGAAGAGGGGCGATTTCGAACCAGACCGGGCGTTTCGAGCGGGAAACACGCGAAGCGCTGGATGACGGTTGGGGGACCGTCGAGCAAGAGGCACCAAGGCTCAAGACGACACTGACGCGTGAAACGCCGCGGACAATCATAACCTTCAACAAATCGCCGGATTTTCACTTCGACCGTTCGATCAATCCGTATCGCGGCTGCGAGCATGGGTGTGTGTACTGTTTTGCGCGGCCGACCCACGCCTATCACGGACTGTCAGCGGGGCTCGATTTCGAAAGCAAGCTGTTCTTCAAGCCGGACGGACCGGACTTGTTACTCAAGGAATTGTCTCGACCAGGCTATGTCCCGCGACCGATCGCGCTCGGCGTCAATACCGATGCCTATCAACCGGTGGAGCGGGAGCAGAAGCTCACGCGTCGCTTCCTGCAAATCCTGAGCGATCACAATCATCCGGTCTCGCTGCTGACCAAATCTGCTCTGATTGAGCGAGACATCGATCTGATCGCGCCGATGGCCGAAAAGAAATTGTGTCGGGTTGGAGTGTCGGTCACGACTCTGGATTCGAAACTTGCGCGCACAATGGAGCCGCGCGCCGCAACGCCGCGCAAGCGCTTCCAGGCAGTGCGAGCCATGAGCGAAGCGGGCATTCCGGTCACGGTGATGGCGGCGCCGATTATCCCGGCCTTGAACGAGCCTGAGCTGGAATCATTGCTAGAGACGGCCAAGGCACACGGTGCGATTGGGGCCGGTTATGTGCTGCTGCGTTTGCCCCACGAATTGAAGGATATTTTCCATGAATGGTTGGCGCAGCATTACCCCGGTCGCGCGGCACGGGTGATTAACACGCTGCGTGAAATGCGCGGGGGCAGGGACTATGATGCTGACTGGTTCTCGCGCGGCGTCGGTCGCGGCGTGGTTGCGGGTCTGATCAAGCAGAGATTTGTGAAAGCCATCGGACGCCTGGACTTACAGCCGACCCGCACTGAGTTGCGCACAGATCTCTTCCAGCCGCCAATCCTCAAAGGGGGGCAGTATAGACTGAAGCTTTGATCTATTCTGCAATGGTGGCCGCGAGTTTCGCCGCGTTTTCAGACTGTTTGGCGCGCGTCAGCTGGTAATTTCGCATGATGATCGCGGCGAGTGCATAGGCTACGACCGGAACCCCCACGAAGACGAACATCAGTCCGCGTACGACTTCCGGTCCGTTGTCGCCGGATGGATCAAATCCAACCCAGGCACCGAGAAGGATGTACGGAATGCCGATGGCGAAGCTGGCCCCGGTCTTATAGGCGCCGGACATCAGGGAATAGTACATGCCAGATCGGTTTTCGCCGGTCTTGGCCTGTTCGGCTTCAATAATGTCCGCGACCATGGAGCGAGCGAGAATAAATGGCGTGCCATAGCCGAGGCCGGAGACGATCGCGGCAAAGAGGAGCGCTACGAGCCCGCCTCCAGCGGCACTGAGGGGCAGATACACCATATAGGTGGCGATGGACCAGACGGCGGTCGCGACGAAGGCTGTGTGTTTCTCCGTCCGCTTCGACAACCAGATCCAGAATGGCATGGCCGCGAACCCGGCGACGAAGAACACCATCAGGATGACAGGAGCGAAATCGGTGACGCCGAACCCCCACTGCGCGGCAAACAGGAACGTGCCGCCCGTGCCGGCAATGGCGATGCCGACCAACACCTCGACCATGAGTACACGCACCATGTTTGGATCCTGGAATGCGACCTTTATGGCCTCCCAGGAAAACTCCATTTTGGGCTCATCGTCTTTTGGCGGTGGATCTGGAACGAAAAGCACCGCCAGCGTGATGGTCAACGGCAGGACGATCATCAGAATGATCCCCATGACCAGCACCTGTCCGCGGCGATCGATGCCGAAATTTATCGCCAGAATCGTCGGGATGATGAGCAGCGAGAGCAGGGTGATTGTCGAGACAATCTCGCGCCACATGAACAGGCGTGAGCGCTCATCATAGGCCGTGGTAATCATCGGCACCCAGGACTGATGCGGGGTCTGCAACATGGTAAAGCCCAGCCAGAACACGATCAGCCAGACGACCAGATAGGTGGGCGAGACGGACTCCCCCATCGGCATGAACATGAAAAAGGCGCCGATCATCAGGACAGGAACGCTGCCGACGATCCAGTGTTTCACGCGGCCCCACTTGGTTGGACGCGTGTCGACCAACCAGCCCATGACGGGGTCCGTGCCAAGGTCCCAAAAGCGAAGGATCATGAATATGAGGCCGACCATGGTGGTGCCCAGGCCCAGCTGTTCAGCATACATTGGGGCCACAAACACGGCCATGGGAAGTCCAATGGCCGCGAGCGGCATGCCAACGCTGGCGAATGCAAGGACCCGTGGCAGCGGAAGGCGATCTGACGCAGAGCTCATGAAATTGAAGATGACGCGCGCGTCACGAAAGGCAAGAAGAATCGGAGGACGCCCAAAGATCCACAGACTTGTCCACAAGCCAGAAATCCGGCAGTTTCGAAATCGAAACAAATGGGCGGGCAACAAAATCGATTCGCTGGTAACGAATCAGAAACCCAAACCGGTAGATTTGGAGTGCTTCTGATTCGCAACTGATTCGACGATGGGAAGCACGGGCATGGAGCTCAACGAAAATACAATCATTGAAGGTGAGTGCGTCGACGTCCTGTCGCGCCTGCCGGACAATTCGGTCGACCTGATATTTGCCGATCCTCCTTACAATCTGCAACTGGGGGGCGGGCTGACCCGTCCGGACCAGTCGGTTGTCGACGGGGTGACCGATGCCTGGGATCAGTTTGACAGCTTCGATGCCTATGACCTGTTCACCCACCAGTGGCTCAGCGAGTGTCGCCGGGTCCTCAAGGATGACGGCGCGATCTGGGTGATCGGTTCCTATCATAATATATTCCGGGTCGGAACGGTGCTGCAGGATGCCGGGTTCTGGATTCAGAATGATGTGATCTGGCGCAAATCCAATCCGATGCCGAACTTCAAGGGCACCCGCTTCCAGAATGCACACGAAACGATGATCTGGGCCGGAAAATCCGAAAAATCCAAGGTCACTTTCAATTATGATGCGCTGAAAACCTTCAATGAAGACAAGCAGATGCGCTCTGACTGGCTGATCCCGATCTGCGCCGGTGGGGAGCGGCTGAAAGGGGATGACGGCAAGAAGGCGCATCCCACGCAAAAGCCCGAAGCGTTGCTGCAGCGGATTATCCTCGCGACGTCGAGACCAGGCGATGTCGTGCTCGATCCATTCTCCGGCACCGGCACCACAGCGGCGGTGGCCAAGAAGCTTGGCCGCGCCTTTGTCGGGATCGAACAGGATCCGGCCTATGTGCGCCTGTCACGCGCCCGCCTGAAGGCGATCACACCGATTGAGGGCGAGATGCTGGAAGTTCAGAAGGGCAAGAAGGCGCTGCCGCGCGTGCCGTTTGGCGCCTTGGTCGAGAATGGCTGGCTGAAACCCGGCGATCGCCTTTGGTCTCCGAAGAAGCGATTCAATGCCCGCATTCGCGTGGATGGAAGCCTGACCACGGGCGACTCTTCCGGGTCGATCCACCGTGTCGGAGCCTTTGTGCAACAGGCCCCGGCCTGCAATGGCTGGACCTACTGGCATTATGAAGAGCCCAAGAATGGTGAGCTTGCCCCGATCGATCTTCTCCGTCGGCGCTACCGGCACGAAATGGGGCTGATGAACTAGGTCTGGCCTGCTAAGCTGAGCGGATCCGTCATTCGCTCAGCAAGGACCTATCTCGTGTTTGATTTTCAGCCGCGCCTGTCCGGCGATCTCATCTCGCTTGTTCCGGCCACCGAAGCCGATTTCGAACCTCTTTTTGCGGTCGCTGCAGATCCTGAAATCTGGGCGCAGCATACCGCGAGAGATCGTTGGCAACGCGAGGTGTTTCGAGCCAATTTTGAGGGTGCACTGGCGGACCAGGGCGGTCTGGTCGCGCGCGAAATAGCAAGCGGTGACGTCGTCGGCTTCTCTCGTTTTTCCCAAATGTTCGTCGGCCAGGACGATATGGAGATTGGCTGGACGTTTCTGGCGCGTCGACTTTGGGGCGGCGAATACAATCGGGACATGAAGCGCAGCATGCTTGCGCATGTTCTGGCCGATTTTCCGCGCGCACTGTTCCGCATCGCCGAGGATAACCCTCGCTCCCGGCGCGCAATGGAGAAGATTGGCGGCGTCCTCACGGATATGCAGAGCATGCTGGAATATGGCGGTGTCAGCCATCTCTATCTGACCTATGAAATCACGCGTGAGACGTTTGCCTCCTGGGAGGCGTAATCGCGTCCGACGCGAAGAGCATTGGAACTGTCGCATTTATTGCGTATCATAAGCGCATGGGGAGCCTGTTTGAGGAGGCGCTCATGCGTTTTTTGTTTGTTGTTTTACTGATGGCGGGGATCTGGGTGTCCGGATGGATCGTCGGCAGCTTGAATCCGGCTCCGGCCTTCATTCTCAATCCTGTGCAGAGCTGGCTGTCGGATAATGACGCCCCCGAGCATGCTGAAGACCTCGATCCGGACGCGGAAACCATCGAGGCAGACGAGCCCGAATCCGCCGAACCAGAGGCGTTACCGGCATCAGACCCAGATCCCGCTCCGCCCGTGGTTGAGCTTGAAGGTGACGAAGCGCTCGCCCAGTACCGCGTGTGGATCAGCGAAGCGCGAGCGGCGCATCCGTATCCGGACTCCGAGCAACGAATGTTCGATGTCATGATGTGCGAGTCTGGCGGGAATCCCGGCATCGTCAATCCAGCGGGGCCCTATACAGGGCTGTTTCAGTATGTCGCCGGTACCTGGAATGGAGATTGGAACACCTATCGCGATAGCGATATCACCGATGCTCGCGCACAGATTTTCGCAACGGCGCTGGCCTGGAGCCTGAATATGCAGAACCAGTGGGGCTGCTACTCCCGCTCTCACAACTGAGACTTATCCCGCTCTCACAATTGAGACTTAGGCTCTGGGCTGCCAGCCCGCAGGCATGCGGACGCTCGGCTTGGCTTTCTTTTTCTTCATCGGCTTGCCCGGCGTTGGCGAGGTGCCGTCTGAATACGGGCCTTCCGGCTTCTTCCCGGCAGCAATATCGGCGAGCTTCAAAGCCGCGTACTGCCCTGGCGCAGACCCTAGCTTGTGATTCTTTGGTTTCACCGCCTCGACCTTCTTGCCGGACAGAGGCTTCAGCCATTCCCACCAACTTGGCCACCAGGAGCCCGGTAATTCTTCTGAGCCAGCAAGCCATTGCCCGGGATTATCCGGCAGACCTTCATTGACCCAGTGCTGATACTTTTGCGCATCGGGATGATTGATGACGCCGGCTATGTGGCCTGAGCCTGCGAGCGTGAAACGGACCGGTCCGCCGAAGTTCTGCGCGCCTTTATAGATCGAGTGCCACGGACAGATATGATCCGAACGTCCGGCCTGGACGAAAATCGGGATCTTGATGTCAGACATCGATACCGGATCGCCGAACACCTTGAACTTGCCGCGAGAAAGCTGGTTCTTGTTGTAGAAGCTCTTGAGGTACTTTCGATGCGTCGGACCAGGAATGTTCGTTTGGTCTGCATTCCAGTAGAGCAGGTCAAAGGGGCGAGGCTGCTTGCCCATCATGTAATTGTCGACGACATACCGCCAGACCAGATCGGCTGGACGCAGCCAGTTGAAAGTCTCGCCCATCAGTTCGCCCGGCATGATGCCATCATGCTCGTCGATGACCGAGTCGATCTGGGCCAGGGAATTGTCTTCCGTGAAAATTTTCAGCTCACCCGCGAGGTCGAAATCCGATTGCGAAGCGAAATAGGTTGCTGACTTGATCCGTTTGTCGCCTGTCTGCGCCATATGAGCAAGCGCGCTCGAGAGCAAAGTGCCGCCGATACAATAGCCGACCGTGTTCACTTTCTTCACGCCGGCTTCGCTTGTCACGACATCGACCGCAGTTTGAATGCCCTGCTCGATATAGTCATCCCAGGAATAGTCCTTCGTCTCGTCATCTGCCGAACGCCAGGACACCACGAACGTATTGACGCCCTTGGACAAGAGCCAGCGGATCATCGAGTTTTCCGGCTGCAGATCGAGAATGTAGAACTTGTTGATCCAGGGCGGGAAGATCAGCATCGGCGTTTTGTGCATCTTCTTCCGGGTCGGATTGTAATGGATGATCTCGATCAGCTTGTTGCGGAAGACCACTTTCCCTTTGGCCGTGGCGACATTCTTGCCGATCTCAAAGGCCTCTTCATCGGTCTGCGTGATGGCGAGGCGTCCGTCACCGCGCTGAAGGTCGCCGCGTGCGTTGCGCAGGCCTTCCAGCACGCTTTGCCCATTGGTCTCAATCATCGCGCGCAGGGCCGCTGGATTGGTCGCGAGCATGTTGGTCGGCGACATCGCATCGACGAATTGGCTGAGATAATAGCGGGCTTTCAGCTGGGTCGTGTCGTCGAGTTCGTCCGCGACCGAATCCACCAGGCCTTGCAGCCACTCGGCGTTCAGCATCCAGGCCCGGCGCATGAAATTGAAGGCCGGGTTAGCCTCCCATTCCGGATCTGCGAACCGGCGATCCCGGGGCAGCGGTGTGCCATTGGCCATGGATTGAAACAGATTCATCCAGCCCTGAAACAGGGTCATCATGGCGTGACCGGATTTCTCAGGATTGCGAAGAAGGGCGGCACCAATCTTGGCTTGCGCCTCCAATCCACCAAACGGATCGGCCTGACCCGGTGCGGGCGGCTGAAAATTGGTTCCGTTGAGGGAATCTGTGAGCAGGCCCTGTGCCTCTTGCAAGGCCTGCATCAAATTGCCTGCCATGACCTTGAGGGTCTCCGAATTCATATCGGAAAA
The DNA here is from genome assembly GCF_001854405.1 of Hyphomonas sp. Mor2. Lineage (GTDB taxonomy): Bacteria > Pseudomonadota > Alphaproteobacteria > Caulobacterales > Hyphomonadaceae > Henriciella. Next base: position 575,594 of record NZ_CP017718.1, read on the forward strand.
TGCATCCGGGAGCGTGCTCGCCCCAAAATTATCAAAGTTTCTACCTTTGGTCATCAGACCGACACTCGCTATTCTATGCGAACCTATATAAGACTAAACAGCTTTGGGAATTATGAGTCCAGCGAGGGAAATTGTTTATGCGCGCTGTTTTTTTCGTAACGTTTGCCCTTTTGGCGGGCTGCTCCAGCTCGTTTGAGAAGGTTCAAGCGATGCGCGCCCAGGCGCCGGATTGGTACGAAGCGCGCAAAACCGAGTTCCGGGGCGAGGGGTATCCGAGCCTGGCATCGGTGCCGGAATCTGCGCCCGACTATAATCCGAGACGAAAACTGGAACTCTCGGAAGCGGATGTCCGCGCAGCACTTGTGCTGTTTAATAGCGACCCCAGAGCGGAAGCTGCGGTTGAGACCCCGGAGGCGATCATGGCCTGGGCCGCGGAGGTGCGGCGAGCGGTCGAGGGGCGACTTCCGGCCCCCAATTTCATGACCGATGCCGAGGTGGAAGAGATCAAGGCCCGTTTCAGCGTGCCGCGCGCCCGCCTCTAGACCCAATTCAAGTTTTATGGAGATCCGCACCATGCGCGGAGAATTTCACAAGATCAGGCGCTTGCCGCCTTACGTTTTCGAACAAGTCAATCGCCGCAAGGCGGAGCTGCGCGCGAATGGCGCGGATATTATCGACCTCGGGATGGGCAATCCGGACATGCCGGCCCCGCCGCATGTCATCGCCAAGCTCGCAGAAACAGCGGCCAAACCGAACGTTCACGGCTATTCCGCCTCGCGCGGTATCCCCGGTCTGCGCCGGGCGCTGGTTGAATATTATGAACGACGGTTCGGCGTTAAACTGAACAAGGATCGCGAGGTCGTGGTCACGCTCGGGTCGAAGGAAGGGTTCGCCAATCTGGCGCAGGCCATCACGGCTCCTGGCGACGTTATTCTGGCACCAGACCCGTCTTATCCCTTGCACCATTTTGGGTTCATCATGGCGGGCGCATCGATCCGCGCGATCCCGGCACCGACCCCGGAAGCTTATCTCTCCGGTATCAGCAAGGCGATCCGCTATTCTGTGCCGCCGCCGACCGCTATGGTCCTCTGCTATCCGTCAAACCCAACGGCAGATGTCTGCGATCTCGACTTCTACAAGGACGCCGTGGCGCTCGCCAAGAAGCACGATCTCTATATCCTGTCGGATCTTGCCTATAACGAGATCTATTTCGACGAACCGACACCCTCCATCCTGCAGGTGGACGGGGCCAAGGATATTGCCGTTGAAACGACGACCATGTCGAAGACCTATTCCATGGCCGGTTGGCGGATCGGATTTGCGGCAGGAAATGAGCGGCTGATTGGCGCCTTGGCCAGGGTGAAATCCTATCTCGACTACGGGGCCTTCACGCCAATCCAGGTGGCGGCCTGCGCTGCACTGGATGGGCCGCAGGATTGTGTCGATGAGTATCGGGCCACATACAAATCGCGCCGGGATGTCCTGATTGAGAGTTTCGGCCGCGCCGGGTGGGAGATTCCCAGCCCCGCGGCGTCCATGTTCGCATGGGCAGAGATTCCGCCGCAATGCGGGGACATGCGCAGCCTCGAATTCGCGCTCAAACTGATGAACGAGGCCGAGGTTGCTGTCGCGCCGGGCGCCGGGTTTGGCGAGCATGGTGACCGACATGTACGCATCGCCCTGGTAGAAAACGAGCAGCGGATCAGACAAGCGGCTCGAAATGTGAAGCGGTTCCTTGCCAAAATGGGTGCTGACGGGCAAAGCGAGGCCCTGCAAAGGACAGGATCGTGAAAACAGTCAAATTGGGAATTGCAGGCCTCGGCCATGTTGGCTGCGGACTGATAGAGCTGGTCGAGCGTCAGACTCAATTACGCCTGCCGGGCAAGGTTGAAATTGTCGGTGTGTCCGCGCGCAGCAAAAGTCGCAATCGACCGGTAGATATCTCCGGGTATCGCTGGTTCGATGATGCGGCTGAGCTGGCCAAGGATCCGGATGTAGATGTCTTTGTCGAGTTGATGGGCGGCTCGGACGGCCCCGCGAAAGTCGCGGTCGAAGACGGATTGAAGGCGGGCAAGCATGTGGTGACCGCCAACAAGGCTTTGATCGCCATGCACGGCCAGTCATTGGAGGCCCTCGCACAGGCCAATGATGTCGATCTGATGTTTGAGGCGGCGGTGGCAGGCGGTGTACCGGTCGTTCGAGTGCTGCGCGACTCGCTGACCGGCGTGTCGATCCAGCGCGTGTCGGGTATCCTCAACGGGACCTGCAACTACCTCACGACCCAGATGCTTGAGACCGGTCGGTCCTATGAAGAAGTCCTCGAGGAAGCGCAGCGCCTTGGCTATGCCGAAGCCGATCCGACCCTCGATGTGTCCGGCATGGACGCCGCCCACAAGGCCGCGATCCTGGCCTCGATCGCTTTTACAGCAGACCTGGATTTCTCCAAGGTTTCAGTGAAGGGCGTCGATACCGTCGAGCTCATGGATCTGACCCTCGCGGATCGATTGGGGCTTCGCATCAAGCTGATTGCCGAAGGTATCGCCACGGACGAGGGCGTCGTTTGCCGCGTTGCACCGCTCGCTATGCCGATCGAGCATCCTCTGGCGCGCGTGAACGGTGCGCTAAACACAGTCCGGGTGGAAGGTGACCCCCTCGGCGCGGTCACGCTGACAGGACCTGGTGCTGGCCCGGGCCCCACCGCCAGCGCTGTTATGGGCGACATCGCCAAGCTCTTTTCTCCTACCGCGCGCAGCCCATTTGGCCGCGCTGCACATCACCAGACACGCAAGTTTGTTGCGGCGGAGTCGCAGGAGCGATCGGCATTTTTCTTGCGTGTCAGATTGGCCGACCGATCCGGTGCGCTGGCAAGCCTGACGGAGGCGCTCGCGAGCCATGGCGTGTCGGTGGACAAGTTGCTGCAGGAGTCAGCTGATGACAGCGATGTCTCACCTGTTGCTATTGTGACGCATGTGTGTTCTCGCGGGGACATTGATGCCGCCAGCGCAAGAGTGTCCGATTTGGAGGCCAGTGTCGGCGCGCCGCAGGTGATACCTATCGATGCGGCCATGTAAGATTTTAAACTAGGTCGCAGGCGGCCTGGGGGAGTGAGAGATGAGTGACAGTGTTTTGATTCCGCATCTGGCGGACGCCATGGTACGCGTGACCGAGAAGGCCGCTATCGCGGCTGAAAAACTGGCCGGTCGTGGTGATGAAAAAGCGGCCGATGCTGCTGCAGTCGATGCCATGCGGACGGCCTTCAATGCGGTAGATTTCAAAGGCCGAGTTGTGATTGGCGAAGGCGAACGCGACGAAGCGCCTATGCTCTATATCGGAGAGGAAGTCGGCACCGGAAATGGTCCGGAAATCGACATTGCGCTCGACCCTCTGGAAGGCACGACCCTGACGGCAAAAGCCATGGCGAATGCGCTTGCGGTTCTGGCGATTGCGCCACGCGGCGGGCTTCTTTTTGCGCCGGACACCTACATGCAGAAAATCGCGATTGGGCCTGGCTACGAAGAGGGTGTGATCGACCTGGATGCGACGCCAGCAGACAATATCAAGTCTCTCGCGAAGGCCAAAGGCGTCGACGTGTCGGCGATGACCGCGTGTGTGCTGGATCGCCCGCGTCACGCCGAGATCATAGACAGCCTGCGCGAAGCAGGCGCTCGCATTCATCTCATTTCAGACGGGGATGTGGCCGGCGTGATCAACACCACAAATCCGAGCACTGGGATCGACATGTATGTCGGCTCAGGCGGTGCCCCAGAGGGCGTGCTGGCAGCGGCGGCGCTGAAATGTGTCGGTGGGCAGATGCAGGGGCGTCTGATCTTCCGCAATGATGATGAGCGTCGCCGGGCCGACCGCACAGGCATCACGGATTATGACAAGAAGTATGATCTGCACGAACTTGCTTCTGGCGAAACCGTATTCTGCGCGACGGGCGTGACCAAAGGTGGTCTGGTCGATGGCGTGGTTCGCGCCAATGGCCATATCGAGACGGATACGCTGGTCATGAGCAGTGCGGACGGCATGGTCCGCAAGATCAAGAGCTGGCATCGGATTTAGGTCGCGTATTGCTCGACAATTCCACCGAGTATTGATGGTCGCAATTCAGAGACGGTTCGCTGTGATCGTTCAAACATCGCGCCTGGGCTATATCCATAAAGATCCCTGATGATGCGATTGAAATTTGGTGCGCTGGAGAATCCCCATTCTTCCGCAACGGCATTTATGATTCCGCGTCGATAGGGCTGAACGGAAACGTCCAGCAGAGCCCGGGTGGCGCGGCGTCGGCGGATATAACTCCTTACACCGCCAGCCTCATCAAACATTCGAAACAAGCTCGCGCGTGAGACACCGAACTCGCGCAGAAGTCGCGAAACGGTCAGCTCGGGATCTGAGAGATTCTGTTCGATGAAACCACAGATCACTTCAAACAAAGCGTTTCGGGCATGTATCCGAATATCTTCTCGTTCTGACGGAGCGCCTAGCGCGACCTTGGCGCATGCCAGAAACCGATCCAGCAATTCTGCGTCAATGAAGGAATCGTTGGCCCACAGCTGAGTAAAAAGATCATCCCAAGCCCTCATCAAGCATCGACCAACCACCGAACTGGGATTGATCTGGCCGTTCCGCAAATGTTTGGATGGATGGTATCCCAAGGCGGATTTGAAGATGAAGGCTGATTGAAAAACAGTCCGGTCTTGAATGCCCTCATATTGCATTTCCTGATCCTGAACGTGTATCGGCCCAGGCGCAAAAGTCGTGCTGATATCGCCAATTCGCCCCCAGAGATGACCTGACACCATACGACGCAAAAGGATCAGGTGGGCGGATTCACTGACATGACGATGCGTGTGTTTCAATGCAAATGCGTCTGTTTCGTTATGCAAAAATATTGCCTTGTCTGAGTACCAGGCATTGGCCTGAAATGTTCCTACGTTTCGGGACGTGAGCAGAGGCGTGCATTCCAGGAGAAACGAAGTCCGTTCCCGGTAACCTTCGGCGTCGCAGACGTCGTGCACGGCATGCAAGGCACAATGGTTGCGGCCTGTGGGGTATGTCGTCAGTTGCATGTTTGTCCCTTGAGTTTGAGCCCCCGCGTGCTCCCGGTTTAGCTCCAAGTCTCAGTTCCATAGAGCAAAGGAAAAGGGTCCGTCTTTGTCGTCACGTCCCAAACTAGGATGCAACTGGCGCGCGACGGTGTCCGGCTATCGATTAGTGGTCTCTGCCGTTTCGAGTTTGTCTGCGGGCCGACTCTCCCCAAGTTTACCTGAATGACGGCTACAGCTTTTTCTGTCCCTGACTCCTATGGTGCTCGATACTGGACGTTGAGTGCGCCGGACGAGGTACGCGTGCGTGCTCTGACACCGCAATTGAACGGCAATGATCTGCTCGCACGCTTACTGGCGCCGCGCGAGGTCGACCCGGAAGCGGTCGATCTCTTCCTCAACCCGACCCTGCGCGCATTATTCCCAGACCCGGACAGCTTTCAGGACATGGTGAAAGCGGCGGCGTTGACCTTGGACGCGATCACGGCCGGAAAGCGTGTCACCGTGTTCGCCGATTATGATGTCGATGGAGGCACCAGCTCTGCCATTCTAGCCCGTTATTTCCGCGCTTGGGGGCAGGAGATCGGGCTCTATGTCCCGGATCGTCTGACGGAAGGATATGGCCCCAGTCCGGCAGCGTTCAGACACTTGAAAGAGCAGGGCGCCGACCTCGTTATCACGGTCGATTGCGGCGCGGCCGCGACCGATGCGCTGGCGGAAGCGGTGGCGATCGATCTGCCGGTCATTGTCATCGATCACCACCTGATGGGCGCGCAGCCGCCGGAATGTGCTGCCCTGGTCAATCCGAACCGTGCCGATGATACCAGCGGGCAGGGGCATCTCGCGGCCGCTGGCGTGGTCTATGTCTTCGCTGCTGCGCTCAACAAGCTGGCGCGCGAGCGTGGGATCGCGCCGCCAGGAGGCTTGCCTGACATCTTGAATTGGCTCGATCTCTGCGCCCTTGGCACGCTGTGCGATATGTCACCCCTACGCGGCGCCAATCGGGCTTTTGTGAAGCAAGGATTGAAGATCCTTGCCCGAGGGCAAAACCCGGGTCTGCGCGCGCTTGCCGACATTGCCGGCATTGGTCAGATTGAGAGCGTCTATCACGCAACCTTTGTGCTCGGCCCGCGCCTGAATGCGGGGGGGCGTGTGGGCGACCCCTGGCTTGCCGCAAAACTTCTCGCCACCGATGATCGCGCCGAGGCGATCGCCTTGGCTGAACGCCTTCACGCTCACAATGACGAGCGCAAAGCCGTCGAATCCGCGATCCTCGAGCAAGCCTCTGTCGAGGCGCAGAAACAGATCGATGCCAATCCGGACACGGGCATTCTGATCGCGGCGGGAGAAGGGTGGCATCCGGGTGTGATCGGGATTGTCGCCGGACGCTTGAAAGACCGGTTTCATCTGCCCAGCATCGTCATCGGTTGGGGGCAGGGCCTTGGCCCGGTCGCGAAAGGATCTGCCCGATCCGTGCGCGGTGTGAATATTGGCGATGCAATCTCCGCGGCGGCCAAGGAGGGTGTCATTCTTTCGGGTGGCGGCCATGCCATGGCCGGAGGGCTCAGCCTGGAGCCAGAGCAGCTGGAAAGTCTGAAAACCTGGATGCAGAGCCACATGTCCGAGTTTCGGGAAGAACGCGCCGCCGCGCGGGAGCTGACCATAGATGCTTTTCTCGCGCCCGCTCAGGTGACGCCCGAGACATTTGATCTGATCCAGACGATTGGGCCCTTTGGCCAAGGGGCCCCGGAACCGGTGTTTGCGCTCCGCGATGTCGAGATCACACATACCCGTCCGATTGGCGAGAACCATCTGAAACTGACGGTAGAGGATGCCGGTGCCCGGGTCGAAGCTCTGGTCTGGCGATGTATAGGCACCCCACTAGGCGACGCGTTGCTGCAACGTGGCCGGGTTCATCTGGCCGGTCGATTGAAAGACAATGTCTGGTATGGCCGCCGCACGGCCCAGCTGGATGTCATTGATGCGGCATCAGCGCGCTAAGGCAGAGTCTTCAACAGTTCGAGAGCGCCATCGGCAATCGGCGCCAGATTCGGGTTCTGGCTCAGGCTCGCATTGATGTAGAGTGCCTGGGCAAACGCTTTGACATTGTGCAGGCGGGCGAGGCCGCGCTCCGACCCGAAGGCGTCGCCCCAGCTCTCCATCGGTGCGGGATCACGAAGCGCTTCGAACCAGGTGTGCCAGTCTTCGGCTGACAATGTTCCACGAGACGCCATGAACAGGATTGGACGCGCCAGGCGTCCGGATTCACCATGGGTATAAGCATAGCCGCTGGCGGGCGCGATTTGTGTTTTGATGGCGTCGCGAAGGTCCACCAACGAGTCTGCAGACAGGTTCGGATTGAGCGCCAATTGCATGGCGAAATCCGCGCCGTGAGCAATTCCGTGCCGCCACCCTTCATCATCTGAAAAGGCGCGATAATCGGCAACCTGAGTGAGATAGGTCGCGGCCGTGCTTGCCAGCGCGGCGCGTTCGGGTTCACTCAAAAAAGCTTCCACTCGATCTGTCCGGGCAAGCTCGGCCAGCCCGAGCGCGGCGAACGGGGCGAGAAATCCGTCAGAGTCTTCACTCTTCACTGCATCGGAAAGGGAAGCGATCAACGCTCGCCGCGTCGCTTCCGAGACCGTACCAGAGCGGAGAAGAGTGGTCAGGCCTTCATAGCCTACTCTGTCGCGCAAGAACGGGTCGGCCCGACCTAAACACGCCGCGAGTTCGGTGGCTGTTTCGTCTGGTGTGTTCGTCTCAAAGTCAGCTGCGCGCCAGGCATCCAAGTCAGACCGGTCCTGGGTCGCGAATGAGCAGACCTGCGCAACCTGTGCGTCTGGCGATGCGTGAGCACAAGCGGTGGTGAGCGATAGGCATGTGGCGATCAGAAGGGGTTTAAGCATCTGTCCTGATTTCCACCAATTCCCATCTGTGTCCATGGCAATTCGATCTATCCCAGAACCGCCACCGTCGTTTCGGACTGGAAGCCGTTAAAGGTTGTCGCCAGTGCCTGACCATAGGCGCCGAGATGGCAGATTTCGATCCAATCGCCTTCGCGCGTATCGGTGGGCAGTTCAAATGGACCGGCCATTGCGTCCATACTGTCACAAGTTGGGCCGAAAAACCGGAACGGTTGCCGCTCCGCTGCCATTGCCGAGTCTCGATGCAGCTTGACGGGATATTTCCAGGCGCACTGAGCCGCGTCGAACAGGGACCCGTAAGAACCTTCGTTCAAGTACAGATCCTGTCCCTTGCGCAGCTCAACCCGCGCCAGAGTCGATCCGCCTTCACCGCACAGCGCGCGGCCGGGCTCGCCGATGATCTCCAGATTCTCGAAACCGAAAATCCGGAGGCCTTTGGCGATGCGGTCGAAATAGGCTTGCATGGGCGGCGGCGTGAGCCCCGGATAAGCGACCGGAAACCCGCCTCCGCAGTCGAGGCTTTCAATTTCGACACACGCTGTCTCCAGAAGACCGTGGACGTAGGAGAGCGCGCGGATGTAGTCGGCTGGATCCATGCACTGGCTGCCGACATGGAAACAGACCCCGAGCTTGCTCGCGATTGGCCGTGCGGCACGTAGCAGTTCGATCGCGTCATCATAAGACGCGCCATATTTGCCTTCGAGCGGCATACTTGCTGAACCGCCCGTGGGCAGGGCCAGACGAAGGTGCAGGTGCAGATCGTCAGCGTCCTGCGTCTCGACCAGAATCTTTCCGAGCTCCGCTGCGCAATCGAAGGCAAAGTGACGAACCCCGGCCTCATAGGCGTGGCGGATGGTGCGACGCGATTTCACCGGATGCATCAGGAAAAGCTCCGCGTCCGGGCAAGCCGCCTGGACTTGATCGATCTCGCGAATGGAGGCGACATCAAACCCGCGCATGCCGGACGCCCAAAGCGTTTTCAGCACGGCTGGATGCGGATTGGCTTTTACCGCGTAGATCGACGTGCCGGGAAATCCGATCAGAAACGTGTGAGCCGCCGCTTCGATTTTTTGCGGGTACAGAACATAGATCGCATCATCCCCATCATAGGCGGCGATGGCCTCCGCAATTGAGTTGAAGGCGGGCAGACCGAACGGGCGGTCGAAATCAGGGAGGAGGGCGGGTTGCGCAAGGCGCGATGGGGCAGGGTTGAACATGGTCTTTCAGGGTCCGAATTGCGAACGTCAGGACGTTCGAAAAGGTCAGGGTCAGACTCGCCCAAAGCGAGTCTGGCTCAGTCGGATTGGCGGGCGGGGTGCCCGCAATGGCCCTAAATAGGTTCAGCCACCGCTGCCATATAGTCAGCGTCCTTGGCGAAGGTCGTGAACACGGTTGTCAGATCAAACGCCACATCAATGCGCTTGATCGGAAGGATGGGAATCAACGGACAGGCGTCCTTCAGGGGATGAGTCATCCAAGTATCCTCGCAAAGCAAGATCGGCTCGAAACCGACATTGAAAGAGAAGACAGTTGGGCTCCCCCGTACTGACAGCTGCGAGGCAGCTCGTCGTGGTTCGCTTACTTGTCAGCGGCGCACATATGATTTCCACAGGCCGGGGTCAAGAATTTTTCTGACCCCGACCCCTGATTTTTTGTTTATCCGCGAGACCACCAGCCGCGTTTCTTTTTCTTCGGCTTGGAAGAGGATTCCAGCACCGGCTCCGTGGTGATGGGAGCCACAGGCTCGGAAACCAATTCTGGTTCCGGTTCTGGTTCTGGTTCCGGGGTCGGGTCTTCGATCACTTCCGGCTCGGGGTCCACTTCTGGCGCCGGCTCAGATGCGGCGACAGGTTCCGGTTCGGTTGGCGCCTCAGGCTCCGGTGTAGGGTCTGGGTCGAGCGCCACGATAACGGGCTCTTCGGCGGGACCCGAAGGCGTTGCGTCCGACGGCTCCTCAGACGCTTCAGGCGCATCTCCATCCGCTTGTGCTTCGCTTGCCTCAGGGGCGCCTACACCATCTCCTCCGCGACGTTTGCGGCGGCGACGACGGCGACGTTTCTTGCCTTCTTTTGGTTCTTCGTCCGCTTCGGCCTCGGCGTTTTCTTCTGATTTGGTTTCAGCTTCCGGCGCCCGTGCTTCGGGGACCGCCACAGGCTTGGCGCTCAGGCCGCCTTCGCTGGCTTCGGGAAGATCATCCGGCTCGTCGCCGAGCAGGTTGGAGATGGACAGAGCGAGGCCATCCAGAAGCGCGCCACCGTCGGATGGTGGTGCACCGGGATCCATGGATTCGCCTTCCTTGCGGCGACGGCGTCCACCTCTGCGGCCACGGCGGCGGCGTTTGCGGCGACCGCCACTTTCGTCACCTTCGTCCTCGGACTCAGGGGTGGCGGCGTCGACCTCATCCTCGTCTTCATCCTCTTCAGCGTCTGGCAGAAGATGATCATCTGCATCGCCTTCGAGGAACTCCTCTCGATTGAATTTCTTGCGGCGGCGTCGGCCGCTGGATGCTTTGTCGGCATCAAGCTCGAAGTCGCCCGGGATCATGGCGCCGGACGATTTGATCGCGATGGTGAATCCAGCCTCGTCTTCGATGGCCGAAATGGAATCGCGTTTTGAGTTCAACAAGTAGAGCGCCACATCAGTCGGCGCGGTCACCGTCATGCCGCGCAGACCGCCGCCAGAGGCGCGGGCTTCGACAGCACGCAGGAGCTGCAAGGCGGCCGATGGAATAGACCGGCGACGACCGGTGCCATCGCAGGCCTCGCACTTGTCGGATGTCGCTTGCAAGACGCCAGCGCGGCGACGCTGGCGTGAGATTTCCATCAAGCCGAATTGCGAGATGCGATTGTTCTGGACACGGGCGCGATCGAGCTTGAGCGCCTCTTTCATCTTCTTCTCGACGGAGCGATTATTCTTGTTCTCGTCCATGTCGATGAAGTCGATGACAACAAGACCCGCGAGATCTCTCAGACGCATTTGGCGACAGGCTTCTTCTGCCGCTTCGAGATTCGTATGCAGGGCGGTCTGTTCGATATTGCGTTCCCGGGTCGATTTGCCCGAGTTCACGTCAATCGCGACCAGGGCTTCAGTCTGGTTTATCACCAGATATCCGCCGGATTTCATCTGCACGGTCGGCGAGAAGATCGAGTCGAGCTGGTCCTCCACACCTTCCTTGACGAAGAGCGGCGCTTGCGCGGTCCAGCGTTTTACCTTCTTGGCCTGGGTCGGCATCAGCGTCTTGGCAAGATCCTTGGCTTCACGATAGGCGCGGTCGCCCTGGACGACGACTTCCGAAATCTCACGATCGAACATGTCGCGCATGGCCCGGTGCACGAGCCCGCCTTCCTCATGGATCAGTTCTGGGGCGACTGATTCCAGTGTTTTGGAGCGGATGTTGGACCAGAGTTTCTGGAGATAGTCATAGTCGCGACGGATCTCGGACTTGGTTCGCTTGGCGCCCGCCGTCCGGACAATCAGACCCATGCCCTTTGGCACTTGCAGGCCATCCATGACGGACTTGAGACGCTTGCGATCATTGCCGTTCGGGATCTTGCGGGAAATGCCACCACCACGCGGTGTGTTCGGCATCAGGACAGAATAGCGGCCAGCCAGTGAAAGATAGGTTGTCAGCGCAGCGCCTTTATTGCCGCGCTCTTCCTTCACCACCTGGACGAGAAGAACCTGACGGCGTCGAATGACTTCCTGGATCTTGTACCGCCGGGTGATCGACGTTCCGCGAGATTTGCGCGCGCCGCGGCGACGGCGTTCGGGCTTGGCGGATTTTTTCTTTTTCTCCTCGCCAGCATCTTCCTCAACGGCGTCGTTTTCGGCGTTCGCTTCCGTCTCTTCATCGGCATCAGATTCGGTGGTGTCTTCGGCGTGACTTTCATCATCAGCGTCTGCTTCGTTCGATGCCTCTTCGTCATCTTCGTCAGCATCATCCGCCGAGGCGTCTGCTTCGTCTTCATCGGCCTCATCGGCTTCAGAGTCGATATCGTCGAGATCATCCTCGTCATCCGGATCATCGTCGGCGGCTTCTTCCGCTTCGCGCGCCGCTTCTTCGAGAAGGGCCTCGCGATCAGCCTGGGGAAGCTGATAATAATCGGGGTGGATTTCGTTGAACGCCAGGAAGCCATGCCGGTTGCCGCCATATTCGACGAAGCAGGCTTGCAAAGAGGGCTCTACGCGCGTGACTTTCGCGAGATAGATATTGCCTCTTAATTGTTCGCTTCCGGTTGTTTCAAAATCAAAGTCCTCGACACGTCCATTGTTGACGAGGGCGACACGGGTCTCTTCCTGGTGGACCGCGTCGATCAGCATAAGTTTGCTCATTGTAAGCTGCCTTGCAGTCTGGCGGCGCTAAGGCCCGCAATCGTTGCGGGCGATGGCGATGCGCGCCAGTGAATGTGTTATTAGGGACAGGCAGCGCAGCGGTCCGGCCAGCTCTAACCATAGAGCGGCTCTCGGTCCCAGTTGTGACGGCCTGTAAGCTCATATTATCCGTTCCGGTCTCGGCGATAGTGCAGGGGATTAGGCCTGTTCACCCGCCTTTCGGGGATTCTGTTCGGGCCCCATCAGGGGTTGTTTCCTACATGCCCCTTCTGGCCCCGAATTAAAAGACCAAAAATGCGGGTAAGCGGATGAATATTCCCTGCACCCGGATAAATCTGTGATTAAGACTGCATAGAATAAACACATTCATTGGGTTAAGAAGGCGCCGGGCGGCGGCGTCAGAGCAAATTCGATTGATGCATTCGGTGAAGGTCTTTTTTCTGTGTTTGATGTCGGCCTGGTTGTCCGCGGCTGGCGCGGCGCAGGTGCAATCCATCGGAATAGCCGGCGACGGTGAATTCACCCGAATCACCATTGCCTCTGACACGATGATGCGGCCCGATGTTTTTCTGCGAGAGACGGTCGACGGCCTGGTCATCGAAATGGTGCCTGAAGGATTCCGTCTCGGCGCCGACCCTTACTTCGCGGAACCCACCGGCGGGGTCTATGCCTATACATTGGACACAGACCGGATCGTCTTCGAGCTTGATCGCCCGATGATGATCATGCGGGAAATCGACCTGCCGCCCTCTGGGTCCGAGATCCAGTATCGCTATATCCTTGATCTGAGCGGTGTTTCCGAGGCGCGCTTCCGAAATGCGGCGCGGCGCGATGAGGTCCGGTTTCAGCGATTTGAGGCCGCTCGTCTGGACGCAGCGCGCACGCCCGACGCCGTCGACATCGTGGACACGCCTGTTCCGGCCAGCCCGGAGGCACCGTCCACGAAACCGGCCAGTATCGGGGCTTTGATGCAAAGGGCGGTGCAGCAACGGCGTGTCATCGTGATTGACCCCGGTCACGGAGGCCGCGATCCCGGCGCTCTGGCGATCGTCGGAGGAAAGGAAAGCGAAATTGTACTCAGCACTTCGCTCAAACTGAAGCGGCTGATTGAGCAGGATCCGCGATACATAGTGAAGCTGACGCGCGAAACCGATATCTATGTCGAGCACGAGGACCGCGTCACCAAGGCGCGAGACTGGGGTGCAGACCTGTTCATTTCGGTGCACGCGGACGCCGCGGGAGCCCCGACCGTCTCGGGCGCGTCGGTCTACACGATCTCAACCCGCGGCGAAGCGCGAATTGAGGGCACGGCCAAGCGCTTTGGCTGGGATCTTCCGGTTGAAGACGGCACATCGGAAGTCGTTTCAGACATATTGAAGGACCTGACCGTCCGGGAGACCAAGTCGAATTCTTCGATCTTTGCCGAATTCCTGGTGCCGGAGCTGGGTAAAGCTGGTCCACTTGTGCGCAATTCGCACCGTCAGGGGAACCTTTTCGTGCTACTCGCGCCCGATGTCCCTGCCGTACTGGTCGAGATTGGATTTTTGACCAATCGGGCGGATGCGAGACGCCTGAAATCAGAGCGTGGACAGCGCAAGTCGGCAGAAGCCATCAAGCGCGCCATCGATGCCTATTTTGATCGTCAGGATTTAATCTTTGCAACGAACTGACGGATCGCCTTTTCGATCCTGCAGAAGCGCCTTAGTCTTGCCCTGTTAGCGTGTGATTCACCGCGCTGAAGATTTATGAGGTCCTTGTAGCATGTGGACAGCCATCAAAAAGCACGTCTTCACCTGGAAAGTCCTTTTGTGGACCGTCCTGGTCGGCATCGCCGTCGGTGTGCTTGCGGTCATCGCATTCTTTATCTGGATGGCGGCGCTCGGCCGAACCGTGCCATCGGTTGAAAAACTGTCTGAGTACAATCCGCCCGTGACCTCTCGTGTGCATGCAGGCGATGGCACGCTGATCTATGAATTCGCTGACGAACACAGGGTGTTCATTCCTTATGAAGCGATCCCGGAGCATGTCATCCACGCATTCGTATCGGCCGAGGACAAGAACTTCTTCTCCCATGGCGGGCTCGACTATCTCGGTATGACGCGTGGGGCGGTTAACACGGTGCGAAACAAGATCAGTGGCAGCGGCGGTATGCAGGGCGGCTCCACGATCACGCAGCAAGTCGCCAAGAATATGCTGCTGACGCGCGATCAGACGATCGTCCGCAAAGCCAAGGAAGCAATCGTCGCTCAGCGTATGGAGAAAGCCTTCTCCAAGGAGCACATTCTTGAGCTCTACCTCAACGAAATCTATCTCGGAGGCCGCTCCTACGGCGTCGGCTCCGCGGCTTTGAACTATTTCAACAAATCCCTGCCAGAGCTCAATCTGTCCGAAGCGGCGGTGCTGGCTTCGTTGCCGAAGTTTCCAGGACGTGTGAACCCGTACACCAATCCCGAACGGGTTCTGCTGCGCCGGAATTACGTGCTCAATCGCATGGTCGATGATGGTTACATCACACAGGACCAGGCCGAGGAAGCGAAGGCGAGGCCCCTCAATACGACCAGGCGCCTGTACGGGCCTGAATATGCGGCGGCCACCTATTTCGTTCAGGAATTGCGCAAGCAGCTGATTGATCAATATGGCGAGGAAGAGCTGGAGCAGGGAGGCCTGTCCATTCGCACGACCATCGACACCAAGCTGCAACTGGCCGCACAGGAAGCTTTGCAGATCGGCCTGGAGACTTATGACCGTCGGTACGATTATCGCGGTCCGATCGGGTCGCTCGATATGTCAGCTGATGATCTCATCGAGCAGTTGAACGCCGTGACGCGCCCGAGCGGGTATGGATCATGGGAGCGCGCGCTGGTGACGCGCATCAATGCCAATGGTGCAACGCTGATGCTTGATGATGGCGCCGAAACGTCCATTCCAGCCGAAGATATCGAATGGGCGCAAACGTTCGTACGGTCGAATGGACAATCCGGCTTACGGGCCGGCGACGTCGTCCTGGCCGAGGTGAGCCGGCAAGCGCTCAGCGTCGAGGAAAGCACGCCCACGCGCGAAGGATCCAGTGCCGAGGAGGACGAACCTCTGGCACCGGTAGAACCGATCATGGTTCCGGTTGGGCAGGCGATCCTGAAACAGATCCCGGAGCTCGAAGGCGCGATTGTTGCGCTCGACCCGCATACGGGCCGGGTTCTGGCCATGATGGGTGGCTATTCCTTCTTCAAGAGCCCGTTCAATCGGGTCACGCAGGCGCGGCGGCAGCCCGGCTCTTCCTTCAAACCGTTCGTCTATGGCGCGGCGCTTGAGCAGGGCTACACGCCTTCGGTACGGATTCTCGACTCGCCCTATGTCTATTATGACGAGAACACGGACGAGATCTGGAAGCCGGAAAACTATGCCGAAGGTCAGAGCTATGGCGAAGTGACCATGCGTGTGGCGCTGGAGAAATCCTACAATCAGGTGACCGCTCGCGTCGCCACTGACATTGGCATGGAAGCGGTTTCCGAGTTTGCCGAACGGTTCGGCATTTATGATCGCCTGCCGCCCTATCCGGCCATGTCACTGGGCTCGGGTGAGACATCACCTTGGCGGATGTCGAAGGCCTATGCCGCGCTCGTCAATGGCGGCAAGGAAGTGACGCCGACTCTGCTCGACCGGGTTCAGGATCGCCGCGGCGTGACCCTGTTCAAGCATGACCAACGCGAGTGCGAGACTTGTGCGTCCGAAGCCTGGGATGGAAGCAAGCCCCCCACATTGCCGGATGACCGGGCGCAACTGGTGGATCCGATCATCGCCTATCAGCTCGTCCACATGCTTGAGGGTGTGGTCGAGCGTGGCACGGGTCGACGTGCCCGCCGGGTCGGCAAGCCCCTGGCTGGTAAAACGGGAACCACCAATGATTATGTGGATGCCCTGTTCTTCGGCTTCTCGCCGGATCTGGTTGTCGGCATCTGGACGGGATTCGATACGCCGCGCACGCTGGGTGAAGGCGAAGGCGGTGGTTCGGTCGCGGGCGTGATCTTCACTGAGTTCATGGAACGCGCCCTGGTCGATGAGCCCGCCCTGCCATTCCGGATCCCACCGGGTGTGCGACTTGTGTCTGTGGATGCCCGGACGGGTGGAATGCCGACATTTGCCACTGAAGAGATCATCCTGGAGGCGTTCCGGCCCGGCACTGAGCCCGGCATGGCGTTCAGCGAGAACACCAATCTCAGTCTCTCGGGCATAGGCGACAATTCAATCTTCGGCACCGCACCCCCTCTGGAGCCGGAAATCGATCCGGAGACTGGTGAGGTGATCGAATCTGATGTCATTCAGACCGATATCGAAGATGAGGTTTATTGACCTGAACGTGAAACGCCTCCATTTCCAGCGATCACATGAGTTTCAGGAACCAGAATGTCAGCAGAAATTCTCGCCCTTGCCGAACAAATCAAGCAGTCATCGGAACTGCTGAGGAGGCGTCTTTGACTGGGACGTCGCCAGCAAACGCCTAGATGAGTTAAACGCCCTGTCAGAGCGCCCCGACTTCTGGGACGATCCGGAAGAAGCGCGAAAGCTGATGGCCGAGCGCCAGAAGCTGGAAACGGGAATGCAGACCGTCGAGGAGCTTGAGCAGGAGGCCGCGGACGGGTTGGAACTGCTCGAACTTGCCGATGGTGATGAAGATATGCTCGCCGATGTTGCGAGTTCCCTGCGCAGGGCCGCCGAAAAAGCCGAAAAGGCCGAGCTGGAAGCACTGCTTTCGGGCGAAGCGGATGGCAATGATTGCTACATGAACATCAATTCCGGCGCGGGCGGCACAGAGAGCCAGGATTGGGCCTCGATGATCCGGCGGATGTATGTCCGATGGGCGGAACAGTCCGGCTACAAGGTCGAGGAAGTCGAAAGCCATGAGGGCGATGAAGCAGGCATCAAATCTGCGACTTTGCTGATCAAGGGCGAGAATGCCTATGGCTGGCTGAAGTCAGAGCAGGGGGTGCACAGGCTGGTGCGGATCTCGCCGTTCGACAGTTCCGCGCGCCGCCACACGAGTTTTGCCTCCGTCGCTGTTTCACCCGTGATCGATGACTCGATCGAGGTGGAGATTAATCCATCAGACGTGCGCACCGACACATACCGTGCATCGGGCAAAGGCGGCCAGCACGTGAACAAGACCGATTCCGCTGTCCGTCTGACGCACGAGCCCACAGGAATCGCTGTGGCCTGCCAGTCCGGACGATCACAGCACCAGAACCGCGCCACGGCCTGGGAAATGCTGCGCTCACGCCTCTATGAGGTGGAGTTGCAGAAACGCCAGCAGGCTGCACAGGACAGTCATGACTCAAAAACCGAGATTGGCTGGGGTCATCAGATCCGATCCTATGTGCTTCAGCCCTATCAGTTGGTGAAGGATCTGCGGACCAATCACGAAACTTCTGATACAGGCGGTGTCCTGGATGGTGACCTGACGCCGTTCCTGTCCGCGGCGCTATCTCATGCGCTGGGCGACAGCGAAACCGAAGACGCCTAAAACAAAAAAGCCGGACCCGAAGGTCCGGCTTCTTTTTTCTGTCCTGCTTGCTTATTTTAAGCGTTGCCAGCGGTGCCGTTTGGCGAAGTAATGCTCGCCGATGTGCCGAGGCCCGAGCCATTGGTCTGCGGTGCCTGAGCAGCTGGTTTTGGCGCGGTTTCCTTGAGTGGGTTTTCCTCACGCTTGACCTGGCCTTCAAAGCTGGCATCCGGCTGAATGATCAGAGCGGCATGGAAGATGTCGCCTTCAACCGAGGCGCCGGTTTCAAGCTCGACCTTGCGGGCGCGGATCGAACCAACGATCTTGCCTTTGACGCGAAGGGTTTCAGCCTTGATTTCGCCAACGATGCGACCGGTGGAACCGATCGTCACGTCACCTGAAGTGACGTCGCCTTCGACCTGACCATCGATCTGAAGTGCACCATCTGACTTGATCGAACCCTTGATCTCTACGTCCGAGCAAATGATCGACGCGCCAACGCGTGCTGCAGGCTTTGAGGAGGCGCTGCGGACTGCGTCCTGTGCCGGGGTCAAGCCTGGTGGAGTGTCGCCCTTAGTCTTCGTAAACATGTTTTCCTGCCTTAATGAACTCTACTGGATTATACTGCTTTCCATGGAACAGCACTTCGTAATGAAGGTGTGGACCCGTGCTGCGCCCGGTCGAACCCATGGTACCGAGCTTGTCGCCGATTTCGACGTCCTGGCCTTTCTTGGCCACAATTCGCCTGAGGTGGGCATATCGAGAGACAAAACCGCCGCCATGATCCACATCGACGACCCTACCATACCCTGTTTTTGTTCCCGCATAAATAACTTTTCCTGGGCCCGCCGCGACGATCGGGGCGTTCCAGCCTGCACCCATGTCAATTCCACCATGCCAGCTGGGGCGCTTGCGGAATGGGTCGATGCGCATGCCAAATGGGGATGTGACCCGTGATGGGATGCCAATCGGTGTGGCCAGGGGAAGGCGATCGACCAGGGTTTCAAAGTAACGGGCTTCTTCCATCCGCGCGGCCACCTGGGCGACGCGAACGGCAAATTGTTCTTCTTCCGGCGTGGCAAACTGGCCAGACAGAAGGCTGGAGAAGCTGACTTCCGGGCCGCCCATGTTTTCGCCGCTGGTAATGCGGCCGGCACCAACAGCCGTCAGACGAAGAATGCCGCGTGCGGCTTCAGCCTTTTCGACCGCCATTTCCTCGATATCGTCGAGGAACTTGTCCTGTTCCGAACGGATCTTGCTGACCTCGCCGCGAGGCCCTGCCAGAGGAAGGCGGCTTTCGGTGGCGGCGAAACGTTGCGATTGCCGAGCGTCTGCCTCATCGATCGAGGCCGTCACCAGGAGGGACGCCGAGTTTCCCCTTAGCGCCGAGACCTCCAGTTCGCCGCCGGTTTTCATCGCTTCGAGCATGGTCGCGAGCGTCTCGTGACGACGTTGGAACTCGAGCGTCGCGTCCTGGAACGCTTCGGTGCGTTGCTCAAGCTGCGAGGTCGATAGCTGTTCCTTGGCGCGCAGGTCCTGAACCCAGCGTTCCAGGCGGTTGACTTCACTGGCGGCAGATCCGCTGACCACGGTCTTGTCTCCGAAGACGACCGTTGCGGATGCGAACAGCGACCAACCGAGCAAGGCAGCCCCTGCGCATGTCAATAGAATCTGTTGAATGGGAGAGACGGTGAAGTAACGGACCGTGCCGCCGCTACGATGATAAATCTGTCGTTCCGGAAACGCCCGGCGTACAAAGTCAGAGATCTTTGCAGTCGATTTCATTCTACGCACCCATCCGCAGGTAAGACGCCGTTAAGGCTGCAGGCTGTATGACGTCTTGATTGGTGATGTCCCACAGTAACCTCATTGTGAAGTGGACGAAAAGCCCCCTTTTGCGGTTTTCCAGCGCCAAACTAGCCTGTTTCCGTAAAATTCGCCTTAAAGTATTTTTATTTGACGAATCAGGCATCCAAAATTGCGCTCAGCGCTTCAAGAACTGATTGGGCATGCCCTTTCACCTTCACCTTTCGCCAGAGCTCCGCAATCGAACCATCGGCGAGAATGATGAAAGTCGACCGTTCTATGCCCATGTATTTCTTTCCATACATGTTTTTCTCGACCCAAACGCCAAACTGCTCGCACGCATTTGAGTTTTCATCGCTTGCCAGCGTGACGGTCAGGTCTTTCTTGGCAGCGAAATTCGCGTGGCTTTTCAAACTATCCTTGGAAACCCCGATGATTTGTGTGTCGAGTGCCTCAAAACTGGCTTTCAGTGCTGAGAAATCGATCGATTCGGTTGTGCAGCCGGGGGTGTTGTCGCGCGGATAAAAATAGACCACATGGGCTCGGCCAGTTGGTTGGCCCAGATTGACCGTTTCTTCATCGGAAACAGGGATGGTCACAATTGGAGCTTTGTCGCCTTTTTCTGGTCGGTTTGTCATGGCATGTCTTTCATGTTTGGTGGGAGGCTGTCCCAGTGGAAGCGCTGTGAGGCAGTGTGTTGATTACTTGGAGTATTTGACTTGGTTCGCCAGACCACAAAAGTCATTATTTTAGAGATTTTCGGCGTGATCTCGCTCGTCTTGATGGCGGCGATCGGGATTCTGGCCTTCATGCTGGCGAGTGGTCCGGTCGAACTCGGCATCTTTAGGGATGATGTTGAACGGGCTTTGACCAATGCTCGCGATGGTCGCGTCGTCACGGTTGATCGCCTCACCCTGCAATGGTCTCCGTCCGAACGGCGTATGTTTGTTGTCGCGGATGACCTGTCTCTGAAAGACGATAATGGCGATGAGGCGGGCTTCGCAGAGCGGGCCGAACTCACGCTCGATGCCGGCGCCATTTTGCTCGGTAATGTCGAAGTGTTGCAAGCTGATTTGAACCAGGGCTGGATCGAGGTCGAGAATGTCGGGGCCAATCAGTGGACGGTTGCCGGCGATCCATTGCCCGAAATCCGTGCCGGTGTGCTACCGCAGACCCCGCAGGAATGGCTCGACCGGATAAACAGCGTTTTGACGGATGTTCTGGTCGGATTAGAGAGTTTCAGTCAATCGCTCTCATTTGAAGGATTTGAATTCAATGATTTCGACCTCCGGGTGATTGGAGCGAGTGGCGAACCGATTGGATCGATCGAGGCGGCGTCGGGACAGTTCCAGCGCTTGGAGAATGATGTCAGCATTCAGTTCGCCGGGGATGGGCAGGGGCTTGGCTTGCCCGAGATCTTCGGGATCTCGCTCGATACATTTCAAGGGTATCAGTCGCTGAATGCCGTGCTTGATGTGGGCGTATTGCCGATCACGGAACTGGTTGGCCGATTTGGTCTTGAGAGCGTGCAGGACAGCAACCTTCGACTAGGCACATCGTTCAATGCTCAGCTGTCACGCGAAGACGGATTACAGCAGGTTGGTCTTGTCGCGTCGCGTGATGCCGGGACGCTGAATTTGGGGGAATGGGCCGGCGACGTCTCTGACGTGACGACCTCCTTGATGTACCTTCCGCAGGACGATCAGGTTCAGATTGATTTTCTCCAACTGACGTCTGATCGCCTGAGCGGACGATTTGAGGGCGCTGTGTCCAATATTCTGGCCACGAACGCCCTTCGGCGCGTGGCGTTGCAGTCTGAAGAAATGACGATCGATCTGAGCGGCCTCTTCGAGGCACCTTCGGTCATTCGCAATCTGGCGCTTGAAGCGGATCTCTCTGACGATTTCACGATCATCTCCGTTCCATCTCTGGAAGCAGATATTGATGCGGCCCGCCTGCAGGCGAGTGGCGAGTTTGACTGGAGTGTGGAGCATGAAGAGGGTGAGTTACCCTTCACGCTAGACGTCACCGCCGAGCTTGTCGGAGATATCAGCAAAGACACCATCCTCGCCTATTGGCCTGTTAATCTTGGTCGCGGCGCTCGCAATTACGTCTCAGATCAGCTTCTCGGCGGCAATGCGACGGAGGCCACCGCGGTGGTCAGCATCAAGCCGGATAGTATGGCCGAAGGCTACCTGCGTGAAGAAGATCTCGCCGTGAGCTTCGCGTTTGAAGGGGGGAGCTTGCGTTTCCTCAGCGACATGCCGCCCGTCGAGAACGTGATCGGAACCGGCCGGGTGGGCGGAAACAGTCTCGATATCAGCGTCATCAGCGCGACCTATGACGATTGGGTCATTCAGTCCGGCGGCGTTGAGTTCCCCGCCTTCAACCCGCGCGGTGAGAACTTTATTGTCACCGCTTATGGGGCAGGCCCAGCAGTCTCCGTGTTGCGTCAGCTATCCAACTCGCGACTGCGGCTGCAAGAGGAAACCGGCTTCGATCCCGAACGGGTCAGCGGTGACGCGACGGCTTCGTTCAAACTCACCCGCCCCGCGCTCAGCAATGTGCCGCTGGAAGATCACATTATGGAAGTCAAAGGTCAGATCCGAAATGCCGGACTGTCTGGCGCTGCTGGGCCTTTTGATATCGTCGAAGGCAACGTGAATGTTGATGTCACGCTGGAGCGGATGATTTTGACCGGGTTTGGTAATCTTGGATCATCTCCGATCCAGTTTACCTGGCGAGACTCTTTCGATGATGATGGCGCTCCAGCCGACCTGTCTGCGACGGCGGTCATCACCTCAGATGTGCTCAATGTCTTCGGACTGGTTGGGCGTGCCTTCCTCACGGGCGAAATCCCCGTCGAGATGCAAGGCAAGGTGGGCGCCGCTGGCTTGCAGACCGGCACGTTCGCCTTTGATCTCAGTGAGGCGCGGATCGATATATCCGAAATCGACTGGGTCAAACCGACCGGCGAGACCGCCCGGGCAACCCTCAATTACTCGGGCGATCTACGCGAGCAAGCTGCGGCCTTGAGGGTGACGGGTGAATCGGCGTCGCTCGATGGTGACCTGCGTCTCGCGACGGATGGCCGCTTGCAGTCTCTGGATCTTAGACAGCTCTATATTGAAGACACGATCGATGTCGCAGGCCAGATCGCGCGCACGGGAACCGGCGGATTCAGTATCGAGTTGAATGGGGCGTATCTCGATATCTCAGGATTCCTCAGTGAACTTGGGGCAGTCGGCGGCGTTGGCGGAAGCGCTGATTCCGACGCTGACGGACTCGACTTGTCCTTCGCTGCGACCGTCGAACGCCTGCGCCTTCGCCGGGACCTGGAGTTGATCGGATCCGCACTTTCGTTTGAACTGTCCCGCACCGGCGGGTTTCAGCAATTGCGCGCGAGCGGGAATACGGTCGCCGGCGCGACCTTTATCGCCAACCTGGACAATGAAGGCGCCGACCAACCGTTGGCCTTGGAGCTGAAAACCAGTGATGCCGGCTATCTCGCCAGTGCCTTCTTTGGCGTGGATTTCATAGAGGGTGGGATTCTCGACCTGCGCGGATCGCTGGCGACGGAATCTACGCCCGCGCGGCTGAGGGCAACGGTGGAAAACACACGTCTGACCAATGCGCCTTTCTTCACGCAGATCCTTTCACTCGCGTCGCTTCGCGGATTGACCGATACCCTGTCTGGGGAAGGCGTGCTGTTCTCGCGGATTGAGGCCCCGATCACGATTGGCGGTGGGCGCTATGTGATCGATGGCGGTCGGGCCAGCGGTCCGGCGCTGGGGCTGACCGTGAATGGCTGGATCGGCATGGATGGTAAAGGTATTGACCTCGATGGCGTCCTGGTTCCGAGCTTCGGCGTGAACTCCGTGCTGGGCGGTGTACCCATCATTGGCGATCTCATCGTCGGTCGCCAGGGCGAAGGCATTTTCTCGATC
Organism: Hyphomonas sp. Mor2; assembly: GCF_001854405.1. Lineage (GTDB taxonomy): Bacteria > Pseudomonadota > Alphaproteobacteria > Caulobacterales > Hyphomonadaceae > Henriciella. Next base: position 599,148 of record NZ_CP017718.1, read on the forward strand.
ACTTACTCTGTCAACGGATCGCTGGAGAAGGCGCAGGTTGCCGTAAATCCGCTCTCAGCGGTCACGCCGGGTATCCTGCGTCGAATTTTCGAGAATCCGTCAGATACTTCTATTCCCGAGGCGCTTCCAGTCGATCCGAATCTGAAGCCACCCACGGAGAAGCTGCCGGAACTGCCGGATGAAGAGATCCTCGCGCCAACACCCGGCAGTGGCGGCTAGGTCTATACTGGCTTCACCAGGGCGATACGTTTCTTGCCGACCTGGACTTTGAACGCGTCGACCTCTGCCAGGATATCGCCCCAGGCATGGGTCTGGTCGGCAGCGACTTTCTCATCATTCACGCGCACCGCGCCTTCGCCCATTTTTCGGCGCGCCTCGCCATTTGATGACACGAGCTCACCGGCGCGGAGCAGGGCGGTTGTGCTTGGGCCGTCGGCGAAGTCGGCCCTGGCAATCTCAAAGGTCGGCAAATCGGCAGAGACACCGCCGCCTGTGAAGGCTTTACCCGCCGCAGCTTCGGCTTCCTGCGCGGCTTGCTCGCCATGCAACATAGTCGTCGCCGCATTGGCGAGGGCGATCTTGGCCTGGTTGATCTCCGCCCCTTCCAGAGCTTCGAGCCGGGCAATCTCCTCCAGCGGGATATCGGTGAACAGTTTCAGAAAGCGCCCAACGTCAGCGTCTTCCGTGTTGCGCCAGAATTGCCAGTACTCGTACGGACTGCGCTTCTCAGCGTTCAGCCAGACCGCGCCGTCGACCGTTTTGCCCATTTTGGCACCAGAGGCCGTGGTCAGCAGCGGACTGGTCAGACCGAAGCCTTGATTGCCATCAGCCTTATGGATCAGGTCGACACCGCCGAGAATATTGCCCCACTGGTCCGATCCACCCATTTGCAAATGGCAGCCATGGCGGCGCGACAGCTCCAGAAAGTCATAGGACTGGAGCAGCAGGTAATTGAATTCAAGGAAGGTGTAGGGCTGCTCATTTTCGAGCCGCCGGGCCACGGTTTCCTGTTTCACCATTGTGTTCACGGTGAAGTATTTGCCGATATCGCGGAGAAATTCGATATAGCCGAGCTTGTCGAGCCAGTCGGCATTATTGACCATGATTGCATCGGTCGGGCCGTCGCCAAAGGTCAGGTACTGGCTGTAGGCTTTCTTCACACCTTCGGCATTCTTCGCGATCTGTTCTTCGGTCAGGATCGGGCGCGACTTTTCCTTGTCGGTCGGGTCGCCAATCTTGGACGTGCCGCCACCGATCAGTACGATGGGTTTGCCGCCTGCCTGTTGCAGACGGCGCAGCATCATGATGCCGACCAGATGGCCGACATGGGCGCTGTCGGCGGTTGGATCGATGCCGATATACGCCACCGGGACACCTGTGGAGCAATAGGCATCAAGCTCAGCCACATGGGTGGTTTGCTTGATATAGCCGCGCAGAGCCATCGTGCGCAGAAACTCGGATTTGTACTCGCTCATCACATTCATCCTTGGTGAAGCGGCGCGGTTAGCATGTCTGGGGCGGGGTTAGAACCACGGCGGAACAAAAAGTTCTGTTTTTCGAACTGGGTAAGCCCGCTTTACTGATAGAGGTGGAATGGCGTGGAACTCTCTCGCCAAGCATTCAGGTCAGTCTCCAGCCGCCGGTCCAGATCTTCCGGCGTCGCGTTTCGATCATCGACCCATAGCCGTAACTCGTCTGAGCCATTGATGATATCAATCGCCGGATGGCCTTCAGTATACTCATATTTGAAGTCGAGACCGCGCCAGATCGGATAGTCCGGATAGAGATTGCGGATCGCTTTCAGGGCCAGCGCCGTGACGCGCCAGGATTTGAATACAGCCGGATCAAAGAACGCCATTTCCGCATGGATCTGGAACCCTTCGCACAACTGGCCAGCGTGTTTGTGGAAAGTTGGTTCGAACCAAGCGGGGCGAAGCTTGCAGCCCGCCAGCCAATCTGGCGCGAGGCGTTGCATCTCTGTGATCAGGTCATTGGCATTGAGGTCTGGCGCACCGAGCACTTCCAGAGGCCGGGTCGTGCCGCGGCCCTCAGAGAGTGTGCAGCCTTCCAGCATGACCGTGCCGCCATAGGCGCGCGCCATATTGAGGCTCGCCGCGTTTGGGCTCGGATTGACCCAAACGCGCTCATCGACCGGCCAGCCATATCCGGGCGCTGCTGCCGGTCTGTACCCCTGCATTTCGACCACGTGATATTCCAGATCCAGCTTTTTCTGGTCGATATACCAGGCGCCGATCTCGCCCATGGTCAGGCCATGCACCATGGGGATCTCTGCCGCGCCGACAAAGCTCTCCCAGCCGGGACGAAGGGTCAGGCCATCAATCGGACGACCCGCCGGGTTCGGGCGGTCGAGCACCCAAACGGCTTTGCCATGCTTGGCCGCCTCCTCGATCACATAGATGAGTGTGGTGAGATAAGTGTAGATCCGGCAGCCCAGATCCTGGAGATCATATAGCACCACATCGAGCGGCTCGAGCATGCGGGGCGTCGGGCGGCGGTGCTCGCCATAGAGTGAGAAAATCGGGATACCGAGATCGGGATCGAGATAATCTTCTGTCTCGATCATGTTGTCTTGTTTGTCACCGCGCATGCCGTGTTGAGGGCCAAGCGCGCAGGTGACATCGATATCCTCTAGAGCGGCCAGCGCGTAGAGCGAGTGATCAAGTGAGGCCGTTACAGATGCCGGGTGCCCCACCAGGCCGACCCGTCGACCCGCAAGTTTCGCCCGCAATGCTTCGTCCTGTAAGAGGCGATCGATCCCGAAGAGAATGCTCATGCTTTAGTCCAGGCTGAATTTGAAATTTTCGATAAGGTGGAAATCGGGCTTATTTGCGAGATGATGCAAGGCCCAATAGGATTTATTGCCATCGCGCGTTTCGATGACGGCGCTGGGGCCAAGACGGATAGGGCCGGTCTTAAGATCGGCAGGTAGCTCAGACAGCGTCACACAAACGGATAGCCCGTCTTCTGTCTGCTGTGTTTCGATTGTCGGAGCGACGGTGTCGAGATGGCCCTCCTGCTCTCGATAGGTTGTAAACCTGTAGGCCGCCCAATCGCCATTCGGGGCGAAATTGAACTCGACATAGCCGGGCGCGCCATCGATGGCGAAAAATGCCTCGAAACAGGTGTGCTCCCATAATCCATCGCGGCGCTCACCCCCGGCGGTTTCGGGCAGGCTTAATCGTGCGAGGTCCGCGATCAGGTCATAGCGCAACTCTACCCCATCGCCTTTACGGGCAGCTTGGAACGAAAGACGTTCCACACCTTTGTTCAAAAGGGTGGGGTGGTTATGCAACTGAACCGGTTGATCAGACATGCGCTCTCATTGCCAGGCAGGAACGTCTAGCTAGCTGATTCAAGCTGTCTTGTGGACTCAACCTTGCGGCGTGTTGTCTTCAGGCTTGAGCGGTAGAGCGCGCGGGATAGGCGGCTTGCGGCTACCAGCCTTGGCGGCAGCGGCTTCGGCTTCGCGGCGCAGCTTCTCTTCATCCTCAACCAGGCGGCGGTCGACATAAGCGGAGCAGATGTCGATCAGATCGTCATGCTTGTCCTGGAAGAAGTGGTTCGCGCCGGGGATGCTCTCACGCTCAATGCTTTCACCTTTTTGGATGCGCACCTTGGTCAGCGCGCGCTCAACATCAGCCGGCTTCGAGATCGCATCCGCTTCGCCGGAAATGATCAGACCAGAGGCCGGGCAAGGGGCGAGGAAGCTCAGATCATAATGATTGGCTGGCGGCGCGATGGCCAGGAAACCATCAATCTCCGGACGGCGCATCAGAAGCTGCAAGGTGATCCAGGCCCCGAACGAATACCCGGCACACCAGACATAGCGTGGGCTTTCAGACAGGTTCTCAACATAGTCTAGGACAAAGGCGGCATCTTCAAGCTCACCCACACCCTGATCATAAACGCCCTGAGAGCGCCCGACGCCGCGCGTGTTGAAGCGCAGCACGCCGAAACCCTTTTCCTCGAACATCTGATACAGGCGGATCGTGATAGGGTCCTGCATCGTACCGCCAGCCCGCGGATGCGGGTGCAGGATCAGCGCGAGCGACGCGCCTTCATATGGGGGCGGGGTGTAGCGGGCTTCGATCCGGCCCTGCGGGCCTTGAATGAGCATTTCTGCCATGATGTATGTTCTCGCTTGTCGGCGCTGAATCTAAGTCGAGCGGCGGCTATAGCGAATCTCGGGCGGCAAATGCAAATTTTTCTGCAGAGCCGAGGAAAGAAACCGCGATCTAGCTGTTTTGCAGCTTGTAAAACTCCCGGCGCAGTTCGGTTTCCTCGTCCGTGACGATGGTTTCAACGGCTTCCAGACGCGACTTCAGGGCATTGATCTGGGATTGGGATTCTTCCAGTTCCTGTTTCAGGCGCGCAATCTCTTCAGACTTGCGGGACCTGTGTTCGCTCCGGCGTTGCCCAGAACAGCGACCACGACGCTCGCCATGACCGGCAAACATGAAGAACATCAACGGGATAATCATCCACCAGATCCATGACATTTCGCCCATTTGTACCTCCGTCTTGCTTCTTATTGAATATCGATAATTTTGGCGAAAAGTCAAGGTTAACGGCCCAGATTTTCTGTGCGGGTCATGGTTGAACTGGTCGCCATCCCATATATCAGGCCGAGATGATTTACGCAGATTACAACGCAACTGCGCCGGTGAGACCGGAGGCGAGGACAGCGATGTTGGCGGCGCTCGATGTCGGTGCCAATCCCTCCAGCGTGCATGGTCCGGGAAGAGCTGCGCGCAAGCTGCTGGAAACCGCCAGGTCGCAGGTCTCGGTCGCGATCGGCGCGCGGGCTCAGGATATGATCTTCACCAGCGGGGGCACCGAAGCGAACGCGCTTGCCTTGCATGGGGTGGTGGCACAGCTTGAGGGAAAGTGCACGATTCTGGTGTCGGCGATCGAGCATGAAGCCGTGACAAAGAATGCGGGCTATTCCGGCGTCGCGGTTGAGACAGCTTATGTCACGAATACCGGCCAGCTGGACCTGGATTGGCTCCGCGATCGGCTGGGCCAATGGAACTCGGATCGAGACGGGACCCCGGTTCTGGCTTTGATGCTTGCAAACAATGAAACAGGCGTGATCCAGCCCGTCGCTGAAGCCGCCACTCTGGTGCGTGAGGCGGGAGGGCTAACGCATTGCGACGCGGTGCAGGGCCTCGGCAAGGTGATGGTCAATATCAATTTGCTCGGCGTCGATTATCTTGCCTTGTCGGCGCATAAGGTCGGTGGCCCTCAAGGCGTTGGCGCACTCTGGGTGCGATCGGGCGCGCCATTGAAACCGGTGCTGTTCGGCGGTGGACAGGAGCGATCTCTGCGCTCAGGGACGGAAAATCTAAGCGGGATTGCAGGGTTCGGCGCGGCCACTGAAGCGGCGGTCCGGGACATGCCGAAACTGCAAACCCTCGCGCCTCTGCGAGATCAGATGGAAGCGCGCCTGCGCGAGGAGGTGGGCGTCACCGTGTTTGGTGCAGAGGTGGAGCGTCTGCCGCAGACCTCCAATTTCGCCATTCCTGGTTTCCGCGCCGAGACCCAGGTCATGGCCATGGATCTGGCCGGTGTCGCGGTCTCATCCGGCTCTGCCTGTTCGAGTGGCAAGGTGAAACGCTCGCTCGTCCTCGGCGCGATGGGCGTGCCGGATGAGCTCTCCGACAGCGCCATTCGCGTGAGCTTTGGCTGGAACAGCAAGCCGGAAGACTTTGATGCCGTGGCCACAGCCTGGATCAGCGCCATGCGGCGCGCAAAGCCCTAGAGTTTATAGGTTTTCAGAGACCCACAAGCGCCTTCTAGTTGAACCTTTTCTTTTCCCGCCGCGAAATTTTCAGGTGTCAAATGCGTGGTCTTGTCGCCTGAGCAACCGGAAGTGGTTTTGAATTTGATCTTGTACTTGCAGTTCACGTTCAGTGCGACCTCAAACGATTCTTCTGACCATCCGCTAAGGTTTTGTGAGTAGTTATTGTCTGCATATTTGCAGGCACCGTCGGTGGTGTGTTGCTCAATTTTGACCGCCGTCACGAGCGCTGAGGAGATGTTTTTGATGGTGATGTCAGCACAATCACCGTTTATGCCGCAAAAGTTGGCTTCAGCGTTCGCTGCGCTGGAAAGTGTGAGAGCGAGTAGGAGAGAGGCGGCGAGATGGGCGGGTTGAGGTTTTAGAGGCATCGGGATCTTCTCTGTTAGGGGGTGAAGTCTACAGTCTCGCGAAATCCCCAAACTCGCCTACTGTCACACCTGGCAGGTGAAACTTCAGTATTTCGAGGTTTTGAGCGTGCCGCAGGCGCCTTTGAGGAGGACTCCTGATTTCTTGTCCTCGAAATTGTCAGGCGTAAAATGCGTGGTCTTGTCGCCCGAACAGCCGGACGTCGTGTGGAACTTGACCTTGTATTTGCAACTCACGCTCATCGCGACATCATAAGATTCATGATACATCCCGTTCAGGTTCTGGGAGATCGTCGCATCCGCGTATTCGCAGGCGCCATCGGTCGTGTGCTGCTCGATTTTGACAGACGTCACCAATGCCGAGGACGTGTTTTTGATCTCGATATACTTGCACGTCACGCCGGGATTGCAGAACTGATAGTCCGCGCTAGCGGTGCCGAGAGTCGCCAAGCCAGCTGCGATTGATGCGGCAAAGCGGACGGAATGAGATGTGAGGGTCATGTGGGACTACTCCGAACAATCATCGGGTGGACAGTTTCGTGAAATCCGAAACTTCGCTCTCTGTCACACCCGACTGTTGAAACCTTAATAGGTCTTGGTCTTCAGCGTGCCGCAATTGCCTTTGAGTTGTGCCGTGGTTTCTCTGTCGTCGAAATTGCCAGGGGTAATATGAGTGGTCTTGTCACCTGAGCAGCCTGACGTGGTGTGGAATTTGATCTTGTATTTGCATTTGGAGTTCACGCTCACATCATAAGATTCGCCGAACATTCCGTTCAGGTTCTGTGAGAATGTGCTGTCCGCGTATTGGCAGGCCCCATCTGTGGTGTGCTGCTCGATTTTGACGGAGGTCACCAAGGCGGCCGAGACGTTTTCGATGGTCATTTGTGTGCAGGTACCGCCTGAGATGCAGAACGAGTCTCCCGCGCTTGTGGCGCCGCAAATCGCCAGGGCAATCGCGAATGATGCACTGAGGCGGATCGGGTTTGGTTTGAGGGACATAGGTCATCTCCGAGCTTCTAACGGATGATTAGTCTGTCGGGTTTGGCGCATTCGCCTACTGTCGGAACCGACAGAAACCGGTTGATGTGTGCGCTTTCAAATCGAAGAAAGGGGTTGAGCTTCTCGCCGCAAGCGCGCTTATTGCGTGCATTGATCGTTTGGGAGGACGAGATGAAAACACGCGCTGCCGTGGCTTTTGAGGCCAAGAAGCCTCTGGAAATCGTTGAACTGGATCTGGAAGGGCCGAAAGAGGGGGAAGTCCTGGTCGAGATCATGGCAACCGGCATTTGCCACACGGATGCCTATACGCTGGACGGGCTAGACTCTGAAGGCGTGTTTCCGAGCATTCTCGGGCATGAGGGCGCTGGCATCGTGCGCGAGGTGGGAGCAGGCGTAAAAAGCGTGAAGCCTGGGGACCATGTTATCCCGCTCTACATTCCCGAATGTCGCGAGTGCAAAAGCTGTCTGTCGAGCAAGACCAATCTCTGCACGTCGATCCGAGCGACACAGGGGCAGGGCTTGATGCCGGACGGCACGTCGCGTTTCTCCTATAAAGGGCAGTTAATCCACCATTATATGGGTTGTTCGACCTTCTCGAACTTTACCGTCCTGCCGGAAATTGCCGTGGCCAAGATTCGCGAAGACGCCCCGTTTGAAAAAGTCTGCTATGTCGGCTGCGGCGTGACGACGGGCGTCGGCGCTGTCACCAATACCGCGAATGTCCAAGCGGGCGACAATGTCGTCGTATTCGGGCTGGGCGGGATCGGCCTGAACGTTATCCAGGGCGCCAAGATGGTCGGCGCGAACAAGATTGTTGGCGTCGACATCAATGCGGACAAGGAAGAGTGGGGCAAGACGTTCGGCATGACCCATTTCGTCAATCCGAGAAAGGTCAAAGGCTCTCTGGTCGATCATCTGGTTGAGCTGACCGATGGCGGGGCCGATTACAGTTTCGATTGCACGGGCAATACGGACGTGATGCGTGACGCGCTCGAATGCTGCCATCGCGGTTGGGGCACGAGCGTGATCATCGGCGTGGCGGAAGCCGGCAAGGAGATCTCAACCCGGCCGTTCCAGCTGGTCACCGGCAGAACCTGGAAAGGCACGGCATTCGGCGGCGCCAAAGGCCGCACGGACGTGCCGAAAATCGTTGACTGGTATATGAACCAGAAAATCCAGATCGATCCTATGATCACCCATGTCATGGGGTTGGAAGACATCAACAAGGCCTTCGACCTGATGCATGAGGGCAAGAGTATACGGTCGGTGGTGGTCTATTAGAAGGCAACAGGAGAGCACATGTATTCACACATGATGGTCGGATCAGATGATCTCGACAAAGCCAAGGTGTTTTATGACGCGACCTTCCAGGCGCTGGGCGGCAAGCCGGGGATTACCGATCCAAAAGGGCGTCTGATCTATCTCTTTAATGGGGGCGTCTTCATGGTGTCCAAACCGATTGATGGGGCGCCCGCCACGCATGCGAATGGCGGAACCATCGGTCTCGCCATGGACAGCCCGGAGCAAGCCGATGCCTGGCACACGGCTGGGGTCGCAGCGGGTGGAACCTCGATCGAAGATCCTCCAGGCTGGCGCGAGCAACCGTCGGGCCGAATGTATTTGGCGTACCTGCGCGATCCGGATGGGAACAAGCTCTGCGCGCTGCATCGCGGGTAGGTTGCTCTAAAAATCGTACCAAGATCTGCCGCTTGGGGGTGAAAATTTCTCCCGACTGCTCCATATTGTCCGCAATTGGATAGGAGCACGGCATGGATTGCTGCGGCGGCATCGACGAGCACGAAGACGATTGCGCGGAAGTCAAAGTCAAGGAAGGCATTGACGAGGGCACGGTTGCGGCTGCGAAAGCGCTGGAATCCGAGAATTATTCGGCCGGGTTCGAAACCGAGATCGAGACTGAATATGCGCCAAAGGGGCTCAATCCGGACATCGTGAAATTCATCTCCGACAAGAAGGGTGAGCCGGAATGGCTGCTTGAGTGGCGGATGAAAGCCTATGAGCGCTGGTTGACCATGGAAGAGCCCGACTGGGCCATGGTGCGCTATGCCAAGATCGACTATCAGGACATCTATTATTACGCCGCGCCCAAGGCGGGTGCGAAATATGAGTCGATTGACGACGTCCCCAAGGAAATTCTTGAGACGTATGAGAAGCTTGGCATCCCCTTGCGCGAGGCGGAAGTCCTGCTCGGCGTTGAAGGCGCCGCCGAGACCGCCATCGAGGCCCGCACCGAAGGCGATCGCCCGCGTGTGGCGGTTGATGCGGTCTTTGACTCGGTTTCAGTCGCGACCACGTTCCGTGAGGAGCTGAAGAAAGCCGGCGTGATTTTCATGTCCATCTCCGAGGCGGTGCATGAGCATCCGGAGCTGGTGAAGAAATATCTCGGCACGGTGGTCCCGCAATCGGACAATTACTTCGCCACGCTCAACAGTGCGGTCTTTTCGGACGGGACTTTTGTCTATGTCCCGCCCGGTGTGCGCTGCCCGATGGAGCTCAGCACCTATTTCCGCATGAATGCCGAGAATACCGGCCAGTTCGAGCGGACTCTGATCGTTGCCGACAAGGGCTCGTATGTGTCCTATCTCGAGGGCTGCACCGCGCCGATGCGGGATGAGAACCAGCTCCACGCCGCGGTGGTCGAGCTGGTCGCGCTGGAAGATGCCGAAATCAAATATTCCACCGTCCAGAACTGGTGGCCGGGTGACGAGAACGGCAAAGGCGGGATCTACAATTTCGTCACCAAGCGCGGCGATTGCCGCGGCGCGCGCTCCAAGATCAGCTGGACCCAGGTCGAGACCGGTTCTGCGGTAACCTGGAAGTATCCAAGCTGCGTCCTGCGCGGCGATGAGAGTGTCGGCGAGTTTTATTCCATCGCGGTCACCAATGGCCGCCAAATGGCGGATACCGGCACCAAGATGATCCATCTCGGCAAGAACACCCGCTCGCGGATCATTTCGAAAGGCATCAGCGCCGGAAAGTCCGACAATACCTATCGCGGCCTTGTCTCGGTTCACAAGAAGGCGGAGAAAGCGCGTAATTTCACCCAGTGCGACAGCTTGCTGATCGGCGATCGCTGCGGCGCCCACACGGTCCCTTATGTGGAGAACCGACGCGCTGACGCTCAATTGGAACATGAAGCGACGACGACCAAACTCGCCGACGACCAGCTCTTCTATGTCCGCCAGCGCGGGATCGGCGAGGAAGAGGCGGTGGCGCTGCTGGTCAACGGGTTTGTCCGAGAAGTGCTGCAAGAACTGCCCATGGAGTTCGCCGTGGAAGCCCAAAGTCTGCTCAAGGTCAGCCTGGAAGGTAGTGTTGGTTAAGTAAGCGGGTTGACTTGTTCTTCATTTGTTCTAGTATTCGAACATGAATACAGAACAGCGAGTGCTTGAAACTTTAGAAACGCTGCAGGCGGATTTGGCGCGGCTCGCAGATCGGATGACCGATGTCGGGGTGGAAATGCGAGCGACACGCCAACATGTGGCGGGGCTCGTCGCCGTTCAGGATCACGACCATGTCGAACTCGCCCAGGTCAAGCGACGCCTGGACCGCATCGAGCGGCAATTGCGAGCGAAGCGTTGAAATGGGCCTTAGCCGTGTTTTTTCACGGACCGGCTGAACGTAAACGAAAATGCCAGCGACAGGATCAGAGGCACCCAGATCGGGAGTTCGCCCATGCCTGGGGCATTCATTGCGCTCGCCAGATGATCGTCCACACACCACCATAGGAGGAACAGCCACATAGTTTTTTTGTCCTTTCGGTTCTTATTGATAAACAATAATTATGGAGAGGTCGAATTTCAAGGATTGGCTGGTATTTGAACGCCATCTGGCGCCGGAAAACTCACTATCGGGAGAATACCGGGTCCCTGAAGGGCGGCGGCGCTGCGCTGGTGCGGTTGAGTTTTGCCAGTTTCGCGACGTTTTGCTCTTTGAAATTAGCCATTTCAGCTCTACATGCGCCCCATGTTAAAACTGGATCAGCTTTCCGCCACTGTTGGTGAGGATGACGAGGCGAAGACCATTATTGATGGCTTGTCTCTGGATGTGCCTGCGGGCGAGGTTCACGCCATCATGGGGCCGAACGGAGCGGGTAAATCGACCCTCTCATACGTGCTCACTGGCCGCGATGGTTACGAGGTTACGGGCGGCACGGCGACTCTTGAAGGCGATGACCTGCTCGACATGGATCCGGAAGAGCGGGCTGCCAAAGGTCTGTTCCTGTCTTTCCAGTACCCGGTCGAGATCCCTGGCGTGCCGGTCATGACCTTTGTGCGCACCGCAATGAATGCGCAACGTACGGCGCGCGGCGAGGAGGAGATTTCCGCACCGGATTTCATCAAGAAATCGCGTGAGCTCGGAAAGCAGCTGAATCTGACACCCGATATGCTCAAACGCCCACTCAATGTCGGCTTTTCCGGCGGCGAGAAAAAACGTCTCGAAATCTTCCAGATGATGATGCTGGAGCCGCGCTTTGCGATCCTGGATGAGACGGATTCAGGACTCGATATCGACGCCTTGCGTACGGTCGCCGATGGCGTAAATGCCTTGCGCAACTCCGAGCGTGGTATGTTGGTCATCACCCACTATCAACGCCTGCTCGACCATATCAAACCAGACAAGGTACATGTGTTGGCCGGGGGCAAGATCATCAAGACGGGCGGGCCTGAACTGGCCTTGCGTCTCGAAGAAGAAGGCTATGATGGCGTGCTGGGAGAGGCGGCATAGTGGTGCTTTCTGTCGCTGATCTGAAAGGCAAGTTTCGCAATCCCGGTCCGGCCGAGCTGGAACTGATCGCGCGCTATGCGATGCTGCCTGAAAATGCGCAGCGCGAGCGAACATTCGAAGCCTTTGCCATGAGCGGCTTGCCCCATCGCCGGATGGAAGCCTGGAAATGGACCGACTTCAAAGCTGCTTTGAAGGCGGTCGCCGCGTCTGAGAACGACTCCCAATGCGCTCCGTTACCTGCGGGAGACCATGCGGTGATCGAATTCTCCGCCAGCGGTGTATCTTTACCAGACACATTGCCAGACGGAATTCAGCTGCATGAGCAGGTGCATGCTCAGGCTCTGGGCGGCGCAGAAGAGGTACCCCTGGGCGCCATGACTGCGGCGCTCTCTGGACGCGTGGGCGGTCTGGATACGCTGATCATCGAAGTGACCGGCAAAGCGGCAGCGCCTCTTCACATCGTCACAAAGGGCGATCGTGATGAAACAAACTTTGCCCGCGTATCGATCGTGGTGCGTCCGGATGCAGAACTTGATCTGATCGAAAGTCATGTTGGCGGTGCCGGTTTTTCTTCCTTCCTGGTTGAGTTTGATATGCAGTCGGGCGGGTCCGTGCGCCGGACGGTCCTGCAACGCGGCAGCGCGGATGAGGCGCAAGCCATTACCGCCCTGGTCAATCTTGGTGACACGTCCCAGTACTCCCAAACCGCACTCGCGTTCGGCGCCAAGGTGGCGCGCCTCGAAACACGGCTAACCCATCGCGAGAGTAGCAGCCATGCAACGCTGAACGGTGCCTATCTCTGCGCCAAAGGCTTCCATGCCGACTTTACCAGTCATGTTCGCCATAGCGCGCCCTCATCGGTGACGCGGCAGGTCACCAAGGGCGCGGTCTTGGATGGTGGAACGGGCGTTTTCCAGGGCAAGTTCCTCGTGCCGCGCACGATCGGCCAGCATACAGATGCCGATATGCAGCATCAGGCACTTCTGCTCGAGGACGGCGCTGAGGTATTCGCGAAGCCGGAACTGGAGATTTACGCCGACGATGTTGAATGCGCGCACGGCAACACGTCCGGCGCGCTCGATCCGAACCAGCTTTTCTATATGCGCCAACGCGGAATTCCCGAGGCGCAGGCGCGTGCGCTTCTGACCGAAGCCTTCGTGGCCGAAGCGCTCGAAGACGCGAATGATACCGTGCGCGAGGCCATGCTCGATGCGGCCCGTAGCTTTCTTTCGGAAACAGTCCTATGAGCCGCCCGCTCGACTTGTCGGCGATTCGGCAGGAGTTTCCGATCCTGTCGCGTGAGGTGAATGGCAAGCCGCTCATCTATTTCGACAATGCGGCCAGCGCGCAAAAGCCGAATGCAGTTCTGGACGCGATGTCCGCGCAAGGACGAACCGCCTATGCCAATGTGCATCGCGGGATCCACACTCTGGCAAATGAAACCACCGAAGCCTATGAGGCGGCGCGCGAAAAGGTCCGGTCCTTCATCAATGCCGCTTCGGTAGACGAGATCATCTTCACCAAAGGCGGCACCGAAGCGATCAATCTGGTGGCCTATGGTCTCGCGGGAGAAATCGAAGCCGGCGATGAGATCGTGCTATCTGTGATGGAGCATCATTCCAACATTGTCGCCTGGCATTTCCTGCGTGAACGCTATGGCGCCGTGTTGAAATGGGTCGATGTCGATGAAACCGGCGCGCTGGACATGGCCGCGCTGGAGGCGGCGCTCACCGCGAAGACCAAGATTGTGGCGATCACCCATATGTCGAACGTGCTGGGAACAGTCACGGACGCGCAGGCGATTGTGCGTCTCGCGCATGCCGTCGGAGCCGAAGTTCTTTTTGATGGCTGTCAGGCTGGTGTCCATCTGGATGTTGATGTCCAGGCGATCGGTTGCGACTATTATGTTCTGACGGGGCACAAGATTTATGGTCCCACAGGGATTGGCGCCCTGTATGGCAAAGCCGCGTCACTCGCCCGCTTGCGTCCTTTCCAGGGCGGCGGCGAGATGATCGAAATCGTTGAACGTGACCGCGTCACCTATAATGAAGCGCCGCATAAGTTCGAAGCGGGCACGCCGCCGATTCTGCAAGCGATCGGGTTTGCCGCAGCGCTCGACTGGCTGGCCCAGTTCGACAAAGCAGAAGTGCTGGCACACGAGCATGCCCTTTATGAGCGGGCCTATGAAGCTGTACGCGGCGCCAATGGCCTGACCGTGCACGGGACAGCGCCTGGCAAAGGCCCTGTCCTTTCTTTTTCAGTAGACGGCGCGCATCCTCATGATGTCGCGCAGATCCTGGACCGGTATGGCGTCGCTGTCCGCGCCGGACACCATTGTGCGCAGCCGCTCATGGAACATCTCGGTGTTACAGCTACGGCGCGCGCGAGTTTCGGCATTTACAATACACTGGAGGAGGTGGACGCCTTCATCGAAGCGCTACACAAAGCGCGAGGGATGCTTATATAGGGTTTCATGGCAGATGATCTGACTCCTCGTGACGTGATTGACGTCTCCTCCGCGCCCCCAGCGGAAGAGCAGCCTTCGGCGATTCCGCAAGCTGAACTCAATCGCATCACGGATGACCTCATTGCGGCCTTCAAATCGGTCTATGATCCTGAAATTCCAGTCGATATTTACGAGCTGGGCCTGATCTACAAGGTCGATATCGACGATGATCGCAAGGTCGATATTGATATGACGCTCACCGCGCCGGGCTGCCCTGTGGCCGGCGACATGCCCGGCTGGATCGAGACCGCAGCGCGAACGGTTGAAGGTGTTGAGGATGTGGAGGTGCGCCTGACCTTCGATCCGCCCTGGGATCCGTCCCGCATGTCCGATGAAGCGCGTTTGGCGCTGAACATGCTTTAATTGAACCGAAAACGTTTCGACCCTATCTTGTAGCCATGGCCAGACGACCCAGACCCAAACTCGTTACGCTTACTGACGCCGCCGCCGCGCGCGTCGGCGAGATCATGTCTGAAAAAGGCGCGGGGTTCTTGCGCGTGGGAGTCACAAATGGTGGCTGCGCGGGTATGGAATACGTGATGGATTATGTTGAGGCGCCCGAGCCGCTCGATGAAATTGTCGAGGACAAGGGAGTCAAGATCGTCGTCGATGCCAAAGCGGTGCTGTTTTTGCTCGGCTCCATCGTAGATTACGAGACGACACTCTTACATGAGAAGTTCACCTTCACTAATCCCAATCAGACCGATGCCTGTGGATGCGGTGAAAGCGTGACGATCATTCCTGCTGCTGCGGAATAAAAAAACGCCCGCCTTGCGAACAAGACGGGCGTTTCTCGGGGGAGATGGGCGATTAGCTCGTGGCGTCGCAGCTTGACGCGAAAGACTTGAACTGATCATCAACGCCCGGAAGCTCAAAACGTCTTTCACCGACTTTGAAGATGTCCATGGAGACAGGGCTGCCGGTAATCGCGGCATTATAAATGCGCTTGCCTTGCCAGCTTTGCGAAGAAACCAGTTTACTTTGCGAACGAACATATCCCCAGGCGCCACTGCGAACGTCAGTGGAATCGGTATCGAGAGATACGCGGCGGGCGCGGGTTCGGCCGTCCTTGGCGGACTCAGCTGCTTCCATGCTGTCCCCATTAAGGAAGACCGTGGCGCGAATGCCTACCGTGTCTGAGCAGCTTAGCATGACGCTTGGACCCGCCTCAGTGATCGCGTGCAGATAGGACGTTCCGTCCTTCTGTCCGAGCGTCCAGCCGCCCGCAGCGTCAGCAGCGTGTGCGCCAAGCGCGGCAGATGCGCCGAGAAAAGTGAGAGCGATGCAGTTTCGAGTGAGATGTTTCATATCGTTCCTCCTAAATAACTTATTGATATTCAATAACGACATATCGAAAAAAGGCAAGGTTACATTTGTGAATTTTACGCAACAGTGGCGGATTCCTACGCGGAAGCCTTTGTCAAAGCTGAAAAAATAAGTTTTGTATGGACGCTCAGGAGGGCGCGTCATGACATTTTTCTTGGTCGGGTTGGCGATCTTTTTCGGTTTGCATATCTACTCCGCGACTCGGTCGCGTCATGCTGAATATGATCTCAAGAAGCGCATGGGCTACGGCCTCTTCATGAGTGGCTACAGCTTGATCTCGCTTATCGGATTTGGTCTCATCGTTTATGGCTATGGCGCGACGCGTGGGTTCGGCGTGCTCTATGTGCCTCCGGTCTGGATGCAGCATATCAATCTGGTGCTGATGATGCCTGCTCTGATTCTTCTGGTCGCCTCTCAGCTACCCCCTGGCAGGATTACGAAAGTCACCAAGCATCCGATGCTTCTGGCCGTGAAGCTCTGGGCGCTTGGTCACTTATTGGCGAATGGCGAGTTGAATTCTTTGATTCTGTTCGGCAGCTTTCTCGCCTATGCGGTGTTTGACCGGATCATGGTCAAACGTCGCGGGGACAATGGTCCAGGTCCAGATGTCGTCTTGCAGGGACGTATGGACCTGATCGCAATTGTCGCTGGACTGGGGACATGGGCTGCGATCGCCTTTTGGCTGCACCCGATCCTTTTTGGCGTCCCCGCAATCTCTTAAACGCGCCGCCGCGCATCATTCACCTTGTCGGGGCTGGAAGGTCTGGTAAAGCCAGCTGGCCAGTAGAGTGAGAGACGCCATGTCCGCCCAGACTCAGACACGCCGCAAAACCGTGCGCGATATCGCCAAAGCCAAAGGCGGCGACCCCTTGGTATGCCTGACCGCTTATGATGCGACGGTCGCAGAATTGCTCGACCCGCATTGTGACATCCTGCTCGTCGGGGATAGTGTGGGTATGGTGGTCCATGGGCTGCCATCGACGGTCGGCGTAACGATGGACATGATGATTCTGCACGGCCAGGCGGTGATGCGCGGTTCAACGCAGGCTTTTGTCGTCGTCGATATGCCGTTCGGGTCTTACGAAACCAATTCGGATCAGGCCTTCCTGAATGCCGCGCGTATCCTGCAGGAAACCGGCTGTCAGGCCGTGAAGATAGAAAGCGGGGCGTACGCGGCCACGCAGATCAGGCATATGGTCGAGCGCGGGATACCCGTCATGGGCCATGTTGGCCTGCGTCCGCAAGCGACCCATGTCGATGGCGGGTTCCGGGCCAAAGGTCGTACCGATGCGGAATGGGACAAGGCGATCGAAGAAGCGGTTGCGGCTGACGAGGCCGGGGCGTTTGCGATCGTGGTCGAAGGGGTTGCACCGGATCTCGCCGACAAGATTACGGCCACTGTGAGCTGCCCAACCATCGGGATCGGTGCGTCCGCAAACTGTGACGGTCAGATTCTGGTGACCAATGACATGTTGGGCATGACCGATTGGGTGCCAAAATTCGTCAAGAAGAATGCAGATCTCAAAAGCGAGATCGAAAATGCCGCGAAAATCTATGCAGAAGAGGTGAAGGCGCGCGCCTTTCCCGGGGATGCTCAAACCTACAAACTGCGCAAAACTGCGCCGAGCTAACCTTGTCCGTTGCGACCGAGAGCCGGCGCCGCTAGGGTGCGCGTGATCGACCCACGGACTGCGTCTGGAGACTGTATATTTGGCTGATATTTTTGAAGAAGTCGAAGAAGGCTTACGCCAGGATCGCCTGTCGGTTCTGTGGAAGCGGTACGGCATTCTAGCCTATCTCGGCGCTGCGCTCCTTATCGGTGGCGTTGGTTTGAATGAGTATTTGCAGGTTCGCTCAGCGCAGACCGTAGAATCCAATGCCGCGCGGCTTGAGGCGGCCCTCACGGAAGTTGATGCGCGAAATTATGACAATGCGGCGCAACAGCTGTCGGCGCTGGTAGATGACGATATCGCACCTTCCACCGTTGCCGCGCATTATCTCGCCGGAGTCCGTTTGGATGGAAATGGTGACGCCGTGGCGGCTGCCAATGTATTGCAGAGCGCTGTAGATACGGCCGAGGATCCGACGCAGAAGCTCGCACTGATTAAGGCCGCCTATCTCAAGGCCGACACGATGACGCGAGATGAGCTTACCGGATTCCTGAGCCCGTTGAGCGAAGATGATGGCCCATTTGGAGCGCTCGCAACGGAATTGATCGCGGCCAAAGCGCTTCAAGAAGGCGATATCGAGTTTGCCCGCCGTGAGTTCAATCTTTTACGTTTGGCACAAAGTGTGCCCCCAGGCGTGATGTTGCGCGCAGAGCAGGCGCTCGAGACCTTGCCACCGATCAGCGCGGATATCAGCCTGCCCGTAGAAGACGCAACTGAATCAGCGGAACCTGAATCTGTAACCAGCGACTCATCGGCCAGCGACTCATCGGAAAGTACGCCGGTCGATACTGCGGAAACACCGGAACCAACCGGAGAAGCCGATACGGCTGACGATACTGAGGAGACGCCTGAATGAGCGCCCAGACCTTATTCAAGATCGGATTGATCTCTGTCACCTGTCTATCTCTTTCCGCTTGCTCGATTTTAAATCGTGGCGCAGCCGAACGTGAAGCTGAAGAGGCCCTGGAGAAAGAGGGACGGATCACGATGGTGCTCGGTGACGACACATTGCAGGCTGACCCGAGCCTGGTCAGTGAGGTCGTCATCTTGCCGGAGCCAAGAACGCTGACCGATGGTTGGCCGCAGGCCGGTAGCCGCGCCAGCAAGGCCGTTGGCAACATAGCGGTGGCGGCTCAGCTGGATGTGGCTTGGCGCGCAGATGTCGGCAATGGATCGGATCGAAGATCGGCCTTGACCACCCCGCCTGTCGCATCGAGTGACACGATCTATTCGATCGACTCACGACAGACGATTGTTGCGACCAACGCTGAGAACGGGCGGCGCAAGTGGAGCGAGCGGCTGGAGTCTGGCAACCGACGCGATGGCACAGGAATTGGCTCAGGGCTGGGCCTTGATGGCAATACATTGGTCATTGCCAGCGCATTTGGTTTTGTCGCAGCCCTGGATGCAACCACCGGCGCGGAGCTGTGGCGCACCCAGACCGAAGCGCCGATGACCGGATCGCCGACGATCAAGGACGGGCGCGTCTTCGTTTCCTCAAACAATAATGAAGTCCTGGCCCTGGATCTGGTCACAGGCACCGTCTTGTGGAGTGATCAGGCAATTGCGGAGACGGCGCGCGTGCTGGGCTCACCCAGCCCGGCGGCTGTCGAAGACATTGTCGTGGCCCCGTACTCATCGGGTGAGGTTATCGCGTACCTCGCCTCGAATGGTCGCCGTCTGTGGAGTGAAGCGCTGGCCAGCGTCGGACAGTTCACGCCGATCTCTTCGATCAATGATATTGGCGCACGCCCCATTCTCGGTGGTGGACTTGTTTTTGCGGCCACACAGTCAGGGGTGCTCGCTGCGATTGATGGACGGACCGGAAACCGGGTCTGGCAACAGCCCATCGGTACAATCCAGGCGCCCGCACTCGCAGGCGAATATCTGTTCGTTGTCGGGGTGGACGCCGAACTCGCTTGTATCAAAGCCGGAACCGGTCAAGTGGTCTGGGTGCAGGAGCTGGAACGGTTCAAACGACCTGAAAAACAAAGAGGCCGGATCACGTATGCGGGCCCGATTGTTGCGAATGGCCGGGTGCTGGTCGCGTCCTCAACTGGAGAGCTTATCGCCTTTGATCCGCAGACCGGTGATGAGACTGACCGCTTGAAACTTGGCGATCCTGTCTTTATCGAGCCGATTGCTGTTCAGGACAAATTGCTGATCCTGACCGATGATGCGCGCCTGATTGCAATTCGCTAAGCTTCCACAGGCGCTGAACCACAGGACCCGGGGCGCGCCATGCCGCTTAAAATCGCTATTGTGGGACGACCGAATGTCGGGAAGTCCACGCTGTTCAATCGCCTTGCGGGCAAGCAACTGGCGCTGGTCGATGACCAGCCCGGCGTCACGCGCGATCGCAAGGAAGCTGAAGGCCGCCTCGCGGATCTGCCCCTGATTCTGATCGACACCGCCGGTTTCGAGGATGTGACCGACGGTTCCCTGGAAGCGCGCATGCGTCAACAGACTGAGATTGCCATCCGTGAGGCAGAGCTCGCCCTGTTTCTGATTGATGCACGAGTTGGCGTGACCGCTGTGGATGAGCGCTTTGCGCAAATTCTCCGCCGCGCCGACATGCCGATCGTCCTGGCGGCCAACAAGGCTGAAGGACATGCGGGGGACGAAGGACTGCTCGAGGCGTGGAACCTGGGTCTGGGCGAACCTGTTGGGCTCTCCGGCGCACACGGTGAGGGCTTGTCAGATCTCTATAGTTCGATCCGTGAGGCTCTTGGCGAAGAGGCCTTCCTCGAGGCCTTGAAGGAAGAAGAAGCGGAAGAGCAGGATACGTTCAATCACGGCATTCTCGATCAGCTCGAGGGGCTCGACATGGATGATCCGTTTCTCAATGAAGCGAAGCTGGAAGCTGCGTTTGAGAAAGCCGGGATCGATGATGATGCCGAGGGCGAAGCGATTGCGGAAGCCAAGGCAGCCACCAAGGAGCGCCCGATAAGGCTCGCCATTGTCGGCCGACCGAATGCGGGTAAATCGACTTTGATCAATCAGCTGGTCGGCGAAGACCGGATGCTGACCGGGCCGGAAGCCGGTATCACGCGCGACTCCGTTACGCTTCGCTGGACATGGGAAGGCCGAGAGGTGCGGCTGGTCGATACTGCCGGCTTGCGCAGAAAGTCCAAGGTTCAGGAACGCCTGGAAAAAATGTCGACGGGCGAGACGGTACGTTCGTTGAAATATGCGGACGTTGTCGCCCTGGTCATGGAGCCGGAAGATTCGTTTGAGAAACAGGATCTGCAGATCGCTGATCTCGCACTGCGAGAAGGGCGGGCCGTCGTTTTCGTGATCTCCAAATGGGACACGATCAAGAACCACGGCATGGCGATGAAGGAGCTCGAGCGGCGACTGAAAGAGCATCTGCCGCAGGCCAAGGGGGCGGCGCTGGTGACATTGTCTGGTCTCACCGGCAAGCGGGTCGAACGCCTGATGCCAGCCGTCGCCAAGGCCTATGATGACTGGTGCGCCCGGGTGAAGACGGGCGACCTGAACCGCTGGCTGCGCTATATGATTGAACGCAATCCACCGCCAAGCGTGCAGGGCAAACGCATCAAGCCGCGCTATATGGCACAGATCAAGGCGCGCCCGCCAACCTTTGTGCTGATCGCATCGCGCGGGGATCAGATGCCTGAATCCTACAAGCGCTATCTGGTCAATGGTTTGCGCGAAGCCTTTGAATTACCCGGCGTGCCGATCCGGCTGATTGTGAAGCAAGGGGCCAACCCCTACGCAGATAAGGCCAGGCGCAAGCGCTAGGAGCTTTGTTGGAGCAGATGCTCGAAGCTTACCGAAAAGTGGCTAGAGCAGATCCCGGACATTGATGCGCGCATTGGTTCGCGCCTCTGACTCTTCCAATAATGGAACAATGTGTTGGGCCACGTCTTGCGTGGATGGCAAGGTCATTGGGTCCTCGCCAGGCATGGCATCCGCGCGCATCTGTGTACGGGTGGCGCCAGGATCGAACAGGTTGACCCGCAGGCTGGTCTGCTCATTCTCATCGGCCCAGGCGTAGACCAAGGCTTCAAGACCGGCCTTCGAGGCTTGATATGGCCCCCAGAAGGCGCGCGGTCTTGGAACAACACCGGACGTCACAAACACCGCACGGGGCGACTCCGAACGCCTCAGGAGCGGATCCGTGACACGGATCAAGCGCCAGTTTGCGTTGAGATTGACGTCAATCACCTCATTGAATTGACGTTCTCCGCCCGCCTGCAAGGGACCGATCGTGCCCAGCAGTCCAGCGTTTGCCAGGACCCCATCGAGCCGCCCGAACTTTTCGGCGATGGCGTGGCCGAGCGGCTCGAAAGCCGCGGCGTCCTTCAAGTCGAAAGGGATCAGGGTCATCGATCCACCCGAAGCACGGATCTCATCATCGAGCGATTCCAGTGCGTTCTTGGACCGTGCGAGGCCAATGACGTGGTGACCCGCCTCTGCGAGGGCTAGTGCTGCGGCGCGCCCGATGCCTTGCGACGCGCCCGTGACGAGAGTGATACGTTTATCCATGCGCGCGCCCTAATGCGGAGATGCGAACTAGTCCAGAAGCGAAAGCTGTCTTTCCTTGCTGCTCTCATTGTGTTCGTGGTCGATCAGACGGGTTGGATAGTCGCCTGTAAAACAATGGTCGGCAAAGGCTGGCGTTTCAGGGTCATAATCGACGCCTATCGCGCGATAGAGGCCGGGCACTGACAGGAAGCCGAGACTTTCGACTTTCAGATATTCGCGCATTTCTTCGAGCGAATGATTGGCGGCCAGCAGCTCGGTGCGATCGGCCATGTCGATGCCGTAAAAGTCCTGATGCGTGATTGGCGGACTGGCGGATCGGAAGTGAATTTCCTTGGCCCCGGCCTCGCGAACCATCTGGACGATCTTGCGAGACGTGTTGCCACGGACAATCGAGTCGTCGACGAGCAGAACGCGCTTACCTTCCAGCACGGCCTTGTTCGGCGAGTGTTTGCGCGACACAGCGCGCTGACGTCCGGTTTGGGTCGGCTGGATGAACGTCCGGCCAACATAGTGGCTCCGAATGATGCCGAGCTGGAACGGGACGCCGGAATGCTCTGAAAAGCCGATTGCTGCCGGAACGCCGGAGTCCGGAACGGGGACGACCACGTCAATATCGGCAGGGTGCTCCTCGGCGAGCTGATGGCCCATCTTGCGCCGAACTTCATAAACAGAACGGCCCTGAACGATACTGTCAGGGCGCGCGAAATAAACATACTCAAACAAGCAAGGGCGAACGGGTTGAGACGGGAAAGCATTGTAGGACCGAATGCCGTCGGCGGTAATGATAATGACTTCGCCCGGGTCGATTTCACGGACAAACTCGGCGCCCATGAGATCCAGTGCGCAAGTCTCGGAAGCCAGGACATAGCCATCCCCGATATGACCTAGCACAAGCGGGCGGAGACCAGATGGATCACGCGCGCCGATCAATTTCTTGTTGGTCATTCCGACCAAAGAAAAGCCACCCTCAATTTTGCGGATGGCGTCGATGAATCTGTCGGCAACGGAGTCCTGGTCGCTGCGGGCGAGGAGGTGGAGAATGACTTCTGTATCCATGGTAGACTGGAAGATCGATCCCCGACGCACCAGCCGTTTTCGAATGGCCCGCGCATTGGTCAGATTGCCATTATGCGCAATCGCGAAGCCGCCGGAATCCAAATCGGCATAAACCGGCTGAATGTTGCGAATGGCCGGCTTGCCCTGGGTCGAGTAGCGATTGTGCCCGATGCCGCTATTGCCAGGCAAACGATCGGAAACATCACCGCCGAAGTTTTCGCCGACGAGACCCATATGACGTTCGCCGTGGAACTTCTCACCGTCAAAACTTGTGATACCGCAGGCTTCTTGCCCGCGATGCTGGAGGGCGTGTAGTCCGAGCGCTACAAGGAGGGCAGCCTGGGGGTGGCCAAAGACGCCAACGACGCCGCATTCTTCGCGGGGCTTGTCGTCATCATGATCAAACAACATTCGACTAACCCTCGCGGTCTGTTCGTGCGCGGATTATTCTGCCAGGGTCTCTGCGTCAAGGTCTGATGTCTGTGCCGTGCGTTCCGCAAGCTCGGGCGCGCGGTCATTCAGATAGTCAGCGCCAGCTGAAATGATTGGATAAGTCCTTGCCTGCGTTACAAATTCCGGGATCTGATCGCGATCCATGGCAAGATTGAGCAAGTACACAAAGAAAACCAGAACCACGCCGCCGCGGGCAAAGCCGAACAGGCCTCCGGCGACTCGATCGAGCAGTCCGATTCCATCGACGCCTTGAATCGTCCTCGACAAGTTTGCACCGAACCACGCCACCGCGACGTAGACGACGAGAAAGACGACGACGAAAATGATGGCGTCCGGCATCCAGTCCGGGGAATTTGCAGGGAGCAAGGCATCCAGTTGATCAACGAAATAGCGGCGTGCAAAGAAGGCGGCCGCGATCGCCGCAATAAACGCTCCGAGGGTCGCAAGTTCGCGCATGAAGCCACGGGCGAGAGCCATCAATGTCGAGACGATCACAATTACGATCGCCACGGCATCAAAGGCTGTAAGGGCTTCCATCATGAGGCAGCTTCCGGTGCGATCAACTCTACTAATTCAGATAGGCGCTTGATTGGCGTAATCGTCAAGCCTTCTACAGCTTTTGGGCTCCCCTCTGGAACGAATGCGCGCTCGAAGCCCAGGCGGGCTGCTTCCTTCAACCTCTGCTCCATGCGGGCCACGGGCCTGACCGTTCCCGACAGGGCAAGCTCGCCAAAATAGATGGCCTTGCCGGGTCCGGGATTGGCTGCGGCCGAGGTCAGCAAAGCAGCCGCGGCGGCGAGATCGCCGGCGGGTTCTGACATGCGATATCCACCGGCCACGGACAGGTAGACGTCACGCCCTCCCAGGGAAACTCCGCACCGGGACTCAAGCACGGCCAGCAACATGGCGAGGCGATTGCTGTCCCATCCGACAATGGAGCGCCGCGGCGTCCCATAGGCGCTCGGTGCGACGAGGGCCTGGACTTCGGCAAGAACGGGACGCGAGCCTTCCATTGCCGCGAAGACGGCGGTGCCACCGGTCTCATCGGCTTCCGTCGACAGGAACAGGGCGGAAGGCTCAGGCGCAGGGGCGAGACCGTATTGGTGCATCTCGAAAATGCCGATCTCGTCAGTCGGACCGAAACGGTTCTTCACCGCGCGCAGGATCCGGAATTGATGCCCGCGCTCGCCTTCGAAATAGAACACCGTGTCGACCATGTGCTCGACCACGCGTGGGCCGGCAATCTGCCCTTCCTTGGTGACATGCCCGACCAGGATCAGCGCTGCGCCGGATGTCTTGGCCCAGCGGGTCAATTCCTGCCCGCACGCACGCACCTGGCTGACGCTGCCCGGCGCCGCCTCGAGACTGTCGGACCACATGGTTTGTATCGAGTCGATCACGACAAAGTCCGGTTTGGCCGACTTCAGGGCGCTCAGCACTTTGCGCAGATCGGTTTCCGTTGCGAGTTGCACCGGGCTGTCCGCGACTTTCAGGCGGCGCGCGCGATCCTGGATTTGAGCGACGGCTTCCTCACCAGAGACATAGACCGAGGTCTTGCCATTTCGGGCCAGGCGTGCGGCGACCTGCAGAAGGAGCGTGGATTTGCCGATGCCGGGATCGCCGCCAATCAAGGTCGCGCTGGAGGGGACGATGCCGCCGCCAAAAACGCGGTCCAGCTCGTCGACACCAAGCACAATTCGTTCAGGTGGCGCATCGTCACCATTTAGCGCCGAGAACTTCGCTTTGCTGGTGCGTTTTGTACCTGATTTCGGGGCTTTCAATCCGCCGGGCGGTCCCGAGACAGCCTCTTCGACCAATGTGTTCCATTCGCCGCAAGCATCGCAGCGTCCGGACCATTTGGAATGGGTCGCGCCGCAGGACTGACAAACGAAATGCGATTTGGCCATGAAGTCTGGTTAGCCGGGTCCGGGCTTGAGTGAAAGACACGATATGCGGATTTGTGTTACAAGTGTAGTAACAAAAAGTTCATATTGTTTTTCGATAAAGTGTGATACATGCCGTGGACGGGAAGAGAGGACAATTACAACCCTCAATAGGAGTCTACTCCATGATCCTTTCCCAGAAACTCTCCAAACTGACACTGTCCATCGCGGTCGCAACCGGCGCGCTTTCTGTATCGCCTGCGATGGCGGCTGCATCCGATGTCCACACCAAGACGCAAGAGATTTCCATTCTTGGATATGATCTGTCGGATCGCAGCGATGCCTCGGACCTGCTGGCCCGAATCCAGTCCGCATCCAAGCGCGTCTGCAAGATCTACACTAATCGCGAAACGGTTCGCGAACGGAGCCTTCGCGAACATTGTGCGGAACAGGCAACGGCAACCGCGGTCCAGTCATTGAACTCGCCAATTCTGACAGCCGTGTGGAACGAAA
The DNA here is from genome assembly GCF_001854405.1 of Hyphomonas sp. Mor2. Classification (GTDB taxonomy): domain Bacteria; phylum Pseudomonadota; class Alphaproteobacteria; order Caulobacterales; family Hyphomonadaceae; genus Henriciella. The sequence goes on from NZ_CP017718.1 coordinate 625,001, forward strand.
CGAAAAGCAGCTAGAAACAGCTGCCTTGAAAGCAGAGAGAGGGCGCGGTGAAAATTCATCGCGCCCTCTCGATTTTCTCGACAGGCTGTCGCACTGTGCGGAGCAGTTGCGGGAGGACACGCGAATGAAAATGCCAGAACAAGGACGGCCCTGGTCTGAGATCCAAGCTGAAATGCGTGATCGAGGCGCCAAGGATGCCAGATGGCGGGACGGGCGTACCGCAGTCTATGTGTTCAATGCCGGGGAAGAGATCGCAGCGATCCAGAAGGAAGCCTATGCGGCCTTTATGTCAGAGAACGGTCTTGGACCATTGGCCTTTCCATCGCTTGCGCAAATGGAGAAGGACGTGATCTCCATGGGGCTCGGCCTCCTGCATGGGCCAGAAGGGGCGACCGGGGCGATGACCTCGGGAGGGACCGACTCGATCACCATGGCAATCAAGACGGCGCGAGACTATGCGCGGTCCGCAGGACGGGCGCAGGCGCGCGCCAATATCGTCCTTCCGCAATCGGCCCATCTTGCTTTCGACAAGGCGGCCCACCTGATGGACATCGAGGTCCGGCGCGTCGCCCTGAAAGACAACGGATCCTATGAAGCTGATCCGGTGGCCATGGGCGCAGCATGCGATCCAGATACGATCATGATGGTCGGCTCCGCGCCCAACTTTCCGCACGGCATCATCGATCCGATCGAAGCCCTCGGCGAGGTGGCGGCTGCGAAACAGGTCTGGCTGCACGTGGATGCTTGTGTCGGCGGCTTTTTCGCGCCCTTCGCGCGCATGAATGGCGTGCCCGTGCCAGCTTTCGATTTTGAAGTCCCGGCGGTTCATTCGATGAGCGCGGATCTGCACAAATATGGTTATGCCGCGAAGGGGGCCTCCACGGTTCTGTTTCGTTCCGAGGCTCTGTTTGAGCATATGCCCTTCGATATGAACCAATGGTCTGGCGCCCCGATGAAGACGCCGACACTGGCGGGCACGCGCCCAGGCGGTGCAATCTCGGCGGCTTGGGCTGTCATGACCCATCTGGGCATCGAAGGGTATAAACGCCTGCAAGGGCAGGTCTGTGCCACGCGTGAGCGCGTCGAGGAGGGCGTGAAGCGACTCGGCTTCGAAGTGCTCGGCAACCCCATGCTGGGCCTCATCGCGTTCCGGCATCCGAACCATCATGCCTTCGCCATTTATGGCGAGATCTACCGGCGGGGCTGGTTTACGTCCGTGACCAAGGAGCCGCCGAGCCTGCATCTCATGTTGTCGCCGAAACACGCCGATTTCATTGATGAATATCTCAGCGATCTCGAAGCCAGCCTGCGGGCGGTCGAGACGGCGGCGGATGCCGAAAAACTGAAGGTCGAAGCGCGCTACAGCTAGGCCTCAGAGCGGCATCTGCAAAAAAACAATTTCCCTATTGGACAAGCGCGGGAAGGGCGGCTAATAAGCCGCTTCCCTGTTTGGCCTGCCCGGGTAGCTCAGGGGTAGAGCAGCGGATTGAAAATCCGCGTGTCGGTGGTTCAAATCCGCCCCCGGGCACCATTTTACACGATACTCGAAGTCGGCCCCGATTAGCTCACATCCTGGTCTTCTATCGCGCAGATTCCGTTTCGATAGTTGCCGACGGTGCGGATCACGTCTTCGCCCTCAGGCTCGACGCGCTGCCCGATGACGAGGCTGACCAGGACGCGTTCCACCAGCTGGTCCAGCCGGGTGACGACATAGCAATCCACGGTCGGTTCGGCATGTGGCAGGCCGATTCCGCTATCATCTGTGAGGAAGAGATAACGCGCATTGGTCAGCTGTGAGAGGCCGCGCATCATGAATTCCGCCGTATCGTCGATGCCGCTGGCGGCGAGAGAGACGATATGGATGCCGCGCGCCCGCGAGATCAGGCCGCTATCCCAGGTTGCCTGGATGTGTTCATCATGGGGCGGCGCATCGGCGACGAGCAGGTTGATTTTCACGGCATCTTCGCGCCAGTCGAAATCGAGGCCCTGGCTCAGGGCATCATGCATCGCCTCCGGCATATCGCCGCCGCCCTGTGCGGACTGATTTCCAAGCGCGGCCTTGAACGCCTCCAGATCCTCACTGAAGGCGAAATCACGCACCACATACTCATCGCCGCGGTCGCGATAGACGATGAAGCCGGCGCGAATATCCAGATCCGGCTGGCTTGACCGAACACGGTCGAGAATGGCGACCAGCTCGGCCTGCAAGTAGCGCATCTCGTCGCTCATCGAACCCGTGGCATCGAGGGTCAGCAGCAAATCCAATTTCTGCGGCATATCGCGATCCAGGCTCAGATCGAAAGTGAGTTTGCCGCCGGTTTCGAGCAGATCCTTTGTCAGCGCTTGTTCCATAGGCGGCAAACCATCGACTGAGGCTGAAACGGTCATGCCCGGCTTCAGGGCGTCATAATCGGGAAACAGGTAGGCTTTGCCATCTACGCCGGTTCGAAGCGGGAAGGCGCGGTCGCCATTTGATTTGTGGATCTCCAATTCGGCCAAGGGCACCGCTTTGCCGAGCCGATCGATGACCTCGATTTCGATCCGGTTATTGGCGTCTACATATGGCAGTCCCTTTTTGCCGAGACCACCTTGCAACGCCTTATCGAGATAGGTCTTGTACAGGCCTGGATTGAGAACGTCGTCATAGTCGCCAGCGGTCAGCAGTCCGGATTGTACCGGTGTCTCTTCATCTTTCTCGCGCGGGTGCTCGCCGATCGCCTTTTCCATCGGGCTGGATTCGGCCAACTCAGCCTCGAACGCGGTCACAGACGGAGGCGGTGGCGGGGACGGCGGAGGCGGAGGAGAGGCTTCGTCAGCGCGCGCGCCTGTGACGGTAATCGTGTCTGTCGCCGAACCCTCGCCACTACTGGGCCCAGACCCGCCGACTGAAGCCGTCTCGCAAGCGGCCAGAAAAAGGCCAAGCAGCAGAATGGAAATAGATGATTGTTTACGCATGAGTTCCTCCGTCCTGCCCGCAAGATAATTCGGGCAATACGGCGCGATCATGACCGGATTGTTACTTTGTCGAGGTCTGCGACCGGCTCAGGCACGGACCTTTGAGACTCGAACTTCAGGCTTATCCGTCCGTGGCGATGGACGCCGAACCCGTCGTATCCACCTCTGCGAGTAGGGTGGCGAGTTCCGCTCCAATCAATCGGGAGAGGCGTTCCGCGCCTTCGCCGGTCATATGGGATTCATCGAACCAGAGTGAGGGTTCGGTGAACTCGGTATAGATGGCGGGATCGAAATCCAGCACCAGGAGATCGGGATCCAGTTTCAGCGCCGCATCGCGAACCGCGTTGCTCAGCGGCGAAAACTTCACCGTCGGCGGATTGAGATAAATGACGGTGTAGCCAGCAGCTTCCAGGCGGGTGACCAGGTCGAGAATCAAACCCGCCCGACAGGCCAGTTGGCTTTCGCGGGGGGCTCGCATGCCCTGTCCATCAATGTATGCCTGCATCTTATCGGGCGTCATCGACGCGAAGCCTTGGCGGGCGACGACATGGTCTGTCAAATCGCGATCGACGGGCCAAAAACCATGATTGTTCCGGTAAGCTGGATCGTACGTTAACTGGAGCGTTTCAGCCGCTGGAAACAGCGTGTTTGCCAAGCGTCCAAATCCCGTCGTTTCAGCCGTCACCGCTAGGCTGTTACTATAGATGCGCCGCAACAGGCCAAGCGAGGTTCCAGTATAGCAGGCCACTTCGGAAACGGTGTTGCCCACCCGCGCACCATTCCTGAAATAGCGACCACGATCGGTGAGCAGAGTATCCAGATCTCCCCGCACCGGGAGTGGGTTCTGGATGACAACAAACTTGCGACCGTCAGCCGGATTGTCCGCGATCCTGTCGGTCAACAGGCTGAGTTCTGAATAGTTCAGAGCCGGTACGCCAAAATTGTAAACGTCCAGCTCATGTCCGTTGTCTGCGAGGACTGCGGAAATGGCGCTCGGGTCTATATGACGAAACGTTTCACTCGTGCCCAGGAATATGACGTCATAATCCGCGCTTTGCTTGTCATAGTCTTCCAGCTTTTCGGTCAGGACCGCCATGTAAGGCATGCCATGGGCGCTGCGATAAAGGTTGGCGACAAGGCTGGTCAGGACGAGAAACGTTACCAGTGCGATCGTCCAGATGACGAAAGCGGGCATGCGCGCGCCAGACGCAGCTGCCTCTGAGGCCGGCGTCTTGTGAACGTAAATGGAGGGAAGATTGTCGAGCGACATGGCGCGATGGAGGGTCCTTTAGAACTGGAAGTAGACGAACGGGCGATAGCCAAGTGGGAACAGCGTGATCACCAAAGCTGCGAGCGCACCCGCTGCGGCGGCAAAGCGAAGGTCAGACAATGTGCTCAGGCGTTCCAGCATACCGATCTTGTGGGAGACATAGTGTAGCGCGCCGAGCGTAAACAAGAGCGGCCAGAGGGCGATTGGGAGCACCTGATCCCCGGCGCTCGACCAGGTAAAGTAAGCGAGCGTCATTCCGAACGCGGCCTCGAAGTCGGGCGCTCTGAAGAAGATCCAGGCGAGATTGACCCACCAATACGTGATCAGGGTGGAGAGGAGAATGAAAGCGGTTTTCATTCCGGCCACTTCAAACTTCACGAACCGGCGCCAATAGTTTTCGACAATTTGGGCCGTCCCGTGCAGGCCACCCCAGATGATGAAATTGTAACTGGCACCGTGCCACAATCCACCCAGCAACATGGTGGTCATCAGGTTGACCTTGTGATGCACCTCTCCGACGCGGCTGCCACCGAGCGGAATGTAGAGATAATCGCGAAGCCAGCTCGACAGGCTGATATGCCAGCGCCGCCAGAAGACCTGGATGTTCGAGGCGAGATAGGGCGAGTTGAAATTCTGCGGGAAAACAAATCCGAGCAAGCCAGCGCAGGCAATTGCCATATCTGAATAACCGGAAAAGTCGCAATAGATCTGGACGCCATAAAGCAGGACGCCGCCGACGATCGTGGGGCCTGTATAGGCGGCGTGATCGCTGAACACCATATCGACATAGGGCGCGATATTGTCCGAAATGCCGGCCTTCTTGAACATGCCGATCATGAACAGGATCAGGCAATACCGGACATTGACGCTGTTCCAGACGCGTTTGCGTTCGATCTGGGGCAGAAAATCCGCCGCGCGCACGATCGGCCCAGCCACCAGCTGCGGGAAGAACGCGATGTAGAAACAGACATCCTGAAAGGACTTGCGCACGCCGACATCTCCGCGACGTATGTCGACGATGTAAGAGATCGACTGAAACGTATAAAAACTGATGCCGACAGGCAGAACCAGTTGTAGCGTGACCGTATTGACCGGCAATCCAACCAATTGCGCGACATCGGCAAATGAACCGGTGAAGAAGTTGAAATACTTGAACACCGCCAGCACGAGCAGCGAAGACACCACGCCGAATGCGAGCCATCGGTTTTGCGTTCGCCTGGATCGTCCTGGTGCTTCGCCGACATTCAGACCGACGACATAACAGATGATCGTGATCAGCCAGATCAGGCCCAGAAAACGCCAGTCCCAGGCGGCATAGAACACATAGGATGCCAGCGTCAGAAGCAGCTTTCGAGAGCTATTGGACTTGAGCGACCAATAGATCCCGAAGACGACCGCAAAAAACGCGAAGAAGCGAAGTTCAACAAACAGCATGTCAGTTGCACCGTGCTTTCATACGTATGGCGCCTGGCCAGTTCGTGAGCCCTGACATCATCCGGATTCCGATCCTGCATACGCCAGACGTACGCGAACAAACTGGTAGTCTTTGCTCTTCAGTGAAGCGAGCACTTGTTCGAGTATGCGATCTGACTCCTCGTAAGGATCGTGCAGGAGCACGATGCCGCGATTTCCATTCCGGCTGAGCGCGGTTTCCACATTCTCGACGATCTGAGCAGATGACGCGCCTCCATAGTCGTGTCCTAGCGCGTTCGCCCCAATGGCGATCAATCCAAGGTCATCGACGATCGCATCCAACACATCATTGGATTGCAAATACGTGAATCTGAAGAGTTTGGTGGCGCCCGTGTCGGGTGTGGAGCCAACGGCATCAGTCAAAGCCTCCATCCCTCTGGTGATCTCATCGCGTGCTTCTTCCGGACTGAGCTGAATCAACCGGGCGTGCGAAAGCGTATGGGATCCAATCAAATGACCGTCTTTGACAATCTGTTGGGCCAGTTCCGGATATTTAGCGGCTCTGTCTCCTCGCGGAAAAAATGAGGCCTGTATGCACTCAGCGGCAAGAACGTTCAGGACGCGTGGCGTGCGGACATCATGCGGGCCATCATCGAACGTCAATGCGACTTCGCCTGATCGCAATTGTTCGATCAGGGGAGCGGATTGTTCGCTCAAAATGATTTCTCGCCCGACATGCGGCTGCGAGGCGCATTCTGCGGCGCTCGGGCGAACTCGCATGTCCGGCCGGCCTGAGCAGGCAGTGATTGCAAGGATCAGGACGCCTAATAACAGACATGGCTTGAGCGATGGCATAAGTCGGTCGTCCCCATATGAGCCGGTTTGCTGGTCAAAAATGCACGCAATTCATCTATCGCGGCATCCTTAACCCCGGCAAGAACTATGCCAGATTCCCCCGCTTTTTACTCGACATCCTCGCCGGTAATTCCAAGCGGAGGCAACGGACGGGGAGAAAGATCCGGAACAGGTTCGGCAGCGATCTTGTCGGTCAGGTAGGACAAGGCCCGCGCGAGTTGCGCATCCTCGCCCCCGTAAGTCGCTTTAGGCGGGTTCACGACCTCTATGTCTGGCGACACGCCTCGCCCTTCGATCAACCAACGTCCATCGGCGCCATATTGCGCAAATTCGGCAATGCGCGCCTGTCCACGATCGCTGAGCGGATTGCGATCCGAGAGCCAGATTCCCGCGCCGGCGGTCTGCGTCCCGATTGTGGGCGCCAGATCAAGCGCCTTGATCCCGGCAGCGAAGGTTTCGCCGTCCGAATAGGTCCCCTCATTGATCAGCACCGCGAGATGGCCACGGAAGGTCTGCTGCATATTGGTCGTGGCCGGTCCGCCTGACGGTTGGCGCCAGAAGGCCCAGGCCTGACGCAGCAGGGTGCTCAGAATGATACTGTCGACATTGCCGCCGCTATTGCCCCGCACATCGATGATCAGGCCGGGCTTGTCGTGATGCTCGTAGAAATCGCGCGCGAAGCTGGCCAGATCGCCGGATGTCATGGCGCGCAGGTGAAGATACCCGATCTGATCATCCGATTGTTCCGCCACTCTTTTGCGATTTCGCTCCACCCAGTGTCGATAGCGAAGCATTGCGGTGCGCCGAGCCGTCATCGGCGTGACGATTTCCTGTCGGCGCTCCCCCCCGCGGGAGAAATCCAGCAATACTTCTTCGCCCGCTTTCATGGTGAGCGCATTGGCGAGTTCGATCTCGGTCCGGATCCGCATCCCGTCCACGGCCTGCAGAATGTCGCCAACGGCAACGTCCACGCCAGGCTCCTGCAGAGCCCCCAGTGTTTCGACCCGATCCGGCTCACCGTTATAAATTGAAGTGATTTCAAGCCCGTTCGGACGCGCGATGTAGGTCGCGCCGAGGAAGCTTGGCTCACCACTCTCGCGATCCTCCGGCTGATCACCGCCGCGAACCTGGCTATGCAGGATGCCCAATTCGGCCGCCATCTGCCGCAGAAGATCATTGACCTCAGAGCGATGCCCAATGCGATCGCGCAGCGGGACGTAGCGATCGCGAACCGCGTTCCAGTCGACACCGCGCAGGTTCGGATCATAGGCAAAGTCCCGATGCAGGCGCCAGGCGTCGAGCACCAGTTGTCGCCATTCATCCTTAGGATCAATCCGAAGCGTCCAATCTGACAGGCGCACTGTCTGCTTGCTTGTGTCAGATGGAAAATCCTTGTCCGCCGGGACAATTACAAATTTCGGATCGCGCCCGTTTCCGGTCTGCACGAACACTTTCTTGCCGTCCGCAGAGAGCTCATAACTTTGAACGTTGGAGGCAAAATCCGATAGTTCCGGAGCCTGATGCGTGAACGCCAGTCGCTGCAGGATGGGGCTGCCGTCGACATTGATGACGAAAAGATGCTTCTCCGTCGCCGACAAGGCGAAATAGGTCCCAGCTGGCACAGGTACCTGGTAAAGGCGCGATGCGAGACCGTTCATCGGGATGTCAGCTTCGCCCTGATCCGCGTCGTCTTCAGCTTCATCAGACCCGTTCCCGTCTTTCGATGCGCGGCTCAGCTCGCTGGGAGGATCAAATGGAAAAGCGGCGTCGGGATCAAGTTGCACCGCGAAGATCTGGCCGCGCGACTGGAATGCTGGGCCCATGTTCCGATCCCCCCAAGGCGATCCCGGCGACGCCTCAAAGTTTCGATTGGAGACAAAGTACAACCAAGCTCCATCGGTGGAGATGGCCGGGCCGAAGGATTCGAATTTCCCGGTTGTGACGACGCTTTTCTGACCCGACTCGGTGTCGTAGAGCGCGACCCGTCTCATATCGCGATCGTCGTAGAATCCATAAGTGAGGTAACGCCCGCCAGCCGACCAGTTGAAGTCGAAAAAGGCGAAATCATTGCCACTGCTTGTCGTGTCGATCAGTTGGGATTGCCGCGTTTCAGGATCGAGCAGGAACAGACGCCCGCCCTTGTCTGAATAGAGTAGAGTATTGTCATGTGGGGCGGGATAGATGCCCCAGATATGGGTATCAGTCGACTGTGTCAGTTGGACAGGATCGCCCTGGCCATCCGCCGGAAAGCGCCAGATCTCGCCAGAGTCGTCGTGATCCAGAATCACATAAATGGACTCGCCGTCACCGCTATATGCGGCCGAGCGGGCCCGTTTTTCCTTCGGAAACTGATGATCAATCCGGCGGCGTTGACCGGTAAACGCCGAAGCGATCCGACCGCGTGCGGTGACCACAAGCGCGTCGCCTTGTGGGTTCATCCGGGCGCTTTCCAGATAGGCGAGCGGGTTATCAATCCAGCGTTCTCTCTGATAGTCGCCATCGCTCATCAGAAAGACGTCAATTGGGGCGATGGTTTCACCGGAAATGTCATAGGTGAACAGATCGGCGCCGCTTTGGAACACGATCTTATCATTGTTCAGTTGCGGCGTTCGGATCTGCGATTGCGTGCGCTGTGTGTGCTGACGGGGATCAAGGCCGTCTGTATCCACGGACCAGATATTGTCGGCGCCGGATTTGTCGCTGACAAAATAGACCCGGCCGTTCGCATACATCGGATGGCGAATAGGCGCGCCGAAATCTGCCGCAAGACGAACAGCTTCAGTCTCTCCGTCCACATCGCCGCGCCAGAGCTGCGCCATGCGCCCTCCGCGATAGAGAACGGCATTGTCGGAAAACATGGACAGGCCGTAGCGGGTAAAGAACAGATGGTTAGATCCGGTATCGAGCGTCGCCAGATCGGCATTGTCATAGGGAATGTCCGACACTGTGAAACTGCGTCGGTCAATGGTTCTCAAGATCCGCGGAATGCGGCCAGAAATGTTGGTGGTGCGGTACAGGACCGTGTCATTGTCGACCCAACCCCGCACGGTTGCACCGCCGCCTTCGTGGGTCAGACGCTGTGGCGTACCGCCGGTGACGGATATGACATAGACTTCAGACGGACCGTCATAACTTGCCTGAAATGCGATCCACTGTCCGTCCGGGGACAGGATTGGGCTTGTTTCAACCTCGGGATGCGTGGTCAGGCGAACCGCCGTTCCGCCGTTTGCGCGGGTCCGCCACAAGTCGCCTTCACTGGAGAAGACCAGGATTTCGTCATTCAAAGTGGGCGACTGATAATAGCCGCGGTCTTGCGCCTGTGCAGTGTTTCCGAGCAAGGACAGGGAAAGCGCTGCTAGTGCGTACAATGAGTTCTTCATGTGGAGCCCCGATTTACATGTGTGGCGACCTTAGAAGCTCTCCACAATTGAACAAGGGCAATCGCAATGTTTCTGGACCTTTACGTGTTTGCGCGTACCAGCCAGCAGGCCGAAGACATGGAGACCTGACCCTGTGCATTCGAACTGGCGTCCAAGCGCGCCATGACAGCCTCAAGGATCGATTTCGGGTCAAGGTCCTGTTCGGCGACCAGACGTGACAGAGGCCCAAGTTCCAGCATGAATCTGGCGCTGGTCTCGACATCGTTTCCCGGCAGCGCGATCTCGGGCTCGAATGCTTCAATAGAGACGCTTTTCCAGCCAGCCTCCGTGAGCAGGCCCGCAACACGGTCCTTGTCCGCAAACGCAAACGGGCCGGGTGCGGTCGGGTCTGGAGATGGAGGCGCTTGTTTCAAGAGCGGTAGCGCGGCCTGGAATGGCGCGAAGGCCCAATCATTGAGGGGAAGTGCTTGCCAGCAGATGAAGGCCAGTCGTCCACCGGGGCGAATTTGCGCCCGGATATTCGCGAAGGCTTCTGCGGGGCGCTCAAAGAACATCACACCGAAGCGTGAGATCATCAGGTCGAGCTTTTCGGTTACGGTGTACGCGCTCGCATCTGCCTGTTCGAATGTGGCCAGTGATCCACGCTCAGAAGCACGTTGTCTGGCCAGCTCCAGCAGCGGCGCAGACACATCTACACCCAGCGAACCGGCTCCACCGCCTGCGCGGGTTGTGGCCTCCAGTGTCAGGATCCCGGCGCCACAGCCAATATCCAAAGCGCGTTCACCGGTTTGAATGGCCGCACCGTGCAGGACCTGATCCGCGAACGGTGCCAGCATCGAATCGAGAAAATTCGACTGATCCACCCACTTTCGGCCCGCATCTCCATTCCAGTATTCGATCATGTCGTCATTGTTCATGGTGTCGGTCTTTCAATTGGAGATCATTGGACAAGGATATGGGGGGCGCCTGCGGTGATTTCACCAATCTGCCAGATGGGTTCTCTCGCCGCCTTGAAGGTAGCGAAGAGATCAGCGGCGTGTGTTGCCGGAATGGTTGCGAGTAAACCGCCGCAGGTCTGGGGGTCGAACAATAGGTCGCTGAGCGGCGACGCGGTCACGGTCATCTGGGCAGTGCGCACGGCATTGGATGGCCAAAGGGTGGATCGAACACCGCCTTCTGCGAGTGCCAGTGCCCCATCAAGGAGGGGGACGCGCTCCAGATCAAGCCTCGCCGAGACGTCAGATCCTTCCAGGATGTTGAGCAAATGCCCGGCGAGCCCAAATCCGGTGACATCTGTCAGCGCGGTGGCGTGATCGAGAAGCAGTCCAGCTGCAACGGATTGTAGCCGGCCCATGCTGGCCAGCGCGGATTGATAATGGTCACCATCGGCGAGCTGGCGCATCTCTCCAGCCAGCAGGACGCCGGTGCCGACGGGCTTTGTCAGTACCAATAGATCGCCCACCTTGGCACCGGTTTGCGTGATGGGTGCACGACCGATCTCGCCCTCAATCGAGAACCCAATCGTCAGTTCAGCACCGCTGCTTGTATGACCGCCAGCGATCTCGGTACCGCACTCTGAGAAGACTTCATTGGCCCCAGCGGTGATCTCACGGATCATCGCCACCTGCTTTTCCGGCGCCAGCGGCGGCAGGATGATGTGGGATAGAACCGTGCGCGGCGTTGCGCCCATCGCCCAAACATCGCCCAAGGCGTGGACGGCCGCGATTTTCGCGAGCAGGTACGCGTCGGGTGTAAAGGCGCGCAAATGGTCCGTGCTCAACACTCGGGTGCGATCGCTGTCCTGGAGGATGGCGGCATCTTCGGGCTGCGCGCCGGCAACCGAGTTCAATCCGTTCACCAACTCCGCGTGCCCGACTTTCGCACCACACCCTCCGCATTGTTGCGTGTGGTCGTCATACAGCGCGTCCAGCCCGGATGCGCGCGCCTCCGGAAGCGGGGCAGTTTGCATTCCCATCGGGACGTGAAATTTATCCATGAACGCGCGATCAATGCGATCCTTCAGGCGCCAGATCGAGGAACCCGAAATTCCGATCCCCCACTTGTCCGTGAGCGCTGATTTTCGACCCAGCGAAATCAGCTTGAGATAAGAGTTCTGCGGCGAAAAGGATCGACGGGGACCGTCTGAGAGGCTTGCGCGCAGGTTCTCGTAAAGCACAGGCGCTTGCCGGACGGCAAACACCCCCGCTTTGGGACGGGGCGCATGCACCAGATGCGCGCAATCCCCGGCTGCGAACACGTTTGGTGTATTGGTCGAGCACAAATTCCTGTCGACGCGGATGTAGCCGCTTTCAAGCTCCAGCGCTGTCTCCGCCAGCCAGGCATGTGGCGCTGCGCCGGCGGCACTTACGATGAAATCTGCGGGTACGCGCTGTTCCGACGCGTGGAGGCGAACACCATCCTGGTTTACCTCCGTGACCTTGGCGTTGGTCATGATCTCAATCTGCGTGCGTTCCAACTCAGCTAGCAGTTTCGCGCGCGCGGTTCTGCCCGCCTCGCGAAGGATCGAGGGGCCGGCTTCTATCAATCTGATATCTCCCCGCAGGCCGAGTTCACTCAACCGATGGGCCATTGCCAATGAGAGCTCGACCCCGGCCACGCCGCCACCCAAGATGGCGATGCTGGGAGCTTGCCCGGTCTCGCTTGCCTTTGAAACCAAAGTGGCCCACCGGTCGGCAAAGATGCCGAGTGGTTTGGCCGGGACCAGGTGGCTTTCAGCGCCGGGCAAATCGCCCAGCGCGGAGGTTATCCCGATATCAATGGACAGTGTGTCATAGGCGATGGCAGGGCGACCGTGCAGCTCGACGCGCTTTTGCGTGGTATCAATTCCGATCGCGTGATCCACAATCAACCGCGCGCCCGCTTGGCGGGCCAGGCGGACCAGATCGATATCGAGTTCGCTCCGGTCGTAGTGACCCGCGACAAATCCTGGCAGCATGCCCGTATAAGGGGCTTTGGGATGCGGATTGACCAACGTCACTTGCGCGCCGGGGAGCGGTGCCATGGCCCACTGTTTCAAGACCAGAGCATGCGCATGCCCACCGCCCAGCAAGACCAGGTCGCGCGTGATCGGGAGAGGACGGGTCTGTTGCAAGAAAGCAATTTCCTTGTTCGGAAGAGGGGCGGGTGAGTCCGCCTCCCTAAAAGCGATCAGCCCGGTTTCCCAACCGGGCTGACCAGATCGGAATGTGTGTGCGATCAGTCGGTCAGCGCTTGCACGACATGATCGTATACAGCTGCCGCTTTTGCGCGCATTTCCTCATCGGTTGCATCCTGAATCGGATGATCAACGAGAACGAAGCGGGCATCGCTCATGCCCAGCGCATCGCGCTGCGTGACCGCGGCATTGTGGAACTCGCTGGAGGCGATTGTCACCGCTGGAAGGCCCTGGATTTCAAACCAGACTGTGTCGTGCATACTGCACGTCGTACAAGACCCTCAGTCCGCCAATCCTTCCACCACGAAGTCGCATTCAGCCTTCATCTGCGCCCGTAAATCATCCGGGCAGGGTTTTGTGAAGGTCGGTTTGGCGTAGCGCCGGACCTCGATGTCCGGCATCCGTTCGCCAAGCAGGCGCTCCAGCTCGTCCAGGAGCACGTCGCCTCGTGGTTTGCGAATGTCCATCAAGCCAACGACGCCAGAGACCTTGCCAGAGCGCGGCGTAATTTGCCGGCTGACAGGAACTGCTTCGTCAGTTGGATCGAGAATAATCGTCATTCTTCCTCCTTTGTCTAAACGTCTTCAATCTTGCGCGAGACAGTTTGTGAGCCCATCGGTCCGGTTACCCAGCCATGATAGGCGCTCGAAAATTTACCCGCGCCGGATCCAGCCACAACAATATGGATATGTTCCGGCTTGGCAAATTTGGGCACCAGTTTGTCCAGCTGCTCATCCTCGAGCTTTGCCGCCACAGCCCGGGTCATACCTGCGCCAGAGATCTCATTGGCCACCATGTCCCGCAAGGGGCGCTTTGTGACCTCCTGTATACGATCGCGCAGACGGTTTTTCTCATAAGGGCCATCGCGCAGCAGCGTTTCGATATGTTCCGGGCAAACCACCAACAGAGCATCGACCGGCATCATGTGATATTTGGGCAAGAACATGGATTCCAGTCCCAATCCGAGCGTACCGGCAATTTCGTCCGGGGCGCGGGATTCCTGATCGACAATGTGAACGGGTCCGGACGTCATCGCAAACGCGGTGACGACAGAGTCCTTTGCATTGAAGCCACGCTCCACATGCAGGGGTGACCAGGGGGAGTGGTCTTCATTTTCCGCGAAGCACATGGTGAACTTCATCGGATTGCCGAGCGTTGAGCGATCCGTACCCCCCGGCTTTGAGCCGCCAATATTGCGCACAGCCAGGCGGACCGCGCGCCCGATCGTGGCATTCGCCCGGTTGCCCGTGCCCAGCGCCATCAGGCCGCTATTCATACCGATACGCTCGCAAATCGGGCCATTGACGACCAGCACCGGCGAGGCTCCCATTGTGGTAGCCATAACGCCATGAATGTTGAACTCGTCCGTGCAGATGGCCTCAATCGCGGCGATCACCACTGGAAGATATTCGGGCTTGCAGCCCGCCATGACGGCATTGATGGCGATCTTTTCTATTGTCGCTTCACCCATATTCGGTGGCATCTGTGCGATCACCTCTTTCGGGGAGCCCCGCGTGCCGCTGAGCATGCGTATCACCCGCTCAGGCGTGGGCGGGACGACCGGCAGACCGTCGGAGAAGCCTTGATCGAACATGAATTCAGCCACATCGTCGGCCTTGGCAATCTCGATCTTGCGGGCGCGGATCGGGCTATCCTCGGCCTCGGCGCGCAGGCGATCATGGATTTCCGGATCCAGGTGTTTTGAGCCACAACCGGGGCGCCAATCGGGGAGGGCATCCCAATCGACGGTTGCGGGGCCACACTTGAGCGCAGCAGCGATTTTTTGCGCGACATCCTGCCATTCTGATTTCACGAATCCTTCAAACTGGGTGTCCGTTGCCTCGCCATCCGGGCACCAGTACAGGGCAGGCACAATGTCAAAGCCGTAGGCGAAAGACGTCTTCAGTTCGGAATCGTCCAGAACGGGAAGGGTGAGCCCGTGGCGATCCTTCAGAATCAAACTGCCTTCGCGAGTCTGGCTAATCATCCAGACATTTGCCTTGTCACCATAGGCCTGCGCGAACGCTTCGAGCACCGGCGCAGCGAGGTTGCAGGTCTCGCAATCCTCTTTCACGAAACAGATCAGGCTCGGCTGTGATGACGGAAACGTCTGCGGCGTACCGCCTAAATCTTCAAGGTCGAAACCGGGGTTTGCAGCCATCGTCATCTCCTGCGTAAAGCTAGGCGAAGTCGGTCCGGCTTGTCCATGAGTTGCGCCGCGTCACATGGCTGGCGGAGGCGGATGGGAATCGAACCCACCACACGCCGATGACGACGCGTCGCTGGTTTTGAAGACCAGGGAAGCCACCAGACTCCAGTCGCCTCCGCTTGGGACCACACTTAGTTGCGAGGTCGAGTCGTGCAAGCAGATTTCAAGCGCCCTATGCGAGGATGATGCGCATATCCCCATCACGGCGTGTTTGCTCTGTCAGATCGAAATGTTCCAGCAAGGGCACGATGGTTTTTCGATTTGTGTTCAGGATTTCGCGGGCCTGACCTGTCGTGAACGTGGTGCCAGCCGGGAAGTGTTGGCTCAGTACCTTCAGCGCTTCTGTAACAACGCTTTGATGAAGAAGAATGCTCTGCTTCAGAGCATGATTGTACAGGCGCACTGCTATTCGCTCAGAGATCATCAGTTCAATCATATCCGCTTGCTCCGTCGTCATCTCTTTGCTGCCGAAGAGGTGCGTCGGTCGCAGGTCCATGTTAGCGAGGCGTTCAATGGCATCGCTGTACACGTCCTGCTGTTCGGGGGTCATCGCTGCGAAGGGGTCGTGCTCCGCGAGCGCTACGAAGCCTTCAACTGCTACAACGCGCTCGGACCTCAATAAATCTCGCTCAGCCTGTTCAAACAGTTCGGTCTGTCGCCGTTTCAAGCGGGCGCGTACCGAAGCTGTGGGATGATGTGGTCGCAGGGGACGCGCCACGTGCAGGTCGGCCAGGCTCAACAGATACGCGTCTGCGGCATCTTCGATGTCCTTTTCCCTTATGACCGTTTCTGGATTGAGAACCCGCAAACCGCGGGGCAGACTCGCGCCGATCACAGGCGACGGTTTGCCAATCAGTCGAGATAGTTCGGCCAATTGGATGACGCCCTTGTCGCGGTTCGCCAAAGCGTCCGCCAGAGCTGTCAGATCGTTTTCCTGCGCGGCGTCCAGAACCGCCACATGGAGCGGTTTGTTCTTGCGAACCAGGCGCGCCTCTGGATCCAGAATCTTGCCGCCGATTATTGTTTTGGCAGTGTTCGGATTTCTGAGCGCAAAACACTGCCCGCGAAATCCCGGTTGAGGATGCTCGAACTGCAATTGTACGAATTGGCGGCCCTTCTCCGATGAGGGGTATAAGCGCACCCGTGCAGCTTCATGCGTGGTGCCCCACATGACCATGACGCGCTCCATGTGCTCTATATCAACGGACGTGTCTGGCTTCGATGTCAGGAATACATCGAAACATCGGGACGCCTTGAACGTGTTTGCCGCGCAGACCACATCGCCCCTGCTGATCTGCGACGTGCTGACACCGCGCAGGTTGAGGGCGACTCGAGATCCTGCCTCTGATGACCTCTTCGAGTGGCCAGCGACGTGGATGTCTCGCACGGTGGCATCGAGTCCGGCGGGGAGTATCGTCGCTGCCGCATCTTGCGAGACCGAATGGCCGATCAAGGTTCCGGTGACGATCGTTCCCGCTCCCGGCGCGGAGAAAACACGATCCACCGGCAGAAAAAATCCGGGTAAATCCGGGTGTTCTGCGCATCTGCCGGCATGATTTTGCAAGACCGCCTTCAGCTCCGACAGGCCATCCGTCGTGCGTGCGGAGGTCACGAGGATAGGCGAGGGGGATAGCTCCACAGACTTCATCAACTGTTCAACCTCAATTCGCCGGTCCTCGATCGTGCGGGCCTCTGCGAGATCGGATTTAGTCAGTACGGAGATGACGTTCTTGATCCCGAGCATCCGCGCGAGATGAAGATAGTCGTGGGTCTGACGCTTCACGCCTTCCACGGCGGAAACAACCAACAGAACCGTGCTCACGCCACTCAACCCTGCAGCGGTCGTGCGCACGAAATCGGCGTGACCCGGCGTGTCGATCAGGTGAATGTATCCTGACGGAGTGGCGACTCGGGCAAACCCGAGCTGGATGGTGAGCCCGCGCGCTCGTTCTTCGGCAAGCGTATCCGTCTCAATGCCGGTGAGGGCTTTCACCAGTGCTGTCTTGCCGTGATCCACATGGCCGATAACAGCGATAGTCTTGTCTGTCATTTTTGAGTGGTCTTGCTGAGTTGCGCAGCGATCAGGGCGATTTCGTCCTCGGCAACCGCACGCAAATCGAGCAGAAACTGATCGTTGGCGATCCGTCCGATAATCGGTGTTTCGCTCCTCCGCAGAAGCGTCGCAAGGTCATCGGCCGAATGCTCGTCGCTAAACAGGGCCAGGGCGAAACTTGGCAAATCCTGCTGCGGCAGCGAACCTGCTCCGGCGCGGGCCGTGGTCGAGACGAGTTCAGCATTGAATTGGGTTCGGCGCTTGATCGCCTCAGCGAGTTGGCGCGCCCTTGCTTCGATCTGATCGATCGGTTCGGAGAGCATCTGAAGAACGGGAATGCGCGCAAGTGGATCACTTGGTGCACGATATAGATCGAGTGTTGCACGCAGCGCGGCCAGAGAGAGTTTGTCGATCCGCACCGCGCGCGCCACGGGGTGCCTTTTGATGGTCTCAATGAGGTCGCGGCGTCCGGCAATAATTCCTGCTTGCGGACCGCCCAGAAGTTTGTCGCCAGAGAACGTCACCAGATCAACCCCTGCCGAGAGCACATCGCGTACGACGGGTTCGTCGCTCAGTCCAAACTTGGCGAGATCAATCAGGACGCCGCTGCCAAGATCCTCGATCAGGATCTTACCCGCGTCATGCGCGAGCTTTGCAAGTTCGGTTCGGCTCGGGACCGACGTGAAGCCAACAATGCTGTAATTGCTCGTATGGCTCTTCAGCAGGAGGGCTGTGTCTTCATCAATCGCATCCGCATAATCGTGCAGATGGGTTTTGTTGGTCGTGCCGACTTCCTTCAGCTCCGCGCCGCTTTGCGCGATCACATCCGGCATCCGGAACGACCCGCCAATCTCAACCAATTCACCACGTGAGGCGATGACATTTTGTCCTTTGGAAAGCGCGCTCAGGCTGGTCAGAATGGCGGCGGCGCAATTATTGACGACCATGGCCGCTTCGGCACCCGTGAGTTTGCAGATCAGGGCTTCCACATGCGCATGCCTGGATCCGCGCTTGCCATTGCTCAGCGCCAGCTCCAGCGACGAATAATTCGCCGCGACAGATTGCATGGCCTCAATTGCCTCCGGGGCCAGACGGGCGCGTCCGAGATTGGTGTGGATGATCACGCCAGTTGCATTGATGGCGCGGGTCAGCGTCGGCGCTCGGGCTGCGTTCAGATCTGTGGCGATCTCATCAAATAGCATCTGTTCGGAGACTGGGTTGAGCGAAGCACCGCCCGCCGCCATGATCTTTGAGCGGGCAATGTCCAGCTTGCCTCGAATGGCATTCACGACATCGCCGCGACCGTGCCGTTCGATCAACCGCTCGGCAGCCTCTGTTTCGAGCAGAGTCTGGACTTTGGGGAGGCGTCTCAATTGATCTTGCATGCCTCATTCTTTCCGAACTGAGACACGGGCGCAAGTTGGCGCGAGGGACGGGCACGGGTGCAATCGATCGAAATTAAGTGTTGAGCCTGGTCTCGAATAGCTTCTAGTGTTTCCGCTTATTCTATTGCGTGTGGGTCACGCGCAGATCGAACCGACGGATATTTCTATGCGCTTACCAGTCATTGTCAGCATGGGTGGCGTCAACGCTGCCGGTCGCACATCGGGGCATCAGGCCTATCGCCGTATGGTCATCGACGCGCTTCCCGATGAGCAGGCGAATGAGACCATCTTGGGCCTGGCCGTCATGATGGGGCTGGTGAAACCAGGCCAAGGCGACAAATACGTCACAGCGGGCGATGACGCTCCAGATTCTCTCAGTGCCGAAGAGGTGGTCGGTCGCTACCAAAGTGAGGTCATAGCGGGAACCCTGGTGCGCCGCATTGAGAAAGAGCGTTTCGACGTCGATGCACTCTACTGGCAATCGAGCGCAGCCCTGTCCCCGCTGGCTGAGGACGGAGAAGACACAATCCGCGTGCTCGCCGACAAGGCAGCCATTCCAGATCAGATCCCGGACACGTGGGCAATTGAACCTCATGATGACACCCGCGTTCGGGTCACAATCAAGGGCGACCTGAACGTCTTTCTTTCAAATGCCAGGGAGTTTCCTGTGAAGGCGGCGGGCCAACTGCCGCGCGGCTTCGAGATGGCGGGCCTTTACAATTCGCGCTTTCAGCCACGGGGCCTGCAAATGGCCCTATTCGGGGCGACGGATGCACTGCGATCGCTCGGCATCGATTGGGACGACGTGCTGGCCTGTATCGAGCCGGACGAAGTCGGCGTCTATTCCAGCAGCGGCTTCGGGCAAATGGACAAGGAAGGTTATGGCGGCATGCATCAAGCGCGCA
The DNA here is from genome assembly GCF_001854405.1 of Hyphomonas sp. Mor2. Classification (GTDB taxonomy): domain Bacteria; phylum Pseudomonadota; class Alphaproteobacteria; order Caulobacterales; family Hyphomonadaceae; genus Henriciella. Next base: position 644,601 of record NZ_CP017718.1, read on the forward strand.
TGATGGGGCAGCGCGTGACCGCAAAATCCCTGGTCATGGGCATCAATTCCATGCCGACAGATTTCATCAACGCCTATGTCCTGTCCAATGTCGGGATCGCTAGCAGCGCGGTCGCGGCGTGTGCGACGTTCCTGAGCAATTTGCGCCACGCCGTTGCGGACATCCAAGCCGGCAAAGTGCGGGTCGCCATGGTCGGAAACAGTGAGGCGCCCGTGGTGCCTGAGATCATGGATGGCTTCGGGACCATGGGGGCGCTCGCGACCGACGATAATATGACCAAGATCTACGGCGACGGCGAGATCGACTATCGCCGCGCCAGCCGTCCCTTCGGCAACAATTGCGGATTTACGATCGGCGAAGCGAGCCAATACTTCATTCTGATGGACGATGCGCTGGCAATGGAGCTTGGTGCGCCGTGCCTCGGATCGATAACCGACGTGTTTGTCGATGCCGACGGAACCAAGAAATCGATTACCGCTCCCGGCCCGGGCAATCACATCAGTATGGCGAAAGCCGTCGCCGCCGCCTCAGCTGTCGCCGGGCGGGAAGCCGTTCAGGCACACAGTTTCGTGCTCGCTCATGGCTCGAGCACGCCGCAAAACAGGGTCACCGAGTCCCAGATCTTTGATCAGGTGGCGACCGCGTTCGGCATCGAGGACTGGCCACTCATCGCCGTCAAAGCCTATCTCGGACACACAATCGCGCCGGCAAGCGGCGACCAGTTGGCGGCTGCGCTAGGATGTTTCGCGCATGGCATCCTGCCGGGAATTCCAACCCTGGATCACGTCGCCGCGGATGTGTCGCAGGATCGCTTGTCACTCGGCCCGGAGCATCAGCATCGCGACCCTTCCGATCTGGAGGTTGCGATCCTCAACTCCAAAGGATTTGGGGGGAACAATGCATCCGCAGTGATCCTGTCGCCTGGGAAGACGGAGGCAATGCTCGAGAAGCGTCATGGCACGACGGCGTTTTCTGCCTATGCGGCGCGGCGTGAGACAGCGCTTGAGGCGTCCGCAGACTACCTCGCGCGTGCGGACCGCGGCGAGTACGCCCCGATCTATCGCTTCGGCGAGGAAGTCATCTCGGACGCCGATATCCTTATGACCGACAAAGCGATCTCACTGAAGGGCGCTGGCAATCCGATTTCTTTGCCGACCGACAATCCCTACGCGGACATGACGTAACTATTCTGCGGCGGGGCGAATATCTGTGTCAGGCTCAGCCCAGCCCTTGTCTTCGATCTCGCCGCCTTGCGCGTAAGCGGCTTGGTCGCGTCCGAGCAGGCGGTTGATCATGCGATCGCGCCAGCGGCCAATCTTGGCAGGCGCGGCGAGCCAGACCGGTGTCACAATCAGGGTCAGCATGGTTGAGAAGCCAAGGCCGAACACCACAGCGGTCGCCAGCGGGACCCACCATTCCGCGGTCACGCCGCCGAATGAGATGGCGCCCCGGATGAAGCTCACATTCATCATGAAGACCATCGGCAGAAGCCCGCAAATGGTCGTCAGTGTGGTCAGCAGGATCGGGCGGATTCGCTGGGCGGCTGCGGCAATGGCGGCTTCTTCGCTGGAGCGACCATCACGCTTCAAGCGCTGATAGGTATCGATCAGAACGATATTATTGTTCACCACAATCCCCGCAAGCGCGACGATTCCCGTCCCAATCATCAGTGTCGAGATATAGGGCAGGACAAGCTGGATACCGATCAGGACGCCGGCGGTGGACAACACGACGGCTGAAAGCGTCAGGACAACGTGATAGAAATTGTTGAACTCCCACAGCAGGATGATGCCCATCAAGAACAAGGCGGACAGTGCAGCCATCTGGAAGAATGCCGCAGCTTCTGCCGCGTCCTCATCCGCGCCCTCGAACTGAACATCGACGGCTGGATTGAGATTGGCCGTTTCCAGCCATTCCTTGATTTCCGCCACCTTGGCAGCGCCTTCGCCCTGAACGACGGCATTGGCGCGCACGAGGATGAGACGTTTGCCGTCACGACGTTCGATCTTCGTGACTTTCTGAGCGGGTACGCGGGTCACGAACTGCGATAGCGGGACCTGACCGCCAGGCGTAGCGATCCGCAAACGATCCAGAGCCTGAACGCTACGTTCGCTCTCTGGCAGGCGGACACGGATATCAATTTCGTCAAGCGCATCATCCGGCCGATATCGTCCGACCAGAATGCCGTTGGTGACCAGCTGAACGGCAGCACCGACCTGGCTGACATCGATGCCGAATTTTCCAGCTTGCGCGCGATCGACCTCCAGCTGGTACTCGATACCAGGGAGCGGGCGACTGTCTTCGATTTCGCGCAGGCCGTCCATGCTGTCGACAAAGCCTCGCACCTGTGCGGCGACTTCGAGCAAGGCTGGGCCGTCGTTCGAGCGGACGGCAATTTGCACATCCTTGCCCACTGGAGGGCCTTGTTCGAGTTTTTGGACTTCCGTGCGAACGCCAGGAACAGTGACCAGTGCATCGCGAATATTCTGTTCCGTGACGCGTCCATCATAACCGGCTTCGCGGTCAGTCAGATTGATCAGAACCCGCCCGATCGTATCCTGCGGAGGGGAAGCGACACCGTCAAAGTTGAAAGACCCGGAGCCCTCGCTGCCGGAAGTGGAAGCCATGGACTCAATCCCGTCCAGCGGCAGCAGCCGCTCGACCACCCGATCGACAATGTCATATTCCTCGTCCGCGGACAGGTTACCCTGTGCCTGCACAAAGACGTAAAGCTGCTCGGGTTCGACGTCGAGGAAGAGCTCCGCCTTGTGCTCTGTCGATCCAAACCATGCGAAAATCGCGATGATCACAGCCACCGCGCCGCCGGTCACGAGGAACGGGCGTTTGATAAGCTCGCTTGTGGCGCGGGCATAACGGCCGAACCAGCCTGGCGCTTCCAGTGGATCACCGCCGACTCCAGACACTTCGACCAGGCCGCTATTGCTTTCCGAAGCCCCGCGACCGCCGAGGACAGATCCGAGCACTGGAAGGAAGATCAAGGCCATGACCAGAGAAGCGACAAGAACGAAGATCAACGTGATCGGCAGATAGGACATGAATTTTCCGACCAGGCTGTCCCAGAACAGGAATGGAAAAAATGCGGCGAGCGTCGTCGCAGAAGAGGCAACGATCGGCCAGAACATCCGTTTTGCAGCCATGGCATAAGCCTGCTTGCGATCCAGCCCCTCAGCCATCTTCCGGTCGGCATATTCGACCACCACGATCGCCCCATCGACCAGGATACCCACGGCGATGACCATGCCGAACATCACCATCATGTTGATCGTGTATCCGAACATGCCGAGCATCAGGAAGGCCATCACGAATGATCCGGGAATGGCAAGACCGACCATCGCAGCCGAACGCAAGCCGAGCGCCGCTACAACGATGATCATCACCAGCACCACCGCCACGGCGATGGAGGATTGCAATTGACCGAGCTGGCTGTCGATCATCTCAGACATGTCGGATGTCAGAGCAACGTCGACCGTCGCTGGCCAACGGGCTTTGTGCGCTTCCACGATGGTTTCTACTTCAGCCACCGTATCTAGAATGTTGGCGCCGGTGCGCTTTACAATTTGAATCGAGATCGCCGGTTGACCGTCGAACTTGGCGTATTGCTCGCGGTCCTTGAAGGTCCGGCGCACGGTCGACACGTCGGCAAGAGTGATGGTTGAGTCATCTTCGGATTTGATCGGCAGATCGAATGCATCCTCAGCCGTCTTGATCAGACCAGGTACCTTTACCGGGAAACGCCCTTCGCCCATGTCGATGCGGCCGGCAGGGACCAGCCGGTTATTGTTTGCGACCGCCGCGAAAATCTCCTGATAGGACAGGTTGTAGGCTTCCAGCTTGGCTGGATCCACTTCGATCTCGAGAACTTCTTCTCGATCGCCTTGCAGGCGTGCCTCCAGGACGCCTTCCAGTCCCTCCAGCTCTTCCTGCAATTCCTGGCCGATTCTGTACAATCCGCGCTCCGGCGCATCGCCAAAAATGTTGATGTTCAGGATCGGGAACAGAGAGGCATTGATCTCTGTGATGATCGGTTCGCGCGCTTCTTCCGGGAATTCACGCTGTGCCAGATCGACTTTTTCCTGAACGTCGAGAACGGCCTGGTCCTGGTCGAATGACACATCAAACTCGACAATGATCTGCCCCGCGCCTTCCAGGGCAAAGGAGTTGATCTGCTTGACACCCTCAATACTTTTCAACTCGGTCTCGACGGGCCGCACGAGAAGACGCTCGGCATCTTCGGGAGACACACCCTCCAGCGGAATCGTCACCCCAACAAACGGGATTGGTACGTCCGGATCAGCTTCCTTGGGCAGATCGACATAGGTGAATGTTCCGGCGATGAGCGCGACAAAAAGAATGGCCAGGACCATTCTTGCGCGACCGATGGCACCATCAATAAGAGCGTTCATGATCTAGCGCTCCGATCCGGTTTGCGGATTGACCTTGACCCCTTCGCGAAGGAAGTCCTGACCCGCCGTCAGCAGGTTTGCACCGTCCGGGATCCCGGTGACCCAGATCCCCTCGGCAGCGTCGTCCACGACATTTACTTCAGCGAATTGAACAGTGTCAGCGTCATCCACATAGCGCACCCCGACGCGGCCATCATCGTGCAGTACAAGCGATGCCGGTGTCATCAGGATCGCTGGCGCCTCACCGAGGCCAATTCTGACAGATGCTGTCAGACCGGCTGCGATTCGATTGTCCGTGTTCGGGATTTCAATCTCGACGCGGAAGGTGCGGGTCTGAGCGCTCGCCGTGCGGGCGATGAAACGCACTCGGCCAGTGGCCTTCACGCCGGTCGCCAGTTCGACATCAACTGGAACCTCGGGATCAATCGCCGTAAGTTGGTTCTCGGTAGCGTCAACGGCAACCACGATCGGATCCAGATCGACGACGCGCCCGCAAGCAGCGCCGACCGACAAAAAGTCCCCGCGTTCGGCGAGACGTGTTTCGAACACGCCATCAAAAGGCGCGGTGATCAGCGTTTTGCTCATCTCGATCCGTGCTGCGGCCAGACCGGCCTCGGCGCGATCAAGCGCAGCTTTCGCCGCTGCAGCATTATTTGAGGTGGTCCAGCCTTTTTCTTCAAGCTGGCGAGCTGCGTCATAGTCGAGCGTGGCAGATGCCACACCTGCCTCTGCCTCGGCGATCCGGGCGGCGCGACTTTCGACGTCCAGGCCACAGAGGACTGTTCCACGGGCGACGGCTTGCCCTTCCGCAATGCGGGCATTCACCACAGTACCCATTGTTTCAGAGCGCACGGTGACCTCGCGATCCGGTTCCGTGCTTCCCTTGAGCGTCGTGAAGATCGTGTGCTGTGTCGTTTCTGCAGGGGTCACGATGACATGCGGGACGGTCCGCTCAGCTGAAGTTGAAGACAAGCTCTCTTCAGTGACGGACTCTTCAGCAGGCGCACGAAAAACGGCGCTGCCGACAAAATAGATCAGGAGTGCCAACAGGATAAAACCTGCGATACGAACGGAGGTGGGCATGGATGGCATCGGGAGGAAGCTCTTTTTATGAAATGCACGCGCGTGCATATGGCCTTGGTTATTCGGTATTAACCCTAATAGCGGCCAGAAATTTCCATCCCGAAAAATCTGACCGGGATTTTGGGTGAATGAATAAACATATAGTTCACTTTTCACCAAATGATGAGTCTTCGAACTGTCGCGCGTCAAAAATGACCGCAACAGGGTTCAATATCCACCAATTTATCGATGCCAAACGGCCGTCTCGGGGCGTCGGCGTCAGCCCTCAATTCCGAGCTGCGCATAAGCGAAGGCGCGGATGGCTTTATAGTCAGCCTTGCCGTTCGGGGCGCGCTTCAGATCCTCTGAGACGAGCACTCTTTTAGGCGCTTTATAGGCCGCAAGACGCGAACGGACGAAATCTTTCAGCTCGTCCTCTGAGGCTGTGGCATTGTCGGCAAACTCAACGACACCCGTCACGGCTTGTCCCCACTTGTCGTCTGGCACGCCGACTACAAGCGCGTCGCGAACAGCATCGTGTTGCTTCAATGCCTCCTCGACTTCTTCCGGATAGATTTTCTCGCCGGCGGAGTTGATGCAGTTCGAACCGCGCCCGAGAAGCGTCATCGTGCCGTCTTCCGCCACAAGACACCAGTCGCCCGGAATGGCGTAACGGACACCATCGATGGTCTTGAATGTCTCCGCTGTCTTCTTCTGATCCTTATAGTACCCGAGCGGGACTGCACCCCCGCGCGCGATCAGTCCGGGTTCGTCAGAGCCTGGCGCAATCTCACGGCCGTCCTCAGTGAAGACTTTGCAATGCTCGCCAATCTCGAACTTTGCCGTTTCGACAACGCCGTCCGCAGTGGTCACCGACATGCCGAAACCGACGGCTTCGGAGGCCCCGAAACTGTCATTCAGCGCGACTTGCGGGATATGCTCGATCAGCCTTTGCTTCACTTCATGGCTCCACATCACACCGGAGGAGGTGATGCTGGCCACGCTGGACAGATCGTACTTGCCTGGCGCGGAGTCGAGCACGTTCAGCATGGGTTTGGCAAAAGCATCGCCAACAATTGCCATAGCGGTGACGCCGTGACGCTCAGCCGTCTGCCACAATTGTTTCGGGTCAAATTTCGCCTTGTTCTCCAAGGTCACAATCGCACCGCCAGCGAGCATGGTGCCAAGCGCCGTGAACAAGCCCGTGCCGTGCATGAGAGGGCAGGCGGGCAATTGCCGTGCGAGACGACCGGCTTGATCGACGAATGCGCGGTGCGCCTCCCAGGTTCTCAAGTCCAGGCCCAGTGAGCGTTCTACCCCGTCCAGACTAACCTCACGCCAGATCCGATGGGACCACATAACGCCTTTCGGCATGCCGGTCGTGCCGCCGGTATAGAGGAACATCAGATCGTCCGGACTACGTTCTATATCGAGCGGACGACCATCGCCAGAGGCGGCAAGGTCTTCATAGGCCACGGCAAAATCCGGGGTATCGGCGCCACCGCCAATCTCGACCCAGATTTTGACCTTAGGGAGCGAGGCCAGGATGCGGGCCACGTTCTCACGGAACTCATTCTCGTAGAGCACGACAGTGCTGTCTGAATTGTCGATAATATAGCGCAGCTCATCGTCGAGATATCGGTAATTGACGTTCACGTGCGTGAGCCGCGCTTTGAAGGCGGCGGCGAGCCCTTCGATATATTCCGGCTGATTGCGCAGATAGAATCCGATCTTGTCGCCCGGAGCGGCGCCGCGATCCAGCAGTGCGCGGGCGACATTATTGGCGCGGGCGGACATGTCAGGCCATGACACGACTCGGTCGCCATGGATCAGCGCCGGATCTTCCGCTCCGAGATGGGTAGCATTGTCGTCCAGAACGTCCCCGAAATTCCATATCGATTTGACCATCGCGCCGCCGTCTCCTGTGCAATGCTGCAGCAGCTTAGCGGCTTCACGACCATCGAAAAGAGTGCCCGCAGGGGCAGGCGGACCTAAAACAGGCTGCCCTGGTCGGATGGATCCGTCTTCGTTTTCGCCTTTTTGGGTTTGGCTGAAATGGGCGGGGGCACCGTGCCGGTCGGGCTCAGCCGGACGGAGCCGTCAGAGAGGGTCACATCGACCTGGTCCGCACGCGCGACCGTATTGGCGGAACGCAAGACCGTTCCATCTGGATCCCGGACAATCGCATAGCCGCGATCGAGAGTCGCCTGATAGGAGAGTGTTTCCAGGAGTTTCCCCTGTGCGGCGAGATCACTGCGACTTCGCTCGAGAATGCGCGCCAGGGCGGGACGTGCGCGACGTGCCGCATCTATGAGAGACGACCGTGCGCGTTTTGCATCAGCGATCAGGGGTTCGGGGCGGAGGCGGGAGGCCGTCCTGGTAAACGCGATTCGCTTTGCGGATGCTGCGCGCGACAGGCCAGCACCAAGCCGCGCGGAGAGGTTTTCAAGATGCGCAATTTTCGCCGACACGATCTGTTTGGGACTGATCAATCGAGCACTGACCGTCTCGAGGCGGGCGCGGCGACGTTCGACCAGGCTTCTGACCGCCAGCGGCAATCGTTCCCCGATCGCATCATAGCGCTGACGTTTCGGCTCCAGCAGACGATCGGCGCGTGGTAGGCGCGTGGCGTCGACCCGCTCACGGCCCCGGCGGGCGTATCGCACCAGGGCGCGTTTCAGCCGTTGTTGTCGTTCATCGATCTGCAGCTGTAGCTCACTGCGGACAGGCACAGCGATTTCGGCCGCGCCTGTAGGTGTCGGCGCTCGGGCGTCCGACACATAGTCGATCAAGGTCGTATCGGTTTCGTGGCCGACAGCGGAGATCAGGGGGATCTTGCTCTCGAACGCGGCGCGCACCACCTCTTCTTCATTGAACGGCCAGAGATCCTCAATGGATCCACCACCACGCCCGACAATCAGAACGTCGGGGCGATCAGCCTCTCGCATGGCATTGAAGCCGCGAATGCCAGCCACGATTTGCGGCGCGGCGGTGTCGCCCTGAACCAGCGCTGGCCAGAGAATGACCCGGACCGGGAAGCGGTCGCGGATCCGGTGGAGAATATCGCGAATGACAGCGCCTGTCGGTGACGTCACCACGCCAACGGTTCTTGGCAAGAAGGGCAGAGGCTGTTTGTGCCGTTCATCGAACAGGCCTTCGGCCGCGAGTTTTTTCTTGCGCTCCTCAAGCAACGCCATCAGCGCCCCGACCCCTGCGGGGCGGAGACTGTCGGCGATCAGTTGATAATTGGAGCGGCCCGGATAAGTCGACATGCGACCAGTGGCGATGACTTCCAGGCCTTCTTCAGGGCGGAATGGCAGCCGCGATACCTGGCCCTTCCACATGATTGTGTTGAGGACGGCCTTGTCATCCTTGAGGTCGGCATACAAGTGCCCGGACCGGGCGATGGTCACGCGGCCCAACTCACCGCGGACTCGAACATGGTCGTAGGCTGTCTCGATCGTTCTCTTCAGCGCTGAAGATAGCTCCGAAACCGTGAGTTCAGGCATATTGGAGGCAGGGGAATCGACCATCTGACTTTTCTAGCCTCGAGGTCGCCCGCCGTCACGCGCGAATTGGTCAGATGATCAGAGGTCGGGATGCCGGATGGTCAAACGCTGATTAGCGACAATGGCGGTCAGATCCGAAGTTTTTCCGTCTGGCCACTGAACCCGCAACGAATCAACTTGAGTAGCCTCTCCGAGACCGAAGTATTGCGTCGTCGAGTTATGAGAGACAAAATTGGAGTTGATGCCGACGAGGCGGGTTTGTGTGGCATTGCCGATCGTTATTGAAACCGTTGCCCCGACCCCAAACGTGTTTGGTGCGACGCCTTCCAGGATGATCGATAACGTATTGGCGCCGGTGAGTTGATTGGTCCACAATAGCCCGGCATTTTGATCGTCCAAAGTGAGCAGGAGGACATCCACGTCTCCATCATTGTCGAAATCGTCGCAAATGACGCCTCGTCCTTGCTCGGAATCGAGCATCTCGGAATCATTCGCCATATCTTCAAATGAGCCGTCAGGCTGGGCCATCCACAGTCGTGATGTATCCTCGACATAGTTCGAGCTCGCCGCCGACATGCCGACATCCCAACCATTGGTCTGATAAATATCCAGTAGCCCATCAGCGTTGAAATCTGCAAAGCAAGACCCCCAGCCCCAGCCCCCTAGACTCACGTCTGCGGCCTCACTCGGATAGTCGTATTCACCACCTGTGTTCTGATACAGGCGATTGCCGTCGATGGAAGAAACGAACCAATCCATGTCCCCATCTCCATCATAGTCGCCAATGGCTGAGCCCATACCATTCGTGTCGGTGATCCGGGTCGGATCGGTAATGTTGGTAAATGTTCCATCACCCTCATTGATGAAGACGCGCGACGAACCAAAATCTGCCACGCTCAGCAAGTCCTGGTCACCATCCTGGTCAATATCTGCAAATCCAGGCGCGAACGTATAGTCATGATCTTCTCCAAGCACGCCGCCGCTTCGGTCGAGACCGATCTCATCCGAAATCCCTGCAGGCTGACTCACTGGCGTGAATCGGATGGTCGACGCCGTGCTGTCATTGCGCCACAGCGTCTCGGTCTCGCCTGGATTGTTTTGCGGGCGAGGCGTGCCCCAATGAGCCATGGCAAGGTCGAGATCTCCGTCCCCGTCATAGTCGCCCATCGCAGCTGAAATTGTGTATGCCGATGTCATCAGATCGAAGCCGGACCCGGGTGTGACGTCGCTAAAACGGCCAGTACCGTCATTGCGATAGACCTGGGATGGATCGCCTTCCAGTCCGCCAAGAAAAAGATCCAGGTCACCGTCGCCATCCATGTCCCCAAGAACGGGTCCACTTTGCCGATACGTTTCCACGGTGCTCTTTGTGTAATCGAGTCCCGCTGAGGCTGCGTCTTCGGTGAAACCGGATCCGCCCTGATTCAGATAAAGCAGATTTGGTCCCATATTTCCGGGAACGATGAAAATATCGAGGAATCCGTCGCCATTCACATCGCCAACCGCGCCTCCACCCGAGAACAGGCGCACCATGCCGTTCATGTCATTTGTATATCCAGACGCGAAGACGAGACCGCGTAGCACTGCCTGTTCTTCAAACCGCGTTGGGGTGGCGCTTTGTGCCACGGGCGGCGGTGGCGGCGGTGGAGAGGCAACGGGATTGCTGGCCGGGGGCGGTGCGCTTCCGCCTCCGCCGCCGCATCCAGTTATGAAAAGCAGCGCAATCGCTGGCGCAATACGAGACTTTCTCATCATCTGGATTCGTCCCTCGGTCACTCACAATTGCAGACATTGATAAGCGCAATGGGCGAGAAAGCCAAGCGATCTAATGCGGGACCGATGAATGCAAAGATTTGCAAAAACTCAACGGGGGCTTGATCCTGGGCGACCAAAGGTGCATGGGCTGGCGCCATGAAAATTCTTGTTGTCGGTTCGGGTGGCCGCGAACACGCCCTGGCATGGAAAATCAAGCAATCCGAGATTGTCGACGAAGTCTTTTGTGTGCCCGGTAATCCCGGCATGGACGAGATCGGTCCGTGTTTTGATGTCGATCCAACCGACTTGCACAAGATGCAGGAACTGGTCTTGCAGGTGGTGCCAGACCTGATCGTGATTGGCCCGGAAGCGCCGCTGGCTGTTGGGCTATCCGATGCCTTGCGCGCCCGCGGTTTCGATGTGTTCGGCCCGAGCGAGAAAGCGGCGCAATTGGAGAGTTCCAAGGGGTTCTCCAAGGACATCATGAAGAAGCTCGATATCCCGACCGCTGCCTATGGCCGCTTCACCGACCTCACCGAAGCGCTGGATTTCCTCGAAACCATGGACGCGCCTTTCGTCATCAAGGCGGACGGCCTCGCGGCTGGCAAGGGCGTGGTGATTTGCGAGACGCTGGAGGAGGCAGAGAACGAAGTCGAAGCGATGATGACCGGAAAGTTCGGTGATGCTTCAACCGAGATTGTCATCGAAGAGTTCATGGAGGGGGAAGAGGCCTCGATCTTTGTTCTGACGGATGGGGAAGGGGCGATCTATCTGCCTCCAGCGCAAGACCATAAGCGCGTCGGAGATGGGGATGTTGGTTTGAACACTGGGGGCATGGGGTCGTATGCGCCTGCGCCCGTGGTCACGCCCCGCGTCATGGAGCTGGTCCAGACATTGATCGTTGAGCCATTACTGTCTGGCATGGCGGAGGACGACATGCCTTATCAGGGCGTGCTCTATGTCGGCATCATGGTGACCCCGTCCGGGCCAAAAGTGGTGGAGTTCAATGCCCGCTTTGGCGATCCGGAATGCCAGGTCCTGATGGCCGGTCTGCCTGGAGATATCGTCCCCGCATTGCTGACTTGCGCAACTGGCGGTCTGGTTCATGGCCATCGCGAGATTGCCGAAATGATGGGCGTGAACGCGTTCCAACCCAGCGCGTGTGTGGTCATGGCCACGCAGGGCTACCCGGACTCCTATCCCAAGGGCTCGATCATCAAGGGAATTGAGGACGCCAATGCCATTGAGGATGTCACCGTCTTTCAGGCCGGGACTGATCGCGACAGTGACGGCGCGCTGATCGCTGTCGGTGGTCGCGTGCTGGGCGTCACGGCGACGGGAAGCGACCTGCGCGGCGCCATCGATAGCGCTTATTCCGGCGTCGAAGCGATCAACTGGCCGGAAGGCTTTAATCGCAAGGATATTGGCTGGCGGGCGCTGACCTAGTGGCGGAATCCGATCTCTCCAAACTGCTCGCAACGCTGTCGGTCAAACAGCATGATGGGGCCTGGCGGTTTGAGACGATCCCGGCCGATGCGGCGTCCTGGGTTGAGTTGGTCAATCTGCGGGAAAGCCGCGGCATCGCAATGCTGTTTCAGGAAACCGAGGGCCTCACCGTGATCACCAAGGCCAATGAGGACACACCTAACGATAATCGTTGGGCCTGGCTGGAGCTGACGGTCTATTCCGACTTGCAGGCCGTGGGATTTCTCGCCGAGGTGGCCGGCGCCTTGACGGAGGTGGGCGTGCCCTGCAACGCCATCGCGGCTTATCATCACGACCATATTTTCGTGCCGGAAGCGCGCGCAGCCGATGCGATCGCGGCGATTGAGGCGCTCCGCAGGGACAGCTAACCCTGCGTCTGTCTTGTCGCGCGCGGCTGCATCGCTAAACAGGTCTCAGTCAAGGATACCGTTTCGGGAGGTGCGCCATGGTACACGGCGGCAATGCACAGGAAATGTTCACCGGCACAAAGGATGTGGCCGATACGCACAAGTTCGATGAAGCCAATCTCGAAGCCTGGATGGCCGAGAATGTCGAAGGCTTTGAAGGACCGCTGACGGTCAAGCAGTTCAAGGGCGGTCAATCCAATCCGACCTACAAACTTTTCGCTGGCGGCAAGACCTATGTTATGCGCCGCAAGCCGCCCGGTAAACTGCTGCCGTCTGCGCACGCCGTGGACCGGGAGTTTCGCGTTATTAACGCCTTGTATCCACTTGGTTTTCCTGTTGCGCGACCATACGGGCTTTGCATGGATGAGAGCGTCGTTGGGACGATTTTCTACATCATGGACTGCGTTGAGGGGCGGATTCTGTGGGATGGGACGCTGCCAGATCTTGAACCCGCTGATCGTCGCGCGATCTACGAGGCGAAGGTCAAAACATTTGCTGAACTTCACAATGTCGACTGGCGTGCAGCAGGCCTTGAAGGCTTCGGTAAGGAAGGCGATTACATCGCCCGTCAGACCCACCGTTGGACGAAACAATATGTGGCCTCTGAAACCAAGAAAATTCCTGAAATGGACGCGCTGATCGAGTGGTTGCCGACGAATATTCCGGATGGCGATAAAACCACGATCGTTCACGGCGACTATCGCCTGGACAATATGATCCTGCATCCGACTGACCCGAAGGTGATTGCTGTCCTCGACTGGGAGCTTTGCACGCTGGGTGATCCACTGGCGGATTTCACCTACCACCTGATGAACTGGGTGATGCCGAGCTCCGATCCATCGCGCGGTGCGTTGGCTGATATCGAGGATTTGCAGAGTTACGGAATTCCGACCATGGAGGAGTATACCGCGCTTTATTGCGAGCATACTGGGCGTGATGGTCTGCCGGAGGTCGACTTCTACTTTGCCTACAATGCCTTCCGCCTGGCTGCGATCTGCCAGGGCATTGTGGGTCGCGTTCGCGATGGCACGGCTTCCAACGCGTCCGCAGCACAGATGGAGGCACGGGTCGCACCGCTCGCCCAGTTCGCTGCGGACTGCGCGCGCAAGGCCGGGATGGAAGGATGAGTTTCGACACGCCCATCCTCGAACAGGACGGTGTGCTGAGCGGTCCTTTTCGCGCTCCTGCCAATATGCTGATCGAACAGGAATATGGCGGCCACAAATCTATCCATGATGATGCGGAGGCCGAACGCCTGGGATTCAAGGCGGGTCCGATAGAAGGTCCGACGCATTTCAGCCAGTTTGATCCGCTTCTCGTAAAGCTTTGGGGACAGGCCTGGTTCGAGCGCGGCTGCATTTCCTGCCACTACAAGAATATGGTCGTAGAGGGCGAACAGGTCCGAGTTTTCGTGAAGCCGGAAACAAGGACACGCGCTGCGTGCTGGGCCGAAAAGGCGGACGGTACGCCCGTGCTCGAGGCGTCAGCGACGCTCGGGCCCGATCATGGGGAGACCTTGCTGGAGGCGCGCATGGCCAAGCTGCGCCCGGCAGGCGAGCTGGTGATTTTGTCAGAGCTGTCGGTCGGAATGGTCGGTCAGCAGGATGAGCCAATCCGGATGGCGGCCGATCAGAACATGGGCGCGCTCTATCCGTTTTCGCTGAATGAGAAGCTGGAAAAGATAACGGAACGCACAGCCTGGTATGATGATGACGCCACCTCGCCGTGGGGACGGGCAATCATCCCGACGGAAATGATCAGCGTGCTCGCAGAGTACACAAACAGAATGGCTGGTTTCCCGGTGAAGGGCCCCGCAATCGGCCTCTTCGCGGATCTGGAGATCCGTTATGCGAATGGGCCACTCTTCGTGGATGAGGATTATCTGATCCGCCGCGAAATCGTGGCACTCTCGCAAGGCCGCCGGACAGAGAACTACTGGACACGTACGCGGATTTTCGATGCGACGGGCACGACACAAGTGGCAGAAACGCTCCTCAATCACGGCGTGCTCAAGCACTCCTACGAGGGCTACCCGCCTGAATTGCTGGCCTGATCAGACTGCCCGAAGTCTGCCAAATGCCGCTGCGGTCGGCGCAGGGTGCGTACGCTGCTCCAAGTTTATAACTTCCGCTGTCAGCCACTGATAGTGATGTTCGAGGCGTGTGATCATGTCCAGATCGAGATCGGGACGGCTGGCAATGTCTTCGCGCCAGGCTTCTATGACCCGTACCTGAGTTTTCAACCATTCGAGCATGTCACTGGACTGGAAGTGATAGCACATGAGAAATTCCTGCAAATGAGAATGATTTGCAAGTAATGGCATGACTCCGTTTCTCGTGCAATAGGGAGGTTTGCCTATGTTGAGTGTGCCTTCATGGAGGGGCGTAATTCAGCAATCAGCGTCTTTCAGGTCGTCCTTGAAGATATAGGTTTGCGACGAGATGGGTTCGGTGATGTTCTTGTAAATGAGATTGTTTGGATCATCCCAGGACTGGGCAAATGCCTCCATCCGCGAGACGCGATCGCCGAGAAAGAGACGAATGTGCTGCGCGTCCAGCATACCCCAATAATCCTTCGGATCGACACGGCATTCAAATGCAAGTGCAGCTGTTTCCATGCGTGCGCTGACGCTCTGAATATAGTCGACCTCGACCTGCTGGCCCTCAAGATGGTCGCGCATATGATCGGCACCGCTGCGATGCATGACATAGCCGAAATCATACCCAAGCTGAGCTGACATCAGCGCGATCGGCGTCGGGGCAGCATCCTCCTTCAGCCAGCCCCACCAGGTGCGATAGTCCATCATCGTAATGCCATGCACGGCAATATGGGCGGTGTGATGAATGTGCACCTGATCCAGGCCCGGCAGGATGACCATGGCGCAAGCAGACATGCACTGGCCTGCAATCACTGCGGGCTCACCGCGATTATCCAGAATCGTGCTCATTCCGCGGGCGGTTGCGACATTGCCGCCAGGGCTCGTAATGATAATGCGGCTGGCGTCCGGAAGGGCATTGAGCTTCAGGAACTGCTCCGGGAAGATTGCGGCATTATAGCAAATCACATCCGTGCCTTCGAGCATCGTGACGCCTTCCGTCGCCAGGCAGTTTTCGACGAGGCGATCTGTCTCCGCATCCGGAGAATCGAAGTCGATCGCGTTCTGCGCTTGCACAAACGGCGTGAGTGCCAATGCGCCCGACAGCGCAAACAGCCAAGATCTCATGATAGGTCCTTTCCTGACAGATCCAACATGGGTGAAGATTCCGGCAAATCCAAGGCTCAAGCCACGGCCATGACTTGCCGGATCCGCTGCAGCGGTCCAGATTGAGCTAAACGGGAGAACAAAATGAAACTTCTAGCGAGAGTGTGCGTCGCTGCGGTGGCGGCATTGGGGCTGACGGCTGGAACACAGGCGCAAGAGGAGACAACCGTCATCGAAGCCGGTTACCTCTTGGCTGAGCCCGGTGACGGATATCTACGCAATCGCTCGGTCACCATTCAGGAAGGCCGTATTGTCAGCGTCGATCGCGGGTTCAGACGTCATCCAGATGATGTTCGTGTGATCAACTTGCGGGACTCATATGTGATTCCAGGGCTTATCGACAGCCATGTCCACCTGCTGAATGAATTCTCTCCGACCATGCGGCTGCGCATGCTCGACACTTCGGAAGTGGATGCGGCGTTGAACGGGGCCGCGCACGCGAAAAAGACTCTTCTGGCAGGCTTTACCACAGTGCAGGATGTTGGCGGTGCTAATGAGGCGATTTTCTCTTTGCGGGACGCCATCCGCGCAGGCAAAGTGCCGGGACCGAGAATCCGTGCTTCCGGCGCGGCAATTACGCCGACGGGAGGGCACGGAGATGCCAACGGGTTCTCTCCGGCGCTCACCAAGATCTTCACTGGGCCGAATGCGTGTGATGGCGCAGACGATTGCCGCCGTGCGGTGCGAGAGGCCATCCGCTCCGGCGCAGACGTGATCAAGATCACCGCCACGGGTGGGGTTTTGTCCAACACCAAGGCGGGTCTGGAGCAACAATTCTTTGACGATGAGATTGCGGCGATCGTCGAGACGGCTGCGATGATGGGCCGGAAAGTGACGGCGCACGCACACGGGAAGGGGGGGATCGAAGCCGCCTTGCGAAATGGCGTGCAGTCGATCGAGCATGGCACTTATCTCGATGATGAGACGATCACGATCTTCCGTGAGACCGGAGGGACACTGGTGCCGACGGTTCTGGCCGGGGTGACCGTGACCGGCTGGACCGAGCAACCCTGGTTACCAGAGGCCTCGCGCGAAAAAGCGGCGATCGTCGGTCCACTCATGCTCGATATGCTGCGCCGAGCCAGGGAAGGCGGCGTCAATATCGCGTTCGGGACCGATACAGGCGTCTCTCGGCACGGTGAAAACGCTCAGGAATTCGTCTTCATGGTCGAGGCCGGTTTCACACCCGAAGAGGCTATTCGGTCTGCGACAATCATCGCTGCGGAACATGTGGAGATGGCCGATCAAATCGGAACGTTGGAAGCGGGCAAGTTTGCGGACATGGTGGTGCTGGATCAAGATCCGCTCAAGGATATTACGGCGCTGAAATCTATCCAATTTGTCATCAAGAACGGGCAAGAATTTCGTCCGTAACCGGGTGTATTGCCTTCCAATCGCGCGTGATCGCAGCTAGTCATGGCTGGTGGAGTACAAATTGGGGCGAGAGATGCATTCAACGCGCGGGAGCGTGATTGCAATTGTTCTGGGCGCGGGCATTGCCGCTTGCGCGCCGTCCGATGACGCCAATTTTGCCAAAGCCGCGCAGTGTGTGGACGTTCCCGACGGGCAATATTTTCAGTTCGTTGATGGCAAGCTTGTCCAGGTTCAGATCGCCGATGATGATACGCGGCAGAGACAAGCCATTGCGGTTCAGATCATTACTCAGAGCTTGCATAATCAGGGCTTTCCCTGGCTAACCGTGGATTGGGATGGACAAACGGCTGTGATCGGCGGTCTGGCGCCCAATCGCGATAGTGAGATTGATGGATTTCGAAACGCCCAGGCGGCGTTCAACGGCGATCCGGTGATCCGTGGTTTTGTGCGCGAGGTGAAGAACAATATCGATGTGCGCGTACGGTCCGACAACGTGTCTGCAACGCTCAATGATGCATTCGAACTTATGGGCGTCGGCTGGCTGCAGGCAGAGGTGAAAAGCCAGGTTCTGATCCTGACCGGGACGGCCCCAGACCTTGAATCGAAGCGTGATGCGTATCGGACCGCCTTGAATGCGGTCAATATCCGTTTGAACGACGATGATACGGAATTTGTCGCCGTCGATGCGATCGCTGTGGACGGGCAGGCGAGTCCGGTCGGCTCAGCGCTTCTGGGCCTTGAGGATATGCCCTCAATGATAGCCTGCGATAATGCCTTCTTCGATACGATGAATGGGCGTTCAATCGCGTTCGTCGAGGGCCAATCCGTGATCGATACGTCGAGCAATGCGTTGATGGATGCATTGTCGGGCATTGCTCATTTGTGCCGAGACTATGAGATCGAGATCCGACAACACGCGGCCGGTCCATCCGAGACAATAGACGTACAGGAATTGTCTCAAAACCGGGCCTCCCGGATCCGGGACCGATTATCGATATTTGGCGATCGGGATGCGATCATGCCGCGCGGTATGGGGGCAGAATACCCGCTTGATGACGGTAATAGTCCTGAAGCCCAAACACGCAATCAGCGCACCGAGTTCACGGTGCGCGACCGCGCGGATTAAAACCTGCAGACCAATCCCTGATCGGCGGGAACATTTGCCTCAACCGTATCCAGCCACGCTTGCGTGATTGCGTCGGCACCCTGAAGAGGCTTCGGAGTTACGAATGTTCGCGAGACCGGATAGAAGGCGACGAGATCCTTGCCCGTTCGCGCATCGAGTTCGCCAGGCGGTAATTGCTTGGCCCGATTAGCGGCATAGTCAGGCACGAAGAAAAGGGTAGGCGTTGGCCCCGGCAGTTCCCCGGCAGGGGCGCGATCCGTTTCCCAGTCTGTGGCCCCGATGACCATGCTATGGACGAGATTTGAGCCGCAGGTTTCATGCACCGAATTTGTCAGTTCCGGGCGCCCGACAAAGTCGACATAGGCGACCGATCCGTCGCCGCTATAGGTGCCGACATCATCGTAGGTGAGGACATCATCATACAAACCGCTCTTCTTTACGAACTCGACATTGCGCGGGGAGGTCAGGCCAACGGTTCGGACGCCGCGGCGCTGCAGGCTGTGAGCTGCGGCAATCGCCGTCTTGGATGAGGCGCTTGAGATCAGGGCAACGTCAGGACGCGGATCTGCCTCCATCAGAAAATCGCAAATCATCCACCCGGTCATGTAAAGCGGACGAAACAACATCTGCTCGGGCTCCGCGCCTTCGACATAAGCCGGATCTGTGCTCGTGAAGGCATAGGAATTATAGATGGGAGCCAGTCCCTGACGGTGTGCCGCGCCATCCATGAATCCTCGATCGGAAATGCGCATGGGGCTGACGATCAGCTCCTCGGATATCGGGAAATAGCCATAGACGCGCTGTCCTTCTGAGACACCTTCGGACTTGGATTCGGCAACGGTCGCGAAGCCCCAAACCGGCACCCGTCCTTGTCCATCATCGCCGGACGGGAAAAAATTCCAATAGTGCATCGGAGGTCCGCCAAACGCCGCGTAGGTGACATTGTTGGCAGTGAGGGCGAATGCATCGAGCCGCAGGCGGACATCCCCTTCAGCCAATGCTGCTGCAGGAGAGTCGATCCATTGAGTCTCTCGCAAGTTCGACTTTGAGATCAGATGTTGCTTGCTCATGATATCCTCCGTTTTGACAGCACCTTGAGCGGAGGATTGGCGAGAATCAAGCTTGACGTTGGAGCATCTAGTGGCGGGTCGGAGGCGTCGGCGGACCTGACTGCGATGATTCAAGATCGCGGACATGACGCCGTAAGGCGGCAAGTGCTTCGCGCGCCTCTTCGATAACGGCTGGGGCTTCTTCGCGATAGAATGTGAATTCCTGGCTATCTGGCGCGGCCAGGCAAGCTGCTTCCAGATCCTTCAACGCCCGCGACAGGACTTGTGCATAAAATACCCAGGGCGCGGATTTCAATACCATCTTGAATACCAAATAAAGAATCATATTTTTGGTACTAGAAAATAAGTATTCGCACAATCACTAAGTGTAAAAATATGAATGCGTTCAGAGGTGGATTGAGCGATTATTTGTTGTTCGCGGCGCGCGAAGCTTTCGTGCTGGTGATGAGCTCTGCGAAGGTCTGTGCGAGTTCAGGCGACTGAGCGCCTGGGGCGACGTGTTCGACCAGGGTTTGCGGAGCGATTGGTTCGCCTGATCTATTCTGAATCGCCAGCAGAGTGACTACCCCCGCATGGTTCTTGTCATTGCGCATAAACTTTTGACCGAGAACCAGGAAGCGGTCATCCCATCCATGAATCTGGGTCTCCAGCTTAAAGGGCTTGGGCGCTTGCAGCATTCGATTGATGGTCATGGTCTGACCGCATATTTCCAAACGCCAGCCATTCGACATGATCACTTTTCGCAGACCGGATCGCGTGAACAGGTCAACCCGCCCGAGATCGCTGAATGACAGGTAGCGACTATTGGTCATGTGCAGAAACATGTCCTGATCCGTCAGCCAGACCCGAAACTTCAAAAATGCAGGAGCCAAGATGGACGTGTGTCTGGCGCCAAATCGCGCGCGGATCATAACCCACAGAAGTCGGAATAGCAGATTCATGCGTGCCACTCCCGCGCGTCAGGCGCCGGCCGGGGCGGATAGGTCTTGTGGGATTGTCGGCTCATATTCATTGGGTGGGGACTTTATTCGGCGTGTTGCAGCCCAATCGGATCCACAATTCAAGAGGTAATTTGTTAATTTAGTCGCGCCAAAGCTTGTCTAATTCGGCAGCAATGGCGAACGCTTTTCTGGCTGAGGCGCCGCCAATTCGTAAACCGATCATCGCTGAACCTTCCAGAGCGGAGGGGTCGTCGCTCGCGCGGGCCCAGCGGCTACCCGCGACGAACCCTTCATCAAGCTCGGACAGGAAAGCGCCGAACTCTTCCTCTCGACCATCTGCAAACAGCGGAAGCCAGATCAGGAAGCGCGCCGTAGGCCACTTGTTCATTGCACGCGGCACCCAATTGGCCAGCGCATCCATGTCCGCTTCCGTCTCATAGCTTGGGTCCAGCATGACCAGCATTTCTTCACCGCGTCGAGGTTGCAGGCGCAGAGCGCCGCGATAGCCGTCCTCCTTGCGGATCTGGACGCGGTCATCCTTTCGCAAGGCTTGCGATAGCGCCTTGTGCTCGGCCGGGTGCAGCTCAAACAGAGCCAGCCGCGCCTTGGGTCCGAGCATCTGTGTGGCCAGGGCCGGGGATCCGGGATAGGAGCCCGCGCCCTTGGACTGCACATGCCGCAGCCAGGGTTGCAGCGCGTCTGCAGCCTTTCTCGCCTTCGGCAGGGCGAGCACACCGGTTTCTGCCTCTCCGGTCTTTGTCGCTTGCGCACTCTTCAGATCGTAAAACCCGCGCGCAGCGTGGGTTTCGACGTAGAGCAAGGGCCGGTCAGCCTCCGCCTCGGTTTCCAGCACAGCATGCAGGACCGCGTGCTTCAGAACGTCGGCCTTGTTGCCGGCATGGAAACCGTGTTGGTAGGAGAGCATGGGGGGCTACTCGTCGCGCTCTGCCAGGGATGCTTGACGAATGGCTTCAAACTCATTGCCAGGATACCAGGTCGGCCAGATGTCGGACTGGACAATTTTCAAGCCGACAGAGTAAAGCGCTTCAACATCCTGCTCCATGCCTGACAGGTCCCAGTCTGCCTCATACTCATCCATCGGTTTGTGATAGCGCTGCGCCGTGTAAACGTCGCCAATGGCTTTGCCAGCGGCTTCGCCGCCATCGATCTTGTCGATCCCGCCATCGGCGTAAAGCATCGGCACACCTTTCTTGGCGAACGAGACATGGTCGGAGCGATAAAAGTATCCGGCTTGCGGATTCGGATCCGGCACGATCACGCGCCCGACTTCATCCAGATGTTGCTTGAGCAAGTCCTCGAGTTCCGAGGCGCCGTATCCGACCACGACCATGTCATTGGTCGGACCAACCGGAAGCATCGCATCCATATTGAGCCCGGCAACGATCTGATTCATAGGAACGGTGGGGTTCTCCGCATAGAACGCCGAGCCCAGAAGGCCGGACTCTTCCAGGGTGACCGCAAGGAACAAGGCGGATCGGTCAATCTCTTCGGCCGCCAAGGCTTCCGCCATTTCAAGCAGAGCTGACGTGCCAGTCGCATTATCGACGGCGCCATTGAAGATGCTGTCACGATAAAAGTCTTGCGTTGCGCCACCTTCTCTTTCCTCGGACTTCTTTCCAAGGTGATCCCAGTGGGCGGTGAACAGCATGTATTCATCTGGCGCTGTCGATCCCGGCAACATGCCGACGACATTGCGAGACTCTGTTCTGCTGACCGACTGAGCCAGGCTGCCGCTTACTGAGAGATTCCCCATATCGACTGAGCGGAAGCCTTGCGTCTTGGCGGCGTCCTTCATTTCAGAAAAATCGAGACCGGCTTCGGCAAACAAGGCGCGCGCGGTTTCTTCGGTGATCCAGGACTCGAAAAGTGTGCGATTGTCGCCTCCATCGGCTCGGACCAGATCGGCCTGCGCGCCCGACCAGGAGTTGGCCACCACGTCCCAGCCGTAAGAAGCTGGCGCGGTTTCGTGAACAACAATCGCTCCGGTCGCCCCCTGTCGGCCTGCTTCCTCAAACTTGTAAGTCCAGCGCCCATAATAGGTCATCGACTTGCCATTGAAGAGTTCGCCTTCGAGTGCATAGCCTGGATCATTGACCAACATGACCACGGTTTTGCCTTCGACATCCAGGCCTGCATAATCGTCCCAACCGTATTCCGGTGCGACCACGCCATAGCCGACGAAGACCAGCTCGGAGTCATTCCATTCAGCTTCACCCCGGTCCTGCTTCTTGGTCCAGAGAACAGTGTCTTCCTTGAGCGTCATCGGGAAGTCTTCACCCGAGGCTCCGCCTGAAAAGGTCAGGGAAGAGGCGTTTTCGTCGAGGGTCTGTTCGACCATCCCCACGGTCTGAAACCAGCTACCATTCTCTCCAGCAGGCTGCAGGCCGACGCGTTCCATTTCCGCGGCAATCCAATCCGCCGCCTGTTCGCCTTTTTCGGCCGCTGGCGCACGGCCTTCGAACGCATCATCTGCGAGCGCAACAATTCTCTGGCGAAGATCGTCAGCGCTGATCGCGGCGCTCGTGCCCTCAGGCAGTGGCATCAGTAATCCGGGGGCGCCCGTCGCTTCGGTTTCCACCGTCGCGGACGATTCCGGAGCTATCGGGTCGGTTTCCTCACCAACTTGTCCGCACGCTGTGATCAACGCAAGGACAGACGCAGTCATTGTGAGACGGATCATGGTCTCTCGCTCCTGTCTTGTTTCGATTATGGCGCCCGGTGTGGCACACGGCGAAAAGAGCGACAAGGTTGCTTATGAAACCGTTTCATCTCCGGGCAGTGGGATGAATTCGTTTTCGCCCTCCGGCAAAGTAAAGGGCGTGTCCGTCCACCCCCCAGCGGCCGACGCGCGCCAATCGGCCTTTGCCTGTTCAATGCGGTCGGTGTCTGTGGCGACAAAGTTCCAGTCGATCTTTCGTGGACCATCCATGGTCTCGCCGCCCGCCAGCATGAATCGTGTGCCTTCGGAAACCGTGACCGGAATATCCACACCCGGCGACAGGATTGCCATTTGCCCGGCTTCAACGGTTAGACCGTCGATCGTGGCAGATCCGTATGCCACATAGAGCGCGCGTTCCTGCGCTTCTTCGCGGCCTATGGTGAAGTCAGCGCCTTTGTCGGCTTCGGCTCCGACATACCAGATGCCCCATGGGAACTCGACGGGCGAGGCGTGGCCAAAGGCTGTGCCTGCCAGAACGCGTGCATGGGCGCCGCCCAAGTCAAATTCCGGCAAGGTCTCGGCCGGGTGATGGACAAAATCTGGCGCGACCTCGGTATGACCTTTTGGCAAGGCGACCCAGGTCTGGATTCCATGCATAGACTGCCCGCTGGCGCGTTCTTCGTCCGGGGTGCGCTCGGAATGGCAGATCCCGCGGCCGGCGGTCATCCAGTTCACCGCGCCTGGGCGAATTACCAGGTCATTGCCGAGATTATCCTTATGGCGGATTGCGCCTTCAAACAGGAAGGTCACGGTTGAAAGGCCGATATGCGGGTGCGGCCGCACATCAAAGCCCTTGCCGGGGGCGTAATCGACAGGTCCGAAATGGTCAAAAAAGATAAAGGGACCAACCATCTTGCGGCTGTGGAACGGCAAGATCCGGCGGACAACAAAGCCGTCGCCCAGGTCTTTTTCTCGCGGTTTTATGATTTGCTCAATCAAGCCAGTCATGGTTCTGATCCTCATGTTTATCGCTTCTGGAATGACCTAGATCAATGAGCACCGATCTCCATGATTTCGTAGCCGAGATCCGCGCATGTCAATTATGCAAGGCCGACATGGAACGCTCGCCACGCCCAGTTTTGCAGGTGTCCGAGACCGCCAGAATCCTGATCGCGGGTCAGGCACCCGGTAACCTGGCAATGGAGTCCGGGCGTCCATTTACCGATCCCTCCGGCGTGCGCCTGCGCGAGTGGTTGCAGATGGATGAGAAGACATTCTATGACGCTTCCAAGGTCGCGATCGTGCCGATGGGATTCTGTTTCCCGGGTTATGACATGAATGGTGGTGACATACCGCCGATGAAACGCTGCGCGGAAACCTGGAGGCAACCTTTGCTCGATCGCCTGCCGAACATTGGCCTGACCTTGCTGATCGGTGGCTATGCCCAGAAATGGCATATTGGCGATCAGATGGAGAAAACCCTCACGGCTACCGTCAAAAAGTGGCAGAGTTTTCTCGACCAAGGCGTCATTGTTACGCCACATCCAAGCTGGAGAAATAATGCATGGCTCAAACGCAATCCCTGGTTCGAAACCGAACTCTTGCCCGAATTGCGAAAGCGGGTGCAGGTTTTGTTGTCCTGATCGCGGCAGCGTTCGGATTTCTGGCCGCGTGCGTCACACCGGCCACTATGAAACCTCTGGTCCTGGAGAATCCGCCCATGCCGACCCTCGAGCCTGAATCAAATCGCATGATCAGTTTTGACGGGGCTGAACTTGGCCTGACGGTCTGGGAGACTGATGAACCACCGGAAATCGTCGTGGTCGGTGTGCACGGCATGAATGACTATGCCAATGCCTTCCACATGGCGGCACCCTACTGGGCCGAGCGGGGCGTTATGACCTATGCCTATGACCAACGCGGATTTGGTCGTTCCTATGGACGCGGCGAATGGCCGAATGAGGACGATATGCGCGAGGATCTGCGCACCGCCGTGCGCTTGGTCAAAGCCGAACACCCTGACACCACGCTGGCCGTGGTCGGTATTTCCATGGGCGGGGCCATGACCATGACGGCGTTTGGCTCCGGTGATCCGCCAGAAGGCGTTGATCGCGTTGTATTCTCAGGGCCGGGTTTGCGGGGATGGGGCTCGATCCCGGCGGTGCAGCGTGTCGCCTTGTGGACCAGCGTTCGGGTTCGCCCCGGCTGGGTCGTGCGTCCGCCGCGGTTTGTGAAGATCGAGCCGAGCGACAATATCGAAATGCTGCAACGTCTGTGGACGGACCCACTCGGCATTCGCACCAACAAGATTGAACAGGTCCACGGCGTGGTGACGCTGATGGAAAACGCGCACAAGGCAGCGCCGGATCTGCCGGCCGACACGCCCATGCTCCTGACTTATGGAGCTAAGGATATTGTCATTCCAAAGCGCGGTGTGCGTCGCACGGCCAAGATCCTGCCAGATCATGTGCGGACCGCCTATTATCCAGAGGGGTATCACATGCTTCTGCGCGACCTTCAGTCGGAGGTCGTGTTTGAGGATGTACTCACGTTCCTGCGTGACCCCGACGCGCCATTGCCAAGCAATGTTGATGAAGTTCCCGGAAGAACACCAAACTGATTGTTGACCCCGCGCCAAGAGGCGTTACACCGCCGCTTTGTTTCAAATGCAACCATGACGATGGGCAGCGACCATGTTCGACAATCCTTCCTTTGATGATCATGAAGGGGTTCATTTCTTTTCGGATGCGGAAAGTGGCCTGCGTGCCGTGATTGCCGTCCACTCGACCGCGCTCGGTCCGTCCTCCGGCGGCACGCGCATGTGGGACTATCCAGACAGCCATTCCATGGTGACAGACGCGCTGCGCCTCAGCCAGGGGATGAGCTACAAGAATGCCATGGCGTCTATCCCACATGGCGGCGGCAAAGCGGTGATCTGGGGCAATTCAAAAACTGACAAATCAGAGGCTCTGTTCCGCGCGTTCGGGCGGGCTGTAGACAGTTTACAGGGCCGTTACTGGACGGCTGAGGATGTCGGGATCGATACCGCCGATATCGAGGTCGCCGCACAGGAGACCCGTTTCGCAGCTGGCTTGACGACAGGGGCAGCCGCAAGTGGTGATCCATCGCCCGTCACCGCCCTTGGCGTGTTCCGAGGCATCCAGCAAACGGCTTTGCGCGCTTTTGGCAGTTACGACCTGAACGGCAAGACGATTGCTGTGCAGGGAGTTGGCTCAGTGGGCGGCTATGCGTGCGAACATCTTGCGGAAGCTGGTGCAAACCTGGTGATCACAGACATTGACCAGGATGCCCTGACTGAGATCGCCTCAAAGACCGGCGCCAAGATCGTTACGCCTGACGAGATTTACGATGTCGATGCCGACATCTTTTCGCCCAATGCCCTCGGCGCGATCATCAATGAGGACACGCTGAAACGCCTCAAGGTGAAAGTCATCGCCGGCGGCGCCAATAATCAGCTGGTGACGCCTGCCATGGGTGAGTTCGTGCGGCGCGCCGGGATTCTCTACGCGCCCGATTACGTGATTAATGGCGGCGGGATCATCAATGTGGCGGCCGAAATTTCGGGCGAATACTCACGCGCCTGGGTTGATCAGAAGCTCGATACTCTGATGGACACGCTGGGCAGCGTTCTCGACGACGCACTTTCGAGCGGACGGCCTACAAATGAAGTCGCCGACGAAATTGCCCGCGCTCGCATCGCTGCGGCGCGCGCTTAACGGCATTAAGGCGATCTCTAGAGAGCCGGCTGGATCGGCCCGTCGGCGCGCCCGTGGACGAACTGATCCACATGTTCATTGCCGCTATTATCGATCATGCTGGCAGGTCCTCGCCAGATAATCTTGCCTTCGAACAGCATCGCGATTTCGTCTGCAATCTTGCGCGCACTCGCCATATCATGCGTGATCGAGATGGCTGCCGCACCTAGGGCCTTGGTCTGCTCGACAATCAGATCATTGATGGCATCCGCGGTGATTGGATCCAGTCCTGTGGTTGGCTCATCAAAGAAGATGAGTTCCGGTCGGGAGACAATTGCGCGCGCCAGGCCAACCCGTTTCTGCATCCCACCCGAGATCTCGGCCGGTGTCAGGTCAGCGACGTCAGAGCCGAGTCGGACCTGCTTCAAGGTCTCGATGGCGCGCTCTTTCGCGTCCTTGCGCTTCATGCCGTCCGCATTGAGCAGGCGGAAGGCGATATTTTCCCAGACAGTCAAACTGTCGAACAGAGCGGCCGACTGAAACAGCATGCCGATCCTGGCCCGCATGGCTTCGCGTGTCTTACCCTGATCACGGGTCACGTCGATACCGTCGAAGAGGATCTGCCCCTTGTCGGGCGTCATCAGACCGAGCGCGTTTTTCAGCATCACGGATTTGCCTGAGCCGGATCCACCCAGAACGACCAGCGACTTGCCGGGCGCCACGTCGAGATCCACGCCGGTCAGAACCTGATTGGGACCGAACGATTTGTGGACGTCTTTAAGTTCAAGAAGCGGCTGTGTACTCATGATCCGAAATTTACCAGAAGCGTTGATATGAGATAGTTGAAGGCGAGGATCAGGACCGCTGCGCCGACCATGGCGAAGGTTGCGGCACGGCCGACCCCAGTGGCTCCTGCGCTCGATTTATCCCCATGATAACAGCCGAGTATCGCAATCACGCCGCCAAAGACGACAGCCTTGATCAGGCCAACCGTGACATCTTGCCAGGTCAAGAAATCCATCGTGTTGCGCAGGTAGGTCGTCGAGTCGAACCCGAGCCCGAGTGTGCTGACGGCCCAGCCGCCCATTACTCCGATCACGTCGGCAATAATGACCAGCAAGGGAAGGGTGATGATCCCGGCCAGGAAGCGCGGTGCGTAGAGATAACGGAACGGATTGGCGCTCAGCGTTTTCAGGGCGTCGATCTGTTCGGTCACCCGCATTGCCCCGATCTCAGCAGCGATCCCTGCAGAGACGCGGCCGGCCAACATCAAGCCTGTGATCGTCACCCCAAGCTCGCGCGTGATGCCCAGCACCACGATGTTCGGCACAAACTGTTCAGCACCAAACCGGCTGCCGCCGGAATAGATGTTGAGGGCCAGTGCGGCGCCGATAAAGATGGCCGACAGACCGACGACGGGCAGGCTGTAGAATCCGATTGCGATTATCTGACGGATGATCTGGGCCGGATACCAACGCGGGCTGAAGCTCGCGCCCATGGTCTTGGCCGTGAAGATCGATAGGCGGCCGACTTCGCCGAGCATGGCCAGCGTAGCTCCGCCCAACCATTGCAGCGGATTCGGGAAGCCCGACTTAGCTTTCGTAGATGCGTTTGACACGAGGCGTCAGTCCTGTGGTGAGTTCATAACCAATGGTGCCCGCCAGGGCGGCTTGCTCTTCTAATGGAGCGTCTGGTCCGATCAATTGGGCATAAACACCAGGGCGTGCAAGATCGGCGGCGTTTGTGACGTCAATTGTAATCAAATCCATAGACACTCGGCCAACGATCGGACAGCGCTTGCCGCCAAGGCTGGCAAATCCCTTGTTTGACGCCGAACGCGGAACGCCGTCGCCGTACCCGATCGCAAGCGTCGCCAATAGGGTCGGTTCGGCTGCGCGCCAGGTGGCGCCATAGCCAACGGTTTCGCCGGCTTCAATCTGACGGATCTGCAAGATCGGGGCTTCCAATGTCATACCCGGTTTGAGCGTCCCGGAATCAGGCGGATGCCCGCCGCCATAAAGCGCTATTCCCGGTCGAGACAAGGAGTGATGATAGTTCTTGCCGAGCCAGACACCGCCAGAATTGGCCAAACTGAGTGCAATGCCAGGGAAAGCCTCGCTGATCGCGGCGAGCGCCTCCGCCTGATGAGCATTCATGCCCGATTGAGCGTCCTCGGAACAGGCGAGGTGGGACATGATCAAGACGGGATCACGCCCATCCGTGGCCTCTGCCAGGTCGGCCGCATCTCGTGCAGGCAGCCCCAGACGATTCATGCCGGTATCAAAGTGCAGCGCATACCCGCGAGGCATGCGGACACCATCAACCAGCCACTCGGCCATGGTGCGAAACTGGAAGCTGGAATTGATCACCGGCGTGAGGGCGTTTTCCCGGTACAGCGCCTCCTCATCCGGGGAAGGGCCGTTCAGAATGTAAATATTGGGGTGGCTGCCCAGCGTGGCGCGGACTTGTTCTGCCTCGAACCCGTGCGCCACGAAGAAGTGATCACATCCGGCATCGTGCAATGTCTCGGCAACGCGCGCCAGGCCGTGCCCATATGCGTCAGCCTTGACGACCGCGGCGACAACACCGCTCGTCTGGGCCTCATGCAAGGACCGCCAATTGTCGGCAATATTGGCCAAATGGATTCGGGCGCGGGGTCTCAGGCTCATAGGGGCCGGATTACAGCGCTTTGCGGCAGATGTAAGGCCTATTCCTCAAATGCACCTTGCGACGGCCGGGCGAGATTGCCGAAACGAGTGACATTGGCGTCGAAGGACAGAACGACTTTGCCAATCGGGCCATGGCGTTGCTTGCCAAGGATCACCTCAGCGGTGCCATAGACTTCGTCCATTCGCTGGCGCCAGGACGCCCATTTGTCGGCCGCAGCCGGATCCGCCCCGTCTGCTTGCGGCTCTGTGCGCTCAAGATAGTAGCTTTCGCGATAGACAAACATGACCACGTCGGCGTCTTGCTCGATCGAGCCAGACTCGCGAAGATCGGACAGCTGCGGGCGTTTATCATCGCGTTGTTCGACCTGACGTGAGAGCTGCGAGAGCGCGATCACTGGGACATTCAGTTCCTTTGCCAGCGCTTTCAGCGTGGTCGTGATCTGCGTGATTTCCTGCACCCGGTTCACGTCGGCTTTGCCGGACGTCCCGGTCAGGAGCTGCAAATAGTCGATAATGATCAGATCGACGCCCTGGGCCCGATGCAAGCGACGCGCGCGGGCGGCGAGCTGACTGACCGAAATACCGCCCTGGTCGTCAATATAGAGCGGCAGGTTCTGCAATTCTTCGGTCGCCTCGCGCAGGGTCTCGAAGTCGTTTTTGTCGAGATCCCCCTGGCGGATCTTGTGCGCATTGATACTGGTCCGCTCGGCCAGGATCCGAGTCGCCAGCTGTTCCGACGACATTTCCAGAGAGAAGAAAGCGACCTTGCCGCCATCAATCGTCTTGGTGGACCCGTCTTCCAGTTTTTCGCCACGATACGAAGCCGCGACATTATAGGCGATATTGGTGACGAGAGACGTCTTCCCCATGGACGGACGGCCAGCCAGAATGATCAGGTCGGACTTGTGCAGCCCGCCCATCTTGTGGTCGAGATCATCCAGCAACGTTGCGATACCGGCAATCTTGCCTTCGCGCTGGAACGCTGCCTCCGCCATTTGCAAGGACTCGGTCAGCGCTTCGGAAAAGGTCGAAAAGCCGCGTCCGGTAGATCCGCGTTCGGCGAGTGAAAACAGCTCTCGCTCGGCCAGCTCGATCTGCTGCGCGCCGTCGACATCGCGATCATGATGCTGCGCGCGGGATTGCACACCGGCGCCGATATTGATCAGCTCGCGGCGCATGGCGAGGTCGCGAATGATCCGCGCATAGTCCTGGACCTCAGGCCCGAAGGCGGCGCTGTCGAGAAGATCGGCGAGATATTGCGCGCCGCCAATTTGCGTTAGTCGCTCATCCTTCTCGAACTGCTCGCGCAGAGTGACCCCGTCAGCCACACGCCCGTTCTGGATGAGCAACATGCAGGCTTCGAAAATTTCCTGGTGCGCAGGCGCGTAGAAATCGCTCGGACGCAGAAAATCAGATACACGTTGGAACGCGTTATTATCATACAGGATCGAGCCGATCACAGCGGCTTCGGCCGACAGATTATGCGGCAATTCGCGGGCTGGTTCGTCCGATTCCGGAAGATGTGATACGGCTGTGCTCATGGGTCCCTGTTAACCATAGAAGCGATTCGCAAGCATCCCCCAGTTACACAAATCCCCCTGATTTCGTCCGACTTATCCACAATAGAGCGCGGCCCGTTTGTGACATTGCATTGGCTCGGGTGGCGTTTCTGAATCTATGCGCTATGTAGCGCCTCTTACCCGCCAGCCGATTCACCAAACTCTGCGGAGTCTTCCTGTTCATGAGCCAGGTCTCGCTCCTGTCCAACCTATCCAGCCCGGCCGCAGTATATGGCGCGCCTTTCGGGCTTGACCTGCTGCGCCTGATCGAGGCGCTGGAAGAAAGAGGCAGCGCCGCGCTCTACGTCGCGCGCGATGACAAGCAGGCAGCGACGGCGTTCAAACTGGCGCAGTTCTTTGCCCCGGCGCTGGAGATTGTCCGCCTGCCAGGTTGGGACGTGCTGCCGTATGATCGCGTCAGTCCGTCGCCGGCGGTGGCGGCTGCTCGCTGTGCGGGACTCGCCTTTCTGGCGCAGCGGGCGGCGAATGCCGAGCCTTGCCTGGTGATCACAACAGCGAGCTCACTGGCACAGCGGGTGCCGCCGGTAGAGACGATGCGAGCCAGCTCATTGTCGGTCTACACAGGCGGCAGGATCGCGCAGGATGATCTCTCTTCATACCTGTCGATCAACGGCTATGTCCGAGTCGCCTCGGTGTCAGAGAAAGGCGAGTATTCCATTCGCGGCGGCAAGGTCGATATCTATCCGCCCACAGGTGACGAGCCGGTGCGGCTCGACCTGTTCGGCGATGAGATAGAGACGATCAAGGCTTTCGATCCTGAAACACAGATTTCCACGCGCGTGCTCAACCGCGTTGCGCTAGCGCCTGTGTCCGAAGTCCTGTTCAACGAACACACGCTCGGCCTGTTCCGGGAGCGCTATCTCGAGGCGCTCGGGTCTCCCGTGGGGGATCCGATGTATGAGGCCGCCCGGGCAGAGATACGCAGAGGCGGGATCGAGAGCTGGTTGTCTCTGTTCCATGATCGCCTGCAGACCTTGTTCGACTATCTGGGCCCCGACGTATTGATCGGTCTCGGCGCCTTATCGGCGGAGGCGGCGAGCGAGCGCTTGGCGCAGGCGAAGGATTATTATGAGGCACGCCTGGAAGCCGCGGGTGAAGAGCGACAGGCGCGCGTGCTGCCGCCGCATCACTTGTATCTGACAGAGCAGGAACTTTCCGCAGCTCTGCAATCACGAGGCGTGGCACGCTTCCATGGCGGGAGCGGAGAGGGCGGTCTGGACCTTGGCGGCGGACAGGGGCGCGATTTTGCGCCGGAACGTGCACAGCCGGAAGTCAATATATTCGAAGTCGCCGCCGCGCATGCCAAAGCCAAGCACGAGGTGGGGAAGACGGTGATCTTCGGGGCCTGGACTGAGGGCTCAGCGAGCCGTCTGGAAGGTGTGCTCGAAGACCACGGCCTGCCGGACGCAACACGGATCTATTCGCTCGAAGCCGCCAGACAGGCAGAGATCGCGATCTGCGAACTGCCACTCGAGAACGGGTTTGAGACGGCCGATCTCGTCATAATCGGCGAACCGGATATTCTCGGCGATCGCCTGGCGGCGCCGCGACGCAAGCGCAAGGCCGCAAACTTCATTGCTGAGGCGGGCAGCCTCAATCCCGGCGATCTGGTTGTGCATGTGGATCATGGGGTTGGGCGCTATGTCGGTCTCAAGACGCTGGATCTGGCCGGCGCTGCGCATGACTGCCTCGAGCTGGGATATGCAAAGGGCGACAAGGTCTTCCTGCCGGTCGAGAATATCGATCTGATCAGCCGCTATGGCAGCGAAGATGCGGAGAGCGCGATTGACGGGTTGGGCGGCGTGGGTTGGCAAACGCGCAAGGCCAAGGCGAAGAAAAAGATTCTCGAGATGGCGGCTGAGTTGATGGCCATCGCCGCCGCCCGCGAGATGAAGAAGGCCGATTCCGTCGTCACTGGCGACGGCTTGTATGAGGAGTTCGCGGCGCGCTTCCCGTATGAAGAGACCGATGATCAGCTCAATGCGATCGAAGATGCGCTGGGCGATCTGTCATCTGGGAAGCCGATGGATCGTCTTGTCTGCGGCGATGTCGGATTCGGCAAAACAGAAGTGGCGCTTCGGGCTGCCTTCGTGGCGGCGATGGCCGGACAGCAAGTTGCCGTCATCGCTCCGACGACACTGCTCGCGCGTCAGCATTATAATACTTTCGCTGCGCGCTTTGCCGGATGGCCAATGAACGTGCGCCCGCTGTCGCGTTTTGTCTCTGCCAAGGAGGCCAGTGAGACCAAGGCGGCCATGGCGAATGGCACAGTGGACGTGGTCATCGGGACCCACGCCTTGCTTGCCAAGAATGTTGAGTTCAAGCGGCTCGGGCTACTAATCGTAGACGAAGAGCAACGCTTCGGCGTGAAGCATAAGGAGCGGCTGAAGGAGCTGAAAGCCGACGTCCATGTCCTGACCTTGTCAGCGACGCCGATCCCTCGAACTCTGCAGATGGCGCTGACGGGCATTCGCGATCTATCCATCATTGCGACACCGCCGGTCGATCGCCTGGCGGTCCGGACCTATGTCACCGAGTTTGACACAGTCACCATCCGCGAAGCCTTGTTGCGGGAGAAGTATCGCGGCGGGCAGAGCTATTATGTGGCACCGCGTATCTCGGATCTCGATTATCTGGAGAACTTCCTGAAATCGAATGTGCCGGAAGTGAAATTCTGTGTCGCGCATGGCCAGATGCCTTCTGGCGAACTCGAGGATCTGATGACGGCGTTTTACGAGGGCGAGTATGATGTCTTGCTCTCAACAACGATCGTAGAGAGCGGCCTGGATATTCCGCGTGCCAATACGTTGGTCATCCATAAAGCCGACCGGTTCGGTCTTGCGCAGCTCTACCAGCTTCGTGGGCGCGTTGGGCGGTCGAAACTGCGCGCCTATGCCTATCTGACAACGCCGGCAGATCGGGTGATCTCGCAATCCGCTGAGCGACGCCTGCGCGTCCTGCAATCGCTGGATAGTCTCGGCGCGGGCTTCCAGTTGGCAAGCCATGACCTCGATATGCGCGGAGGTGGCAACCTGCTCGGCGATCAACAGTCCGGCCACGTGCGCGAGGTTGGCGTTGAACTGTATCAGCAAATGCTCGAGGACGCGGTCAAAGCCCTGCAATCTGGATCCAATGATGTGGATGATGTGGTCGATGAGTGGTCGCCGCAGATCAATCTTGGCCTGTCCGTTCTGATCCCGGAAGGATACGTCGAAGACCTTGGCGTGCGGTTGGGACTTTATCGCCGGCTCGCGGACCTCGCGACAGAGCAGGAGCGCGAAGCCTTTGCCGCAGAGCTGATCGACCGGTTCGGCGCGCTTCCAAAAGAAACGCAGCAATTGCTCGACGTCACCGCCGTGAAAGTGACGTGCAAGTCGCTCGGCATCTCCAAGCTCGATGCCGGACCGAAAGGCGTTGTTCTGACATTCCGGGCGGATACAGCTGTGGATCCGGCCAAACTGATGATGCTGGTTCGCTCACGCCCGGGCAAGATGAAGCTGCGCCCTGATAGCAAACTGGTCATTATGGGCGTGCCCGCCGATGCAGATGCGCGCATGCAGTCGGTGAAAGGACTGTTGAACGAGCTGAAGGCGACAGCGGCACCCGCCTAGGACGCGTTGCGCTGCCGGTTGAGGAGCGATTTGGCGGTCAGCCCGCCTAGAAGCGTCTTGAGCGTATGGAACTGACGGCGTTCAATCGCTCGCCAGGTCAACGATCCACTGACGGCGTCTTCAATCCGCCGTGAGAGCAGGACGGCGCCGCGATAGGAGGTTTCCGGCAGCGTGATGCAGACATGGGTGGAGTCGAGACGCGCGGCGAGATCAGTATCGCGCAGCATGGATTTTATGGTCAGCGCCACCGACTTGATATCGTGCTCCGGAGACAGGGTGAAGGCGACCACCGAGAGCGGCGTTGCCAATCGATCGGCCTGTTCCATCTGCGCTTCGAGATGAGACTCCAGATACTCACGGGAGACCAGACCGGTGGCGTGATCTTCGATCACACCCGCTGGAATTTTTTGCGTGTCACGCTCGACCAACGCTTCGTGTGATACCGCGTGCAGAGTGTTGCCAATGTTCGCGATATCGGCGGTCAGGTCCAGGATCTGATCCGCGTTGGACATGAGTTCTGGTGAAATCTGACCCGTCAGTTCCGGCCGAAGCAACAGAATGACACGCGGGACGGTCACGATTTGCAAGGACTTCACCCGCATGAGCAATTTCGCAGCTTCGTCATCTGGTGTTGCGGGGCAGAGTACGAGCGTCTGAAACTGGCCGCTGGCGAGATAATCTTCGGCGGTCAGGCGACTGATTGCTGCGACCAGGGTCACTTGCGCATCAGCCAGGTTGGACTTGATCGCATTCAGAAAAGGCGCGTCCTGGCCGAGCCAGAGCACTCGCGCCCGCCCGACCGGCGCAGGCGTGGATCTTGCCGGTCCAAATTTCTCTGCCGTGCGCGCACGTAACTGAATCTCTCTTTGCCGCTGCGCCTCGCGTTGCCGAATGGCCAGGCGGGCGGGAAGGGACTCGATCTGCGCCACATCCGCGAGATGGATATCACTATGCACGGTCGACAGGCCTTGTTTCCCAATCGTCACGACGAGGCGATTGTCCAATCCTTCAAACGTGTTGCGACGAGTCAGATTGTCGATCAGCGCCGGAGCCGAATCCGGCGGCAAGTAGGATCCGCGAACGGGAACCGGGCGCAGGCCGGCTTGACGCAGCCGAGTCTGGAGCATTTCCAGCCGCGGGCTTTCGGATACGACATGTATCACCGGTGCATCGAACCGTTTGTCATTGAGCATTTTATGCGCCCTCGAGTCGACGTTACGTCAGGCCTTTTCTTTGCGCACTTGAGTCTTAAGGTCTGGTTGATCTCAGAAGTAAAAAAGCCCGCAGGCAAGGGAGAAAACGATGGCAAAAGGCCCTTTGGATGGCGTCAAGATCGTCGAATTTGCAGGAATTGGCCCGTGTCCGTTTTGCGGCATGTTGCTCAGTGATATGGGGGCAGATGTCGTCCGCATTGACCGGGCAGGGTCCAACCGACCGGGCAACCCCGCCGATGTGATGAGCCGAGGACGGCGCTCGATCGCGCTGAATTTGAAGGATGAGGCCGACCGCGAGACGGCGTTCAAGCTGCTCGAACAAGCGGACGCCCTGATCGAGGGATTCCGCCCGGGCGTGATGGAACGCAACGGACTTGGACCGGATGAGGTTTTGGCGCGAAATCCGAAGCTTGTTTACGGACGCATGACCGGTTGGGGGCAGCACGGCGCACTGTCGCACTCGGCCGGACACGATCTCAACTACATCGCCATTACGGGCGCCTTGCATGCCATGGGAGACGGCGATGGCCGTCCACGTCCACCATTGAATCTGATTGGAGATTATGGCGGCGGCGCGCTTTATCTTGCCATGGGGCTGCTGGCTGCTGTCGTGAATGTCAAGAATGGCGGCGAAGGGCAGGTCATCGACTGCGCCATGTCAGACGGCGCTGCTTCCCTGACCACCATGTTCTACGGCATGCGGGCAAGCGGCATGTGGACAGATGATCGCGAAGCCAACCTGCTGGACGGCGGCGCACACTTCTATGACACATATGAATGCGCAGATGGGAAATGGGTGTCGATTGGATCGATTGAGCCACAATTCTACGCCTTGCTTGTGGAGAAGGCTGAGCTCACCGACCCGGACTTTCAGGCCCAAATGGATCGCTCCAAGTGGCCGGATTCAAAAGCAAAACTGATCGCGGTGATGAAGACGAAAACGCGCGATGAATGGTGTGACATCATGGAAGGGACAGACATTTGCTTTGCGCCCGTCCTGTCTATGGCAGAAGCACCAACCTACAAGCACAATGCAGACCGTCGCACATTCGAGACAGTAGATGGTGTGGTCCAGCCGGGACCGGCACCGCGTTTCTCCAAAACACCGGGCGCCATCCAAGGCAAACCCGCTGGCATCGGCGAACATCAAGAAGAGGTGCTCAAGGACTGGGGAATCGCTTAAACCCCACCTCCTGAACAGTGATTAGCGGAGGCGAGCATGGGCGCTCTTCCTGGCACCACCGGACGACGGCGGCTTTACTTGATGCGGCATGGCTTCGTTGATTACACGTCGCCAGAGGTACGCGCCGCGCAGGATCCGTCCATTGCTTATCTGACCGAACAGGGGCGAGAGGAAGCGAAAGCGGCGGGCATCGCCCTTTCCGATGTGCCTCTAGACGCCGCATTTCATACGGGGTTGCGACGGACCCAGGAAACCGCGGAGATCGTCCTTGCGCAACATGATCTGACGGCGCCAGAGCTTGAGCAAGAGTCGCGGTTTCAGGAATTACGTTCGGGGCAGTATATCGACTTCAAATCCGCAGAACATCTTGCCGCAACCATGACTTTCCAGTTCGAGCAAGCTGGAACGCCGGGGGCGACCTTTTTGGAAGGCGGAGAGAAATTCTCCGACGCTATGGAGCGGATTGAGGATGGCTTGAAGGGCTTGTTGTCGCGCCCCGGTTGGGCCTCGGCCTTGCTTGTCGCGCATGAAGTGGTCAATCGGATGATCCTCGCCTGGACGATTGGCGCGCCTTTGGGATCGAGTGCCGGTTTCGAACAGGACACGGGCTGTATCAACATCATCGATTTCGATCTGGTCCCGGACGAAGCTGGCAACACGCGAATTGAGCGAGCGATGATCAAGGCCGTCAATCTCACCCCGGCAAACTATGTGAAAAACGGCATGAACCTGCGATCGCTGGAGGCGATCTTCACCCGGGCATCTGAGTAGTCGGTCCTGAACTAAGGCGAAATCGCGGCGCGAAAATGAACGGAACCTACAGGCGCTCCTCCGGATCCGTTCATGTTCATTCAGCTATAACGGGGATGTCGACGGAGATCCCGTCTGGTTTCAGACGCTCCGAAGACGTCCTTCTTGCTTGACCTTGGCCGTTCTTATGAACGGCCTTTTTTTTGCGCGATCTCCTCGGCACGGGTCATCGCTGCTTTCAGATTATCCTCCAGCTTTTGCCGCAGGGTCTCTCGATCATCAGATTCGTCTGGAATGACCGCCTCTCCGAACACCAATGCGCCACGGGTGAACGGGTATGGGATACGAAAACCGTCCCAGGTGTTCAGCCGCCGGCGCGGGGCCGATACAATCGCATAGGGCAGGATTGGCGCCTTGCTTCTCTGTGCCATGATGATCGGGCCATTTTGGGCGACTTCGGCCGGACCGCGCGGACCATCGGGTGTGATACAGATGCCGCCGCCTGTTTTCAAAATGCGCAATGCCTCTGCGAGTGCCTTCATGCCACCCTTGTCGCGCTTCTTGCCTTTGTGTGTGGACGAGCCGCGCACGGCTTCCAGTCCGAGATGCTTGATTGCCTTGGCCACGGGCTCGCCGTCTTTCGAGAGCGAAATCAGCATGGCGGAGCGGGTCTTCTGCTGCGGCCATTTCTGGATGATCCGGTTCCAGCCAGAGGGCAGCAGGAGGATGGTTGAGTGCCAGGCCGCAACAATAATGTTGGGATATCCTAGCCAGACTTTCAGGGCTTCCTCGTTGCCCTCAACAGTCCAGCGAATCGTGCGGTTGCAGAGCGCCATATAGGCCCAGATCAGCCAGCCCAGAAGGCTCGCGACGATTGCACTGCGGAGGATCGCTTTCATGGCATCCGTGTGTAGCGGTGATTGCAGTCGGCGCAAAGGCGCTCGATACAGAAATGCCCAGCCCTGTTGGTCAGGGCTGGGCACTTTTTCGAGATATTCGTATCTGAGGCGTCGCCTTACGGCACGTAGACCGTGTAAACGACCTCAGCTTCAACTTCACCGGCGCCCATGGACAGGTCATATCCAGTGGTTCCCAGCTCATAAGTCGCGTCGAAGCGAACCGATTGAGCTGTGATGGTGCCCGCCGTTGCGGCGGTGCGCTGGTTGCCTTGATAGACTGGGGTTGCCCCGGTCATAGCGCCCAGATTGGCGAACGTTCCGAACGTGCCGCCTGGATCCTGAGCGTTGGCACCGAAATCGATTCCGTCATTGGCAGCCGTTCCCGATACAGTGACGCCCATAGAGAAGCTGACATCGGTCATGTCGAAGTCACCAGACTGAGTCACCGCCGTTGCGGTTCCGTCAATGTTGAACGCTGTGTTCGAGGCGACGAAGAAGCTGGAATTATGCGTCAGATCGCCGGTCAGCGACTCACCCGTGACGTCGAAGGCACCGAAAGAAGTTGGCGTGCCTGTGTCGACAGACTGCGTGACGCCATTGGCTGGGTTGCCATCATCGTCAATCGTCAGGATATCGCCCAGCGCAGCGGTGGAAGTAGAATCCTTTGTCGGCGTCAGC
This sequence comes from Hyphomonas sp. Mor2, assembly GCF_001854405.1. Classification (GTDB taxonomy): domain Bacteria; phylum Pseudomonadota; class Alphaproteobacteria; order Caulobacterales; family Hyphomonadaceae; genus Henriciella. Next base: position 683,996 of record NZ_CP017718.1, read on the forward strand.
GAACCCGTTACCACGGTGCGTCCGTCCAGAGCGGCGCCACCAATCAGGTCTGTATCGTTGGCAGCGACACCGCCAACACTGTCATTGATGACAAAGTCGGTGGCGATTGGCGTATTGCCATTGGTTTCGTCAGCGGCCCAGACGATTACGACGCCCAGTACTTTGAAGTGCGGACGATCAATGATCGAGGCATTTGCCGGGGTGGCAACAGCGGCAGTACTGGCCGCGAGGGCAGCACCTGCCAGAAGCAGTTTGCGAAAGCTCATTATTTTCATCTCCATTGGATGGCAGCGTGATTGCCGCCGTACGGGCCTTTTGACCTCATGTTCCCAATGTCTCAGAAAAAATCTTATTTTCCGCTAAAGGCTTACGAAATTCTATGAGCCGCCGTTAACCATGTTTTAGGGCGCTATTCCGGCTTGTCGGATAGCTCCGCGTACCGTCCGCCATGATAGACCAACGGCATCGCGTCAGGATCTGAGGATAGCCGCTCCACCTTGGCGATGAAGAGCACATGGTCGCCTGCCGGATACTTTGCGAAAAGCGAGCATTCCAGGCGCGCGGCGCAATCCGGGAGCAGGGGGGCTCTACCCAGGCCATCCTCGACCGCAAGCTCGCGAAATTTGTCCATCCCGGACGTTGCAAATCTTTGCGAGAGCCCAGCCTGATCGTCACGGAGAATGTGGACGGCAAAGGACTCCGCATCGGAAAACGCACTCAAACTTTTTGCCTTCAGACCGACTGACCAGAGAATCAGTGGCGGATCGAGAGAGACCGAATTGAATGAGTTCGCGGTGATGCCGACCGGATCACCCTGCTCGTCGCGCGTGGTGATAATCGTGACGCCGGTGACAAATAAACCGAGCGTTTCGCGGAAGGTTCGGAGATCGAAGCTCATGCTACCCTAATTGGGCTTTTTGGGACGTCGGTCCAGTCCTGGCCTGCGCTCCTCATCAACAAAATTCGAACAAACCGGCAGGGAGTCGCGTGAATGTGCGGATGTTTGTTTCAGAATTGATTCTTTTCGGTAGCGAAAATAGGCAAACCTGTGGCGAATCTAATGCGAAAAAATGACGAACGCTGTCATTTCGAAAAAATCAGATATCGCAAAATTGCATGGCAGGTATGCAAAGTTGGAATATTGGTTGTATTCCCAACCAGTGAAGGGGGGTGGGTTAACCAAGCCGTCGAGTAAGCGGATCGGAATAAATCATGACAATTATTAGGTTTTCGACAGTTTTGTGAACGCGTTAAATTAACGGTTCATCCGATGAATATCTGTTCATTATGAACAGCTGTTCATCGAATTTCCTTATCGAAAATTCATTCAAAAAAGGCCTTGTATGTCGGATTTATAACAGGCATCTAGGGGGCGCTTAGAGCGGGCAGCAAGCCCCGAAGTGCAGTGAAGGACATCTTTTAGCAGCTACCAGAATAAATCTGCGAGGTAGCGACCAAGATGCAGAGAGTGAGAACAATGAAAGACTGGTGTAACAATGACGGCGCTCGCCGTCTTAAAGAGAAAATTGCTGAGTATTGGTCCGATCGTGGCTACGATGTAGAGGTCGATCTGGTCGATGCTGGCTTCGTTCCAGCAATGCGCAGCGCGCGGACCGATGTGCGCAGCAATATGGTCAACGGCATGCCACGCCGGAAGCTTGTGAACGTCAACGAAGTTCGCAGCGAGTACCGCCCAGACTAGGTCTGGAAGGCAAGCTCGGAGAGGGCTTGCGGCATGTCACGCCAATGATCAATCGATCGAAGGCGGTCATAGGGTTGGTTGGAGAGTGTGCCATACCCGAATGATACAAAAACGAAGGGCAGTTTCGCGTCGCGAGCTGCCCTTTCGTCTGTCCAGGCATCACCAATCATCATGGCATAGGCTGGATCGCCGCCACTTTCTCGAATGGTTTCAAGGATGTGGGTGCCATCAGGTTTCTTGGTGCCAAGCATATCCCCACCGATCAGAGCCGAGAAGAATCCGTCCATTTGCAGACCGTTCAGGACGAGCTCTGCCAGCGCCTGCGCCTTGTTGGTGCAGACCGCGAGCGTCGCTCCGGCATCGCGGAGATTCGATAGGGTTTCCAGACACGATTCATACGGTTCACTTAGTCGGGTGATGTTGGCGCGATAGTGTTCGAGGAAGATTGGCCACAAGCGTGTGTTCACCTGTTCCTCGTCAACGGGGAGACCGTGATGGGAAAGACCTTTTCGGATCATCGCCTTGGCGCCATCGCCGATCATCATGCGAACCGTGTCGAGGGGCACCGGGCTCAGGCCCACATTGGCAAGAGTGTGATTCAAGGCGGCGTGCAGATCTGGTGCGGTTTCCACCAAAGTTCCGTCCAAATCGAACACCAAGGTCCAACCCGAAAAATCAAAACGCATCTGCGCATCCTCTGGCACAATAGGGCTCGCAACGACTCAGAACATGCTCTAGGGCAGTCGCAGAAACTTCGCGAGGGAATTTTGCAATGGCAAATCGTGCGGCGGTGATATTGGCAGCAGGGCAGGGAACGCGGATGCGGTCCAGCCTGCCAAAGGTGCTGCATCCGGTCGGAGGGCGTCCGATGCTCGATTGGTCGATCGCCGTCGCGCAAGCGGCTGGATGCGACCGGATCCTGGTTGTGTGTTCACCCGCGGGAGAGGCCGTTCAGGCGCACGTGGCGGATGTGCTCGGGTCTGACGCGATCACCATTCAGGATCCACCTCAGGGCACCGGCCACGCCGTTCTGACAGCCCGCGATGCGCTAAGCGATTTTGAGGGTGACCTCGTGGTCCTGTGTGGGGATGTGCCACTGATCAATAGCGAAACGATTGAGGCGCTCTTCGCAGAGGTCAGCGCCGGTGCCGCCGTGGGTGTTTTGGGATTTGAAGCGGCCGATCCGGGCGCGTATGGCCGTTTGATCATGGGCGCAGATGGCAATCTAGAGGCGATTGTCGAAGCCAAGGAGGCCACGGCAGAGCAGCTCGCGGTCACGTTCTGCAATTCCGGCGTCATCGCGGCGCCGTCCAGAACCATGTTCGACTTGCTCTCCAAGGTCACAAACGACAACGTCAAAGGCGAATACTACCTGACCGATATTGTCGGCCTGGCGCGGACGGCGGGAGAGACCTGTCGAACCGTGTCCTGCGATGAAGCGGACGTGATGGGCATCAATACACGCGTTCAACTGGCCGAAGCCGAAGCGGCTTTCCAGGCTCGGACACGTGCTGCCGTAATGGCCTCTGGGGTCACGATGACGGCGCCGGAGACGGTGTTCTTCAGTCACGATACCGAGATCAGCAATGATGTGACGATCGAACCGCACGTCGTGTTCGGACCTGGCGTCAAAGTACATAGCGGCGCGAAAGTCCGCGCTTTTTCTCACCTCGAAGGAGCTGATGTGGGGGCCGGCTGCACCATCGGGCCTTATGTTCGCCTGCGACCAGGCACAGTGCTTGAGTCAGGCGTGAAGATCGGCAATTTTGTCGAGGTCAAGAACACCCAGATGGGCGAAGGCGCACAAGCCAGTCACCTGTCTTATCTTGGAGATGGCGAAGTCGGCGCGGGAACAAATATCGGGGCTGGGACGATCTTCTGCAATTATGATGGCTTCCTAAAATACAAGACCACGATCGGCGCGGGCGCTTTCATCGGATCGAATTCGGCGCTTGTTGCGCCCGTGACCATTGGCGACGGCGCCATTATCGGGTCTGGCTCGGTCATCACCAAGGATGTTGAAGCAGATGCTTTGGCGGTGGCGCGAGGGCGTCAAATGCAGAAGCGCGGTTGGGCTACCGCGTTCAGGGATAAGATGGCAGCGGTAAAAGCTGCAAAGAAAAAGGGCTGATGGAGGAAGAATTTGGCAAATGAGCTAGAGAAAGAAAACGCGGCTCACGCGGCCATGGATTTCGTGGAAGATGGGATGACGCTGGGCCTGGGGACGGGGTCGACGGCGAAGTTCTTCGTCGAAAATCTCGCCGAAGAGATTGCCGAAGGTCTCGTTGTGCGCGGTGTGCCGACCAGTGAACAGACCCGTCGCCTGGCTGAGTCGCTTGGGGTGCCATTGGTCGATGTCGAGCAGGTGGATAGAATCCATCTGACCGTGGATGGCGCTGACGAAGTCGACGAACAGGCGCAGCTGATCAAAGGCGGTGGTGCAGCCCTTCTGCGCGAGAAGATCATCGCCAATGCCAGTGATCTGATGATCGTGATTGCCGACAGCTCGAAAAAAGTTGAGATGCTGGGGCAGTTTCCGTTGCCGGTCGAAGTGACGCCGTTCGGCTATACGATTACCGCCAAGAAGACGTATGATGCACTCAAGAAAGCAGGCGTCCTGAAGCCAATGATCAATGTCCGGACCGGACCCGGGAACAAGCCGATCGTGACCGATGGAGGAAATTTCATCCTGGACTGCTCGTGCGGTGCCATTCCCGACGCTCCACTGGCGGCGGCGCTCTTGTCCAATATTCCGGGTGTCGTCGAACACGGATTGTTTATCAATCTGGCGCGCACTGTGATCATTGGGGCAGACGACGGCGCCACCATATTTGAATACTAGGGCGCAACCGCCATATAGGGCGCGTTGTTCACATCTCTCCATCCAGCAAGGACCTTAGCATGGCCGACCATTCCTATGATTATGATCTCTTTGTGATTGGCGGTGGTTCCGGCGGGGTCCGCGCGGCACGCATCGCGGCTGGTCACGGCGCCAGGGTTGCGCTTGCCGAAGAATACCGGATGGGAGGCACCTGCGTCATTCGCGGCTGTGTGCCGAAAAAGTTCATGGTCTATGCGAGTGATTATGGTCGCAAGCTGGAAGAAGCACAGAAATTCGGCTGGGACGTGACCGTCGGTGGGTTCGACTTCCCGCATTTCATGGCCAACCTGCACGCCGAAGTGGGTCGCCTGTCAGGCCTGTACATGAGCGGACAGGTCAATGCGGGCGTGGACGTATTTGAAGAGCGCGCCGAATTTGTCGATGCGCATACACTCAAGCTTCAGAAGAGCGGCAAGACGATTACGGCAGACAAGATCCTTGTCGCTGTGGGTGGTTCGCCCTGGCGCCCGTCTCCTGAAGAGTTGCCAGGGGTCGAGCATACAATCACTTCCGACGGCGTTTTCCAGCTGACCGAACTGCCCAAGCATATGGTCATTGCAGGCGGCGGCTACATTGCTTGTGAGTTCGCGCATGTGTTTGCCGGACTCGGTGTTGAAACCTGCCTAGTCTATCGCAGTGACACTGTGTTGCGCGGATTCGACATGGATGTGCGCACGAGTGTGCATGAAGGGCTGAAAGAAGCGGGTGTGCGGGTCATCACCAACACCGTGTTCGAGTCGATCGAGAAAACCGAAGATGCCGAGCGCCCGCTTCATCTCAAGCTGACAAACGGCATGACGCTGGACGCAGACGTCATCATGATGGCGGTGGGGCGCCGCCCGCATATTGATGGGCTCGGGCTCGAAAATGCTGGCGTCAAGGTTGGTGATCGGCATGAAATTGTCGTGGACGAGTATTCCAAAACCAATGTCGACAATGTCTGGGCCGTCGGCGACGTCACCCGCCGCGCGGAGCTGACCCCTGTTGCTATCCGCGAAGGCCATGCCTTTGCCGACACCGAGTTTGGCGGCAATTCGAGGACCTTCGATCACGACACGATTGCGACCGCGGTCTTCACCCAGCCGGAAGTCGGCACGGTCGGCCTGGCCGAACACGAAGCGCGCAAAAAGTATGGCGCAGTCGATATCTACAAGACACGCTTCCGGCCCATGAAGAATATGCTCAATGGCAAGACGGAGCGGGTGTTCATGAAACTGGTCGTGCGTCAGGAAGATCAGGTCGTGGTCGGCGCGCATGTTGTCTCACCGGATGCAGGCGAGATGATCCAGATGCTTGGCATCGCCGTGAAAATGGGCGCCACCAAGCAGCAATTCGACGATACTTGCGCGGTTCATCCGACCATCGCCGAAGAGATCGTGACCATGAAGACCAAGTGGCAGCCAGAACCGGCATGAGCTGTCAGTTACGGCGTGCCTTCGCCGTAGACATTGATCGCGTGGCCGTAGGGCAAGTGGCGGTCTTCATCATACCCTGACTGCACTTTGAAACCATCATCCCAGAGGATGCGCGCTTCCGCGTGGGGGAGGAGCGACTTGACCGAGTCCTGGCTGGCCGTATCCAGCGCCTGGAAATGTTCCCGCAGCCGTTCCAGGCAATAGACGCGATAGCGCGACACCGGCATGTCTCGGTATTCACAGCCCTGAACATTCATTTCAAAGCGCGACTGGTTGGCGCCATAGGCGGCTGCATTTGATGTCAATTGTTGAAGATGCGTCTCGCAAATCTCCTTGAGCAGGGGACGAAGCTCCTCTGAAATCTTGAAGATGAAAGCGCCGTCTGGGTCCGGACGGACAGCCCACATGCGGGCGACCCACTCATAGACGAGCGGCGCGCGAGTGCGCATGATTTCTTCCGGATCCGGATCCTGGCTGAAGTGCCGGAACATCGGGGCCATGAAGCCAAAGTCCGCAAGCGACGGCTTTGTCCCCAGAAGGAAAGGACGTTGCTCCAGGATCTGGCTCATACAGTCGAGCGCATTGAGATAGCCCTGTTCGATATGTTTCCAGGTCGAGGGCGTCAGCCCGTCGCGTTTGGTGAAATGCTTGATCTGGCGCCGCCGGATCATGCGTCGGACGATAAATCGGGGCAGGGGCACCGGGGTGCTGATCTCGTCCACCAGGATATTCGAGAGAAGCTCGCGGCTATAGGGATAGCTCCAGCGATAATGCATCGCCGAACGCCACAACCATTCGTCGGCATAATCTTCCATCAGCATGGCCACAAAGGCGACGACCGGGTCATCCGGCAGAATGGGATTGTCTGGGAGTTCTTTTTCAAGCTCGAACAGGATGGGCGTAGTATCGGACATCCAACGGCCGTCCTCGCGATCCACAATTGGCATCTGGATGGAGCCGACCTTCTCTTTCAGCTCGTCTGCCTTGTCATACGGCATGCCGTGCAGCGTGTACGAGACGCCCTTATAGCGGAGATAAGCTTCGAGCTTGCCGGTATAGTACGACACCCGTGAGCCATAGATCTTCATGCCAGCCTCCAGTTCGTGCGTGAGACTCTAAACTGCGTCGAAGGGGAAAATCTATGCCTAATCTAAGCAGTGACGTGATAGGCAGGAAAGTCTGAGACGCGATGAGAGGACTTTTGATGGCTCCCCCAATCATGATCATGGGCATCATGGCGTCCGGAAAGTCTCGAATTGGCGAGCAGTTGGCTCAACAGCTGGGGGGCGTGTTCATCGAAGGCGATGATTGGCACCCTGCCAGCAATGTTGAGAAGATGCGCGCCGGAATTCCACTCACGGATGAGGATCGCGCCCCTTGGCTTGGTCGATTGGCCGACGAGATTATCCGAGCATCCGAGACCGGACAGCGAGTGGTATTTTCCTGTTCAGCATTGAAGCAAACCTATCGCAACCAATTGCGGGCGAGTTTGCCGGGGCTCATGACGATTTGTCTGACCGTGGATGCGAAAACGGCCGCTCATCGATCCGGCAGCCGCGCAAGTCACTTCATGCCGGCGGGGCTTGTGGAGAGCCAATTGGCGACGTTGGAGTTGCCGCAAAACGAGGCGCGGACAGAACTTCTCGATGCGACGCAGGACTTTGAGCGCGTGTTTGAACAGGTTCAGCGGGCCATTGAGCGTCTGAAGTCTGACGAAGTGTCTTAGATTCGAGACTAAAGTTCCCCCAAAGCGATATGCACGCGTGAGGTCTGCGCCACGACTTCCGAGACTGGTGTTGGTGTTGAATCCGCGAGCGGTCCATTCTCCGGCCACATGGCAAGAAGCGACTCCAGCTCAGCGATAAGACGGGTCGTGTCCTGATCTTCGATGCGACCCGCGAGATCCAGGGCCACGACCGTGAACCCAAACGCGTCCTGATACTCGCCTGGATCCGTGATTGCGCCATCCGTCACGCCGATCCGGTATTCCTCAAACACGGTGTCCATCAGATAGCCAATGACGTCGACCGGGTCGCCGCCCGCATTCTGCTGCATCAAGGCCATATTGGTCTCTGCATCGGCCAGCTGCGGCTCGATCTCGTCGGCTGGCCGCCCTTGCTCGAGCGCTTCAGAGACCTGAAGAAAGATCTCCTGGTCAAATCCGAGCGCGTCGATCCCCGCCCGTTCAGCTTCATGCGTTTCGGAAACAGGGTGCAGTAAGTGTTTGGCCGCCTGATCCGGGGCGCCGGCCCTGAACAGGGCCAGCCCCGCTTCGACGTGGCCGGACATGAAGGCGACGCGCTTCTCAACGGGCAGCGTGTCCATGCTGTGTCCAGCCTCGCCTTCACCTTCACCTTCACCTTCGCCGCTCTCGCCAGCGTCCGCGATCGCCACAGTTGGCTCCAGTTCGGAAGTTGAAGAGTCATCCGATGTCTGACCGCACGCGGCTACCGCGCCCGAAGCCAGCGCCGTGCTTAATCCCAGTTTGGCCCAGGTCTTCATGCGGAGTTTCATCGATTTATTTCCTTCGGATATTCTGCAAGATGCCGTAAGCCTTATGCGCTTAATGAAAATCAGTCGCAAGTAGGGAAGCATGCTAATTTCGATTTCCGACGTGCTCGATGCAGACGAGCAATCCCTGGTGAACGGCTTGCTTGACGGCGTTACCTGGAAAGATGGCGCAGAGACAGCGGGGCGCGTTGCCCGTCAGGTGAAGCACAATCTGCAGGCTGACCTGAGAGAGGGTGTGGGCGCAAAAATAGAGGAGATCCTGTCTAAGGCGATTGTTCGGAATCCGGTGCTCCGCGCTGCGGCGCAGCCGCGCCGGTATTCCTCCCTCCTGCTCAGCAAGACAGAGGCCGGTGGGGGCTATGGTCTGCATGTCGACAACGCCTTCATGGGAACCGGCGAAATGGCGATCCGAACCGATCTATCTTTCACTTTGTTCCTCTCTTCGCCGGACACTTATGAGGGCGGCGAACTCGTCATCGAACATGCTGGGGTGACGCAAGCGCATAAGCCAGAAGCGGGCGACCTTGTTCTTTACCCGTCAACCAGCTTGCACGAGGTCGCTGAAGTTCGGTCGGGAGAGCGGCTTGTTTGTGTAGGCTGGATCGAGAGTCGGGTGCCGCGGCCGGACGATCGCGAGATCCTGTTTGATCTGATCAATCTGAAAGCAGACCTGTCGAAGAGCCATTCGGATCAATCGCCAGAAATGCTGACCTTGGCGAAAGTCATCGCGAACCTGAAAAGGCGGTTTTAATCCGTACATTCGATCGGGTGCGGAAATCCGTTTTTACAAACGCGTGCGCCTGACGTATCTCCGTCTGCAAACTGGATTACGGAGAAGTGTGCCATGAAAATCGGATTTGTGGGGCTCGGGAATATGGGGGCCGGGATGTGCGCGAACCTTGCGGCCGAGGGGCATGAGGTGACCGCGTTCGATCTGAATTCCGACGCCGTTGATGCTGCCGTTCAGGCTGGCGCCGCGCGGGCGGACTCCCTGGCTGAGGTCGCCACCGGCGCGGACGTCGTCGTGACGATGCTGCCCGCGGGCAAACATGTGTTGTCGGTCTATTTCGGAGAGGAGGGCGTCGCCGCCCACGCGGCGCCCGGGACGCTTTTCATCGATTGCTCAACAATTTCAGTGGATGAAGCGCGCGAGGCGGCAAACAAGGCGTCAGAGGGTGGGTTTCTGATGGTCGATGCCCCAGTCTCAGGCGGCACGGCGGCGGCCAATGCCGGGACGTTGACCTTCATGGTCGGTGGGCCCGATGAGGCCTTCGCGCGCGCCAAGCCGGTTCTGGATGTGATGGGCGCGAACGTTGTGCATGCGGGCGGGGCCGGCAACGGACAGGTGGCCAAGATTGCCAATAACATGCTGCTCGGCATTTCCATGATTGGCACCTGTGAGGCGTTCAACCTGGCCGAAAAGCTTGGTCTGGATGCGCAAACCTTTTTCGATATCTCGTCGACGGCGTCTGGTCAGTGTTGGTCCATGACGAAGTACTGTCCGGCGCCTGGCCCGGTTCCAGCGGCACCGTCCAACAATGAATATCAGCCTGGCTTTGCGGTCGCGATGATGCTCAAGGATCTGCGTTTGGCGCAGCAGGCAGCTGGCGGGATCGATGCGTCGACGCCGCTCGGAGCCCAGGCCGAGGCAATCTATGCGCAACTGGACGAGGATGGCTTTGCTGGACTCGACTTTTCCGGTGTCATGCGGCGTGTGCGCGGAGAAATCTAGGCGAGGCCTGGACCGCGCCGATCAATCCAGGAGAACGCAATCCACTTGATCCCCTGCGACGCAAGCTGCGGCGCCAACGGCGCGATGGATCAGGACGTTGGACGTCACGAAGGGCGAAAGTAGAGAGCTGTCCTGATTGCCGGCTGGCATCACGACGCGCTCGCCGGAGTCCGAGAAACTCATTCGCCCGCGAAGGAAGGACTCGCGTTGACCATTGGCGTTGAGACCCTCCGATAAGCTCGCCGAGACGATCGTTTGCAGATCTGTGCCGCCTAGCAACCGTTTGACGAGGGGCTTCAGGAACAAGTGGGCACAGACCAACGCTGAGGCAGGGTTGCCCGGCAGCCCGAGCACGAGACGATTTCGCGCCCGCGACATCCAGGTTGGTTTTCCGGGACGTACCGCGACTTTTGTGAAAATGGGTTCGAAGCCGAGCTCTGTGAAAACCGATTTCATATGATCATGATCACCGACAGAAGCGCCGCCGACTGGGACGAAAACATCGGCTTCAGCTGCGCTTTCAATCTGCGCCCTAATCGCGCTCGGATCATCCGGCGCGATCCCTAGATTAATGACGGTGCCGCCCCAGGCTTCGATCAAAGCTGTCAGCGAATACTCGTTAGAAGCGATGATCTGTCCCGGCTCCAGCTTCGACCCCGGCGGACGCAATTCATCTCCATTGGCGAGCAGAGCGATGCGCGGCGATCGTTGCACTTTGAGCTCAGCCAGGTTGGCGGCGGCGCAGATGGATAGCATTCGTGCCGATAGGCGTGTTCCTTCCGGGATCAGGACGTCGCCTGCTCGGAAGTCGATCCCGGCAGGCCGAATGTGGCGTGAAGACCCCTGTGCGTCTTGAATGGTGATCTGGTCGCCTTCGCGTACGACATCTTCCTGGATGACGACATGGTCTGCGCCCTCAGGGATTACAGATCCCGTAAACACTCGGACGCACTCGGCTTGACCGATCATGCCGCTAAACGGATGCCCGGCGGGTGCCTCGCCAATTACCGAGAGGACCGCGTTCAGCTCGGCATCTTCAGAGCGTACTGCATAGCCATCCATCGCTGACATGTTGTCAGGTGGATGCGTGTGTTGCGCGACGACTGGTGCTGCAAGCGTGCGATTCACTCCAGCCTGCAGGGGGATTTGCTCTGCCTCGTCTATCGGGGAAATGGCCGCGATATGCTGCAGCGCTTCGCTTCGTGAAATCACTTAGGATCCTCCAAATACGCGCAGCAACAAGCGCACCGCGACAACAAGTATGAGCGCCGCTGTCAGGCCTTTGACCAGCCGCTCAGGAAACAGGCCCAGCATGAATTTGTGCCCGATCCAGCTGCCAATCAAGACGGCAGGAATCAGCGGCCAGAAGGAAATCAAGACAGACAGATCAGTGGACGAGGCGAGCGCCAGCGTCTTACCCGCGAGACCGGCATTCGAGTTAGCGGCGATGTAGGCGGTGGCGAGCGCTGCAATCTTGCGCGGGCTATTCCAGCTCAACAGGTGCAGGACCGGCGCCAGAAAGATGCCGCCGCCTATGCCGACGAGACCGGAGAGATATCCAATGCCAGCGCCGACGACCGGGGCGATCCAGCGGGATCGTGCTCGGCTCGCATGTGAAGTGTCCGGCGCCGCGCGCAGTGAATTCCATCCCAGATGCAGGCTGGCGAACAAGAGCGAAAGACCAAGAAGGAGGATGAGCGTCTGATCATCGATTGGCGTCAACCCACCCAGAAAGGCAGCCGGTACCGAAAAAGCCAGGATCGGCCAAACGTCGGAGTCTGCATACAGGCCGGCACGATGCGCTTTCCACGTGCCGGTGCTGGTCACGGTCAGGTTACAAGCGAGCGAGACGATCGGGACCAGACTGATCTGCAGACCGGAAAACACCAGGAGCGCCGTATAGGTGGAGCCGCCGCCAAAGCCGACACTCGAGTATAAAACAGCCGTCACCAGAAATGTGACTACGAGCCACACTGGGATCATCGGGATCGCCTTGTAAGCTTCATGCAATTCGCCTGACTAAGTGATGGCCAACGTTCAACAGAGACACTAGCAATAGTGGTCTGAAACTAAAGACTATCAGGACACAAACATCATGAATGTGCCAGATCTCCCGGCTCCCGCCGGACGCCTTGATCCGGAACTAGACTTTCAAACGCTCAATATTGCCGTTTTGACAGTCTCAGACAGCCGGACACTGGAAACCGACACATCCGGCCAGCTGCTCGCGGACCGGATTGTCGAGGCCGGGCATTCATTGATCGATCGCAAGCTGGTCCGTGACGAGATTGATGCGGTGGCCGGACAAGTCCGAACCTGGATCGAGGACCCCAACGTGGATGCGGTCATATCGACTGGTGGGACGGGCCTGACAGGACGCGATATTACCCATGAAGCGGTGACACCTTTGTTTGAAAAACGGATAGAGGGCTTCGATACGGTCTGGCACATGGTCAGCTATCAAAGTGTGGGTCTGTCCACATTGCTGTCTCGGGCTTGCGCAGGCGTGACGAAAGGCACCGTGATCTTCTGTTTGCCGGGATCGAACGGGGCCTGCAAAGATGGCTGGGACAAGATTATTCGCTGGCAGCTCGACAGTCGTCATCGGCCCTGCAATCTGGTCGACCTGATGCCTCGATTGACGGAGACCTGAGATGGCCACCGGAAACAAACTCACACATCTGGATGCCCAAGGTCGCGCCCGCATGGTCGATGTCGGCGACAAACCTCATTCCCAGCGTACCGCCCGGGCCGAAGCGCGTCTGCTGGCTTCGCCTACGACGCTCGAGCTGGTGCGCAGTGGTGCAGCCAAGAAAGGCGATGTCATTACGGTCGCTGAAATTGCTGGAATCATGGGCGGCAAGAAAACAGCCGAGCTCATTCCGCTGTGCCACCCGCTGCCGCTCAGCAAGATCAACGTCAGCATCGAGATCGAAGAGGCGGCCCTCCGCGTCACGACAGAGACGCGAACAACGGGCCAGACCGGTGTCGAGATGGAGGCGCTGACCGCCGCAGGAATTGCGGCACTGACCTTGTACGACATGCTCAAGGCTGTCGATAAATCGATGACCATAGATGGGCTGCGCCTGCTTGAGAAAACCGGCGGCGTGTCCGGCGATTTCAAGCGCGACGATTAGGGGGCAGACGGCGACTTGCCCAATTCAAACCGCAGGAGTAAGCGATCGGCATGACTGATACGCTTTTGACCGTCGCAGGACGGACGTTCAATTCTCGCCTGATCATCGGCACCGGCAAGTATGCCTCCTACGCCCAGAATGCCGAGGCCGCGCGAGCCGCTGGCGCCGAGATGGTGACCGTGGCCCTGCGCCGGGTAAACCTCTCCAATCCGGACGAAGATCGCTTGCAGGATCACGTCTCGCCGGACGAGTTCACCTATTTGCCCAATACAGCCGGCTGTTTCACCGCTGATGAAGCGGTGCGGACCCTGCGTCTGGCACGAGAAGCGGGCGGCTGGGATCTGGTCAAACTCGAAGTTCTGTCAGACCAGAAGACGCTGTACCCGGACATGGAAGAGACGCTGAAAGCGGCCAAAGATCTGATCTCGGATGGGTTCGAGGTCATGGTCTATTGCTCGGATGACCCCGTCTATGCGCGCAAACTGGAAGATGTCGGGTGCGCAGCGATTATGCCATTGGGCAGTTTGATTGGATCTGGTTTAGGCATTCAGAACCCGCTCAATATCCGCCTGATCGTCGAGCAATCCCGCGTGCCGGTCATCGTTGATGCAGGCGTTGGGACAGCGTCGGATGCCGCGCAAGCCATGGAACTTGGCTGTGACGGCGTGCTGATGAACACCGCCATCGCCGAGGCCAAGGATCCGATCCGGATGGCGACGGCGATGAAGCATGCCGTTATTGCCGGGCGTGAGGCCTATCTGGCCGGGCGAATGGGGCGCAAACGCTATGCAGATCCCTCTTCGCCCTTGGCCGGATTGATCTAGCTGTCAGCGAGCGCCGTCTGTATCAACGCTTCCACTTGCGTGATGTCCGCGCTGGCTACGAATTCTGTGCCGATGATGAAGTTTGGCGTGCCGGTAATGCCGAGCGTGCGTGCCAGGCTCTTTGAGTCGGCGACGGTTTTCTGGACGTCGACCGATTTCATATCAGCGCGCATTCGAGCGACATCGACGCCAACAGATTCAGCAACCTGATCGATGGCGTCTGGGCCAAAGCCGGAACTGTTGTCGAGTTCCATCAAACCCATGTGCATTTCGACATATTTTCCTTGTTTGCCAGCGGCGATGGCGGCAAGGGCTGCTTTTTCGCTTTCGGTGGACAGGATTGGCAACTCTTTGAAGATCACCCGCACTTGGCCTTCGTACTTTTCAGGGAGATCGGTTGCCCAGCTCGCAGATCGCTTACAGAACCCGCACCGATAGTCGAAAAACTCGACCACAGTGACTTTCGCATCGGCAGGGCCGATGGAGTAGTCGCCGGGGGTGTTCAGAAGCTTTTCCTGATTTTCCGCGATCGCATCTCGCGTTCGTTGTTGCTCTTCGAATTGACGTTTCTCGTTCAGGGCGATCAGAGCATCTTCAATGATTTCAGGGTTTTCCATGATGTAATCATAGACAACCTGCTCGATAGCTTCGCGGCTGGTTGCGTCAATCTGTTCCTGCGCGCAGGCGGGGGTCAAGGCGATGGCGGTTGCGGCAATGGCCATGCTGAAAGTGCGGTTCATAATAGGATCCTGAGTCTCTCATCCAGAGTTATTGTTCACGCAGATGATTTAATTGCCGTGAATAGCAAGGCTTAATACCTGACAATCGTGTGAGCGGGCTCATCGTCTCCGACGCCAGAACACTTCGTTTTCAGGCAGAGCCGGGTCCGTCGCGTTGCGAATATCGCTCGCTTGTCGAAACGCCGGCGTATTGGGGGTTAGCTCTCTGATGGCGCGCTGGGCGAAGGCATGGGCGCGCGGATAGTTTCCGATATTATAGGCCGCCTCCGCCGTCGCGACTTGCGCCATCGGTCGATTGTCCTGCTTCTCGAACACGATGGCGAGCTGCGTCCAGGCGAAAGCATTGTTCGGTTCCGCGATCAGCGCGTCGCGCAGCGCAGTCTCGGCGAGATCGATATCGCCCTCAAGATTACGCTCGAGCAGGGAACGGGCCAGTGCGACCTGGATCAGGGGATTGTTTGGCAACAACCGGTTCGCTTCGATCAGCGGCTCGACCGAGTCGGTCGGCTTTCCTGTTTCAAACAGGATTTGGCCCTTCAGTTCGTGGAAAAACGGATTCTCCGGTTGTTCAGCGATCAGGGAATCGATCTCGCGCAGGGCGGTGTTCAGATCCGCCGCTTTCATGGCTGAAATCGAACGGGCATAGCGTGCAGGTGCAGACGTATCCGATGGCGGATAATCGCGAAACACGCGGGCTGGGGGCTCAAGAAAGCCGACCAGCTTGGCTTTCATCATGTCAAACTGCTCGACAACGCGCGGGTCTTCGGGTTTTTCAGCCAGGCCGGATTCCTCAGCCAATGTCCGCGTCGTCCGTACCCGTTGCGACGACAAGGGGTGAGACCGAAAATACGGAAAGCGCCGGGCTTCAGAAAGAACTTCCTGATACCGGAACTTTTCGAAGAACTCGACAATGCCCATCGGGGACTGATCCAACGCCACCAAGTACTGCACGGCGCGGGTATCCGCCATGGCTTCTTCGGCACGGGTGTGAACGAAGAAGTTTAGGGCGGCGAACTGTTGCGAACTCGCGATCAGAGCTGCGCCAGCATCCGGCGCCCCTGCCGCAATCGCAAGCACGCCAAGTCCGATCGAAATCAAGGCCGGGCGCGAGGCGACGCTGGCTGCGCGCGTCCGCGTCACGGTGTGTCCGCAGGCAATGTGGCAGGTCTCGTGGGCGATGACCCCTTTGACCTGACGGGCATTGTCCGACGCCATGATCAGGCCCGTATGCAGGTGAATGCGCTGCCCACCCGCGACGAACGCGTTCAGGCTGGGATCATTGATAATGTACAGGCCAACATCATTCGGTTCCAGGCCCGCCACTTCCAGAATAGGATCGGTCCATTCGCGCAGGGTCTGCTCAATTTCCGCATCGCGGATGAGGCTTTGGCTCACGCCCGGCAAAGCGGCGGCGAGCCAGAAAAGGCTTGCGGACAACACCGTCAATATCAGTCGTGGCATATCGCTATTCCTCATTACAGGCGCAAGCTAAGCAATTGAATGTGGCTTGGCGAGGGCAAGATCTCATTCATGACGGAAATGTCAGACTGTTTTCTCAGCGAAATCAAAGACCAATTCAGGGTTGAGAGAGACGTTTACCTTGTCGCCAGCTTGCAGCGTACGTCCGGGTTGGCAGGCGGCAAAGATCGTTTCGGATCCTGGCAGTTCAAGCTCGACTTCGGTAATGGCGCCAGCCAGACGCGTACGTGTGACGGTGAATTCAAGTCCCTCGCCGATGCGTATGGCTTCGGGACGATAGTGCACCAGGTCTCCGCGTGCACCCAGTTGGCTCTGCCAGGGGTGCGGCAGGTTTTGTGTCGAGATGCTGTGAACCGGGCCGAGGGCGCGGGCGACCCGTTCCGACTGAGGCAGGCGATAGACCGTTTCGGGTGTGTCGGATTGAAGGATGCTGCCCCCTTCGATGACGGCGATCTGATCGGCATGAACGAGGGCTTCATTGGCATCGTGAGTGACCAAAAGAGCTGGGATATTGGCTGCCCTGATGGCGTCCAGCGCTGCTCCGCGAACCTGTTCCCGCATGGCAGGGTCGAGCCCGGAAAAAGGTTCATCCAGCAAGATCGCGACAGGGTCGGGCGCCAGGGCGCGCGCGATCGCGGTACGTTGCTGTTCACCGCCGGACAATTGATGTGGATAGGCCGCTCGGCGATGACTGAGGCCGAGACGCTCGATCCAGGTGTCGGCCTTCGAGGCGCGCGCGTCCTTGGGCATGTTCTGCAATCCGAACATAACGTTTCCGACAACAGAGAGATGTGGGAACAGCGCGAAGTCCTGAAACACCAGACCGATGCGGCGTTTTTCAATCGGCACGAACGTTTGATTGTCGGAAAGGAGCATGTCGCCCGAGTGAACGGTTCCGGCATCCGGCGTTTCCATACCTGCGAGCATCCGCAGAAGGGTCGTCTTCCCGGAACCGGATGGGCCAATCAGGGCCGTCACGCGGCCGGGCTCGATCGACAGGTCTGCTGAATTGACGACGGTGCGGCCGGCGAAAGACCGGCTGATGCCTTTAGCGGTGAGGGAGTGGTTGAGCGGCATGAGCGTCAGTTTCTTTCCGTCTGGCTAAGGCGCCATGACAACAACACGACCGGCCCGAGCCCGGCAAGGACAATCAGAAGCGAAGGTAGGGTCGCCTGCGCCAGGCGTTCATCTGTGGCGTAGGCGTGGGCGCGAACGGCCAGAGTATCCCAGCCAAAGGGTCGGAGCATCAAGGTGGCTGGCAGCTCTTTGAGGATCTCGACAAACAGGATCAAACCAGCGGCGATCGCCCCGGGCGTCAGGAGCGGGAGATCGACTCGGAAGAACTGATTGAGGCCATGACTGCCCAGGCTGCGCGTGGCGTCATCAAGCGACCGGGGCAACCGATCCAGCGTTGATTGTAATGGCTCGACGCCTGCCGACGTGAAGCGACTAATATAAATCCAGACGAGAAACAGGATCGCGACCGTGCCGGACAGGGCCTGACCGGAGACCTTTAGAATAAACAGTGCGCCCAGGCCGAGCACGACCCCGGGTGCGGCGTAGCCCGCCGCGGCGACGCTTCGCGCGCCCAGCCGGAGAAAAGAGCTGCGTTTGCTCGACAAGGTGAAGATCAAGGCAGCCAGGAATGCGCCGACTGTCCCCATGATGCCAAGCAGGATTGTTGTCTGAACAAGTGGCCAGAGATCATTTGCGGACGCGCGCGTCTCCACGGCAAGCCAGATAAGGCGGGACACCGGTGCGAAGAAACAGACCAGCAGAATCGTCACGCAGAGCGCACTTGCGGTAAGGCCCCAAACGGGGGCGAGGGGCTCACGTCGAGGCGTCAGCCAGCGATTGCTGGTCTGCTGGCTGCCGCGCTGACCCTGAAATATACGCGCGGCCAGCAAGAAGGCGCAGGCGATGAAGATTAGGACGAGGGCCAGGCGCGCCGCTGTGTTGGGTTCATTGAACGACGTCCAGGAACGGACGATACCGACGCCGAGCGTTTGAATTCCCAGGAAATCAGCCGCTCCATAATCCGCAGCCGCCTCCATCAATGCGAGTGAAACGCCGCCCAGAATGGTAGGAAGTGCGACCGGTAACCCCACCTTCCAGAACAGTCCAAGCGGCGGGGTGCCGAGGCTCCGAGCCGCCTCGAGGGTTGCCAGAGATTGCATGCTGAACGCCGCGCGTGCGGTGATGTAAACATAGGGAAACAGGGTCGAGGCGAGGACGAAAGCGAGGCCAGGTGCGCTGAACAGGTTTGGGAACCAGTAATCGCGCGCAGACCAGCCTGTCATATCTCGCAAAGTTGCTTGGAGTGGACCGGCAACCCCCATCAGGTCCGCCCAGGCATAGGCCATGACATATCCCGGCATCGCCAGGGGGAGGATCAACGCCCAACTGAAGAACCGGCGCCCGGGGAAATCATACAGGCTGGTGAGCCAGGCGGCCGGAACCGCCAGACCGAGCATGATCAGTGCCGAAATGGTCAGTACGACCAGCGTGGTCAGCGTGTACGGGACCAGACGGTTGGCGAGGATGTGATCCCATGTGGCGCCGCCACCCGCGCTTATGCCGGCCCAGATCGCGACCAGAACCGGCAGGGCCACCAGCGCGATGACCAGCAAGGACGGAATTGTCCGAGGAGACATCGCGCTGCGAACTGAGTTGGTCACCGTCTTGGACCCTTGGGTTAATTCCACCCTGCAAGGTCGAACAGGCGCTGAGCTTCAGCCTGATTTTCACCATAGACGTCGAGACTGGTGTCGGACGCGGTGAATTCCGGAACCATCTCAACCCCTTCAGGAAGCGGCGAGGCGTCGAGGAGCGGCAGTTCCTTGGTTTCCCGCGTCAGATAGGATTGACCAGTCTCGGTCAGGAGGAACCAGATAAACTGTTCTGCCAGTGCCACATCATCGGCTGTGGTCGTGACTGCGGCACCCGTGATGTTTACGTGGGATCCAGAACCTTCAGCGAATTCGGGCACCAGGAAACTGGTCGCCTCTGCGACTGCACGATCGGATTCTTTCTCGCTCGTGCCGAGGCGCACCCAGTAATAATGGTTCACGATTGCGATCGAGCATTCGCCCGCTGCGATGGCTCGGATTTGGTCCGTATCGCCGCCTTGCGGATTCCGCGCCATATTACCGACAATCGCCGTAGCCCATGCTTGTGCATCTTCAGAGCCCAGGCGGTGAATGAGTTCCCCCATCAGCGACAAATTGTAGATATTGGACGACGAGCGGACGCAGATCTCACCCGCCTTGTCGTCTTGCGCCAGTGTGCCCCAGGTTGCCAGGTCTTCCGCGGACCAACGTGAGGGATCGTAAGCGATGCCTCGCAAACGACGCGCCAGACCATACCAGTGCCCGTCACTCTGCTGATAGTTCGCGGGTACGATTGAGCCTATTTCATCACTGGCCAAAGGCTGAGTCAGACCAGCGTCCTGGAAGCGCCAGAGGCTCCCGGCATCGGAGGTGAGCACGACGTCGGCCGGACTTTGATCGCCCTCGGCTTTCATGGTCTCGATCAGCTGATCAGCTTTCGATTCGCGAACGTCCAGCTTAACGCCTGCCTGCTCTTCGAACATCGCGTAAAGCGCCTTGTCCGAGTCGTAGTGGCGGGAGCTGTACAGGGTCAGCGTACGCTCTACCGCTTCGGGCGTTTCGGTGTCCGGAGTTTCGGCCGGGTTCGAACAAGCCGCGACTGCTCCAACGAGCAGGCTAAGGCCAGCGATCATTTTGAACTTATTCGTCATGCCTGCCTTCTGTCATAACTGAGAAACGTTCGCAACTGCGTATTTGTACGGGTTTCTCAGGACTGGTTGGCGCGCGAATTGCAAGAGTTCGCCTAATAGGGGAACAGGCTTGAGCCGCGGGTCCTTTTCGGCAGTAATTCCTGCTGTGGTGGGACACAAATCGCATTGGGGGACGCATGAAGGATATCGTTTTAGATCTTGGACCGGTCAACGCGGTTGATGAAACGGCATTTGCTCAGGCGATCGAAAATCTTGCCGAATGGCATAAGAAGCGCGGCGGTCAGGGGTGGCGTGAACGCGACGCTCCGGATGTGATGATCAAGACGGTCAGTGATCATACGGGCGAACTTCGCAAAGCGGTGATCTTTCAGAAACAGGAATGGGCCTCTGCGTTCATGGGATTCTGGCTGGACGAACGCGAAGCTCAATAATCAATTCAGGTATGCGATAATGTGATGGCGCGCTCGAGCTGGCCTGTTAAAAGGTGAGCATGTCCCGGGCGCAGTCCTCCATTCAGTCCATAGCGGTCATTGGCGCCGGAATTATTGGCTTGTCGTGCGCCCTGGAGCTGGCAGATCGAGGCATTCAGGTATCCCTGTTTGAGAAGCAATGGCCGCCAAGAGGGGCGAGCTGGGCAGCTGCTGGCATGCTGGCGCCCGCCTTCGAAGCAGCGGCCACGCCGGGGGTCCATCCCGATTTGTTTGAGCTCTGCGATACAAGCGCAAGCATGTGGCCTGATTGGGCGGCGCGACTGGAGGTCAGATCCGGTAGATCGTCTGGCTTTGTTGCCGGCCCCTCTCTCGCGATCGCGACAACATCGGAACAAGCCGCCGAACTGAACGCGGTTCGAGCCCAGCTCGTGGATCACCCACAGGCTCCGGAAGACTGCTTGCATCGCCTGGATCGGATCGAGCCGTCAATCGCGGCAGAAGTGAAAGCCGCCATCCTTCTTCCTAGCGACGGTCAGGCGGACAATCGCGCGACCCTCCAGGCACTGATCGCCAGTGCGCAAAGCCACCCCAATATTTCGCTTCTGACGCAAGAGGCGACCCTTCGCATGACGCCGAACGGGCTCGATCATGCCGGACATGACGCGACATTGATCACCTCCGGTTGGCAGTCTGCCAAGGTGAGTTTTGAGCGCGTCGGGCAGTCGGTTATTGCGACTGCGCTTGATCCACTGTTTGACCGGATAACAGCCTTTGGGGGTCAGATGCTGTCGGTTGCACCCGTCGAGAACGGGCCACGCCGCACGGTCAGATGCGGGCATATCTATATCGTGCCCAAGTCGGATCGGGTGATCATCGGCGCGACAACAGAACCGGGGCGAGAGCTGACCCAGACCGAACCCGATGCCATCGCGGCATTGCTTCGGCGCGCGGTCGAGATCTGCCCGGCGCTGGCCAATGCGTCCGTTCTGGAGTCCTGGGCCGGTATTCGTCCGGGGACAAAAGACCATGCGCCGATCCTGGGTGAAACGACGATCGAGAATCTCTTCGTGGCGACAGGCCATTATCGCAATGGAATTCTGCTCGCGCCGCTCACCGCAAAGATCATGGGCGACCTTATCGCAAATGAAGAAAGTTCAGATCTTGCGCGGGCCTTCTCGCCGCAAGCGCGGTTTGCTGAGCAGATGTGACGCCTCGTCAGAGTGGACGACCTTTTCAATGCGGCATAGATGATCTCCGACAGGAGAATTTGTATGCACACGATTGGCCCTCTGAGCGAAGATCAACTTGCTATTCAGGATGGCGTCGCCCGAACGGTTGCGCAGTTTGACGATGAATACTGGGCCAAGACGGATGAGACCGGCGATTGGCCCGAAGCGTTTTGTGACGCAATGGCGGAAGGCGGTTGGCTTGGTATTGCGTTCCCGGAAGAGTATGGCGGCTCCGGGCTGGGCCTGACGGAAGCGGCGCTGATGATGCAAACCGTGACCCGCTCGGGCGCGGGGTTCTCTGGCGCCTCAGCCGTGCACCTGAATATCTTTGGGCCAAAGCCACTCGAAAAATTCGGCAATCACGAACAGAAGCAGGAAAACCTGCCCAAGATCATCTCTGGCCAGGAGAAGATGTGCTTTGCTGTGACAGAGCCAAATTCGGGCCTCGATACGTCTTCACTCGAAACCAAGGCCGAGCGCACGAATTCCGGCTACACAATCAATGGTCGCAAGATCTGGACAACGGGTGCACAACGCGCCGACAAGATCCTGATCATCGCGCGAACGACGCCCAAGGATCAGTGTTCCAAGCCCTATCTGGGCCTGTCTCTGTTCTATACCGATCTCGATCGCGGGAAGATTGAAGCCAATCCAATCCCGAAAATGGGCCGCAAGGCGGTGGAGTGTAACACGCTCTTCATTGATGGCCTCGAAGTGCCGAAGGAGCATCTGATCGGGGAGGAGGGCGCTGGCTTCAAATACTTGCTGCAAGGCCTCAATCCTGAACGCGTTCTGTTCGCGGTGGAAAGCATTGGCCTTGGGTTCGCAGCGCTCGAGAAAGCGACGACCTATGCCAATGAACGCGTCGTGTTTGGTCGCCCCATCGGACAGAATCAGGGAATCGCTCACCCGCTTGCCAAAGCCTGGGCAGAATTGAGCGCGGCTGAATTGCTGGCTTACAAGGCGGCGGCATTATTCGACAATGGCGAAGAGTGCGGCGCCGAGGCGAATGCGGCCAAGTATCTCGGAACCGAGGCGGGTTTCAGCGCCTGTGAGACCGCGGTGCTCACCCATGGCGGGATGGGCTATGCGCGCGAATATCATGTCGAGCGTTACATGCGCGAAGCGATGCTGGCTCGCATCGCTCCGGTCAGCCGCGAAATGATCCTGAACTTCATTGCCGAACGGGTTCTCGGGCTACCGAAGAGCTATTGAGGGGCGGCTTGGCGAGTGAGGCGATCGGAGTCAGTTTTTGTAAGCTGACTCTCTGCCAGCATCGCGACATGCCTTTCCACGATAAGCCGTGTTGTAGCTATCGCCGAAGCAAGAGATAAAAGCATCGACCACATCCAGATTTGGCGGCCATCTCGGCGGTGGAAAATCGGGATACTCCCTTTTGAACCGCTCAACGGCCTCGACAAAACCGGATGGTGTTGCAAGCGCGGCCAACTCCGCGCGCGCCGTCCGAAGCTCTTCCAAATCGTTGGCGAGGAAAGCTCGCGTTGCGCGCCTGTAATGCAGGTTGGCCCACTCTGCACCGGC
Organism: Hyphomonas sp. Mor2; assembly: GCF_001854405.1. Lineage (GTDB taxonomy): Bacteria > Pseudomonadota > Alphaproteobacteria > Caulobacterales > Hyphomonadaceae > Henriciella. Next base: position 707,379 of record NZ_CP017718.1, read on the forward strand.
TTCGTCGGCGGCGATGAGTTCGTTCAATAAAATGATTGCCTTTTCTCTTTCCTCAGCCGCGGCATGCATCTGCATTTGATGTGACTTAGCGATGCTGGGGTCATCGGCCTGTTCGCGATAATCAGCGATCAGCTGTGCTGCTTCTGAATAACAGCCACGGTCAGCAACAACGCGCCAGCCTTGCCCCTTCGTTCGATCAAATGCGTCTATATCCAGCGCCAGCATCGCCTCACGTTCGCCCGGCGTAAAACATGACGTGATTGCACGTTTCTCAGCATATGGCGTCGCACATCCCGCAGCGCTTAGAATCGCGACCCAGAATATTGTCCCCTTCATGAGTTCGCCCTCAGCTTCGACCTATCGAATCCTAGCGGTATTTCGGCGCCCGACAACTCAAACTGTGGTCGGCGGTAATCGAACTGAAATTTGAGAATCTCCAGTCACAAGCCAGGCAGAAAAAGGCCATCAAATCGCCCTTGCATCTGTTAGGATAGATAAAACTCATAATCTCGAGTGGAAAAAAGGGATCCTCGAATGATTAGAAATAGCATGCTTGCAGCCGTCGCCGCGTTCTGTCTCAGCAATTGTGCGCCCGGCGGATCTGATGGTCCATCATCTCAGGCGGCGGCGGACCGATCCTGGGATCAGGTCCTCGCGGAAGACGGTCTCGCCGCTGCAGAGGCGAAGCTCGAGACGACTGAGCAAACAGCGGACACGGCGTTCCTGCTGGGCGGCGTTCGTTTCCTGCGCGGCGTCGAGCATATCCTGCAAGTGCGCTATGAGCATTTCGGCGAGCCGATCCCGATGATTCCAGGCATGCGGAACGAGTTGCCGTTCAATCCGAACAGTCAGTTCGATCCCGCCTTTCTTGAGATCGCCGCGTCCGGCGCGCTCGAACATCTGGCGCGTGCAGAGACAGCGCTCGCCCCGGCGCTCGAGGGCACATTCGAAACCGATGTGCCCTTCGAGGCGATCTGGTTCGACATCAACAAGAATGGCACCCGGGACGGATGGGAAAGCCTGGACGTGCTGATGTCCAATCTCGGCACCGCGCCGGATGAGGCCTTTGAAGGCGTTGTTCGCTTTGATACGGCCGATGCCGAATGGCTGGCGGCCTACGTTCACGTGATCTCCGGCGCGTCGGAATTCGTCCTGTCACTCGATCCGACACCCGCCATCACGCGCGTGCATGAAGGGCGTGTGCGACTTGAGGCGCTGGGAACGCCGCAGACACGGGGCTTCCTGAACGATGATTTCATGGACATGCTGGCCGCCACCCTGCTGACCTTGCGCGGCACGCCAGACCCTGTCCGCACCCGCGCAGCGCATGGGCACTTCAAAGCCATGATCGCCCACAATGAGACCTTCTGGACGGAATTGAATGCCGAGACGGATGACACACTTGAATGGATCCCCAACCCGAACCAGACCTCGGCTTTCGGGCTGACCATTCCCGAAGAGATGGCGGACGGCTGGCAGGGCGTTCTGGCTGAAATGGACGCCATTCTGGACGGTGAGAAACTTGTCCCCTTCTTCCGATTTGGGGCCGGCCAGGTCACCGACGAAAACGGGCAGGGTGTGGGTCTGAACCTGAAAAAATTCTTTGAAGAACCGGGGGATCTCGACCCGATCTTGTGGATCCAAGGCGCTGCGGCTGCGCCTTATCTGGAAACAGGCGTGCTGACGGACGGCGCGGCCTGGCGACAGTTTCAGCAGCTCACGCGAGGCAACGGAATGGTGTTCGCTGTCTTGTTGAATTGAAACATCGCTATGTGACCACCGATGCTTGACGAACGCCGCGTCAGGCGCGTGTTGTGGGGCGCGGAAAACAGATTTGGAGGGATCGCCATGCAGGATCGCGTTACGATCACGATGCTTGAAGATGGGATTGCGGATGTACGATTGATCCGCGCGGACAAGATGAATGCGCTCGATGCCGCGATGTTCAGTGGCCTCACCGAAGCGATCGACCAGCTGAAATCCATGTCCGGACTGCGCGTCGTGGTCCTGTCCGGGGACGGCCCTGCCTTCTGCGCCGGTCTCGATCTCTCGAGCTTTGGTAAATCGGACAAGAAAAAAGAGAATAGCGATCCAACCCGCGGTCTGTCTCCGCGCACCAAGGGCATCAGCAATGACCCGCAATATGTCGCCTATGGCTGGCGGGAAATCCCGGTGCCGGTCATCGTCGCGGCCCATGGCGTCGCCTTTGGAGGCGGTTTGCAACTGCTCTCCGGCGCTGATGTGAAATACATTCACCCGGACACGCGCTGCGCCGTGATGGAAATGAAATGGGGCCTGGTGCCGGATATGGCTGGCTTCCCCCTCTGGCGCGAGAATGTCCGCGGCGACGTGTTGCGCGAACTGACCTATACCAATCGCGAGTTCTCCGGCCGCGAGGCTGTCGAGCTGGGCTTTGCCACTCATGTCAGCGAGACCCCGCGCGAAGACGCGATGGCGCTGGCCAAAGTCATCGCCCTGAAAAATCCGCAAGCCGTGCGCGGCGCGAAACGCTTGTTTGCGGTACAGAGCCATTCCACGGACGCTGAATTGCTGCAGGCGGAATCGGTCGAACAGGACGGCATCATTCGCAAACCCAACCAGCTGGAGGCGGTCAAGGCCTCGATGGAGAAACGCCGGCCTGAATTTGCCGATTAGGGCAGCCGCAAACGCCTCACGAGGGCTCCCCCTGAGTTGACAGATAGGCGAGGCGCGCTTGTTTCAAACGCGGAGGAACTGCCGCTCTCTCGAGACGGCGATACTGCGCCTGAACCAAGCGCGCCCGCGGTGACATGCTTTCATACGTTAGACCTTGGCCACCTGGACCAAGCGCCTGCCAGGGGCTGCGGAGGGGTAAGAAAAACATCCGGGGGATGTTTTTCCCCGAAGCAGGCCTGAGCGGTAGCGAAGGCGGAGGCATGGGAAGCAGATGCCCCTGCCGGGGCCTTCTGCGCCTTCATTTGATCCACTGGATCAAATGATCGCTGGCGCGACCGGCTTCGAAGCCCGGCGCGTTACCGTGCAAGGGGTACAGCTCCCCAAGCCCAGCCACGCGGCCACCGCTCCCCCCTTTAATCCAGCCGTTCCGGACTAGCCCTTCATCAAGAGGAGATGGGCAGAAAGGTACAAGCAGCTGAAATCGGTCGGATTTAGGGGCGTGAATCCACCCCTTGCGCCCCCTTCTCCCGGATGCGGGCTTCGAGGGAAAAGCAATCGTATACGATTGCCCCGAGAAGGGCCGGGGATGAGGGCACCGCTCTCTCGGACCGCACAGACATTGCTTTGACGTATCCCATCTTGCCCTCACCCCAACCCCTCTCCCGCATCCGGGAGAGGGGCTCGCCCCCGTGTGAGGATTGAGACGCTCAGATCTGATCATTTTGCGGTCGAGCTTGTAGATTTGCCCTATGACCCGCCATGCGATTACGCGCGCGCGATGCCTGCGCCGCGACGCGAATTTTCCCGAACGAAAAGCCTGGGAGGCCCTTCGACAATTGAGGAAACGTGGCGTAGCCGTGCGGCGGCAAGTGCCGATTGAGGGATTGACCGTCGATTTCGCGATCCGATCAAAGAAGCTCGTCATCGAAATCGATGGTGGCATACACGAACTAGAACAGGTCCAACTCAGTGATGCGCTTCGGGATGAGCGGCTCGAAGCAGCGGGTTGGCGCGTGCTCCGCGTTCCAGCTGACCTAGCGATCAGCCCGGATCACTTACTTCAGATCGTATGTGCCGAGTTGGGCTTGGACTAACCTCCCGCGCCCCCTTCTCCCGGATGCGGGCTTCGAGGGAAAAGCAATCGTATACGATTGCCCCGAGAAGGGCCGGGGATGAGGGCGAGATGGGTGCGGCGGGTGACGGAGTCGCGTCTATGCAGACATTAGTGCCCTCACCCCAACCCCTCTCCCGAGATCGGGAGAGGGGCTCGCCCCTGTGTGCGGATTGCGGGACGAAACAAAGCCCGCTTTGCCAACGCAAGTTGGCATCTATGGCGGCTGGTGGATGACGGTCTCGACCGCCATGGGTCCTGGCATTCGTCAGGAAGGCGGGACCTGATACTGCGCCTCTCCCAAACGCACCGCGGTCCCCCACCCAAAACTCGGTCAAACCACCCCCATCGCCTCGGCGATCAGATCCGCTTCCGCTTCTCGCAGGATGGCCTCCTCGACGCTGGCGCCATGCACCGGCTCCTTGCCGACTTCGAGCATGACCGGGACGGCGAACGGGCTGATCTTGAGCAAGTCCTTGTGCACGATCTTGTCCTGGATGCGGACCAGCATGTCTGACAGGCGGCGGATGTCGAGGAAACCGGTGGCGGCGTCATGCCGGGCGGCTTGCAGCAGGATATGATCCGGTTCGTGGCTGCGCAGCACGTCATAGATCAGGTCGGTTGAGAAACTCACCTGGCGGCCGGTCTTCTCCTTTCCCGGCATTCGGCGCGCGATCAGGCCGGATATCTGCGCGCAATGCGCGAAGTGACGCTTCATCAGGACGGCCTCGTCTAACCATTCTTCCAGATCGTCGCCAAGCAGGTCGGGGGCGAACAGAGCCTGCAAGTCGACTTGCCCCATCGGTTCCATAGCCCAGACCGCCATCGCATATTCCGAAGCGACAAAGCCGAGCGGCTTGGCGCCCATTCGTTCCAGGCGACGGGTCAGCAGCATGCCCAATGTCTGGTGCGCGAGGCGACCCTCAAACGGATAGCAGGCGAGGAAATGTCTCTGCCCACGGGGGAAAGTTTCGATCAGAAGCTCATCGGCGGCCGGGATGGTCGAGCGCAGATCCTGGATCTCGAACCATTCGCGCACCTGATCGGGCAGAGCGTGCCAGTTCTCGCGCTCATGGATCATCTTGCGGACCCGCCCGGCCAGGAATTGGGTCAGCGGAAACTTGCCGCCATTATAGCTCGGGATGGCCGGATTGTTGTCCGCCGGTGCACGCATCACGAGACAATCATTGTCCTGCACGCCCAGGAAGCGAAGAATTTCGCCTGCGAAGAGAAATGTATCGCCCGGCGTCAGGGTCGAGATGAAATACTCCTCGATCTCGCCCAGTGTTCGACCCGCACGCAGGGCCGGGCGGCCGGTGGCCTGACCGGCTTTATCCTTGCCGACCCGGCTGGCCAGGCGAACCTTGAGATGCTGCGCCTCGACAATGGCGCCGACATTCATGCGATGCTGCTGTCGGTCCCGCGCGGTGCGGGCGGACCAGAGTCCGTCGCGTTGTCTTGTGATCCGCTTGAACCGGTCATAGGTCTTCAGCGCGTAGCCGCCTGTCGCAACCAGATCGACGACGCGCTCATACGTCTCCCAGTCGAGGGCGGCATAAGGCGCTGATTGCCGAACCTCGTCGAACAGATCTTCCAGGCCGAAGCCTTCACCGCAGGCGCGGCCCATAATGTGCTGGGCGAGGACATCCAGCGCGCCGTTGCGCAAGGGTTCGCCATCAATCTCCCCCGCCTCGACGGCTTCTTCCGCCGCGCGGCACTCCAGCACCTCAAATCGATTGGTCGGAACCAGCATGGCGCGGCTGGCCTCATCCATACGGTGATTGGCCCGCCCGATCCTTTGCACCAGCCGCGCCGCGCCTTTCGGCGCGCCCATCTGGATGACGAGATCAACCTCACCCCAATCAATGCCGAGATCGAGGGTCGAGGTGCAGACCACCGCCTTCAACTGTCCTGCAGCCATGGCCGCTTCGACCTTGCGACGCTGGTCTTTCGCGAGCGAGCCATGGTGGAGCGCAATGGGCAGGCCGTCTTCATTGACGTTCCACAATTCCTGGAACAGCAATTCGGCTTGCGAGCGTGTGTTGACGAAGACCAGAGACATCTGCGCGGCTTTGATCTGCTCATACACTTCGCCGACCGCAAACCGTCCGGAATGGCCTGACCATGGAATTCGCTCGTCCGAGATCAGGATATCGACATCGGCATGCACACCGCCTTCGGCCACGATCAGCCGGGGCGTGTCGCCGCGCACGGCGAGCCAGGATTGCAGCACACCCGGATCGTGCACGGTCGCTGACAAACCGATGAAACGGCAGGCTGGCGCCCAGTTGGCCAGCGTCGCGAGACCAAGACTGAGCAAGTCCCCGCGCTTGCTCGGTGCGATGGCGTGAATCTCGTCAATGATCACGCATTTCAGATCCGCGAAGAAATCTGCCGCATGATCCGAGGCGATGAACAAGGCCAGCTGTTCCGGTGTCGTCAGCAGGATGTCGGGCGGCGTTTTGCGTTGTCTCTGACGCTTATGAGAGGGGGTGTCGCCCGTGCGGGTTTCGATCGTGATGTCGAGGCCCATTTCTTCCACCGGCGTCATCAGATTGCGCGCGACATCGACGGCGAGCGCCTTGAGCGGCGAGATGTAGAGCGTGTGCAGGGCGGGGCGCTCAGAATTGCGGGTCTTCTTGTTGGAGAGCTCTATCAGGCTGGCGAGAAATCCGGCCAGGGTCTTGCCGCCGCCGGTCGGCGCGATGAGCAAGGCGCTTTCACTGGCAAGGGCAGTCTCGGTGAGATTGAGCTGGTGTGCCCGCGGTGCCCAGCCGCGCTGCACGAACCAAGCGCCAAAACGATCGGGCAGAGCGAAAGCAGGGGAGAGCGTATCCGGCATGAGCGCTCTGTTTAGCGCATTCTTCGCGGCAGTTGCAGATTTTTCATCTGACATTCAGGCAAGACCGGGTTTGAAAAGAAAAAAGATTCAGGAGCTTTCATGTTGCGCCCCCTCCCACTTGTAATCCTCGCCGTCCTGGTCGCTGCACCTGCGACCGCAGACCCCGTTCTCGATATGATGCGGAACCTGACCAAGGAGGGTCCGGTGTACGCGTATGAGATGACGTATTCGGAAGCCGATATCTTCGCGATCGGCAAGATCGATCCGAGCCAGCCGGAAGGGCAGCGCATTCAAGTGACCAGCCCGGACGAGAGTGAATGGTCTGATGACTTTCGCGAAGGTCTCGAAGAAATGGAAGCCGAGACAGATGGTGACATCTGGTGCACCGATTTTGCCGAGCTCGTCCCCGACGACGTGTCGAAGCTGGAAGAGGGTGAGGCGACTGTGACCTACGCCTTCACGCCGAAGCCCGAAGCGGATGCTGACGGTATGGAAAAGAAGATGATGAAGAAGCTGAACGGCAAGGTCACGCTCGACAAGAGCGATGGTTCGGTTCTGGCCTTCAACATGAAATTGCCAGCGCCTTACAAGCCTGCCTTTGTCGCCAAGATCAATTCGTTCGAAATGGACGCCACCTGCGCGCGAGCGCCCGACGGGCGAACCTTTGTCGAGAATTTCGATTTCAAGATTGCCGGTTCGGCCATGATGCAGAATTTTGATGAAGCCGTCTCGCGGCGGATCACCAAACTTCTGGACCCGGTTGGTTAGTTCGCCTCTTCTTCCGCAAGCGCTGCCGCGGCTGCTTCGGCGGCGAGGCGCGCTTGCTCCGCTGCATCAAAGGCGCCGACAACGTTGGCGACAAAATTGCCGATCTCGAAACGCGCTTCGCCCGCGACATCGAACCCGCGACGGACGATGACCAGCTCTCGGGATGGCACCACGACCATGTACTGACCGCGATTGCCGAAGCCTGCAAACGCATCCGATGGCACACCATCGACATTATTCATGAGCCAGAATGAGCCTGCATATCCGGTATCTCCACCCGGCTGGGACGGCGCGGGCGTCGTGACGAAATCGACCCAGTCCGGCGGCAGGATCTGCTCGCCGCCCCATTTGCCGTCTTGCAGGTAAAGCTGGCCGAGACGCGCCATATCGCGGGCGGTCATCCAGACCTGAGACGAGGACATGTAGTCGCCATTCCAGTCAGTCTCGAGAACGGTGTGCCGGGCGCCGATCTTCTGCAGCACTTCCGTGTGCGGGAAGGCGCGATAGGCGGCGTCATTGCCCATTGCTTCGCGGAGCGCGCGCATCGCGATCAATGTGTCGATATTGGAATATTTGAACCGCGCCCCTGGAACGGCTTCGAGAGACCGGTCGTCGAGTTGATCCGCAATCGCAGCGCCGCCGAAATAGAGCCGGTCCGTACGGGAGCCTGGATTGTTGGACTCCAGTCCGCTCGCCATGTTGAGCACGTGGCGCAGGGTGATCTGGCGGCGCGGATCCCCGCCCTTGTTGAACTCCGCAATGATGGCTTCATTGTCGAGGCCGAGAATGCCGTCATAGATCGCGGCGCCGATAATGGTAGAGGTCAGCGATTTTGCGACCGACCATGTTCTCTGCGGTGTGGTCCGGTCGATGCCGCGATCATATTGTTCAGCCACGACCTGGCCCTTGTGTAGAACAATCACCGCACTGGTGCGGGTGCCCTGGCCGTAAGTCGATCCATCAAACGCAAAACTGACAGGCACCCCAAGCAGATCGAGGGCGAATGTATTCTCCGTCAAGGTCACATTGTCGCCGAGCGCGGTCGAATTGTCCGGCTCGCTCATGCTGGGCATGTTGGAAAAGCTTGGCAACCAGGCCGTCATGTCGGCGGTCGCACCGACCGGCAGTGTGGAGCAGCCAATGCCGGGGCGCCAGACGGCGATGCGCGGGGGCAGGGTATTGTCAAACTCGACCTGAACCAGGCGAGCGTCTTGATCGATCTTTGCGCTCGAGATCTGGTTCAGCAGCGGGCGGTAGTCGACATAGATGCCGCTGAGTTCATTGGACTGTATCTCGGGCAGCGTCTGACCGGCGCTGAACAGACCGGAGCAGGTGAATAGCGCTTTGTATCCGGCGACAAGCGACAGTTTCGTTGTTTCGCTGGGCTCTGAATTCTGGGCCTGGGCCAGGGGGGACGTTGCGAGGGCGAGGCCGGTGGCGAGAGCTAATAGACGGCGCATGCGGAAACTCCACGGTGTGTAACGGTGAGACGCTAGGCCGGTTTGGGTAATTCCTGCAAGCGGCGGAAATGCGGCAGTGTTCGAATTCGCTTTGCAGGTTATATCTGGAGACATGATCCGCCCCGACCTGCTGCTGCATGAAACACCCAAGGGCCTGTACTGTCCGCCCGGGGATTTCTACATCGATCCGGTCCGAAGTGCTGTGGACCGTGCGGTCATCACACACGGGCACGCCGATCATGCGCGCGCTGGTCATGGCGCCGTGCTGGCGACGCAGGAAACGCTCGACATAATGGCCGCGCGATATGGCGAATCCTTCACGGCAAGTCGTCAGGCATTGGCATTCGGGGAAATGGTCGAGATCAATGGAGTGACGGTCTGGCTCGCGCCCGCGGGGCATATCCTTGGCTCGGCCCAGGTTGTGGTGGAATGGCGCGGCCTCCGCATGGTCAGCACCGGCGACTACAAGCGGCGCCAGGATCCGACCTGCCAGCGCTTCGAAGTGGTTCCGAACACGCATGTCTTCATCACCGAAGCGACGTTTGGCTTGCCGGTCTTTCGACATCCGGACGACCGCTCGGAGATCCGCAAACTTCTGGCCAGTGTCGACCTGTTTCCGGCTCGCTCACACCTGGTCGGGGTTTACTCGCTCGGCAAGGCGCAGCGTGTGATCGCCTTGCTGCGGGAGGCCGGGTATGACCGCCCACTCTATATTCATGGGGCGCTCGAAAAGCTGTGCCAATTGTATGAACGCAGTGGCGTCGCCCTGGGCGAACTGCGTCCGGCGACACTCGCCCCCGGAAAGCGGGGCGAGAGCGATGTGTTTCGCGGCGAGATTGTTCTGGGCCCCCCAGCGAGTTTCAATGACAAATGGGGACGCCGGTTCCCGGATCCGGTCACGTGCTTTGCTTCGGGTTGGATGGGCGTGCGCCAGCGAGCCAAGCAGAGAGGCGTCGAGCTGCCGCTGGTATTGTCCGATCATGCGGACTGGGACGAACTCACGCAAACCGTGCGCGATGTCGATCCGGAGGAGTTGTGGATCACGTATGGGCGCGAAGACGCACTGGTGCGATGGGCCGAGCTGGAAGGACGCAAGGCGCGGCCTTTGCGTCTGGTCGGTTATGAAGAAGAGAATGAATGATTCGGGCTATTCAGCCGCGATCAATTCAAGCGGTTGAGCATCTGCCTCGAGCGTCTCGGAGATCACTTCGCCAATCGTGCAACGACACTTGCCACAGTTAAAGCTGCAGCCATGATGTGCCTGCACAGCTTCAGGGGACCGGGCGCCTGCTTCGATAGCGTCGCGCACTCCCTGTTCATTGATACGGCGGCAGATGCAAATGATCATGAGAACGATTTGCAACTGCAAAGCGCATTTGTCAAGAATGATTCTCAATTAATGCTGCGACAGGCTGTCACCGGCGCGCCGTCGCAAGAAACGGGTGGCAGCGCCTCTCGCGACTTGGCAAAGAGCTGCTATGACACTTGTGATGAAACCGCTCGACGAACGCTGTGTTGCTTATGCGCGCATGGCGGATGCCCTTGAACACTTAGGCGACACCTGGCGCGACTGGCCGGATCTGCGCAGCTGCGCCGAGGCGGTCGGTCTGTCGCCCAGTCACTTTCAGCGTGAGTTTACGCGCTGGGCCGGGATCAGTCCCAAACAGTATCAGGCCACGCTCGCCCACACAGAAGCCGGAGATCTGCTCCGCCAGGGCGCCAGCGTCCTGGACACCACTTTCGAGACCGGGCTTTCCTCGCCGTCGCGCCTGCATGACCTGTTCATCGCCCATGAAGCGCTTTCGCCGGGCGAAGCAAAATCCAGCGGGGATGGAGCTCGTCTGAGCATTGGCAAGGCCGGTACGCCTTTTGGGACCGGAGTCTTCCTGATCTCTCCGCGTGGGCTTTGTGGCCTTGGTTTTGCGGATGAGGGCGCCCAGGCCAAAACCGGGTTCGTGCATCCTGGTTATGCCGAGGACCGGGTCTTTGAAGACATGATGAACCGCTACCCCAACGCTGATTTCAAGCATGATGATGCAGAGGCCAAACGTTGGGCTGATCGGATTTTTGGCGATGGTGGCGAGGTGCCGCTGGCCATGTACGGGACCCCGTTCCGGCGGCAGGTCTGGCGCGCTTTGCTCGAAATTCCGGCGGGAGAAACCTGGACGTATGGACAGGTCGCAAGCGCTGCCGGAAACCCCAAAGCTGCGCGCGCGGCGGGCACGGCGATCGGTGCAAACACGATTGCCTGGCTGATCCCATGCCATCGCGCGCTTGCATCTGACGGTAGGTTACATAATTACCATTGGGGCACGGCGCGAAAACGTGCCATGCTGACTTATGAGAAGGTGCACACGGCGGCGGAATAAGCCCGTCTGGTCCACCGGATGGAGTGGACGCTGATGTTCGTCGATAATTTTACCGGCATCTATTATCTGATGTTTGTCCCGATTGCGCTTTGGGGCGGGTTACTGGCCTGGAAATGGATCAAGACGCCAGAGCTTGGCGAACAGGTCTATGATTCCAATGTCGAGAAAGGTCTGCTCAGCGCCAGCGTGCCGCGGGACGAATTTATCAAGAGCTTTTCCCGCGCCGAGCGCCCGAGACTGGGGGTCTATCAATGCGGGATCGCGTTGCTTGCCCTCATTCTGTTGCCGGTTCTGGTCATGGCCTTTTACGGGTTTACGCATGACGCGAATGTCTGGGGCGAGGACAATGTTCAGCTGACCATTCGCCAGCAGAATCTGGGCAATATTCTCGGCGACTTTCTGACCATTATTATCATCATGGCGATAAACGCAGCTTTGCTGGCTGCGGCGACTTTCTTCTACTATCGCAATCGTCCACCCTCTCTGAGATCAGAGATCCGGCGACTTGAGGAGCAATACAAATGAGCGTTGAATTCCTGCACTCAATGGTGCGTGTGACCGATATTGATGCGGCCTTGAAATTCTATGGAGAAGGGCTCGGGCTGCAGGAATTGCTGAGATACGAGAATGAAGCCGGTCGATTTACCCTGGTCTTCCTCGCTTCACCCGATGATATCGAACGTTGTGGCGGGATCCCGGAGAATACCTTGCCGACGGCGATGGACATTCCGATGGTTGAGCTGACCTATAACTGGGATCCGGAGGACTATGGCAGCGGCCGGAATTTCGGGCATCTCGCTTACCGAGTCGGCAATATCTATGAAGCTTGCGAGCGCTTTCAGGACCTCGGTGTGACCATAAACCGACCCCCGCGCGACGGGCGTATGGCGTTCGTGAGATCGCCGGATGGCATTTCGGTGGAACTCCTGCAAAAGGGCACCCCCCTTGAGCCAGCAGAACCGTGGGCCAGCATGGATAATGAAGGCAGCTGGTAGGGCGGCTGCAAAAAAACACTCTCTGGGACTGATCTGGAGCGGAGCCTTACCCGTATAGCGGGTAAGGGTAACGGAGGTCAGCCATGATTAGAGATATTCCCACAGATTGCGAGAAGCCGAGTCTTCTGTCGAATCTGCGAGAGCTGGGCACGCCGCTCGAGTTTCTGAAATTCCCTTTCATGACCCCGTCCTTGGCAACGGCCCCGAGGGGGGACGGGCGAAAGATCGTGCTCATCCCAGGGTTCACGGCGCCGGAATTCTCGATGCAGCCGCTGTCGCTGTATTTGCGATATCTGGGATATGACGCTTCGACCTGGGGGTTGGGCGTGAATGGCGGAAATGTCGACCCACTGACCCGGCAATTCGGGCAAAGTATCGAACAAATGGCAGATCAGGCAGATGCGCCGGTAACCCTGATTGGCTGGAGCCTTGGCGGGGTGATCGCCCGCGAAACCGCCCGCCTGTTCGGCGACTCCGTGCGCGAAATCATCACCATGGGGACGCCGCTCATTGGCGGCCCGAAATACACATCTGTCGGTCAGATTTATGCCATGCGTGAAGGGCTCGACCTCGACGCATTTGAACATGAAGTGCATGCGCGCAACTCGGTGGGTTTGCCGCAACCACTGACCGTGATCTACTCCAAATCAGATGGGATTGTCGGCTGGCAGGCCGCCCGCGATGTCTACAATCCGCATGCGCGAAACGTGGTGGTGCGCAGCACGCACTTTGCGATGGGAACGAATTCGACCGTCTGGAAAGTCATCGCCAACACGCTCGCCGGCCAGTCACCGGTCTAGAGATCGTGCACGTCGCAACCGCGCGCTTCGAGGATCGGCTTCATCTCCCAATAGGCACGCGGAGTCCGATAGAGTGGGATGCGCGGGTGCAGGTGGTGGATGATATGGTATTGCATGCCAAGCGAGCCGATATTGCCCAGGATTGACCGGAAGCTGCGCGTGTCCTTGTAACGGCCTTTGCTGAGGCCAGGATTGTGCGGCGCCCAGCTGAGATAGTATTGGATGTAGCTGAATGCGAGATGACGAGGCAGCCACCAGAGAAGGGCGGCTTCGATGGCATACCCACTCCACGCCAAGCCAAAAAGAACGCCATAGAAGACCAGTTGATAGAGGATCGCGTGGACGATCCCTTCAATGCGACCGACGCGTTCCAAGGTCTTTGGATAGGCCTCAATCCATTCGGAACGAGGTTGGCGGTTCTCGAACGTTTTCCAGATTGCGCGAAGCGGAGTGGTCGCATGCGTGCCATAATCAGGGTCGAGCGCCGGATCATTGGCATGCTTGTGGTGCTCCATGTGGGTCCACTTGAGCGTGCTGTAAGGCATGACCAGAGGGATTGTAGAGACGTGTCCCACCAGCTGGTTGAGCCATCGCAGCTTAGTGCCGGGTTTGGCAATGATATCGTGTTGGGCTTCGTGACTCGGCAGATAGGAAAGCGAAATATTGAGCGTCGCGATGATGAAGCCCAGCCACAGCGGCAGTATGCCCATAAAGACCAGCGGCCAGAGCGCCAGCCATACTGCGAAATTGCTGAATGCCCAGAACACCGCGAAATACGGAAACTTATCAATATGTCGGGCGGCGACTTCGCGCTCGAGTCGCATGAGCTCGGCTTGCGAGAGGTTCGACAAGTCCTGCATCTGGTTCATATCCATCGCCCCCTGATCTGGGCCAAGAGGCCGAGTGTTCCACCGACGACCAATCCGAACACCAATGGCGTCAACCCGAATGGTGGCGTCCATGAGAGCGCTTGAATGATCTGTGCGCACAGCGGTGCGACGAAGCCAAATCCGAACAGGAGCGGGCCGAGTTGAAAAATCGCTTTGATAACCTGCTGCATACACCCTTATCTCAAAAAATGACGCAGGCGTCAACTTTTAAGTCGGGCTGGCGCTAGTCCACCTGTTGAAACGCAATGGTCACTTCGCCAATGCGGATGCCGAACCGGGTCACATAAGCGCGATTGATCAGCACGCCGTCCTCGAGCAGGTACATCCAATCGTCAAAGCCGACATTCCAGACGCTGTCGCCCACTTTGAGATCGACTTTGTACTTCCAGTTGAATGTGTTTCCGACGACCCGACCTTCGGCATATTCCGGCACGTCTCCGGCGGTCCCGCGATAGGCGCCGTCGCCCAGGATTTCGATTTCCCAGACGCGCGTGTCGCGCTCTCCGTCATCATAGATGAAACGCTCATCGAGCGTTAGGACCCCATTTTGCACGGTGCCAGTAATGTCGACTTTGAAACTGCGCCGTACTTTTCCGAACCGGTCTTCAAACACACCATAGGCGGCCGTCTTGCCCTTGAAATAGTCTTCCAGCACCAGGTCTCGCGGTGCTTCGGAATAGTCGTCGAGACTGGGACCAGTCACGCAACCGGTGGTCACAGCGGCGCTGGTGGCAACGGCAAGCGTCGGGGCAAACAGATCTGAGAGGCGCATGGGACAGGACCTTTCTTTTGCCCTGTCTACGCGCCTGCTCAGAGATTGGATGACTTAGTACAGAGTCGCCAGTGCTTTCGCGTCATAATCGTCGAGTTCGTCGACGCGCCCATCCTTGATCTTTTGCGCCCAGAACGGGTCCTGCAAGAGCGCGCGTCCGACGGCGACCAGGTCAAACTCGCCTCTGTCGAGCCGTTCAATCACATCAGAAATGGGACGGGTCTTCGAGCCTTGTCCGGCGAAGGCACCGATAAAGTCAGATGACAGACCGACCGATCCGACGGTGATCGACGTGAGGCCCGTCAACTTTTTGCACCACCCAGCGAGATTGAGGCCGTCTTCGCCGTCAATTTCGGGGAATTCTGCCTCCCACCAACGTCGCTGGCTGGCGTGCAGAGCATCGACGCCTGCATCAGCAAAGACTTGCAGGAAAGGCTCCAGCTCCTGCGGTGTGCTCGCGAGGCGCGCTGTATATTCCTGCTGTTTCCATTGCGAGAAGCGCAGGATGATCGGCATATCGTCGCCAACAGCCTTGCGGCATTCGCGAATGATCTCGCCGGCAAAGGTTGCACGGCCGACCAGGTCGCCCCCAAACTTGTCTTCGCGCGTGTTCATCACATTCCAGAAGAACTCGTCGATCAGATAGCCGTGTGCGCCGTGGATTTCGATGGCGTCGAAACCGAGGCGTTTGGCATCACCAGCGGCCTTGGCATAGGCCATGACCATATCGGCAACTTCGCTCTCGGTTGGTTCAGGCTGAACCTGCTTGCCGGTGTGAGTACGGCCGGACGGGCTGTCTGAAACTGCCTCCGGATCTGGTCCGGTTCCGGGCTTGCGCATCATCCCGACATGCCAAAGTTGCGGGGCAATCTTGCCTGGCGTCTTGTGCACGGCGTCAACCACATTGGCCCAACCGCCAAGCGCATCATTGGCATGAAAGTTCGGCACTTTCGGGTCGTTCGAGGCCCCGCCGCGATCAACCGTTGTGCCCTCGGTCACGATCAGGCCGACTTCGGCATCGCCGCGGCGCGCATAATATTCGGCGACATTCTCACCCGGTACACCGCCTGGCGAGAATGAGCGTGTCATCGGGGCCATGACGATGCGATTTGGAATGGTCAGACCGCGAATCTTGAGCGGTTCAAACAGCGGGGCTGTATCAGACATGAATGAGTCCTTCTTTCGATTGATCGGGCCTTGGATTGATCGGGCCTGGGATTGATCGGGAATGTGCGAATTCGATCCCGCGCTCGCAAGTCTGACCCCGCGGCAAGATTTGGCCCTTTAATTTTCCTAATGTATTCAGGGAGCATTCACACCGACGCGCGCACACTGACGTGCAGGACAATGGGACGAATCCGATGAAAAACACCTTGTTTGCAACGACTTGCGCTCTGGTCGGTACGGCGGCGTGTACAACCCCCGGGATAAATTACGAAGCGCGACTCATGCCGCAAAACGTGGCGGCTGCCGAAACGCGCACCGTCCAGGTCGATCGATTTCGTGGGCCAGCGGGAGGATGGTATGCCAGCCAATTCGAATCCATGCTTCTGAACACCGTGTTTGACGGGTCGCCCTGGTTTACCCTGGCCGATTTCTCTTATGGCGTGCCCGGCGAAACCCCTGCCGGGACTTACACCGGTCATATCGATGTCGATTCCTATGATTGGAATGAATACCACCACACGACCAGCAAATGCATCGAATGGGATGGCCTGTTCGATTGCGAGACCCGGGTCGACGTGGAGGAGCTCTGCGTAGAAGAGCGCGTCTCCGTGTCTGCGCACCCGCGTCTGGTCGATGCCGATACCGGTGAAGTCGTCTTTTCGGGCGCTTATGGCGGCGATGCGTCGAGAGAAACCTGTTATGAAACCGGTGTTTATGACGGTGTTTATGACAAGAAACTGAAGCGCAAGCGTCGTCGCCACGGCCTGGACGGGAGTCATATTGCTGGCTTTGGCGTCTTCGATGCGCCACCAGATCTGATCCGCGAAGCGCTGTTCGAGACGCTGCGTCCGATCCGTAACGACATTGCTCCACGCAACGCGACGGTACGTGCAACCTTTATTACCGAGGCCCTCGATCCGGTGGCGCGCGCCGATCCGCGCTTTGAGCAGGCGCTGGAAATCTCTTCCAAGGATCCGTTCACGTCGTGCGCCATGTGGACGGGCATGGCCGAAGAGTATCCAAACGCGCCGGCCGTGATTCACAATCTTGGTGCCTGTGCAGAAGCGACGTCTGACTTTCAGACCGCGCAAGGCCACTATGCGAAGGCGGCAGAACTGTCAGTGGCGTACAGCGCGGATGGCGTGACGGCCGGTGGGGAGTTCCTCAAGGCCCTGCGCAAACTTTCAGACCAACGCGTCGGTCTGGAGATTATCGACGAGATTGTCGGACCACGCTTCCCGGTTGAGACCGAAGAAGAGCCCGTCTCCTAGATCCCGAGAACGGCAAGGACCGCTGCAGCCGAAGCGACGAGGGCAAAAATCAAGGTCAGGCTGACCGCGATCACCCTCTGCGCCTTGCGCTTCTCGTTCGCGTCGGGCGGCGTTTCTCCGCGTTTGAAGTTTGCCAGTGTCCAGCGATTGGTGAAGAAGCCAAACGCGGCGAGCAGGGCGGTGATCCCGGCGATCAGCGCCCCGCCGAGCAAGGACAGGGCGGCGGCGCCCAGCAACAGCGCCCCAATCGGATCCGAGGCGGACCTGAGCAGCTCACGCACATGTTTGTCGGCATTGTTGGCGTTCAGATGATCATAGGACGCGTTCGGCGCGACGATGGTCACGATCCAGGCTGCACCCACCGACAGGCCGAGCAGCAAGACCGCTCCATCCTGTCCAAAGTCTCGAATAGCGTTGAGCATGGCGCGCCTCCATTTGCTGCAGCGTACAAGCATTTTTCGGGCGCCTGCAAGGCGCGCTGACAGGATTCGAACCTCAAGATTGAGACATCCACACAATGTGCTCTCCGACCGCTATTTTTAAGCTGTGGTTTGAAACCATCAGGAGGTCATCCGTGCACAAAAATCAGATCAGAAAATTTGTCGGCGGCGCGGCCGCCATTTGCGGTGGTGTTTTGGCGTTACATGGACTGATTGCCACGTCTCACGCGGCGCAGTCGGATGCAGGGTCGGTCGAAGCAGACGGCTCAGTCACAACCTTCAAGGCGCGCCACGTCGCGCGATGGCCGTTTTATGGCTCTGGGGAACTGTCGACCTATCACAGCCAGATCGTCATGTCTGAAAGCGATGACTCCGTTGGCGTCATGCTGGTCAGCCCGAACGCCTATTGTGGAGATATTATTGTGCGGTTCGATGTCATGCCCTTGCGCGCCGCAACAGCCCTGGTGACAAATCTTGCGACGACCAGTCTGGACAGCGAAGAGCTGACCTTCCCGGAAGGCTATGATGCAAATGTCACTTACATGTTCGAGACCCCGAGCATGTACAATTTCATCTATCACGCCGCGCCGCACAGCCGTGAAGGCCCGTTTCTCCGCCGCTTCCCGGAGCCCGGAAATGAACTGCTGTCCCCTGCGAGCGAGCACTTTGTCGAAATGGGGAAATATTCTTCAGTCGAGTTCGGGCGGGTGGGATCTCGCGTCTGGTTCGCTGTCGATGGCGAAACGGCGGTGGAGTATCATGACGACGCCCCCTTGCAGGACGGCCATGTAGTGCTGCGCATTCGCGGCACTGCACATGAACGGGCAGGGGCCTTGTTTCGAGACATCGAGATCGAAAACCAACCAGACCCTGCTATCTGTGGGTGATTGTTCGACCTATCCATTCGCTAGACGCATCTGAAAACAGGATTGCCCGAACGGGCGGGATCTGCGTATGACGCTCCCACCCGTTGGGAGTAGTCTGTATGCATGTCCTGAAGAGCGATGCGCCCCTGATCGTCTATATCGACATCAAGAGCCCGTACGCCTTTGTTGCGATCAGGCCGACCCTCGCTCTGGAAGCGGAATTGGGCCTGCAATTCGACTGGCGCCCGCTGACTCTGGACATACCGAGCTATCTTGGCTCAGCCGAAAAGAAGAAAGGCAAGGTCGTCGCCTCAGAGGGCAGAAGCCAGCGGACCTGGAATGCCATTCGGTACTCGTATCGCGATGCCCGGCGCTATGCGGAGCGGCAAGGGCTGATGCTCAAGGGAACGGAAAAGATCTGGGACTCGCGGCTGCCAAATATCGGTATCCTCTGGGTGATGCAAACGGCGCGCGACCGGCTGGGCGCCTATCTGGAGGCCGTCTATCCACCTTTCTGGCGGCGCGAACTCGATATTGAGGACCGGGCCGTGGTTGAGACTTGCCTGGAGATGGCGGGTGTTTCCTCGAAAGGCTTTGCCGCCTTTGTGGAAGGCGCGGGCGGCGCCTTGCATGATGAATTGCAGCCGCAATTCCATCCGAACGGGATCTATGGTGTGCCGACCTATGTGCTGGGCGAGGATATCCTGTTCGGACGTGAGCACATTCCTTATCTCCGCTGGGCCCTGTCCGGTCGCGAGGGGCCCGCTCCAGATATAGCGTATGAGATTGCCTGATGCTGACTGTCTATATCGATTTCAAATCCGCGCCCGCTTATCTCGCCATTGCGCCGACGATTTCACTCGCCGACCGCCTCGGCCTGGAGCTTGACTGGCGTCCGTTTCGCACGGTCGAGCGCGATGTTCCGAAACTCGGAAAGGAAGAGACGGTCGGGGAGAGCCATCGACGCGTTCGGGCCGCCTCCCAGCGCGCGTTGAATGTCAAATACGCGGCTCATCAGGGCATTGACCTTCGCTACCCAGAACCCTTGGGGGAGAGTGATCTCGCGCTTGGCACCCTGCTGAACGTGGCGGGCGACCGGCTGCCTTACATTCAGGCGGCGTTCCAAGCCTACTGGACGGATCATCAGGATCTCGACGATGAGACTGTGGTGACTGATCTGCTCAACCGTATCGGCGCTTCATATGACGGCGATCTGGGCCGTGCGAAAGACGATCTCGTCCGCGCGCAGATTGCTGCGGAAGAGGCAGGCATTGTCGGCGCGCCCGCCTATGTCATCGAGGAACAGATCTTCGTCGGCCGGGAGCATTTGCCCTGGATCGCCGAGATCGCTTCGGAACGCACAGCAGAGGCGACTTAGTCCTCAAACCCGACAAACACGGCGCCATCCTCGACCGGCTTACGGGTTGAAACGACCGCATTGGCGGGAAAGCTATCGTCCGGCCAGCCCATGGCGACGCAGATCATGATGACCTGATCTTCCGGAATGCCCGCATGTTCGCGGACAACTGGAGACTGCATGATGCCTTGCGAATTGATCACGCAGCCAAGCCCTTTCGACCAGGCGGCATTGACCAGAGCGTTGACGACCCCGCCGCAATCAAACGGCGCGATGTCGGAGCCGTGGATGGATTTGTCATAGGTCACCACAATGGAGACCGGCGCATCGAATTGGCGAAACCCGCGCAGAACCCAGTCCTGACGCTTTTCCTTGTCATGGCGTTCGATGCCCATCGCTTCAAAGAGCTGAATGGCAATTCCGATCTGGCGTTCGCGGTGCGCGCCCTCATAGCCGGGGCCTTTGCGAAACTCGCGCGTGTCCGGGATACCGGCAAGATTGCGCTCGACATTTCCGGCGCGAATGCGATCCAGCGGTTCGCCGGTGACCACGTAGAAGTTCCAGGGCTGGGTGTTCAGCGAGGTCGGGGCCCGCATCGCCATTTCGAGAACGTCCTTGATCGTCTCCTTCGGAACAGGCTTGTCCAGGTACCCGCGAATGCTGCGTCGTCCCATCACCACGTCTTTGTATTCCACCGTTGAGCCTCCAATAATGTCACTTCCCCTTTTCAGTATCCGAATGCGGGGCGGCGTTAAGCCATCTCTCAGGGTGAGGTTGAACCTTTTTGGCAGCTGCTGCGACTATCCTTATGCAACCCTTGTGGAGGCCATGAATGGCGAGGCAGGAGACAGATCGCGTCTATGACGAATTGCTGGTGACGCTCGCGCGTTCCGGTGATCGTCAGGCGGCCAATCGGCTGGCGGCGCGCTGGTATCCGCGCCTGATGCGTACCGCGCTTCGTATGCTGCGGGACCGCAACGAGGCCGAAGAGGCTGTGCAGGAGGCCTGGACCGGGATCTGCCGCGGATGGCCTCGCTTGTCAGACCCCGCCATGTTTCCGGCCTGGGCGTTCGGGATCCTGCGGCGCAAGTGTGTTGACCGGATTCGCAGTGCGCAGAAGCGCCGGGGTCGCAGCGCGCCGCTGGAAAGCGCACCAGAGCCCTCCCAGCCGGCGCGCGGAGAATTGCGGGTCGAGATTGATCAGGCGCTGGCGGCGCTCAGCGAGGATCATCGCCTCGCGGCCCTTCTCTATTTTGGCGAAGGGCTGCGCCTGAACGAAATTGCTGCCGTGACGGGCGTACCTGTCGGGACAGCTAAATCGCGTATTTTTCATGCGCGGCAACACCTGAAATCAACTCTGAAAGGAGAGACTGATGAGTAGTTTTGAAGATCGCTTGATGAGCAGCCTGAGCGCCGATGATGAGGCGTTCCTGAAAGAGCTGGAAGACGATGTGGGTCTGTTCCAGCAAATGGGCATGACGTTTAGCGGGCCGTTACGATACTGGACGGCGTTTGCCTTCCTGATCAGCTTCCTGATCTTCGCGCTGTCCTTGTGGGCGGGCTATAACATGCTGCAGGCGGAGAACCTGAAAATGGTTATCCTCTGGGGCGCGCTGTTCGGCTGGGCGAGCCTGGGCGTGGGCCTGATCAAAGTCTGGTTCTGGATGCGCATGAACCATCTCAATGTCCTGCGCGAACTGAAGCGAATTGAATTGCGGCTAGTCAAGAACAGCTAGGCGGATTCCGTCGTCATCGCGACGAAGACATCCTCCAGATTGGGTTGCTCGGTCGAGAGATCGGCAACCCCAATCCCGGCTTCACGCACACGCTCGAGCAGGCGGCCAATCCCGGTTTCTGTGCTTCGGAAGGTGATATTGAGAACACCGTCTGCCGACAGTTCAGCACTGAGATCGGAAAGTGCGTCCGGGATTGCGGAAAGCGGTTGCTTCGGGGTGATCTTGAGAAGGCGTTGATCAAGGCGGGCCAGCAATTGCGGAGTCGGCTCCTGAGCCAAGACCTCGCCATGGCTGATAATCGCAATCTCGTCGCACAGCTCTTCGGCTTCTTCGAGATAGTGCGTCGTCAGAATGATCGTCGTGCCATTGGCATGTAGCTCACGCACATAGGCCCAGAGCGATCGCCGCAACTCGACATCCACGCCCGCCGTAGGCTCATCCAGGATCAGGACTGGCGGGTTGTGCACCAGGGCTTTTGCGACCATCAGGCGCCGCTTCATCCCGCCCGACAATTGCCGCACATAGGCGTCTTTCTTGTCGTCCAGGCCGACAGCGGCGAGGATTTCCATGCTGCGACGTTCGGTTTTCGGCACGCCATAGTATCCGGCCTGAAGCTCCAGCGCCTGAAGCGGTGTGAAGAACGGGTCCATGGTGATTTCCTGGTTCACCACACCGATCGCCGCGCGCGAGGAGCGCGGATGCTTGTCGATATCCAGGCCCCAGATGCGCGCCGTACCGGAGGTCTTGGTGACCAGACCCGCCAGGATGTTGATAAAGGTCGACTTACCCGCACCGTTCGGGCCCAGAAGACCGAACATGGAGCCACGCTTGATCTTGAGATCTATGCCTTTAAGCGCCCGCATCTCTGGCAGCTTGCCGGATGCGCGATAGATCTTTTCCAGGCCAATCGCTTCGATGGCATATTCTGGAGTTTGCATGCGGGGCTCCTCGCGCTCTGGATCGTCCATATAAGAAGGTGGATCGGATTCGCTAAGTCTTTTGTTTTTCAGGCATGCGCCTTATCATGACACGCGCCGCATTGACGCGACTCGTCGTCAGGCCTAGCTAGCGGGTGTGCCGCCCGTTTGGCAATTTCACGCTGGGGAAGAGAACCATTGTCCATGACCAAGACACCCTCCTTCAAGAATCCGGAAATCGTGATGGTGGAAACCCGCAAAGTCTCTTGCAATGGTGGCGGCGGAGCCTTGGGACACCCATTGGTCTGGTATGAAATGGGCGCCGATGATGAGGTCGAGTGCATGTATTGCGACCGACGCTTCATCCTGAAAGGCGGCAAGGCCGATCGCAGCTAAAGGCGCGACCACGCTTCGGAAAAGATATATCATTTGACCCGAGGTCCTCTCTGGCTCACAACTGACCTGTTCGGAAACGGGTCAGGAGATAAGGATGAAACACGGGATTTTAGCGCTGGGGGCTTTGGCTCTGGCAACATCATGCGCCACGCCGGAACAGGCAGACAGATCCATCGCGACGATCGTAGCCGCCCCGGACGCGGCTGAGCAGGCCTTTCCGACCGACCTCAGGCGCGTGTCTCTGATTGTCGATGATATTGACGAGTCCTTGAAACTGTATCGGGACGTGCTCGAATTCGAAGTCAATTATGATGCAGAGGTCACGATGAGCGGTGTCGCCCTTCCGGCTGGTGAACCCGGGGCGCGCGCGCGGCTGGTCCTGATCAGCTCGAACGATAGCTGGGTTGGCTGGGTTGGCCTGCTGCAATGGATCGACCCACCGCTGGAACGGGCGCACGCACCTGAGCGTATGGGCATTGGTGATGCCATTCTGGTCTTCAATACAGAGAAGGTGGACGAACACTGTGAGGCCGCCGCGAAGCTGCCAGAGATCAAGGTGACCACCGAGGCCAGCAATACGACCTATCCCGCTCGCGGCGATGGGGAGCCGATCGTGGTGCGGACGTGCTATCTTTTCGATCGGGACGGTTATTTCATGGAGCTCAACAAGGTTCTCGACCGCGACAGCTACAATGATCACTAGCGTTCCGATATAGGCCTGTCCTTACGTCTGATCACGCAACGTCACGGCTTGCAGTTGACGTGCACGTAAAGCATATCTCCGGCATATTCTTGATAACGGAGACCCAAGATGGCTGAAGCCTATATCGTTGATGCGTGCCGCACCCCGCGCGGAATCGGAAAGCAAGGCAAGGGCGCATTGGCGCACCTTCATCCTCAACACCTCGCCGCGACGGTGCTGTCCGCGATCCGTGATCGCAATGACGTCAACACGGCCGAAGTAGATGATATTATCTGGGGGACGAGCTCACAGCGCGGCGCCCAAGGCGCCGACCTTGGCCGTATGGCCGCGCTCGACGCCGGGTTCGACGTCAAGGCATCCGGTGTGACGCTCGACCGTTTCTGCGGGTCTGGCATTACCACCGTCAACTTGGCTGCCGCGCAGGTTATGTCGGGCATGGAAGATGTTGTCATCGCCGGCGGCACCGAGATGATGAGCTACACCTCAGCGACGGCCGATCCCAAGGTCCCGCCAATGCTCGACGCGGGCAATATGAGCTTGCGCGAGAAACATCCTCAATCGCAACAAGGCGTTTGCGCGGATGCGATCGCGACGCTGGAAGGCATTGACCGTGAAGCCGTCGACCAGTTGGCTGTGGTCAGCCAGGAACGGGCGGCTCGCGCCATCGCCGAAGGCCGTTTTGATAAGTCCGTGGTCCCGGTGCACAACCCGGACGGCAGCCTCGCGCTCGACAAGGAAGAGTTCCCGCGCCCGGGCACGACGATGGAAAGCCTCGGCGGCCTGAAGACTGTGTTCAACATGTTCATGGACATCCCAGTCGACGACCAGGGCAATACGTATGGCACGATGGTCACCAAGAAATATCCAGAGCTGGAAGGCAAGATCAATCACGTCCACCATGCGGGCAACTCGTCCGGCGTGGTCGATGGGGCAGCCGCTCTGCTTCTCGCGTCTCAGGACGCCGTCGACAAGAATGGCTGGACACCGCGTGCGCGCATCGTCGCCACCGCAAACATGGGTGACTGCCCGACCCTGATGCTGAATGCGCCGGTAAATGCGGCGAAGAAGGTTTTGGACAAAGCCGGCCTCTCCAAGGACGATATTGATGTCTGGGAAATCAATGAAGCCTTCTCTGTGGTCGCGGAGCGGTTCATCCGCCACCTCGATCTCGATCGTGAGAAAGTGAACATCAATGGCGGCGCCATGGCTCTGGGACATCCAATCGGCGCGACCGGGTCGATCCTGATCGGCACGGCGCTCGATGAGCTCGAACGCTCCGGCGGAAAGTATGGCCTGGTGACCATGTGCGCTGCTGGCGGCATGGCGCCTGCGATCATTATCGAACGCGTCTAGTCGAACGTTTCGGCAACCGCGTCCGTCGCTTGCGCCGGGGCCAGCGGCTCCTTCGCAAGTCGCCGGGCTGCGAACGCAAAAATCACCGCCGCACCGATGATGAGTGCGGCCGCTAGAACGAAAGGTGCGCCCGGCAGATACAAGCCGGGCTCATCTGTATATGCGGTAAAGATGAAGGCCATGGCCGCCGGGCTGATAATCGATGCGAGGCTATACAGGCTGGTGATTGCGCCCTGCAGCTCACCTTGTGAGTCCGCTGGCGTTCGGCTGGTCATCAGGGATTGCAGGGCCGGGCTCAGAAAGGCGGAAAACACACCGATCGCAATGGCCAGATAGATGTGCACCCCAGACGTCGCGACCGCGAGAATTCCGAACGATACAATGCCGACAATGACCGCGAAATAGACCGCTTTCACTTCGCCAAACCGGTCAATGACCGGGCCGGTAAATGCGCCTTGCACGGCGGCCATGCCGAATCCATACGCGCTGACCGACAGCCCGATCAGGAAGGGCGACCAACCCGCCACTTCTGCGGTGTAAAAGGCCCATATGCTCGAATAGGAATGATTGCTGAGCTGGATAAGGAATAGCGCGGCGAGGACGATCAGCACACTCGGGTGTCGGGCGATCGAGATCAGACTGCCAAGCGGATTGGCACGCGCCAGAGAAAAGCTCCTGCGGTTCTCTGGTTTCAGGGTTTCCGGGAACATGAAATAGCCCCACAGCGCGACGATGAAGACCAGCACGCCCGCCGCGATGAAGGGCAGGCGAACCCAATACTCCCCCAGCAACCCGCCCAGGGCTGGTCCGAAGATGAATCCGAGGCCGAGGGCCGCACCCGCAAACCCGAAAAACTTGGCCCGCTCATCCGGTTCCGAGACGTCGACCAGGCAGGCATAGGCCGCCGCATACGTGGCGCCGCAAATGCCGGACACCAGGCGCGCAATAAACAGCCAGGTCAGACTGGGAGCCCAGGCCATGATGAAACTGTCTATGGCAAAGCCGAGCAGGGCGATCAGCAATACGGGTCGTCGTCCGAACCGATCGCTGAGGCCGCCGAGGATCGGGGCGAAGATGAATTGCATGATCGCGAATGTTGTGAGCAGCAGACCGGCAATCGTGGCGCCTTCACTGATCGACAGCCCGGCGACGTCTGCGAGCAGTTCCGGCATGATCGGCATGAGCAGTCCGAACCCCACCGCGTCAAAGAAGATGATCGCGCAGACGAAGGTCACAACACTGGATTTTGAAATCGTCTTTTCCACGCGCGAATTCTCCCCCGACTCTTTCCGCTAACACAATTTAGATCATGTCTAAATCGACTTTGTCTTTGAGGGGTTGAAATGAGACACCGCGATGGTAAGGGCATCTCGAGTTCAGGGGTGGTCTGCTTTGAAACTTTGTTTGGACGCACCCGGACTGTTCAACTCAGCGATGACTGTTGGCTGAAAGTTCCCCTGAAACGGGAGCAAGACTGGTCAAATTGAATACAAACCGTCATAGTTTCCTTATCCGGTTTACCGTAAAGGCGATGACAGCAAATAGCGGGCACCGGCTCTGGAGGAAGTGATGGAACAATTGCAAGGCATGGATGCCTCGTTTGTGGCGATGGAAACGCCGAGTTCACCAATGCATATCGGGTCGATCTTGATTTACGACCCATCGACGGCACCGGGCGGGTTTGTCCGGTTCAAGGACATATTGCGGTTCTATGAAGAGCGCATGCGCTTCTCGAAGACGATGCGGCAGAAGCTGGTCAAGGTCCCGTTCAATGTCGATTATCCCTATTGGGTCGAAGACGCTGACTTCGATCTGGAATACCATGTCCGTCACGTCGCTTTGCCAAAGCCGGGGGACATGCGTCAGCTCAACATCCAGGCGGCGCGCCTGTTTGCCAGGCCGCTGGACCTGTCTCGTCCACCATGGGAAATGACGGTGGTTGAAGGGCTGGATAATATTCCAGGGATCCCGAAAGGATCCTATGCGATCGTCTCAAAGGTCCACCATGCTGCGATTGACGGCATGTCCGGCATTGATCTCATGCAGGCGCTGCACACACCAAAACCCGACGTGACGCCGCCAAATGAACCGGATGATTGGAAGCCGGAAAAATACCCGAACCGGGTTGGCATGTTTGCGAAAGGCTATGCACGGGCCTGGCTCAATCCGATCCGCCAATTGGGCGTTTCTGCTCAAGCGGTACCCGGAATGTACCGCGCTGCTCGCGGCATGATTCGCGGCGACTTTGGTCTGAAGGCCGCGATCGAAGCTCCGAAAACACGCTTCAATACCAAGATTTCACCGCATCGCGTCGTCGATGGGCAAGTTTTTGAGTTGGCGCATATCAAGGCGCTGCGTGGTCTGGTCGAAGGGGCCAAGGTCAATGATGTGATGCTGACCATCATTGGCGGCGGTTTGAACAAATACCT
Source organism: Hyphomonas sp. Mor2 (assembly GCF_001854405.1). Taxonomy (GTDB): domain Bacteria; phylum Pseudomonadota; class Alphaproteobacteria; order Caulobacterales; family Hyphomonadaceae; genus Henriciella. The sequence goes on from NZ_CP017718.1 coordinate 734,676, forward strand.
GAGGCATCACAATGACTTGCCGAAGACAACCATGACCGCGATGGCACCGATCTCGGTTCGAACGGAAGGCGAGAAGAACACTATGGGCAACCAGGTTTCGGCCATGATTGCTCCATTGGGGACCCATATCGCCGATCCGGTTGAGCGGATGGAATATGTGTTCGATCAGACCAGCCGTTCGAAGGAAATGACCAGCGCCCTCGGCGCTCGTCAGATGACCGAAGCGAGCAAGGTTTCACCCGCACTGTTCATGGCGCTCGGCGCGCAGCTCTATTCGCGTCTTGGCGTTGCCAATTACATGGCCCGTCCGGTGATCAATACGGTCGTCACAAACGTGCCTGGACCGCCGGTTCCGATCTATCAGGCCGGGGCAAAACTCGTTTCAATGCAAGGACTTCTTTGTCTGCTTGATGGAATGGCACTCGGCCATGTCGTGCAAAGCTATGTGAACGAAGCGACCATCACTTTCACCGCCGATCGCGAGATTGTGAAGGACCCGGAATTCTACGCTCAATGCATCTGGGAAAGCTTTGAGGAAATGGCTGCATTGGCCGGGATCGACCTGACGCCACCAAAGCCAGAACCGGCCCCAAAAAAGGCGGCGGCTTCAGGCAGTGCTCGTGCCAAAACCAAGCGGAAACCGCGTGCTGGCTCCACCAAGAAATCGACTGCTTCCAAGGCCAAAGTAAGAGCTGGTTAAGGAAATAGGCATCATTTTCTAGCCTTGTCAGGTAAATCAATACGGACCATGTTGATTTATCAGACCGCAAAAAAGCGGCAGACGGGAGGCTAAATTATGGTTGCAGCGACGATGGCGAGACCGCCACACCCATTCTGGACTCTTACAGAAGGGCGGGCGATTTTCGAATTTGGCGCTTTCAGTCTGTTCCGAAAAAGCATGCGCAATCTACCCAAGGGCGACGGGCATCCGGTGCTCGTCCTACCGGGGTTCATGGCCAGCGACCGATCGACCCGTCCGATGCGGCGTTTGTTCGATGACCTCGGCTACAAATCCTATGGCTGGGGCCTCGGCCGAAACGTCAAGTTCAACGAGTATCGCGAACGCGAAATGTCGGACCTGGTGGAGCGAATCTATCACGAGAATGGCGAGAAACTGTCTATCGTGGGGTGGAGCCTCGGCGGTGTTTTCGCGCGAGAACTCGCCAAAATGCACCCGGATATCGTTCGGATCGTGGTGTCGCTCGGCAGTCCGATTTCAAATGATCGCCGTCATGCAGCGCCAAGTCGGTTGTTTGAAGCGATCAATGGCAGGGAAACGGCGCCAGAACAGGAAGGTCGTTATCGCAATCTTGCCGAAGCCCCGCCGGTGCCGACCACGTCGATTCTCACCCGCACGGATGGCGTCGTCTCATGGCGTGGCTCGGTGCAGTGTCCTACGCAGGGCGAGCAGACCGAGAATATTGTGGTTCCAGCCAGTCATGTCGGCCTTGGCGTGAACCCATTGGTCATGGTCGCTGTCGCTGATCGATTGGCTCAACCCGAGGGGCGCTGGCGCCCATTTGATCGTTCCGGTTGGCGGGGTACGGTCTTCAAAACTGCGGCCGATCTCGCGTAAAATTCGATAAAATTCAAACGATCAGCTGAACCATAACCTCATCTCTATGTGCCATAACGGGGCGTAGCGTAATGAACCACGCGCCGTTCCGCGTTGTGGAGTTGAGGGATAAAAATGGCAAAGACCGTTCTGGTAATCGATGATGATCCGACCCAGCGTCGCCTATTGACGGCGGCTGTTGAGAAAGCGGGCTTTGCTTGCCGCACCGCGCCAGACGGTGAAACTGGTGTCGCCATTGCGACCGATGCGAATGCTGGCGCCGATGTCGTTCTGCTCGATCTGACCATGCCAGGCCTGTCCGGAATGGAAACGCTGGAGATGCTGGTCGAGCGTCGTCCGGACCTGCCCGTGATCATGCTGACTGCGACCAGCGGCATCGACACCATTGTCGCGGCCATGCGCGCCGGAGCGGTCGATTTTGTGGTTAAGCCTGCCAGCCCTGAGCGCGTAGTCGTCTCAATCCGGAACGCTTTGAAACTGTCGTCGTTGACGGGAGAAGTGAAGCGTCTGACGCGCAAGGCCGATGGAGGTATGGGCTTTGACGACATGATTGCCAGCGCACCCGTGATGCGCCAGGTGATCCGCCTGGGGCAGCGCGCCGCCGCCTCAGACATTCCGGTTCTGATCCTCGGCGAAAGCGGCGTCGGTAAAGAAGTCATCGCCCGTTGCATCCAGGGCGCATCAGACCGCGCCGGAAAGCCATTCATTTCCGTCAATTGCGGGGCAATCCCGGAAAATCTGGTTGAGAGCATCCTGTTCGGTCACGAGAAGGGCGCGTTTACCGGTGCGGTCTCGCGCTCGCCTGGTAAGTTTGTTGAAGCCGATGGCGGCACACTGTTCCTCGATGAGGTTGGTGAGCTACCGCTCGATATGCAGGTTAAACTGCTGCGCGCGCTTCAGGAAGGTGAAGTCGATCCAGTCGGTGCACGCCGCCCGGTCAAGGTCGATGTCCGCATCATTTCAGCGACCAACCGTGACCTGGCCCAACGGGTCAAGGAAGGCGCGTTCCGCGAAGACCTGTTCTATCGCCTGAACGTCTATCCGGTCGAAATGCCAAGCCTGCGGGAGCGCGTGGAAGACATTCCGGCTCTGGTCGATCACTTCATCGGTCGCTTCAACGCCTCGGAAGGGACGCGCATTGTCGGCGCCGCTGAGGACACGTTGAAAATGCTCACGGCCTTTGACTGGCCGGGCAATGTCCGACAGCTGGAAAATGCGGTCTTCCGTGCAGTTATCCTGTGCGAAGGCGATCATTTGCAGCCGCACGACTTCCCGCAGATCAGTGGCGTCATGCCTGAAATCGCATCTTTGCCTGAAGTTCCTTCGCAGCCCAAGGTTGCGAACGACGTGGCACCGGCCGTGGGGGGCGCGCCGGTGGCCTTCGTCGAAGAGGGTGAAGTTCGCAGCCTGTCAGACGTCGAACGCGATCTCATTGCCTATGCCATCGAGCATTATGCCGGGCATATGAGCGAAGTCTCGCGTCGTCTCGGCATTGGCCGCTCGACGCTGTATCGCAAGGTTCGCGAATATGGCCTGGAGAGTGAGGCGAAGAAAGAAGCGAGCTAGGCCAACTTCTTTCACATCGATTGAACACGAAAGCGGCGCCCGAAACGGCGCCGTTTTTTTACTTGGTCAACCTTCGCTGTTTCGCGTTCTGAAGTGCCGCAGGATTGCAAGACCAATGCTGATCAGAGCCAGGACGGCGGCGAGGGCGAACAATCCGAACTTGGTCGGTGTCAGGACGTCCTTCAAACCAATCAGCGCCTCATTGCCGGAAAGTGCCAGCGCCTGAGTCGTGTTCTCGGTAAGGTCGACGACGATGACGGCGAAGGCAGGGAAGACAAACCAGCGGCGAAGCGTGCCCGCGAACCGCCAGATCAGTCCGATCAGCAATCCGCCATAGGCAAATGGGTAGGCGGTGTCATTCAGCACCGTTCCCCAGAAATGCGCTGTCTTCTGGTCTGCGCTCATTTCGGCGAGGCGGGCCTTCGCCTCCGCGCCGGTTCCCAGCGTGTCCAGCAACGCGCCGCCCGCGGCCTCCTGGACAAAAGAAAAGGAATATCCGATCGCCAACATGGCGATGAACAATCCGACCAGTACCCACGTTCGCGTTAGTATGTTCAGCATTCAGCCCTCCCGAGACCTCACATTCTCGTGGCCCCTCAGTCTTCAGGCGCTGCAGAGGTCCACGACGCGTCAAATTGGACGCACCGGGTATCGGTAACGTTTTGAGCAAGGACTGAAAAGGGTGAGGTGGGTCTTGTGCGCCTGTTCAGGATCAGGCGACTGAAGCTTTTTCCGAAGTCGCGGCCATATCTTCCGGATAGACCGTGATCCGGTTGCGCCCTTGCGACTTGGCCTGGCGCAGGCACAGGTCGACGCGCTGCATGGCTTGCTCCAGCGTTTCGCGCTTGCGGCAGGCGATGACACCGATACTGGCTTCCAGATGGATCTGATGGTCGTTGTAATTGACCCGCAGGGTTTCGATCTGGCGGCGCAGGCGCTCAGCGACGCGTACGGCAGACTGGTGTCCGGTATCAGAGAGCAGGATCGCAAATTCCTCGCCGCCCCAACGCGCAACATCATCGGTGCCGAATCGGCTGGTCGAGCGCAAATGCTCAGCCAGGATGCGCAGCGACTCATCGCCGCCAGCATGCCCATATTTGTCATTGATCAGCTTGAAGTAATCGAGATCGATCAGCAGCAGCGAGATCGGGCGATTGGTGCGATCATAGCGTGCGGCCTCACGTTCGTACCGATGCGCAAAGGCGCGTCGATTGAGCAAGCCAGTCAGTGGATCTGTCGTCGCCAGTTCGTGCAGCTGTTCCTGCACGCTGATCAGTTTGCTGGAATAGAGGGCCATCAGGATCGAGGCAGGCGGTGCCAGAACGCAGGATGCGATCGCAGAGGTCAGCATCGCCGTATTGGCATTGCGCGCTTCCAGGTACGGCGCAATCAGGGCAGTGAAGTGCACCGTCGCGCAAATCAGCACCACCGACATCAGCACGGCGTAAACAATCGTATGAAGGCGTGAAGAAGTACTCAGCATATTCCTGTCCCTGCAGTAATAGATACAGGAAAAGTGCGAAGTCAGCGTTCAATCGAAAGATCAAATTTGATCGATCTGGGCTTAATTTTCAAAGATGATTTCAGGCGCTTTCTTGGTCTGAAGCGCGTCCAGCGACAGGGCGACATCGCGGGCAATCTCGGTGAACAGATCGGCGATCGCGCCGTCGCCCGAAGCCGCGGGTGTTCCACTGTCGCCGCCCTCTCGAATCGCCTGTACCATCGGGATTTGCGCCAGCAGTGGCAGACCGAGCGTTTGCGCCATTTTCTCTCCGCCACCTTCTCCCATGATGGCGTGACGGTTTCCCGCCGGATCTTCGAACCAACTCATGGTTTCCACAATGCCCAGAACCGGCACGTGGGTCTTGGCAAACATCGCGGCGCCGCGGCGGACATCGGCGAGCGCGACCTCCTGCGGTGTCGTGACGATCAGGGCGGCGTTGACGGGGACCCGCTGGGCCAGCGTCAACTGCGCTTCACCGGTTCCGGGAGGCGTGTCGATGATCAACAGATCCAGCGGATCCTCTGGCGTGCCCCAGGCGGCATCATTCAGCATCTGAGTGATCGCCGACTGAACAATCGGACCGCGCCAGATCATCGGCGCGTCAGGATCGGTCAGATAGCCGATCGACAGGGTCTCGATGCCATGCGCGGCGACCGGGACCAGCTTATTCTCCGGCGTCGTTCCGGGACTGGCATCGGCAACGCCGAGCATGGTCGGGATAGACGGACCGTAAATGTCGGCATCCAGCAGGCCCACGCGCAATCCCTGTTTGGCAAAACTGGCGGCCAGATTGACCGAGACCGTCGATTTTCCGACCCCGCCCTTGGCGCTGGCGACCACCAGAATGCGGGAGATTCCGGGTATGGGGGCGATCTGCGCGCTCTGTTGAGGTTGGCTCTGGTTGAGCGCCTGATCGGACAGGCGAGCGCCTTTACGGACCCGGCGCGGGCTTGCATGCGTCTTGAGCGAGGCGGGTGCGGGTGATGGTTCTGATTCGCCTGGTGCGCGCTGCGCGGTCAGGACGGCTTGCACGTCTGTCACCCCTGTAACGCTCATCGTTCGGGCTTCGGCTTCCAGTTTCAGGGTTTCGGCGCGTTCCATATCATTTGGGTCGGCTTCGATGATCAAAGTGACCCGGCCGGATTCGCCCACTTTCACGCCTGACAGCCAGGCCGGAGCGCCCAGCGCCTCCCGGATCGTGTCTTCTGAGAGTGTTTTCTGGTCTTTCTTGTCCCAAAACATGGGCTATGTCCTTGATGAAGAGGCCTTTCGAACGCAAATAGGCACCATGCAGACAAAAAGCCAGTGACCTGGTGTGACTCATAAAGGAGGGGCAATGCCCTGGAACGATAATAATGGAAATGGCGACGAGCCGCCCAAGGCCAATGGCGGCCCCTGGGGCAGCGGCGGCTCGGGCGGCAATGGCAATGGAGGATCGCCATGGGGACGCCCAGGCGGCGGCCAGGGTGGCGGCGGTGGCGGTGGATCCGACATCGAAGAACAAATGCGCAAGATGCAGGAACGCTTTTCGCGCCGTGGACGCGGTGGCGGCGGCGGCGGCGGGCGACGCGGGCCGAGTTTCGGACCTGGCGGCTTCCTCGTTCTGGGTGTGGTCGCACTTGTCGCATGGTTGGCGACCGGCGTGGTTGTCGTAGACGAAGGGGAGCGCGCGGCGGTCTTCCGCTTCGGCCAGTACCAGAAGAATTTCACCCCGGGTTTCCACGTGCACCTGCCGGCACCGATCGAAACGCATGAGATCCTGCCATCCGAGCGCCAACAGGAAACCCAGGTCGGGATCAATCAGGGCGAAAGTCTGATGCTGACCGGCGACGAGAACATCGTTGACGTTCAGTTCCGTGTGTTCTGGTTCTATGACAGCGAGAACCCGGAAAACTTCATTCTCAATATCGACAATGGAACGCCTCTGGTGAAGGCCGCGGCGGAAAGCGTGATGCGCGAAGTCGTCGGCAAGTCCGAGTTGGACGATGTTCTGACGACCGGACGTGCCGAGATCCAGAACAATGTGCGAGCCGCCTTGCAGGAACTCCTGTCTGACTATGGCGCTGGCGTCACGATCGAGAACGTCGAGATCCAGGAAGCTCAGGCTCCGGCGCCGGTGCGTGGAGACTTTATCGACGTGATCAACGCTGGTCAGGATGCAGAGCGAGTGGTCCAGGAAGCCGAACGCTACGCCAACGACATTGTCCCGCGCGCGCGCGGTGAGGTGCAGCAGATCCTGCAGCAGGCCGAAGGGTACAAGGAACGTGTGATCGCCGACGCGACCGGTGAAGCGCGCCGTTTCGAACAGATCCTCGTGGAGTATCTTGAAGCCCCGGGTGTGACCCGCGAACGGATGTATCTGGAGACCATGGAGCGGGTCTTGAACCGCACCGATAAGCTTATCCTCGATGGCGATTCAGGCGCGGTCCCGTATCTGCCGCTTGATCGCGTAAACCGCAGAGATGGAGACAATTAGACATGAGACCGTTTGGAATTCTCGGAATTGTCGTTGTGTTCGTGGCGATCATTTCGCTGTTGAACTCATTCTTCATCGTTGACCAGCGTCAGCAATCTCTGGTGCTTCAGGTTGGCCGCGCGGTTCAGGCCTATAATGAGCCTGGCGCGGATGAAGCGGGCCTGAAATTCAAGGTGCCGTTCATTCAGTCTGTCGTGACCTATGACAAGCGAAACCTGGGCCTCGACGTGCCGGACATTGAAGTCTTCGCATCGAACCAGGAACAGCTGATCGTGGACGCCTTTGTGCGTTGGAAGATCGATGAGCCCTTGGCCTTCTATCAGCGACTGGGCACGCAACGGGAAGCACAGAACCAGTTATTGCGCTTCACCGATACCGCGATCCGTAACGCCCTTGGTAGCCAGCTCCCGGAAGAGATCATTTCTGGTCAGCGTTCTCAGCTGATGGATGAAATCAGGGAAAGCCTCAGCAACGCGATTGCCGGACGTGGCATCGAGATTATCGATGTGCGGATCAAGCGCGTGGACCTGCCTCAAGACGTGTCGCAACGTGTCTATGACCGGATGGCCGCGACCCGGAATCAGGAAGCCGAGGAAATTCGCGCCCAGGGCGACGAGCGGGCGCGTCTGCGCCGCGCCGAAGCGGAACGCCGCCGCGAGGTTCTGCTCGCGGAAGCGCGCTGCCTTTCGGAAGAAGTGCGTGGTTTTGGTGACGCTGAGCGGAACCGGATCTATGCCGAGGCCTACGAGGTCAATGAAGAGTTCTTCCGCTTCCAGCGGGCGTTGATCGCGTGCGAGCAGGCCTTTACGGATGGTACGCAGTTCGTGGTCGGGCCTGACAATCTGGGGCTCTGCGATGAGTTCATTGAACAGGCCGCCCAGAATGGCAGCTTCTCGTCAAATGAGATCAATGAAAGCCTTGCTGTGATCCGGGCGGCGCAACGCGCGGCAGCTGGCGACGCGGACGGCGACGATCTCGTCTCTCGCTGCCCTCAGAAGGAACTGATCTGTGAAGGCATCGTTGATGGCGACAAGTCGACGCAAGAATGCGCAGCGGATCAGCTGGAGGACGATGAGACCGAAGCGGAGGAATCCGAAGCGGAGGAAACGCAGCCGGACCTGGGTGAAGAAACCGACTCCGAATCTGAATAGGCTGAAATCAACCTGATCAAAGGCCGCTCGGCGTGACCGGGCGGCCTTTTCACATTCTGGAGGGCGGCTGTGCTGACCATTATCCTGGCCGGGATCGGCATCTGGTTCCTGATTGAAGGGGCGATTTATGCCGGCGCGCCTGAGGCGATGAAGCGGTTTGGGGCCTGGTTGTCGGAGATGCCGGAATCGACCATCCGCCAATCCGGTCTGTGGTCCATGGCGATCGGAGCGCTTTTGCTTTACCTTATGGTGAGATTCGGTGGGTGAGATAGGCTTGCGCCTTGCCTCGATACTGCCCTAGTTAGACATAAGATGCGTGTTACACGTGTAGGAGAGCCTGAATAAATGCGTCGATCCCTTATTGCCTTGTCTCTGGCGCTCATCGCCTCTGGTCCATCCGTGGGGCAGTCGCTTTCGGATGCCCAGGGACCCGCTGATCAAGGGACGCGCCCGGACAGTTTCTCCGAGCTGTCAAAACGGCTGATGCCCGCCGTGGTCAACATCACGACCTCGCGCGTTGTCGCCAGCGACCTGCCGCAATTCCAGGAAGGGCCGCTGCAGGACTTCAACGAATTCTTCGGTCGTGACCCGGAAGGCTTCAGTCAGGAAGGGGCACTGGGCTCAGGCTTCGTGATTTCCGCCGATGGCCTGATCGTCACCAATAATCATGTCATCGAGGGCGCTGATGAGATCAACGCCATCTTCTCCGACGGTCGCACCCTGCGTGCGGAACTCATCGGCACGGACGCGGCGACCGACGTCGCGGTCCTGAAAGTCGAGCAGGAAGATCCGTTCCCGTTTGTGGAATGGGCTGACAGTGAACAAGCGGAAGTCGGCGACTGGGTGATGGCGATTGGCAACCCGTTCGGATTTGGCGGCTCGGTCTCGGTCGGAATCGTCTCGGCGCGAAATCGCGATATCCAGTCCGGTAACTATGACAATTACATCCAGACGGATGCGGCCATCAATTCCGGCAATTCCGGCGGTCCGCTGTTTAATCTGAACGGCGAAGTGCTCGGTGTGAACACGGCCATCATTACCCCGACCGGCGGGTCCGTCGGGCTTGGCTTCTCGATCCCGTCCAATCTCGCCAAACAGATCAGTGAGCAGCTGATCGAGTATGGCAAGGCCCGCCGCGGCTGGTTCGGCGTCAACATTCAGGATGCTGATCTCGGCCTCGCCAAGGCGTATGGTCTGGAAGAGGGGACAGGCGTGATCCTGACCCGTATCACGGACGATGGCCCGGCCTCGAAGGCTGATTTCGAGATTGGCGATTTGATTATCGAATTTGACGGTCGTCCGGTGAAAGACGAACGCGCGCTGAGCCGGATCGTTGCCGACACGGAGATCGGCAAAACGGTCGATGTGCTGCTGGTCCGTGATGGCCGCACACGTACGGTGAGCTTTGAACTCGGCGAGCTGGATGCCGGCGACGATGAAGAAGAAAATGAGATCCCGGAAACCGACAGCACGCTGACCGATAATCCGCTCGGTGTGGACTTTGTCGAACTGACGGAGGACGATCGTCGCCGCTATCGGATCCCAAGCGATGTAAACGGCGTACTGGTGCGCGTGGTGTCTCCTCGCGGTCCGAGCTTCGGCAAGCTGCAAAAGGGTGACGTGGTCACCGAAATGGCATTCGCGACGGTTGAGACGCCCGAAGATGCCTTGTTGGCCATGGATGAAGCGATGGACCGAACAGGGCAGCCGCTCCTGCTGCGGGTCTATCGCCGCGGGCAGACCTTGTTTGAAGCGATTGACGTGGAAGTGCGCGGCTGATCAGTCGCGCCAGACAATTTCGCTGTCCGTATAACCCTGGAAATATAAGGCGGCTGTCAGGTCGGTGACATTGATCGCGGCGTCCGCGGCGGCGGCCACGATCGGCTTGGCGTGGACGGCGAGACCTAACCCCGCCGCTTCGATCATCGCGAGATCATTCGCGCCATCGCCCATGGCGAGGGCATCGCTGCGGGTAATCCCATTTGCAAAGGCGCAATCATCAAGAGCTTCGAGCTTGGCCTCACGCCCCAGGATCGGGCGGCCAACCTCTCCGGTCAGGGCGCTGCCATCATCGATCAGCGTGTTGCCCTTGTGCGCGTCAAATCTCGTCGCCGCAGCCACGCGTTCAGTGAAAAAGGTGAAGCCGCCGGAGACCAGCAAACAAAACGCCTTGTTGGACGACATGGTTGCCGTCAGCGTCTTGGCCCCGGGCATGATGGTGATGCGCTCATCAAAGCATTGCTGCAAGGCCTCCAGGGCGAGGCCGTTCAGTTTGCCCACGCGCTCTGTCAGCGCGCCTTCGAAGTCGAGTTCCCCGGCCATAGCGCGTGCGGTGATCGCTGCGATCTCGTCCTTCAGTCCGGCATAGGCAGCCAGTTCATCCAGGCATTCCTGCTGGATGATGGTTGAGTCCATGTCCGACACGAGCAGCTTCTTCTTGCGGTTTTGCACGGGAAGAAGGGCAATATCAGCGGTGCCCTCGAAGGCGTCTCTCAGGCTGACCCGCGCTTGCGGGACCCGGCTCGCATCCGCGTCCACAGCCAGTTCAACAGCGGACCATTTGCCCTCGGCTCCGAGCAAGCGAACCGGTGCTGTCGCTGACAGTCCAGCCGACAGACAAGCGGATTCAAGCGCCTCGCCGAGCGGTGTGAAGCCGTAGCTTTTCGGGGCGACCGCTACCGCTATGTGTTTGGAATCAAGGGTTTTTGCGGTCATCACAGCATTCCTGTCTTTACGCGTTGCGGCGTGCTTCTTACGACTGATTGTATGAAACCTGCAATCCTTATTCACGGCCCTACTGCGAGTGGGAAGTCGGCGCTGTCCGTGGCGTTGGCCAAGCGCGTGGATGGGGAGGTGATCAACGCAGACTCGATGCAGGTCTATCGCGACCTGCGCGTGATCTCGGCGCGTCCCGCCGCCGCCGAAATGGATGGGATTGAGCATCATCTGTTCGGACACGTTTCAGCCGATGAGCGGTATTCCACCGGTAAATGGCTGGATGACATCAAACCCGTCATTGCCAAGGTTCAGCGCCGCGGAAAAGTTCCGATCATTATCGGCGGCACAGGCCTTTACCATCTCGCCTTGATCGAGGGCTTGTCAGAGATCCCTCCCGTGCCGGAAGATGTCCGGGCCGAGGTGGCCGAGATCAACAAGCTGGGCGGCGCGGCAGCGCTGCGTGAGAAGCTCGAGCAAGTCGATCTGGACACGGCCAAGAAGCTTGGGGAAGGGGATCGTCAACGGCTCTCGCGGGCGCTTGAAGTCTGGCTTGCCACAGGCCGGTCCATCACTTCTTTCCAGGGCAAGAAAGGCCGCGCCATTCTCGACCATGAAAAATGGCTCGGTGTGGCATTGACCCCGACCCGCCCACGCCTGTACGCGCGCATCGATCGCCGGTTTGAAGGCATGCTGATGGAGGGCGCCATGGAAGAGGCGCGGGGCCTCATGGCGCAAAATCTTCCCGAGGACCTGCCGGCAATGAAGGCGCATGGCATTCCATGGCTGCTGGCCTACTTGCGCGGCGACATCTCAGCCGAGGGCGCGGCAGAAAATGCGAAGCGAGATACCCGCCGCTACGCCAAGCGCCAGTTCACCTGGATCGGCCGCCAGTTTCCATTTTGGCCAAGGATTCCAAGCCTTTCGCTGGAAGACCGGCTGCGGGTAATTCTTGCCCTTTATAAGGAGGTTGACGGGGGTTAAGAGGTAAGTTATGCCCCCAATCAACTTTTGGGAGGAAACGCTTCATGCGTCCAACAGTCGTACTCGTTATTAGGCACCTGCGCTGACGAAACCGTTCGTCAGTCGCAGGTGCTTGTAACAAGGGTCTCTCACACGGGGCCCTTTTTTTTAAACTCAAACCTGACCCCACCAACCCTGCCAAATCTTCAAGGACAAAGATCATGACCGTGCAGACCAAACCTGAGGCCAAGACCGAAACTCGCCAGATGACTGGTGCAGAAATCGTCATCACCGCGCTGAAGGAACAGGGTGTGGATGTGATGTTCGGCTATCCCGGTGGGGCGGTGCTCCCGATCTATGATGCGCTCTTCACCGAGCCGTCGATCCGTCACGTTCTGGTGCGGCACGAGCAAGGCGCCGGACACGCGGCGGAAGGCTATGCGCGCTCTACTGGCAAGGCAGGCGTGGCGCTGGTGACCTCTGGTCCCGGCGCGACCAATATGGTCACCCCGATTACCGACGCGATGATGGACTCCATTCCCATGGTCGTCATTACCGGCCAGGTGCCAACGCATTTGATCGGTACGGATGCTTTCCAGGAGTGCGACACAGTCGGCATTACGCGCTGCTGCGCCAAACACAATTATCTCGTGACCGATGTCGAGGATCTGGCGCGGACCATCCACGAGGCTTTCCTGATTGCGACCACCGGTCGTCCCGGACCCGTGGTCATCGACATTCCCAAGGATGTCCAGTTCGCCACCGGCAGCTATATTGGCAAGGAAGGGATCCACAAGGCCACCTACAAGCCGCAGACCGAGCCAAGTGCGCACGCCATCAAGGCAGCGGTCCAGCTGATGAAGAAAGCGCGCCGCCCCGTCTTCTATACGGGCGGCGGCGTGATCAATTCCGGCCCTGAGGCGAGCGAGGCGCTGCGCAAATTGCAGGCCATCATCGGATTCCCGGTCACCTCGACTCTGATGGGGCTCGGCGCCTTCCCGGCCAGCCACGAAGACTGGCTCGGCATGTTGGGCATGCACGGCTCATATGAGGCCAATAATGCAATGCATGATTGCGACCTGATGATCTGTGTCGGCGCGCGGTTTGACGATCGCGTCACCGGTCGCATCGACGCCTTTTCGCCAGGCTCCAAGAAGATCCATATCGATATTGATCCCAGCTCGATCAACAAGGTGATCCGCGCCGATGTTCCGGTTATTGCCGATAGCGGTGCCGCTCTGAACGCGCTGATCAAGGCCTGGGGCAAGTCCAAGCCGCAGGATCTTTCCGACTGGAAAGCGCAGATTGATCGCTGGCGGTCGCGCAATTGCTTCGCCTACGGCGACAGTGAGGGCGAGATCAAACCGCAATATGCGATCGAGCGCCTATACGAGCTGACCAAGGATCGCGACACCTACATTTCAACAGAGGTCGGCCAGCACCAGATGTGGGCGGCGCAGCACTATCATTTCGAAGAGCCTAATCGCTGGATGACCAGTGGTGGCCTTGGCACCATGGGCTATGGTCTGCCCGCGGCGGTAGGCATTCAGGCAGCGCATCCAGACGCCCTGGTCGTTGATATTGCTGGCGAGGCGTCTGTTCAGATGGTGCTGCAGGAGCTGTCCACGGCGGTGCAGCACAATCTTCCGATCAAGATCTTCATTCTCAACAATGAATGGATGGGCATGGTTCGCCAATGGCAGGAGTTGCTGCACGGTGAGCGCTATTCGCACTCCTATTCGGAAAGTCTGCCGGACTTTGTGAAGCTGGCCGAAGCCTATGGCGGTCTGGGTCTGATCTGCGATGATCCAGCCGAGCTCGACGCCAAGATCCAGGACATGATCGATTATGACGGGCCGGTGGTGTTTGATTGCCGCGTCACCAAGGCCGAGAATTGCCTGCCCATGATCCCGTCGGGCGCCGCGCATAATGAGATGATCCTGTCGGAAATCACCGGTGAGGAAATTGATGAGGCCGGACGAAAGCTTGTCTGATGTCATCTGGTCTCTTTTCCCCGGCCTTCGCCTCTGGCAAAAGCATGCCCCAGATGAAAGGGACCGCTATGGGCCTAGATAGTCTTTTCGGGTGGATGCAGAACCATATCGAAGTGGTCATTGCGATCCTGTCGGCGATGGTCGCGCTGGTCGGGGCTTTTATCAGCCGCCGGGAAACCCAGAAGCAGCAGGCGCTGCAGCTGGAAAACCTGCGCCACAATGTCGACGCCCAGAGCCTCGCCTGGGGCAATACCTGCATCGATGTGCTCAATCGCGCCGCCATGTTCGCGCGCACGCGTCAACATCAGGCGAATGATGCGAGTTTCCTGCAGCAGCGGGTGAACATGATGCTGGCTCTGTCCTCCCTGGTTGAGCGTGGACGGCTGTTCTTCCCGAACATCGATCCAGCGAGCAAAGGTTCAGAGAAAGAGGGCGCTTATCGCGGCTCGCGGCCGCCAATCCTGGATGCCTTGATGCTCGCCTATTATGAAGTCGAAGCGCTGACCCGGCAGGGCGGCCCGACCGCGGATAATAGCGGCGATTTCATCGATGACTGTCGCCGCCTTCTGGTCTCTGAACTCCAGGCGCATCTTGACCCGCGCCGCCGGGATACGGTTGTGGATCGCTATGATGATCAGCGTATGGACCATCGCAGTGAGGCCATCGATCGCGCCAACAGCCTGAAAACAATATTGAAATCTCGTCGCCCTGGCCTTGCCATGGGGGAGCGTAAGGAGACCGTCCAGTGAGTGACAATCCCGCCAGTGCCTATGATATGAGCCATATCGAAGAGACCGATGAGCGGCGCACGCTCGCGGTCATTGTCGACAATGAGCCTGGTGTGCTTGGCCGCGTTGTCGGCCTGTTTTCAGCGCGCGGCTATAACATTGAGAGCCTGACCGTGGCCGAAGTTGACCGTGACCGCCACCGGTCCCGGATCACCATCGTGACGGCAGGAACCGCTCACACCCTGGAGCAGATCGAGGCCCAGCTGCTGCGCCTCGTGCCGGTCGCGAATGTCACCGACATCACAAAATCCAAGCGCGGACTGGAGCGCGAACTGGCGCTAATCAAGGTTGCCGGAGAAGGCGACAAACGCGTCGAGGCGCTGCGCATCTCTGAGATCTTCCGCGCCCGCGTCATCGATACGACCAATAAGAGCTTCATTTTCGAGCTTACCGGCGCCAGTGACAAGATTGACCAGTTCTGCGCTCTGATGGAGCCGCTCGGCCTGGTCGAGGTCAGCCGAACCGGCGTCCTGTCCATCAAGCGAGGCGCCGAAAAAGGATGAGCGTCATCACCCCAATCACATTCAGCTTTTCACATTTCATTCCGGCCAGAAGCGCCGGAAAATTTACGGTTCAAGGAGTACAGTCAGTATGAAAATCTATTATGAGCAGGACGCAGATCTCGCCCTGATTCAAGGCAAGAAGGTCGGCATTGTTGGATATGGCAGTCAGGGCCATGCGCACGCGTTGAACCTCAAGGACAACGGCGTCGATGTCCGCGTTGGCTTGCAGGCGACATCAGGCTCAAAGCCCAAGGCGGAAGGCGAAGGCCTCACGGTGATGAGCCCAAGCGAGCTGACCCAATGGGCCGACGTCGTCATGATCCTTGTGCCGGACGAGAAGCAGGCTGTGCTTTGGGCGAATGAAATCGAGCCGCATGTGCGTGACGGTCAGCACATCATGTTCGGCCACGGTTTCAATATCCATTACAATCTTATTCGCCCACCGGCTGGCGTCGACATTTCACTGTCGGCTCCCAAGGGGCCAGGTCATACGTTGCGCGCGCAGTATCAGATGGGCTTTGGCCTGCCTGGTCTGGTCGCGATCCATCAGGATGCCACCGGCACAGCCCGCGATGTCGCCCTGTCTTATTCGAAAGGCATCGGCAACACCCGCGCCGGCGTCATCGAGACCTCGTTCAAGGAAGAGACCGAGACCGACCTGTTCGGCGAACAGGCGGTTCTGTGCGGCGGCATTGTTGAGCTGATCAAGGCAGGCTTCGAGACCCTGGTCGAGGCCGGATACAGCCCTGAAATGGCTTACTTCGAGTGCCTGCACGAGACCAAGCTGATCGTCGATCTGATCTATGAAGGCGGCATCGCCAACATGAACTACTCGATTTCCAACACGGCTGAGTATGGTGAGTATGTTTCCGGACCTCGCGTCGTCGACAGCGAAAGCAAGAAGGCGATGAAGGCCGTTCTTGATGACATTCAGAGCGGCAAGTTTGCCCGCGACTGGGTGCTCGAGAATCAGGCGGGTGCGCCGAGCTTCCTGTCCATGCGTTCGCGCATGAATGACCATCTGATCGAGGAAGTCGGCGAAAAGCTGCGCGGCATGATGCACTGGGCGCAGAATGACCGTCTGGTCGATAAATCCCGCAACTAAAGCGGTTTTAAACATGACATGGCCCCGAGGGATTTGCCCTCGGGGTTTCTTATGGTCTTTGATCGTGTTGACACCGCTGTCACATAAGCGCATAGGGACCCTGTGATAACTCATGAGAGGGAGCAGAATGGCTGAGTTCATTCCCGTTGGCTCGTTCGACATCATTATCTTTGGCGGAACCGGTGATTTGTCGCGCAGAAAACTGCTGCCAGCACTCTATCACCGCTGGGCGGACGGACAGATCCCCGAAGACGCCAAGATTATCGGGATATCCCGCTCGGAACTCGATGATGCCGCGTTTCGAAAGTTTGCCTTTGAGGCCTGCTGCGAAGCGGCCTCTGAGACCGTCAACAAGACAGACTGGAAGAAGTTCGAAAAGCACCTTCACTATGTCACCATGGACGCCACCGATCCGTCCGCGGATTGGGCGGATCTGAAACAGCATCTGGTCGAGGATGCCGAACGGCCTCTGGTTCACTATCTGGCGGTGACGCCAAAAATCTATGTGCAAATCTGCGAAGCGCTCGGACGCGCCGGATTGAACAAGGACACAGCCCGCGTCGTCCTGGAAAAACCGATCGGGACCGACCTCGCATCAGCGCATGAAATCAATGAAGGCGTCGGCGCCGTCTTTGCCGAAGAATGCATTTACCGGATCGATCATTATCTCGGCAAGGAAACCGTCCAGAACCTGATGGTCCTGCGTTTTGCCAATTCTCTGTTCGAACCGCTTTGGAACCGCACTGCAATCGATCACATCCAGATCACCGTATCTGAGCATTACGGCGTCGGCGACCGAGCCGGATACTATGATGGGTCCGGCGCTCTGCGCGACATGGTTCAGAACCACCTCTTACAGCTCCTTTGCCTGATTGCCATGGAGCCACCAAACTCAATCGATGGCGACGCCATCCGAACCGAGAAGATCAAAGTCCTCGAGGCACTGAAGCCCATCACGGCGGGGGACGCACGCGATGACACGGTGCGGGCGCAGTATGCGGCTGGTGCTGTCCAGGGCGAGGCTGTGAAAGGGTATTTGGACGAGCTGGGACATATCAGTCGAACCGAAACGTTCGTCGCCATCAAGGCCTCGATCGACAATTGGCGATGGGCGCGTGTGCCGTTCTATCTACGCACGGGTAAGCGCATGAAGGCGCGGCACTCGGAGATCGTCGTGCAGTTTCGTGAGACACCACATTCAATGTTCGGAGAAACCGAACCGCAAACAAACCGTCTGGTGATCAACGTTCAGCCAGACGAGGGCGTGCAGCTCTTCCTGCAGATCAAAGAGCCGGGACCCGGCGGATTGCGGATCAAATCCTTGCCGCTCAATCTCTCCTATGCGGACAATTTCGCGGTCCGGTATCCGGATGCCTATGAGCGCCTGCTGATGGATGTCGTGCGAGGCAACTTGTCCCTGTTCATGCGGCGCGAGGAAGTCGAGGCCGCCTGGAAATGGGTCGACGGATTGCTCGAGGCCTGGGAACAGGCTGACGTACCGATGGAGACGTATCAAGCCGGGCTCGAAGACGGCCCGGTCGAGGCGCGCCTGATGCTGCGCCGCGATGGCCGCGATTGGTGGGAGGCGGTTTAGGCGATGACCAAGATTCACGACACCATTGCTGAAGTGACCGCGCGGATCGAAGCGCGCAGCAAGGATAGCCGCGCTGCGTATCTCGAACTGATCCGGGCGCGGCGCCCCAGTGGCTTTGCGCGAACCAAGCTGACCGAAGGCAATCTCGCCCACGCTTCGGCCGGCTGCGCGGTGCTGGACAAGACCCAGATCCTCGGCTCGGGCTGGCCGAATATTGGCATAATCACCAGCTATAATGACATGCTTTCGGCGCATGCGCCGTTTGAGCATTATCCGGAACTGATCCGCGACGAAGCCCGCAAGAACACTGCGACCGCACAGGTGGCTGGCGGCGTTCCAGCCATGTGCGACGGTGTCACTCAGGGCCAGGAAGGGATGGAGCTGTCGCTGTTCTCGCGCGATGTGATCGCCATGGCTTCAGCGGTCTCGCTCAGCCATGATGCGTATGACGCTGTGCTCAATCTGGGCGTCTGCGACAAGATTATTCCGGGCCTGACCATCGCGGCGCTTCGGTTTGGCTGGTTGCCTCATGTCATGGTACCGGCAGGGCCGATGCCGTCGGGGCTTCCCAACCCTGAAAAGCAACGCATTCGCCAGGAATTTGCCCTCGGCAAGGTCGGCCGCGAGGAATTGCTGCGGGCCGAAAGCGAAAGCTATCACAGCCAGGGCACCTGTACATTTTACGGCACCGCGAATTCCAATCAGATGCTTATGGAAGTCATGGGCTTCCATCTGCCAGGTGCGGCCTTTCCGAATCCGGGCACACCGCTGCGCGAGGCGCTGACGCGCGCCTCTGTTCGTCAGGCGCTGAATAACTCGATCAAAGGTGAGTATCGCCCCGCGGGTGAGATGATTGATGCCCGGTCCGTGGTCAACGCGCTGGTCGGGCTGATGGCAACCGGCGGATCCACCAATCACGCGCTGCACATTCCCGCCATGGCGGCCGCTGCGGGATATGAAGTGACGCTGGAAGACTTTGCCGATGTCAGCGCCGTGGTGCCGCTGCTCTGCCGCATCTATCCAAACGGCCCGGCTGATGTGAATCACTTCCACGCCGCTGGTGGTATGGGCTTTGTCGTGCGCGAGCTGCTGAAAGGCGGTCTCATGCAAGGCGACGCCATGGGGGTGTCGGGTCCGCTCAGCACCTATAGTCAGGAACCCTGGCTCGACGGCGACACGCTGAAATGGCGCGAAGCACCCGCAGAGAGCGGCGATCTGGAAATCGTGCGTCCAATCGAAGACCCGTTCGCCCCGACGGGCGGATTGCAAATGCTGG
Source organism: Hyphomonas sp. Mor2 (assembly GCF_001854405.1). Classification (GTDB taxonomy): domain Bacteria; phylum Pseudomonadota; class Alphaproteobacteria; order Caulobacterales; family Hyphomonadaceae; genus Henriciella. The sequence continues at coordinate 753,887 of NZ_CP017718.1, forward strand.
ACGGCCCGCTCGGACGCGGCGTGATCAAGATCTCTGCGGTCAAACCAGAACGCCATGTGACGGAAGCGCCAGCCCGCGTCTTTGACAGCCAGGACGGCGTAAAAGCGGCGTTCCAGGCGGGCGAACTCGACCGCGACGTCATTATCGTCGTGCGCTTTCAGGGACCGTCCGCGAATGGCATGCCAGAGCTGCACGGTCTGTCTGGCGCGATTGGCGCGCTGCACGATAAGGGGCACCAAGTGGCGCTCGTCACCGATGGACGCATGTCCGGCGCATCTGGTAAATTCCCCGCCGCCATCCATGTCGGCCCTGAAGGCAGTCGCGGCGGTCCGATCGCGAAGATCCGCGACGGCGATGTGGTGCGTCTGGATGCCGTCTCGGGACAGCTCGACGTCAAGGTCGACCCAGCAGAATTTGACGCGCGCGAACCTGCGCCATTTCGGCCAAATGAGTCCGCATCTGGGCTAGGCCGGGAGTTGTTTGGTGGGTTTCGGGCGAGTGTCAGCAACTCTGAGACAGGTGGCAGCGTCTTCTCAATGTTGGGGGGGCGCTGATGCCGGATACCGTACTCGTCGGAGATATTGGCGGCACCAATGTGCGCTTCGGACGCGCGCGCCTCGGGTTTGCCGGTCACCCTGAAGTTGATGACATCGCGGTGATGCCCGGCGACAGCTTTCAGACCTTCCACGACGCCCTCAGCGTGTATCTTGGCCAGTTGGGCAATAAGCGCCCACAGCAGGCCCTGTTCGCCTTTGCCGGCCCGGTTCGGGATGGCGTCGTGCGTCTGACCAACCGCGATTGGGTGGTCGATAGCCACGCCCTGGCAGAGAAGACCGGATTGGAACGCATTCGTCTGGTCAACGATTATGCCGCTATGGCGCGGTCGATCCCGGAACTTGGAGATGACAGTTTCAGGCTCCTGCATGACGGCCGCACGCCGGATGAGCGTTCGCCAATTCTGGTGGCCGGTCCGGGGACGGGTCTCGGCATGGCGACCTTGCTGCCCGAAGGCGAGCGTGGATGGCGTGTGATGACGGGGGAAGGCGGCCACGCCGCTTTCGCGCCCCGATCAGAGCGCGAATGGGAACTGACGAAGCGCCTGAAGGCCACACACGGCTATGTTTCCAAGGAATTGGTCCTGTCCGGATCTGGCCTTAACGCCGTCCACCAGGCCCTGTGCGACATCGATGGAGTGACCTGGGAACGCACGCCACCGGCAGAGATTATGCAGCGCGCCGAGACCGGCGACGCCCTCTGCCGCGACATTTGCGAGATCCGAGCCGGCGCGACGCTTGATGCCTTGGGGGACGCAGCCCTGATCAACGGAACCCGTGGAGGTGTGGTGATCACCGGCGGCGTGGCCGAGCGCCTGGTCGACTGGCTGGCGCAACCCAAAGCCTTGTCTCGATTCTTCGAACGAGGCCCCATGAGTCATTACATGGAGCCCATTCCAATTCGCCTGTTGATGGAAGGCGAAGCAGCGCTTATTGGGGCGGCGGCTCTGCACTTTGATGAGGATCTCGCGGCATGATCAATCTCGCCACCTTTCGGGAGGCCTTGCATGGCGCTCCCATCGTTCCGGTTCTGACTGTCACAGCCGTCGAGCACGCGGCGCCACTGGCATCGGCCTTGATCAATGGAGGGCTGCGAAGCGCCGAAGTCACTCTGCGCACACCCGTGGCGCTTGAGGTCATCTCGGAAATGAAACAGGCGGAACCAGACCTGATTGTCGGCGCCGGTACGATCTGCTCAGAAGGCGATGTCGACGCAGCGCTGAAGGCCGGTGCGGACTTCCTCGTCTCTCCGGGAACCGCTCCTGAACTCCTCAAGGCGCTGGCCTATCATGACGGCGTCATCCTGCCCGGCGTCGCGACCGCCAGCGAAGCCATGGCGCGGTTCGAAGAAGGCTATGGTGTGCTCAAATTCTTCCCGGCTGAAGCGTCAGGCGGTGCGAACTTCCTGAACTCGCTCGCGGGCCCGTTGCCGCACATCGATTTCATGCCGACCGGCGGCGTAAAACCGCATAATGCGATGGATTATCTGAGCCTGCCAAATGTGATTGCGGCAGGTGGAACCTGGATCGCCTCTCCGCAGGAAATGGACGCTGGAGACTGGGCTGGAATCGAGGCCAAGGTGCGCGAAGCAGCGGAGCTCGGCAAAGGAACTTGATATGAGCAAGAGAGCAGCAGGACTGCGGGGACGAAGCGCGAAAATCATTGCGACGCTGGGGCCGGGGAGTTCGGCACCTGGCACAATCCGCCTGCTGGCAGAGGCCGGTGTGGATGTGTTCCGCCTGAATTTCAGCCACGGCGAACAGGAAAAGCACAAACGCACCTGTGAAGTGATCCGCATGACCGAAGACCTGCTCGGGCGACCCTTGGCGGTTCTGGCAGACCTTCAGGGACCGAAAATTCGGGTCGGCAAATTTCCTGACGGTGCGCTCAAGCTCGAAATGCGCGGTGAGTACGATCTCATCGTTGGTCAGGAAACCGAAGCCGAGAACACGATTCCTGTGCCGCGCGCTGAAATCTTGTCGGTCCTCGAAGAGGGCGACACGATCCTGGCAGATGATGGTCTCCTGATCTTCACAGTCATTGAAGCGGGAGACGCACCGCGTGTGCGATCTGAACTGCCAGGGGTGTTGAAAGACCGCAAAGGGTTCACCGTGCGTGGCAAAGCGTTGCCCGTACCGGCTCTGTCAGACAAGGATCGGAGCGATCTTGCCTTCGCGCTTGAGATGGGTGTCGACATTATTGCTTTGTCATTCGTGCAAACGGTCGAGGATATTGAAGAAGCTCGCGGGCTGATTGGCGATCAGGCGATGATCGTGGCCAAGCTCGAAAAACCCGCGGCCATAGACAATCTGGACGCGATCATCGATGCGACCGACGCTGTCATGATTGCGCGCGGTGATCTCGGCGTCGAGTTTCCACCCGAAGAGGTTCCGCTTATTCAGAGACGCATCGTGCGGGTCGCCAGAAACGCAGCCAAGCCGGTCATTGTGGCCACACAGATGCTGGAGAGCATGGTCGAGAATGCAGCGCCGACCCGTGCTGAAGCTTCAGATGTGGCCACGGCCATCTATCAGGGCGTCGATGCGGTGATGCTATCTGCCGAAACCGCCGTTGGGCGCCATCCGGCGACGGCTGTTGCGATCATGAACCGGATTATTCGCGCCGTGGAAGGGGCTGATGATTACCGTCAGGCCCTGGTCCAGTATGATGGCGGCGGTGAACGACGCGACGATGTCGATACCACGGCGCAAGCGGTCATGGATGTGGCTGAGCGCAATGAAACGCCGCTTGCGCTGCGAACAGGCGACATTTTTCGTCTTGCGCAGTTCTCTCGCGTGCGGGGACGTCAGCAAATTCTGTACGGTTCGCTCGACGAGAAACGTTTGCGCCAGGCGCAGATGCTGTGGGGTGTCCATTCAGCCGAAATGGCGCCCGGAGATGACTGGGCGCGCCGGCTGATGGTGAGCGCCGCACAAGAGGGTCCGGTGACCTATGCGATGTGGCGCGGCTGCGAAGGTGTGTGGGCGTGGGAGATGGGAGTCGAGGAATAGGGCCTGTTAGCTGTGCTTCACGTGCCTGTGAGGCGATTAACCCCTTTATTCCTGCGGTGCGAATCCCCATAACCAGCGACTGAAGTTTATTCGCCCGCATAAGGGCTGCTGGAGATGAGAATGTCGGACACAGGGTCAAACACACGACACACGGAAATCCTGATCATTGGATCCGGTCCTGCGGGCTGGACGGCTGCGGTTTATGCCGCGCGCGCCATGCGCGATACTTTGGTTGTGGCCGGGTCACAGCCAGGTGGGCAGCTGACCATCACCACAGACGTGGAAAATTATCCGGGATTTGCGGAAATCCAGGGCCCGGAGCTGATGGAAAAGATGAAAGAGCACGCGCTGAAAATGGGCGCGAACCTGGCTGAAGATCATATCACTGACGTCGATCTGGACAGCCGTCCCTTCCGGGCGGTTGGAGATAGCGGTACCGTTTACACGGCCGACGCCGTGGTAATTTCTACGGGCGCTCAAGCAAAGTGGCTGGGATTGCCCAGCGAGAGCAAATTTCAAGGCTTCGGCGTTTCGGCCTGTGCGACTTGTGACGGCTTTTTCTATCGAGAGAAAGATGTCGTCGTTGTCGGCGGTGGCAATACCGCCGTGGAAGAAGCTCTATTCCTGACCAATTTTGCGTCCAAGGTCATCCTGGTGCATCGGCGTGACAGTTTGCGGGCCGAGAAGATTCTGCAACATCGTTTGCTCAATCACCCCAAGATCGAAGTGCGCTGGAACACGACGCTAGAAGAGGTGGTCGGTGATGAGACTCCGCTCGGAGTGACAGCGGCCAGACTCAAGAATGTCGATACGGGCGCGGTCGAGGATGTACCGGTTCATGGCATCTTCATCGCCATCGGCCACGCACCTTCGACAGAATTGTTCGTCGGCAAGCTCGACATGCACAATAATGGCTATCTGATTACTGCGCCGGATTCGACCGCGACCAATATTCCGGGCGTGTTCGCTGCGGGTGACGTGACCGACGAAACCTATCGCCAGGCGGTCACCGCGGCGGGTATGGGCTGTATGGCGGCATTGGAAGCTGAGAAATTCCTCGAAGAGAGTAAAGCGCTGGAAGCGGTCGCGGCGGAATAGGCTAGAGCATTTCCAGGGCCAGCAACTCCGTCACGGATTGATCTTCGTTCTGCAAAGTGAACTGAAGCAGTTCCGCCCGTCGGCGCATGACGCCCTCAAGTGTGCTGTCGGTTTTGCAATCGACGGCGGATTGCAGGCTCGTCTCAATCTCCGCCCTGTACTTTTTCGCATTCAACGCGGCGAGCGCTCGGGCGTATTGCCAGTGGATCGAAGCATCCCCGGGCGAGATTTCGATTGCTGATTCATAATGCAGACGGGCTTTCTTGACCGATGCTCCTAGCAAGGACGCGCCAATTGAGCCGCCGCGACGACGTACTTCCAGGTGCCAGACCGCGAGGAAGCCGTGCGCGTAGGGATTCTCAGGGTCGTCCTTAAGGACACTGTCGACCAGTGTTTTTGCATATTCGCCATACCCACTGCGCATCGCTTCGCGAGTTGAAAGTGGGCGGGCCTGCAAGGACAGGGCTATGGCCAGCTGCAAGCGCCCTTCGATGTGATTGCTTTCGGAATCCAATGCTTCCCGTGCGAGCGATTCTGCTTCTTCCAGCAATTCCTGCGGCGGCACAAAGTCTGGTGAACTCATCGCTTCCGCCAGAAGGCTGCGGGCAGCAAATGCGAGATGATCAGGCGTGGATGTCTCCTGCGCTAGCGCTGCTGCGTCCTCGTAACGCCCTTCGGAAAATGCGATCAGATGGGCGCGATCCTCGGCAAAGGCCGCAGGCGAGAGTGCGATCACAGAGGCGATTATCCACCGCATGAACCCCATGCTACCTCAATCAGAGCGTGTTCCCAATCACAAATTCGCCACCAGCACGATAAATGGCGCTTGGGAATTAGTATGCGATTTCTAGACACGTCGACTATGTCGGATCTCAATGAGGATTGGCAACGGGCTGATCCGCTTTGCAAAACGGAGCCTGGACATGGCGAAGAAAGACAAAAAAGACAAGAAAGTGAAGAAAGAGAAGAAGGCCGCGAAGAAGGCGCAGGCTCAATTCCTGGGCGCAGCGATCGAGAACAAGGGTCTCGATGTGGCTCACAAGATTTGGCTGGCTGGCGTTGGCGCCTATGGCAAAGCCTATGACGTGGCCACCGAAGGTGTTGGCAAAGTCAGCGGACAGGGCGAAGTTCTGTTTGAAGATCTGGTCGCTCGCGGCGAAGAAATCGAAGCTGATGTTCGTGCCCGTCTGACGTCTAACTCTGCCATCGCACGCATGAGCGAGCAGATGAACCGTGTGGCTGAAGAAGCCGCCAAGGTTCGCGGTCGGGTTAAGGAAGCCACCGAAGAAGCGACTGAAGCCGTTACCAAGTTTCAGGAAGAGCAACGTGAGCGCCTCGAAGCCCGCATGGAGCGTATGCGCGATGCCCTCGGCCTGAAGCAGTTTTCTCTGAAAACCAAAAAAGCTGAGAAGCTGCACAGCAAGCTCGATGATCTCGAAGAGCAAGTTGCTGAACTGCGTGCCGACGCTGACGGTGTCGACGAAAAGGTCAAAGCCCGGGTCGAGCGCCTGAGCGAGGAAATTGCTGCGGTTGGTGGCAAGGCCAAGAAGTCCAAAAAAGCCAAGAAGACGGTAAAGGCTGCGCCAAAGGCAAGAACGGCCACCGCGAAAAAGGTTGTTGCAGAGCCAGCAACCGATGAGAACGGTCGTCTGCGCAAGCCTGTTGGATCGCCTGATGATCTGAAACTGATCAAAGGTGTTGGCGCGGTTCTGGAGCGTCGTCTGAACGAAGCTGGCGTTTTCCACTTCTGGCAGATCGCCCAAATGCGCAAGGCTCAGATGGACGCGCTGGAAAACGTCCTGCGTTTCCCAGGCCGTATGGTTCGCGACAATTGGAAGGCGCAAGCACGCGCTTTGGCGAAGAAAGTTGTGAGCTAAAGGCTTACAAATTACTCATGCTGAGGGTGCCGACTTTCCAAAGTCTGTACAATTCGCTATAGAATATCCCTAGTAGAGTATGCGTAGAGTGTTGAGGGGAGGTCTTTTTGGCCTCCCTTTTTCGTATCCGGAATGTGCGGATACCATGCGCGCAGCTGTATTGGGCAGGGCGATGCACCGATCTTCTTGATCATTAAATCACGACAAGACGGGTCTCGATGTAAGCTCAGGGCGAATTCGTCTTCGCATACGGAGTGATTCGGTTTTTAGGCCGGATTTTGGGTTCTGAATGGCCGAGCGATGGTGCGTCGTCAGCGGTATGCGTGATCAGCGCCATTGGTATCGCCATTGCCGAGCGGTTCAGAACCGATCTCGCCATCTGCCATGGCTTTGACAAGCGATACGAGGAGGGATTTGACACGTTCGTCCTCGATACGCGCGAAACTCCGTACAAATTCCATCAACAGGCGCGAGGAGCCGAGCTCATCAAAGTCGTCACTGGACGCGTCAGACTTAGCTGGGTCAAAGAACCAACCTGGAGCCACTTCGAGGCACTGGCCAATGAGATAAAGCCGTCCCGCGCTGACGCGATTTGCACCGGTTTCGTACTTCTGGACCTGTTGATATGAAATGCCCAGCGCTTCCCCTAATTGGTCCTGCGTGAGGCCCATGAGGATGCGGCGGCGGCGGATGCGGTCGCCGACCAGACGATCAACTTCGCTGGCGGTCAGAGAGATGTTTTCGTTGTCCATCGTACTTTCTTCTGATGTCCTTGCAGAATAGCGGATAGTCTCAAGGTTCGAAGTAGATCGATTTGTAATCATGACAAGTCTGTGAATCTCAGCTCCGGGTGGCCATGAGAGACAGTGTCAGGCTTTACAAATCAGGCCGTCTGGGGAAACTGCGCTCAAGTAAAACGGTTGTCATCGCAGATGCGTAAAGTTCACCTCACTCTTCTATCAGTCTCCGTCGCTTCGCTCGTGCTTGCGGCCTGTCAGGGTAACAATCGGCGCCAGGAGCTGGCTTATGTCGAACGCCCTGTTGAGCTGTTATATTCGCGCGCCACAGACGAGCTTGATCAACGCGATTACGAAAATGCGATCCTCCTGTTCAACGAGGTGGAACGCCAGCATCCCTATTCCGAGTGGGCGCGCAGATCGTCGCTCATGTCGGCATTCGCGGCGTATGAATCGCGCAAGTATGATGAAGCGGTCTCCACGGCGCAGCGCTATCTTTCGCTCAATCCAGCGGGTCAGGGCGCGCCTTACGCCTATTACCTGATTGCCATCTGTCACTTCGATCAGATCATGGATGTAGGCCGGGACCAGAAAACAACGGAGCTGGCGCGAAACGCCCTGGTGGATGTCGTCCGCCGATATCCTGAGACAGATTATGCAAGAGATGCGACGGTCAAGCTGGACATGGTCAATGACCAGCTTGCTGGCAAGGAAATGGAGATTGGACGCTGGTACCTGCGCCGCAATCAGCATTTGTCGGCTGTGAACCGGTTCCGCACCGTTGTCAGCGACTATGAAACGACCAGCCATACGCCCGAAGCGCTGCACCGTCTGGTCGAGGTTTATCTCGCCATGGGCCTGAAGCAGGAAGCGCTGGCGGCGGGATCGGTGCTTGGCTACAATTATCCCGAGACGATCTGGTATCAGTATTCCTATCGCTTGCTCAGTGGTGAAGGACTGGACCCGGAGGGCGCAAGCGACGTGCAGAAACGCACCTGGCTGCAGCGACTCATTCCGGGTGGAAAATAGAACTTGTTCTTATTTTGTTCTCATTGTATGAGAGGGCATGTTACATGCACTCTCGATACGATCATTTGTCCTGATCGACCGTCTCGATCTTGAGGCATCGACAGGGTTTACCGCCCTTACCGGGGAAACTGGTGCTGGCAAATCCATCATTCTCGACGCGCTGGGGCTGGTCCTCGGTGCCGCGGCAGACCGCAAGCAGGTTCGCGCTGGGGCTGACAAGGCCATTATCCGCGCCGAGTTCTCTGTCGCACACGAACATCCTGTCTGGGCGCTGTTGGAGGCGCATGAAATCGACTTCGATCGCGACGAGACTTTGTGTTTACGCCGAAATGTGCCGAGCGCTGGCCCGTCACGTGCTTTCGTAAACGATCAGCCGGTGTCTGCGGCACTGCTCGCGACATTGGGAGAGCATCTGGTCGAGATTCACGGCCAGCACTCAGCGTCTCAGCTCATGCGACCAGCCTCTCATTTGGATTTGCTCGACGCCTTTGCGGGCCTTTCTGAAGATGTGCGGGCATGTGGTGCGCTGTGGAGTGCTTACGAAACGCGGCGTCAGGCTCGGATGGAGTTGGAGGCGGCCGTTCAAGGCGCGCAGGAGAAGCGCGACTGGTTGAACTATGCGGTCGCAGACCTGTCCGCACTCTCGCCGGAACCAGATGAAGTGACGCGATTGACCGATCAGCGCTCGGCCTTGCTGCAATCGGAGCGGATCAGCGAGTCCGTCGACGAAGCGGCAGGTGCGTTGGCCGAACCGCGGCTGGAAGAATGCCTGGCAACTGCCTCGCGTGCCGCCGAGCGGATCATTCGGGTTCCGGGGCTGGAGTCTCTGGAAGGGGACCTGTCGCAAACCGCAACAGCTACGGCGGAAGCGGTGGAACGAACGCTGATTGAACTCGCCGAAGCGCAGGCGCTGGTCAAGGATCTGGCTCGTCATGCTGGTCATGATTCGCGTCAACTCGAATCCGTCGAGGCGCGCTTGTTCGCGCTACGCGCGGCAGCGCGAAAGTATGACTGCCTGCCGGAATTGCTGACCGAAACTCTGGATAAGCTTCAACAAGACCTGGCGCATTGCGAAGGCGACACGGCCAGCTTGGAGGAGGCCCACGCAGCAGAACAAGAAGCACAGTCGGCCTGGCGCGCGGCAGCGGAGCGAATCTCCGCCGTTCGACACCAACGCGCAGACAGTCTGGCGCAAGCCGTAATGAAAGAGCTGGAACCGCTTCAACTCGGCCGGGTTCGGTTCCGGATCACGTTTCGAGACCTGGACGAAGAAGAGAGCGGCGGCAAAGGGCTGGAACGCGCTCTATTCGAAGTTGAGACCAATCCAGGCGCAGGATTTGGTCCTCTCAAATCCATTGCTTCAGGCGGCGAACTGGCGCGGCTGTCATTGGCATTGAAATGCGCGCTCAGTCAGTGTGGTGACACCGGAACCCTGATTTTCGATGAAGCCGATCAAGGTGTCGGTGGCGCCGTGGCAGCGGCAATCGGGGAGCGGCTCGCCGCATTGGCCGGAGACCGTCAGCTCTTCGCTGTGACGCATAGTCCCCAGGTCGCCTCCGCCGCCACGCGGCAATGGCGGATCATGAAGGAAACAGACGAGAATGATCAGACGGTCAGCCGGGTTGCACAGCTCGATGACGGTCAACGCCTTGAAGAAATCGCCCGAATGTTGTCAGGCTCCAGCATTACCAATGAGGCGCGCGCCGCCGCATTGAAACTGCTGGAGGCGGCATGAATGGCGAAATAGCGGTCGAGAGCCTGACCGAAGACCAGGCGCGTAAGGAATTGGCGCGCCTTGCGACGGAAATCAAACTCGCCGATGCGGCTTATTATATTGAGGATGAGCCACATCTGACGGACGCGGCATATGACGCCCTGCGACAGCGAAATCTCGCGATCGAGGCGGCGTTTCCGCACCTCAAACGTTCCGATAGCCCCAGCGACTCGGTTGGCACGGCGGTCAAGGATGGGTTCGGGAAAATTGAGCATGGTGTGCCTATGCTCTCTCTGGATAATGCGTTCAGCGACGAGGATGTGCAGGATTTCGCCGATCGGGTTCGCCGATTTCTCGGATTGGACGCGGATGAGCCGCTCGTCATTACCGCCGAGCCCAAGATTGATGGCCTGTCTCTCAGCCTGACTTATGAAAACGGAGCCCTGGTCAAGGCTGCAACGCGCGGTGACGGCCGTGTCGGCGAGGACGTGACCGCCAATGCGCGCACATTGGCTGATGTCCCGGAAAAGCTGGCGGGTGGCGGTTGGCCCGAAAAGATCGAGGTGCGCGGGGAGGTCTATATCAATTCCGAAGACTTTGCCGCCCTCAACGCCGCCGAGGAGGCGGCTGGGCGCAAGACTTACATGAATCCACGCAACGCCGCCGCCGGGGGATTGCGCCAGAAAGACCCCGCTGTGACGGCGCAGCGTCCCCTGAAATTCTTTGCGTATGCCTGGGGCGAAATGTCGGCGCCCTTTGCGGAGACGCAGATGAGTGCCGTGGACGCATTGGCGGCGTGGGGATTTGAGACCAATGACTTGTTCCGCGCGCACGCCGATGTTGCGGGCCTGCTGGCGGCTTATCGTGACATGATCGAACGCCGGGCCGGGCTGGGCTATGATATTGATGGCGTGGTCTACAAGGTGGACCGCCTGGACTGGCAAGAGCGCCTTGGCTTTGTCAGCCGCGCCCCACGTTGGGCCATCGCGCACAAGTTTCCAGCCGAGAAAGCGATCACGACGCTTGAAGCAATCGACATTCAAGTCGGTCGCACCGGATCGCTGACGCCGGTCGCGCGTCTGACGCCGATCACAGTAGGTGGTGTCGTCGTGTCCAACGCGACCCTACACAATGAGGAAGAAATCGAGCGTCTCGATGTCCGCGTCGGCGACCAGGTCGAGATTCAGCGCGCCGGCGATGTCATTCCCCAAGTGTTGCGGGTGATCGACCCGGATCGTGCCGGTCGCGGTGCACCGTTCGAGATGCCACATGCCTGCCCGGAATGTGGTTCGGAGGCGGTTCGCGAAGTGGATGACAAGGGCAAGGCGGATGTCCGCCGCCGCTGTACAGGCGGACTGATATGTCCGGCCCAGGTGGTTGAGCGGTTGAAGCATTTCGTGTCTCGCAAAGCGCTCGATATTGACGGGCTCGGCGCCAAGCAGATCGAGTTGTTTTACGAGCGGAACCTGGTGAAAGCCCCTCAGCATATCTTTCAGCTCGAGCGCCGCATTGCCGAGGCGGGGTTTGATCCCTTGTCTGAATGGGAGGGCTTCGGAGACGTATCGGCAGGCAAGCTCTATGCCGCCATAGACGAAAAGCGCAATGCGCCCTTCGGGCGGTTCCTCAATGGACTGGGTATTCGCCATGTCGGCCAGACCACATCAGACTTGTTCTCGCGTACTTTTGTCAAATGGGACGAGTTCTGGCGCGCCGTTGAGGCGGCGCGGGACAATCCGGACGGGCCTGAGGAGCAGGCCTTGATCTCGATCGATGGCATTGGCGGAGCCGCAGTCGGGGCATTGAAAGACTTTGCCAGCGAAGCCCACAATCAGGAGATGATGGCCGAGCTGATGCAGGAAATGACCATTCTCGACGGCGAGGCTCCGGCCAGCGAGAGCCCGGTTTCCGGCAAGACGGTGGTCTTTACCGGGACGCTGGAGGCGATGACCCGAGATGAAGCGAAAGCCCGCGCGACATCGCTGGGCGCGAAAGTATCGGGGTCCGTGTCCGGACGCACCGATATTCTGGTGGCGGGGCCGGGGGCTGGGTCGAAGCTCAAAAAAGCGCAGGAGCTCGGTGTTACGGTCATGACCGAAGCAGAGTGGATTGATCTGATCAGCGGCCTCTAGAGCGGCTTGCAAGCCTCTTCGAGCCAGGTTTTCACCTCGCCATCGACCAGGTTGCCAATTTCGGAGAGAACACGCTGGTGATAATCATCCACCCAGTCCCGTTCTTCTGAAGTCAGCAGATTCGTGTCGATGAGATTGCGCGCCAGCGGAGCAAAGGTCACGCATTCAAAACCGAGCATTGGCCGATCACCGCCCTCAATCTCTTCAGGCGGCGTGACATATTGCAAGTTCTCGATCCGGATTCCGTAAGCCCCTTCCTTGTAGAAACCCGGCTCATTCGAGACGATCATGCCTGGCATGAGCGGCGTCGCATTCCAGGCCTTGGCGATGCGCTGCGGCCCCTCATGGACCCCGAGATAGACCCCGACGCCATGGCCGGTGCCATGATCATAGTCGAGACCAGCCTGCCACAAGGCATGCCGGGCCAAAGTGTCCAGATGCGTTCCGGTCGTGCCTTCCGGGAAGCGGACGCGATCCATCGCGATATGCCCTTTGAGGACCAGCGTGTTGTGACGGCGCATGTCGGCGCTCGGCTCGCCAATCGCAACCGTCCGCGTAATGTCGGTCGTGCCATCCGGATACTGACCGCCGCTGTCGACCAAATAAAGCGAGCCCCGCTCAAGTGTGCGGTTTGAGGCAGAAGACACACGATAATGCGGCAAGGCGCCATTCGGACCCGCGCCGGATATGGTTTCGAACGACATGTCTTTCATGCTCGGGTCGACGGTGCGGAAATCGAGGAGTTTCAGGGCCGCATCAATTTCCGTGACCTTGCCCGACTGGGCCTCAGTGTCGAGCCAGTGGAGGAAGCGAACGATGGCTGCCCCGTCCCGTCTATGGGCCGCTGCGGTTCCGGCGAGTTCTGTCGCATTCTTGCAGGCCTTGGGCAGCATCACCGGATCTTGTTGGCGCAGAATGTTGGCGCCTGCCGCTTCGAGCGTCTGGAAGAACCAGGCTGAGGCGAGGTTGGGATCGAGACTGACGGTCTGACCCGTCAGGGCAGCGAGGGTTTCATCCAGCTCAGTCAGCGGCGCAAGGGTCACCTGATTGCCAAGATGTTCGCGCAGGCCGTCTGTCTCCTTGGCTGGATCCATGAACAGCGTTGCGCTGCCGTCGGCGCGAACAATGGCGCGGGCGAGCGGCAGGGGGGAGCAGGCGACATCGCCGCCGCGAATGTTGAACAGCCAGGCAATGCTGGCCGGAGACGTGATAATGGCGGAATCGGCCTGATCGGCGCGCAGATCCGCCGCGATTTCAGTGCGTTTGTCTTCAGACGTCTGACCGGCAAAATCGAGGGCGTGCGGAACGACCGGTTGCAAGGGCTGGGCGGGGCGATCGGTCCAGGCTTTGTCGAGTGGATTGACCCGAACCGCTTTCGCTGTGGCACCAGCTTTTGCGGCCGATCTGGCGAATGCCGCGACATCATTCGGGGTCATTAGCGCGGGGTCATACCCAATTGTCTGTCCGGCCAGATCTTGCGCTGCCAGCCAGCCAAAGGCGCCGGGGTCGGGCACGTGGACACATTCATACAACTCCGGATCGGTCTGATCGGCGCCTTGAATGGTGTATCGTCCGTCGACGAAAATAGCCGCGCGGTCTTTCAGGATCAGGGCTGAGCCAAAGGAGCCCGTAAAACCGCTGACCCAGGCCAGACGTTCATTCGCGTCGGGCAGGTATTCGTTCTGATATTCGTCTTCATGAGGGACGTAAAATCCGTCCAGCGCTTGCGTCGCCATTTCCGCGCGGAGTTTCGGCAAGTTCTCGCGGCCGATCTGTGGGCCGCCCTTAACGTCAAAATTCTGTTTCATAGCGCTTACGTACCCTCGAATGGCGGGTCGTGCAAAGAGGGAGATGAGTTATGCAAAAACACATGGAGATTCGCGATTTTGTATATAGAAAAGTAATAACTCTTCCCTATATGGGGAGCATAATAAAAACCAACCTCCCAGGAGTTACTGTTATGAAAAATATAAACATTCTCCGCGGCTATACCGGCCTCCACGCGTTCTTTCCGTCCGTTTCCAAAAACGTGCAGGAAGTTCAGCCTGTCAATAAGGCCACCGTATCGGTCACGCGTGATCTGAGCGTTGCGGATCGTCCCAACCTGCTGTCCAAGCGGTCAGCTCGCTGGGCCCGTCGCAGCTCGCACTAAATACCGCTTCGGCGCAGGACCAGCGTAGACCATCCGTCTCTACGAATGCGTTTGACGAGGTCCAAGCCGCGCCCGACATAGGCGGCGCGTACCAAAGGTTCCTGTCGGGTGAGCAGACCCGACAGGATTACATGGCCGCCAGGAGCGACCATGCCGGTAATCTCTGGCGACAGGCCGATCAACGGCCGGGCCAGAATATTCGCAAAAATCAGCTCATAAGGCGCGGCGCTTCGGATGAGAGCATTCGCAGCGCCGCGTGTGTGATAGGTGCGGAAACGATTGGCCACATTGTTCTTTCTCGCATTCTCATTGGCGACGAGAACACTTTGTCTGTCTATTTCTGTTCCGATGGCGCGACGCGCGCCAGACTTGATCGCGGCAATGGCGAGAACGCCCGAGCCGGTTCCGACATCCAGGACATTCTTCGGAACCCCGGTCCGCAAGACGTGCTCAAACCCGAGCAGACAGCCAAGTGTCGTACCGTGATGTCCTGTGCCAAAGGCGGGTCCGGCTTCGATCAGAATATCGGTTTTACCGGGCGCACTTCGAGTCAGGGCGTGGCTTCCGGCGACAATGAATCGACCAGCTTTCACCGGTGGCAGGCCCTCCAGCGACAGCGTGACCCAATCGCGATCTTCCAATGCTTCTACGACCGGATTGAGGTCTGGTGCGACCTCTCGGATCAGGTCTGCGCAGGCCTGCGCATCCTCTGCGTTTTCAGCATACGCATCGAGGCGCCAGGTCACGCGCGTGTCTTCCTTGGCATCAACGGCGCCCGCTGGGGACGGGTCGGTCCAGGCGAGCGTGTCCCAGGCGGTTTCAATGGAGGCGCGAGGGCCGCGGGCAGAGATCTGATACATGCGCGCGGCCTTAGCAGGGCGGACGAAGCCTGCCTAGAGCGCAATCTCCGCATGGCGAGATGGTGAGTGGTCAGCGCCGCGAAGCTCTGTATAAGGCGGGCATGACGACACGATTGAACATGGCAGTAGCAGGATGCGCCGGGCGTATGGGCCGCCAATTGGTGAGGGCCGCTCATGAGGCCGGACATGCCCTGAGCGGTGGCAGTGAAGCGCCCGGATCTGAGTTTCTGGGCCAGGATCTCGGACCCCTGGCAGGAGTCGAGCCGTTGGACGCGGTCGCGCATGCGGGGATTACCGAAGCGGGTAAGGGCGCTGATGTCTGGATCGATTTTACCATCCCGTCTGCGACCCTTATGGCGCTCGCTATGTTGCCAAGCCTGGGCGTGAAGGCGGCAATTGTCGGGACGACCGGCTTCAGCGAGGCTGAAGAGGCTCAAATCGCGACGGCGGCAGAACGCATCGCGATTGTCAAAGCGGGAAATTACTCGCTCGGTGTAAATCTGCTCGAGTCACTTGTCCGCCAGGCGGCATCAAGGCTGGGAGAAGACTGGGATATCGAAGTCCTGGAAACCCATCACAACCGCAAAATAGATGCGCCCTCTGGGACGGCGCTGATGTTGGGCGAAGCGGCTGCAGAGGGGCGCGGCAAATCGCTTAGCGCTCTGCGAATGGGGCCATATGACGGGCCGGATGCGAAACGCGAGCGCGGCAAGATCGGGTTTTCGGTTCGTCGCACCGGCAGTGTCATCGGCGAGCACGAAGTCACTCTGGGTTCCGAAATGGAAATCGTATCGCTCAGCCACACCGCGCTCGACCGCGCCGTTTTTGCGCATGGCGCCATCAAGGCTGCGGAATGGGCGGCTCTTCAACCGTCCGGGCTCTACGACATGAGCGACGTGCTTGGCGTCTAGGCCACTCAGGTCTTGGCGAACTCTTCGGCTACATCCTCGCTGGAGTCTTCCTTGCCGCGCGCGATCGCCTCGCGGTCCTGCTGGATGATGCGGAAGATGCGGGCAATATATTCCTGCATCCAGAGACCGCGCTCATCTGCCTCTTCCTTGGTCGGCTCAAACGCATCAATGCTCGCTTTGGAGACGGGTTCGCCGCGCTCGAGCAGGCGCTCAATCGTGTCCATCCGCTCATGCATCACGGCGACTTCCTGGATCAGCGCCAGATTGATGTTCATCATGCGCTCGATGTCAGGATTTTCCAGAAACCAGGGGCGCTTGCCTTTGGCTTTGGTGCCAGCCAGGGCGATCGGGTCGAGAGACTGAGTCATGATCAGGCTACCTTCTTTGCACCAATGACATGCCAGGCGGCCTTGCGGCCAAAATCTTCGCTGTCATCGTCAGCCGCGTCCGGGAACACGTCCTTGTCGACGACTGCCGCAACGCCGCCGTGAATGAGGTGATTGTCGCCGAAGCCCGCGGTCTTCATCCATTCGTCGAGATCGACTTCGTGCATCTTGGTCCAGAACGGCTCATTATTGTAGAACGCATCCCAGTCACGCATGGCCTGCTCGAAGAGTGGCATCGTGTCGGCGTATTGCGGTTGCTCGACATGCAGGACGATGCCGCCCGGTTTCAGCAGGCGCTGGGTCTCGGCGAAGATCATCGGCATGGTCTTGTAGCTGGTCTCATGCAGGAACATGGTCGACTGCACCCAGTCAAAGCTTTCATCTTCAAAGCGGGAGAGATCAGAGACATCGTCCTGTATGAAGGTGACATTCTCAATGCCCATGGTCTTGGCGCGGGCAAGGCCATAGCGCAGCATCGGCGCCCCCGCATCAACGGCGATCACTTCGGCTTCTGGAAACGCGGCCGCGATAGGCAGTACATTGTGGCCAAGGCCGGCACCAATATCGAGAATACGCTTCGGCTTGAAGTCATCGCCAAACGTCTGCTTCACCCATTCAGCCACGGCGACGCCGCCGCCATCATTATAGCGCCCCAGCATGCCGCCTGTGGTGGCAAAAATACCTGCATCGTAATTGGCTGGCCCGGTCACGTCGCCCGGAACAAGCTCGGTGTGATAAGAGCCTGGCATGCAATGGTGATCGATCGCATCGGTGGAACGCGGCTGTTTGAACTTTGGATCAAGGACCAGGCGCTCATCGCCTTCAGTCAGTTCGCCAACCTTGGCATTCAACTCGTCAGCCTGGCGGAGTGTCACCCAACGTCCCGCCTGCTGGCGCGTTTCCATGGTCGCACGGCGCAGCGCTGACCACCACTGAAACATCGGATCTTCGAGGAGGGCTTTGCGGACTTCGTGACGGCTCTCAAAGTCGCGCTTTTTCGTTTTCTTGAAGGCTGGTTCGACCCGCGCCTCAAAGGCTTCGCCAACGCCCGGCATGACTTTGGTTGAGAGGTGCCGATTCATCTGCGCGAGGAAGTTAAATCGCGCAATCTCGTCATGATTGGTTTCAGGATAGACCCCGTGACGACCGACGACACGGTAATCAGGTGGGCCATCATACTCGATCGGCTCCGAGCGTGGATCGCGTTCTGTGTCAGCCATGGCGGTCTCCTTTTCGCTTCACAAAGTGGCGCGCTTTCGCAACACTTTCAATGTGAGGGCTATGCAATTCGATTAAAAGATATATCATTTGACGAAAGAAGCCATAGGGAAGGTTCCGGATATGAGTACCAAGATTGTCGCACTGTTCAATTTGAAGCCCGGCGTCAGCGTCGAAGATTATGAAAACTGGGCCAAGACCAAAGACATTCCAACGGTCAACGGTCTGCAATCGGTGGACGAGTTTGCCGTATTCAAATCGACCGGCCTTCTCGGCTCAGACGATAAACCGCCTTACGCCTACATCGAGACCATCGATGTGAATGACATGGACGGCTTTGGCGGTGAGGTGTCGACGGAGACGATGCAAGCCATTGCGGGTGAGTTTCAGGCGATGGCCGATGACCTCGTTTTCATCATGACTGACAAGCTCGGCTAGGGGGCGTTCATGGGCAGATTTACCGGCAAAACCGCCGTCATTACCGGTTCCGGCCGACGCAAGGGCCTGGGCGAGGCGATCGCAAAACGCCTGGCGGAAGACGGCACAAATATTGTCATCTCCGACATTGGGGCGCCGCGCGACGAGGCAACGGGAGCTGAGCATATCGGTTCAACCGATGAAATGGAGGCGATCGCTGCGGATATGCGCGCACTGGGCGTTCAATCCTCGACCAAGGTCTGTGACGTGCGTTCACTGGAAGATGTCCGTGGGCTCGCTCAACATGCCGTCGACACGCATGGTGGGCTGGATATCTGGGTAAACAATGCAGGCATCGGCTATATCATGAAGCCGCTTCTGGAGGTGACCGAAGACGATTGGCGCGCTGTGATCGATGTGAATCTGACGGGTGCCTTTTTTGGTGTGAAGGCTGCGGCGGAGGCAATGGTCAAGCAAGGCAAGGGCGGACGGATCATTAATATCGCGTCGCAAGCGGCGAAATCCGGCTTCCCTCATGCCCAGGCCTACACGTCCTCCAAGCACGGCCTGGTGGGTCTTGCCCGCTCGGCAGCCGTGGAACTCGGCGAGCACAAAATCACGGTCAATAATGTCTGTCCCAACCATGTCACGACCGGTCTCGGTGCCTGGCAGAATGAATATTTCTCCAAAGTCGTCGGCGCGGCGTCAGTGGACGAGTATCTCGAAGCCATGGCCGCGCGCATTCCGATGGGGCGTCCGGGGCTGCCGGAAGACACCGCCAATGCCGTGGCTTTTCTATGTTCGGACGAAGCGAATTACATCACTGCCGAAAGCATGAACGTATCGGGCGGGGAGGAGCCACACTGATGGCCTTGCCTGCTGACCCTGCACCGAAGGATTTTTCCTGGCCGAACGGTGCGAAACTGGCGCTTTCGATTGTCGTCAATGTCGAAGAAGGTGCTGAGCGGCGGATTGATGAAGGCGACAAACGGCCGGAGCCGGTCGATGAACTTGGCGCCGTTCCGGGCAAGCCGATCCGCATCCATGGCAACGAAAGCAATTACCAATATGGCATCAATCGCGGCGCACCGCGAATTATCAAACTGCTAGACAAGGCGAAAGTGAACGCCACCTGGACCGTCTGCGGGCAGGCGCTTCAGAAAGCTCCCTGGCTTGCCAAAGCGATCGTCGATCGCGGTGATGAGCCGTGCAATCATGGGCACAAATGGGCGTTCACGGCGTTCATGGATGAGGATGAAGAAACCGCCTTTATTCAGAAGGGCACAGACTCCATCGCAGAGACTTGCGGACGTCGGCCGGTCGGCTGGCTGTCGCGTTATCTGCACACCGACATCACTCGGCGCATCCTGAAAGAGCAGGGCTATCTCTACCATATGGACGACTATTCCGACGATTTCCCGTATTGGGCGGATGTCGAGATGAAGGATGGCTCGACCGAGCCCATGGTCATTCTGCCTTATGCGATTGATTCCAATGACATGAAGTTCTGGCTCAGCCCCAGCTTCACGCCGGACATGTGGCTGCAATATGCCAAGAACACCTTCAACTGGCTGCATCGCGAAGCTCAGGAAGAGGGGGCGCGGATGATGTCGCTTGGCCTGCACTTGCGGATTATCGGTCGGCCAGGGCGGATCGATGCGTTCCAGCATTTCCTCGACCACGTGCGTGCGCACAAGGATGTCTGGGTCGCGACGCGGGAAGAAATCGCGCAGCACTTTGCGGACAATGTGCCTTCAGGAGAAAATTCATGAGATCGGTCTTAATCGCTGCGACAGCCGCGCTTTTTCTCGGCGGATGCGTCATTATCGAAGGCGATGACCTCGCCCGCGAAATTCAACGCGAACGCGCAGCGGCCACAGCCGCAGACGCGGAAATCGTCGCGCCCGCTGTCGAGGCAAATCCACTTGATCTGCGCCGAACCACGCTTGTCGTGCGCGACATTGAAAAGTCGCTTGCGCTGTATCGTGATGCGCTCGGCATGACGGTCGAGTATGATCAGGAACTGACCTCGCCCGGGCTGGCCATGCGCTATGGTGCCGACGGGGAGAACCGATCACGCCTCGTTCTGCTGAAAGCCAATGACAGTTTCATCGGGATGCTTGGTCTCTGGCAGTTCCTCGATCAAACCGATCAGGATCTCGCCGAGCCGGACGCTGCGGATTTCACGCCCGGTGAGATCGTGCTGCTGTTCAACTCCAAGACACTCGACGTCACCTTCCCGGCGGCCGCAGCGGCACCCGGTGTGACGATAATCGGAGAGCCGAAAGAACGCCGGTATCCATCGCCTGCCGGGGATATCGTCGTGATGGTGTCGATGCTGGTGGATAATGACGGACATACGATTGAGCTCAATCAGATTGTCTCCGATCCCAGACAATGACCCGACTGTCGCCTCTTTCCTTGGATCAGGTCGATCCCGAAACGCGCCAGATGATCGAGAATGCCGAAGCCTTAATGGGCTTTGTCCCGAATGACGCCTTGGTGATGGCGCGTCATCCTGCGCTCACCAAGGCCATGTGGGGCTTGGTCGCGGCCGTCTATGGGCCTGGCAAGGTGAATAATGGTCTGAAGCGCCTGGTTGGCGAAGCAGCGAGCAAGGCGGCCGGTTGTTTCTACTGTTCGGCCCATGCCGCTCATGGCGCCCGCGAACAGGGGGTGGCGCAGGAAAAGATTGATGCCGTCTGGAGCTTCGAGGACAGCCCTCTGTTTACAGAGGCGGAGCGCGCGGCGATCAATCTGGCGATGAAGGCCGGGCGGGTCCCGAACGAAACCGAGGATGAAGACTTCGATCGGCTGCGTGCAAATTTTTCAGAAGATGAAATCACCGAAATCGTCGCGGTGATCGCGATGTTTGGTTTCCTGAATCGATGGAATACGACGCTCGGGACAACGCTTGAGCCCGTGCCGCTTACGAGCGTCGAGGGACTGATCTAAGTCGCCCGACAAAAGTCTATTTGACCTGCGCTTTGGTTCGCACTAATTTGTCCGGACAAATTCCGGAATCCTGATGACACTCACCTATAAATCTTTGCTCTTTGTGCCGGGCGCGCGGCCGGATCGCTTCGACAAGGCGGCGGCCAGCGGCGCCGATACGATCATTATCGACCTTGAGGACGCAGTGCTGCCGGATCAGAAGACCGAAGCCCGCGCAGACGCCCTCGGCTGGTTGGCGCATCGCGGCGATGTCAGGGCAGGTGTGCGCATCAACAGCCCGCGAACGGCCGAAGGCTGCGCCGACATTGCAGCGCTTGCAGTGTCTGGGTGTTCCCCGGACTTCGTCATGGTGCCGAAAGCCGAAACCGGTATCGACATGGAGATTGTCGGCGAAGCGCTCGGCCATGGCGCTCCGCTGATCGCCGTGATCGAAAGTGGCCGCGGCTTGAGACGCGCGTTCGACATTGCCAGGCAATCCAGTGCCGGCGTTCTGTTCGGTGGCGCCGACTATAGTGCCAGCATCAATGCAGACTTATCCAACTGGGACGCCATGATCGTCGCGCGCGGCACAATCGCAGGCGCCTGCGGCGCGGCGGGCATACCGGCCTATGATGTGCCCTATCTGGACGTCAAGGATACGGCCGGGCTCAGCGAACAGACTCGCAAATCCAAGGCGATGGGTTTCTCCGGTCGCACTTGTATTCACCCGGCACAAGTCGAGGCGGTGAACGCGGTATTTGCGCCTAGCCCTGCAGAAATCCTGGAAGCCAAGGCGATTATCAAGGCGCTGGAAGACTCCAAAGGTGGCGCGGTGCTGCACAAAGGAAAACTCGTCGACCGCCCGATCATTCTGGCGGCACAAAGAACCCTCGCCCAGGCGGGCGAAGAGAGAGGATAGACATGGTTCAGAACTGGAAAGAGGTCGGCCCCAATCGCTACCGCGAAACCTTTGGGCGCTATTTCGAAGACTTTCATGAAGGCGATACTTATGAGCATCGTCCCGGCAAGACCGTCACCGAATATGACAATCACATGTTCACGCTGCTGACGCTGAACACTCACCCGATGCACTTTGATGCAGAGTTTGCCGCGGCTTCGGAATTCAAGAAGAACCTGGTCGTTTCGCCGTACACGCTGGCGCTCTTGATCGGCATGAGCGTGACCGATTGCTCGCAAAAGGCGATTGCAAATCTTGGCATGGACGAGGTGAAGTTCACCGCCCCAGTCTTCGCCGGCGACACGCTGTATGCCGAGAGCGAAGTACTCGGCAAGCGCGAGAGCAAATCGCGCCCCGGTCAAGGCATCGTCACCATTGTCACCCGCGGGTTTAATCAGGACGGCACAATGGTGTGCACGTTCAAACGAAACATGTTGATCCCGTCCCGCGGCCAGGCCGTCGAGGACAAGGTTGGGAATTACTAGGAGGCCAGTATGGCAGACACTGCAGTTTTGACGAACGAGGCGGCCGAAGAAGAGCGCCTGATGCTGGACGCCATCGAAAAATGGCTGGAGCAGCGCGTGCGCCCGGTCGCGATGGAACTCGAACATGCGAATGAGTATCCGTTGGACCTGGTCGAGGACATGAAAGAGCTGGGCCTGTTCGGCGCGCTGATCGATCCTGAGTATGGCGGTCTCGGTTTGACCGCATCGACCTATTCCAAGATCGTGATGCTGATCTCGGAAGAGTGGATGAGCCTGTCGGGCATTTTCAACTCGCATCTGATGATGGCTCTGATTGTCCAGAAATTCGGCACGGACAAACAGAAAGAATACTGGCTGCCAAAGTTCGCGACGGGTGAAATTCGCGGTGGCCTGGCGCTGACCGAGCCGAACGCCGGGACGGACCTGCAGGCGCTGACCACCAAGGCGACTCGTGTGGGGGACAAATATGTTGTCGAAGGCGCCAAGACCTGGATTTCAAACTCGATCGAAGGTCAGTGCGTCGCCTTGTTATGCAAGACCGACCCAGGCGCCCAGCCGCGCTATAAAGGCATGTCTATGCTGATCACACAGACGAAAAACCCGGAGACCATGGAAGATCTTCCCGGCGTCACGAATGGCAACAAGCTGCAGAAGCTCGGCTATAAGGGCATCGATAGCGGCGAGCTGATCTATACAGGGTATGAGTGTGACGCCGAGCTGAGCCTGGTTGGCGGCGAAGAGGGGCAGGGCTTTTTCATGGCCACCGGCGGGCTCGAGATTGGCCGCATCAACGTTGCGGCCCGTTCGGTCGGTATCGCCCGGCGTGCGCTGAAAGAGAGCATTGCTTATGCTCAGACGCGCCAGACCATGGGCAAGCCGATCTGTGAGCATCAGGCGATCCAGTTGAAACTCGGTGAAATGGGGGCAAAAACCCGCGCCGCAGAACTGCTGGTGGAAGATGCTGCCCGCGCCTATGACACGGGCGCTCGTGTCGATATGGAGGCCGGTATGGCGAAGTACTTCGCTTCTGAAACCGCCGTAGAGGTG
The DNA here is from genome assembly GCF_001854405.1 of Hyphomonas sp. Mor2. Taxonomy (GTDB): domain Bacteria; phylum Pseudomonadota; class Alphaproteobacteria; order Caulobacterales; family Hyphomonadaceae; genus Henriciella. Next base: position 777,404 of record NZ_CP017718.1, read on the forward strand.
GCGACCGAAGCGATGCGCATCCATGGCGGCTATGGCTACTCGAAGGAGTATGTGATCGAGCGCCTGTATCGCGATGCGCCGCTCATGTGTATCGGTGAGGGGACGAACGAGATGCAGCGGATCATCATTTCCAAACAGCTCGTGAAGCGGAACCCGATCTGATGACGGAGCTTCCCCTCAAGGGCATACGGATCCTCTCCGTCGAACAGTATGGCGCCGGTCCGTATGGAACAATGTTGCTGGCAGATCTCGGCGCGGAGGTCATCAAGATTGAAGATCCCGGCCGCGGCGGCGACGTTTCCCGTTCGGTCGGGCCGTATATGCTGGGAGAGGGAGACAGCGAGTTCTTTCAGACGTTCTCGCTCGGCAAGAAGTCGGTCACACTGGATCTGAAGTCGCCGGATGGGCGCGAGCAATTTGAATCCCTGGTCAAAACGGCGGATGCGGTCGCGAACAATCTTCGGGGCGACCAGCCAGGTAAGCTTGGCCTGACCTATGAGGCACTGAAAGCCGCGAATCCGAAAATCGTCTGTGCGCACCTCTCCGCCTATGGTCGCAAGTCCGAACGCGCTGCCTGGCCGGGCTATGATTATCTCATGCAAGCTGAAGCGGGCTTCATGTCGATGACCGGAGAGCCAGACGGACCACCCGTGCGGTTTGGGCTCTCCATGGTCGATTTTCATACAGGCAGTCATCTGGCGACGGCCCTGCTTGCGGGGGTCTTGGGAGCCACAAGAACCGGCGAGGGCTGCGATGTCGATGTCTGTCTGTTCGACACAGCACTTCATCAGCTGTCCTATCCCGCCACCTGGTATCTCAACCAGAAGCACGTCACGGGCCGCCTGCCGCGCGGCGCGCATCCCTCGATCGCACCGAGCCAACTGGTGAAAACACGAGACGGCTGGGGACTGCTCATGTGCCAGACACCGAAATTCTGGACCCTCTGGTGTCAGCTGACCGGAAGCGACCTCGCCGAAGATAAGCGCTTTGCGACGATCCCGGCTCGCCGAGAGAACCTGGACGCGCTGAGCGAAGCCGTCGATGCTGTGATGATGGCGAAATCGACCAATGAGTGGCTGGATATTCTCGGCGGTCATGTGCCGTTTGCGCCCGTGCTGGACATTGGAGAAGCGCTCGACAGCGAATATGTTGCCAGCGTCGAAATGACATCGAAGGTGAACCATCCTGACGTGCCAAACGGATTGCGAACCCTGAGCTCGCCCTTTCGCGTCAATGGCGAGCGTCCATACCTTTCCCGCGCACCGAAAATGGGCGAACAGAGTGCGGCTCTGTTGTCCAAGAAGGAAAATGTATGAAACTCGAAGGCGTAAAAGTCCTCGATCTGTCGGCATTCTTGCCGGGGCCGCACATGACCATGATGATGGCCGATCACGGCGCCGATGTGATCATGGTCGAGCCCGCGAATGGCACCGGGGAACCGACGCGAGAAATCGGCGAGAAAGCTGCCGATGGAGTATCGGTGTGGTTTCGCAACATTGCCCGTGGCAAGCGCAGCCTGAAACTCAACCTGAAAGACCCGGACGGGCTCGACCTGTTTCTGCGTCTGGCGGAAACTGCGGATGTCGTGGTGGAGGCGTTTCGCCCTGGTGTCGTCAAGCGATTGGGCGTCGATTACGAGGCGGTCGCGGCGCGCAATCCGAGCGTGGTCTATTGCTCCATATCCGCATTCGGACAGGATTCGTCGCTGGCCAGGAAACCCGCGCACGATACAGCGGTGCAAGCGCTTGCCGGACTGACGGATCTTTGCCGTGGCAGTGACGACAAGCCCACCATGCCGAATATTCCGTTCGCCGATGCAAGCGCCTCACTGATGGCGCTTTCAGCGATCCTGATGGCGCTCTACCGACGCACGCAGACCGGGCAGGGGGACTATATCGATCTCGCCATGTACGACGCGGCAATCGCCTGGACACCCAATGTGCTCGGTCCGACGTTTGGAGAGAACCGCCCACCGGAGCCGAAACAGATGCGCAGTTTTGGCGGCTCGGCGCTGACCAATCTCTATGAGACTTCAGATGGCGCGTATCTTTCCTTCGCCGGCCCCGAGATCAAGTTCGCCACCAATCTGTTGACCGCGCTTGGGCGCGAGGATTTGATCGAGGTTGCAAAAGTGCCTCCCGGACCCGGCCAGGCGCCGTTGCGCGAGTTCTTTGCCGACACGTTCAAGACCAGAACCCTGGCTGAGTGGCAGGCCTTCCTCGACCCTATCGATTGTGCCTGGGCCTGGGTGCGGAGTTTGAAGGAGGCGTTTGACGATCCCTTCACGTCCGAACGCGGCATGGTGTTCACCGATGGCGCTGGCAACCGTCATGTCGGTCCGCCGATCAAGTTTCAGAACGAGCCGCCTCAACCGAACCCGGCTGTGCCTGCCTTTGGCGAGCATAGCGCTGAACTTGCTGAAGCTGCCGGTCTTGAGGCGGATGCAATTGCGATTCTGAAAGACAAAGGGACGATATGAGCGATCTCAAGTTTCCTGCGCACCGCGCTCATCTCGGCACCTGGGTGGGGACCTATCGACATATCGATCTCCAGGCTCAGGAAGAAGAACTGATCCAATCTCAAGTGATTTGCGAATTTCCGGGCGAAGACGAGGTGTTCTACCGTCAGACTATCAAACTCACGCATCCAGATGGCAGCATTACCAATGCCGGATTCGATGGGGTTGATCGCGGCGACCATCTCTGGTTCGACACGCCGACCTTTATCGGAAAGAGCTGGGAAACGGCAGACGGCGTTGTCTTGCTCAACCTCCAGCGCAAGGATGAACCAGGCGCACACTTCGTTGAAGTGATCATCATGGGTGAGGGCGGTCAGAATCGCGCGCGAACCTGGCATTGGTTCAAGGACGGACAGCTCTATCGCCGAACCTTGTGCGACGAGCGCCGCGTGACTTAGGGCTTGGTCCGATCGAGACGCATTTCATATGCAAAGCGGCCGGCTGGATGCAGGCTCTCTGACAACAGAATAATCGCGCCGCTGGCATCACGATATCGACGGACTGTCCGCAAGGCTGGGAATCCGTTTTTCACGCCGAGGCGCTCCGCCTGGCTCTTGTTCAGAGCAACGGCTTCCATGCGTTGAACGACTCGCTCGACGGGCACGCCTTTATTCTCCTCAATCCACTCAGAGATCGATCCAGGCAAACCGGTAATTGTTTCGAGATCAGGCGCTAAGTCAGTGCGGATATAGACCGCTGTTATCGCTTGCGGTGGCTGATCTTCGACCCGGCGAAATCCGATCAGCTGGACATACTCCCCGGTCAGCCCGAGACGGTCGAGGGTTTCTTCATCGGCTGATTGTTCTGTTGTGATGTCGAAGTGCGAATTCCGCGCATATTGCAGGATCGTCTCGAAGTCCCCGATCGGTTGGGCGAAGGCCGGTGCGCCGCGATCGGCGACCACAGTACCGGCTCCGCGGCGACGTTCGATCAAGCCATCATCTGTAAGAATACGCAGGGCATCACGGGCCGTATGGCGTGAGACCTTGAACCTGTCACAGATTTCCATCTCCGTCGGCAATGCGTCGCCAGGATTGTATTTTCCGGACTGGATCTCCTTGCGAAACCGGTCCGCAAGCTGGCGATAGCGAGGTTTGGTCTGAGGCATCTACAAGCCCTTTCGAATCTCATGCCAGTCGGCGGCAAGTTGCTCGCGAAATGCGGGCTCGGCGATCTCTATCAGAGCCGCCGCCCGCGCATCAATTGACTTATTTTTGAGCTCAGCGACGCCATGTTCGGTCACGACAGTGTCGACATCAGCGCGTGAGATAGAGGTCGCGTCGGCTGGCAACCGCGGCACGATACGACTTATCGTGCCTTTGCGGGCCGTCGAGGCCAGGGCAAGAATGGCGCGCCCTCCATCGGACAGGGCGGCGCCGCGGAGGAAGTCTACGAGACCACCGGTCCCGGATACCTGGCGTCCGCTGATAAACTCGGCATTCGCCTGACCAAACAAGTCGATCTCGATGCAGGAATTGATGGCTTTGAAGTTTCGTATCTCTGCGAGCGTGGAGATCTCGTGGGTGTATGTCACTGGCGCAAACAGGATGCGATCATCCTCGACGGCGCGATCATATAAAGCGTCATTGCCGATCGCGACTCCCGTCGTAATGGCGCCGTAATCGCTTTCCAGCGCGCCGCTGTCCAGCAGCTCGACGAGCGGGTTTGAAATCATGCCGGCATGGATCCGCAGGCCCTGATGCCGCGTCAGTGCTTTCAGAACGGCTTGTTGCACATTTCCCAGCCCAAACTGCAACGTATCACCGGAGCCGCATAGCGCGGCGATACGATCGCCGATGCGTGCGAACGTGTCCGGCAACTCCGATTCCTCAACTTGCACCAGAGCGGTGTCTGTTTCGGTGAGGATCTGGAATCTATCCAGTGGGACTTTCGGACCATGAACAGGCGCCTTCAGCTGATGGTTGATCAACCCGAACAGAGGCACGTCTTCACGCTCCAATATGAGCGTCGAAAAGTCTGCCGACACGCCCAGGCTGACAAACCCTGCCTCATCAGGAGGACTGACCATGACAATCCCGGCATCGAGGGGCGTGCTCGAGAGCCATCGCGTACTTTGTGTATAGCTGAGCGGCATGAACCGGGTTCGCCCACGTTCGAACGATGGGCGCAAGGCAGGCGAGACAAATATGTTCTCTGCCTGAGCCGTGGGGTGTAAACTTGCCCAGTCGGTGGCGTTTACGCCGGGAATCCAGATTCCAAGAAAGGTGATGCCATCGGCAAGCTCGGGCGAAGCTTCGAACGCTTCTACGAGCGCCAATGGCTCTCCGCTGCACCCCGCCACATAGATTCGCGGCGTCTTAGGCAACAAGGCACGAAACTTCGCGAAGGCAGTGGAGATAGATTTTTTCTTCATTTTTTGACCGGTGGCGTAAGTTTCTGGTTCACTCAACCACAAACTTTGTGTAAGCACCAGAATATGTCCGGACAAATTTCGGAAAAGACAGTCCTCACGGCGCTTTCAGAGCGCCTGCGCCGCCCGGTAGATACCGGGTCTGTGACGCGTGCTCGGCGGCATTTGGTCGATTGGATCGGGTGCGCCATCGCCGGTGCCGCGGAACCAGCTGGAGAGATATTACGCCAAACGCAGACGGATGACCCTGCCGCTCGCGCCTTTTTCTGGGGCGGGCTTGGGAACATCCTCGAAATGGATGATGTCGACAAACGGGCGCTTCTGCATCCCGGGCCCAGCATCATACCTGCGACACTCGCCATGGCGCAGGTCATCCGTCCTGATATGGACACGCTGCTCAAGGCGATTGTGGTTGGTTATGAAGCAACAATCCGTCTGGGACGCGCTGTTGGCCCCGGTCACTATGCAATCTGGCACAATACCGGCACGTGTGGCGCGATTGGCGCTGCGACGGCTTGTGTAGCCTTGTTGAATGCGAATGAAGTCGAGACCTCGCATGCCATGGCCCTGGCCATGAGCCAGGCAGCGGGGTTGTGGCAGACCCGTCATGATCCTGGCAGCATGGGTAAGCAACTACACACCGCGCATGCGGCGCGCGCAGGCCTGGAAGCCGCGAGGCTTGCCATAGCCGGATTCAAGGGGCCGCTGGACATTCTGGAAGGGGAACAAGGATTCTTCAAAGCCACTTGCCCGGATGGCGATCCGGGCGGGGTGCTCGCGACCTATGACGCGGACTGGATAATTCATGAGGTCAGCTTCAAGCCCTGGCCCGCCTGTCGTCATGCGCACGCAGTGATCGATGCGGCTCTGGCTTTGCGCAACACCATGGAAATCAATGACAATGCGCCGATCATGATCGAAACTTACTCAGACGCGTTGAAGTTTTGTGATCGCGCCCATCCGACGACTGTGATCGAAGCCAAGTTTTCTCTCCAGCACGCTGTAGCCGTTGCCTTGGTACGCGGGGCGCCGAGCCTGGAAGATTTCAGCTTGGCATCGCTCGCGGATGTCGACCTCGCCGCCGTCCGCGATCGCGTGTCCGTAACCGCCTCGGACGCGTTTGACTCCGTCTATCCTGCGCGTTTCGGTGCAGCGCTTCGCGTGGAAAACCAGCACGTGACAATTCCTGACGCGTTAGGCGATCCGGAGAATCCGGTGGATGATACTCAGCTCCGAAACAAGGCGCTGATGCTTTTTGAGGCAGGTGGCGTGGACGCCGCACGCTCAACCGAGGTGATCAATCTGGTTTTGGGTGAAAGCGATTCATTCGAGCCGCTCGACCGTTTTCTCCGAGAGGTGCTTGCGTGACCAAAATGATCGAAGCCTTCGTAGAGCATGCGCAGAGAACCCGGTTCGAGGATTTGTCAAACGACGCAGTGCGCGCGACGAAGACGTACCTGCTCGACTCGCTGGGCGTTGGAATTGCCGGGGCCGCTGTGCCTCTCACGAAGATTGTTCGACACTCCGCCGAGAAGTGGGCGGACACGGGGTCCGCGCGTATCTGGGGATCAGGCAGCCATGCCACGACGCCCGCGAATGCGGCCTTCGTCAATGGCTTCCAGATACATTGTCAGGAATTTGACTGCGTGCACGAACCAGCGGTCGTGCATCCCATGGCGACGATTCTCGCCGCTCTCATGGCAGAGTGCGATGCGCAAGGAAATGTATCGGGAAAGGATCTCGCCGTTGCCCTCGCCCTCGCGGTCGACCTGGCTGCCGGGATTGGCGTGAGTGTGACCAGCCCGATCAAGTTTTTCCGCCCAGCCAATGCGGGGATCTTCGGCGCCACGCTCGGGATTTCTCGCCTGCGCGGTTTCTCCGCGCCGCAGATGAAGGACGCGCTTGGTTATGCGCTCGCCTTCAACTCCGGAACCATGCAGGCGCATGTGGAAGGCAAACCCGCGCTCCCCATTCAGATTGGAAACGCCGCGCGCGGCGCGATTATGGCTTGCGATCTGGCGCACGCGGGGATGCCCGGACCGCATGATAGCCTTGAAGGCCCATTCGGATATTTCAGCTTGTTTGAAGATGAGGCTGATCCGAGCGAGGTGATCGCTCAACTCGGCAAGATCTGGCGTATCGCCGAGGTCAGCCACAAACCGTTTCCTACGGGTCGCGCTGCGCAAGGTGGGATCGTACTGATGCAGAAGCTGCGCGCTCAAGGCGTCACACCGGACGCCGTGGAGCGAGTCACGCTAACCGCGCCACCGCTCATCCATCGCCTGGTCGGTCGACCAATCGAGCCTGACATGGCGGTCAATTATGCCAGGCTTTGCTTCCAGTATTCCGGAGCAGTGGCTTTGATCTCTGGCGGGGTCGGATTGCAAGATTTCTCGGAACGCTCATTGCGTGATCCTGACGTGCACGCGCTGGCGGGAAAGATTGAGGTGATCGACGATGGGTCACCCGATCCCGCCGCTTTCACACCGCAGATTGCGGTGGCGCATTTGACGGACGGGAGCGTCGTAGAGGCACGGATTGTTGCGCTGTACGGCTCACCGGCGGATCCGATGTCGCATGAGGCTCACCTGAGCAAGTTTCGCGATTGCGTCGCGTTCGGGTTTGGCGAGGCGCGCTCTGACATCGCTGACCGATTGATAGATCTAACTGACAACCTTGAGACGGTGACAGACGCATCTGTCCTGAGTCGTCTCGCCGCTGGATTGGAGACCGCCTGATGGCTGGACAACACAATACCTATTTCAACAGTGTTGATTGGAACGCGCTGCAAGCCGATCACCCGATTGGCGACGCCTTTGTCGATTTCGCCAAACAGAGCCAGGACGAGATCCGCGCCCATCAGGAGACCTTGTTCGCCCGCTGCGTCGCACGCGCCTGGCAGACGCCATTCTATCAGAAGCTCTGGGGCGATGCGGGCGTGGAGCCCGGAGATATCAAAGGCCTCGAGACGCTGTCGCAGCTGCCCATGTTCGACAAATCCGATATTATGGAGAGCATCGCGCGAACGCCGCCACTTGGAGATTTTGCGGGCTTTGAGAGCTATCCCGATGGCCGTCCGCCGGTGATTATGCACACCACGTCCGGTACCACCGGAACGCCGCAAGTGCTGCTGTTCGGAGCCAAGAGCCGTGAGGCACAGAATCTGTTGTTGGGCCGGCTATACCGCTTTCAGGGCTTGCGTCCGGACGATGTGGTTCACTCGGTCTATGGGCACGGCATGATCAATGGCGGGCATTATGTGCGCGAGTCGGTGATCCACTGGACCAGCGCGATCTTCATGTCGGCGGGCACGGGCGTAGAGACCCGTTCCGTCCGCCAGGTCGAACTGATGCGCGACTTCGGGGCGACGGTGATTGTCGGTTTCGCTGACTATATCAAGAAGCTTGCTCGTGTGGCGGTCGAACAGGGTATCGATCCGGTCAAAGACCTGAAGATCAGAATGGTCTCAGGGCACCTCGGAAGAGAAGACAAGCAGAGCCTTTCGGAGAGTTGGGGCGGCGTCGAATGCTACGATTGGTATGGCGTCGGCGACACCGGATGCATTGCCGGCGAAGGGCCGGACCGGGACGGTCTTTACGTGATGGAGGACGCGCAATTCCTCGAGGTCTGCGACATTGATAGCGGCGCCGTCCTTAGCGATGGCGATCAAGGCGATATGGTCTGTACTTGTCTGTACAAGGACGATGTCTATCCGATCATCCGTTTCAACACGCATGATGTGACCAAAGTGAAGACCGGTGCATCCTCTCTCGGACTCAATTTCAAACGCATTGAAGGCTTCCTTGGGCGGTCAGACAACATGGTGAAGATCCGCGGCATCAATATCTTTCCTCAAGCCATGGGGCCATTGCTGGAAGAGGTGGGTAGTTTTGCGGGGGAGTTCATCTGCAAGGCCGAACGCGATGCTGCTGGCCGCGACGAGTTCATTGTCTGCGCCGAGGTGAATGGCCCGCTGACCGATCAGGAAGCGGATAAATACCGCGCATTGCTCAAACAGAAAATCGGTATCGATTGCGGAATTGAATTGTCGGAGCCAGGCGCATTGGCCGCTCTGACGCAAACCGAGGTGCGGCAAAAGCCCATTCGTCTCATTGATGAGCGGTTCAAATGAGTGGACCTGACTATCGCACCCGCATCGCTCGCTTCAACGAGACGCTCAACGCTTTCGTTGATTTGACCGAGGATGAAGTCGGCCATGGTTTGGCCTGGGCGGCAAAGTCAAACATCGCGGTAAAGGACTTGCCGCTCACAGCTGGGTGCGAAGCTTACCGCACGCGATTGGCAAAAGAAGATGCGCCGGTCATCGAACGGATCCGTGCCGCGGGCGGTACTGTTCTTGGAACCGTCAACATGCATGAGGGCGCGCTGGGGGCAACGACGGACAATGAAGCCTATGGGCGGACGCTGAACCCTTGGGGCGCAGAACTGACCCCGGGTGGTTCATCCGGTGGATCGGGCGCCGCTGTGGCTGCCGGACTGTGCGACGTCGCGCTCGGTACGGACACGATGGGAAGCGTGCGAATTCCGGCGGCCTATTGCGGCGTTCAGGGCCACAAACCGACAACCGGCCTGGTACCTGACGGCGGCGTGGTTCCGCTCTCGACCACTTTGGATCATGTCGGTCCACTCGCTCGGAATGTGGCGACGCTCTGGCGTGCGCTGCACACGCTCGCGGGCTGGGGAGAACCAGCCGAGCTTAAGCCCGCAAGTCTGAACGGATTACGCATTGGGCTTTGGGATGGCGGGGGGGCGGTTCAACTGACCTCGGCTGTGGCCAGAGGCTTTGTCCGCGTGGTGAGCGCGATTGAAGCCCGGGGCGCGAAAACCGATACGTTTGAGCCGCCCGTCTATGACTATTCCCGCTCTCGTCGCGCCGGTCTGGTGGTCTCGGAGGTGGAAGGCGCGAAAGAACATGGTGTGACTGCAGATGGACCACGTCCCGACGGGCTCAGCGATACGTTCTATGCGCTGTTAAACTGGGGCGTCCAGCAATCGGAAGAGAAGGTCCAGGCGGCATACGACCACGTTGCGCAGGTCCATCGTTCAGCAAAATCGGTCTGGGAGGATTTTGACTATATTCTCGCTCCCACCGCGCCTCAGGAGGCTTTTGCCTTCTCTGAACCGGCGCCCGCAAATCAAGCGGATTTTACCGCCTGGGCGGATTTCGCTCGGCTTCCGGCCACGGCGATTTTCACCGGGCTCAGCAAACAAGGCCGACCCCTTTCGGTTCAGGTGATCGGACCGGAAGGTTCAGACCGGGATACGCTTGGAGTCGCGGCCGCTATGGAAGACCTTTTCGGGAAACCGCCAATGCCGCCTGGCTATGAGTGGTAATCACTTGAAGGTGAAGTTCGGCGGACGCTTTTCCAGAAACGCCTTGTACCCGTCCTGAAAATCCTCATTCGAGAACCCTTGCAGAAACAGATCGATCGCTTCTGGATCGCTGTCGCGCCAGCCGCGTTGCAGGCCTTTGATCATGCGTTTGGTCGCGCGGGTCGACCATTGCGAGATCGCGGCAATCTCTCCAGCGAAGGCACGGGCATGAAGCAGGGCTGCACGTTTGTCCGTCAGTCGATCGATCAGGCCCATCTCCTTGGCCTCTTCAGCTTCGAAGATCCGTCCCGTGAAGAGGATGTCTTTGGTCGCGCTCGGACCAATCGCCTCGAGCAGGCGGCGCGTATCCCCGGCCGGATAGACCAGTCCGAGTTTGCCGGGTGTCACACCGAACTTGCTGCCGACACTGGCGACGCGGAGATCGCACGTCATGGCCAGGCTGACTCCTCCGCCGACACAGGCGCCGTCAATTGCGGCTATGGTCGGTTTGGGACAGGCCTCGACAGCTTTCAGCGCGGCAGCAATCGCTTCGCCAGAGGCCATGGCGGCCTCGCGCGTTGCGTAGATCGCTTCGAATTCTGAAATGTCCGCGCCGGCGGCGAACGCGCCAGCATCACCGCCATGAATGATCAGGACCTTCACATCTGGATGGTCGGTGGCAGCATCCACCAGTTTCGGGATCGCGGCCCACATGTCGACCGATAGAGCGTTACGCTTTTCAGGCTTGTTCAGAACAATCTCGGCAAATGGTGCGTCGACGTCCAGGCGAATGGATTGGGTCAAGGGGCATCCTCGGCAAAGACTCCGATCGGAGCGGGCGCCCCTGTATTGGCAATTAAGGCCTTGCGACGCAAGAAGCGCTGGAAGCCTGCAGGGCCCATTCGGCTGCCACCCATGCCAGAGAGTTTGAAACTATGTTTCTCCGCCTCATGGAAAAGCGCTGTCAGGGCGGCGTCATTGAGTGAGACTCCCCCCGCTTCTATCTGACGTCCAACGTCTTCGGCCTCGTCGAGCGTGCCCGCGAATACGGCGGCTGAAAGGCCGAACTCTGTATCATTCGCGAGAGAGATGGCGTCCGCTTTCGAGTCGAAGGCCATGACCGGTAGGATCGGTCCAAACGTCTCTTCCCGCATCACTGCCATATCATGCGTGACATCAGAAAGGACGGTGGGTCTCAGCCAGCGTCCACCGCCATGCGTTTCGACGGTTCCTCCAGTCAGCACGCGGGCGCCTTTCTCCACGGCGTCATCAATATGTCTCTGCAGGATGTCGGCTTGATTGGCGAAGATGATCGGACCGATCTCGCCAGCGCTGATGTCCGGCCAGTTAAGCCGGACGGCTTCAGCTTTCTCGGCCAGACGGGTGAGAAAGGCATCGTGAATGGATCGCGCCACATAGATGCGTTCGATCGACTGGCAAGCCTGGCCGGTGGACAGAACCGAACCGCGGAGCGCGGCATCGCTGGCCAGTTCGATGTCGGCGCTCTCCAGAATAACGAGCGGGTCCTTGCCGCCGAGTTCCAGAAAGGCGGGGATCATGTTGCTGGCGGCTGCCGCCGCGACCTTCCGCCCTGTAGCGACCGACCCGGTAAAGCAGACGGCATCGACCTGGTCGATGAGATCCGCTCCGGTTTCGCCGCCGCCTTGTACAAAAGTGAGCACGTCCTGAAGACCAGCCTCCTCGATGGCGGCCATTGTCGGATCGACAAAGCGCGGGGTCACTTCGGAGGGTTTGATCATTACAGTGCAACCGGCCAGCAAGGCCGGAATCGTATCGATCATGCTCAGGGTCAGCGGGAAGTTCCACGGGCTGATCACGCCGACCAGAGGGTAGGGGACAAATTGCGGCGCGTGACGGATGGCGGGGTTTGTGCGCCCGTCTGTCCAGCCATCCGGCAGTAGATGCGGTGCCTGTGCCAGCCAGCCATGGATGGCGCCGATTGCGCCATCGACTTCGCGCCCGGCAATCTTTCGGCGGCCGGTATCCACACTCAATCGACTGGCGATCGCATCGCGGTGACGCCCGAGCGTGTCCGCGAGCTCACCGAGCTTCGCCATCCGTCCGTCCAACCCTAGGGTCTGCCAATCCTGTCCTGCAGCTCGCAGACGATTGGCCGCGCGGTCCACGTCGGCGCGGTTGGCGGCTTCAAACGTGTAGTCGATCTCGCCTGTGCGGGGATCACGCGCCTGCAGAGTCGTCATCTTGGATTGAACCCCAACGCGCCTGGATTGATGATGCCTTTATCATCGACGGCGGTCTTGATCGCGTCCAGAAGCGCCCAGGTCGCCTCATCACGGTGCTCGCGATAGGGATAGGTCCGACCAATCTGGAAATGCGCCCCGGCATGCTTGGTGAACACGTCGAGGACCACCTGCCGGGCTTTTTTGACGATCTCCGTGGCCTCAGGGTTGGCTTGGTGCCGTTTGATCTTCTTCATCCATTCTTCGCCGACCGTGTGCTCGTGGATCGGCCAGATTTCTTCCGGCCAGATGAAGACCGGCTCGATCAGGAAGCCTGTCGTGCCGAGACTGGTGATGAGGTACCCGGTGAGAATGTCGTGCGCGTCGAGTTCTGCCCGAATGGCTTCGAACCCGGCTTCAATCTCGGCCCAGGTTTCGGCACCTTCCGAAGTTGGCACAATGCCGTGAATGGGCACCCAACGTTCACCTTGCGGTCCGAGGATATTGTTCATCGGTCCGAACGGGTTGGCGCGGATGATTTTCGGGATCGAATTCTCGATCTCCTTGCCGCCCAGGTTCTTGGCAATTTGTTTCAGGACCTGGATGTCTTCCTTCACACCCGCGGCTGAGCGGCCTTCGACGCAAACGTGCAGCGAATAGTCGACCTTATCCATGAACCCGCGTCCGGCGAGTGCGACCTTGGCACCTTCTCGAAGGCCCTTTAGCAGCGACCCCTGGCCGCGGATTACATTGGTCAGCGCCTTGGCGTCTGAGACGAGGCTGGCGCGGGCGAGGCGGACCTTGGTGAGGTTTGGATCGAACCCGAATATCTCGCAAGCAATGTCTTCGCGCATCATCTGCGCCATGGCCTCCGCGCAGGCGTCGCGGGATTCGAACTCGAAACTTGCTGTTTCCTCGGCTTTGGGAAGGGGGATCAATCGGAACGTAATCTCGGCTTTGTAGCCAAGCGCGCCCGCATCGCCGCAAAACAGGCCTGTGATATCAGGGCCATAGTGACGCCAGAAGGGTTTGCCGTTCTTCGTCCCACCCGTGCCGGTGCGCACCAGGGTTCCGTCGGCCAGGACGACCGCGATGGAGAGCACACTGTCGCCCGTCGTGCCGTATTTGCCGGCCCCGAAGAAGGCATTGTTCTGGGACAGGCCTCCACCAATCGTCGAGCCGATACCGGAAAGTGGACCCCAGAACGGCGTGCGGACATTGTGTGGCTTCAGCGCTTCAAACAGTTGCGCCCAGGTGACGCCGGCTTGGACAGTGACATACATGTCGTCCGTGTTGATCTCGACAATCTCGGTCAGGCCCGACATGTCGAGGATGCCGACATTCTCCCGGTCGGGCGTATAGCCCTTGGTGTAAGAGTAGCCGCCGCCACGCGGGTTCAGCGATATACTGCGCTCATGAGCGGCGCGAACTGCGGCCTGCAATTGCGCGATCGAGTTCGGTTTGGCGACAAAGGCCGCAGTATCTCCCTTGTGCCAGATATCCTGGCTCATGAATTCGCGTGCAGCGTCATCCTCCTTCAGGCCGTCTTCGCCGAGTTGCTGTTTCAGGACCCCAGTGAGGTCGGAAGCGGTTTTGAGATCGTCAGGCATGGGGTGAGAGTCTCCTAGAAAGTGGTCGGCGTCCAGAGGCCGAGAAAGGCAGCGAGAAGAAGCAGCGCCCAGATGCCGGTGACCAGAGGTCGGGCGCGGTTCAGGGTTTGAGCAAGACTGGCGGCGGCGGCGTCCGCGTCAGGACCGGCGAGCCCCATCAGGGCTGGCCCGAGAGGCTTCAGGACACCGCGGATGAACAAGCCGAGCAAGATGCAGCCGACAAAGGCGAGCAGTTTCAGCGCGAGAAAGAGTGGCAGCTCAACCGCGCCGGTAAGTCCGCCTAGCGCCCAGGCGGCTAATCCGAGTGCGAGAAACCAGCGAATGCCAAGATCAAGCTTGCGCAAGACTTCCGGCGCCCCGCCATGCTTGGTGTGCAGATGCCAGGCGAGGCTGAGCCAAAGCAAACCGAAAAACGCAGCCGCGATAATGATGGGCCACCCCAGATCCAGCCAGCCTTTGCTTTCAGCCAGTACCAATCCCGTCGGCACAGTAAGGATCAAAGCCGACCGTGGAGCCATATCAACATCGCCGACAATCTTGGCCGCCATCAATCTACGATCGGCGCTGACATCGGGCTGGATCAGAAAGCGGCTGGTATAGAACGCGCCCAGGTCTCCGCCCAACCAGTAGACAAAGACCAGCACATGCAAGAGTGCGAATAGGGCCTGATCGACCACGCCATTCTCCTTCGATTTAAAAGATATATCATTTAAATCGGTTGTGGCGAGGGGCAGATTGTCACTTTTCGGTGGTCCAGTCGGTTTCCGCAGCATTGCTGCGGTTTAGACGCATATGATATTCGAACCGGTCGGCACGGTAATGGGCCGTAATGTCCTGCACGGGACGGCCCTTGGCGTCCTTCATGACGCGATGAATACGCAGCAGCGGTGAGCCCGGGGCAACCCCCAGATTTGCAGCAACGGCAGGCTCGGCAGCAGTGGCCGTGATCGTTTGCTCGGCTTCCACGGGGGCGTGACCCGCTTGCTCGAGCAGTTTGATCAGGGACTCTGTTGCGAGTTGCGCTTCGTCATAGCCATCAGCCACATCGTAGGGAATGTATGTGACGAGATAAGAAAAGGGTTCACCATCCAGGCGCCGGAGGCGGACGATGCGTTGAACACTGGTGACTTCGTTGGTCAGTTCGAGGGATTCAGCAATAGCGGGGCTGGCCGTCCCTACGGTACAGTCGAGCAATTGCACTTCGGTTTCGACGCCCATGCGCGTCAGGCCGTCTATCATCGTCTCAAAGCTGCCTTTGACGGTCGGTGCGGCCACGTCATAGATGACCACGGTGCCAATCCCGCGCTGACGGCGGACCAGGCCGGCCACTGCGAGTTCATTCATGGCGCGCTTCACGGTAATGCGCGAAACACCGAGCGCCTGGGTCAATTCCTGTTCCGCCGGCAGCCTGTCATTCAGAGCCAGTGTCCCATCCATGATCTTTGCACGCAGCAGGTCGTAGATCTGTTGGTATAAAGGGATATTGGCGGCCTCGTCGATGTCGGCCGTGGTGAAGTTCAGAGGGGCGCTGTCTGGCATTTGGTCGTTCCGTATTCACAGAGGGCTAGCTTTATCGCGCCCGCGGCATTTGGCAAAGCAAGTAAGATACCGAAGGCGAATCTGAGCCTGTGTGACCGTTTGTCTGTTTGTCCCAGACTGGCATAGACCTATAAAGATATATCAAATGAATTCTGGAGGATTTCATGGTCCGTAATCTCGCACTTGCCACAGTTTCTGTATTCACCTTCGCCGCCTGCGCGACGTCTGTTGCAGAGGCGCCCGAGCCGACGGAAGTCTCCGCGACCAGTGAAGCGACTGAGGCCGTCGAAATGACCGCTGAACCCGACGTGTTGAAGGCCTGGGTCGATGCGCGGGCGGGCACGGGCGAGCCCGTGCATTGGGTGTCGACGGGCGGGATCTACGCCTATCCTTCCGGTGAGCAGCTGTTCGGCATGATCGGTTTTGATAGCTCAACCGTGATCTGGCCCGATGAGCCGGGCGAGAAAGTGGTCCACCTGACTCGCAAGACATTTGCTTACACCGATCCTGAAACCGGAGAGGTGATTACCGAATATAATGGTCAGCCGGTGGTGCCGATTGCTTATCCGTACCAGATGATCGAGTACCGCTACGAGAACGGCCGCATCTATGGCGACGTCACGCAAGGCGTGGGTGATCGCGTTCAGAAGATCATTTCAGAAGATGGCATCGCCGCACGCCAAATTGGCGACACCTGGGCCTTCACGGCGGCAGTGTTTCTGGATTTTCCATTGCCGAACGGCGCACAATATGAGGCCTGGGAAAATTATGACTTCTTCATCAACCCTGAAGGCAGCGTCGAAGAACCCCATCAGATGAGCTGGCAGCGGTATGGCGCGCTTCCAGCTTGGGCTGGCGGAGAGCAAGCGATCTACCACTTGTTGTCGCACCGCGTGGAGTCACAGGACGAGTTTCCACCTGAATTGCTGAGCTGGGCACAGGAGAATAAGCCGGAATGGCTCACGCCGCCCATGAGCCTTGAAGAGATCGCAGCTATTCAGGCGGGCGATGAGGCATCCGGCTTCGGCAATTAGCCGACCGTCGGGTGATCGAGCTCGATCAACTCGTACCAGGTCGACATATAGCCGCCAACGCCGCCTTGGACGAAGATGAAATCGTCCTTGGTCACCCACATGTCATAGGCGGGGTGCTGGGTGCCGCCCATGCCCGGACCTTCATCATCGACATAACGGAAATGGTAGCAATCGAATGTGCCGGCCTCGACCGTGACCGTCTCGTCGCCGACATATTCCAGGCCGATATTGACTTCTGAAACCAGCGGCGGTGTCGCTCCACGATGATCCGGCGAGGGCAGGAACACGCGAACATTGCGTTTCATCGGCCCGCCGGAGCGATCTATGACGCGGCACATCTGCGCATCGCCGATAATCGGATGCGTGCCAAAGCCGTCAAACGCGCCCTCGGTTTCGACCCGCTGCGACAGGCGCCCGATGGAGGGGCCATAGCTCTCGCATTCGATCGATCCGGACCGGCCCTCTTCAAGATTGAACTTGAACCAGCCCGAGCCCATGAATTCGTCGCCAACGGTCAGGCGGACATGGCAGTCCATCGGATTGAAATTCTCATCCGTGGAATAGACGATATCGCGCATCACGGTTGGGTCAGGCTCATGGATCTCACAATGCGCCCGCACCGTCATCTTGCCGTCGCTGTGATGGGTAATGTTGAAGATCTCGTCGCCGCGCACCTGGTCCAGCATTTCCGGCTTCTTTGAGGTGTAGCGAATGCGGCCACGAATGCGGCGATGTTTCATCCGGTCAGTCATGCATCCACGCCTTTCGAGAGATCATTGGTTGGACCGCCGGCTGCGCGGTGCGCGATGGCCTCGGCGCTTTCCCAGATCTTGCCGCCAATGTACTGTCCGATCGAATTGGAGAACTCGTTATATGTAATGGTCTCATACATGCCGGAAGTGATGTAAGGATCGCCCTCCATCAGCGCCTTGGCATCGGCGAGATCATCGGCCAGTACCAGGAAGACGGACCCGACCAGCGCTTCACCGCCTGGCTCACGAATAGGGCCAGCGGTCACATACCGGGTCCAGTATTTCTCAACATGATCCAGATGGCCCTTCAGGTGGGTGGCACGGGGTTCAGCGCTGCCCGGTCCATCGCGGCAGATGACCAGATAGCAGGTCTTGTCCGGGCGCGGCACGAAAGGCGGGATTTGCGGAAAGTCAGTCATGACAGGAACTCCTATTTCAGAACGCCACCCTCAACCAACCGATCAATTACGGCTTGTTGTTGGGCGATGGCGTCATTGCGTTCGATCATTTGTGCATCAGGCGTACGATTGGCGGGCGCGTGATTGGCCTGGCCGTAAGCGCTCGCAAACGCCGTATTGGGCAGGCGTGACAGAGTGTTCGTCATGCCGGTCTTGCGACGGGTATCGCGCAGCGCGCCTATGTCGAGCACGGCGTTGGCATTGATTGTCTCGCCCTGATTGGCCTCTGCGAGCGAGCGGCCATACCAATCGAGGACGATAGACATTCCGTCGGTTGAGGCTGCCGGGACCGGGGTGCCGATGATTCCAGCGCTGTTGGCTGAAACGACATAGGCAATATTCTCAATCGCGCGCGCCTTCTTGGTAATATGTTTCGGGGTGAGAGTTGGCGCGCCCACTTCGCTGGTCGGATGGCAGAATATCTCCGCGCCCTTGAACGCCTGCATCCGGGCAATCTCCGGATAGAGGATCTCCTCACTCGCAATCGTGCCGAGCGCGCCGATCTCTGTCTCGGCGACGGGAAACACGGCCTCTTCGCCATAGATGTCGAGATACTGATCCCAGACATCATACGGGCTTGGCGTGTAGAGTGATATCATCCGTCGATAGCGCAACACCGTGTCGCCATTTGGCGCGTAGATGACGTTGGACTGGAAATAGAGCTCCGGAAAATTCGGGTCCGTTTCGTAATGGTTGGAGCAGAGATAGATTCCGAATGTTTGCGCCAGGCTGGCCAGCTTGTCCGGAAACGCGCCCTGCATCGGAATGGCGGCCTTGTCCTGCCATTCCTCCCGGGTCTCGCCGAGCGGGAAACCTGTCATCCAGTATTCGGGCAGCACAACCAGCTTCGTATCATAGCCGTTGAAGCCTTTCAGGAAGCCCCTGGCCGCACCGATCTGTCCGCGCACGCGATTGATCGCGCGGTCCATGCGGGCGTGCGCATCTTCAATGGAGCTGTCTTGATTGACCGCATCGCAAACGGTTTGCAGGGCGAGGGCGGTATAGCGCATGGGCGAAGATCCTTGAGCGAGGGCCGGGGCAGCAATCGCCGCCGCGCCGGTGCTGAGCAGAAATGTGCGGCGATTCATGACATGCCCTCCCGGAAGGCGGTGCAACTGTCCGCTGCCGTCTGAATGGAGAGCCCATCCACTTGGCTGAGCGCGTCGAGGACGTGCCGCACAGCCTTGATGCGGAAGGGTTGGCCAAGCACGTAGGGCGTCATGGTGAAGGCAAAGGCGCTGGCGCCTTCCTTGTCATGACTGTCGACGTGATAGTGGGCGGTTTCGATAATCTGTGCGGCCCATTCTTCCTCGGACTGAGAGCGATCAATGAGCAATTTGAAATCACCCAGCTCGCCATAGTGGGGCAGCGCCCAGATCGCCCCGGATCTGGTTGTGAAGGGTAATGGGCGTTGATCGGCTTCCCAGTCCAGGCAGGTGCTAAAGCCGGCGGCGGCGAGCAGTTCGAGTGTGCGATAGCTTTCATTACGCGCCGGGCTCATCCAGGTTGTGGCGTCTGGGAAGGTGGCGCGCGTCTCGTCAATGAGCGCGCACTCGTCCGCCTCACTCAAGCCGTCATGATGGATGTGGGCGGTCGATATGCCATGGGCGGCGATCTCGTGTCCGGCGGCGCTGATCGCTTCAATCAGAGGGGGATAGCGTTTCGCCACTTCCGCATTCACAGCGAACGTGGCCTGGATGCCGCGGGCCTGAAATTCGCGCATCAGGCGAAAGATCCCGACGCGATTCCCGTAATCGCGCACAGTGAAGTGGCGTAGGTCCGGGTAGGGCGTTTTCATCGCGCCTGGGTGTTTGAAGGGTACGGCAGGCGGGTTGAGCGGAAAGAACTCAACCGGAACAATGATCGATGCGATCGATCTGTTGCCGTCTTTCAACGCGATTGGATGGCGGCGATCAGCGGGATCCCAATCGTAATACGAATTGTCGAACCCATGCTGGCGATGAGGATAGATCAGATAGTCGTCGGGCAGGGGCATCAGAAATAAGCCTCCGGCATGACTTGCAGATCTGTATCCTGCGGCTTGGCGCCTGCCGCGGTCAACATCGCATGGACCTGACCGCGATGATGGGTCTGGTGATTGAAGACCTGCATCAGGCACATGGCGCGGTCGCGCCTTTGCTCGGCGCCGGACGTGTCGCGATAGACAAGATCACCGTCGATCTGGTCCTGTGTGACTTTATCAACCCAATCGATGAAACGCCTGTCCGCCGTATTGCGCAGAGCGCGCAATTTATCCCAATCCTCGGCCAGAGTGGTCGATCCGGCGATGCCTGTGCCAGGGGGCTCCCAGTCGCTGATGCGGCTCATCCAGATCTGATCCGCCCACAGAATATGCGATAGCGTGGCATGGATGGAGCCGAAGAAACTGCCGCGATCCTGGCGGCGGTCGGCGTCACTCAATGTGTTTGCGGCTTCGTACATGCTGTCATTTTGCCAGCGATTGTGCCGCGCCATACGTTGGAGGTAGCCGGGTTGGATCATGGCGCAAACCCCGTGCCGCCGGCGGCGACGCCGCGAGTGGCGACATCTTCCAGCGTCTGATCATAATAGCTGTCGCGATAGAATTCCGCGATCTCCGCGCCTGTCGTGAACCAGACATCATCGCGGTGCGCGCAGATGTGCTTCAGGGCCTCTTCGAAGACGCGCAAGCGATGCGGCTGGCTGACCAGATAGGCATGCAGCGGAATGCACATCACCGTGCCGGATTGCTCGCCTTCCTCCAGCAATTGATCGAAATGGCGGATCAACAGGTCCGTATAGCGCTGGGGGCTCCAGCCCTGGACCGAGTAGGTGATGACGTCATTGACTTCCAGAGAGTAAGGCATCGAGACGAGCTTGCCTGTCCTGGTCTTGATCGGCTGGGGCTGGTCATCCTGGAACAGGTCGCACGTATACCAGAAGTCATATTCTGCGATGAGGTCGAGCGTCTTCTCAGTATGCGTCAGCGCGGGCGCGAGATAACCTCGAATGCGCTTACCGGTCGCTTGTTCGACGGTGCGGATGGAATCCTCCAGCACCGCGCGTTCCTGCGCTTCATCCATGCCATAGGAGTAACGCGTATTGTAAATGCCATGGGAGAAGAATTCCCAGTCTCGGGCGTTCACCGCTTCGATGATTTCGGGGTGATGATCGACAAGACCGATCGAGAGTGAAATCGATCCCCGCAGGGCATACTTGTCGAACAGATCCATCATCCGCCAGTGGCCGACCGTATTGCCCCAGGTTCGCTGAGAATACGCGACCACGTCGGGATTGCCGCGCGGCCATCCCGGACGCTTGTCATTGTGCGGTGGCTGGAACTCGTAATACTCGATATTGGGGGCGATCCAGAAGGCCAGTTTCTTGCCGCCCGGCCAGACAATTTTTGGACGGCCTTCATATGGCCAGTAATCGTAGAGATTCGGATCCGCGTGCATCAGCCCTGATACCCCGCAATGGCGTCATGCACCTCGCTGACCGGGACCACATCGGCATACTTGATCAGCAAGTCCGTCAGGTTCGCAAAATGATAGCTCTCATGCTTGTCCGCAACACATTCGATAGGCACGATGGTGCGATAGCCGTGGCTCAGACTGTCCACTGCGGTCGCCCGGACACAGCCTGAGGTCGATCCGCCGGTGATGACCAACGTATCGACTTTGTGCCAGGTCAGGAAGCTCTGCAGCGGCGTTTCGAAGAAAGCCGAGGGCATGCGCTTCGTGTAAACCGCATCCACCGTCTCATCGATCGTGACGCGGTCATCAAATTCGTGGCGGTCGGACCCGTATTTGATGTTCTGAAGGCTGTCTGGCGTGTCCGTCCGCGTGCCCCAGACCCCCGCATCAGCGGCATTGTCCATGTACGCGACATGGGTCCAGACGACCGGCAAGCCTTTGGCGCGCGCGGCGTTCGAGATGGCATCGATATGCTCCATCTGACGCGGATCGGTGATGTAACTGGTCTTGGGAAACAGGTCGGGGCGCGTATAGGCCTTTTGCGGATCGACATTGATGATGGCGAGCTTGTCGCCAAAGCCAAACCGGGCGCGGGCAGGATTGGCGCGGACCTCCTCAAAGATTTCCCGTGCCGTTTTATCGGACGTGACCATAGTCGGTTTGGATAGATCGATCGTCATTTCTTTTCCGCTTGTCTTTGCGCCTATTTCAAATGATATATCTTTTATCAGAAGTCCAGACGCCAAGGAGGTTTTCATGAAGGGATTTATCGCAGGGACTCTACTTGGTCTATCTGGCGGGATCGGAATCGCGGCGTGTGTCGGCTTACAGCCGCAAACTGCAGTCGGCGAGGAAGTGCTCGCGGTACAGGCCGAGCCGCCGGCTTACATGATCGTTCTCGGTGAAGTCTTTGATCGCCCGGCATTCATGGAAGGGTATGCCGCGAAGCTTCCCCCCCTCTATGAGCAGTTTGGCGGGCACTATATTGCGATTGGTGGCGGGCCCGGCATCGAAGTGCTGGAGGGCGATTACGCGCCCCCCAGCTATGTGGTCAGCAAATGGCCAAACGCCCAGGCCGCGCGCGATTTCTGGGCCAGTGAGGGCTATGACGTCTTGCGACGCGCCCGGATCGATAATGCCTGGGGCGACTTCGATGTCTTGCTGGTCAGCGGCCTTCCTGAAGCGACGCCCGATAAGGCTGAGTGACAAAATTATCACAGCCCTCAATCAAATGACCGGACAAATCTCGCCATCTTCTCGAAATGGTATATCATTTAAATAGGGACATCCGGCCCGGACCGAAATTTGAGGAGATCTCGGCAATGAAGAAGGCACTAATCTGCGCGGTAGGAACTTTCGCGCTCTCAACAGCATTTACGACCGTGGCGACGGCACAAGACGCAGATGGCGAAGACGAAGCGCGTCGTCTCGGCCCTGTGACGGTAACCGCGCAGCGCGTCGAAGAGAATCTGCAGGATACGCCGGTCGCGGTGACCGCGCTCTCCACCGAGCAGATCGAAGACAAGCAGGTGCTCAACATTCGAGATCTCACGGCGCAAGTGCCAAACATCAACATTGCGACCAACACGGGCACAGCCAGCGCGGCGCGTATTTTCCTTCGCGGTGTGGGCGAGGACGAAAGCCGCGGCGCAGTTGATCAAGCGGTCGGCATCTATGTTGACGGCGTCTATATCGGCCGTTCGGTCGGGTCGCTCTTTGATGTCGTCGATCTGGAATCGATCGAAGTCCTGCGCGGACCGCAAGGCACGCTATATGGCCGCAACACGATTGGCGGGGCGATCAAACTCAATTCGGTGAAGCCGCAATTTGAGAATAGCGGACGATTGAGCGCAACGTTCGGAAACTTTGATCGCAAAGAATTCAAGGCGACGGGGAATCTTCAGATTGGTGATCGAACGGCGGCGCGGATCACGGCAATGTCTCGTCAGCGAGATGGATTTCACGATTTGAGGCCGAATGGCGCCCTGTCAACCGAGGCGCGCGATGGCGTCGGTGCGCTTGATACACTCGCGATTCGGGGCTCGCTGTATCATGAGTTCAACGATGATTGGAACGTTCTGTTTGCGATCGACCATACCGATGATGGGTCAGACCCGATCCCAGATTCGATCGTTCCAGGGCAAGACGCAGACAATGATATATTTACGATCGAACCAGCGCCCGGCTCGACATGCCCGCCCAGCAATCCGTTTAATGCGCTCGGTTGCTTCTCCGATTACAGCTCGGAACTGACCAGCAGCGGCATCAGCGCTCGCGTCGAAGGTGCGTTCGGTAACCTCGACTTCACCTCGATCACAGCCTATCGCGAGCTTGAGGACGAACTGTCAACGCGGATTGGGTTCCCATACTCGCAGATGACGGATCAAAATCAGTTCAGTCAGGAATTCACCATCGGACAGTCGGGCGCAGGGGCTCTCGACTGGATTGCGGGTGTCTATTTCTTCCAGGAAGACCTGCAGCTCGACACAACGTTCATTTTCCCGTTCTCGATCGACTCCAGTACGGATTCGATTGCGGTGTTCGGACAGGGTACTCTGGCTGTGAGTGATGAGCTGTCGATTACTGCCGGGGTTCGCGCGACGAATGACGAGAAGGATTTTGATGGCGTGGGCCCGTTCGGATTCGCACGGATGGATTCACAGGAATTCGAAAATGTCAGTTACACCATTGGCGCGGATTATCGCTTCAATGACGACATCCTCGGTTACGCAAAGTATTCCACGGGCTTCAAGTCGGGTGGTTGGTCACCAGATGCGTTCAGTGGGACGTCGATTTTTCTGCCGGTTGATGAAGAGACGCTCGATTCGTTCGAGGTCGGGGTGAAATCGGAATGGTTCGACTCGCTTCGAGTGAACGCCGCTGCCTTCTTCAATCAGTATGAAGGGCTGCAGATCGGTGCGACCGTTCCAGGGCTGGGCTTCACGCGTTTCAATGTCGATGAAACCGAAATTTCCGGTCTTGAAGTTGAGGCTGTCTGGCAGATCACCGACAATTTCCAGCTGAATGGTAATGCGGGTTTCCTCGACGCTGAGTACACCTCGCTGACGGGGGATCAGGCGCGCGGTTTGGTCAACAATCTCTCTAATCCGGTGTCTGGATGTGCCGGGGTTGATCCATCCGTCGATGCAGAAGTCATTCCATGTGCACTCGGCCTCGAGCTGAAGAATGCACCGTCCTACAAGACCAGCCTTGGCGCTCTTTTCACCACGCCGTTCCAGCAGGGCGAACTGATTGTTTCGGGTGATGTTTCGTTCGAGGATGAATCATGGAGCCTCGTCGCGAACGCACCGCAACATGCGTTGATCGACTTTGACGCGATCATCAACGGACGCATCAAATACCAGGATGACCGTGGTTGGTCGGTTGCGGTCTTCGGGCGTAACCTGAGCGATGTCGAGTATTATCGCGCATCATCCGCGACGGCGTTTACTACGTATGCCTCTCCGCCGATGGAGTATGGCATCGAGTTTGGTGCCGAGTTCTAATCGGTGACGCACCCACTTGGAAAACTGACAGCCCCGGTGTTCGCACTGGGGCTGTTTGCGTCGTGCCAGTCGAGCATTGACCCGTCGCCGCCTTCGGTCACTCCAGCGCCTGATCCTTTGCCGACGCCCGTCGTGGACCAACCCTGGCTCATGGCGACGGCCAGCGTTTCCGACATTGACCGGACCGCGGCTTTCTTTCGAGATATTGCCGGATACGAAACGCTGTATCGCGGGCCACTCGATCCAGCTGAGGTCAAGTCGCTCAATCTCCCAGATGGCGCTTCGGGTGAGGTGATGACCCTTCGCGCGGTGGGGAGCGACGCAGGCTATGTCCGGCTCATTCGTTTCGACGATGCCGGGCGCAAGGCGCCCACTCGTCCGGGCGCCCGCGCGTGGGATACGGGATGTTTCTGGTCGTTCATGGTGCGCGCCCACAACCTGGAAGCGATTTATGATGATGCGATCGCGCTGGGATGGAGCACCGAGACGCCGATTGCGCCGCTGAGTTTTAACGGGTCGGAGCTCAACATCGTGGTGTTCAAGGGACCAGACGGTTTGCAGGTGCAAGCTTATGAGCGCCTCAATCGGCCGCCACCAGAGGGCTTCACGCCGTTCGAGCGTATCAGTCGGCCCTTTAATATCATGCAGATGACGCGCGATCGTGAGGCGGTTCGGCCGCTCATGGAGGATGTGTTGGGCTTCGAGCGCGTCTGGTACGGCGCGCCTTATACGGATGAAGACCCCGTCTTAATGCCGCTGGGGATTCCGCAAAACCTGACCACCAGTGTGCCATACAAGGCCGGGATCTTCACGCCGCAAACACAAACATTGTACGGTCGGATGGAGTATATCGAAATCGATGGTCTGGAGGGGTTTGATTATGCGGATCGGTGCCACGCGCCAAATCTCGGTTGGTTGTCAGTGACTTACCCAGTCGCGTCCGTGGCGGACGCTCGTGCAAAGATCGTGGACCGCGGCTGGGGCATCGAGACTGAGCCGTACAGCACCACGCGACCGTCCTATGGGGACATGACCGTCTTCGCGATCAAGGCGCCGGATGGGGCCGTGATTGAGTTTGCTGAAGCCGCGGCGCCCTAGCCGGAAAACTTGCCGGATCTCGGGAAACCGCGCATGGCCGCTTTACCCGCTTGCGCCCGTTTGCCGATCCATTCGCGCCATTCCGGGAACCCGCGCATGCGGCCGGCACTATCGGTCACGATCAGCCCGTCTTCAGCGTGGAAGACCAGCACATCGCCAAGCTTGTCTGAACCGCGATAGTTCTGGAGCTTGTTGCCCTTGCCGCGCGACATTTCCGGGAGTTCGTCAAGCGGGAAGATCAGCAGCTTCTTGTTGGTGCCAATGACCGCCACATGATCGCCCTTTGCGAGATCGGTCACCAGAAGTTTCGAGCCATCCGGCACGCTGACCACAGATTTGCCTGCCTTGCGGTTAGATTCCAGCTCGCTCTCCTGGAGCACAAAGCCGTATCCGGCATCGGATGCCATGATCCGCTTGCGAGCGCCGTCGAGCTTGAACATTCCGACGATGTCGACGCTGTCCTCAAGGTCGATAGAGATGCGGATCGGCTCACCATGTCCGCGGCCGCCAGGAAGCTTGTCGCAGGGCAGGGTGAAGGCCCGCCCGTCTGACGACATCAGAATCAGCTTGTCTGTCGTGTGCACTTCCTCGGCGAAGAGAAGCGTGTCGCCATCCTTGAACTTAGCTGCGCCGAGGTCGAGTCCGTGGCCCTTCATACCTCGAATCCAGCCCTTGGTGGACAGAACCACCGTCAGTGGCTCTTTTGGCATCGAAGCTTCCAGGGCGGCACCGACATCAATGACAGGCGCTTCTTCAAAGTTCGCACGGCGACGACCGAGGTCGGTCTCAGGATCAAAGACTTTGCGGGCTTCCTTCAGTTCTTTTTTGACCTTCGTCCATTGCCGTCCTTCGGATCCGAGCATCGCGACGATCTCGCTGCGCTCTTCATTGAGCGACTCATGCTCCTTGCGGATCTCCATCTCTTCCAGCTTGCGCAAGGCGCGCAGACGGAGGTTGAGAATGGCTTCGGCCTGGACTTCGGTGATTCCGAACCGATCAATCATTTCCTGTTTCGGGTCATCTTCTTCGCGAATGATTCTGATGACTTCATCAATATTGAGATAGGCAATCAGATAGCCGTCGAGCAGGTGCAAACGCTTTTCGATCTTGTCCAGGCGGAACTGAGCCCGGCGGACCACCACTTCGCGGCGATGATCAAGATAGGCGCGCAGAACCTGACGCAGCCCCATCACCTGCGGCGCGCCCTTGTGCAGCACGTTCATGTTGAGGCTGAAGCGGGTTTCCAGATCGCAGATCCGGAACAGGCTTTCCATCAGCACATCTGGCTCGACGGTCTTGGCACGCGGCTCGAGAATGAGACGGATATCTTCGGCACTCTCATCGCGCACATCGGCGAGCAGTGGCGCTTTCTTGGTTTCGATCAGGTCTGCCAGGCGTTCAATCAGCTTGGATTTTTGCACCTGATACGGGATCTCGGTGACGACCACCTGCCACGTGCCGCGGCCAAGATCCTCGACGCCCCATTTGGCGCGCATGCGGAAGCTACCGCGGCCCGTCTCATAAGCGTCGAGAATGGACTCTTTCGGCTCCACGATGACGCCACCGGTTGGGAAGTCCGGGCCGGGCATGACAGCGAGCAGTTCTTCGGTCGGGGTCGTCTTGCGATCAATCAGGAGCAAGGCGGCATCGATCACCTCGGCGACATTGTGCGGCGGAATACTGGTCGCCATGCCAACCGCGATCCCGGTCGCGCCGTTTGCGAGCAGGTTCGGGAAGCCAGCCGGTAATACAACCGGCTCCCGTTTGTTTTCATCGTAAGTGTCTTTGAAATCGACGGCGTCTTCGTTCAGGCCCTCCAGAAGAAGCTCGGCCGCCTCGGTCATCCGGCTTTCTGTATAGCGCATGGCGGCCGCGTTATCGCCGTCAATATTGCCAAAATTGCCCTGCCCATCGACCAGGGGATAACGGACCGAGAAGTCCTGTGCCAACCGGACCATCGTGTCGTAAATCGAGGCGTCGCCGTGTGGGTGGTAATCACCCATCACATCTCCGACCACTTTCGCACTTTTCCGGAACGAACCGTCATGCGCGAGACGCAGCTCTCGCATCCCGTACAGAATCCGGCGTTGAACGGGTTTCAAGCCGTCGCGCACGTCTGGCAGGGCGCGTGACGTGATGGTCGACAAGGCGTAGGCCAAGTAGCGCTTGGTCAGCGCCTCGCTCAGCGGCTCATTGATAATGCGGTCGTCTTCTGGTTCCAGTACGTCGGACATGCGCACCCCTAAATCTCCGGTGGGCGTAGAATCGCCACACTCATGTACAGGTTAACAGAAAACGCCGATTGGTTAATGAAGGAATACCATGCGCCACTGGCGATTGATTTTATTAGCGATCGGGCTGCTGGGGCTGGCTTATCTGGTGCATCGATTCCTGCCCGCCCAGCATAATCCTCTGCGCCCGCCCGATTTGACGGAGCCCTTGGGGTTCGCGACGTATGGAAAGCTTACAACGTTGAAACATAATGAGGATTTGTGTCGACAGGTCTTGCTGGATGCGGGCGTTGAGTTCGACATCCTGGACGCGGACGGGGCGGAGGCGCGGTGCCCTCTGGAGGAGACGTTGCAGCTCAAGCGATCACTCACCCCATACAATTCTGCCCCGCTGAGAATGACCTGTCATCAGATGGCAGCGCTGCATGTCTGGGAACGCCATGTCCTGCGCCCGCAAGCGGAGAAGATGTTTGATTCGCCTTTGCGACAGATCCAGACCTATGGATCGTTCAGCTGTCGCAACATTGCGGGGACGCGTACGCGCAGTCAGCATTCTTATGCGAATGCCATCGATATTACGGGATTCATTCTCGAGGACGGGACCGAAATCCGCGTCAAGGATCACTGGCGAGAACGCAGTCGAAAAGGGCGGTATCTATCCCGCGTGCACAAGAAGGCGTGCCGCCTGTTCTCAGTCACGCTCGGTCCGGATTATGACGCGGCTCATGCCGATCACTTTCACCTGGATATGGGGCGCACCGAAACCTGTCGCTGACATTCAGCGGTCGAACAGATCGCCGACTAAAATCGCCTGATGTCCCGGGTATAGCGAGAAACGGTCGCGCACTCACTGATCGACAGAATGAGAATGGAAATTCCGGGGCCGATCGGTGCTGGCAGCTGTCGTGTCTCGTTCGGTCCAAATTTCCATTCGAAGGACTCGGTCATTCGGGCATTCAACGCCCACAGATCACTTGGGTCAGCAATCAGCCGCAATTGGACTTCGATCTGTTTGATCCCGCATGGATGGTCTGTATCAACCTTGACCAGAAGCTCGGTGCCGCCACCGCCTATCTCAAAATCAACGTTCAAACTCGGATTGGCCTGACCGGCGCGCGTCTGACAGCAATCGTCCGGTGTTGGCATCCACGCGATGTCGTCTTCGATAAGCATGCCTTATCGATGCTCGAGCGCCGGCAAGCTTACAATGGTGCAGGAAAAAATAGAGACGTGCCGACAATTTTGGCCTCACGGCATTGCCGGCACGTCGGAAAATCAGTCTTCCTTGCAGGAGAAACCGTCCTCGGTGACTTCCTGAACGGTACCCGGTCCACCGCAGACACGCAGCGCCGTGTCGGTGTTACGGGCAATTTCTTCAGAATCCGACCAGTCGCCTTCATCCACATGGATGCAGCCAACCAGTCCGAGGAGGGCAACGCTCATCGCGCCAAACAAGACAGTCTTTTTCATTATCAGCCTCTTGGTAGTGTACTCTCTGCCCCTGAACACGTTCCTCCTCTGCGAGGTCGCACCTGAACGCAAGTTGAATATGGCAGATTTCAGCCAATAAGTTTCGGGACCAGCCGCGCGCGCTCCGGCGGCAAGGGTTTGTGGACGCTGGAAAACAGCCTTTCTTCAAGGAAGTATCCGGTCAGGCGTAAGGCGTCTTCAATGTCCTCTGCCATGGCCAGAGCGCTGGGATCGAGGAGAAACGCAGGCAGCGGGAACAGGCGCTCGACATAGTCCTCCGCCTCCGATCCCCGCACCGCCCGTCCGGTCTTCGGCGAGACATGGGTGAGGCCGTCATTGGCGCCAGACAGCGCGCACTTGTCGAGATCGAGGCCGAATCCCAGGGAGGACAGCAGGCCGAGTTCCCACTTTGCATAAAGCGCAGGCCAGACCGGCCAGGTATCGAGGGCATCCAGCAGCAACGTCGTCGGCTGGTACAGGTTCGAACCGGCAGCATCGCCCTCATCCACGGCGCCGCGAAGAAGTGTGGTGACCGTTGTGAGCGCCATCAGCGCTTCCGGGCGATCCAGGTATCTTCCAGCGCGGCTGGTGGTCACTTCGGCCACATTGAACCGCCCAAGCTGCTCTTCCAGCCGACCCGTCCAGGCCAGGTCCACCGTGTTTCCAGCTTCGAACTGAGGTCGTTTCTTCCGGCTTGCGCCGCCATAGACCAGGCCGGAGCGGCGACCTCTGGTTCTGGTCAGCACGTCGAGGATCAGGCCGCTCTCTCCGAAGCGGCGGCCGCCCAGGATCAGCGCTTCATCACGCCATTGCATGGGGCTTGCCCCTAAGCATCAAACTCCAACCCGACCGAGGCATAGGCCTCGCGCCGTTCCATCCATTTCGGATCCACCTTGACGAACAGGATGAGATGCACCGTCCGATCGAGCATCTCCGTTAGTTCTTCGCGCGCGGCCTTTCCGATTGCTTTGATGGCGCTGCCGCCTTTGCCGAGCACCATGCCCTTATGCTGTTCCCGAGCGATGATCACGGCCTGGCGAATGCGAACCGAGCCATTGTCGAATGGTTCCCAGCTCTCAGTCTCGACCATCAGCTGGTACGGCAACTCCTGATGCAGACGCAGCATCAGCTTTTCGCGGGTCACTTCTGCTGCGAGCAGACGCATCGGCAGATCAGCCGTCTGTTCCGGTGGATACAGCGCCGGCCCTTCGGGCATGCGTTCAGACAGTTTATCGAGCAGCGGCGCCACGCCATCTCCGTTGAGCGCCGAGATCATGAAGATCTCTTCGTAGACGCCAGCGGCGTTGAGCTCTGCCATGATCGGCAGGACCTTTTCATGCGGGAACAGATCGATCTTGTTGAGCGCCAGGAAAACCTTCTGACTATTCTCTTTCAGTGTTTCCATGACCCGGCGATCATCTTCGACCGAGAGTTTTTGAGCGCCACTGGCCTCGCCCGCCTGTTCCGCCACCCAGGCGGAGGCGTCAATCAGGTGAACCACGGCATCCGCTTCCTCGGCGCCGGACCAGGCGGCTTTCACCATGGCGCGGTCGAGTCGCTTCTTGGCGCGGAAGATTCCTGGCGTATCAACCAGGACGATCTGTGCCGCGCCCTGATGGGCGACGCCGCGAATGGGAAAGCGGGTGGTCTGGACCTTGTGGGTCACGATGGCGACTTTCGTTCCGACCAGGTGATTGGTCAGCGTGGACTTCCCTGCATTTGGTGCGCCGATAATTGCGGCGAAGCCGGCATGGGTGATGTCGGTGGCATCCGGGAGGGCGGTTTCGGGTGAAGTCATGTTTTTTCCAGAAGGTCGAGAAGCGCCCGCGCAGCCGCGCGCTCGGCTTCGGCCTTGTTACCACCTTTTGCGGTCGCTTCGCCATGCCCTTCAACAGAGGCTTTTACAGTAAAGACCGGGGCGTGGTCCGGGCCGCTGGTTTCAAGTGTCTCATACGCGGCATAGGCGGTCTTGTTTTGCCCGCACCAGTCGCTGAGTTGCGTTTTGGGATTTGATTCTTTTTCGTCCGGATCCTTGGCGAGGGAGTCAAAATGCCAGCAGCGTTTGATGAATTTCTCCGCAGCGTTCAGTCCCCCATCGAGATAAATCGCAGCGATCAGGGCCTCGACGGCGTCGGCGACCGCCCGGTCGTAATTTGCGTTCTTGTTGCTGCGCATGGAGGCATCCATGAACAAATATTCGCGCAGACCGAGATCGGCACCCACATCCGCGCAAGTCTGCCCGCTTACCAGATTATGGAACAGCTTGGTCATGAAGCCTTCGCGTTGTTTCGGATACTTGTTGATCAGCATTTCCGCCACGACCAAACCAAGGACACGATCCCCGAGAAACTCCATGCGCTGATTGGAGAAACTCGCACCCCCCCGATATTCATCGATCAGGCTGGGATGGATGAGGGCATGGATGAGGATGTCCTCGTCATGGAACTTGTAGCCAATCGTGGTTTCAAGTTCATAACGCTGTTCGGCGCTCAGGCGTGGGTGGCGCGGAATCTTGGCACCTGCCCGTAGGCGCGTGCGTTTCGGGCGCGACGGACGTTTCATTTCGGCAGTGCCTCGATGATCACATGCGCCTCTGCCCAGGGATGATCGTCGGTCATGGTCAGGTGGACGTGTGCGACGTGTCCCTCGGGTGTCAGCTCCGCCAGTCGCTTTTGAGCGCCCTCAGTCAGTTTCAATGTCGGTTTTCCCGAAGGTAGATTGACCACTTCCATCATCTTCCAGTGCACCCCGCGTCGAGGAACCCCGGTCCCGAGTGCCTTGGCGCAGGCCTCCTTGGCAGCGAACCGTTTTGCATAAGTCTCCGCGGTGAGCCGCCGACGCCGCGCCTTGGCAATCTCACCTTCCGTGAAACAGCGCTTCTCGAACCGCTCGCCAAAGCGGTCCAGAGAGCCCTGAATGCGTTCAATATTGCAGAGATCATTACCAGTGCCGATAATCATGCCCGGGCCTCATCCATCAACTGTCGCATCTGCCGGATGGCAGGCTCCAGCCCCGCAAAGATCGCTTCGCCGATCAGAAAGTGGCCAATATTGAGCTCGGTCAGTTCCGGGATCGCGGCAATCGGCTTTACGGTTTCATAGGTCAGTCCGTGACCGGCTTGAGGCTCAATCCCGATCTCCACGGCCCGCTTGGCGCAATCTGCGATTCGCTGCAGCTCAACCTCGGCCAGTTCCGTTTCGCCCGCTTGCGTGAGTTCAACAAAACGCCCGGTATGAAATTCGGTAATGTCCGCGCCCATGCGCTGCGCCGCGATGAGTTGCACAGGATCCGGCTCAATAAAAAGAGAGACACGGCTGCCATTCTCCTTGAGCGCGCGGATCATCGGAACGAGCTTGTTGTGCTCGCGCGCCGCATTGAGGCCCCCCTCGGTGGTGCGTTCTTCGCGTTTCTCAGGCACGAACATCGCGGTTTCGGGCTTATAGCCCATGGCGATAACATGCATTTCTTCCGTTGCCGCCATTTCCATATTCAGCGGCAGATCCGTTGCGGCTCTGATCGCTTCCAGATCCGGATCCATGATATGGCGGCGGTCTTCACGTAAATGGAAGGTGATCCCGTCGGCACCCGCCTTGGTCGCGATTTCTGCTGCCCTGGCAATATCAGGATGCGCCCCGCCGCGCGCGTTTCGAATGGTCGCGACATGGTCGATATTGACGCCGAGGCGGATCCGGTTGGTCATTATTTCAGTCCCCGACTTCCCGGTTTGTAGGCGGGGATGGCTTCAAGCTCGGGCGGCAGATCATTCGCGTCATAGTCCGGAAACTTGATGGCTGCGAGCGAGACCAGTTCGCAACCCACATCGGCCTCACCGCCGCTGCGGTCGATAATGCAGGAGCCTCCGACCACTGTGCCGGGGAGCTTGTTCAGCGAGTCCACGGTCTCCCGGAAGGACAGGCCGGTCGTCACGATATCTTCAGCGATCAGAACGCGGTCACGCTCGCCGATCTCGAAACTGCGGCGGAGTTCGAACGCGCCGTCGACCCGTTCCACGAACACAGCGCGGCAGCCGAGATGTCGCGCGAGCTCATAGCTCGGGATCACCCCGCCCATGGCCGGGCCGACGACGACGTCAATCTCACCCAGCCGCGCTTTGACTTTCTCAGCCAGCGCCGCGCACAATTTGGCGGACAGTTCAGGCTGCGAAAAGACCAGGGCCTTTTGAAGGAATACCGGGCTACGCCGCCCGGATGAAAGGATGAAATGTCCCTCTAGCAGGGCTCCGGCATCCCGGAAGACCTGCAAGACCTGATCATTATTCAAATTCGCTCTCCTCAATGCGTTCAACGCGTTCGACGACGGCCAGGGCCCGCAAGGCCGCCTTGATCTGTTCCAGGTGGCGTAGATCCTCGACTTCGATATCGAAGACAAGCTCCATGAAGCCGGGACCGCGGCTATGGGTCGACACGCCGCGAATGTTTCCGCCCGCTTGTGCGACGACTGTGCATTGCTGGGCCAGCACACCTTTATGGTCGGCGGCATTCACCGAAATGCGGCCAATGGCGCGCACGCCCGACTTGGCGAGTTCAGTCCATTGCAGATCGACCCAGAGATCCGGGCGATCATCATATTTTGCGACCTGGCCGCAATAGATCGTATGGACGACCAGTCCCTTGTCGGGCTGGCGAACACCGACAATCCGGTCACCGGGAATAGGGTGACAGCACTCGCCGAGATGCAGGGTCACGCCAGGGGTGAGATTCTCTCCAGCAATCAGGCTCGCCGCGTGCTCATCATCAAGCGTGACGGTGTCATCTGCATTGGAGGCTTCCAGATCGAGACCTGGAAATGCAACGCTGATTACCCGGCTGACATCTTCCTGTGTCCGGCCCAGCGCCTCAAACATGGCCTGGACTCCATCAAACCCCGCGCGCTCTGAGATTTTGCGGATATCGACGCTCACCGGGTCGATCTGGTGCTGACGAAGGGCGCGTTCCAGCAAGTTTCGGCCAAGATTGGCAAACTGCTGGGTCTCCATCTCACGGCGAAGCTTGCGCTGGGCAGCGCGGGCCCGGCCGGTCACACAAAGCGTTTCATATCCCGGCAAGGGTCGCGGCTCGTCGCGCCGAATGATCTCCACCACGTCGCCATTCTGCAGCGCTGTGCGCATATTCCGCGGCACGCCATTGATCCGCGCACCGTCGCACGTATCGCCTACGGCAGTATGTACGGCATAGGCAAAGTCGAGCGGCATGGATCCGGCCGGTAACAGGACCAGGCGCCCCTTCGGCGTAAACGCGAAGACGTGGGTCCGGTACATCTCCATCTTCGCATGCTCGAGGAAATCATTCGCATCGCCGCCGTGACTGAGCAATTCGCCAAAGGCTTTCAGGTTGGCCGCCGGGTCGAGGCCGGCAGCCTTGGAGCTCTCCACATCGAAGCCGTAAGCCGAATTCTTGTACGTCCAGTGCGCAGCGACCCCGCGTTCAGCCGTATCGTCCATTTCCTCAGTACGGATCTGCAGCTCAACCAGGCGATTACCACTGGCGCGCACGGTCGTGTGGAGTGATGCATATCCGTTTGGCTTGGGGACCGAGATGAAGTCGCGGAATCGATCTGGCAAGCACGCCCACTCGGTGTGAAACGCGCCCAGCGCCGTGTAGCAATTCTCGACCGTGTCGACCACGACGCGGAATCCGAAAATGTCCGCAACATCTTCAAAAGAAATAGATTTCTTTTCCAGCTTGCGCCAGATCGAGTAAGGCTCTTTCCGGCGTCCCTTGATCCGGCACTCAATCCCTTCGCGTTCCATAACCTGGCGAATAGCGAGACGGATGCGTTCCAGGTCATCCTTGTTGCGTGACTCCAGCGCCTCCAGCTGGGCGAGAATTTGCGCCCGCGCCTCGGGATTGAGATGCTGGAAGGCGAGGTCTTCCATCTGTGATGCAATATAATGAAGACCCACCCGGCGCGTGAGCGGGGCGTATAGATCCATGGTTTCGCGCGCGACCCGGCGGCGGGACTCTTCCTTCTTCTTGAAGTGAAGCGTGCGCATATTGTGCAGCCGGTCGGCGACTTTCACCAGAAGAACGCGGATATCATTGACTGTGGCGAGGATGAACTTTTGAAAATTCTCCGCCTGTTTGCTGGCTTCGCTCTGATATTCCAGTTTTCCGAGCTTGGTGACGCCGTCGACAAGTTCTGCCACGTCGGCGCCAAACTCCTTTTCGATCAGAGCCAAATTGACATCATCACAGTCTTCGACAGTGTCGTGCAGCAGCCCGGCCATGATGGTGGCTTCATCCAGTCGTATATAGGCGAGCACGGTGGCGACGCGCACAGGATGCGAATAATAGGGATCGCCCGATTGGCGCAATTGGTCGCCATGCTTCTCGCGGGCGAAATCATAGGCTTTGAGCAAACGCGCGCGATCGGCATCGGGCTGGTACGAAAGAACGAGCCCGGCGAGTTCTTCTTTGGTCAGAAAAGGCTCATCATCGCGTATGCCACGCAGCGGCCCTAGAGCGCGCGACCGATCTGCTGATTTGACGGTCGCTGTTGCCATTCACACCTACATTCGGTCGTCGCGGCCGGATTCCAGTTCGGCCTGATAAGCGCGCATGACGTCTTCTTCGGTCGCGGCCGGGCCGGACTCGAGGGCGATGCGGTCGGCTTCGCGCTCTTCTTCCTCGCCTGGGCGAACTTCCTGAAGTTCCGCCACCAGAGATTCCTTGACGACTTTGAGGTCGACAGTCTGGTCGGCAATCTCACGCAGAGACACAACAGGATCCTTGTCATTGTCGCGGTCCACCGTGATCGGCGAGCCTTCGCGAATCATGCGCGAACGCTGAGCCGCCAGAAGGATCAGATCGAAACGATTTGGGACCTGCTCGACGCAGTCTTCAACGGTGACACGGGCCATGTAAATCTCCTGTAGCCCGCCCTTATATGCAGTGCAGCACGCGAGCGCAACCCGCCCTTGCATTCTCCAGCAGCACTATTTACGCAAACCTGCATTGACCACCCCGCAGAGCAGGAGAACAGGCCCATCGTGAGTGTTCCCGCCGAAGCCCCAAAAGACTGCGACCTCTGTCCGCGAC
The DNA here is from genome assembly GCF_001854405.1 of Hyphomonas sp. Mor2. Taxonomy (GTDB): domain Bacteria; phylum Pseudomonadota; class Alphaproteobacteria; order Caulobacterales; family Hyphomonadaceae; genus Henriciella. The sequence continues at coordinate 814,039 of NZ_CP017718.1, forward strand.
TGCGTAAATTCATCCTCGTTCAGCGCGAGAAAGAACCAACCTGGTTCAATGGCGCGGTGCCGAGTTTCGGCGACGCGGAGGCAGAACTGCTTGTCATTGGTCTGGCCCCAGGGATGACTGGGGCCAATCGGACGGGGCGGCCCTTCACGGGTGATTGGGCAGGGGATCTGCTCTATGCCACGCTTGAAAAGTTCGGGTTCTCGGAAGGCACATATGATCGCCGCTCGGATGATGGTTTGATCTTGAAGAAAGCGATGATCACCAATGCGGTGCGTTGTGTGCCTCCGCAAAACAAACCGGTCGGAGCCGAGATCAATCAGTGTCGCCCGTTCCTCAAAGCCAGGATCGAGGCTCTGCCGCGCGCCAGAGTGTTGCTGTGTCTCGGTAAGATCAGCCATGATTCGACGGTGCGGACGCTTGGATTGAAGCTGAAGGACCATCCGTTTGGCCACGGCACCGAGTATCAGGTCGGGGAAATGACCTTGCTGTCGAGCTATCATTGCTCGCGCTACAATACCAATACACGGCGCCTGACTGAAGAGATGTTCGACGCGATCTTCGCCCGCGCCCGCGCAATCATAGATGGGTGAACCTTGCGCCGCGTTAGCCAGCCGTTTAGCTAGGATGCATCGTGAACACTAAGGGGGATTCTCTCGCATGACGCCATTATTCGTAGTTCTGGGCATTGTAGCCCTGCTCGTGGTCCTGGTGATTGGCATCTACAATGGCCTCGTCGCCAAGCGCCAGCGCTGTAACCAGGCTTTCGCTGATATCGATGTGCAGCTCAAGCAGCGCCAGAATCTCATTCCCAACCTGGTGGAGACCGTCAAAGGCTATGCGGCGCACGAGAAGGAAACACTCGACGCAGTCATCCAGGCCCGGCAGGGGGCAGTCTCAGCCAACACGCCCGGCGAAATGGGCGCCGCTGAGGGGGTGCTCGGGCAGGCATTGGGGCGTCTTTTTGCGCTTGCTGAAGCCTACCCGGATCTGAAGGCCAACCAGAACTTCATGGACCTGCAGGATGAGCTGGCGGTGATTGAGGACAAGATCGCGGCGGCGCGACGGTTCTACAACTCTGCGGTGCAGGACTACAACACGGCGCGTGAGCAATTCCCGGGATCATTGGTGGCTGGCAGCTTCAATTTCGAACCGCGGGAATTCTTCGATCTGGGAGAAGACCGGGCCGCAATGAGTACACCGCCGGAAGTGAAATTCTAACGATAGAATCGGAGCATCAGCTCATATCGAGCCAAGCAAACGGGCGCCTGATCGCGCCCGTTTTTTGTTATCTCACAAATGTTGGCAACCAGGTCGCGAGCGCCGGGATCGCGGCAACCAGAGCGATCATGATCATCTGCAAGCCGATGAAGGGGATCGCGCCGCGCCAGATATCCATGGTCTCCACGCCATCGGGCGCCGCGCCACGGAGGTAGAACAGGGCAAACCCGAAGGGCGGGGTCAGGAAGCTGGTCTGCAGATTGAGCGCCATCAGGATGGCCAGCCAGACCGGATCAGCTCCCAGGATGATCAAGGGCGGCGCGACGATGGGCACCACAACGAAGACAATCTCGATAAAGTCGAGGAAGAAGCCGAGAATGAACATGACCAGCATGGTGATGGCGAGCGCGCCCCATAGGCCGCCTGGGATTCCGGTCAGCAGGGCCTCGACATAATGGTCGCCGCCATAGGCCCGGAAGACGAGCGCAAACAGGCTGGCGCCGATCAGGATCAGAAAGACCATGCTTGTGATGTTGACGCCGGATCTCAGCGCAGGTCCGAATTGCTGCGCTCTGATCAGCACGCGCGCCGCGGATAGCAGGCCACCGAGCAGCACAAGGCTGGCGAACGCCGCGAGTCCGATGCCGATATAGTCGCCGACCGGGATGCTCTCGCGATTGATCCGCAAGTCCATTGTATTGGCGAGCAGGCCGAGCAAGAGGATGCTGGCAAAGGCGCCCCAGATGCTGCCCAGATCTCCGGTTTTCCCGTGTTCGGGCGCAAGCCGCAATCCCGCCAGAAGCAATGCGCCGCCCGCACCAATCGCGGACGCCTCGGTCGGGGAGGCGAGGCCGCCCAGGATGGATCCAAGGACTGCGATGATCAGGAGCAAGGGCGCCCCGAGGCTTCGCGCGATCTCGACGAGAGTGAGTGGATCTGTGTCTTCTTCTAGCGTCACGGCCGGGCTAGCGCTTGGGCGCAGAATGGCGGTGATGACGAGATAAAGCAGATACAGGCCGACCAGCATGAGGCCTGGAATGAGCGCACCTGCAAACAAGTCGCCGACTGACACCACTCCCGCGCCGCCACCGGAGCGCATGGCGGCGGACTGGTTAGCGTTCGACACCGCGTCCGCAAGCAGGATGAGCACGATACTGGGCGGGATGATCTGGCCGAGCGTGCCGCTGGCCGCGATCGTGCCCGTGGCGAGTTTGGGATCGTAGCCTTGTCTCAGCATGGTCGGCAGAGCGATCAGGGTCATGGTGATCACGGTTGCTCCGACAATACCGGTCGACGCGGCGAGGAGCGCGCCGACAATCACCACCGCATAGCCCAGGCCGCCGCGGACCCGCGCAAGGAGACGGCTGGCCGTATGCAATAGATCATCCGCGACCTTGGAGCGTTCGAGAATGACGCCCATCAGGACAAACAGAGGCACGGCGATCAGCACCTGGTTTTCCATGGAGCCGAGCATGCGGCTGGGCAAATTGCGCAGGATGGGGAGCGGGATCAGCCCCAGCTCGACGCCGATCAGCCCGAATACGAGCGCGACCCCGCCGAGCGTCAATGCAACCGGGTACCCAGCCAACAAGGCAGCGATGGCGCACAGGAACATGCCGAGGGCGAAGATCAGTTCAAGTTCCATCACACCGCCTCCGCGCTGTGATTGGAGTCGTCGTCTGGCGCTCTGAGATTGCGAATAACCAAAGCCGCTTTGATCGCCTGACTAAGCGCTTGACCAATCATCAGGATCGCGAAGAGCGGCACCATGGTCTTGAACAGATACTTGATCGGCAAGCCATCGCTTTCATTGAAATGCTCGAGACCAATCCAGCTGCGGGCAATCAGCCCGGATCCGGCATAAAGGATGAGAATTCCGATCGGGACGATAAAGACGAGCGATCCGAATAGCTCGATCCCGGCTTTGACCTTGGGGCCGAAGCGCGGGCGCAGGATGTCGACCCGAACATGGCCGTCATCGCGAAGTGTGGCGGCTGCGCCGAGCATGAACATCATCGCGAAAGTGAAGATCACGCTGTCATTGAGCCAGCTGAAGCTGAGGCCGAACACATAGCGTAACAGGACGGCGGACAGCTGGATCACGATAATCAGGAATGCCGCGCTCAGCGCGAAGCCCATGGCGACGCCTGAAATCCGATCGAGCACGCCACTCAGTTTTTCAGAGGGCCCGCTGAGTGGTTTCGGGACGGCCAATATCAGGAGCGGCAAAAGCAGGAGCGGCGACAGGCCGTAACCCGCATATCGCAATCCGGTTCCGATCGTCGAAACAAAGTCTTCCATTCTGCCCCAGCTCCCTCTTCTTCGTCTGGAGCCGCGATTAAAGTTCGCGAGCGACCATGTATGGACTATCCGAAATGCTGGCCCAACCGCGCATTTTTTTCAGCGCGTCTTCGAAACTCTCATAGATTCGTCGTTCGAGGTCGCCCTGGTTGCCCGCATCGCTGCGAATGTCCGCCGAGATTTCCTGCACGCGGGCCATTACCTCGTCGGGGAATTGGCGCAACTCGACGTCTTCTTCATTGACGAGTTTCTCCAGATAGACCCCATTCTGATAAGTGAACTCCCCGACCGAGAGATGATTGGTTTCGCTCGCAGCGGCCCGAATGATCGCTTGCTCGGTTGGCGTGAGACTGTCCCATTTGGAGCGATTTATCCCGAGCGCGAGCGCACTGCCGGGCTCGTGGAATCCTGGGCCGTAATGCAGTTTGGCTTCGCGATGGAAGCCAAGGAAGTAATCGTTCCAGGGGCCAACCCATTCGGTCGCATCGATGCGCCCGGTTTGCAGGGCTTGGTAGATCTCGTTGCCAGGCAAGGCCTCTGCTGCACCGCCGAGCGCCCGCACGACATCCCCGCCCATGCCTGGGATGCGCATTTTCAGGCCGCGAAAATCGTCCAGACTGTTGATTTCCTTCTTGAACCAGCCGCCCATCTGGTGACCGGTATTTGCGGCCTGGAAGGCGATGACTCCATACTGTCCGGAGAGCTCTTCCCACAGGGCCTGACCGCCGCCAAAATCGATCCACCCCATAATCTCTGCTGCGGTCATTCCCATCGGCACGGCCGTGAAGAAGTTGAAGGCCTTGGATTTGGATTGCCAGTAATAGTCGGCGCCGTGATACATATCGACATTGCCGGAGGCGACGGCGTCAAAGGCTTCAAAGGCCGGGACCAATTCACCGGTGGCATAGATCGAGACTTCCATTTGGCCCTCGGACAGCTCTTCGATCCGATCGGCAACACGCTGCGCCGCGGCTCCGAGCCCCGGCAGGTCTTTTGGCCAGGTCGTCGTCATTGTCAGCTTGCGTTTCTTACGAGTCTGAACTGCAGGACCAGCAACGCCATCGCTTGCTGATTGCGAACAGGCGGTCGTCGCGAGCCCGGCGGCGCCGAGCGTCGCGGCACCGAGCAATTTCCGGCGATCAATCATTTAATCTCTCCCGATGGATTATTCACTGTCTTCAAGCGCGCGCCATCGTCCGCCGTCAAGCACTTCGAGAGGCTTGAACCGCCGCTTGTAGTCCATTTTTTCGCTGTCTTTGATCCAGTAGCCCAGATAGACGTGGGGCAGGCCCAACTCGCTGGCATGAAGAATGTGATCCAGGATCATATACGTCCCGAGGCTGCGCTGGCGCAGGGCGGGATCGAAGAAGGTGTAGACCATCGAGAACCCGTCGCGAACGATGTCGGTCAAGGAAACCGCTGCCAGCGGGGCGTCGTCGCCTTCGCCAATCCGATATTCGAACAGCAGCGTTTGTACCGGGCTGTCATTCACCATCGCGCAGAACTCGCGGTAGCCCATGTCGGACATGCCGCCGCCATCGTGGCGAGAACTCAGATAGGTTTTCAGCAGCCGGAAGTGCTCGCGATTGGCGCGTGCCTCAATTGGTGAGCGCACCAGATCCGTGTTTGCCTTGATGATCCGCTTCTGGTTCTTGCTGGGCTTGAAATTGGCGACATCGACTCGCACCGATCGGCAGGCATTGCAGGTCGGGCAGGCCGGACGATAGGCGACGCCCTGGCTGCGGCGAAAACCGGCGCGGCTGAGCTGATCGTGCAGCGCGTCCGGATTGTCCTGCGTCAGGTGGGTGAAGCCTTTGCGCTCAATCTGCCCCGGCAAATAGGGGCAGGGACTTGCGCCTGTCACATAGAAGCGCAATCCACGCCGGAGTCCCGGTAACTGAAAGAGCGATTCGTCTAGCTTCATATCCCTAATTTACGCATCTAAAGGTCAAAGCGCCAAGGGGCTATGACTGTAAATGCGACCCACATAATGATCACTAGTGGGCCACCAAAGCGTAAAAAGTCTCCAAACTTGTAGTGCCCTGGTCCCATAACCAGCATATTTGTCTGGTAGGCAATGGGTGTCGCGAAGGCACAATTCGCTGCGTAAATCACTGCCAGCAGGAAGGGGAACGGGTCCGTTCCCGTCTGTTCGGCAGCCGAAATGGCGATGGGTGTAAACAGAACCGCTGTGGCCGCGTTGCTTAAAATGTTCGTGAGGATCGCCACCGCCAGGAAAATGGCAGACAAGATGGCGAGCGTCCCATAAGGCGAAGCGAGTAAGACGACGAGCTCGGCAATCATCTGCGCCGCGCCGGTCATTTCCAGCGAAACGCCCATGGCGAGCGCTGCGGCGATGACCAGATAAATTCGGAGATCCAGCGACCGCGCCGCCTGGCGATGGTTCAGACATTGCAGCAAGATCATCGCGGTTGCGGCCACGATTGATGCCAGCGTGATGGTCGCGACGCCTGTCGCGGCAGCGATCACCATCAGGATCGTAATGATGCGAGCGACTTGCGCACGCGTTGTCGTCGGGAATTCACTTTGCGACCATTCCAGCAGGATCAAATCGCGGCTGGTCCGCAGATTACGGAAAGCGCTGACCGGCCCGCAAAGCAGCAGTGTATCGCCGGCCTCGAGGCGAATCTCGCCCAGCTTGGCGCGGATCATGCGGCTGCGGCGTTGAATGCCGAGCGTCACAGCACGCGTGAGACGGCGGAAGCCAAGCATTTCGACCGTACGGCCTGCCATACGTGAACCCGGAGCAATGACGGCTTCGACCAGACCCAGCTGATGCTCGCCAGAATCGTCGGTTTCGGGGACGCCGCTCTGCCAGATATCCTGCAACATGGCGGGTTTCTCTGACAGCAGGTCTGTGAGGGCCTGTCGGGTGGCCGCAACGATGACCAGATCGCCCGGCATCAGGCGCACTTCATCATAGGGCGGCAGCAGGGCGCGCTCGCCGCGCTGAATCATCCGCACCGTCATGTCTTTAAGGTCTGGGAACATGCCGGCGACGGCTTCCTTGCCATCCAGGAAATGGCCGGGCGTGACCTCGAACTGCGCCACGAACTGCTTGCCGGATTTTACCATCGTCTCGGTAAAGTCTTCCCGGTTGGGCAGAAGCAGGCGAGAGGCGATGATCAGATACAGCATGCCCACACCCGCCAGCATCAGGCCAAACACAGATTGATCAAAGAATCCAAGCGTCTCGGGCGTCAGGCGTTCATAGGCATCGGCGGCGAGCAGGTTGGTAGAGGTTCCGATCAGGGTTGTCATGCCGGCAAAGATCGACACGAAACTCAGCGGCATCATCAGCCGCGAGGTCGACGCCCCCATACGGGCTGCGATGGCCGACATGATCGGCAGGAACATGATCACGACCGGGGTGTTGTTGGTGAAGGCAGAGGTCGCAAACACGGCCATGAAAGTGAGGATCAGAGTGATCATAGGCCGCTTGTCATAGGACTGGACCAGCGCTTTGGTGGGCCCTTCCAGCGCCCCGGTCTGGAACAGGCCCTGGCCGACAACCAGAAGCGCCATGATCGTGATCAGAGCCGGATTGGCGAAGCCGGACAGCAGATTCGTCAAAGTGATCTCGCTGCCATCATAAGCGGTCGCGCCGGGCAGACTGAATAGCAAGAGAAGCGCGGCGATCACGCTGACGGAAACCAGTTCCATCGACCAGCGATCAAGCGTGTAGAAGACGATGGTAACACCAACGGCCGCGAGGCTCGCCCACATGGGCCAGTGAGCCAGGATATCTGCGGTCATTCAGCCTCCAGGGTGATTCTCATCGCGCGGGATGAGTTCTATGCTGACTTTTCGCTGATGACCAGAACAATTGAGATGCGGCGATTGGCGCCGTCATGCGGGGCGTTCTGTAATAGTGGCCGTGTATCTGCAAGGCCTGCCACGCTTTTGATCCGATCCTCAGCAACACCGGCTTCGATGAGCAAACGGCGTGCCGAATTGGCGCGATCGGAGGACAATTCCCAATTCGAGTATCCGTCCGTCAGGCTGGGATTGGAATCGGTGTGACCTTCGATCATGACAGGGAAGCTGAGATAGGAAATCGCCTGACCGGTCAGCCGGGTCAATTCTTCCCCGGTGGCGTTCAGGGAGCCATCACCGTTCTCGAACAATGGGTTCTCGGTCATGTCTGAGAGGTCGATGCGGACCAGATGCGGTTCTGCAGTGATGCTGACACTCGCACCGAACGCTTCCAGGGCCGGGTCAACGCGCAGCATCTGCGCAACCGTTTTAGCTTGCAGGATCGGATCATTTGCGGCGAAATCCGACGGACCCGTCTTGGCGCCAAATTGTTGAGCCAGGGCCTGGCGTTCACCGGCCGTGACGCCGTGGACAATCCACATGATCAGGAAAAACGCACACAGGGCCGTGAGGAAGTCAGCATACGCCAGCTTCCAGGTGCCCAAACGGCGGGCGGACGCTGGGGGCGTTCTGCCCCTTACGCGCCGGGATGAATAAGCTTCAGCCATACATTTCCCAAAAGGCCCTTCTGGCCTAGTCCTCGCTCATAGGGCATCAGGGTGAATATCGGTTGAGAATAGCGGCTTGGATTTAGATGAAATTTGTTCGATCAGGCCCAGTGAGACAAACAGGAGTAACGTCATGGTGAAAACCGCTTTTCTGGGACTTGGGGTGATGGGCTATCCCATGGCGGGTCATCTGGTGGCCGCTGGACATGAGGTGACGGTCTGGAATCGCACAAGTGGCAAGGCGGAGGCGTGGGCAGCAGACCATTCTGGAGCCGCCGCTGCGACCCCGGCGGAGGCGATTGTAGGGGCCGATTTCGTGTTCCTGTGTCTGGGGGATGATCCGGATGTCCTGGCCGTCTATGAGGCGCTGGAACCCAGTCTCGACCGGGACATGATCCTTGTGGATCATACCACGGCTAGCGCGAGTCTGGCGCGGGAGCTTCATGCGCGCGCAGCGGCTAAGGGGGCGGCGTTTATTGACGCGCCGATCTCTGGCGGGCAGGCCGGAGCGGAGAACGGGCAGCTGACCATCATGTGCGGCGGTGATGGGGAGGCGTTCGCAAAGGCCGAACCGATCATGGAGGCCTATGGCAAACGGATGACCTTGATTGGTGACAGTGGATCCGGGCAGCTCGCCAAGTCAGTCAACCAGATTTGCATTGCCGGAATCGTGCAGGGACTTGCTGAAGCGTTGCATTTTGCCGCTGAAGCTCGCCTGAACATCGACAAAGTGATCGAAGCCATTAGCGGTGGCGCCGCGCAAAGCTGGCAAATGGACAATCGTTGGGAGACGATGCGCGATGGCCATTATGAGCATGGGTTCGCTGTGGATTGGATGCGGAAAGACCTGCGGATCACCCTTGAGACGGCGCGCGAAAATGGCGCCAGCCTGCCGCTGACCGCGATGGTCGATCAATATTATGCTGATATCCAGGCCATGGGCGGCAATCGCTGGGACACGAGCAGCCTGCTGGCCCGCATGGGCCGGAGCAAGGGCTAGATGTCGCCGCTCCAGATCGCTGACGCCATCGGTGTTTTCGTGTTCGCCCTCTCTGGCGGGCTGGCGGCCTCGCGTCGGGGACTGGATCTGTTTGGGATTTTCGTCGTCGCCCTTCTGCCCGCCATTGGCGGCGGCACGATACGCGATCTCTTGCTCGATCGTCCGGTCTTCTGGCTGGAGCATTCCAATACTATTCTCATTGCGCTGGCAGGGGGCGGGGTCTCCGCGATTCTGGGCGAGCGCATTGCGCGCTTCAAGACTTTGATCTGGTTCGATGCGATGGGCCTGTCCCTGTTTTGCGTGATCGGAGCGCAGGCGGCGCATGCGCTCGGACACGGGCCAGTCGTTGTGGTGGTCATGGGGACGATCACGGCCAGTTTTGGTGGGCTTCTCAGAGACGTTGTTTGCAACGAAGTGCCGCTGATCCTGCGTGAGGATATCTATGCGACGGCGGCCTTGCTGGGCGCCGTCGTGTTCTGGGTCGCTTCGAGTTTCGGCCTGAGCGCGCCGTGGGCCATGGCTACGGGCGGCGCCACGGCCTTTGTCATTCGTGCTTGCGTGATCATCATGAAGACAATTCAGCCCAAACTACTGGTTCCGTTCCGGAGAAAACCAAAGGACGACACATGAGACGACTGGATCTGCACGTAAGAGAAGGGGAAGCCTACGAGACCGCCATGCGTGCGATCCGAGCGGCTGAACCGATCGATTATGTCGTCATCCCGCTGGAGCAGCAGGATCGGCGTTTCGTGTCCGTCTTCCTGCGCGACGGGACACGCCAGACCCTGGTCGACAATCTCCAGGCCTGTCTGGAAGACGAACGCGACTGGCGGCTTTCGATTGTCGAGATCGACGCGACGCTTCCCGATATCCCGGAAGACAAGGACTTGAAGAAACGGCGCGCCTCTCAGCGCAAGATGGCGCTGCGTGAGGAAATCTATCAGGACGTCACGCGGGACGCGAAACTTGATCGCGACTTCCTGATCTTCGTCGTGCTCTCGACCATTGTGGCTGCGATCGGGTTGCACTCCAACAGCGTCGCCGGTGTGATCGGCGCCATGGTGATCGCGCCTTTGCTCGGGCCGATTCTCGGCTTTTCGCTTGGCGCTGCGCTTGGGGATCGCAAGCTCTTGTTTGGTGCGGCTCAGACGCTGGGGATTGGCGTCGCGCTGGCATTGGCCTGTTCGATCCTGATCTCCTTCATGATCCCGGTCGACTTTTCCAGCCGGGAGTTGATGTCGCGTGCTGAGGTGCGGCTGGATGGCGTGGCCCTGGCCATCGCGGCGGGTGCCGCAGCAGCCTTGTCGCTCACGCGCGGAGCGAATGCGACCCTGGTCGGCGTCATGGTGGCGGCGGCGCTTCTCCCTCCCGGCGCGGCGGTCGGTTTGTTCCTCGGGACCGGTGAGTTTGCATTCGCCTCGCGGGCGGCCTTGCTGCTCAGCCTCAATGTCGCCAGCCTTGTGCTTTCGGCTCTGGTTGTGTTCCGTTTACGGGATATCCGACCCAGAACCTGGCTTGCCCGAAAGGGTGCCGATCGCGCGGTCGCGATCAACATGGCGCTCTCGGCCTTGCTTCTGGTCATCGCCATTGTCCTGATTTTGGTGCTGGATCTGGGCGCAACCGTCTCGATCGGTTAGGATCGTCGCGAAAAGGGAGGACGACATGGCCAAAGCCGAGAACAAGACCAAGCCAACCGAAGTGGATCCGAAAGACTTCGTGGCCGCAGTGGAGTCAGACAAGAAACGCGCAGATGCGGAAATCCTTTTAGGTTTTTTTGAGCGCGTCACGGGGCTCAAGCCGAAAATGTGGGGGCCGAGCCTGATTGGCTATGGGCGCTATCACTACAAGTATGAAACTGGCCGCGAAGGCGACATGCTGATGACCGGGTTCAGCCCGCGCAAGGCCAATCTGGTCTTTTATATCATGCCTGGCTACCGCTCTGATGCGATGCAGGACAAACTTGCACGATTGGGCAAACACAAGCTCGGCAAGTCGTGCCTTTATGTGAACAAGCTGGCCGATATCGACATGGACGTCCTGGAAGAGATCGTGCGCGATGGTGTCGATTACATGCGCGAGAATTACGAGACCTGGGACGCGTGAGCCTGGAAACCATCGTTTCCTATTGGGGGGTGCCGAGCAAAACAGACAGCGAGCGTTATGGACGCGTGATCGAAGCGCTGGCGAAAGCTCAAGGCGGCGCGAGATTCACGCCGCATATCTCACTCGGTTCGCTGGAGCAGCATGACCCTGAAATGGATGATGTGCTCGCCGAGTTGAAAGATCTTACCGTCCATCCAAGGGGGCTTGGGCGCTCTGATGTGTTCACCACGTCGCTCTTTGTCGATCTGGCTCAGAGTGCGCAGCTGGACCTGGCGCGGGCGCGTCTGGCGCGTCGAGACGGATTTCGGTCCAGTCGAACCTTCTCGCCGCATATCAGCCTTTGTTACGGGCCGCCGGTGAACGAGGAGGCGGTTGCAGCGGATATTCAGGCCTTGCTTTCGACGCCCGTCAAAATCGATCGTGTCCAAGCGGTAGAGATTGCGATCCCGGTGACGACTTATGCCCAGGTGGCGGCCTGGGCGCCGATCGAAACCTTTGTGATCTGAACTCTAGCGCCCGCGAGCCGCCTCGATTTTCTTGGCAAACCCGGAAGCGCCGAGACAGCGAACCGACAAAGTGCCAATCGCCGTGTGAACGTCCAGCACCGGGGTGCCGACACTGTTACGGACCTCGACCCCTGTAATCCCGCGTAACGGAATGAACACGCCGAGCGATTCCGGGTCTTTGAACACCGCTCTGTTCAGAGTGTTGGGGTGAAACTCGACACAGTCATCAGTCAGGTAAAGCATGCCACCAATCCAGTGCCCGCCCATCACCATTTTTGAGGCTTTTGATCCCATACGCCCGCCGGCGCCAACCAGTCGGCTGGTGCGATCACCGAGCTCGGCATCCTTCAAAAGCGCTGTGGCAAGCTTCTTGGCGATGATATTGTCCGGGGGCGACATGAGCCATTCTCCACATCTTTCAGGCAGTTAATACCGCTCATTCGCGTTTGGCCAGAGGCCGATTTGTCTGAACGCACGCCTCAGGCGTCGCGCGCCCAGTTGATCCTGGCGATGAACTCGTCAGCGCCGAGGCAACGAATGGATAGCGTCTCGGCTGGGGTTTCCAGGTCGATGATCGGCGCGACGGCGCCGAACCGTTTGCGGACGCTCGTCAGCTCCGACCAGGGTATGTGAATTCTGAGATCGTCCATGTTCTTGAAGAAGGGCTGGTTCAGTCTGGACGGCTGAAATTCAAACCCGGTGGACTTTATGAGCGCCTTGCCTGAAATCCACTGACCGCCAATCATCTGCTTTGACAGCTTGGCGCTGATCTGACCGTCCAGGCCCAGGATCATCTTGGACAGGCGTCCCATTTTCGCGCCGTCTAGCAAGGCGCTGACATTTTTCCGGGCGAGGACTGGTTCCGGGTCGGTCACACTAAATATCCTCGATCTGGTCGGACCTTGCTAGCCGAGCTTCTGCGCCGCCGATTCCGCGAAATAGGTGATAATCCCGCTCGCCCCTGCGCGCTTGAAGCTGAGCAGGGTCTCCAGCATCACGCGTTCGCCATCGATCCAGCCATTCTGGGCGGCGGCCTGGATCATCGCATATTCGCCAGACACCTGGAACGCGAAGGTCGGCACGGCGAACGTTTCTGACACACGGCGCACGATGTCGAGATAGGGCAGGCCGGGTTTGACCATCACCATGTCGGCCCCTTCCTGAAGGTCCATGGCGACCTCGCGCAAGGCTTCTTCGGTGTTGGCCGGATCCTGCTGATAGGTCTTCTTGTCACCGATCAGAGCCGTGGCAGAGCCAATCGCCTCGCGATAGGGGCCATAGAAACCGCTCGCATATTTGGCGGCATAGGACAGGATCATCGTATTGGTGAAGCCGTTCTCTTCCAGCGCTGAGCGGATCGCCCCGATGCGGCCATCCATCATGTCTGACGGCGCGACGACATCCGCCCCGGCCTCAGCTTGAACGAGCGCCTGCTCGAGGAGCACGGCGGTCGTCTCGTCGTTCAGGACGTAACCCGCTTCGTCGATTAGGCCGTCATGTCCGTGACTGGTGAACGGATCGAGGGCGACATCGCAAATGATCCCGACCTCGGGCGCTGCGTCCTTCATTGCCTTGATCACCGTCGGAATGAGACCGTCCGGATTGAGGCTCTCGCTGCCATCTTCGTCTTTGCGCGCCGGATTGATGTGCGGGAAAATCGCAATCGCCGGAATGCCGAGCTTGGCGGCGCGCTTGGCGGCGGCTGCCGCCTCAGTCACATTGAACCGTTCCGTCCCGGGCATAGCGTCAACCGGAATGCGGGGCTCGTCTCCATCATGCACGACCATGGACCAGATCAGGTCCGAGGGCGTGAGTGTGTGTTCTGCGGTCAGGTCGCGAATCCAGCTCGACTGGCGCAGGCGGCGCAGGCGCGTGGCCGGGAAGGATTGTGGAAATGAAGTCGTCATGCCTTGGCGATAAACGTCTCGCTGATCCGGATCAACGCCTGATGCCTATCAAACTGTCGCAACCCTAGTCGTCTTTGGAGCGGCGCATACCGAACCGGAACAGGCTGCGCCGGACCTTGCGGCGCATGAAGCAGCGTTGGGTGACATCCATGAACGGCTTCTGAGCCTCTTCGATTTCAAGCATGTAGGGCTCAAGCTGCGGTCGCGAAATCTCGCGAAAGCCGAGCGAGGCATAGAAGGGGCCATTCCAGGCCAGGTCACGAAAGGTCGAGAGGCTCACATGTGGCAGCTTTCGGTGCTCCGCCTCGGCCAGTGTCCGGATCACCAGCGCTCGGCCGAGACCCTTCTGTCCGTGGTCCGGGTGTACGCTGACCTGATCGAGATAGAGCCCGCTGCCGCGTGGGCGGATCAGCGCGAAACCAACCGCCCAGTCATGCTGATTGCGCGCCGCGAAGACATTGCCGAGTGGGATCTCGGTTTCCAGGACCTCAGCCGGAACATGGTCCTGCAGCGCTTCCGGCGTCAAAAGACCGGTCGATTCGAACAAGGCAGAAGCGGCCTTGTCGACTGAAATCAGCGCAGGAATATCGTCCAATTCCGCGAGGGTAATGGAATATCCTTCCGGTAGATCAGACATTGACGCAGAATTCTCCTATGGCATTGCTGCCGCCTGATCGAACATAGACGAGGCAAATTTCGATGACCACACGATTGAGCGAAGAGCAGGTCATGATTCAGGACATGGCGAAACGCTTCGCCGCCGATCGGCTGGCTCCGCATACATCGGAATGGGATGAAACCAAACACTTTCCCGTAAATGTGATCCGCGAAACGGCGGAGCTCGGATTTGCCGGGATCTATGTCGCTGAAGAGGTGGGTGGCTCAGCGCTTGGCCGTCTCGATGCAGCGCTGATCTTTGAACAGCTTTCCTATGGCGATGTCTCGACTGCCGCTTTTATCTCGATCCACAACATGGCCAGCTGGATGATTGATCGGTTCGGCGATGATGACCAGCGCAAGGCCTGGTTGCCAAAGCTGACCAGCATGGAACTGATCGCGTCTTATTGCCTGACAGAACCGGGCTCGGGATCCGATGCCGCGGCGATGAAGACGACCGCCGTGCGAGACGGCGATGCGTATGTCCTGAATGGCTCGAAACAGTTCATTTCAGGCGCCGGGACGAGCGATGTCTATGTTCTGATGGCCAAGACCTCGGATGAAGGCGCGCGCGGCGTCTCGGCTTTTATCATCCCGCTCGATACGCCGGGTCTCAGCTTCGGCAATAATGAAAAGAAAATGGGCTGGAACTCGCAGCCGACGCGGCAGGTCCTGCTGGACGATGTCCGCATTCCGGCAGCCAATCGGATTGGCGAAGAAGGGCATGGCTTCAAGTTCGCCATGGCGGGCCTGGATGGTGGCCGCCTGAACATCGCCGCCTGTTCGCTTGGCGGGGCCCAGCGCGCGCTCGACAAGGCGCTGGACTATGCCAAGGAGCGTCAGCAATTCGGACAGCCGATCGCCAATTTCCAGGCCACACAGTTCAAACTGGCCGACATGGAGACGGAACTCCAGGCCGCGCGCGTCATGCTTTACGAAGCCGCAGCCAAGCTCGACGCCAAGGCGCCCGACGCCACGCGTTGGTGCGCGATGGCCAAGCGCTTCGTCACGGATACAGGCTTCAAGGTCGCCAATGACGCCCTGCAAATCCATGGCGGTTACGGCTACCTGTCAGAGTATGGCGTCGAGCAGATTGTCCGCGATCTGCGTGTTCATCAGATCCTCGAAGGCACGAATGAAATCATGCGCGTGATTGTCAGTCGGGACATGCTGAAAGGATAAGGCTCAAACTGCGCTGCGAATCCCCTTACACATGAAGAATGGATGACGGGGCAGCCATTATTGAGCTCGCGACCCTTCGCGAGATCTGCAGCGCAGAGATGCAGTGTCTTCGCGGTTTTCTCAAACTCAGTGATGTCGGCATCGATGACGCCCTCGCCAGCTCCCGCATCGTTCGCTTCAATGTGTTCAGCAACTCGCATTTCGGTATTGTGCCGGTCCTGCGTCTGGCGACCGACGATCATGATGGCGACGGTCTGTGCCTGTCACAAGTGGTCGTGAGCCCGCGCTGTCCACCCGTCATGGGAGAGACGGCCATCGTTTCGCCGATGACCGACCTGCTGCTGGAAAACGAGGAGCGCATTGTCCGCACAGCATTTCTGGCGGCACGGGATGCGCATTCCGGGCGGTAGTATATGATCACCGTGGAGACGTCTGAAATTCCAGGATGACTGGAGACGGCGCGATATTTCCATATAGTGCCGCGCCGAGAGGTGAATATGACGGCATCCATTCTTCTGATTGACCCCAAGTATCCGCACAATGTCGGCCAGTCGGTCCGCGCCTGCGCCGCCTATGGTGTGCCGAACCTGTACTTTACAGGGGACCGCATGAACGCGGCGATGAAGGAGCTGAAACGGCTGCCGCGCGAAGAGCGGCTGCGCGGCTATCGATCGGTGAAGCTCGAGCATATGGAGCGGCCTTTTGATGCGCTACCGCATCTCACGCCCGTCGCCGTCGAAATCCGTCCCAATAGCGAGTCCTTGCCGATGTTCGAGCATCCGGAGAACGCGCTTTACGTCTTTGGTCCGGAGGATGGCAGCATTGGCTCGAGCGTGCTTGGCCAATGTCACCGCTTCGTCGCGATTCCGAGCGCGCATTGCCTGAACCTCAGCATGGCTGTGGGCACCGTCCTCTACGATCGCCAGGCCAAGCTGGACCCGGGCCGAGCGCTCGACACCAGTGCGGCCAATGCGCCGGGCTATTTCGAGGTGCGTGATCTCCTGCCGCGACCGACGCCTTAGCCGCGGATCAGGTTAAAGGTATCGCTTGCGGTGATGGCGCTTGCTACTGGTCGACATCCTCAACAGAGTAACGCGAGATCGTCCGCTGGGCGGCTTCAAAGTCCGGTTTCAGAGTCAGAGCCTGTTTCAAGTCGAAGTAAGCCTTCTCAAACTGATCCAAATTTTCATAGGCGAGGGCGCGATTATAGAGCGCCTCTGGGAGTTTCTTCGTGCCCAGGTCGATGCTGCGTGTCAGGTTTTCGATCGCTTCCTGATTGCGCCCCATATAGATCAGTGCGGCGCCGCGATTGATGAGGGCTTCCGGAGAATCTGGCGCGATTTTGAGGGATTGATCGTAAGACTTCAGCGACTCCTCGTGATCGCCGGCTCGCATTTGCAAGATGCCCAGATTGACCCAGGTCGAAGCGCGGTTGAGACGCGACATACCGATATTGTTCAAAGCCGCCTTGCATCGAGCGACGGCTCGGTTCTTACCCGGATTGCCCGTAACCGCATCGACATAGCACTGCCGCGCCAGGCCGTCGCCAAGCACCAGCGATTGCGCCTGGCCTGCGCCCGACAGAGCGATCAGAGCTGAGATGGCTGTGAGGGTGCGAACGATTTTCATGGTGAGTATCCTTCAATTGACCTTGGCGACGCGCGGCCTGGGCTAGACCCGATCGCGGCTTTCAGGCTGTCGTCTCACATGATCTCGCCATCGTCTCTGTGGGTGGGACGATCATGATTTGCGCGGGACGGCTGTGGTGCTTTTGGGGCGAGTGGCACCCATATGGTGCGAACGGTTGTCGCCGCCACTTCAATGATCAGCGCGCCCGGCGCATAAGGAAGAGATGGACTCGAATCCGCATCGTCTGGAACAAGTCGCAGAGCAGCGTGCCGACCGATTGGCGTATGCGGCGATCGTCTTCTTCGCGGTTCTGTCCTGGATCATTTCATCCAGCTCCGAACAGATCGAAGCGCGAGCGGCGGGTATCCGGATCGACGCGCTGGAACCCTGGGTGATCCACTTCGCTTCCGATATTGCGGTTCTGTTGGTCGTTCCAATCATTCCCTTCCTGCTGTCTCGCGTGCGCTTCGCGCGGGAAGAGGCGGCCCGGACCGTTTTGATCCTTTGTGTGGGCCTGGTGGCTTACATTATTGCTCAAGTCCTGTTGCTGGCCGGTGTGCGCTCGGTTCTGTGGCCGATATTCCTGGACGGATATTATGAAACCAGCGTCGGAGAGCCGCTCGTCTGGCTGTATGAGTCCCGGGAGATCGTCTATACGTTTCTGCTCAATCTTGCGGCGTTCTATCTGTTCCGCAGTTTGGAGCGATTACGCCTCGATGCGGCCGGCCGAACGCAGCAAGCGGAAGACCATCAGCGTCTGGTTTTGAATTCCGGTGGCCGAACGCTGATTTTTCGCCCGTCCGAGATCTGGTGGGCGAAAGCGGCCTCCAACTATGTTGAGATACAGACCGAAACCGGCACGCACCTGGTGCGGATTTCATTGTCGGAGCTGGAAACGCTGATCGAAAAGATCGAAACATCTCATGTCCGTTGTCATCGATCCTTTCTGGTTCAGGTTTCGCACATTTCCAAGATTACGCCACGCGGCAATGGCGGCGCTGAGCTGGAACTCACTTCAGGCAAGGTGCTGCCAATCGGGCGCTCTTATCGGGCCATTGTCGAGCGCCTGGTCAAAGGCGACTGACCCGCAGCACACGCGTTTTTGACGACCGCAACGTAAAGCGCTTAATCTGCCTGCAGGAACGCTTCCGACAGATGAAGCCATTGGAGGACCAAGATGAAAGTCACGCCCGTCGAAGGCTTGGGTGCCGAGATTACTGATGTTGATATCAAGTCTCTGAGCGAAGCCGATTTCGCCGCGATCAAGGATGCCTTTGCCGAGCATGGCGTCATTTTCTTTCGCGATCAGGACACCAGCGAGCAGGACCATATCGCCTTCGCGGAACGCTTCGGGGACATCAACGTGAACCGCTTCTTTGCAGCGCATCCCGATTATCCGCAAATTGCGCTGGTGGCGAAGGAGCCGGATCAGAAGGACAATATTGGCGGCGGATGGCACACAGATCATTCCTATGATCACGAGCCGGCGCTTGGATCCGTCCTAGTCGCGCGTGAGCTGCCAGAGAGCGGCGGCGACACGATGTTTGCCAGCATGTACAAGGCCTACGAAACGCTTCCGGATGAGCTGAAGGCAAAGATTGACGGACGCAGCGCGCTCCACTCCGGAAAGCATATCTTCGGCGAGGGCCCGGACAGCTATTACAAGACTTCAGACGCCGGTGCGCATGATGAAGGGACGAACCGGATCGGCAATGCCGCCGTCGCCGAAACACTGACCGACCCGGAGCACCCGATCGTCATCACCCATCCGCTGAGCGGCAAGAAGGCGCTTTACGTCAACCCGGCCTTCACGCGGGAAGTCGTCGGCATGGACAAGGCCGAGAGCGACGAATTGCTGTCCGATCTCTACACGCATGTGTTTACCGGACATGGGTTTCATCACCGCTTCAAGTGGGAGCCTGGTTCAATCGCCATGTGGGACAATCGCTCGACCTGGCACTGGGCGCTGAATGATTATCAGGGCCAGCGCCGGATCATGCACCGGATCACGATTGAAGGCTGCGCACTGGGCGCCTAGTTCGGACGAAGCTCAAAAGCGAACGCCGATGCCCAGACCGACGCTGTCCAGTTCGGCATTTTCCAGATCGTAGCGGCTATAATCACCGCGAATGTATAGCCGGTCGGTGATGTCATAGGTCAGCCCGACGCCGAGGGCGATGCCGGTATCGCTATTCGTAAAGTCGGACGCAGTGGTCGTTGTTTCGCCAGTGTCGACATCCGTGACGGTTGCGGAGGATGAAACATCGAGTTCGGCTCGCGCGACGCCGACGCGCGCGAATGCACTCAATTTCGAGGTCACGGGAAGATCACCTCGAAGATAAACCCCACAAGATTATCCAGGCTATACGTGCTCTGACCTCTGATCGGGTTCTCATGGAAGAACCCGCTAGACGCGTCGTGGTCGTCTTGGACGCCCACCATGGCTTCGCCTTCGACACTCCAATGTTCGGAGAAACGGTAGCCCACATGTCCGTTGATGGCGCCGTATTCCGGTAATGAATAAACATCGTGGCCTCCGACGATGTCGCGGCCCAATTTGCTGTAGCCTATGTCAGCAAAGAATCTTGGTTCTTTTTCGTCGGTGGCCTGTGCAGCACCATTCTGGGCGCCGAGAAGGGTTGCGGAAAGGGCGAAGATAAGGGCACGAGTCTGCATCACACATTGTCTTTCAAACAAGAATTGTAACGCAGCAGGACCGGAGTTACTCACGCCTCCGCCGAAGACAAGTTACGAATATGAAAGATGCAAGGCGAGACCGTTTGGTGCCGACAGGGTGTTTGCTGCTTAAGCGATCATCCCGCCATCCAGAACGATGGTATGTCCATCGACCCATGCGCTGGCGCGGGAGCAGAGATAAATCGCCGTCCCGGCCATATCTTCCGGCTCGCCCATGCGGCGGCGTGGGATCTGCTTGATCGCCTGTTCGCGGATGGCATCATTGGTGGTCGCTTCCTTGGTCATATCACTTGGGAAGAAGCCTGGCGCGATGCCGTTCACGTTGATGAAATGACGCGCGAGATCGGTGGCCAGATGCTTGGTCAGGTGTACGACGCCGGATTTACTCGCGGAATAGGCATAGGACGGCATGCCGGGGTTGGTGATGCCATTGATCGAGGCGATATTGATGACCCGGGCGGGATCTTCCTTTGAGCCTCCCGCGCGCAGCAGCGGCAGGGCCTTTTGAGTCATGAAGAAGACGGACTTGATGTTGATGTTCATCACTTTGTCCCAGCCATCTTCCGGGAACTCATCAATGGGCACGACCCAGTTGGCGCCAGCATTGTTGACGAGAATATCGAGTTGGCTTTCCCGCTCGGATATCTCAGCGACGAGCTTCTCAATGCCTGCGACTTTCGAAAGGTCGGCCTGGATCGGGATGCAGGTGCCGATCTCGGAGAGTTCTGCCGCTTTCGCGTTGAGACGCTCTTCCTTCCTGGCGGAGATATAGGTCTTCACCCCATTCTCGACGAAGCCGCGGGCGATCATTGCGCCGATGCCGCTCGAACCGCCAGTGACGAGGGCGGTCTTGCCTGAAATATCGAAAAGCGACTTCATCTGAATTCTCCAAACTTGTGATTTGTGCGCAAGCTGGCTCAGCCAGAACGTCTTGTCCATTCTGCCGCGAGGGGAGTTGGGGCAATTCTCGATTGCCTGACGATCAGGGGTGGCTCTGCTGCGTGAATTGCCCTAGGGAGCGCGCGGTTCCTCCCGCAATTGAGAGACGCCCAATGGCCCGTTCCCCATTTGCTGCTTATGCAGACCGCATCAACCTGTCCAGCTGGACGCAAAACCAGCGCGCGACCTTCACGCCGAGCCGGGTCAAGACCGAGCTTCTGGCGGGTCTCACCGTAGCGCTGGCATTGGTGCCGGAGGCCGTGGCCTTCGCATTTGTGGCAGGGGTTCAGCCTCTGGTTGGCCTGTATGCCGCTTTCCTGGTGGGTCTGATTACGGCGATCATGGGCGGTCGGCCTGGCATGATTTCAGGGGCCACGGGTGCGCTGGCTGTTGTGATGGTTGCGCTCGTTGCCCAGCACGGGGTCGAGTATCTGTTCGCAACCGTAGTCCTGATGGGCATTCTCCAGGTTGGGGCAGGGGTGTTTCGGCTCGGCAAGTTCATTCGCCTGGTCCCGCACCCGGTCATGCTCGGCTTCGTGAATGGCCTCGCAATCGTCATCTTCCTGGCCCAGCTCGGCCAGTTCCAGGTGCCTGGCACAGCGCATTCAGACGGACATGGCTTCTTGCCCAATGGCGACTGGTTGCCCGCGGGTGAGATGACCATCATGCTGAGCCTGATCGCCGTCACCATGGCGATCATCTGGGGCTTGCCCAAGCTCACCAAGATCGTTCCAGCCCCACTGGCGGGGATTGCGGTTGTCGCCGCCCTGGTCATCGGATTTGGCATCAACACACCCGTGGTTGGCGATCTCGCCTCGATCAAAGGCGGGTTGCCGGATTTCCATGTCCCGGCGGTTCCGCTCAATTTCGAGACGCTGGAAATCATCCTGCCCTATGCTGTGGTCCTGGCTGCAATCGGCCTCATCGAAAGCCTGTTGACGCTCAACCTGGTCGGCGAGATTACCAATCAACGCGGCGGGGCTTCGCAGGAATGCGTGGCCCAGGGGACCGCAAATGTCGTCACCGGCTTCTTTGGCGGCATGGGCGGGTGTGCGATGATTGGCCAGTCCATGATCAATGTGAAGTCCGGCGGACGCACGCGTCTGTCCGGGCTGTCAGCAGCCTTGTTCCTGCTCGCCTTCATCCTGATCGGCTCGCAATATATCGAGATGATCCCGCTCGCGGCCTTGGTCGGAGTGATGTTCATGGTCGTGATCGGCACATTTGCCTGGAACAGTCTGCGCATCATGTCCAAGATTCCGTGGATGGATGCGTTCGTCATCATCCTGGTCACCGCCGTGACGGTCTGGCATGACCTGGCGGTTGCGGTTGTGGTCGGCGTCATCGTCAGCGCCCTCGCTTACGCCTGGAACAATGCCAAGCGGATCCGCATCCTGCAGCGCGACTCGATCCGTACGCCCGGTGCGACCGTCTATGAGATTGAAGGCCCGCTTTTCTTCGGCTCCACCCATGGTTTTGCTGAACTGTTCAACCCGGATGAGGATCCGGATGTGGTGATTGTCGACTTCCTGCGCTCGCGCGTGGTCGATCAGTCCGCTCTGCAGGCGATTGAGGACCTGGCCGCCAAGTATGAGGCCAAAGGCAAGACGCTGAAGCTGCGCCACCTGTCCCGCGACTGCCACAGCCTGCTGAGCAAGGCCGGGCAACTCATGGTCGATAGCGAGGACGATCCTGATTATGCGCTGGCGGTCGATTACAATGTCCGCACAGGCATATTTGGTGGTGGACATTAAACCCCACTAAGTCGTCTGCCTCTGGACCCTTACGTGGTCCCGCGCTAACGCCATGGCATGACAGATTCAGTCCTGACCAAAACCGAGGGCGGGGTGGGCTATATTACCCTCAATCGCCCCGATGCGCTGCATGCGCTCAATTTCGATATGTGTGAAACCATTCTGGCGGCGCTTCGCGTCTGGGCCCAGGATCCTGGTGTGCAGATGGTGATGATCGACCATGCCGACGGCACGCGCGGTTTCTGCGCGGGCGGCGATATTGCCATGCTGCGCGAGAGCGGCCTCAGCGACGGCAAGGAGGCGCGCGCTTTCTTCGCCGAAGAGTACCGGATGAATGCCGCGATCAAAGCCTTCCCGAAGCCGTATATGGCGCTGATGGATGGTGTGACCATGGGCGGCGGCGTCGGCCTGTCGGTGCATGGCTCGCACCGCGTCGCGACCGAGCGCACACTGTTTGCCATGCCAGAGACCGGGATCGGACTGTTTCCCGATGTCGGCGGCGGCTGGTTCCTGCCGCGCTTGCGCGGAGAGCTTGGCACCTGGCTGGCGCTGACCGGGGCGCGCTTGAAAGGCGCCGACGTCGCCGCCGCGCGCGTCGCGACGCACTTCCTGCCGTCTGAGCTGATCCCTAATCTGAAAGCCCAGATCGCCGAGGCTGATTTTTCTGCCGGGGCTGCCGAGATGCTCGGCGAGATCTTGTCGCGCCTGACGCATTCGGTCCCGGCTGGCAGTTTCGAGCCGCATATGGACCTGATCAATGCCTGTTTCGCCGGGGATCGCGCCGAAACGATCGTCGCGGCATTGGAAGCAGATGGCTCTGAATGGGCCGTCGCTCAGGCCGAGACGATCCGCACCAAATCCCCGGAGACGGTGAAACTCGCCCTGCGCCAGGTCCGCGAGGGCGGCCGCTGCGAGACCTTTGAGGACAATATGCGGATGGAATACCGGATTGGTTGGCGCAAGGTGCAGTCGCCAGACTTCATCGAAGGCGTCCGTGCGGTCATCATCGACAAGGATCACGCCCCGAACTGGTCTCCGGACTCGCTGGAGGGTGTATCAGAGGCCGATATTGCAAAGTATTTTGAAGCCTTGGGTGACGATGAGCTGAGTTTTGAGTAGCTTGACAAGGCCATGCCTCAAACCGTCGACCCGATCACCCACATTCAGAGCATGATAGATGCGAAGCCGGACATCTCTCAGGCTCCACCATATGTGCGCGGCATGGATCTATCCGGGCTCAAGTTCACCGCCGTTGCGCCTGGCCGGTTTGAAATGGAGTGGACGGTCGGCGAGCACCTCACGCAATATGATGGTTTCGTGCAGGGCGGGGTGGTGAATGTGATTGCCGATTCCGGTCAGAGCTTCGCCTTCTGGACGACGGCGAAAGAAGACGAGGCCTATTCGACCGCAGAATTCACAACGCGTTTCTTTCGTCCGATGAAAGCGGGGGACGAGATAAAGGTGGTCAGTGAGGTCATCAATCGCTCGCGCCGTCTCGGCGTCATTGAAAGCCGGTTCGAGAATATGGAAACCGGCAAGCTCTGCGCTGTGGTCACCGGAACCTGGATGCCGACAAAACGCGATTTTGGCCGCTAATGACCCTGGAGACCGAACTTGATGCCTGGTGCCAGTCCTATGTGGCCGCCTTCAACGCTGAAGACGCGGGCGCCATCGCCGCGCACTGGACCTTCCCGGCATTGACCACCCAAGCCGGGCGGTCCTTCACCTTCAAGAGCGAAGCGCACTTTGCGAAAAATACCGGGATCCTGCTCGGCTTCTATCGCGCGCAGCATGTTGACCGGGTCACGCGCGAGCTGGTGGCGTGCCATCTTTTGCACCGAGACGCCGCGACCATGATTGTCTCAGATGTCATGTCCGCGGCCAACGGAGAAGAGATTGCCAGCTGGCAGGCGGCTTATGTGCTCCAACGCGTGAACCACGCGTGGAAGGCAGTCATGGCTGTGGCCGATGGTGAGACAGAGGCCTGGGCCGCGCGCGGGACACCGCTGGGCGGATAATGGCGCACTGCTGTTATGGTGAACGCGAGAAGACGCGATTCAGCCTCCAAATTCGAATTTTGCGCTTGTTTCAGGGCGAAAAGTAACACTTTCGGCTGTTTTGTTAACCAAAAGAGGCTGAAAACAAGACGTGTTTAACGAATTATAAGTCTTGGTCCTGTAAATCTACTCAAACTACAACAAAAGTTGAGTGGTGATGGTAATGACAATGACTTATGGCGCAGCCGAGGCTGCGAGCGACTCTATGAGCGTCGCTGAATCTTTCGTGAAATCTCTTTCGCTTCTGGAGCAGGCCCATCGCCGTCTCCATGACGTGGTCAAGGATGATCTGGAGCGTGGTGGCGAGCGTCATCTGACTGGCGTTCAGGCTCTGCTTCTTTATGAAATTGGTGAGGACGAGACGCCAGCTTCGACCCTTCGTTCGCGCGGCGCGTTTGCAGGTACAAGCCTGTCTTATAACGTGAAAAAGCTGCAAGAGGGTGGCTATCTGGTCCAGTCTCGCTCGGAGCGTGACAAGCGTACGGTTCGCCTGAAACTGACAGAGCGTGGCCATAAGGTTCGTCGGCGCGTCGTCGATCTGTTCGACCGTCAGGCGACCGCTCTTGAGCCGACCGCCAGCGTCCGTCAGGACGATCTGAGCCAACTGAACAAAACGGTTTCGCGCCTCGAGCGCTTCTGGACTGACCAGATCCGTTTTCAACTATAGGTGAGTGTACTCTTTCTCGAATACTTGAAAAGTATGAGGGATGCTTGGGAGAGTGCCACTTATCTTACTAATGGGGCTGCCGTGGCAAGACGCTGCGGCAGCACCTTGGACTCTGGAGAAAGGGTCGCTGTACGCCAGGGCTTCACTCGCCAGTGAACGGGTCGAGGGTCTGGATGCCATTCGGGGCGATCTTTATGCAGAATACGGTCTGCGTGACGGGCTGACCGCCTCCGCTAAAATCGAACATGTGGCCTATCCGGACGCCGGCGATTTCAATGCCGACGGCTGGCGCGTGACCCTACGCCAGCGTGTGATTGCGCTCGGGGCGTTCAATGTGTCGGTCGAAGCCGGCTTGCTCGAAGGCGCGGCAATTGGCGGCATGAATGGCTGTGACACGCTGGGATTTGAAGCGCGATTAGGAGCTGCCTGGTCGGGCGCCTGGCGAGAGCGGCGAACATTCGCGTTTGCGGAAACCGCCCGGAGAGATCATGAAGACTGTCAGCGCGATCGCTATGAGTTCGGGCTTGGGCAGCAACTCACGGAGAATGTCTGGACGATTTCTCAGGCCTGGTTTGAGCGCGGGTCGACAAATGCGGAGTCCGACAAGTTTCAGTCCGAATTGCTCTGGCGCGGTGACCGCCTGGATTATTCCATCGGCTATCGCAATGAGAATGGAGGATTCTTTGTCGAGGAGAGCATCTTTATTGCTGTCGCGAAACGGTTCTGAGGGGTGTTTTTGCGGTACAATCCGTTCTAGAAGGCAATCATGCCTGATACTTCGACGGACATTGACTCAAAGCTCGCGCGCAAGGACCTGATCGAAGGCCTGGACGCGCTGGAGCAACGCCTGCTTTGGCTCGCCAGCTGGACGATCCATAATGCCAACCATATTCGCCCCAGCCGTGACGGGCTGAAAGTGGGTGGGCATCAGGCGAGCTGTGCTTCCATGACCACCTTGATGGCGGCGCTTTACTTTCATGTCCTGCGCCCCAATGACCGGGTGGCCGTAAAGCCGCACGCCTCGCCCGTCCTGCATGCGGCGGAGTACCTTTTCGGGCGCCAGAGCCAGGACCAGCTGGAACGGTTTCGCGGCTATGGCGGCATGCAATCCTATCCGTCCCGAACCAAGGACAAGATCCGCGTCGACTTCTCGACAGGCTCGGTCGGGCTTGGCGTTGCGGTGACGGCTTTTGCGTCGCTGGTGCAGGATATGTGGTTGGCGCGCGGCGAGATGGCGCCAGAGCAGGCGGGTCGGTTTATCTCTCTGCTTGGGGACGCCGAACTCGACGAGGGCAATATCTATGAGGCCCTGATCGAGGCCTACAAGCACGACATTCGAAACACCTGGTGGATCGTCGATTATAATCGTCAGAGTCTCGATGCGACGACATCAGAGAAGATGTTCGACCGGTTCGATGACATATTCGAGACCGCGGGATGGGACGTGCTGACGCTGAAATACGGGGCTCGGCAACGCGCGGCGTTCAAGAAGCCCGGTGGCGCGCGTCTGCGCAAATGGATCGATGATTGCCCGAATGATCTCTATGCGGCGTTGACCTATGAGGGCGGCGCGGCCTGGCGGCGCCGGCTCAGCAAGGATCTGAAACGCTCCCCGAAAACGCTCGAACTGATCGAGACATATGATGATGATACGCTCGGCAATCTGATGACCGAGCTGGGCGGGCATTGTTTCGTGACCTTGCTGGACGCATTCGAGCAGGCGGCGGCGTCGGAAACCCCGAAACTCATTATCGCCTATACGACCAAGGGGCGGCGTCTGCCCTTTCAGGGACATAAGGACAACCATTCCGGCCTGATGACTCCAACTCAAATCGGCGAATTGCGTGAGAAGCTGGGCGTCGACGAGGGCGAGGAATGGTCGCCATTTGCCGGGCTTTCCCAGGCCCGACAAGCAAAGGCCCAGACGGTGCTCGAAGCCGCGCCCTGGCGACAGGCCAGGAAAGAGATGCGTTCACCGCCTTCGGTCAGCGTGCCGTCCTTGTCAGAAATGCCGGATCCCGGCCGTGCCAAAAGCTCGACCCAGGTGGCATTCGGCAAGATCATGAATGATCTCGCCCGCGAGGACAGCGAATTTGTCTCGCGCATCGTCACCACGTCGCCGGATGTGACGGTGTCGACCAATCTTGGCGGGTTCGTGAACCGAAAGGGCCTGTTCTCTCGTTCGGCGAGTGAAGATGTGTTCAAGAAACGCAAGATTGCGAGCCCGCAAATCTGGGCTCACAGCCCGAAAGGGCAGCATATCGAGCTGGGGATTGCTGAGAATAATCTGTTCCTGATGCTGGCGGCGCTGGGGCTCTCCAAGGATCTGTTTGATCAGAGAATTTTCCCGGTTGGCACGGTCTATGATCCGTTCATCGCGCGCGGGCTCGATGCTTTGAATTATGCCTGTTATCAGGATGCGCGTTTCATCCTCGCAGCAACGCCGTCGGGTGTCACCCTGGCGCCGGAAGGCGGCGCACATCAATCTCTCAATTCGCCCCTGATCGGCATGGGGCAACCCGGCCTGACCTATTGGGAGCCGGCTTATTCCGACGAAGTGCGGGTGATCCTGCGAGAGGCGTTCGACGCGGTAGAGCGGGAAGAGGGGGGATCCTCCTATTTGCGCTTGTCGACGCGGCAGCTGGAGCAGGTGGACCGGGATATGTCTTCCGCGCTTGCAGATGACATTCTGAACGGGGCCTATTGGGCGGACGCTCCGAGCGGCGATGCGCCGCTGGCTATTGCCTATTGCGGCGCGATGGCACCGGAAGCGCGCGAGGCATTTGAGTTATTGAAAGAAGATTTGCCCGGGGCCGGTCTGCTCGCCATTACATCGCCCGACGTGCTGCATCGAGACTGGATGGCGGCGTCGCGCTCGCCCTGGACGGGAGAAGCCGGGCGGACCAGTCACATCGAACGCTTGTTGAGCGCCATGGCGCCGGGATCGGGATTGGTCACACTGATCGATGGCGCGCCGTCCACCTTGTCCTGGCTGGGATCGGTGAAGGGGCAGCGCGTCCGGGCGCTGGGCACCGAACGCTTTGGTCAAACCGGCGATTTGCCCGACACTTATGCCGAGTATCGCCTGGATGCGAGCGCGATAATGGACGCCGCGGCGAGCTTACTCGCCTGAGTAACCGGTTTCCGCCATGATAAAGGCGATGACGGCCGTGCGGTCTTCCGGTTTGCGGACGCCTGCAAAGCTCATCTTGTTGCCAGGCAGGAAGTTGCGCGGGCTCTCCAGCCAGTCCGCGAGGATTTCAGGGGTCCACACAATGTCTGAATCCTGGACCGCTTTTGAAT
Organism: Hyphomonas sp. Mor2; assembly: GCF_001854405.1. Taxonomy (GTDB): domain Bacteria; phylum Pseudomonadota; class Alphaproteobacteria; order Caulobacterales; family Hyphomonadaceae; genus Henriciella. The sequence goes on from NZ_CP017718.1 coordinate 842,464, forward strand.
AGGTAAAGCCTTCTACCGCCCCGATCTCACGACCAAAGACGCCATAAAGGTTCGGTCCGACCAGGTTTTGTCCACCTTCATTGAGGGTGTGGCACGATTGGCAAAGCTTGAACGTGCGTTTGCCGCGATTGTAGTCCGCACTTTTGTAGGGCTCGGGCAGCGCCGCAAACATCTCGGAAGTGTCGACAGCGGCAGGCTCAGCAGGTGTTTCAGCTGAAGCAGGCTCGCTAACGGGCGGATTTTCAACGGTATTTTCAGCCGGTGCGGGTGTATCGCTTCCACCACCACCACAAGCAGTCAAAAGGGCGGCAGAGGCCAGGGCGAATGCGCTGGTTTTGAAAAAAGTCATTAAAAAACGGTCCTTTAGTGGGGATTAACTCGGTTATAATGCCCGAATTTGGCGGTGAGGCAACCACTCAACTTGTCTCAGTTTGCGATTTCTTTTCGGACATATGTCCGGGGTTGCTTTTCAGGACGCTCTGCATCTGAAACGCCCGTGATAAGGGGGATATTAACTATAAACCGGTACGGTCGGCCCATAAAAAATAAAATACCGATGGTGGTTAAAATGAAATGGGCTATGACGGGGTTTGCCGCTTTGGCGGTGGCTCACGCAGGGACGGCGTCTGCCGGCCTGCACGATTCTGATCTTTGGATTGGATTTTCCGACAGCGATAACGGCTTTTTGCTGGATGAGGACACAGGTGACGTCTGGATGACGGGTCCGTGTCTGAAAACGCTGCAACCTGCAACAAATATTGGATCAGTTTGGGTGTCTCACACCGTCGAGCTGGTTTCGATCGGCCGCTCGATGGCCACGCTGGATCAGCGGTTTGAACTGGATGTTACGCCAGGTGCCGCGCGTATCGTCGTGACGTCGAATGGCCGCGGTGGCACGCAGAGCTTTTCCGCTTCTGTGGATCGCGAGTGCGATATGAGCGGCCGGTGTGGCCAGCTGATCGCCTCGCAACAAGTCTGTCAGGGCTAAAGGCGCGTCCTTTCGGGGATCAGCAGGATGCGTTTGCGTTTCGGGTCATCTGCAGCGGCTCTTGCCGTCATGTTCAGCGCTGTGAACGGCGCTGAAGCGGACGTGTCTGTGCAAAATCCTGTCCCGGAAACGGGGATTGAATACACCAAAGATACGGCGCAAATCGCAATAGAATCCGGCGATTTGCTCATCCTGGATCAAGCCCCGGAAACGGCGACCTCAATCGAGCATGTCGACATGATCATCGAGGGTCAGCTGACCTCAGTTCGATCGCGCCAGAGTGAAACTGGCACGCGCGAGTACAATCTCACCGATATTGCTGAAGCGCTCCGAAGCCGGACGGAACTGCAGGAAACCCTGCTTGGATACCACCGCGCGCAAGACGGTGTCCTGATGTCGATAGACATGGCCGATGGCAAAGTCCGTTCAAACCGGGTCGTGCTCGGCAAACTGCCGGATTTCGAGCCGCGCGAGGCCGCGGATCCCTGGATCGGGCTGAACGCGGTCACTGTGATGTCTGGAACGCATGCGAGCGAAGATGATCAGGGACGCATTGAACTCACGCTCGATGATCGCCTGAAACCGCAATTTGGCCTCGAGGTCTGGGTCAATGGCGCGCCAATCGACACGTTTGAGAACGAAGCCCGGACGATTGGGCCGGTTTTGCTGGTGCCGCTCGAACCGATCGTCGACGCGCTGGGCCATCAGCTGACCGAAGCCGGCGGCACGGTCACTGTGCGGCGGCAGCAGGACCAGGCAGCGATCCGCCTCGAGCTGGCCACGGGCCTCGTCTCCGTGAACACCACCCCGCGCGGTGTCACCCCGGATATGCAGCTGGCAGAACGCGATACATTGCTCCTGCCATTTGGCGCCGTCGAGAGCCTGACCGGCACGCATATCAAGCTCGTGCCGGGAACGAACCGTGTCGAAGTCTCGCTGGATACGCGGCTCGACAGCAGCGCGCTGCCGGGCGCCAATGTCGCCGCAGAGGCGCGCGCGACTCCGTTCACGATGGAAAGCCTCAGCTATGAACTCAGCGACCGCGGCCCGCTGCGACTGGAGGGCCAGGCGCATGTCAGCACATATAATCTGCGGGGCCGGATCGAAACGGCAGGCGGGCTGCAGAATTTTGCTTCGGAACAACCAGCCTGGGCCTCGGTCGACGTGACGTCACTGAATGGCTGGGCCGGGACAATCGGTGATTACGGGACCGGATTCCGTGAACTGTCTGGCGTCGGTGGTAACCGTATTCGCGGCGCCTCCTGGCGCAAGCAGCAGCCGAGCGGAACGATCATTGCCATCGCCGCCGGCGTCCCGCTGACAGGTTCCGAGATCGAGAGCGATGCGGTGGCCGTGCCGACCTTCGGAGGATTCGTGGCGGGGGGGCGCTTAATCTCCGAAGACCAGAGCCAGGATATCGGGATTGCGGCCAGCCTTTCCGATGGCGGCGGCGACGGCGCGGTGGTCGTGAACGGGCAGAAATCCTTCTATTTCGACAATCGCGAAACCGGCTTGCAGTCGGCTTATGTCGCCGCTGATATCGGCGCCTTTTCGGGCGAAGCCAGCGGCGCAGACATTCGCGCGCGGGCCTCGGCCAGCTATGCGATCGACAAGCAGACCGGCCTGAACGCAACGGCGAGCTATGAGGGCGCCAAGTTTGCAGCTGGCGCCGAGCGTGCGAACTTTGGGGGCGTGTTCGATCAGCGCATCGGCGCGCGGACCAATCTTTCGGTTGGGGCCAACTGGCGCGCAGACCAGCCCTGGGGCGCGTTCAATCGCATCTCCTTCGCCTCGCGCGCCTCTGTGCGTCATCAAGGGGGTGCGGATTCTGCGACCGATACGAGTGTCAGCCTCGCCGCCAATTCGCAGATCGGTGAGACAGGACCAAACCTGTCCGCGATCGTGCAGACAAGCCAGACAGAGCAGGCCGGTATTGCCAGCAACAGCACGTCGTTTCGCCTGCGCGGCCTGCAACGCTATAATTGGGGCAGCGTCACAGCGTCCTATCAGAATACCAGCTCCGACACGGCGGAAGGCTCACAGCAATTCGTCGCCACGGCGCAGGCCAATCCTGTGCAAAAGCGGCTGAATGACAAGGAGGCCGTGATCCAGGTCGCGCCGAACGCGACGATGAACTGGGACGGCGACAAGACCCGGATTTTCGCGGGTGTTTCAGCGATTTTCGACGCTGGCCGGACATTCGGTTCGAAGCTGGACCTGCAAGGCCGTTTTTCGGCCTTTTCCGACTTTTCAGCAGAGACCGAAAACGCCGCCACGACGCGTTTTCTGGGATCACTCGAGGCGCGGTATCGTCTTGGCCGTAATGCCCAGCTGACGGCGATCTATACCGATGATTTTGACGGGCGCAGCGATCTCTCTATCGGTGTGCGTGGAACCGTGAACTTCAATCCGCCGCGTCAGAACCGACTGCCTGATGAGGGCAAGGGCATTCTCAATGGCCGGGTTTTCCTGGATCGAAATCGAGATGGCATTCGTCAGGACAGCGAACCCGGCATTCCCGGCGTACGTGTGACCGTGATCGGCACACGCCTGGCGCTCAACACGTCGCGCGAGGGCTATTTCACGATCCAGAACGTCAAGCAGGGCCTGTATGCCGTCACGGTGAGCAAGAAGAGCCTGCCGCTCGGCTATATGGTGCCCGAAGACGCGCAGCCCCGGGTCACGATCGGGGCCGGGCGTCGGACCAATGTTGAAATCCCGCTCATTCTGTCAGGTCAGGTGCGCGGCACCATCTTCATCGATGACAATGCCAATGGCGTGGTTGATTCCGGCGAGAAGCGCCTCGAAGGGCAATGGGTGAATCTGATTTCCGAAGAGACGGGCGAGACGCAGACCATCCACTCGGCGTCCTTTGGGCAGTACGGCTTCGAGAATGTCTCTCCTGGTACCTTCATCCTGCAGACCACTGTTTCCGGACAGCCTGTCCGGCAAGAAATTCAAGTTGACGGCAAGAACCCGTTCGTGATCGCGCCCATTCCGGTCCCGCCCGATCTTGCCGACAAGGGGGGCGGGGTTGATCTCGCTTCCGGTGTCCTGGGAGAGCCATGACACAGTTTGACCCCGGCCTCGCGCCGGGGTCCTTTTTTTGGTGTCAGGCTCACGCCTGGGCGCGGCGGGGTCCGAGCAGGATGGCTTTGATGTCGCCGCCGGTCTGAAGGCTCAGGATCAGCAAATAGGTCGACAGGAACAGGATCCCGCCAGTTGCGCCGAGCACGGCGAGGCCCAATCCCAGCGGCGAGAAATCATTGCGCCAGGCGCACCAGAGCGCGGACAGCAGCAAAAAGCCCATAAAGTCGAGATTGAACTGCCCTTGCCAGGTCATGGCCTGGATTTCGGCGAAGAAAGGCGGGATCAGGTTCCAGCCATGCGCGGCGCCAACCATCAGAGTGTAGACCAGAAGAATGATCAGAAAGGCGAACAAAAACAGGCGAAACAGGGTCATTCGGACTTCTCCATTGCGGCTTGAGCGTCTGGGCTTGCTGGTCGCCAGAGCGGACCGATTGCGATCAAGAGAAAGATCAGGTTGAAGCCGACATTCATGGCATTGCCCGATGCCACTGATCCGGCACTATCCAGGACAAACCAGGCCAGCGCGCCGGTGACGACCGACTTGCGGACGCCCTCCGGGGCCAGATCATAGACCCAGTTTGACAGACACCAGATTGTCACACCCCAGCCGAGCAAAAATCCCCCGGCTAGCGCAGACAGAAAGCGTGTGTCCGGCGAGGCGTAAGTGGTGGCACCATCCAGTGGCCAGGCCAAGAGGTCCAGCGTCAGTCGCGCCGGTTCCAGGGTCGGCGCCATGGTGCCGAGAAAGAAGATCGGGCCGAACGCGCCGATGACGATCGCGGTCACTTTGAGCCAGAGTTTGTGAAACGAGGACGACATGATGTGGGCTCCTTTGAGTTTGACGTCCCAAAAGTAGAGATTTTCGAGGAATGGAATCAATTACCTCTCAGGTAACTGACTTGCGTCTAAGGGTGCGGTAAGCCTGTTCTCATGACTCAGTTTGCAGATGCCTTGAAAACCTGGCGCAAGGCGCGTCGATACAGCCAGCTTGAGCTCGCCCTCGAGGCGGAGGTCTCGTCCCGCCACTTGTCCTTTCTCGAAACCGGGCGCGCCAATCCCAGTCGCGACATGATCCAGCGGTTGGGCGATGCGCTCGATCTGCCGCTGGCTGTCCGCAACCAGTTTCTGGCGCAGGCCGGGTTCGCCGCGCGCTACCCTCAGCGGGATTGGTCTTCTGAAGAGATGGCGCCTATTCGCGGTGCGGTCGAGTACACGCTGCGTCGGCATGCGCCTTATCCGGCGGTGGCGGTGGATCGGCACTGGACCATCCTGCAGATGAATACGCCCGCGGAACAATTGCTCGGACTGATTGGCGCGCGCATTGGAGTGAGCATGATTGATCTTGTCCAGGACGAGTCGGTTCAGGCGATGATCGAAAACTGGCCGGAAGTTGCATACCACACGGCCCAACGCCTGCGCGTCGAAAGCGCCGCCCGCGGCGGCGATGAACGCCTGGAGGCAGCCATTGAGGCGCTCTCAATGGCGCCAATTCCCGAATCTGAACCGGTTGGCCCCGTCATCCCGACCATCTATCGGGCGGGAGACATGCGTTTGTCGCTGTTCACGACCATCGCGCAATTCGGAACACCGGAGGATCTGGCGCTTGATGATCTCAAGATCGAACTGTTCTTCCCCGCGGACGACGCTACGGCTGGCGCGCTAGAAGCTTTGGCCTCGGCCTAGTTCGAACGAGCTTTCCCTTCCTCGAGCACGGCGCTACGCTGTGCTTATCAATTCAGGGGAAGATTATGGTTCGCAGGTTTTACGTCATTCTATGTCTGGCGTTGTTGAGCGCATCTGCTTTGGCGAATGCGCAAGGTGTTTTCGATCAAGGTCGCGAAGTGGTTGGGGAACGCGCAGTTCTGGAATTTCGTGACCGGATCGCTCCGGAAAACGAAATGACGCGCGACCGTCTGGAAACCCTGCTGCCGGTTCTGATGGAGGAAACCGGGCTCGACATGTGGCTGGTGATCAACCGCGAATATGCCGAGGATCCTGTCTATTTCTCGCTCGTCCCGCAGCCAGCTTTTGCGGCGCGGCGGACGACCATTCTGGTCTTCCATAGAGACGGGGATGCGTTCGAGATGCTGACGGTCAACCGATATCCTCTTGGCGAGCCGTACGTGGCGGCCTGGGAAGGCGGCGATCTGGATGAGCAGTGGCAGGCGCTGGCAGATCTGATCGCCGAGAAGGATCCGCAGCGGATCGGGATCAATGTCTCCGCCGACTGGCCAGTCGCGGATGGTCTGACCCATGGGCTGCACCAGAGGCTGGTCTCTGAGCTGCCCAAGCACTTGTCGGATCGTCTGGTCAGCGCTGAGGATCTGGTCATCCGCTGGATCGAGACGCGCAGCGAACTCGAGCTGGAAGCCTATGGGCACATTGTCGGGCTGGCGCGGTCAGTGATCAGTGAGGCCTTCTCGTCCCGCGTCATCACACCCGGGGTGACGACGACCGATGACGTGGCCTGGTACATTCGCCAGCGGTTCGAGGATCTGAACCTCGCGCCCTGGTTCAACCCTTATGTCAACGTGCAGCGCGCCGGTCTGGCGTGCGAAGCGGACCAGCCGTTCTGCGGGATCGAGGGCAAGATACTGCGCGGCGACATCATCCATACCGATGTCGGGATCTGCTATTTGAAACTCTGCACCGATACGCAGGAAATGGGTTATATTGCCGAGCTCGGCGAGAATGATGTCCCTGCCGGTTTGGAAGATGCCATGGCGGTCGGGAATGTCTGGCAGGATCATCTGACGGGATCCTATGAGCTGGGCCGAACAGGCAATGAGGTGCTGGCTGAAACGCGGGCAAAATGCGCCGCCGATGAGATGAATTGTGCGACCTATACCCATCCGCTGGGTTTCTTTGGGCATGCGCCGGGACCAACGATCGGGATGTGGGACAATCAGGGCGATACGCCGGTGCGTGGCGACTGGCTCGTCCACGCGAATACCTGCTACGCGATTGAAGGCAATGTCAAAGCGCCGGTCCCGGAATGGGGCGGTCAGCTGGCACAGATCAAGCTCGAACAGGATGCCTGTTTTGATGGCGAGACGGTCAAGTATCTGGCGGGCCGTCAAACACGATGGCATGTCATTCGATAGGGTGGGGCGACTCTGTAAAAATCGCCGCGCTTTAACCATGACTTGAGGTCTGGCGTGTAAGCGTCACCGCAATGGGACGTTACAAAACTGCGATACCCCCGAGCTTTTGGGTGAAGGCCTGCAATGCACAACCGCGACTGCAGCGGCTGGCAATCCTCTATGGCGGATTGTTTCTGGTGGTGAGCGTGATCATCACATGGATGACTCCCGGACTTGCTTATGGAGCCAAGGGAGTCGTCGGCGGCGACTTTCTGGCCTTCTACACAGCTGGCGACATGACGCTGCAGGGGCGCGCCCTGGAGGCCTATGAGTTCGAAGCCTTCGACACGGCGTTGCAGACCCGCGTGGATAATGAGCATCTCGGCATGATGTGGCAGTATCCGCCAGTCATGTTTCTCCCCACCGGAGCGCTCGCGCTGATCCCGTACAAGCTCAGTCTGTGGCTCTGGATTGTCAGCACCGGGGCGTTTTTTGCCTGGGCCTTGAACCGGATCCTCAAATCGGTTGCGCCTGATCGCGGCGATCGGCGGATGGCGATTGCGATCATCCTGGCATCGCCCCTCGGCTTGATGGTCGCCACCAGTGGTCAGATCAGTCTGCTGACGGGGGCGCTGCTCATGCTGGCCGTGTTTCGCCCGCGGCAGGATTGGTTGCTTGCCGGACTGGCGGCCGGGCTTTTGACCATCAAGCCACAGCTCGGAGTGCTGATACCGCTCGTCTATCTGATCGCAGGCGCCTGGCGGGCCTTCGCCGTGGCAGCGGGAACCGCGCTCATTCTGCATGCGGTTTCGATCCTCGCCTTCGGACCTGAGAGTCTTTCGGCCTTTCTGGGCGCCGTCCTTCGCCTGCAATCGGACGTCGCCGGTAGTGGGACGCATACGCCGCCGGTGAACATGACGACTCTGTTCGCACAATTGCGGTTCTGGGAGGTGCCATCCTCATTCGCGATGGCCGCGCACCTCACCCTCGCAGCCGGTGTCGTCGCGAGTGTGATCTGGTTCTGGCATCGTCATGCGCGAGACGAGAACCGCGCAATCGAGCTCATGGCGGTGGTTGGCGCCGGCAGTCTGCTGGTGACGCCATATGCCTATGCCTATGAGATGATCGCCCTGACGCCTGCTGCGATCTGGCTGGGGTTCCGACCTGGACGCCTAAAGGAGGTTGCGATTGGGGTGCTGATCGCGGGATGGTTGATCCTGACCCTGCGCGACTTCCTTCCACTGGATGCGATCTTCCAGATGCCATTCCTGATCTCATTGAGCGTTTTCGTGCTCATAATCTGGGCCCGAGGCGGCGCTGTAAAAGGCCCAACAAACCCTGCATTGTCCTGACAATTCAGAGCTCTGATTTCCACTTGCAAATCGTTCGCAATGGCGTGACGCGAGGTCGCACAAAAACCGGGCAGAATTCCAACTGAAAAAGGGTAGGATAAAGCGGCGAGTTTATATTGCGCTCCTTCGGAAACCATCCTATCGGAGCGCAAAGAATTGTCCGCGACTGAGATGGGAAGGTGCGCGAAATGTCCGAAGTCGAACGACTTGCGCTAGACTATATGCCGGTGATCTTGTTCCTGGGAATTGGTTTGGCGATGTCCCTGCTGTTCATTGTCGGCAACGCGATTCTGGCGCCAAGCAATCCGGATCCGGAGAAAAATTCAGCCTATGAATGCGGCTTCAACGCGTTTGACGATGCACGGATGAAGTTCGATGTGCGCTTCTATCTGGTCGCCATCCTGTTCATCATTTTCGACCTTGAAGTCGCCTTCCTCTTCCCATGGGCGGTGAGTCTTGGCGCGATCGGCGTGTTCGGGTTCTGGTCGATGGTGATCTTCCTCGGCGTGCTGACCATTGGCTTCATCTATGAGTGGCGTCGCGGCGCCCTCGAATGGCACTAGGAGCACGGTGATGTCAGGGGAATTCAAACCTTACGCCCTCAGCTCTGGCCGCGCGGCGGTCGAGGGCGGACACGAAGTCCGACCGGATGATCCGTTCTATGCCGGGCTCTCCGATGAACTCGCAGACAAGGGATTCTTCACCGCCAGCGCCGACGATCTGATCACCTGGGCGCGAACCGGGTCGCTAATGTGGATGACCTTTGGTCTCGCTTGCTGTGCGATCGAAATGATGCAGGCCGGCAATCCGCGCTATGATCTCGAACGTTTCGGCATGGCCCCGCGCGGATCGCCGCGTCAGTCGGACGTGATGATCGTCGCAGGGACGTTGACCAACAAGATGGCCCCGGCCCTGCGCAAGGTCTATGACCAGATGCCAGAGCCACGTTACGTGATCTCGATGGGCTCGTGCGCCAATGGCGGCGGCTATTATCATTACAGCTACAGCGTTGTCCGCGGGTGCGATCGGATCGTTCCCGTCGACATCTATATTCCAGGCTGCCCGCCCACGGCTGAGGCGCTGGTTTATGGCCTGTTGCAGCTGCAGAAAAAGATCCGCCGCGAAGGGTCGATTGACCGTTAGGGAATGGGTGAGATGAACGATCAAAGCGAAGCCCTGACCGAACTCGGCGAGCATATCGCCGACAAGATGCCGGACGCCGTCCGCAAATTCGATGTGCGGGTCGGCGAGCTGACCGTCTATGCCGAGCGTGACCAGATCGTTGCGCTGATTGATTTCCTGAAGCGCGATCAGATGTGCATGTTCGAAATGATGATCGATGTCTGCGGCGTCGACTATCCCGAACGCAGCCAGCGCTTTGAGGTCGTCTACCATTTGCTCTCTCTGCGTCTGAACCAGCGTATCCGGGTCAAGATTTCGACGGATGAAGACACGCCGGTGCCGAGCATTGTCGATCTCCACCGCGGTGCCGACTGGTTCGAGCGCGAAGCCTTCGACATGTATGGCATCATCTTCTCGGGTCATCCGGACATGCGCCGGATCCTGACCGATTATGGCTTTGAAGGGCATCCGCTGCGCAAGGATTTCCCGCTCACGGGCTTCACCGAAGTGCGTTATGATGATCTCGAAAAGCGGATCGTGCACGAACCGGTGCAGCTGACCCAGGAATATCGCAATTTTGATTTCCTCTCGCCGTGGGAAGGGATGACCTCCGAGATTCCAGGCGATGAGAAAGCGACCACCGAAGAGGAGGGCGCATAATGGCTGACGATATGAAATCCGTCCCTGAGGAAGATCGCACCTTCACGCTGAATTTCGGGCCGCAGCACCCGGCGGCGCACGGTGTGCTGCGCATGGTCATGGACCTCGATGGTGAGCTGGTCGATCGCATTGACTGCCATATCGGTCTTCTGCATCGCGGCACCGAGAAATTGCTCGAATACAAGACCTACCTTCAGGGCCTGCCGTACTTTGACCGGCTGCACTATTCTGCGCCGATGAACCAGGAACATGCCTGGTGTCTGGCGATTGAGAAACTGGTTGGCGTCGAGGTCCCGCGCCGCGGCAGTTTCATCCGCGTGTTGTATAGCGAGCTTGGCCGGATCCTGGAGCACTTGCTCAATATCGGGACATTCATTCTCGACGTCGGCGCGCTGACCCCGATCACCTGGGCGTTTGAAGAGCGTGAGAAGCTGATGGGCTTCTACGAGCGCGCTTCTGGTTCGCGCCTGCACGCGGCTTACTTCCGTCCCGGCGGGGTCCATCAGGACCTGCCGCAGGATCTGATCGATGACATCATGACCTGGTGTGAGGAATTCCCGGGCATCCTCCAGACGCTGGAAAACCTGATCACCGAGAACCGCATCTTCAAACAGCGCAATGTCGATATCGGCGTGGTCGATGAAAAGACGATCATGCAATACGGCTTCTCGGGCCCGATGGTGCGCGGCTCTGGCCTCGCCTGGGACCTGCGTCGCAGCCAGCCTTATGAGATCTATTCGGAAATCCCGTCTTCTGTCTTCCCGGTGATCATCGGCAAGAATGGCGACAATTATGATCGCTATGTTGTCCGCATGGAAGAGATGCTGGTCTCTTGCGACATCATGAAATGGTGTATCGAGAACATGCCGAAAGGCCCGGTTCTGGCCGAAGGCACCAAAGTCTCGCCGCCGCGCCGGGCTGAGATGAAGAACAGCATGGAAGCGCTGATCCACCACTTCAAACTCTACACCGAAGGCTTCCACGTGCCGGAAGGCGAAGTCTATGCCGCGGTCGAGGCCCCAGCGGGCGAGTTCGGGGTGTATCTCGTCTCTGATGGTTCGAACCGACCGTATCGCGCGAAACTTCGCGCGCCAAGCTTTGCGCACCTGCAGGCCATGGATCACATGTGCAAGGGCCACCAACTGGCGGATACATCGGCCATTCTCGGGTCGCTCGACATCGTGTTTGGCGAGGTGGATCGATAGTGCTGCCGGTTCCTGCCATCTGGGCCGTCTATCTGGCCGTACTGACGGGCGTCTTCCTGTTCCTTCTGGGCGTTGTCTTCGTGCTGTCGCCGGCGCGCGGGTTTGCGATGACCAAGCACCGGGCGGAAAACCTGCCAGCAATCATGGCCGGGCGGTACTTTTTTATGGTGCTGATTGCCGTCGGCGTCGCCTTGACGGGCAGCTTGACACAGCTGGCCTTCGTCTTCCTTTGCCTGGCCGGGGTCGCGTTCTTTGATGCTGCTGTCTATGCGCGCGCCAAGACCGCAGTGGCGCCGCATCTGGCGGCAGGCGTCGGGGCAATAGCCGTCGCCTTCATCGCGCTGGAGGGGCAGGTATCATGACCGCGTTTCCGGAATCCCGCCTCTCGATCATCACACTCGGCGTGCGCGACCGTGCGGCGATGACTTCTTTCTATGAGGATGTGATCGGGTTCACGAATATTGGCCCTGAAGCGATGACCATGTTCGACATGGGCGGCTTTGTGCTCGGCCTCTGGGAAGCCGACAAGCTGGCGGAGGACGCCGGACAGATCGCGCGTCCGGCGGAAGGCTTTCGGAACGCCGCGCTAGCTTACAATGCCCGCTCGATCGAGGAAGTGGATGAGATTTTCGCCCGCCTGAAAGAGGCTGGGGTCGAGATTACCACCGCGCCGCACAAAGCATTCTGGGGCGGTTATTCTGGCTATTTCGCTGATCCCGAAGGCAATGCCTGGGAAGTGGCGTTCAACCCATTCTGGAAATTTGACGAGGCTGGCCGCGTGGTCCTGCCGACCGGGGAGACAGCGTAATGGCGCTGAGACGATTTGATCTTGAAGCCGGCGGCGACAGCTTTGCCTTCAAACCGGAAACCGAGCCGACAATCGCGTTCTGGCTGGGGAAGTACCCGGAAGACAAGAAGCGCTCGGCTGTGATTCCGATGCTCTGGCTGGCCCAGAAGGACAATGAGGGCTGGCTGTCCGAACCGGCCATGCGCGAAGTCGCGGATCGGTTGGAGATGCCTTACATCCGCGTCTACGAAGTCGCGACCTTCTACACCATGTTCCGCCTTCAGCCCGTCGGGAAGAATCATATCCAGCTGTGCGGCACCACGCCTTGCATGTTGCGCGGCGCGAATGATCTGAAAGAGGTCTGCCAGAAAGTCATCGGCAAGCCGATGGCGGTGACCGATGATGGCCGCTTGAGCTGGGAAGAAGTGGAATGCCTCGGCGCCTGCGCGAATGCGCCAATGGTTCAGATCAATGACTATTACTATGAGGACCTGACATCCGAGAGCCTCACGGAAATTCTGGGCAAGCTGCAGAACGGCGCGGAAGTGAAACCCGGCACCTTTGTCGATCGGCTGAACTCGGCCCCTGAAGGCGGAGCGACGAGCCTTCTGGAGGGCGATCTTTATGATGGCTCGCGCAACGCGATCTCCGAATTGCCAAATCTGCCCAAGGACGCTCCTGCAGAACCTGAGCCAGCGCCAGCGCCTGCGCCTGAGAAGAAGACAACTCTGATCAAGGATTCCAAACCCGCACCGAAGCCGGAAGACAAGCCGGACACGGTCGAGGTCGCCGCTGGCGAAGAAGATGACCTGAAGCGCATCAAGGGCATTGGCCCGGTCAATGAAAAGGCGCTCAACGAGCTTGGCATCTACAAGTTCAGCCAGATTGCGGCCTGGACCGCGGCAAATGTCGACTGGGTCGAGGATTTCATGTCCTTCCCCGGCCGGATTGAACGCGAGGACTGGATCGCCCAGGCCAAGACGCTGGCCGAAGGCGAAGAAACCGAATTCTCAAAACGTGTGGACGCCGGTGAGGTCGATTCATCCAAGGATGAGGGGGACGAGTGATGGCGCTGGTCGAACGCCCGGACCCCCGCAAGAAGCTGATCCTGGCGGCCGGGCTGGATTTTTTGTTCGTGGCCCTTGGTGTCGCGATGTTTGTGGTCTCGGGCAGCATGCTCTGGATCTTGATGGCGGTGGCCTTCGGCGCGGCGGTCAGCGTCCCGTTGATCCTCGCCGCCATGCGCGAAATTAGGGAGCAAAACAATGCTTCAGGATAAAGATCGCATTTTCACCAATCTGTACGGCGCGCATGATCCGGGCCTGGAAGGGGCCAAGACGCGCGGCGCCTGGCACCTGACCCGCGAAATGCTGGCGCAAGGGCCGGATTGGCTCTGCGACCAGGTCAAGCAAAGCGGTCTGCGTGGCCGCGGTGGCGCGGGTTTCCCGACCGGCTTGAAATGGACCTTCATGCCCAAGTCTGTGGGCGAGCGTCCGCACTATCTCGTTGTAAACGCTGACGAATCGGAGCCGGGCACCTGTAAGGACCGGGAGATCATGCGCCATGATCCGCACCTGCTGATCGAAGGCTGCATGGTCGCCAGCCGGGCCATGCGCGCACACAAATGCTATGTCTATTTGCGCGGCGAATACATTGCCGAACGCGAGGCGCTCGAGAAAGCCGTCAAAGAGGCCTATGAGGCCAAACTGATCGGCAAGGACAATGTGAATGGCTGGGATTTCGATCTCTATGTCCATCACGGCGCGGGCGCCTATATCTGCGGCGAAGAGACGGCGCTGCTCGAAAGCCTGGAAGGCAAGAAAGGCCAGCCGCGTCTGAAGCCGCCATTCCCGGCCAATGCGGGTCTCTATGGCTGCCCGACCACTGTGAACAATGTTGAGTCCATCGCCGTTGTGCCGACCATCCTGCGCCGCGGCGCCCAGTGGTTCGCGGGCTTTGGTCGTCCGAACAATACCGGCACCAAGCTGTTCTGCATTTCCGGCCATGTGAACAAGCCATGTAATGTCGAGGAAGAGATGTCGATCACCTTCCGCGACCTGATCGATACCCATTGCGGTGGCATTCGCGGCGGCTGGGACAATCTGAAAGCGGTGATCCCGGGTGGCTCGTCGGTGCCGATGGTGCCGGCTGAGCAGATCATGGATGCGCACATGGATTTCGACACGCTGCGCGACCTGCAATCCGGCCTCGGGACGGCGGCGGTCATTGTCATGGACAAGTCGACGGACCTGATCCAGGCGATTGCGCGCATCGCTTATTTCTACAAGCATGAAAGCTGTGGCCAGTGCACACCATGCCGGGAAGGCACGGGCTGGATGTGGCGTGTGCTCGAGCAGATGGTGGTCGGCGACGCGCATCATGATGATATTGAGAAACTGCTCGATGTCTCCAAACAGGTGGAAGGCCACACGATCTGCGCGCTCGGCGATGCTGCGGCCTGGCCGGTCCAGGGCCTGATCCGCCATTTCCGCCACGAGATTGAAGACCGCATCACCCAATACCGCGCCCCACGAGCACTCGTGCAGGGCCACACCGTGGCGGCGGAGTAAGAGATATGAGCGACGATCTTTTCAAACTGAATATTGACGGCCAGGAGGTCGAAGTGCCGCGGTCTTACACGCTGATGCAGGCGTGTGAGGAAGCGGGCGCTGAGATCCCGCGTTTCTGTTATCATGAGCGCCTGTCTGTGGCTGGGAACTGCCGGATGTGCCTCGTCCAGTGGCATGGCGCGCCGAAGCCGATTGCGTCTTGTGCGCAGACGGTGGGCGACATGCGGATGAACCCGGACGGGACTCCGCCCAACATCTCGACCAAAGGCGACTATGTCGAGAAAGCCCGCAATGGCGTGATGGAATTCCTGCTCATCAATCACCCGCTGGATTGCCCGATCTGTGACCAGGGCGGCGAGTGTGACCTGCAGGACCAGGCGGTCGCTTATGGCCGCGCCGATAGCCGGTATGAGCTGAACAAGCGCGCCGTCGAAGACAAGAATATGGGCCCGCTGGTTAAGACGATCATGACCCGCTGCATCCAATGCACGCGTTGCGTCCGCTTTGCCGCGGAAGTCGCAGGCGTCGAAGAGATCGGCATGATCTCGCGCGGTGAAAGTGCGGAAATCACGACCTATCTGGAAGAGAGTCTGACCTCGGAACTCTCCGGCAATGTCATCGATCTTTGCCCGGTCGGCGCGCTGACCTCCAAGCCGTACGCGTTCAACGCACGGCCCTGGGAGCTGCGCAAGACCGAGAGCGTCGACGTCATGGACGCGCTCGGCTCCAATATTCGCGTCGATGCAAAAGGCGATGCGGTGATGCGTATCATGCCGGTCATCAATGAAGAGGTGAATGAGGAATGGCTTTCCGACAAGTCGCGCTTCATCTGGGACGGGCTCGCCCGCCAGCGTCTGGATCGGCCCTATGTCCGCAAGGACGGCAAGCTGACGGCTGTCGACTGGGGCGAAGCGTTCGAAGCGGCGAAAACGGCCCTCTCCGCACCGGCTGAAAAGATCGGCTTTGTCGCGGGTGACCTGATTGAAGTCGAGCAGGCCAAGGCGGCGCTGGATCTGGCCCGCGCGCTTGGCGTTCAAAACACCGATTGCCGCCCCGCCGGAGCCGCCTATGGCACTGACGGCGTGCGCGAGCGTTACATCTTCAACCCGACTTTGCTCGGCGTCGAAGAAGCGGACGCGTTGCTCCTGATCGGCACCAATCCGCGCAAGGAAGCAGCGGTCTGGAATGCCCGCATTCGCAAGGCCTGGCTGTGGAACGACCTGAAAGTCGGCGTGATCGGGGAAGCGGCTGACCTGACTTATGAGTATGAGCACCTGGGCGACGGACCGGACGCGCTGAAAGGCCTGTTCAAGCGCGACAGCGAGATCGCGGAAGCGCTGCGCAATGCGGAAAAGCCGATGATTGTGATCGGCGAAAGCGTTCTGGCGCGCGAAGATGGCCAGGCCATCCTCGCCGCCGCGCACGATTATGCGCTGGAAATTCAAGCGATTAAGGACGATTGGGCCGGGTTCGGCGTGCTGCATACTGCGGCAGGCCGCGTCGGCGCGCTTGATACAGGCTTCGTGCCGGGCGAAGGCGGGGCAGACACGGCCACGATCCTCGACGGCGGTATGGACACTGTCGTGCTCCTCGGCGCAGATGAAGTTGATCTCTCCAAAACCGGCAATGCGACCGTGATCTATGTCGGCTCCCATGGCGATGCCGGGGCGAGCAAGGCGGACATTGTCCTGCCAGCGGCGGCCTATACCGAGATGGCGGCGACCTATGTGAACACGGAAGGCCGGGTTCAGATGACGCGCCGCGCGGTGCAGCCAAAGGGTGAAGCACGTGAAGGGTGGGCGATTTTCCGCGCGCTTTCTGACGTCGTCGGCAAGACCCTTCCTTATGATTCGGCGGATGCCCTTCGCGAAGCCCTGCGTGAGGCTAATCCCGTGTTCGCCGGGCTCGGTTATGCGCCAGGCGATGCGGGCGTTGAGGCGCTGAAAGAGAAAATTTCAAGCGAGGGCAGCAGCGTCGGGAAGGGTGCATTCGTCGCCGCCATTGATGATTTCTACCTCACCAACCCAATCGCACGGGCGTCCAAGACCATGGCCGAGTGTTCTCTGCAGAAACAAGGTCTTGAAACCCCGATGGCAGCGGAGTAGGGCGGCGCGATGAGTGGTTTGATCGAACAATATGGCGTCCTGACAGGCTGGCTGCTCGTATTGGGCCAGATTGGCCTGTTCACGCTGGTCCTGTCGCTGTCGATTGCGTTCCTGCTCTTGCTTGACCGTAAGGTCTGGGCCGCCGTGATGATGCGCAAGGGCCCGAACGTGGTTGGCCCGTTCGGTCTGATGCAGAGCTTTGCCGATTTCGGGAAATTCCTGCTGAAGGAAATCATTATTCCGGCGGGCGCGAACAAGACAGTCTTCCTGATTGCGCCGATCCTGACGCTGACCCTGGCCTTTGCTGCCTGGGCCGCCATTCCGGTCGCACCGGGCTGGGTGATTTCAGACATCAATGTCGGTATTCTCTATTTGTTCGCGATCTCGTCGCTGGGCGTCTATGGCATCATCATGGGCGGCTGGGCGTCGAACTCGAAATATCCCTTCCTGGCGTCGCTGCGGAGCGCCGCGCAGATGGTCTCTTACGAAGTATCGATCGGCCTGATCATCGTCACGGTGATCCTGCTGGCCGGTTCGATGAACCTGACCGAAATCGTCAACGCTCAGGATGGCGGCCTGTTCACCTGGCACCTGCTGACCTTCGAGCACATCCTGATGTGGCCGGTCATGGTCGCGGCCTTCGTGATGTTTTTCGTTTCAGCCCTGGCCGAAACCAACCGCCCGCCCTTTGACTTGCCGGAAGCGGAATCAGAACTCGTGGCGGGCTATCAGGTCGAGTATTCAGCGACGCCCTACCTGCTCTTCATGTTCGGGGAGTATCTCAACATCGTGCTGATGTGCGCGATGATGACCGTGCTGTTCCTCGGCGGCTGGCACGGGGTGATCCCGTTCGGCGCTGACTTCGTCAACCAGTTCCCGGTCTGGATGGTCAATTTGGGTCATATGGCCTGGTTCATGGGCAAGATGGTCTTCTTCTTCTTCCTGTTCGCGCTCGTGAAGGCGGTGGTGCCGCGTTATCGCTATGACCAGTTGATGCGCCTGGGATGGAAGATCTTCCTGCCGACCGCGCTCGCCGCAGTCGTGATTGTCGGCGGATACGTAGTCTATGGAGGTGTGCAGGCATGAGCCTAGTTCAGACCATTCGAGGCGCTTTTCTGACCGATTTCATCACCGCGTTCGGCCTCGGCCTGCGGGAGATGTTCCGGCGCAAGGCCACCGTGAATTATCCTTTCGAGAAGAACCCGGTCAGCCCGCGTTTCCGCGGCGAGCATGCACTGCGTCGCTATCCGAACGGCGAAGAGCGTTGCATTGCCTGCAAGCTCTGCGAGGCCATCTGCCCGGCGCAGGCAATCACGATCGAAGCCGAGCCCCGCGAAGACGGCTCACGCCGCACCACGCGCTACGATATCGACATGGTGAAGTGCATCTATTGCGGCTTCTGTCAGGAAGCCTGCCCAGTGGATGCAATTGTCGAGGGACCGAATTTCGAGTTCGCCACGGAGACCCGTGAAGAGCTCTATTATGACAAAGAGAAACTACTGGCGAACGGGGATCGCTGGGAGCGGCTTATCGCCAAGAATCTGGAATTGGACGCACCGTACCGGTAGCGCCCGCAATGAGGAGGCGGGCAACCGCCAGAAGGGAATTGGGGCAAAGGCAGTGGAACTGATCGCCTTCTATATTTTCGCGGCCATCGTGACCGTATCGGCGCTGGCTGTGATCATGGCCAAGAACCCGGTGCATTCGGTGCTCTGGCTGATCCTGACATTCTTTACAGCAGCCGGACTGTTCGTCCTGATCGGGGCCGAATTCCTGGCCATGTTGCTGGTCGTCGTTTATGTCGGCGCCGTCGCCGTGCTCTTCCTGTTCGTGGTGATGATGCTCGATGTCGACTTTGTCGAACTGAAGCAGGGGACGCTGCGCTATTGGCCGTTCGCGACGCTGATTGGCCTCGCCTTTATCGCTGAAATCGCACTCGCCAGTTTCGCGCGCGGCGGTGCTTCGAGCACCAATTTTGATGCTTCACCCGGCGCAGACACCAATACCGAAGCGATCGGGCAGGTCATGTACACCGATTACTTCCTGCTGTTCCAGATGGCCGGCCTGGTCCTGCTCGTCGCCATGATCGGCGCCATTGTCCTGACATTGCGCGAACGTCCAGGCGTCAAACGCCAGAACATCGCTCGCCAGACATCGCGTCGCCGCGAGGACTCGACCGAAAAAGTCGCGGTCGAACCAGGTCGGGGGATTTAATCATGGACCTTACGATCAATCACTTTCTGACCATCTCGGCGATCCTGTTCACCATCGGGGTTGTCGGCATTTTCGTGAACCGCAAGAACATCATCGTGATCCTGATGGCGATCGAGCTGATCCTGTTATCGGTCAACATCAACCTGGTGGCATTTGCAGTCTTTACCGGCACGATTGCCGGGCAGATCTTCGCCATGCTGGTCCTCACCGTCGCCGCGGCCGAAGCCGCTGTCGGTCTTGCCATTCTCGTCGTTTACTTCCGCAATCGCGGAGACATTGCGGTCGAGAGCGTCGACCTGATGAAGGGGTAGGGGCTAGCCATGTTATCTGACAACTTCATCACATTCATTGTCCTGGGGCCTGGCCTCGCTGCTTTGATCGCAGGTCTGTTCCAGCGCTTTATCGGCGATCGCGGCGCGATGGTCGTGACCACCGGGACGGTCGGCCTCGCCGGGATCCTGTCGCTGTACCAACTCTTTATCTACGCCTCCGGTACGGGCGGTCATGTCGATCACGCATCGCTGACAGCCGATACGGGCTATGCCAGCGCCGTTGTCGGGCAGCACATTATCAAACTCGCGACCTGGATTGATGTGGGTCAATTCGAGGCCGATTGGGCGATCCGCGTGGACGCTATGTCGATTGTCATGATGGCGGTGATCACCAGCGTCTCGGGCCTCGTTCACCTGTATAGCTGGGGCTATATGGAAGAAGATCCGCACAAGGCGCGCTTCTTCTCCTACCTGTCGCTGTTCACCTTCACCATGCTGATGCTGGTCACCGCCGACAATTTCATCCAGCTCTTCTTTGGATGGGAAGGTGTGGGGCTCGCCTCCTATTTGCTGATTGGCTTCTGGTATCAGAAGAAGGCCCCGAATGATGCGGCGATCAAAGCCTTTGTGACCAACCGGGTCGGCGACTTCGGCCTGGCACTCGGAATCATGGCGGTGTTCCTCGTCTTCGGCTCGGTCGAGTTCGACCCCGTGCTCAGTGCGATCAAGGAAAACTCTGACCTGGTGCCTCTGGCGCTGGCGGAAGCCGGACCGGTGCGCGAGATTGTCGTACCTTTCCTGGCCTGGGACATCCCGGCTCTGGAGCTGATTGGCGTTCTGCTCTTCATCGGCGCGATGGGGAAGTCGGCGCAATTCTTCCTGCACGTCTGGCTGCCGGATGCGATGGAAGGCCCGACCCCTGTGTCGGCGCTGATCCACGCGGCGACCATGGTGACCGCGGGCGTCTATCTCGTCTGCCTGGTCTCGCCGATCTATGAATATGCGCCGTTCGCCGCCTCCATGATCGCCCTCATCGGTGCCGTCACGGCGCTGTACGCGGCGACAGTCGGTATGGCCCAGAACGACATCAAGCGCGTCATTGCCTATTCCACCTGTTCGCAGCTCGGATACATGTTCTTCGCTGCCGGTATCGGGGCTTATGAAGCCGCCATGTTCCACCTGTTCACGCACGCGTTCTTCAAAGCGCTGCTCTTCCTCGGGGCGGGCTCGGTCATTCATGGCGCGCACCATGAGCAGGATATGCGAAAAATGGGTGGCTTCGCCCGCTACATGCCGCTGACCTATGGCGCGATGATGATCGGCACAATCGCGATTATTGGTCTGGGGATGCCACATGTCTGGGGCTTCTCCGGCTTCTTCTCCAAGGATGCGATTATCGAGACCGCGTTCGCGGCGGGAATGAAGGGTGTGCCTTTCGCCCAGCTCGCCTTCTGGTTCGGTATTACCGCGGCCTTGCTCACCAGCTTTTACTCCTGGCGCCTGGTCTACATGACCTTCCATGGCCCGCGCGCTGAGGCGGATGATCATCATCATGAAGAGGCCGAAGCGCAGGACGATCACGGCCATGACCATCACCATGGCGACCCGCACGAGTCGCCTATGGTCATGCTGATTCCGCTCGGCGTGCTGAGCGTCGGTGCGATCTTTGCCGGGTGGTATTTCTATGACGCCTTTGTCGGTCACGACTATAAGGAATTCTGGAACGGCGCCATTTATACGGCCAAGGAAAATACGGTCCTGAAAGACAAGTACAACGTGCCGGAATGGGTGTTCTGGGCGCCGCTCATCGTCACCGTGACCGGCTTTGTGCTCGCGACCTTCACCTATCTGTTCAATCGCGGAGTCGGGGAACGGATCGCCAAGTCCGGTGGACCCTTGCACGCGCTGTTTGCCAACAAGTGGTACTTTGACGAGCTTTACAATGCGACCCTGGTCAAAGGCTCAGCCTGGCTCGGCAACATGTTCTGGAAAGGCGACAAGAAAGTCGTCGACGGAATCGGACCAGACGGTGTTGCCGCAGTCGTCCGCTGGAGTGCGCGGCGCCTGTCCGCCATGCACACCGGGTATCTCTATCATTATGCGTTCGTGATTATCGGGGCTGCCCTGGTCTTCGGCGCAGTCTTGTTCTGGCGCAGCGGAGGCGCGGGCTAATGGATTTCCCAATTCTCTCTGCGGTGACGTTCCTGCCGCTCGCAGGTGCGATCCTGATCCTGCTGATCAAGGCGCTGACTGGCGCGCAAATCCGCGCCGATGGCTCGGAAGACGAGCGGGTCATGTATGCAGGCCTGCTCTTCTCGGTCGCCACATTCATTGTCTCGATCGTGATGTTCCTGAGCTTCGACCTGGACGGCAAGGGCTATCAGCTGGTCGAGGAAGTCAGCTGGTTCCAGGGGATCCAGTACAAGATGGGCGTCGACGGCATGTCGATCCTGCTCATCCTGCTGACGACATTGCTCACGCCGATAGCGCTGATTGCCAGCATTGGGTCTGTGAAGAAGCGTCTGACGGAATATGTGGTTGCCTTCCTGGTGCTCGAAACCTTCATGATCGGTGTCTTCTGTGCGCTCGATCTCGTGTTGTTCTACATCTTCTTCGAAGCGGGCCTCATCCCGATGTTCCTGATCATTGGTGTCTGGGGCGGCGTGGATCGCATCTATGCAAGCTTCAAGTTCTTCCTCTACACCTTGCTCGGCTCGCTCTTCATGCTTGCCGCTGTGGTTTACATGTACCTGACCAATGACGGGTCCGCAGACATCGTCGAGCTGGAGAATGTCGCCTTTGACAAGGGCGCGCAGACCTGGCTCTGGCTTGCCTTCTTTGCCTCCTTCGCGGTGAAACTGCCAATGTGGCCGGTTCATACCTGGCTTCCGGATGCGCACGTACAAGCCCCGACGGCCGGCTCGGTTATCCTGGCGGCGATCCTGCTGAAAATGGGTGGCTATGGCTTCCTGCGCTTCAGCTTGCCGATGTTCCCGGATGCTAGCGTGATGTTCCAGCCCTTCATCTTTGTCGTGTCCGTCGTCGCGATCGTCTATGCCTCGCTCGTGGCCTGGCGGCAGACGGATATGAAGAAGCTGATCGCCTATTCCTCGGTCGCGCATATGGGCTTTGTCACGCTCGGGATCTTCTCGTTCACCGAGGTTGGCGTGCAGGGCGCGGTCTTCCAGATGCTCAGCCACGGTCTCATCTCCGGCGCACTCTTCCTGCTCGTCGGCGTTGTCTACGACCGCATGCATACGCGAGAAATCGCGGCCTATGGCGGGCTCGTGCATCGTATGCCGGTCTATGCGACCCTGTTCATGCTCTTCACCATGGCCAATGTCGGCCTGCCAGGCACAAGTGGCTTTGTTGGCGAGATCTTGACCATGGTCGGCGCGTTCCAGGCGAATACCTGGGCGGCGGCGGGCGCAGCGCTCGGTGTGATCTTTTCAGCCGTCTACATGCTGACCCTCTATCGGCGCACAGTGTTCGGAGAGATTACCAATCCCGAGATCGAGAATATAAAGGACGTGAATACCAAGGAGCTGATCTGTCTGATCCCGCTGGCGATTGGCACGATCCTGCTCGGTATCCTGCCAAACCTCATTTTCGATATCACGCGTGAGTCGTCGCTCCACGCCCTCGCCCAAGTGGCTGGAGGATAAGCTTCATGTTTGATTTTGAAACCATTCTCACAACCATTGCCCCGGAAGTGCTGCTGGCTGCAGCCGGCTTGCTTGGCGTGACCGTTGGCGCGTTTCTCGGCGACCGGTTCAACAGCCTGTCCTTCAAGTTCGGGGCGATCGTATTGTTCGCCGCGGCGGCCCTTGCCGGATATTATTGGGACGGTGGCCGCGCTTTTGACGGCCTGGTGGAAACCTCCAGCTATGCGAATTTCGCCAAAGTGGTGAGCTTTGTTTCAGGTGGCATCGCGCTGCTCATGGCAGAAGGCTTCCTGCGGCGGCATGAGACCCTGCGATATGAGTATTCGCTGCTGGTCATCTTCGCAGCGCTTGGCATGGGGATCATTCTGTCCTCGGCCAATTTCATGACGCTCTATCTCGGTATCGAGACGCTCAGCCTGTCCTCCTATGTGCTCGCCTCATTCCATCGCGACAGTCCGCGCTCGGCAGAGGCTGGTCTGAAATATTTCGTACTGGGCGCATTGGCGTCGGGGCTGCTGCTTTATGGCATGTCCCTGGTCTACGGCTTCTCTGGCAGCACAAGTTACGAGGTCGTCGCCGAGGCCGAGACCAGCATGGGGCTTCTGTTCGGCATGGTGCTGATGATTACCGGTCTGGCGTTCAAAGTATCCGCGGCGCCAATGCATGTCTGGACCCCGGATGTGTATGAAGGCTCGCCGAGCCCGGTTGTCGCCTTCTTCGCGACCGCGCCCAAGATGGCCAGCATGGTCGTGTTTGCGATCGTCATGTTCACGGCGTTCCCGCAAGCCATGGCGACCGAAAACTGGCAGCTTATCATTGCGATTATCGCCGCAGCTTCGATGATTATCGGCGCGTTCGGTGCCTTGCCTCAGACCAACCTCAAGCGTCTGCTTGGATATTCCTCGATCGCGAATATGGGCTACGCGCTCGTCGCCATTGCCGCAGGTGTGCAGTATGGCGCTGGCTCGCTGCTGATCTTCATGACCGCTTATGTGATTGCTTCGCTCGGCCTGTTTGGCGGCGTTCTGTCCATGCGCCGGGAAGGCGGCATGGTCGAGGATATCAATGAGCTCGCTGGCCTCATTCGGCGCCAGCCAGGCCTTGCCAGCGCGCTGACCTTGCTGCTGATTTCGGTTTCCGGCTTTCCGCTCGCTTTTGGCTTCCTCGGAAAACTGGCCGTCATTCAGGCAGGGGTCGACTCCGGCATGTGGCCTTTGGTCATCATCCTGGTCCTGAGCTCTGTGATCGCGATGTACTATTATCTGCGCATCGTGAAGATCATGTGGTTTGACGACCAGGCGGAAGACTTTGAGCCAGTGGATGGCTGGGTGACCGTGACGGTCTATCTGGCGGCCCTGGTCAGCGTCGCTCTGCTGATCTTCGTCTCGCCGTTCAGTGAGCTTGCCGAAACAGTCGCTGCAGGTCTGATCTCGTGATCCAGACCGCACCAGTTTACTGGTACGATGAGATAGATAGCACCAGCGAGGAGGCCAAACGTCGAGCCCGCGCGGGCGAGACGTCGCCAGTCTGGATCGCCGCGCGCCAGCAGACCGCCGGGCGGGGACGGCTTGGCCGGACCTGGGTCTCGCCGACCGGCAACCTGTTCGTGACAGCCCTGTTTCCCGAGCCGGGTGGATTGGCGATCGCGAGCCGTATTCCCTTCGCCGCGGCGCTGGCCGTCATTGATGCCTGCAACCGGGCCGTGCCGGACCTCAACGCGAAGCTCAAATGGCCGAACGATGTACGGGTCGACGGGGCCAAGATTTGCGGCATCCTGACCGAGTCTGGCGAAACCAATGGCGTGGTCTGGATTGCACTCGGTATGGGGATAAATGTTCAGCATGCGCCTGAGGTCGCTGAACAGGTATCAACCTCCCTAATGGAACAAGGCGCGCCTTCAGCGCTGTTCCCCGAACTCGTGCTAGAGGATCTGAGACCCGCGCTCGCTCAGCGGGTGGAACAGGCTCGAAATCGGTTTGATCAGCTGCTTGAGGACTGGCTCCGAAACGCCGAAGGTCTGGGGCAGATGGTCGAGGCTGGACCTCCGGATCGCCGCATTCAGGGGATCTTTGAAGGCCTGGCTGAAGATGGCGGCCTGAACTTGCGTTTGCCCGATGGCACGAGACAGACCATAAGGGCCGGTGACGTAGAATTGGTGAGGCAAGTAGACTGATGCTTTTGGTCATTGATGTCGGCAATACGAACACAGTGTTCGCACTTCATGATGGCGAGGACTGGCGGGCCAGCTGGCGCAGCTCGACGGATGCGACACGCACGGCGGACGATCATGCGGTCTGGCTCGGCACACTGATGCGGCTGGACGGCATGGATCTGGATCAGATCAATGGCTGCATCATCTCCACGGTGGTGCCACAGGCAAAGTTCAACTTCCGCAACCTGTCGCGCCGCTATTTTGATATTGAGCCGATGTTTGTTGGCGAGCCGGAAGTGAAGCTCGGGGTGCCGATCCGAATTCGGCGACCGGAGCAGGTGGGGGCCGACCGTCTTGTCGCTGCGATCGGTGCGCATGAGCGCTATCAGGGCGCCAAGATCGTGATCGATAGTGGCACAGCGACGACGTTCGACCTGGTTGGTCCGGATGGCGGGTTCGAAGGCGGGATCATTTCGCCCGGGATCAACCTGTCCATGCGGGCTCTGCATGATGCTGCCGCGCAGCTGCCGCGCATTGCAATCCAGAAGCCGGCACAAGTCATCGGACAGGACACGGTTTCGGCCATGCAATCGGGCGTATTCTGGGGCTATGTCGATCTGATCGATGGTCTGGTGCGTAGAGTAAAAGCTGAATACAACGCACCGCTGACCGTGATCGCCACTGGCGGCGTCGCGTCGCTGTTTGAAGGCGCCAGCGACACGATTGATGAATTTGATCAGGGTTTGATGGAGGTAGGCCTGCTGGAAGTCTATCGTCGGAACAAGAAAGACTGAACAGGGCGAATGACCAAAACTGACACGGCTGAACTCGTTTTCCTGCCTCTTGGCGGATGCGGCGAGATCGGCATGAACCTGAACGCTTATGGCTACGGGCCGGCGCATGACCGGCGCTGGATCCTGATCGATGTCGGCGTGACGTTTGGCGGCGAAGATACGCCAGGGATCGATCTGATCACGCCGGATCCCGCTTTTCTGGAAGAACAAGGCGACCAGATCGATGCGATCTTCCTGACTCATGCGCATGAGGATCATATCGGCGCAATCGGGCTGATCCTGCCGCGCCTGCAAACCAAGGCACCGATCTATGCGACGCCATTCACCGCGCATCTGGCGCAGGCCAAGCTGATTGAACGGGGGCTCAAGCATACCAGCATCAATGTCATTCCGCTTGGGGCAGAAGTCGAAGCCGGGCCATTCAAGGTGCGTTACATCACGCTGACGCATTCCATCCCGGAACCGAATGCGCTGGCGCTCGAGACGCCGCTTGGCACCATCCTGCATACAGGTGACTGGAAGATCGATCCGGATCCACAGCTGGGCTCGGAGACCGATGTCGAGGCGTTGACGACGCTGGGCGAACAAGGCGTGCTGGCCATGGTTTGCGACAGTACCAATGTGTTCGTCGAAGGAGAGAGCGGCTCGGAAGGCGTCGTGCGTGAGAATCTGATTGACCTGATCGGATCGCTATCGGGACGGGTCGCGGTCACGACCTTCGCTTCCAACGTCGCGCGCGTTGCCAGCGTCATCGAGGCCGCACGACAAGCCGGCCGCAGTGTCTGCCTAGTCGGGCGGAGCATGCACAAAATCACCGATGCTGCGGTTGCCACCGGCGTGATCAAGGATATGCCGGATCTGATCAGCGAGGATCAGGCTGGCAGCCTGCCGGATGACAATCTGCTCTTCCTGTGCACGGGTTCTCAAGGCGAGCCGCGCGCCGCGCTCGGCCGGATCGCGCGTGATGATCACCGCCATATCAGTCTTGGCGACGGCGATACCGTGATCTTCTCCAGCCGGGTTATTCCCGGCAATGAGAAGGGCATATTCGACATGCAGAACGCCCTCGCCGAGAAGGGCGTGCGCATCATCACGGATCGCATGACCGATGGCCCGATCCACGTGTCAGGACACCCGGCACGCGACGAACTGCGCCGCATGTATCAATGGGTGCGCCCGAAAGTCTCCGTTCCAGTTCATGGCGAGCGGCGGCATATCGTCGAACACGCGGCTTATGCAAAAAGCCTGCAGGTCAGCGAGGCTGTGACACCGCGCAATGGTGATCTCATTCGTCTGGCGCCGGGTGATGCCAAGATCATCGACACTGTCCCGAACGGGCGCCTCTATCTGGATGGCAACCGGCTCGTGCCAGCAGAGAGCGAGGGCATCCGGGAGC
This sequence comes from Hyphomonas sp. Mor2, assembly GCF_001854405.1. Classification (GTDB taxonomy): domain Bacteria; phylum Pseudomonadota; class Alphaproteobacteria; order Caulobacterales; family Hyphomonadaceae; genus Henriciella. The sequence goes on from NZ_CP017718.1 coordinate 869,919, forward strand.
GCCGGGCGCTCGCCAATTGGGGCTATGTCAGTGTCGCCGTGGCGATCGACGAGAATGGCGATCTGGTGGATGGCCCTCTGCTGACAGCACGCGGCCTGTCTGAACTGGATGGCAGCACGGCGGATGAAAGCCTCATCGATGTCGATGACGCGGTCGAAGAAGCCATGAATGGCATGAAACGCCGCAAGCGTATGGATGATGAAGAAGTCGAGCGTACACTGACGCGGGCGGTAAAGAAGTCCTGCGAGCGGACGTTCGGTCGCAAGCCGCTGGTCGATGTGAGTGTGCTAAGGGTCTGACCGAAGGAGAAACGCGATGTCTGAATTCAAGATCGGTCCCCTAAATCATGTCGGTGTGGCAGTGCCGGATATCCAGGACGCGATGGACACCTATCGCACGTTGTATGGCGCCACAGATATCACTGAGCCATTCGACATGCCGGCGCAGGGCGTGAAGGTTTGTTTTGTCAACTTGCCGAATAGCCAGATCGAACTGATAGAGCCGCTCAATGAGCAGAGCCCGATCCACAATTTCATCGCCAAAAACCCGAAAGGTGGCCAGCATCATGTCTGCTTCGAGGTCGAGGACATCAATGATGCTGTCAGTGTGATGAAAGAGCGGGGCGCGACTGTCCTGGGCGAGCCACGTATCGGGGCGCATGGTACGATGATTGTCTTCATCCATCCGAAGAATTCGAATGGCGTTCTCGTCGAGCTGATGGAAAGCCCGAAAGACGGAGCGCACTAAGTGGACCTGGTCGGTGGCATCGTCGTTTTTGTCATCTCCTGGTGGCTGAGCTTTTTCTGCGTGCTTCCAATTGGCGTTCAGGGCCAGTTTGAAGAGGGCGGAGAGGTGATTGAAGGCACCGAAGAGGGCGCGCCGAAAGAGCCAATGCTGAAGAAGAAGGCGCTCTGGGCGACGATTGGCGCGGTGGTCCTGACCGTGCTTGCCCACTTTGTGGTGGTGCCCTGGTTAGCGGCCAGCTGACAATCGCTCGATCAGTTTGTGGAAGATCGCCACCCCTTGCTTCAATTGCTCCGGGTCGATGAATTCGTTCGGTTTATGCGCCTGATCGATGGAGCCCGGGCCGCAGATGACGGAAGGCAGACCGGCGACATGGAATTGCCCGGCCTCTGTCGCGTAGGCGACCGCGCGCAAGGCATTGTCGCCCGTCAGAGCGCGAACGAGGTGTTCTGCAGAATTGTCAGAATCCACCGCCAGGGGTGGGACATTGGAGAGGCGATTCACGTCGATCCCGCATTCCGGGAAGCGCTGCTTTAGCGCCCGGTCGGCCTCGTCCACAGCAGCGAAAAAGGGCGCGAGGATTTGATCCGGATCGAAGCCAGGCGGGCATCTGAGGTCAAAACCGAAATGACAATGCCGGGCCAGGATATTGTGTGCGGTGCCGCCTCTGATTTCTCCGATAGAGAGTGTGGGATAAGACGGATCAAATGGCGACTCCGGCGGCCCTTGGGTGGTCAGATCCTTCTCGATCGTGCGCAAAACCCCCATCAGGTCAACGGCGACCCCATTTGCCGAGACCCCTAGATCTGGCAGGCTCGAATGGGCTTCGTGCCCGTAAACATCGACCTCCGTGACCGTAATACCCTTGTGTCCGGAAACGACCTGCCAGAGCGAGGGTTCGCCGACCCAGACCGCATCAGGTTGCGCGCCATGGGCGACGATTTGCGCAATCATATCCGGTGCCCCCTGGCACCCGACTTCTTCATCATAGGAAAAAGCGAAATGGATCGGCTTGGTGAGGTCAAGCCTTGAGAATTCAGGCGCAAAGGCCAGGCACAACGCGACGAAGCCTTTCATGTCGCTGGTGCCACGTCCGAACAGCAATCCATCATTTTCTGTGAGCGTGAACGGATCCGTGTGCCAATCCTGGCCATCCACCGGGACAACATCTGTATGTCCGGAGAGGACAATACCGCCCGGGACGTCCGGCCCGATCCGGACCCAGAGGTTGGCCTTGGTGCCCTCAGCGTTCGGGATGCGCTGGCACACAGCGCCGAGCGGTTGCAGTTCACCCTCGACCCAGTCGATCAGAGCGAGATTGGAGAGGCGCGAGGTCGTATCAAAGGCGATCAGCCGGGCAAGCGTGTCGCGAACAATTGCATATGTGCTCATGGCTGCAGTCTATCGCGCAGCGATCTGCCGGGTGCAATCCTTTAACGCGTGCCTCTGGGTCGGTTTCGCGCCTGCGCTCTCATCGACCAGAGCTTCAAATGGTGTTGTAAAGAGAATCGCTTTGTTTCTGGAGACCTTCGAATTGAATGAGAGGATCAGTGTTCAAAAGAGGAAATTCTGTATTCATTTCTACAGATTGCTTGCATAGACCACAATTCTTGTGTCAGCTTATGGTGCACGTTATTGCCTGCCATTGTTGCGAAATGCGCAGGTCTGGATGGGGACCATGTCAAACATGACCGAACCGGCAGGCTGGGTCAGCTTGCTCAAGGAAAAACTTGCTGCCTTGCGCTGGCCCCACTTCCTTGTGGGAGCGCTGCTTATCGGCGTGTTGTTGCGCCTGGTCCATTATGGTCTCGGCAGGATGCTCTGGCTCGATGAAGCGATGCTGGTGCTCAACCTGGTCAGTCGATCCGGGGCAGAATTGTTTGCGCCTCTGGATTTTCGACAAGTGGCACCGACCGGTTGGCTCCTTCTGACCGATCTGTTTGTCGATGCGACCGGAAACTACGCTTACGGGGCACGCTTTCCTGTATTTGTGGCAGGATTGGCAAGCCTCTGGGTGTTTTACCGGATTTGTCTCTCCCAGCTGAGCAAGCCTGCCGCATTCCTGGCCATTCTGATGTTCGGGTTGAATTTTCCTGCGATCTACTACTCAGCCGAGATCAAGGCGTACGGACTGGACATGTTGCTTTGGCTCGTGTTGGCGTGGATGGCGCTGAAACAACTTGATACGGAACGCCTGTCTCCCCGCTGGATCGCTTTGTTCGTCCTCGTCTTTTTGCTCGGCAGCGTCATGACACTGGCTGCCCCTATCGTGATCGGGGCGATTGGTGGGTGTATGATCGTGAACCGCTACCTGAAAAAAGACATGCGCGCCGCCTTGGGACTGAGTGCTGGCGGGGCTGCGGCGGCAGCACTTTATCTCATTCTATCCCTGACCCTCTACAAAACGCAGGTGGATGTCAGCGGTATGAACGAAGGAGGAATGGGACATTTCTTCAATCGGCTGTTTGCGCCATTCCCACCGCTCAGCATGCAAGATCTCGCCTGGTATCCGACGGTGATGGAAGATCTGTTCACCGGTTGGTTCGGCGCTCAATCGGCCTTCTTGATGATTTTTCTTTTTGCCTGCGGAGCGATTGTCGCCCTCAGGTCAAACATCTGGCTGGCGGTCATCTGCTTGTCGGCGCCAGTGATCGCGTTCGCGCTGTCTATCGCCCAAATCTACCCCATGTTGGCGCGCTTGATGCTGTACATGGTGCCGATTGCGATCCTGCTCGCTGCGCTGGCCGTGGAACGCCTCATCCGGGACGCCAGGGAAATCGTCCCGGTGGTCTTAGCCGGAGCGGTGATATTTACCAGCCTGGGCTCGGTCGCGACCCTAGTCTTTGAACGGACCTACGCTCCTCACGAGTCGAGCGCGGATCTATCGCGAGAGATGTCGAAAATGTCTGGAAGTATCGGAGCAGATGACATCATCTTGCTGACACGTTGGTCGCTGCCCCCCTATCTGCTGTATCGAGAGGCCCACGGGTTACAGGATCAACGCTGGGCGATTGTCGAGCGCCCTGCCTGCCTCACAGAAGAAGCCATAAACCACCTCGCGGCGAAGCAGATCTGGTTGATGAAACCATTTCGGGGCTGGCAACACCTCGATCATCGACTGGGCATTGCGCCTTCGTCGCGCGCGGATTCAACCGTCGCATACGACGCCGATACGTTGATCGATGCGGTGCATTGGATGCGCGAAAATGATCTGGAAAGAATGCCGACGGACCCGTTCGATTGCACGATCGTCAGAGAATTAGATCCGTATCTGCAAGGCGGTATTGCCCCGGTCCAGCTCGGCGAATTCTTCTCGCAAGCGACGTCAGATTAACCCGCTTCAGGGCGTTGCTGTTTGCTGCGGTCCCATCGGACGATGGCGAATATTCATCAGACTGAACGTCACCGCGCTGTAAATGTAATAGACCTGGTGGAAGGCAAGTGCTGCCAGGCCGAACGGCAAACCCTTGGTACGGGTAAAGAATGACAGAAGGCGCCAATTTGCACCGATCATGATGATGGTCATGGCCATGAAGATCATGGCTCCATGCGGCCATAGGATCGCGGTCATGGCGAGCAGAATTGAGACCGCCCACAATCCTGCGATTCCGGCCCGAATGCGTTCTGCTTTTGAGACATTCAGATTGTTTTCCGGCAGCTCGCGCTGTGCGATCAATCTGGACCACGGGACCGCGCGTTTGAACACGTCAGTCATAATGACTTCACGCAATGACCACTCTTTCAAGTGCGTACAGAGCAATTCAGGATCGAGCGTGATTTCACCGCCTGCTTCACAGATCCGATAGCCGAGTTCGATATCCTCGATGGACGGCTTGGTGAATTGCACCACGTCAAACCCGTTCAATCGCAAAAAGACTTCCCGGCGAATAACGCCGCAACCGGACCAGAAGGTCGATGCCTTACGATTCGAATGCGTATGGTAGTAGCGATGCATCAAATTCTTGTACTGAGAGGCAAAGCCCGGGGCAGGAGGGTTTTCGTCATACGACCCGAACATGGCGTGGACGGCTGGGTCTGAGAACGTGACCGGAATGCGGTCCACCGAATCTGGATGCACGACAACATCGGCATCGACAAACCAGAGCAGGTCGCATTCAGTTTTTGAGGCAGCAAGGTTTCGCGCGGCACCGGGTCCGCCATTCTGAGGGGCCACGATCACTGTCGCACCCAAACGCTCTGCCGTCTCGGCCGTATCGCGACCAGGCGAGCAATCATCGACGACGATCACCTCATCGACCCGACCAGACTCGCGCAACGCGATCAGCGGTGGAAGAGATTTTTCCAGGTAATGAGCCGCTTCAAATGCAGGTACAATCACACAGATACGATCGGCATTTTCTAGGCTGGCGTTCTGTCTAACCAATTCTGTCCCCTCACTATACAACGCACGTTCTGTACGGTCGGTGGCATGATCCCCAATGCAGACGCAAACTGCACTTCGCTTCAACTTTTGACTGCAAATCCCACGCCAGAAGTATCGGCTTGCCACCGAACCTTACATTAACGCTTTGTTAAGCCTGAAATCAAGGCAATTTTTGTGAATTCGTCGCTCGATCTGGCGACAAGAAAAAGGCGGCCAATGGCCGCCTGATTCGATGCCTCCGAGTTGAGAAGCATGTGCCTCTCGCGATGCGCGATCTGCGCCTAACTGGTCTCCAGGGCCTTTTTCTTGCTGATCTGGAATTCTTCATGATACGAGCGCTCGACATTCACGTTCCAGATGTCGTGCTCTTCTCCCATGATGATCTTCGAAGCCAGCATGGCCGTCAGCATGGAGTGGTCCTGATTGTTGTAACGGTGCATTCCGTTTCGCCCCACTGTCTGGAAGTTTTCCAGAGTCAGAACCCAGTCCTTGATTGTATCCAGGGCGTCTTTGTAGACCGCATCATAAACCGGGTAGGCCTTTTTCTGGCGGATGACGCAGCCATCTATGACGCTTTCCTTTGAAGCCAGGCCGAGGAATTCCAGCTCTTCAGAGGCCTGTTTGATCAGGTCTTCATCACTCGATTCCCAAAGGCCATCTCCCTCGTGACAGAAGAATTCCATGCCGATGGAGGCATTCTCCTGATTGGGCAGCATCTCTGGTGACCAGGCGCGGAAGTTCTGGATCCGACCGACTTTCACTTCCGGGCTATGGATATAGATCCAATTGTCATCAAACGGATCCGGATGATCCAGAACCAGGGTGACGATCAGGAAGTCCCGATATTTCAGCTTATCAGCGGCTTCGATGACATGGGCTGGCGGTGGCGGGTCCATGCAGTGGACCAGTTCTCGCACCGGCATCGTATTGATGAAGTGGTCGGCTGACATGCGATACGGGGTGCGTTCGCCGTCAACGTCCTTGATGATCTCGATCTCGGTCACGCGGTTACCATCCATGAAGACGCGGCTGACCCACTCCTCCATACGAACTTCGCCGCCATTATCCCGAACCAGTTCAGATGCTTTTTCCCACATCATACCTGGGCCAAGGCGTGGATATTCGAATTCTTCAATCAGGCTGGCTGTATCATTGGCGCCGGTCAGCGCGTTCCAGACCGCCTTCATCAGAGACAGGTTCTTGATCCGCTGCGCGGCCCAGTCCGCCCGAATTTCGGAGCAGGGGATGCCCCAGACCTTTTCGGTATAGGTCTCGAAGAAGTGTTGGAACAGACGCTTGCCGAAGCGATTGGAGACCCATTGTTCAAAGGTTTCCTCCGGCTTTGACGGAAAAAGCTGTGCTTTGACATAGGAGAGGCCGACGCGGATCGATTCCACAATGCCGATGTTCAGCAGAGCATTGGTGATCTTCAACGGATAGTCGTAATACTTCCCGCGGTAGAAAATTCGGCTCTTGCGTGGCCTTGTGATGAAATCGTCGGTCAGGATTTCATGCCAAACCTCTTCGACTTCGGTCACCTTGGTAAAGAACCGGTGCCCGCCAATGTCGAAACGATACCCGTTATGGGACTCTGTGCGGGAGATGCCGCCCACGAGTTTGTCGGCTTCGAACACGACGGGTTTGTAGTCCTTCGAATTGCGTTGCAACTCATACGCAGCAGTCAGGCCAGCCGGTCCACCGCCAATAATGGCAACGGTTTTACGGCTGTCTTCTTTTCGGTCGTCTATGGGCAGCGTTTCTGCGCCTACGGGAGTCCCGTCCATTTTCTAATGTCCCCTTTGATACAGACCTATCTCTTGTGTCCCCGATACAAAAGCAAGAGCTGTGCCAATGATTTGTCTATCGAAATAGCCGCTCGCTTGGGAAATCAAGGGCATTTATTGGAGGATTGCCGAAAATCTGATCAATCATGAGAAGGAGTGTTGCACTTCATGCGCAATTCGCCTGAAAAATGGGTAGAGTATGCTTGCCCGAAGGCGATGGGCTGGCATAGTCTTCGCGAAGCTGGGGACATGGATGAGGAGACGGGGACCAAGAACGCCGGGCACGAGACCGAGTCAAAATACCACCCTCGAGTGCACCTTTTGGAGGCGTTCGTCACCATAAGGTAACTCAATGGTGGGAATCCATTGCGTCAGATCAGGCGCTTCTCAATTCGTCACAGTTACACAGAGCAAAGCTGGACGGCCTGAAACGGATTGGAACTGGTATGGGACTTGCTGCATAGCGCGTTCAAGGATCGGATTGGGGAACAAGATGACAGCCATGGTCAAAGAGGACACACCGGTGAAGACCAAAAAGCGACCCGTTGAGCGTGTCTACGATCTATCGATCGTCGTTCCCGCCTATAATGAAGTCAATGCCATCGTGCCGACGATTGAGCAGCTGGATGAGATGATCAAATCCGCCGGCCTCGACGCGGAAATTGTCGTGGTGGATGACGGGTCCACAGATGGCACATACGAAAAGGCTGTTGAAACGGTCGCCAGGGTGATCCGAAAGGAAGAGAATGTCGGCTACGGCCATTCACTCAAAACCGGCATCGTGAATTCTAAATCGCATTTCGTCGCGATCATTGATGCAGACGGGACCTATCCAGCTGAAAAAATTCCGGAAATGCTGGAAATGTGTGAGACGGCCGACATGATTGTCGGCAATCGCGGTGCCGCCATGACGGGCGTGCCACTGGTTCGCAGGCCGGCCAAATGGGTCCTTAACAAGCTCGCGAACATCCTGGCCCAAAGAAAGATCCCGGATCTGAATTCAGGCCTGCGCGTGTTTCGCCGGGAGTCGATTGAGCGTTTTCTCGGACTGATGCCTGACGGCTTTTCGTTCAGCACGACCAGCACCTTGTGCATGATCTGCTCGAACCTGCGCGTTGTGTACACGCCGATCACCTATGCGAAGCGCGTCGGACATTCCAAGATCCGTCCGACGGATTTCTTCCGTTTCATGCTGCTGGTTGTGCGGATTATCGTTCTGTTCCACCCCTTGCGCGTGTTCCTGCCGTTTGGCGCGATCCTGTTTGCGCTCGGCGCCGCCAAGGGTGTTTACGACATCTTCCAGATGAACCTGTCTGAAAGTGCGGTTTTCGCGATGCTGGCTGCCTTGGTGGTCTGGTCTCTTGGCCTGATCGCCGACATGATTTCGCGTCTCCACTTCAAGTAAATGCGTGAAAGCAGAGCGATCTGACAATGACAGCGGACGCCTCGCCACAGACAAAAAAGCCCCGGCCTTATCTGGCTGCAGGACTGAAATTTTTATTCACCGCCATTGTTCTGGCGGTGATTTTTCACTTTGTGTCCGTAGAGGATATCTGGGCGGGCATCACGCGCACCGACCCCTGGGTCTGGGGCGCAGTATTGGCGGGCTTCCTCGCCGGCCACGTCCTCGCATCATTCAAGTGGGGTTTGTTGGTCGGACAGAAATTGCCGTTTCCGACCATCGTGAAAGCCCATTTCGCCGGTCTGGCTGCCAATATCGCTTTGCCAGGCGTGGCTGGCGGAGATGTCGCGCGCGCCGCGATCCTGTCTCAAAAAGTCACGTCGCGATCAAAATTGGTGACCGGATCTATCCTGGACCGGTTGATCGATGTCGGCGGGCTCGTCCTGATCGCTGCGTTTGGCGCTGCTCTATTGGGCACGGCGGGCCAGACCGGGGTCTGGCTGCAATGGGTTTCAGCGGCCTTGGTCCTGCTGGGTGTGATCACTTTCCTGATGCTTCCACCGCTGGCGCGGTTAGTCGAGGCTCAGATGGCAGGACGCGGCAAAGTCGGCGACATGGTTGCTGAAATTGCGCATTACATGGCGGAACACCGCATTCGAATTCTGGTCTGCGCCGTGCTCTCGATTGGCATTCAGACGGGGTTCGTTTTGCTGAACGTCGCGCTGGCCTGGAGCATGCAAGGCCCCACGGAGATTGGCATCTGGTTGTTTGCCTGGCCGCTGGCGAAATTGATCGCGACCCTGCCGATCAGCCTTGGCGGTCTCGGCGTTCGAGAAGCGAGCCTGGCGGCGATTTTTGCCGGCTTTGCCTTTGAGTCGCCAGTGGTGATCGCGGTCGGGTTTGTCTGGCAGACCATCCTGATTTCAACCGGTTTGATCGGCCTTGCGGTGCAAGCCTGGTCAGGAAAATTCAAGTCGGCGCCAGAAGGCGCTCAGTAGATTGGGACAAGAAATGGCTGATACGGAACAGACGGGGCAGGGACAAGCGCACAAGATAGCTGTCCTCGGGGGTGGGCCTGCGGGCCTTGGCGCCGCCTGGAAACTGCGCCAGGAAACATCTTTTGACGTGACCCTGCATGAGGGCGCGCCTTTAGTCGGCGGCAACGCCGCCAGCTTTGATGTCGAAGGAATTCGCGTCGATTATGGCAGCCACCGCCTGCACCCGGTGACGGACCCGGAGATCATGGGGCACATCAAGGAGATCCTGGGCGATGATCTGCTCTTGCGTCCGCGACACGGCCGCATCCGGCTGCGCAAGTCCTGGATCCACTTCCCACTGAAGCCGTTCGATCTGGCGACCCGTTTGCCGATCCCTTTTGCTTTTTCCCTGTTCTTTGACGCGCTGACAGCGAAGTTCCGGGCGCCCAAGACCGACGATCCGACCTTCAAGACCGTCCTGCTCGGCGGTCTCGGCAAGACCATGTGTGAGAGCTTTTACTTCCCCTATGTGCGCAAGCTCTGGGGCAAGGACCCAGACGAGCTTGCAACGACACTGGCACAGCGCCGGGTCTCCGGCAGCTCGCTTCCGAAACTTCTCAAGAAGATTTTTGGCCAATTGCCGGGCCTGAAATCGCCAACGACCGGTAAGTTCTACTACCCGAGAGAAGGCTTCGGGCAGATCTGCACCGGCTTTGCGGGCGCAGCCGAGGCTTCAGGCGCCGAAATCGCGCTCAATTCCAAAGTTGTCGGCCTCAAGGTCGAGGGAAAGCGGGTGACGGAAATGACGGTCGAGACACCATCCGGCCTGCAGACCAGCTCGCCAGACAAGATCTGGTCGACCTTGCCGATTTCAACACTGATCCGCGCCGCAGGCGACGCGGTGCCCGCGGAGGTGAAAACCGCAGCGGAGAATATCGAGTATCGCGGCATGATCCTGATCTATCTCGTCCTCGATACCGATCAGTTCACCGAGTATGACGCCCATTACTTCCCGGAAGCGGCCATTCCTATGTCGCGTATGTCCGAGCCGAAGAATTATTCGGCGACCGTAGAGCCCAAGGGAAGAACCGTGCTCTGCGCCGAATTGCCCGCTGACCCGGGCGATGAGCATTGGGACCTCTCAAATGAAGAACTGGGCGAGAAGATGCGCGAGTGGATCGAGGCGGCAGGCCTGACGCTCACGGCCAAGACGGTAAAGGTCGAGACGCGCCGTCTGCCCTTCGCTTATCCAGTCTATAATCGCACATATGCCGACAATTTCGCGGTTATGGATGAGTGGATTTCCGGTCTGGAAAACGTTCTGACCTTTGGGCGACAGGGTCTGTTTGCACATGACAATACCCACCACGCCTTGTCTATGGCATATGGAGCTGTCAGCTGCCTGGATGATAGCGGAACCTTCGACCGCACCCGCTGGGCTGAGCTGCGCGAAGAATTCGAGACCCACGTTGTAGAAGACTAGAGATGAGCAAGCCGGCGGTACAAGTTCCGATACTGATGTTCCACTCCATCTCCGATGCGGGTGGTCCAACGTCGATTGCGCCGGACACGTTCAAATCCATGATGACGGCGCTGGCCGAAAGCGCTTACGACGTTGTGTCGCTTCAAGACGTTGCCGCCTGGCACAGGGGTGAGCAGACGCTGCCCGAAAGGTCCATGGCGATCACGTTCGATGACGGATTTGTCGACTTCCGGGAGCATGCGCATCCGGTGCTCGAAGCGTTCAAGTTCCCAAGCACCCTGTTCGTGCCAACCCGCAAGACGGGCGGTCACGAGGATTGGTATGGCGGGCATGAGGCGACGCGCCCTTTGCTCGACTGGCCAGCGCTGCGTGACCTTGAGCAATCGCTTGTTGAGATCGCGCCGCACGGGCGCCACCATACCGCGCTGAGCACGCTTGAAGGCCCCGACTTGTCTGATGAAATAGCGGGTTCCAAGTTGGATCTGGAGGCGGAACTCGGCAAGACAAGCTCACACTTCGCGCCGCCCTATGGCCAGGTCAGTCCGAGCGCATTGGCGCAGATTGCGGAACACTATGATCTCTCCGTCGGCGTTGAACACGGCATCGCGACCCGTAAGAGCAATATTCATGATCTCCCGCGCATAGAGATGTTCTACTATCAGCAGCCCAGTCGCTGGCAGGATTTTCTCGATGGCAAAGGCGGACCCTATCTCGCTCTGCGCCGCGGATTGCGGGCTGTCCGAAACGTCCTCAAACCGGCGGTCTATTCCTAGGCCTTGGTGACATTGTCCATGGGCAGATTGTTGCGCTGCATGACATTGCGGGTGTCGATGATCGGAATTCCGCTCTCGGCCAGTTTCGCATAGTCGACCTTGTCATGATCCGTCGCGATGATGACTGCTTCGTAAGCACCAGAAATAATAGCACTTTCTGACACAGACGTGCGACCTTCCAGCGTCGGATGCTCTTCATTCTTTGGAATGAACGGCACCATCGGGTCATAGAAATCCACCGTAGAGCCTGCGGCTTCGAAATATTCCAGAATGCGCAGGGCCGGGCTCTCGCGCATGTCTCCGACATTCTTTTTGTAAGCCACGCCAATCACCAGGATCTTCGCGCTGGACAGGCCTTTGCCGGTGGTGCGGTCGATCACTTCGCGCGTCCGCTGAACGACATAGCGCGGCATCGACTGGTTCACCTCCCCGGCCAGTTCGACGAACTTGGTCGGCAGATCATGCTCGCGGGCTTTCCAGGTGAGATAGAACGGGTCAATCGGAATGCAGTGACCGCCCAGACCGGGCCCCGGATAGAAGGGCATGAAGCCGAAAGGCTTGGTCGCTGCGCCGTCGATAATCTCCCAGATGTCGAGCCCCATGGCGTCGTAAATCGTCTTCAGCTCGTTCACGAGCCCGATATTCACGGCGCGAAAGATGTTCTCCGTGATCTTCACCGCTTCAGCGGCGCGTGTGGACGAGACCGGCACGACGCGATCAACCACGCCGCTATAGAATTGCTGCGCCAGGATCGCGGCCATTTCACCGTCCCCACCGACAATCTTGGGAATTGTGGACGTATTGAAGCTCTTATTGCCCGGATCCTCGCGCTCTGGCGACGAGGCCATGAAGAAGTCTTCACCGGCTTTCAATCCGCTGGTTTCCAGAATTGGTACCAGAATATCCTGCGTGGTGCCGGGATAGGTGGTGGATTCAAGCACGATGAGAACGCCAGGTTTCATGTACTTGGCGATCTCGCGGCCCGCGGATTCGACATAGGAAAGGTCTGGGTCGCGATGGGAAGAGAGTGGCGTCGGTACGCAGATGACGATCACATCGCACGCATCAAGCGCAGCGAAACTGGATGTGCTGGAAAACGTCGTGCCAGAGACCGCCTGCAACGCCTCATCGCTGACCGCATCAATATAGCTGGAGCCTTGCTCCAGAAGACTGTTCTTGTTGGGATTGATCTCGATTCCGACCACAGGATTGCCGCGTGTCGCTGCCGTCACCGCGAGCGGTAGGCCGACATAGCCCAGTCCGATAATGCCGACGCGAGCGGTCTGGGCTTTCAGTTTTTCGAGCAATTCAAGGCCGCGCGCAGGCAAACCGGCCTCGTCAACGTCCGTCATCGCGGAATTGATGTTTAACGTCCCCATGGCAGTCTATCTCTACATGTCCCTGTTCATCGGGAATACAGCAAGAAACAAGCCATTCAACCGTCTTCGCCTTGTTGGCGACGGAATCCCTCGAATTGCGCGGCTTCAGCGCAACCAGTCGCCAAGATCCCAATCCAGCAGATTCTCCAGCAATTGGATGTCATCTGACAGGCGATCCAGCAAAACGGTCCGCGCTTCGGCATTGAGTGCTTCCGGGGCGTTCATGTTCTTTTTTGCCATCCAGTCGCGGATTTTCAGGCGCGTTTGCTGAGGGACCACGAGGCCGATCGCCTTCGTCACCGGGTTGGATTTCATCAGGAAGTCCTGAAACGCCTGGTTTTTCGGGACACCGCCTGCATTGACCTTGTCACCCATGCTTGGCTCAAACGTCTTGTCCACACCAATGAAATCGAACACGTCGCGCAAGAAAGAGTCAGGCGTGGCTTGATAATCTTCATAGCGCTTGATCAGGAATTGCTCACGCGGAAACAGCTCAAAATAGCGGGCCAGCTGTTCGCCGTAGCGTGGAAACGCCGAGTACCCGAAAAGCGGTTGCCAATGCGCCGCCATCCGCTCGCGTTCAAGTGTGAGCGCCTTGCCAAAATCCGCTTCAGTTTCAATGCATTGCTTTGTGGCATACATGAAGTGCGAATAGGCTTGCTCGACCGGATTGCGCAGGATCAGGATCATCTTCGCGTCTGGAACATGATGCTTGATCCGACCGGGCGCCTTCTCGCTATAGAGGTAGAGCGGTGAAGCTTCGCCAAGGCACGCATTCGCCGGGGCATCCGAGAACAGCGCGGTATAATCTGCCAGATCGGTAATCGAATTGTTGATATAGTCAGCCCCGGGACCCTGGCAGTCGAGGTCTTCGTCTTCAAAGGCAAAGAAATTGGGCTCCTTGTTGACCGGCATGAAGACGTCCGGGTGTTGCCTCAAATAGGCATGCAGGGCCGTCGTGCCTGCACGTGCGGCCCCAATCACCAGGAAGTTGGGTAATCTTGTGGTCATGTCTTCCCCGGCTTAACCGACTGTCTGGGCTACGTGAACCAATCTATCTCCGGATTGATCACAGGTGAAACACATATGCAGGCTCCGTGCCCATCTCTCGACACCGTCTGGCGATTCAGGCATCCCTTTTGCAGCGTCAGGAGCCGTCGAACAGGCCGGCGATGCGGGAGAGATCCAGTCGAATGAACGAAGATCGCCAACAGGTAGGAGCCAGTATTGCCTGGATGGCGATGGGAAATTGGGTCGAACAGGCCTTTAATGTCCTGATCTTCGTTATTCTGGCGCGACTCCTCGGGGTGGAAGCGTTCGGATTGATCGCCATGGCGGCCGCCATTGTGGTCCTGTGCGAGTTTCTGGTCCGCGAGACACTGACGGAGTACCTGGTCGCCTCGCCAAACGAGGATCAGGCTCATTCCGATGCGGTATTCTACAGTCTGAACACGTTCTCGGTCGTTCTGTTCTTGGGCCTATGGGGGGCCGCTGGCCCGATTGCCGGATTGTACCAGCAGGACATTGTCAGCAGCCTCATCCAGTATCTGGGCGTTTCTGTCCTGCTTGTCGCGCTCGGCGCTGTTCCGGCGAGCCTGTTACGTCGGCATATGAAATTCAGAGCGCTGGCCATCCGGGCGATTGCCGGGGTTGTTTGCGGCGGGGTGGTTGCGATCTGGATGGCGCTTAACGGCTATGGAGTCTGGGCTCTGGTGGCGCAGCGGCTCGTTCAGGTTGGTGTGAACACTTTACTCGCCTGGGGCGCTGTCTCCTGGCGGCCAAGTCTTTCCATAAACCGACAAGCGGTGCGCGAGATTTTCGGGCTTGGCCGTACTGTGCTGGCCCTCCAGGCCGCGCAAATAGCCCGCGTGCAGATGCCGATGGCGCTGATCGGCGCGTTGCTGGGACCGGTCGTGCTTGGATATTTTTCACTGGCCTGGCGTCTCCTGGAGATTGCCGTGTTCCTGATATCGACGCCGATGCGAATGGTGTCGCAATCCGCCTTTGCAGCGCGTCTACGGGAAGGCCGTCCCGCCCGCACGCTCCTGCTTGAATTGTCGCGACTTTCCGGGTGGATCGCCTTTCCAGCCATGTTCGGAATGATGGTTCTGTCCGGACCCGTCGTGAGCCTGGTGTTCGGCGAAAAATGGGGGCCCGCAGCGTCGGCACTCTCGATCATCGGGGTCGTCGGTGCCTATCTCTCGATCGAGATGGTGCATCAGTCCTATTGCCTGGCTGCGCGGAAGATTGGCGCACTGGCATGCGTCGCCTGGCTGGAAGTGGGCATGACGACAGGCGCAATTGCGGTGGTCCACCAGCAGGGATTGAGCGGCGTGTCCTACGGATTCGCGGCGTCTTTCCTTGTGCTTTGGGGGGCGAGATTCGCGATCGTCTCAAATCTATCGGGCGTTGGCATGTTGCACCTGGTTCGACAGCATTTGCTGCCGCTATTGATCAGCGCCGGGATGGCAGTGATGGTGTCATACGTCGTCGGTTGGGTGCCGAGTGAGTCGGCTTTGCTTCTGCTTGCATCCGGCGCGTTGCTTGGAGTCCTGCTCTATGGCCTGGCCTCCTGGCGACTGATGCCGGATCGCGTGGAGCTGGCGCGTCAGTACTTCCTCCGAACCTGACCAGATTGTTTCGCTTGTCGACAAAGTTTTGCTTGCAGATTTGGCCCGAAACTTGAGTGTGTTGGGGTTGGTTGAGTAGGGCTGATCATGCGTGCCTTGAAGATCCTGATGTTCACGACCTTCTATCCCCCATACTCCTTCGGTGGGGATGCCGTGGGTGTGCAACGCATGGCGCAGGCGCTGGTGAGACGCGGGCATGACGTGACTGTTGTCCATGACAAGGATGCCTATCAGACCGGCGGCGGCGAGATTACCGGAAAATCCTATACCGATGATGGCGTGACAGAGATCGCGCTTTCATCTGGCTGGCCGATGATGACCAATCTGATGACGCAGCAAACCGGTCGTCCCTTGGTGCATGGGGGCAGGATCAAGCAGATTATCGATGATGGCGCGTTCGACATTATCTGGCACAATAATACATCCCTGGTTGGTGGCCCGGGTCTGCTTGATTATGGGGCGGCGCTGAAGATCTACGAGGCGCATGAGCATTGGCTGGTTTGTCCGATGCACGTGCTCTGGAAAGAGAACAAGGCGCTTTGTGAAGAGCGTGAATGCCTGAAATGCACGCTATCCTTTAAACGGCCACCGCAGCTTTGGCGCTATACCGGCTTCCTTGAGCGTAAGCTTGAGCAAATCGATCTGTTGATTGCGAAGAGCGAATTCTCGCGTCAGAAACACAAGGAATTCGGGCTCAAGAAAGACATGACGGTCCTGCCGTATTTTCTGCCTGACATCGACGAGTCCGCTTTGCCGGCCGCGGCGGAACATGATCGACCCTATTTCCTGTTCGTTGGTCGTCTGGAGAAGATCAAAGGCCTGCAGGACGTGTTCCCGGCCTTTGACAAGTATCCGGATGCCGATCTGCTGATCCTGGGAGATGGCGACTATACCGACGACCTGAAAGCACTCGCAGCGAACAATCCCCGTATCAAGTTTCTCGGGCGCAAATCCCTGGACGAGTTGAACGCTTATTATCGCGGCGCACTGGGCCTGATTGTCCCGTCGGTCTGCTATGAGACGTTCGGCATCATCCTGATCGAGAGTTTTCGGATCGGCACGCCCGTGATTGCGCGCCGCCTGGGACCCTTCCCGGAGATTGTCGAGGCGGCGGATGCTGGCGCTCTGTTCGAAACCGAAGCGGACCTGATCAACGCCATGACAACGATCCAGACCGACGCGACCTGGCGCGATCGGCACGGAAAGCTTGCGCGGCAAGGGTTCGAAACCCGCTGGCGGGAAGACCGGGTGCTCGCTGCCTATGGCGTTGAACTCGCCAAAGCGGCTCATGCCAGAGGGGACGCGGATTTGGCCGCTGCGCTGGACGGCGGCGCGTTTGAGAACGGACCCGCTTAGGCGAGGGATCCGATCCGGTGGGCGTTTGCCATGACCGTAAACGTAATCGTGCTCGCTGGAATGCTGGGCAAGACCGAAGCATCGACAATGTGCAAGTTCTCGAAACCGCTCAATCGACCTAATGGATCGGTCTGGAGCCGATCGGGCGAGGCAGACATTGGCAGCGTGCCGCCGGAGTGAAAACTGGCCCCTGGCGCTTCCACGCGCTTGGCGAAAGTGAGGGGCTGTAATCCCGCCTGAGACAGGGCCTTTCCCAAGGTGGCAGCCGCCCGATCAATCGTCCGCAGCATGTCCGCATTCGGAAGGATGGATGTCTTCAAACGGTTCGTTTTCTGGTCGAGCCGCAGCTCCACTTGATCGCAATGGTCCGAGTGAAGGAAGGTCTGCGCCACCAGGAGGCGTTTGGAGATCATCCTGAACAGCGCGCCGCTGCCGGGGATCCCGCGACCGTAATTGGCGCTCATCTCCCGCGCGTAATACTCGTTCCAGCTGTAGATTTGCGAATGCGTGAGATAGGGCGAGACGTCCGCATTGTCGATTTCGACGAACGCCTTCGCGAGTGTATGCAAGGGCCGCTTCGACGGATCGGAGGTCGCGCGCCAGCGATGCAACATGGGCAGGAAGAACTGACGGCTGTCCTGCAGGGTCAGATGACTTTCTGAGTCAGACATAGTGCCCAAAACCAGCCGCGCGGTCTCGTAAACACCCGTCGCCAGGAACACCTTGTCCGCGCTCAACACCTCCCCATCAGAGAGATGGATACGACAGGCTTCGCCAGATTTCGAAAGACCGGTGACAATTGCACCTGGCCGATAGGTGAACCGCTCGGATCTCCGAAGCTCGGTCAGGGTCTGCTCTGCGGAATAGATCAAGGACCAGGGGCAACCGTGCAGACATTGTCCGCAAAGGAAGCAACTATCGCGCACGGCCTGGCGCGATGGGCCAAAGAAGACACCAGCGGCTCTCAAGGCTTCCCGTCGATCGGCCAGCCGGTCGAGAAGCGCGCTGGCTTGTGGCCCAGACGGCAAGGCTGTCAGGGCGGCCGCATCAAACGCTGTGAACAGGTCCTGCAGATCCCCGCCAGAGGTCCCGGAGATCGGCATGAACCTGGACACTGCCTGATAATGCGAAGCGAGTTCGTCGGCGGTGACGGGCCAGGCCGCGATGTCTTGCTGACGGTAGGGCAGAACGGCGGCGCCCCAGACATTGGAAAGACCGCCACTGGCATGCGACGATCGCCCGGAGAACGGCGTTTCAGGTGCGAACAGATCATCGAGAGGGGTCTGGGCATGGGTTGACCCGAACCGCATGGCGAGGTCGCCTGAGTGCTCCAATTGCGGTTGCTGCCAGTTGAGCGCGTCCTCATCACTCCAGGTGTCGGCCGCTTTGTCGGCAAATGTGTTCTGACGATCGCGAAGGTTCTCCGGCAGAGTTTTACCGCCATCCAGAAGGGTCACACTCTGACCCCGCGCGATCAACGCCATCGCGGCAGAGACGCCCGCAGGACCGGAGCCGATGACGAGGTTCATGGCTAAACTCGCTTGAAGATCAGGACAGCACCGTCGCCGAGTGTACCGGGAAAACGCTTAACAAGTTCAAGTTGGCCCGTGTCTGTCATCTCGTCCATGCGAGGGAGGGTCCGAAACGATCGGGCGGGAAACGCGATGACCAGGTAGACCGGCCCTGACGCTTCGAGCGCCACATCGAGATCCTCTGGCGTCGAAATTTCCGCCCAGTCCGCTTCATAGAAACTGTTATAGAGCGGACCGGCGACGCCGACGCCATAGACGCGTGCGCCCTCAGTTGCGTTCGCGCTCAGATAGTCGACGGCGCCGGCGAGATCCTGCTTTGGTGCGGCGTAGTTGCGTGTGGCCAGACCGACAGACAGGACCGTCATGGCGAGCACCGCGGCTGGGAACACCGCCTTACCCGGCACAAAGGTGATGATCTGACGGCCCCAGACGCAGACGGCTTGGACGCCAACAATGATCAGCAGCATCAGGAAGCCGATATCGACGAAGAAGAATCGTGGCCAGATGCGCATACCAAGGGCCAGCAGAAGCGCCATGGTCAGAGCGATGTGCAAGCCAACGATAGGAGCGAAGTAAGGACTCTTGCGGTGGAGCTGGAAGGCACCGATCACACCGAGCGAAATGACACCGAAGGCGATGAGGCCGAGCACCGGACCGAGTGATCCAAGTACGGTCCGGAACGCTTCGAGTATGGACCAGAGCGGGTTTTGATATTCCTGCATGACATCGACCTGGGACGTGTCGCTGACACTCGAGGTGACTTCAAAAACGCTGCCCAGGATCGGTGCGTAGAAAATCAATGTTGCGACACCGCCGATGAGATAGCCGAGCGCGGGGAGTCTGATTGCGTCATTCAGAACGCCGAGTCGACGGACATTCAGTGCCGCGAACCCCAGCCAGATCAGGCCCTGCGCGGCAAAGAAGAAAAACCCGGTCAGATGCGTCGCGATGGCCAGCGCGAGGCATGCGGCATAAGCGAGCCAGGTCTTCAGCTTCGGATCTCGCAGGCCGTCCAGAAAGAAGATCATTCCGAGCGTGCTCCAGAACGCCAGTTCGGTATAGCCGCGGGCGTTCTGCGAGAACCAGATATGATGGAAAGACAGCGCCAGGAGCAGCGCGGTAACATGTGCAATCCGTACGTCCGCAACCCGCTTGGCCAGCGCCCACATCGCCGCGATCGAACCGACGCCGAACAGCATTGCCGGTAAGCGAACCGTCCAGGCCGCCTCGCCAAAGAGGCCAGCAAATAGCTTAGCCTGCAGGCTGTACAGATAGTGATGGTTCATCGAGTAGGAGCTCATCATCTCATCCCATGGCAGCCGCAAATGGGTCTCCACGGTGGCGATCTCGTCAAACCAAAGAGGGGCATTGAGGCCCCAGACTCGCAAGCCAAGTGCGAGCGCCAGGATTGCGGTGAGGATCTGATGATCGCGGTCTGAGAACCAGCGGGTCATGCGATTAGTGGGCTTCTACGCCGAGCGCGGCGCGCTTTTCGGTCACGATGTCGGCGATGATCTCATCCAGGGTACGCATGGGTCTGAAATCGATCGCGGCCTGGAGCTTGTCGACGCTTGGCAGGCGGCGGGCCATGTCCTCGAACCCTTCAGGGAAGACATCGGAATATGGGATCAGTTCGATCTCGGACTCTGACCCGGTCGCTGCGACGACTTTCTGGGCGAGCTCCATGATCGAGACCTCCTGGTCCGTTCCGATATTGTAGACCTGGCCGAAGGCTTCAGGCTTGTCCATCAACCGGAGCAGGGCCTCGACCACGTCAAAGACATGCCCGAAACACCGCGTCTGCTCGCCGGTGCCATGCACCTTGAGCGGCTTGCCGGTCAGAGCGTTCAAGACAAAGTTCGGCAGAACCATGCCATAGCGCCCGGTCTGACGGGGCCCGGTTGTGTTGAAGAATCGCAAGACGACGACCGGCAGATCGACTTCCCGTGCGTAGGCGAGGGCGAGGAACTCATCGAGTTGCTTGGCGCTGGCATAGGACCAGCGCAGGTTCTTTGTCGCCCCGATGGTCATGTCATCATCTTCGCGGAAGGGGAATTTGGTGGTCTTGCCATACACTTCCGACGTCGAAGCGATGAAGGTTGGAGTTTTCCCCGGAATGGCGGCTTTCAGCACATTCTCCGTCCCGGTAATATTGGTGAGGATCGAGCGGCTGGGTTCATCCATGATCAATTTCACACCGACGGCGGCGGCCATGTGGAATACCATGTCCGCTTCACCGACGAGCTGATTGACCAGGTCGATGTCCAGAACAGAACCTTCGATGAAGCGGAAGTGATTGTTGCCATCCAGGCTGGCCAGATTTTTCTTCTGGCCGGTCGAAAGGTCATCCAGGGCCACGACGTCATGGCCTTCAGCCACCAGTCTTTCGGCCAGGTGAGACCCGATAAATCCAGCCCCCCCGGTGATCAGAATGCGCATAGTCCCCTCATATGAAACAATATCGATTCAAGGTCCTCGACATACGCAATAATAAGGCCAGTCGTCACCTGCGAAATCGCGCCAGAGAGACATTCTTAGGGAAATGCGTGCGAATTGACCCGTACGGCCTATCCATCGCCACACGCAATTCCGACCTGCTGCATCAATTTCCCGGTCGAGAGCGGTTCAAACGCGCCGTCAAGATCGCCAGGAAAGCTGTGGGCAAAACCGGTCGGCCCCCTCCGAATCGGAATATATCCGAACTGTAGAGTGCACGTGCGGAGACTTCAGATCTCCATGCGTGACAATGGCTGGGATACCAACCTTGTTGTGGGTCGAGAGATTGATTCAAGATCGCTTCGCCCTAGTTGGTTCGGAAAGCCTTAACCTTTGGTCACCAAAAATCGCCTCAGAAAGGTGGTTCAACATGAACAAGGCCCTCTACCTTCTTTTCTTTCTGACCCTGATCGCGTCGTTTTTCGGCTTGCTTTTCAGTGGGGTATCCATCGGCGTGTCGCTGATGCTTGTGGGTCCGTTGACCACGGCCTTGTTTACCGCCGGCGCATTCATCTTCCTGCTCTTTGCTGTCGTGTTTGAGAAAGAGGGCACGAAGCCGCATCCTGTCCGTTCTGCCGACAATCACTGGATAGCCGAGCCGAAACTGCAACATTGATGTAGCTGACACGTTTGTCGACCGTTCTGGTTGGTGCTCACCATCTGGCACCAAATTTGCTGTTTTTATGAAGAATTTGTCTGATTGATTGACATCGCGTGGGTTCGGCGATGACATCATTTGGTGTGTGGGACCGGTTTCTGGGGGGATCTCAGCGACCATTTGTTTTCGAGAGATAGACGTGAAGACCATTTCGATCATTTCGCCGTGCTACAACGAGGAAGACAATGTCGAGAACTGCTATGAAAAGGTAAAGCAGATCTTCGAAGAGCATCTGCCGGATTATCAGCGTCAACACGTCTTCGTAGACAATGATTCCAGCGACGGAACCGTTGAGAAATTACGCGCGATCGCGGAGAAAGATCCCGCGGTTGGTGTGGTTGTAAACTCGCGAAACTTCGGCGTTTTCAGATCCTCATTCAACGGATTGCGGCACGCCGATGGGGATGCAGTCCTGGTCATGCTGCCGGTTGATCTGCAGGATCCCCCGGAAAAGCTCCCGGAATTCGTCAAGCTTTGGGAAAGTGGCTACGACATCGTCGCCGGGGCGCGCTCCAACCGGGAAGAATCCTGGCTTTTGCGACGGACACGGTGGATTTTCTACCGGATCGTGAATTCCCTGTCGGATTTCGAGATTTCACCCGATGTCGGCGAATTCCAGCTCATCGATAAGAAAGTCCACCAGGCCGTGCTCGAGCACGACGATCATTACCCCTACATTCGCGGGATTATCGCGTCGGTCGGGTTCAAGAAAGTGATCGTGCCTTATACCTGGAAAGCGCGGAAGCGTGGCGTCACCAAGCACAATCTGCTGACCCTGATTGATCAGGCGATGAACGGGATTTTCTCGTTCACCCGAGCCCCGCTCAGACTGTGTACCTTTGCCGGTATCGGGATTTCGATCCTTTGTATTCTGTTCGCGATCTACTCGGTGATTGCGTACTTTGCGACGGATGTCGGCGCGCCACGCGGCACGACCACGACAATTGTGGCCTTGTTCTTCCTGTCGGGCATTCAGCTCTTTTTTATTGGTATGCTCGGAGAATATGTAACCTCCATCCATAGCCAGGTCCGACGCGGTCCGTTGGTGGTGGAGCGTGAAACGATCAATCTGGGCGATGCCCGGGCCAGTGTTCGAGCAGGTGCTGAGACTGCATCTGAGGTCACATGAGCTTCCTGCAAAAGATAAGCCTGGCGCTGTTTGCCGGTCTGATTGTTTTTGCCGGCCTGGTGGCGGTCTCCGCCGTTCCGGCACCGATTGGTGAGCATTCGGCGAAAATGACGTGGTTTATGTCAGCTGCCGCCTTTTCAGGCGCGATCGGTTTGCTGCTCGCCTGGCGGGGCGCCCCGAAAGCAGCGTGGCTGGCGACCTTGCTCATTCTGAGCGGGGCCAGTCAGTTATGGTTGAGTGATGCAGGCTGGTTCAAGACCTTCAAAGTCGACAATTTCGCTTCAATGGGGCTGCTGGCTTATGGCTGTATTCTGCTGCAAGGCTTGATTAGCACGGCGGTCCTGTGTCTGGATTCCCAGCAGTGGTTCCTGCGGAGCGTTCGCGCGGCCAAGATCGATCAGATCGTTCGGGTCGGACTGCTATTCGGCCTCCTCACGCTGGCCTCTGTTTCGATCCTCAGCTTCATCGGGACATATGATCGGAGTGGATACATCCTGCAGCTGGTGATTGGCGGCGCTGCTATGGCCGCGTCCGTCGCCGGCGTGGCGGCGCTTCTGTTCGCGAGTGACTTGGACGCATTGGCTGTCTCTGAGACTATGGTCGAAACGCTGGAGCGACGCGCTTATTTGCTGATTCCGTTGGCGTTTCTCGTGATTGCGGGACTCTATTCAGTGTTTGCGTTTGGGCGTGTGCCGGTCGTGGAAGACGAAACAGCCTATCTGTTTCAGGCCAAAACGCTGGCGGGCGGTGCTTTCCACGCGCCCGAATTGCCGGCCGGTGTTTCGGAGCGGTTCGAATTCTACCTGATCCCGAATGATGAGCGTGGCTGGTATGCTGCGATTGTTCCAGGCTGGCCGATCGTGCTTGCCATCGGTGTGTGGCTGGGGCTGCCTTGGCTGGTCAATCCCGTCCTGGGGGCGACGTCGGTATGGCTCGGCATGACGGTCTGGCGCCGTGTCACCGATCGCCAGCAAGGCATGATTGTGGGGCTGCTCATGCTCGCTTCGCCCTGGCTTCTGCAAACGTCTGCTTCACTGATGACGCACCCGCTGGTCCTGGCTTTGACGCTCGGCGCGTGGTGTCTGGCGATCGCCGCGAAAGATGAAGACGACCAGAAGTGGCTCAAAGTTTCGGCCTGGGTCTTCCTGGCCGGGCTGATGATGGGATGGATCTTCCTCACCCGAGCGCTGGAAGGTTTTCTGCTTGGCGGGCTGACCGGGCTTTGGATTCTCTGGGTGTTCGGCCGCCAGCGCCGACTTCTGCCAGTGATCACCTATGGCATTGGATGCCTGGCGACCGGGTCGCTCTATTTCCTCTTCAATCTCCATATGACCGGCGACCTGATGTCGACGCCGCTCATGATCTATGTGAACGAGTTCTGGGGCGAGGGTGCAAACGCGTTCGGGTTCGGGCCGGATATTGGTCCACCAGGCGGTTGGGGCTTGCTCGATCTTTGGGATGGACACTCGCTGTCAGAGGGCATCGTCAATCTGAACGAGAGCGTCAACGCGCTGAATACCGAGCTGTATGGCTGGACCATGGGGTCCTTATCCCTGTTGCTGATCTTTCTGATCTGGCGTCGGCCAGGCGGTGCCAATCTGGCGATGCTGATCCTTGCGGCGGTCGTCATCCTGGTTCACGTATTTTACTGGTTTGTAGGCACGTTCTATGTCGGTCCGCGTTACTGGTTCGGGGCGTTCTTCGCCTTTATCGCCCTCTCGGCCGGCGGATACGAAACCCTGCGCAGCTATGTTCGATCTGTCGGTAATTCCAGTTCAAACAAGAGTTTGCACACGGTCTTGTTCATCTTGTGCGGCTTCTCAATCATCGTCTTTTCCAGCTGGCGCGGGGCGGAGAAATTCCATAAGCGATCCGAGCACGCGCGGATCATGGCGAGCTATCAGCTGCCGACAGATGCCTCTCCCGGGGCCATCGTGATCCTGCCGTGCGGGGATTTGTTTGAAGGCGCGATGCATCGCAACGATCCGTTCCTGCGTGAGAACCGGCCAATTTTTGTCTTGGCAAATGACCAAGGGACCATTTCGGATCTGGAGACGGCGTTCCCAAGCCGGGCGATTGTCGACGCGGCAGAGCTGCAAGGCCACTGCCCGAATTAGCGGTCTCGTACGGGGGGCCGATCAGGTGCGATCCGGCAAGACTCGCGACAAAAGCGCGAAAGTGATCACTGCGAAGATCGGGGTCAGGACCGCTTGCGCCAGCAAGGGTTCGATATTCTTATCGATCGCGAATTGCAGAATTCCGGCATTGAGGGCGTAGATGAAGACATAGCAGATGCAATAGGCCGGAAGACGACCAAAGCCGGTAATCTCGAAGACAAATCGAGCCGTCGTCAGATAGTTCCAGAGCACTCCGATCGCGAAGGACAAGAGGAGGGCGACTTGCGGTGTCAGGCCGAGAAGGACCAATACCGCATAAACGGCATAGCCGAAGCCAGTATTCACAAGTCCGACGAGCAGAAACTTGATGAAACGCCGGATCGTGGCGGCATCGAGAGAAGCAAATTTTACCGACATCAGAGGGCTGCCTCACGTCTCGCCAGCGTGTCCTTTATGCCCGCCATTAAGTCGAATCGCGGCGAGAATCCAAGCGCTTGCAGGGGGGCAATGTCCGCTTCGATCTCTTCGGGATCGCCTGGTCGTTGTGGGATGGCGCCAAATTGCGGAAGACCAGGTTGCGCCAGTTGGTCAGCTGTCGTCTGCACGAGATCGCGAACTGCGATCGACTGGCCACTGCCTATATTAAACTCACCGGAAGCTTGAGCCTCTGCGATGGTCACGAAGGCCTGAGCAATATCGGCTGCGTAGAGATAGTCGCGGCGCTGCAGGCCGTCGCTACATTTGAACGGCGTGCCAGCTTCCAGGTGTGCGATCAGGTCTGGCAACAGTCGGCCCACCGGTTCTCCATGCCCGTAACAAAAGAACAAACGGGCGTGCGCGATGGCGATGCCGAGTTCCGATTGGGCGGCACGTAACAATTGTCCCGTCCTCGCCTTGGCCTCGCCGTACAAGGTCGCGGGCTTCAGCGGCGTTATCCCGACGCGAAGCGGACTGGATTGCCACTCATATTCGGCGCAACTGCCTGCGAAGAGGAAGTGCTTACCGGTCTGCGCGGCGAAGGCGCGGGCCAGGTTGAGGGTCGCTGAGACCCAATCCAGATTGGCCGCCGAGGTCCATCTGGCGCTCGCATCACTGAGCCAGGCGAGATGAAGCAAGTGAGTCGCACCGACATCGGTAACGACCTTCTGTGTTCGGTCGTGATCCAGCAGATCGCAATCCACCGTTTCGGTCGCCCAAGGCAGAGTGCCTGGCGATCTCATGCAAGCGATCGTTTCCCAGCCGGCCGTCGAAAATGCTTCGATGCAATACCGACCGATAAACCCATTCGCGCCTGTGATCAGAATGCGATTGGTCATTCAGACAAGGCCTACTCTATGATTTCGATGTGCGGGACGGCCGTAACGAACCGCGTGCCCTGGCGGCGAAGGTCGGCCAGTTGTGACACCACTTCATCGCGAATGTTCCATGGCAGGATAAGAATGTCATCCGGTCGCTTCTCGTAGAGTTTCTCGACAGGGTGAACCGGGATCCGGCTTCCAGGCAGCAAGGTATTTTGCTTGGCCGGGTTTTTGTCGACCACGTAGGCGATCAGATCGGAATTGATATCGCTGTAGTTCAGCAGCGTGTTGCCTTTCGCAGCAGCGCCATATCCCACGACCGTCCGACCGGCGGCTTTGGCTTCCTTGAGATAGTCGAGCAAGCCATCCCGCAGAGTCTCGACCCGTGTTTCAAAGCCCAGATACCCCTCGAGTGAGTCCAGCTTCGCCGCTGCTTCCTTCTCGCGGACGACGCCGACGCCATCTGTAAGCTTGTGTGAAGCCCCTTCCAGACAGGCATAGACTCTCAGCGACCCGCCATGTGTCGGGATCTCTTCGACATCAAAAATCCGTAGCCCGTTATCGCGGAAGATCCTCTCGACTGCGACCAGAGAAAGATAGGTGTAGTGTTCGTGATAAATCGTATCGAACTGGACGAGATTGATCAGATTCAGGAGATGCGGAAACTCTACGGTATAGACCCCCTCATCGCTGAGCAGAGACGCCACGCCGGAGACAAAGTTCCCGATGTCCGGCACGTGCGCCAGGACATTCGCCGAGCAGATCAGATCTGGCTTAACGCCTTCACTGCGCAGCTGTTTGGCGAACGCATCGCCGAAGAATTCGATGCGTGTATCGATGCCTTTTTCTCGGGCCACCTTCGCCACACTCGCGCTCGGTTCGACGCCGAGCACGCGAATGCCTTTCTCGAGAAAATACTGCAGCAGATATCCGTCATTCGATGCGATTTCGACGACGGTGGAGTCCTGGTTCAGACCGAACCGTGCGCTGCTAGTGTCGGCAAACGCCTTGCAGTGCTCCAGCCAGCTTTGAGAGAAGGAAGAGAAATAGGCATAGTCCTGATGAAAGTGTTCGTCCGCCGGAACCACGTCATCAACCTGTACCAGGAAGCAGGATCCACACACCCGGGCGTGCAGCGGATACATATTGTCCGGGGTCTCTGCGCGTTCCAGTGGCACATAGGAGTTTGACAGCGGCGACAAGCCGAGATCGACCAGCGTGGCCGTAAGCGGGGTGCCACAATACAGGCACTTGGGAGACGATTGGGTCATCTTATTGTCCTGAGCTGGCGTGATAACCATGGATTTGTTGTTCGGTGATCGAGCGAACTGGCTCGCCTTTGGCCCAACGCGCATACCATTCTGCAGTCAGAGCGACGGTTTGATCAAAATCGAGAACCGGGTGCCAGTCCAATTCGGACGTTGCTTTGGAGGCGTCCAGACGCAGAAACTTCGCTTCATGCGGGGCATTGGGGTTGGCTTGGACGACAAGCTCTCCTGTGCCGAGTGCGCTGACCAGGTTTTCCGCCAGATTCAGCACCGGCTGCTCGCTTACGGTCCCAGGGCCGAAGTTCCAGCCATCTGAATAGTCAGCGCTGGCCTCGCAGAGCTTTTCAGCCAGCAGCACATAACCGCACAGGGGTTCGAGCACATGTTGCCAGGGTCGGATTGAAGCTGGGGAGCGAATAATGGCTTTCTTATCAGGGCCGAGGCAGCCGCGAATAATGTCTGGGATGATGCGATTGTCTGACCAGTCGCCGCCGCCGATCACGTTCCCAGCCCGAACCGTGGCTATTTGTGCCGGGTGTCCGTCCGCGACATGGGGCTGGAAGAAACTCATGCGCATCGAAGCGGCCGTGATCTCGGCGCAGCCTTTCGAGGCGGAGTAGGGGTCACGCCCCCCGAACCGATCTTCCTCGGTAAAGGGCTTATCGAGTTCCTGATTGTCATAGCACTTGTCTGACGTTGCAATGACGACCGCTGAGATACATGCGTGACGGCGCACCACGTCCAGAAGCGACACAATGCCGAGGACATTGCTGGCAAACGTCTCGATCGGATTATCGTATGACCGCAAAACCAGGGACTGGGCCGCGAGATGAAAGATCACCTCCGGCTGGAATTGCTCGAAAATCTGGTGCAGCTTGGCGGTATCATTGATATCGCCAATGACGGATTGCACGCGATCCTCAATGTCCAGGTCGACCCATAAATTGCGTTCACCTTCCGGTGCCAGCGAGTATCCGCAGACCTCTGCGCCCATTGCTGATAGCCAGGTCACCAGCCACGCGCCCTTGAATCCGGTATGCCCGGTGACGAGAACGCGCTTGCCGTGCCAGAATTCAGCCGACGGCATCATTTCCAGAGTTTCCACGGCGCCGCGTTATCATCCCAAAGTCCGTTCAGGTAATTGGCGTCCCGCAATGTATCCATGGGCTGCCAGAATCCGGGGTGTTGGTAAGCCTCAAGCTGGCCCGTTTTCGCCAGGGACGTCAGGGGCTCCTGCTCCCAGATCGTCACATCAGAGGTAATCAGTTTGCCGACTTCTGGCGACAAGACGAAAAATCCACCATTGATCAATCCGCCTTCGCCGACCGGCTTTTCCAGGAAGTTTGTCACTTGCGTGCCGTCCAGTTCGAGCTGGCCGAACCGACGGGGCGGTGCCACCGCGGTGACCGTGGCCTGCTTGCCATGCGATTTGTGGAACTCGATCAGTTCCGCAACATTGATGTCGGCAACCCCGTCCCCATAGGTCATGCAGAACGCGTCCTCGCCTTCCAGATAGGGCATAACCCGACGCAGACGACCGCCGGTCATACTGTCGGCACCTGTATCAATTAGCGTCACTTTCCAGGGCTCGGCGTGGCTCTGGATAATCTCGTGCTGGCCCGTCGACAGGTCGAACACGGCGTCGCTGACGTGCAAATGGTAGTTGGCGAAGAATTCCTTGATGACATAGCCCTTGTAGCCGAGGCAGATGATGAAATCCGTGATGCCCCAATGGCTATAGGTTTTCATGATATGCCAGAGGATCGGGCGTCCACCGATTTGCACCATTGGTTTGGGTATGCGCGAAGTCTCTTCGCTCAGCCGGGTGCCGTAACCCCCCGCCAGTATTACGCATTTCATAGTCGAGTCCCCAAGTCTACATTCGTCTACAAGTCCCAGTCCCAGCAAACTTCATGCCTCTTTCAAGGAAGTGGCATATCCCCACTTATCGTTTCGAAGAAGCGGGCGTTTCCGAGCGTTATGATCATAATCCAACCGCACGCAATACGCGTTCGGCAAGGTCCTCACGTTTTATCGCCTTTCTCAATCCATGGTGTGCTTGACGAATGGTCAAATGTGAACCCGCAACCAAGCAAATGGTCGCGGATTTGCGTTGAAATTTGACGACTACTTAAGGCGCGCGGGATGAAATCGTGATCAGACCAGCGCCAGGTATCTCGACGTCCAGCCCGCCTGTCTCATCGGTGGTCAGTGGCGCAGGAAGCTCTTCAGTTTGCCCATCAACGATGGAATAGACCCGGTAGGAGCCGGGTGGCAGCGCCTGGAGCCTGAGCTGGGCAGCGCGATCCGTCTTGATGACGATTGCCAGAGAGCCGTCTGTGTTTTGAAACGCCAAGGGTTTGGCGACCCGTCGATTATCTGAATTGGCAGCTATCCGAACGGCGCCGAGCCGCACATCATAAAAATACTGTCGATTGGTGCGTGTATCAGGGCGTGGGGTGAGCGTGACTTCCCCACCGCCTCGCGTCTCTGAGTCGAATAAACCCGTCACGGCGCGCCCTTGCCACGCCACATTGTTTCCGATTGCCAGGTCTTGGTACAGAAGCTCCGCGTTACCGCGTCCAAACCAGTATTCCAGCATACTCGCGCCGATATCGTGTTTGTCGGCGAGTTTGGCGATGTTGCGCAGGTTGCGTTCATTTGCGCCTTTGTATCGGTGATAAGAAAACTCGATCACATGATCCATCGCACCTGGTACTTTCGCGATTTGGTTCATGTACGGCGTCGCATTGCG
Source organism: Hyphomonas sp. Mor2 (assembly GCF_001854405.1). Classification (GTDB taxonomy): domain Bacteria; phylum Pseudomonadota; class Alphaproteobacteria; order Caulobacterales; family Hyphomonadaceae; genus Henriciella. The sequence goes on from NZ_CP017718.1 coordinate 900,084, forward strand.
CATATCGGTGACGGAGGGGACAATGAACGCTGGTTCGAAACCCGCTTCTTGCAGGCGTGGTGCAGTCGCAACAATCGCCTGACCGATCATTTTTCCGGTCCACATATCGTTTTTCAGATCAGGTTCGAGAATGACTTCCCAGCTATCTGGCACGATGCCATATTTTTCCTGCAAATAGAGGTAAGTCGCGAGCACAAACTCGGCATACTCGTCCGGATCGTAATGGGCTTCACGGCTATTGATAAAAGCCACATAGCAGATATTGATCCACAGCTTCTCGCCCCGCGCCTCCGATTTCGCCATCATCGGCAGGAGGTGTTCTTCAACGGTCCAATCGAGTTCCTCGAAGCTGAATCCGTCCCAATTGATCACGTTCGGATCATCATTGTCGTTCTGGACCGGGTACCGATAAGGCTTCCAATCCTGATAGGAGAGGTCGCCATTGAAGAACCTATTGTTCCAATCGCTATGTGTTTCAGCCCCGGATCGCACCTCAAGGCGCACGCGATTGATGCCGACTTCGTTGATCGCGCGATCCAGGACCTGATCATGGAAGCTCGCCCATCGGGGCGCATGCGGCTGGTCGCTCAGCGCGAGGGTGACTTCCCAACCGTTCATGGTCTGAAACTGCTCGGACGGATCGATTGCAATAGAGATCGGCTTTGCCTCTACAGGCGCGTGGAGAATGGGCACCGCGAACACGGCCATTAAAACCAGGGCCACTCCCATTGCGGCGAGGCGTCTAAAACTCATTGCGATTCATCCTATTTCCGGCATCGATATGTCGCTTATGGTGCAAAGATCACGCCGCAGCGCAACAACAGAAAGTGATTGGAGATCGCGGCGGCCCTGGAGTAGCGTTTCCGGGCAAAACAAGCGCATCTATGGACAGATCCTTGCGTTCATATGGGCAAACACACGTTAGAGGCGAATTTGTTCCGGATTCGTTGGGAATTCCTTTATTAAAATGATGTCAGCTGTTCTCTGAAGACTCGACATAAAAATGACAATCATTATCGGGACTTTCTCGGACTGCGCTGATGCGATGAAATAGGGACGAACACCATGAAGAAATCGATATTATGCACATCTGCGGCACTTGCGCTGATCGTCTCAGTCGCTGCCTGTTCCGGAGGCGGGTCTTCGACGCCTACGACCACACCACCCGTTGCGTCACCACCTCCGCCGCCTCCGCCACCGCCGCCTCCTCCGCCTCCACCTCCGCCGCCAAGCGGCAGCTATTCAGTGACGGTTCTCGGATTGCTGGATCAGACGTCTTCGAACTCCGGCGAGGATTCGTCTCGCAGTGTGGTCTTTGATTCTACAGGAGCGATGTATGTCAGTGGTGGATACGGAGACCAGGATTTCCCGTTTCCCGACCCGAATGCCTACGATACGACCTTTGCAACCGGTGGAACGGCGATAGGTAATGCAGGGCCGCTGGATGCATATGTGGCCAAGTTCGATGCCAACGGTCAGCATCTTTGGACGACGTCGTTTGGCGGTCCAAACTATGACCGCGTCTACGCCATGGAAATTGACGAAAGCGGACCCAATCCAGGCGTCATCATTGTCGGGCGCTCCGGACCTGGCATGCCGACGACACCTGGGGTCCTTCAACCGACTTTTGCCGGCGATAATAACCCGAACAGCCTGTATGGGCAGCAAGACGGGTTCGTCGCAAAGTTCTCGCTCGACGGACGCCGATTGATGTGGTCGACCTATATTGGCGGGCCGGGGCGAGGGTTTGTCCGCGGGGTGGATGTTGATTCCCAGGGGCGCGCGCATATTGGCTTCATCGCTATTGGAGAGCCCGGTTATGTAACCGGAAATGCCATTCGCGGCACGCGGCAAGGCAGCGCTGATGCGAATTACATCGTCTTGTCGGAAGATGGATCCAGCGTCGTGTACGGCACCTATCTGGGGGGCACCAGTCAGACCTATATTGAGCCGATCTCGTCTATTCAGGTGATCGAGAACAATGGAAATTTCGCCGGAACCTATATCAATTTCGTCGATAACGCATCGGACGTTCCGACCACACCAAACGCGTTTCAGCCCAATCATGGTGGCGCGGCAGATATCGTCGTCGCCAAACTTAGCAGTACGTTCACTCTGGACTGGATGACGTATCTAGGCGGCAGCAGATCAGAGTTCATGGAAACACATGGATTGTCGATAGATTCTGCAGGTCGGCCGATCATCGCAGCGGTTACGGCCTCCAGCAATTATCCAACCACCCCCGGCGCCTATGATCGGACCATGGATGGCCGAACAGATGCGTTCATTTCAATTCTGGCCGCCGACGGACAGAGCATGTTTGCCTCTTCTGTTCTGGGCGGATCGGGTGATGACTCATTCGAAGGCGTCGATTTGCTCAGCGATGGGACGATTGTCGTGACCGGAACCACGGCGTCTTCCAGTGGGCTTCCCGTCTCGTCGGGCGCTTTTCAATCCTTCCTGGGGGGCGGTGAGGATGGACTATATGCGCGATGGTCTGCTGATCTCTCAGATGTGCTCGAATTCACTTATTTCGGTGGGAACGCAAACGATAGAACCTCGGACATATCGACCTCTGCGACGGATCAGATCGGAATAGCAGGGTTCGCGAGATCTTCTCCATTCCCCATCGCCAATACAAGCGATTCCACGGCAAACGGTTCGTCTGCCGCGGTTTATGGTTTGATGGAACCCGACTAAGCGCCATCATAGGAGCTTCGCGAGATCAGTTTCGAGAATCAACCGCCGCTATCGTCGAGCGGTCGTCGATTTCATCCCCGTGGCTTCAGGGCGTTTCGAAACGAGGTCTCGGCGAGTTGGGCGCCTTTATGCCAGGAGAATTTCTGTGCCTGTTCCAGCGCGTGAGCGCGTTGTTGTGCGCGTAAGTCTGGATCATTCAACAACCGGATCGCCCGGGCTGCGATGTCGGTCGTTGAGGTGGGATCAAAATAAAGGCCGTTCGTGCCCACCACTTCAGGCAGGCTGCCGCGATCCGAGCACAGGACCGGCGTGCCGCAGGACATGGCTTCCAGCGCTGGCAATCCGAAACCTTCCCAAAGCGATGGGAAAACCAGCGCGGTCGCCGCGTTCAGCAATTCAGCAAGTTCGGGATCACTGATTTCCCCGGTGAACACAATCCGGCCTGAAGCCTTGGCGTCACGGGCGGCGCGATTTTGCAACTCGTCAACATTATCCCAGAACCGTGCGCCGCTGGTGCGTCCGACAATGGCCAGTCGGGTTTCGGGATGGGCGTCCAATATGGCAGGCATGGCTTCGATCAGGCGCAGGACGTTCTTGTGCCGGTTAAAACCACCCACATAGACGAGCAGGGGTGCGTCCATCGGAATGTCGTAATTAGCGCGACGGGCGGCGAGACGTGCCGGATCATCAATCGGAGCGAAAATCTCGTCGGCCCCTTCCGTGATCACATCGATGCGTTCAGGCTTGATCTTCAATATATCTGTGAGGTCCTGCGCCGATGCCGCCGAGATCGTCATCACACGGGTGGCTTGGACCTTGGCAAGCCAGCATTTGGCCTGCCACAGACGGAAATTGAGCTTTGACGGAAAGATCAGGTCGGGAAAACGCTCCGGGATCGTGTCGTGATAGCAGACCACGCTTCTGGAGGAACCGAGTTTCGGAAAGTAGGAATAGACTGCGGGATAGAAGAAGACATCCGCTCTCAGCCCCGCCGCGGCGCGTGCCATGGTTAGCAGGTCAGCGCCGCCGCGCGCCGCTTTGCCCGTCGACGCCTCAGCCATTGACGTATCCGCGCCGGCAATCACGATCTCGACATTATCCGGCACCGCGCGGGTCGGCGGCTGATCAAACAGCAGCGTATAGCGAAACTCGCTCTCACGTGCCGCCAATGCGGCCACGAGTTCTCGGGTAAATCGTCCGAATCCACGATCATTTTCCCAGGCGCTGGCATCGATACCGACATGAACCATGATCTGAGTCCCTAGCTGGGCGACCTGAAGCGCCGTTCGAGATAGGGGGCGATCGCCGCCAATCCGGCAGGGAGATCATATCTCGGTTCATATCCGAGGCGCGCTTGCGCCGCATCGATCCTGCAAGTGCCGGTGGCCGTGAAGACTCTAAACAAATGGTGGTCCGGCCACATCGGACCGGAGGCGCGCTGGCCGAGAATTGCCTTCGCGGTGTTGACCATCCCGTCAAAGGCCGAGTTTCCGATCGCCCGGCGGCCGAACGCACTGATCCGCGCGGCGAGGGAAGGGGTGTCCTGTATCTCGGGCTCGGGACCCAGCGCGTCCGCGATTGCAGTCGCGGGTTCGTGTTGTATCTCTCCTCCGACACTGGCAGCGTAACCTGACAGCAAGTCGGTCCAGCTCACCGGCGACCGTCCTGAAATCAGAAATCGCTCCCGCCCAAGATCTGGCAGGTTGACGGCATGCACCACGGCTTGAGCCACATCATCCACATAGACGGCATTGCACACACCCTCGGGCTCAGGCAGGACCAGGCCGCCGCGCGCCAGATGCTGGGCGAGACCGTCGGTCCATAAGGCGCTGCCTGCCCCATAAACGAGTGTCGGTTGCAAGATCGCGGCTGGAAGATCCCCTTTCATGAGTGTCTCTTCCATCTCCATCTTCGCGCGGCGATAGGGGCTGCCCCCGGCTGAACCAATCGGGCTTTCGGCGTCCAGGTCTTCCGTCGGCCAACCATCATAAACCACAATCGAGCTCATATGGACGATTCGGCGGATCCTTGCTTGTTGCGCAGCTTCGATCAGCGCTTTGAAGGTTTGCAAATTCGCCTGACCGCTGGCCCGGACGTCATAAGCAAGGTGGACCAGGGCATCTGTGCTCGCCAGCAAGTCGGCAATCCTCGCAGTCTCCGTCAACGCCGTGACAATCGCGATTGCGCCGGTTTTCGCGATCAGGTTTGCCCCTTGTTTATTGCGGGCCAGAGCGGTCACTTCTGCGCCGTTTTCGAGCAGGGCGGCGACAACGCGTTGACCGATGAATCCCGACCCGCCGGTCACCACCACGCGCTGGCCTGCGAGGTCAGAGATGCCCGAAAAGTCTGCCATTTGTCCCCCGGCTGCATGATTTGCCGTCAATAGTGTTCTCGTGAGCGCTTGCAAAAATCAAGCCTAGCAGCCGGTTCAAGTGCATGTTACTTCGCAGCGCACAATCCCTAAGTTGGCACGTTCTCAGCATGGGGGGCGGGGACAAGCTGGAAATGGGACACAGCGAATGAAAATTGGTGTGATCGGAGCGGCCGGAAAAATCGGCCAGATGCGGGTTCAGAATGTATTGGACAATCCCGATACGACGCTGGTTGCCGTACATGACCTGAACATTGAAGGTGCAAAATCGGTGGCCAATGGCGCCGCCGCCTTTGATGATCTCGACGCCTTTTTTGCCGTCCCCATGGATGCGGTGATCATTTCGACACCGGCCCATGTGCGCGAACCGATCTGTTTGACCGCTTATGAACACGGGCTACATGTCCTGGCCGAGAAACCGCTCGCGAGTTCGGTTGAGTCCTGTCAGCGCATTGTCGATGCCGCGAAGAAAGCCGGCAAGGCGCTCGGTGGCGGCTTCAACATGCGCTACTATCCGGCCTTTTCTTACGTCAAGGATGTGATCGAGAGCGGCCAGATCGGCGAGATCGATCATGTCCGGATCTATGGCGGACATGATGGCCTTGGTCACTTTACCCATGACTGGGAATATCAGTCCGAATATTCCGGTGGCGGGGCGATGTGGGATGTCGGCATTCATATGTCAGATATGGCGCGCTTCGTGCTCGGAGAAATCACCTCGGTCTATGGTGTCTCGAGCAATTCGGTCTGGAACGTGCCGGGCTCGGAAGATAATGCCATGGCGATCTTCAAGAACCCGAATGGCGTCAGCGCGATCTATCAGGCGAGCTGGAATGACTGGAAGGGCTACAAGAGCGCCGTCGAAGTCTATGGCAGCCACGGAATGGTACGCGGGGCGTATGCGCCGATGGAGAACCTGCTGATCACCATGGACAAGCCTGGCGGCAAACAGAAACGCGAGAAGAAGAATTATCTCGACGTCGCTGTTCGCGAAAAGCTTCAATCCTGGAAAACAACCGCCGTGGCCTCATTCGCGGATGAGCTGAATGATTTTGTCCGCCAGTGCCAGGGCGAAACGGGCCTTCGCAATGCGGATGGCCACGCCGCCATTCGCGCCATCGAGGTCGCGACGGCCGTCGCCAAGAGTCAGGAAACCGGCCAGCCGGTCGACCTTGAGAATCTCGGCGAAATGACGGTTTCCAATGCCAGCGTCGCCCCTGTCATCGTGACCAATGAGGTCGACAAAGATGCTCCGGCTCCGGAGGATCCGACCCTATCGATCGTACTGACCATTGTTCAGGGCGGCGATTATGTGCGCGACTTTCTCGAGCGCGTGCGCGCCTTCGAGAGTGCCCCCAAGCTGGACGTCATTGTCCCGTACGATGCCAGCATTTCCGAAGTTGGCGATTATGCTGAAGAGTTTCCGGAAGTTACTTTTCTGGATCTCGGCAGCATCGCACCGATCCGTCCGATTACCAGTGAAGCCGGCAAGCATGAACTCTATGATCGCCGTCGCTCGGCTGGCCTGAAGGCGGCCAAAGGCGACTATATCGCTATTCTCGAGGATCGCGGCTTGCCACGCCCTGACTGGGCGGCAACGGTCGTGCGCCTGTTCCAGGAAACCGGCAAGCATTGCATTGGCGGCGCCATTGAGTGCGTAGAGCCCGCCAAGGGCCTGAATTGGTCCTTCTATGTCACGGATTTCGGGCGTTACGGATTGCCCTTCGAGACCGGCGCTGCGGACTGGGTCACAGACGTGAACCTGGCTTATAGCCGCTGGGCGCTGGAAGAAACCCGTCACCTCTGGAACGATCGTTATCACGAGCCGATTGTGCACTGGCACCTGATCGGAAAGGGCGAACAGCTTTGGCTGTCGAACGAAATGGTGGTCGACCATCGACGTCCCGACGCGACACTCGGTGAGCTATTGCCTGAACGCTTCGACTGGGGCCGCCTGTTTGGAGAAATTCGTGTTCGCAAAGCCAGCAACATGAAGCGCCTGCTGTGGATTCTGGCCGGACCGTTGATCCCACCGGTTCTGTGGATCCGACATTTTCGCATTCAGTCGAGCAAGGGCCGCGGCGGGCGATACCTGAAATCGCTGCCTAACGTCATGCTCTTGTCCACCGCGTGGACCATGGGCGAGATCTGGGGATACATCACGAAGCGCCCTTAGCGCGCTTGGGATTTTCGTAGAGTTTAAAGTCGGGACTTGCGCCGAGCGAGATCGAAATAGGTCTGTTCGAAGACATTGTGGACCCAATCCGGATCAAACCGGTCTTCGCGGCTGCGCGCAAGCGCCGTCTCGCCCATTGTTTTCAGGCGCTGATCATCGCTCAGGACGCGGATCACGGCGTCGCAGATCGCGGGGACATCCCCGATCGGGACAACCGCCCCGACCTCATCGTCAATCAGTTCGACAACGCCGGAACAAGCGGTGGCGACGGACGGGGTGCCGACTTGAAAGGCTTCCACAATGGTGAAGGGCAAGGCTTCCCAGCGAGAGGTGAGCAGAAAGATATCCGCCGCTTTCAAATGCAGATGCGGCCGCGACGTGCGTCCGATGAAGCTGAGATGGGTGTCGACGCCTTTCTCTCGCGCCAGCGCCTTGAGGGCGTCTTCATCCGGGCCATCACCGGCCAGGACAAAGCGATAGCCTGGATGGGTGTCTTTCAGGCGGGCGACGCAATCAATCAGGATATCGATGCCCTTTTGTTCGAGCAGGCGCGCGACCGTGACGATCAGATGCGTACCGTCGCCGAGGAGTTCCTGGCGCAGGGCAGCCACTTCTTCATCAGGGTCTTGCGGGGCCGGTGTCACACCGAGGCCAATGACTTTCAGCTTTTCGCGCGGCACGCCGCCAATCTTCACCAGGTCTTCACCGGACGCATAGCTCGGTGTGATCACCAGATCGCAGCGTTTTGCGATTGCGCCAAAGGCTGCAATCCGGTCCGGTTCGGATCCGTGATATGTCACAGCGATGGGAATATTCCGCCCAACGCGCGCGGCGAGAGCGACGAGGGCAGGGGCCGATTCATGGGCATGAATCAGGTCAACCGGATGTTTCGCCAACCAGCTTCGTAGCTTGAGGCTGGCCTTGGCGACATGTCCCAGACGAGCCGGCAAGCCGCCGCCTTCGCCAGCAACGAAACGGGTTGGTATATCCAGATAGAGGCTTGGATCTTCGACTTTGGGCGTCCACGCGTCCGAGGTGCCAGCAAAGGCAATTGTGTGCCCGCGAGACTTCAGCCAATCGCTGAGCGTCAGGATATGTCGCGTAATTCCGCCAACGCCGAACTGCGTGCCCATTTCGAGCACATTCAGGGGTTGGTTCTGGTTCGGCGTGGAGCGGTTCAACACTTTTCCCTTCGGCCTGAAGACCTCGTGCGTCCGTTTCAGATCGCGTTTGTTCTGCTGATAAGACTTTGCAAACAGAATGCCAATCACGAGCCTTGTCTATTCCAGGCAAACCAGCTGATCGGACGCAAAGACCGCCGTGTCAGGAGAGGCCAAAGAGTCTTACTCCGCTGATGCCGGCGCCATTTCGGCATCGGCCATGCCATGGGACCGACGCGTTCCCGGCACGCGGATATCTTCAACCAGGTCCTGAATGTCCTGAGGCGGCGCTGCGGTGGCGAGAGATATCCCTATTCCCAGGGCACCGGACACCCACATGAAGACGAACCCGATGCCTTCAGGAGAAACGCCGAAGAGATACTGATCCGACGTGCCACCGCCAAACTTGAAGTAGACGATATAAGCAAAGGTCGAGATCAGACCGAACAGCATGGCGACGATCGCGCCTTCCTTGTTCATCCGTTTCCAGAAGATCCCCAGGAAGATGACCGGGAAGAGGGAGGCTGAAGCCAGGCCAAAGGCGAAGGCCACCACCTGAGCCACAAAGCCGAGCTGTGAGGAGAAAATCCCGAGCAATCCGGCCGCGACCACGGCTCCGGCGGCCGCGCCGCGCGCGACCAGAAGCTCTGTCTTGTCATCCATGTCCTTGAACAAGGTCCTTCGGCAAATGTCGTGGCTCACTGCGGACGAGATCACCATCAGCAAACCGGCTGCGGTCGAGAGCGCTGCCGCCAGTCCGCCCGCCACGACGAGCCCGATCACCCAGGCGGGTAATTGCGCGATTTGCGGATTGGCCAGGACGTGAATGTCGGCGCTGAACGGAACAACTTCATTTTCCAGCTGGTCCGGCGGGTTGGGCCCGCGAAACTGGACAATGCCGTCGCCATTCTTGTCTTCGAAACCGATCAGACCGGTGACTTCCCAGTCGCCATACCATTCCGGGATTGGTGTGCCGCCATTTGCTTCGATTTCTGCTGCACGCGCCTCATAATCCTCATCCGGCGCGATATAGGTGCTTTCATTCACCGTATCGATGAAGTTGAGCCGAGCGAAGGACGCAACCGCTGGGGCCGTGGTGTAGAGCGCCGCAATGAAGACCAGCGCCCAGCCAGCAGACAGACGCGCGGCTTTGGCGCTGGGGACTGTGAAGAAACGAATGATGACGTGTGGCAGGCCCGCCGTCCCGAACATAAGTGCGCCGGTAATGGCAAACACGTCGAACATGGATTTATCGGTCTGCGTATATTCCCGGAAGCCCAGATCCGTGACGACAGTGTCGAGCTTCTCCAGCATGGAAATGTCTTCCCCGGAAACATTGCTGATAAAGCCAAGCTGCGGGATCGCGTTGCCGGTAATGATCAGCGACATGAAGATTGCCGGGACCGTGTAAGCGAAGATCAGGACACAGTACTGAGCCACCTGGGTATAGGTCACGCCCTTCATCCCGCCGAGCACGGCGTAGAAGAAGACGATCACCATGCCGATGATGATCCCGACATTGAAGTCAACGCCGAGGAAGCCCGAGAAGGCCACGCCAACGCCTTTCATCTGACCGGCAATATAGGTGAAGGACACGAACAGCGCGCAGATCACGGCGATGATCCGGGCGAGGTCAGAATAGTAGCGGTCACCGACAAAGTCCGGCACGGTAAACTTGCCAAACTCGCGCAGAAAAGGGGCGAGCAGAACGGCGAGCAGAACGTATCCTCCGGTCCAGCCCATTAGGTAGACAGAGCCGCCATAGCCCAGGAAGGCGATGAGTCCCGCCATGGACAGGAAAGAGGCGGCTGACATCCAGTCTGCGGCCGTCGCCATTCCGTTGACGGTCGGATGGACGTCATGACCTGCGACGTAGAAATCATCGGTCGAACCTGCGCGGGCCCAGATGGCAATGCCGATATAGAGCGCGAATGTGGTCGTGACGAAAAAGAGGGTCCAGTCCATCCTCCTAGTCCTCTACGCCATACTTGCGTTCGAGACGCGCCATGGCGAAGCAGTAATAGAAGATCAGCGCTACGAAGACATAGATGGACCCTTGCTGCGCGAACCAGAATCCCAGCGGTGCTCCGCCGATTGCGAACTGATCCAGGAACTCCCGGAACAGGATGCCGGCTCCATAGGAGACGACAAACCAGATGGCGAGCAAGGTCAAAGTCAGGCGGATCGTGGCCGCCCAATAGCCTTTCGCGTCGGTTTCTTTCTTCTCGGACACGACCGAATCCTCCCTGATGGCCTTGAAGGGTAGGTTTACCGCAGCATCAGAGCGATTCAATGCCTGCCCGATATAGAGATCGACTTTGGTCCAGGACTCGCGGGATAGCGACGGTCCGCGCACCTGCGCTGCCCGTCTGATCCGCCCCCGTCTCCAGCAGCCTTCGGGGCAGGGGTCTCACTCAGCCAGAAGTTGGCGCCATTTGAAATAGGTCGAGACCCTTCACGGATCGAAGCCCGATAGGGCAGCGGTAAGGTGTGGCGATTCACAGATTTGAAAATATGGTCGACCGGGCTAAGACAGGGCGATGTCGATAGCAGTGCCTCATTCCGAGCACTCGAGTGCACGGGTGAAGTTGGACCAACTTCACCCGATTCTTGAGTCCGCCGCCGAAAGCGGTGTGGATGTCGAACAGATCTTAAGTGATATCGGTGTGACCGAAGGTCTCCGCGGCGTTGTCCCTGGAGTCGAGATCGAGTTGATCGACTATTATCGAGTTCAGCGCCGGATCGGTCGCATCCTGGACGATTTCACATCGAACCTGTCGGAGCGACGCCTCACCTACCGAACCGGCACATTCCTGGTGTCGACGATTCAGGAAGCTGCAACATTGCACGCCGCCGTTCAGAGTACATGCGACCACTACAACATGCTGCATGGCGATGAGTACAATACATGCTTTGTCCGAGATGGCCTTTTGTGTTTGAGGATCGATGATGCAACGTTTCCTTACCGCTTTAGAGACGATCGGAAGTTGAGGCTCTTGGTGGGCGACTGTCTCGCCATAAAAACCCATTGCACTCTCGATAGTTTGACGAACGGACAAGCAGCCAAAGCGCTGCGTTATGTGCGACTGAAAAGAAAGAGAAACGTCGCAGACAATCCGCAAAACGCATTTTGGACTGTGCCTGTAAAGTATGGCGGGGCGGCTTATGAACTTGTCTACGATTTCGACGAAGCCTGTGTGCCTGTTCCACGCGTGTCAGACGCGGATTTGAGTGCGGATGGTGTTCTGACACGGGTGATCGCCTATTTGCGCGAGCGCTCTGATCAGGTGGATCAACGAAGCTATCACGCGCGGGTTTTCGACTTCATGTTAAGTGCGAACAACAGTCAGTCGTCGATCGCCAAGCAACTTGGCGTCAGCGTCGCGACTTTGCGTCGACGATTATCCGAAGAGGGATACACGTTTCGCGATTTGCGGATGAAAATGATGTTGGAAAAAGCAGACCGATTGCTGGTTCGCGGGCAAACCGTGGCGCAGGTATCAGAAGCTTTGAAATACTCCGATATGCGCTCTTTCATTCGCGCTTACAAAAAGTGCAAAGGTCTCACGCCTTCTGCTTTTCTTCGGACCCAGAAAGCGGTTCCGGATAGTGGCGTTTGAGCGAAAGTGTTCAAAAAAGTTGATTTAATCTGTCGTATTGGACTGCCACAAATTCCCTAGGTTCCTCCCAAAATAGAAATCCGATGGGAGGATATTATGAAGTCCGCACTTACAACGACAACTCGTCTCTGCCTGGTATCCACGTTGGCACTCGGTCTCGGTGCAGCGCCTGGCCTTGCGCAAGACGCGAATGAAGAACCGGAAGCTCGGCGTCTGGGCGCGGTCAAGGTGACCGCTCAACGCCGCGAAGAGAATTTACTCGATGTGCCCTTGTCCGTATCCGCCTTCAGCGCGGAACAACTCGAAGCCACCGGGGCGGTCGACATCACCACCATTCAGCGGTCGACACCCAACGCGACCATCGAAGTGGCCCGCGGGTCAAACTCTACATTGATCGCGTTTATCCGAGGGGTTGGACAGCAAGACCCACTTTGGGGATTTGAACCTGGCGTCGGTCTTTATGTCGATGATATCTATGTCGCCCGTCCGCAGGGCGCCATCCTCGACATATTCGATATTGAGCGGATCGAGGTGCTGCGTGGCCCGCAAGGGACGCTATACGGACGCAACACAATTGGCGGTGCGATCAAATACGTCACCAAGAAGCTTGGCGACGAGCCAGACCTGAAAGCCAAGGTCAATGTCGGCTCTTTCAGTCAGTTGGATGCGATCGTTTCTGGATCTGTGCCGTTGAGTGACACATTCGCGGTTGGCGGTGCCATCGCGAAATATGATCGCGACGGCTATGGCACCAACCTGAACACAGGCGCTGAGCACTATGACAAGGATGTGCTTGCCTATCGCCTGAGCGCTGAATGGCAACCGACCAGCGACTTGTTCTTCCGCCTCGCCTATGATCGCTCGGAAGATGATTCAAATGCCAAGCACGGCCATCGCCTGTTGCCGAGCGCAGATGGCACAATTCCGGTGACCAGCAATGTCTTTGACACGCGGGCCGGCATTGGAGACGCCAACTCGGTTGAAACCGAAGGGTACTCGCTTACCGGCGAGTGGGCAGTGAATTCGGATGTGACATTGAAATCGATCACCGCTTATCGCGAAGGCTCGACGGTCACGCCAATTGATTTCGACGCTCTCCCTCAAAACGATTTCGACGTTCCTGCAACTTATCAGGACGACCAGTTCAGCCAGGAGTTCCAGCTCGTGTACACCGGTGAGCGTTTATCCGGTGTGGCCGGGATCTATTACCTGGATGGCAATGCCAGTGGTGATTTCGATGTGATCCTGGGCGGCCTCGGGCTAACCGTCTATCAAGCCGGTGATCAGAAGAAAGAGAATTTCTCTGTCTATGGCGATTTCACCTATGATCTCACTGATGAGTGGAGCCTGTCGGTGGGCGGTCGATTCACGCAGGATGAAACCACGGCTGATGTGCTGCGGGAGGTCTGGCTGGGCGCTGGGTCCGGGTCATTCGATCCGACCAATACGACCTCTGTTTTCTTTGTCGCCCAAACCGACTTCCAGGGCCTGACGCGAGAGGATGAAGAATTCACGCCGCGGGTCTCATTGTCGTATCAGCCACATGACGATCTGAACATCTACGCGACCTTCGCTCAAGGCTTCAAAGCTGGCGGGTTTGACCCACGTGCGCGGGCTGATCTCGACCCGACGGGCCTGTCCGAGCAAGGGTTCGGACCGGAATTCGTCGACAGCTATGAGCTGGGATTCAAAGGCTCATTCTTCGATGACACTCTGCTGCTCAACACCGCGGTATTCTTCGCTGAATATTCCGATCAACAGATCACCGTGCAGAACGGTGCGGATTCCGACAATGATGGTATCAATGACACATTCGTATCCTCAGTCTTCAATGCCGGTCAGTCCGAATATACAGGGCTTGAGATTGAAGGCACATGGTACATCTCCGATGAGTTCACGCTGCTCGGCAATCTTGGTTTGATCGACGCAGAGATCACCGAGATCATCTCCGCCGATATGAACATCGCTGACCAGTTCGTGACCCAGAACACGCCCGAGATGCAAGGTCGCGTGGCCCTGAACTACACGAATGAGCTTGGTCCGAACAAAGGCGAAATCTCAATCACGGGGGCGCTGTCCTATCGTGATGAGTATCATCTCTTCAATGTCGAGAACCCGGGCTTCCCAGCGGGCCAAAGCGCCATCTTCCCCGCGGGTGGACCCGCCCTGGACCCGGACTCCTATACACTCGCAGACTTGAGCATCGTGTGGACTTCGCCATCTGAGAAATACACGTTCGGTCTGCACGGGCGGAACCTGACGGACGAAGAATACCGCGTTGCAGCGTACAATTTTGTGACGCCAAGCCAGCTCGGTATTGATGGTGCCTACTCGGCATTCTACGGCGCCCCGACCACCGTCACGGCCTCTTTATCAGTCGACTTCTGATCGATTGAGTTGCGATCAGCCAGCCCGACCTACTTACCTCCCAGCGGCTGGCTGATTGCGTTTCTTGTCGCACCTTAGATCCATCCTCTTCCGAGCGGGCTGTCATGACGTCTTCTTCGCCGACCCTGCAGGCGCAACCCAGCGCCACCCACACCCAGTCGCGGACTTATGTCCTGATCATTTTGACGCTGGTTTACACGTTCAATCATATTGATCGCCAAATCCTGGTCATCCTGCTGGAGCCCATCAAGGCTGATCTTGGGTTGAGCGACGGCCAGTTAGGTCTCCTCTCAGGTCTGGCCTTTGCCGCGTTTTATGCCACGCTGGGTATTCCAATTGCGATGTGGGCTGATCGCGGTGATCGCCGGTCAATCATTGCCCTGGCGCTGACTATTTGGTCGGGCATGACTGCGCTTTCGGGGTTCGCTCAGAACTTTTGGCATCTGCTTCTTGCCCGCATGGGCGTTGGCGTTGGTGAGGCAGGCGGAACGCCGCCAGCGACGTCGATGATATCCGACCTCTATGCGCCCCACGAACGCGCCACGGCGCTCGGTATTTACACCACTGGTATCGGTTTGGGTATTCTCGCCGGCTTCATCATGGGCGGTTATGTTTACGAAGCCTGGGGCTGGCGGGTCGCCTTTTTCGTGGCTGGCGTGCCGGGGCTCGTCCTTGCGGCTGTTGTGCGCTTTACCTTGAAAGAGCCAGTGCGCGGCGCGGTAGAACAGCGACAGGATGAGGGCGAAGCGCCGACCTTGTTCGAGACGTTGAAATTCATCGGCGGACAGTCTTCCTTTCTCTGGCTCCTGTTCGGGTGCAGCTTGATCTGTGTTTCAGCGAACGGTTTCCTGGTTTTCACGTCGAGCCATCTGCAGCGCACCTATGAGGTGGGCCCGGGCGACGTCGCCGCGCCGCTCGGCCTCTTGATCGGCGGGGTCGGCGGCGTCGGCGCTGTCGTGCTGGGACTGATTTGCGATCGGTTGTCGCGAAAGAACCTGATCTGGCGGCCACTCATCATCGCAGTCTGCGCCGCCATTGCGCTGCCATTTGCCTGGTTCTTCCTGCAAGCCGATACGATCATGGCGGCCTATGCCTGGAACGTCGTACCAAGCTTCATCGGGCTCGTTTACGCGAGCGTCGCTTATACCGCGTCGCAGGAGCTTGTCGGTCTGCGAATGCGGGCCTTCGCGGCGGCATTCATGCTCTTGTGCTTGACCTTGATTGGCATTGGTGGCGGCCCAACGATTGTCGGCGTCCTTAGCGACTGGATGGCAAATGCCGGTCACGTAACGCCGCTCAAGGCGGCATTGGAGTTCATGTTGCTGCTCAACGCGTTCAGCATCCTTGCGCTTGTTTTGTCGGCGCGGACCTATTCTCGAGATGCCGAACGCGCTGCTAAGATGTCATGATGACCGGCGATATCTTTTATCGAAGCGGAGACGAGCTGACGCTCTATGCGCGCGCCTATGGCGATCCCGATGCACCGCTCGCCGCTTTGTGCATGCATGGCCTGACGCGCAACCACAAAGACTTCGAGCCGATGATCGCGGCGCTTGGCCATCAACATCGCTATATCAGTGTCGACGTTCGGGGCCGGGGTCGATCGAACCGATGTGATGATTCCAGCCTGTACAATCCGGCGCAGTATGCTGACGATATGATCGCGCTGCTCGATCATCTCGGCCTCGCTCGTGTGGTGCTGATCGGGACGTCTATGGGCGGTCTGATGTCCATGCTGCTCATGGACAGGATCCCCGAACGAATTGCGGGCGTCATCCTCAACGATATTGGTCCGATTCCAGATCCGTCTGGCCTTGCTCGTATTTCAGCCTATGCCACGAAGACGCCCGTTTATACCGATTGGTCGGCTGCGGCGGTGGCAATCGCAGAAACCCAAAACGTCGCTTATCAAGACTATACATCTGCCGACTGGGAGGCATTTGCCCACCGGACCTGTCGACGAGAAGAGGACGGAACAATTGTGCCGGATTACGATCCGAAGATCATGGATCAGTTCTCGATCGAGCCACCCAGCCGGATGATGAAATTCGCGATGTGGCGGCTGTTCGGTAAGCTGAAATCGCGGCCACTTTTGATCTTGCGTGGTGAGGACTCCGACATTCTCACCTCAAAAATGGCCGCGCGCATGCACCGGCGCCATCGCGGTAGCCACCTCGTCTATATTCCCCGGCGGGGGCATGCGCCAATGCTCGATGAGCCCTCAGCGGTTGAGGCAATCTCAGATTTTTTGAGCCGATTCTAAGCAGCGCGTACCATTGGCAGAAATGTCCTCGAAACCGAGGTCAGCTTCTGACAATATCCAGCTGACATTTGCATGACCAGATTTCGTCATAGATCGCGCCTATTCAATTTGAAGGGCCCTACACCCAAACACGAAACTGGAATTCAGATTGTTCAGCTCAGAGAAAACACCTTCCAAGTCGGCCGTTCTTTACGCGATCGGAGACGTGCATGGCGAAGCTTCTCGATTACGCAGATTGCACAGTCTGATCGAAGAACGACATGACATATTGTATGGCGGACGCAAGAAGCGGCTGATCCATCTGGGTGATTATGTTGATCGAGGCAGCGACAGCGCAGGCGTGATCGAGTCGCTGATAAAGGCGCAAGACCGAATGGGGCGTGACTGCGTTTGCCTGCAAGGCAACCACGAAGCCATGATGCTGAATGGCTTGCAAGCGACCGGTCCGACGGATTACGAGACTTGGTTGATGAATGGCGGCGAGGAGACCGTAGCGAGCTATCGCCTGTCCGGGGCCTATCCGATACCGAAATCGCATATCAAATGGCTCAAAGCGCTTCCCAAGATTCATGTCGAGTCTGATGACAAACTGATATTCGTCCATGCCGGTATAAACCCGGTCGAGTTTCCGGATGAGCGCGAGGAAGTTTATTTATGGACTCGGTCGCCACAATTCTTCGATGTCGCCGGCTGGCGGAATTCAACGCTGGATGGATGGACGGTGGTGCACGGACACACGCCCACAGACGACTTCTACCCGGACCAGATTCAGGCGCGTTCGAAGCGTATCAACATTGATACAGGTGCCGTTTTCGGGGGGCGCCTGACCGCTGCTATCTTTGATGGCGAAGCGCCGGTGAGTTTCATCTACGCCTAGTCGGTGCGACAGCCATATTCCGCCTGGCGTGCGGCGACTTCGGGAATCCAGACTTCTTGTTCGAGTTCGGTCAACGTATCTCCCTCCAGAAGCGCGCCCAGTTCGGCGGAAGACAGGGCGAGCGCGTCGCAAGCCCGCGTGTTCTGATTGGCTTTCTGGAAGACGATGGCGGCGGTTTTCAGCGAGCCAGCATAATCGCGGCGATGACCGAGCGTGTCGGGGAAGTCGGCGATGACGCTGCGGCGAATCTCGAGGGCCTCTTCGGTTGCAGAGAGGGCTTTGGCAGCGTCCCCAAACTCGATCTCCACGCGCCCCAACATTTCCAACTGAGTCGCGACATAGCCTCGGCCTGAGGCATCCCTTGGGTCGCCATCACGCAGGGTTTCGGCAATCTCGACCGCTTCTCGACCGCGTGCGAGCGCTTCGGGACCGTTCTCGAGTTGCAGTTGCGCCATCACCAATGGCCCGAGCGCGGTCATCTTCTGCAGGTTGTAATAGTAAGCAGAAGTGTCCGACGCGAGGATCGTATCGTAATTGGCAATTGCAAACTCCAGAGGCTCGACCGCCTGCGCCCATTGCTGAGTATCTGAATAGGCCTCCCCCTCGAGCCGCGCAAAATAGGCCATTCGGGAGTTTCGGCGCTGTGGCGCCTCATCATATGTGCTTGCCGCCAGTTCTTGGCGGAAGCGTTTTGCGTCGGCGATGGCGGTCTCATAATCATTTTCGTACATGAGGATTTTCACGCGATCGGTCCGCGAATTCCAAAGCCTGAAATAGAGGCGCGTGTCTTCAGCCCCGGGCAGGCTCATCCCGCGTGCAATCAAGGCCAGGCCTTCTTCATTGGTCTTTCGGGCCGACGCGACATCCAGTTGATAGGTCAGCTCCTGGTTCGCCTTGAGCCGTTTTACCCAGGCCATTTCATCGATCGCGGCAACCGAATCGGGTGTGCGCGCGAGCAAGCTATCCAGCGCCTCCTCGGCTTGTAACAAAAGGCTGTAGGACGTTTCGGTGTCGCCGAAATTTGCGACACCAAGCCCACCATACAAATCGGAGAGGCGCGTGTTCTGAATCGCAATGTCGAGGAGAACATCGTCCGGGGCGTTGGGGTCGGTGGCCAATTCCTCGACATAGTCTTTGACGATCCCGGCCAGGTTTTGACGCGCTTCCAATGTGCCTGGAATTTGCTCGATAGCATCATAGACATCGATGATCACAGTTTTGCTGAGCGAGCGGGCCTGCTCAAATCGGGCATTGGCGCCCGCGAGCGCCGTTTCTGCGCGGTTATATTGGTACGAGGTGACTGCCAGCGCGCCAGCGAGCCCCATGAATGCAACTACACCGACGGAAACCGCCATTGAGTTGCGGCGTAGGAATTTGGCGAAGCGATATCCGGACCCGTTGCCGCGGGCGTCGACAGGGTAGCCCGAGCGTTGGTTGCCGAGATCTTCTATCAAGGCATCAACCGAAGGGTAGCGATCCCCTGGCGCGGTCGCGGCGGCTTTAGCAATGATCGCCGCCAGGTCGGCGTCTGGGCTCTGACGCTGAAGCAGGGACTCGAGCAGTTTGCCGAGTGAGTAGACATCCGAGAGTGTGTTGGAGGGCGCGCCTTCGGCCCGTTCGGGGGCACCATAGCCAGGCGTAAAGCTCAACGATGCCAATGACTTGCTGTCCGAGTTGGCATGTTCTGCGAGCAAGTCTTCATCTGCCTGCGGCTTGGCGATGCCGAAATCGATCAGTTTCACGGTGCCCGCCTGAGTGACGAGGACATTGGAAGGGGTGAGGTCGCGATGCACGATCAGGTTCTGGTGGGCATGTCTGACCGCGGCGCAGACGTCTCGAAATATCCAGACGCGATCTGCCGTGTCCAAATCACGCTCATCCGCCCAATCGGTAATTGGCATTCCGTCAACGAACTCCATGACGAAATAGGGCGAACCGTCCTCCAGCGCGCCGCCATCCAGCAATCGGGCAATATTCGGGTGGGTCAGGTCGGCAAGGATCTGTCGCTCGCGCTCAAACCGCGCAATCAAACTGTCGCTGAGCACGCCAGGACGAATGACTTTGATCGCCGCCGTTTGCTCAAAATCCCCGGTATCACGCTCCCCGCGATAGACGGCGCCCATGCCGCCTCGGCCGATTAGGTCGCCGATTTTGTACGATCCGGCGCGTTCGGGGGCAGGCGTTTCTCCGAGGTCCTGGTTGGCGCCGCCAGTGCGTAGGACTCGGCCAGCGGACCCGTCGGCATTCAGCAGGGATACAACCCGTTCGTACAGGGCTGTGTCCGAGCCCGTTTGCGCTTTTAACCAAGCGATGCGATCGCTGCTCGCTTGTTCGAATGCCTCAGATACGAGCGCCAGCGCGCGTTGTTCCAATGCATCAGCCTCTGACATCTTGCCCCTCCTTCATTGCATCCAGGAGCCAGGCACGTGCGACACGCCATTGGCGTTTCACCGTCGACTCCGATGTGCCCACAACCTCTGATATCTCCGGCAGGCTCATGCCGCCAAAGTATCGAAGCTCGACGATGCCGGCTTTGTCCGCATCGATGACTGCCAGCCGGATCAGGGCTTTTTCAAGCAGATCAATGTCCAGTCTTTGCTCGACGCCTTCCAGCCGGGTCACCAGAGTCACCTTGTGGTGGTGTCGCTTGTCCGACTTCTTCTTCCGCGCATGATCGATGAGCACCCGCCGCATGGCGCGGGCGGAAAGCGCGAGGAAATGACTCTTGTCGACCCAGTCTATTTGATCCAGGCGGATCAGACGCAATGTGGCTTCATTGACGAGGTCGCCAGTGGACAGAGAATTGTTGCTTTCGGCACGTAGCAGTGCTGCTGAAACTTGCCGAAGCTCACTGTAAAGCAGCGCGAATAGCTGATCACGTGCGTTTGTGTCGCCCGATCTCCAGGCTTTCAAGAGTGCTTTGGAATCCGTTTCGCTCACATTTTTCATCCTACCCCACGCGCGAAGACTAGTGGCAATAATCCCTCAAACACAAGGGCTAGCCCTTTCCTGGGTGGCGATATTTAGACGCTGACCCGGTTATCCTCATTCTTGCGCCTACTCAGATATGGCCCGCTGTTCTGATGGCGTGCCGCATATGAAATCGAGGCGAAAGGTCGATCAAATGAGACACGCACTAACGCTCTTCCCGCTGCTACTGGTACCGGTCCTGGTCTATAATCTGATCGCAATATTTGGCGGCGGGGGAGGGGACGCCGCGATTTCGCCGGCGCTGTCCAGTCTGGATAGTAGCCTGATCCGAATGCCGATGATCTCAGGCGTGCGCTGGGAGTTCAGCGTCGGCGACGGCGTGCTGTTCCTCGGCTTCGTGATGCTCTTCATCGAAGTCATCAAAGCCACCAGCACGCGATCGACGGCGATCATGAACCATGCGGCCTCCATGTTCGTGCTGATGTTCTGCGTGTTCGAGTTCCTTCTGTTCAAGAGCTTCGCCACGTCCGAATTCTTCATGCTGACCATGATGTGTTTCCTGGATGTCCTCGCGGGCGCCATGGTCACCATCGTTTCGGCACGCCGTGACTTCGGAGTTGGCGACGGATTTTCCGGATAAGCCGCGGGGCCAGAAAATTTCTTTGACCCGATCCCCCGCAACTCTGCGCCTTCCCCAATAGACGGGTAATTTGAGGACAACACCATGCCGGAGACTTTGAACCAGATCCCACCTGAAGCGTGGCCACTGATCGACTTGCTGTTCAACATCACAATGGTGACCGTAGCGGTCTGGCTCGCGATTACTGTCTTTGTCTGGTGGCGCCGGAGCGCCTCCAATCTGACGCCGGTCAATGCCGGCAGCAAGAACAAGGACGCGCAACCCGATTTTCTCTCAGTTGATAACAAGGCGCGCGCCGAAGCCATCGAGCGCGGTGAGACATTCGACAAGGAAATCGAGCGACGGGAACGTGAAGAAGCCCGCGCCGCCGCCCGGGCGCATCGGCCAAGACCAACCCTGAGCCAGAAACTGGCGCGCTTTGTCAGCTTCTTCATGTCGCTGTTCACGCTCGCGACCATGATATTTGGGGCGATTTTCCAGGTGACCCGCATGGGCGACATGATGCGCGAATACTCCACCACGGAGCGCATCCTCACGGTGATCCAGAACCACCCGATCTCGTTCTCTGTCGCGGGGCTCGTGATCCTGTTCCAGATTTATCGCTTTTACGTAGACCGCAATTGGCAGGAGGGCTGATCCATGGCCTCGGAACCACTCGTACTTACTGATCCCAATCTTCTTGCAGAATTTGTCCGCGAGAGTGAATTCAAGGGCTTCTTCGAAAAGCGTTTTGCGACGCCGCCGGATCTTGCTGCTCTCCTGTTTCGCAATGGCGAACTGATCGACACGTTCAAGGGTGCGCATTTCTCTGTCGGTGGCCTGGCCACGGCTGTGAAAAGTGTCGTCGGCGGGTCCACGCATATCGCGCTGATGCTCGCGGACCTGAAGCCTTTCTCGGTGCAATTCCCAGTCAAGGCCATGTCGAAGGACAGTGTCGAAGTTGCCGGCGTGGCAACGCTCGAGCTCCAGCTCAATCCTGACCGACCCGCCAACATTCTCGGTTTGATGGGCGGGGTTTCTCGCCAGCAAACGGATGAAGGGACGGGCGATATTCCGGCCACCGGCAAGAATGCCCTGACGCGCTCTGACGTGGTCGAACGGATTGCACCGCACTTCAATGATCGCGTCTTCGAGGCGGCGATTGGCAGCGTCAATGCCGATGAGATCCGCGGTGAAACGGGTCTGCAGGACAAGATTCAAGCTGACTTGATGACCGAAGCAGAGCGCATTTGCGGTGATCTTGGCGTCATGGTGCGGTCGGCGAGCGTGACCTGGGCAATGAATGCGGTCGAACGCGAGGCCTTTGAGCGTGCACAAGTTGCACGTCAACAAGAAGCCCTCGATTACGAGCTCGAATTGCTCACACGCGAAGTCGATCGCCAATCTGAAGCGACCCGTATCAAGGTCGCGTCGACTGTTGATCTCGCGAAGCTGGAAAATGCCAGCGAAGATGAACTGGCGCAGATGGTGCTGAAGAGCGAAGTCGAATTCCTCGACGCGCGCGAAGCGGCCACCCGCCGTCAGGAAATGGAAGCGCTCGCGCATGAGATCGAAGTGCTGCGCACAGAGCGGGCCGCCAAGATGGAGGGTCAACTCGCTGAGGCGACCCATCTTACTGATCTCACCAAGGAAGCTGCGCGGTTGCGGACAACGGAACGCGACATCGAGCTGCTGGATGCGAAACATATCGCGAAGATGAAAGAGGTTGGTGCGTTTTCCGATCAGGATATCGATGATCGTAAACAACGCATGGACCTCGAGATCAGCAAGATCGCAGCCAAACAATCGGCGGACAATTTGCGAACCCTGATGGAGTTGGAGCAAGGCGTCGAGGACAAGATCGCAGCGCGGGACATCAAGAAAGCGGATGCCGCTTCAGCCAACAAGATTGCTGAAGGGAAAGCGGACGCGGACAGCCGCGTGGCACAGCTGCAAGCGGGGGCCAAAATGACGCCGGAGCAGATCATGGCGATCAATGCGGGCCTGTCTCCAGATGTCGCGGATGTTCTCAAGGAACAAGCGCGCGCCAATGCAAAAGCTGGCGAGGACACAATGGAGTCTATGCGAGAGCTGATCAAAGGCGCTGCGGAAGAACGCGCGGCGAGCCGTGAGCATGAGCTAAACATCCTCAAGGCCGGGATGGCCGGGGCAAGTGGCGTCGCGCACGGCGCCGGTGGCAAAGAGAGCAGCGGTTCAAGCGATGACCTGGGTGAAACACCAACCATGGTGGATTGCCCCAAATGCGGTCGATCGCTGCCTGCCAAAGCCAATTTCTGCACTGGCTGCGGTCACAAGATGCGGACCTGATCATGCCGCAAGCGAGCGCCCCTCCCCATATGCCGCGCCGGACTCAGAAAGAGTGCTGCTACACCTCCGCGGTAGATGCAGACGCAACCTATTGCGGGGATTGCGGGAAACCGCTGATCCGGTGCATGGCGGCGGAAGAGTGTGGCGGGTTATTGGATGATGAGGGATTGTGCACGGTCTGTGTGTCGCCGCATGTCCAGGTGGATTCCGGCGCTCTGAAAGTCGCCAAGGTCGGCGGCGCGGTCGCGCTGCCCGTTTCGATCGCCAATGTGTCCGTGGTCGGACGCCCAATCTTCGTGACGCGCATCTGGAGCCGCGAAGCATCGGGCGAATGGCGAACCGAGAGTCTCGGTTGGGAACGCCTCGACGCCGGACAGACTCGGCCGGTCTCGATTACGGCCCGAAACCTCGATCGCGCGGGCGCCCATAATATTGAAGTCCTGGTGGAAGTCGCCAGCCGGTGGCGCTGGCGCGAAGAGCGCTACGCGTTTGCGGCTTCGTTGCGGCTCCACGTCAAGGCGGAAGACAA
The DNA here is from genome assembly GCF_001854405.1 of Hyphomonas sp. Mor2. Lineage (GTDB taxonomy): Bacteria > Pseudomonadota > Alphaproteobacteria > Caulobacterales > Hyphomonadaceae > Henriciella. The sequence continues at coordinate 924,046 of NZ_CP017718.1, forward strand.
GTCCGTCGGGCCGACCGTGACGGTGGGGGGTACAGAAGCGGGCCACGGCAACACCGTCTATATCTCGGGCAAGACCGAGACGTCCGCTGAACTGGAAACCACCGCCGAAGCACTCCACCTGGTCATGGAGCGCGTAGAGGTGGAAGAGCGCCGCCTCGGTATTCGCGGAATCAGCAAGGACCTCGCCGTCTCGCGCGGCGTGTCCGTGCAATGGCGCGGGTTCGCGCCGGAACACGTCCCAAGCGACGGCCCAATTCTGACAGCAGACAGTCTGCTTTCGGTGGGCCGCGCGCGCGGGCGACAAGCGGGCGGAACAGGGGACGTCCGCCTGCTTGTCGAATCCCAGGACGGGACGCTGGATGAGGATCTCAGCCGGCTGATCTCGCGGCGTCATTTCGAGCTTTATATCGAATGTGATCGTTTGATGCTGCGGGTCACCGGGAGTGGCGGCCTTCGCGTCGATGGCGACGCGTTCGGTCCGGGGAAGGTGGTCGCCTTGAACGATGGCGCGCGGATCAGTCCGGTGGTCAAGGCGCCTGATGCGCTCTCGCTCCGGGTCCAGTTTCACGCGGAACACAAAACAGTCACCCAGGTCACCGTCACACGGTCACCTGCCAGAGGACAAGGAACCTAGGCCATGGCTCATTGCGGAAATTGCGGCGCAAAGGTCGATGCAGACGCCAAATTCTGTCCCGATTGCGGACACCAGCTGGATGCCCCTGCTGCAGAGGTGGTGGAAAGCACGATGATGACGGTGGGCGGGCTGGAAACGCTCGCAGACGCCCCGACACAGGATGACCGTTCAAGCTCAGCCGCGGTCCTTGAGGCAGGCACTCAGTTCGCCGATCGCTACACAATCGAAGAAATTGTCGGACGGGGCGGCATGGGCGTCGTCTATCGCGCAACCGACAAATTGAGTGAGAAGACAGTGGCGCTCAAACTGATCCGGCCGGAACGCCTGTCCGGGACCAATGCGATCAAGAAACTGATCGCTGAGGGAATTACCGCGCGCGATATTCGCCACCCAAATATCGTCGCGGTTTATGATGTCGGCGAGTCAGACGGACAGCCCTTTGTCTCGATGGAATATCTCGGCGGGCAGTCGCTGCGGGCCTGGCATCGCCAGAAGACCCAGGATCGGGAAGACATCAGTCTGATCGTGGCCTGCCGGATCATTGCCGAGACGCTGAAAGGATTGAGCGCCGCCCATGAGGCCGGCGTGATTCACCGCGATCTCAAGCCCGAGAACATCGTTCTGACCGGCGAACCCACAGATGAAGCAGCGCCTTTGAAGATTCTCGATTTCGGGATCGCGCGGGCGACCGGTGGCGCACAGGATAGTGGGACGGGAACCGGGACCGGGTTGGGCACGCCCCTATACATGGCGCCGGAGCAGATCACCAATCCCGATAGTGCGGGTCCCGCAGCTGATTTCTATTCCCTGTCGGTCATGTTTTACGAGTTACTCATGGATGTGGTCCCGCAAGGACACTGGCAGCCACCATCGGGCGGTCGCTCAGATGTGCCAACCGGCATCGACGCCTTGATAGAACGGGGCTTGTCGAACCGGCCCGCCAATCGACCGCAAACAGCCAAGGACTATCTCGAAGCACTGGAGCTCGCCTTCGCTGGACGCGATATGAATTTCAACAAACCCAGTGGACCGACGAGTGACATTCCGGTCGCGAAAATTCTCAAATGGTCAGGGGTCGCGCTGGGCGGCGTCCTGGCGCTCGGCGTCATCGGCATGATGATTCCGGATGATGGCGGTATGACCGACCCGTGTGACGGATTGTTCGGCCAAGAGCGTGCCCTTTGCTTGGGAGAGGTGTGGGACGATCCGGTTCCTGACCCGATACCGAGGCCTGGGCCAGATCCAGATCCTGTTCCCGACCCGCGGCTGCCGACCCTGGCGGACCTTTCTGGCCAGTGGAATGATGGCCTTGGCACAACCTATTCGATGCGGGTGCGTTCGAATGGGCAGTTCTCTGGCTCCGGCCGCAGCGCCGATGGTTACAATCTGCAGATCTCGGGCTCTTTCTCCGGGGCCAACGGCTCCTACACTTTGCAGGCACCTGAACTTGGTCTGACGTTTCAGGGGCGCCTGGTCTGGGATCGCAATTGCCACATCAATTTCCAGACGCTCGATCCGTTCAGCGGCGTGGTTCTCGAACAGGGACAGATGCATGTGAACCATGCGCCCGGTGGTCCGTGTCCGGTGTTGCGATGAACGCGCCAATTCATACCCGGAGGTCTTGCCATGTCCGAATGCTATAACTGCAAGTCACCCTTGCCCGTCTTCTCGTACATTTGCGGCATTTGCGGCGCAAACAATACGCCGGTCGGCGCTGACCTCACCCCCGTAGACCTTAGTGATGGAGGACCCAACATGTCCGACAAGTGGAGCGAATACAGTCTTAACGGGTGTCTATTTGAAGACGCCCCCAAACCTTCGCCCATGCTGGGCGCGCCATCAGCTGATCTGCCGCAACGAATTGATCTGCGTATGCATTGCCCACCGGTCGAGAGCCAGTTGACGACCAATTCCTGCGTGGCCAATGCGGTGGTCAGCGCGCTGGAAATTCATCAGAAGAAGGTAGGCCTGCCGCTCACGGACATGTCGCGTCTGTTCGTCTATTACAATGCGCGTTCATTGGCCGGGAATCAGATGCAGGATACGGGCAGTCTGATCCATCACGGCATGGCCGCGGTGTTGGCATATGGCGCCTGCGAAGAGCGGCTATGGCCCTTCGAACCGGCCATGGTCATGGCGCAACCACCGGCCAATTGCTACGAAAACGCGATGCAGTACGAGGCGGTGCAATACGCAAGAACACCGCGTGGTGCGCCGGCGCTTGCAGCTCTGGCACAAGGACTGCCTGTCGTGTTCGGCATGTCGGCACCGGCAGTCTATTTCGAAATCGCCGCGCAAACCGGTGCGATGCCACGTCCCGATCAATTGCCGCCACAAGTCCAGCCACCGACCGGACATGCCATGATCATTGTCGGCTACGACCTGTCGGACAAGACCTATCTGGTGCGCAATAGCTGGGGCCCAATGTGGGCCGATCAGGGCTATTGTCGGATCCCGTTCGAGACCATGGATACCTGGGCACGGGCGGAAGAATTCTGGACCATCGGCGCCATCGAACAGGCCGAAGGGTTTGCACTCTCCGGACCAAGCATGATCGACGCCATGAAAGGCGTGGGCGTGTCACAAGCGACTCTCGACGCAGCCGCATCGGGGCTCGGCCGCCTGAAAGGTGATTTGCGCGCCCGCCTGTCCAGTGACCTGGAAACCGCCAAGCGCGATTTCAAGAAACGCCTGCGGGACTAGGAAGGGGGGAGAAATGAAACGGGGACTCATTGAACTTGCGCTTTCGGCGCTGGCACTTGGCCTGTCCGGATGCGCTACCAGCTATGGCGCGAAGACGATCGTGCCGTCAGGCTATAACTATAATACGGCGATCGCGGACTCGAAGGATCAGCAATTATTGCTCAATCTGGTTCGATTGAGATATCGCGACACTGTCGTGTTCATGAACATCACCAGTGTGACGACCCAGCATCAATACTCAGCCGGGCTGTCGGCGGAGAATGCCATCCCGTTTCGCCGCGCGAGTGATGGCGCCTCCGTGATCACGCCGAGCGCCGGATATTCTGAGACTCCGACCATCTCGTACGCCCCGGTGACAGGCACGGAGTTCGCGACCAATCTGCTGTCGCCCATATCGGCAGAGACGATCGTGTTGCTGGCCAATTCCGGGTGGAGCATCGAGCGCTTGATGACCTGCTGCGTCGAGCGCCTGGGACGATTGTCGAACGCGCCGAGCGCGTCTGGCCCGACGCCGCCTGTCTTGCCGAACAATCAGGAATTTCGGCGCCTCGCCAGGTTGCTCCGCCAGCTTCAGATGGGCGAACAGGTTTATGTCGAGCAAGTCCCCGCCGATGATGGCGCCGAGCCTGAGACGCACCTGTCTGTGAATGCCGCCCCTGGACCAGAATGCGATGACCTCAAACATTTGCTCGGGATTGAGTCCTGCCAGGCGAAACTCAATCTGGTGGCTCGCGGCATGGCCGATGAAGACGCCGCGCTTCTGGCGCAAACGCGCACGGTTCTCGGCGCACTCTATAACTTGTCGCATGCGGTCAGTGTTCCGGCCGTGCATGAAGCTGAGGGGCTGGTGACAGACAGCCGGATTGAGTCCGGCGAGACATCGACCTGGCGCGCTTTTCTCGGTGAGCAGTTTCAGGTCAAAAATTCGAAACAGGAACCTGACCGAGCCTTCGTGAAAATCCAGTATCGAGATCACTGGTTCTGGATCGATGATAGCGACCTGGAATCCAAGACCACGTTCAATCTGATCCTGTTCCTACTCTCTCTGCAATCGGCGGCCAGCGAGGGTGCAACCCCGCTCCTGACGGTCAGCGCCTCCAGATAACCCAGAGGTCTGGCCCGTTTTTCCGTCAGGCTACGCCTTTTACATTAGGAGGACCAATCCGATGACAGATGACAAGTTCGATTCCTTGAGACAACGCGTAGAAGCGCGGCGACTGGCAGCCTCTCGCAAACTGCAACAGACACTGGGCAAGTCGGGTTCGCTCGCCCAATCGAGTGCACCGCCGACGGCTGACACCCCTGTCGATCAGGTACGGTTGCAGGCCGCCAGTGCGCCGTTTCAAGGCGATGTGGAAACCGTTCCGATCGGAGCGCCGACCCCATATGGCGACGAACCAGCGGTTGCGGCCAAGCGGCCGGATGCGCCAACTGGCAGATGGCGCTGTATCGTGCACAGCAGCGTCGTATCCATCGACCTGATCGCAAACATCGCCGCCGATGGAAGCTTGTCCGGCCAAGGGACGATCATCTATGTGGCCACCAACCGGATCTATCAGGTTTCCGGCCAGGGGGACTGGACGGCCTTGCCGCCAGACCCGTCATCGCCGAACTGGTTGTTCAAGTTCAGACTACAGCCCTCCAATCATGCCATTTTCAGCTGGTTCGCCACCCCGACCAGCTCCCCAAATCACATGACCAACCGGTTCGTGGTGCCAAATAATGGCGGTGTCGTGGAAACCAATTGCGAGCGGATCGGCTGAGCAGACGCTATTCCGAATCAGAGGGCAGGGCGATCGCCGCCGACCGGTCTTTACATCGGGAAAATCGTGTGGCCGCCGTCCATGACCATGCCTTGGCCCGTCATGAAGTCGCTATGCTTCGAAGCGAGGAAGACAGCGACCCCCTCCATATCTTCCAGCGTTCCGATCCGGCCGATCGCAGCGCGTCGACGCGCGGACTCCTGAAACGCCTGGCTTGTCGTCAGAGACATTTCCGTTTCGATGAAGCCGGGCAATATGGCATTGACCCGGATGCCAGAGCGTCCGAGCTCAACCGCCAGCGCTTGTACAAGGCCAAGCACAGCCGCCGTGGTGGTGGAATAGCCCGCGGCTCCGCCGGTTCCCATTAGCGCGGCGACTGAAGAGGTCACGATGAGGCGACCGCCTTCGCCGCGTTGCAGCATGTGCTCTGTGACCGGCGCCCAGGTCTGGACCACGCTCATCAGGTTGAGATCGATCGTATCCAGCCAGGCCTGTCTATCGGTTTGATGCGACAGACCGCGATATCCGCCACCGCCAGCATTTGCGAAACAGGAATCGACTTTGTCGAACCGTGCAATTGTGGCTTCGAAGGCTGACGCGACTTGAGCTTCATCTGTGACGTCACAGACAAAGGCTTCAACCTCACCGCCGAGTGCGGTCAGTTCCTCTACCGCCTTGGCATTCTTCTCCGCGTTGCGCCCCCAGATCGCGACTTTGGCGCCGCACTTCACTAACCCACGACCAAACGCGAGTCCCACACCACCATTGCCTCCGGTAACCAGAGCGACGTCCCCTGACAAATCGAACATATCTACCCCTAAGTTGGCCCGTCTCCACCGACTCCTAATACGACAAATCGTCAGTAACAATCCCTTCAATGCGATCTTCAGGATGAAAATTACGTGCGAAATGGATCAAAGCTCCATTACGTGGATCAATGGGCGCTTTTTTCCTTATGTTGGCGCTTATTCAGTTGATGACGTCGGGGCGTGATCTCTGGATCGAAGGGCCCGCATCCAGATCAAGGCAAGCGCCCCTGCCAGAGCTGCATTCAAGGCCCAATATGTGCCCCCGAGCCGGGCACCTGCCAGTCCAATTGGGGAAAACAACAGATACAGAGCGACGACCATGGCCAGCAGGGTGGCCGATACCGGCAATGTATACCGCCACGGCGTCAGGCTGACTTTTTCATTGCGCTCAAACGTCCACGGAGTCTCACGAGGGGATAGATATCCGCAGGTCATCATGATCGCGACTTCGAGCGCGAACAGGATGGCGTAGAGATGCAGGAAATGGATGGTGACATAATCGTTGAAGGCGAACTTTAGCAGTCCATAGGCGAGCACATGAACGACGATGACGATCTTGGCGCCGATTGCGGGGACTCGGCGCGTGAACAGTCCGACCAAGACGATGGCGATGATCGGGATGTTGTAGAAGCCGGTGAAAATTCGAATGATCTGCCAAAGGCCTTCTGGCGCGAACCAGAGGAGCGGCGCCACGATGAAAGAGAACAGGGCGATCACGACACTGGCGATCATGGCGATTCTGACCGCGTGCTGATCACTAAGCGGCGATTGGCGGAGCGGCGCGTAGATGTCCAAGGTAAACATGGTCGCGGCGCTGTTCAGCAGCGAGTTGAACGAGGAAAACACCGCGCCCATCAGGACCGCCAGGAAGAAACCCATCATCCAAATTGGGAAAACATCCCGGATCAGCGCCGGGTAGGCCTGGTCGATACTGGCCAGTCCCGGGCCGTAAAGGTGGAATGCGATGACGCCCGGAATCATCATGAAGAAGGGCACCAGGATCTTGAAGAACCCGGACATCAGGACGCCTTTCTGCCCCTCGGCCAGGTTGCGCGCAGCGAGCGTGCGCTGGATCACGTACTGGTTGGTGCACCAATAGAACAGATTGGCAAAGATCATGCCCGTAAACAGCGTTCCGAACGGCGTTGGGGCGGATGCATCGCCGATCGCATTGAGCTTCTCAGGTGCTTCGGACGCGATGGTCTTGAGACCAGAGAACAGGTTTCCGTCACCAAGGGCCATCAGGCCGAGCACCGGAACGGTCACACCGACGATCAACAGACCAATTCCATTGATCGTATCAGAGACCGCGACGGCTTTGAGACCGCCAAAGACAGCATAAATTGATCCGACGATTCCGATCGTGACCACAGTGATGACCAGGGCTTCGAATTGCCCCACTCCCAAAATGGTCGGCACATCAAATAGTTTGATCACCGCGATCGACCCGGAATAGAGCACCGAAGGGATCGTCACCAGGCCGTAACCGAGCATGAAGAGCAGCACTGAGAGTCGCTGAACGTCTTTGTCGAAGCGGTCGTTCAGGAATTGCGGCAGGGTTGTGAAAGCGCCTGCGAGATAGCGCGGCAGGAAAATCACTGCCATCGCTACCGTCGCGACTGCGGCGGTGACCTCCCACGCCATCGACGACATGTTGGCGCCATAGGCCGAGCCGTTCAGCCCGATCAGTTGCTCCGCTGACAAGTTCGTCAGAAGCAGCGAGCCTGCAATGAAAATCCCGCCAAGATTGCGGCCAGCCAGAAAGTAGCCGTCCTTGGAATTCACCTCGCCTTTGGAGCGCTGATACGCAATCCAGGCCACCAGCGCCATGAACATGACACAGGTCGAGAGTGTGAGTGTCAGATCAATGTGGCTCATGAGTCGCCGCGAAGTCTCAGCATTGATCGATCAGTCATTGTCAGCCGTTCGCGGACGTCGCGTGATTTTGGATCGGGTGAAATGATCATTGCGGACCATGACCAGCGAACCGAGGATCATGCTCACGGTGAGCTTCTCCACTTGTTCGAGATCTGCATTCTTGCGCAGCAAATACTCGCCGGCGGAGGCCGGAATTCCGAACGAGATGTCCGTCATCATCGTCGCGAGTTCAAACGGCATGTCGAGATGATCGGAGATGATTTCGGCCAGGTAATTTACCGCTCCCTCACGACTGTATTCGGTTGGGTCGTGCAGGTTGGACACGCTGGGTTCAGCCAGCAGGCGCTCGATGATCAGGCCGCGCTCGGAAATGTAATTGAGATATTCATGGGTCACATTCTGAACGATTTCTTCCAGCGTCGTCGCTTTTTCTGCCGCCTCAAATTGCTGTCGGCGAAGCGCTTTATGTTCGCGCTCCAGCAATTCACGGAGAAGCTCTGTGAGGCTTTCAAAATAGTTATAGACGAGAGATTTGCTGACACCGGCTTCCTTGCCGATACGTTCCATCGATAATTGTGCCACGCCTTCTCGGACAACGATTTCAGCCGTGTAGTCGAGGATGAGCGATCGCCGCTTCTCCGGAGAGAATCTTTGTCTTTTTTTCTCGGGTTTTGCGCTCATTCCAGTCTCACAATTCTCGCTCAGAGTGCAGATCGATCCAGCCATAACAGGTCATCGATGGATTCAGCGGGATCCGCGCTGACGTTTTCCTGCAAAGAAAACAGCGTGCCATCGGGATCGTATCCGAACGCCATTTTCCAGCCTTCCTCTTCGATCGGGTCTCCCGCAAATTTCACACCGATTTGTTCCAGTCGGGTGATCTCAGCCGCCAGGTCCCCGACTTCAAATGCCAGATAAGCGTAGCCGATGGAATCCAGTGTGGCCGGGGCGGACCGCTCAATCGTCCGTGGCGCGTCAAATTGCCAAAACTCCAATCCGAGATTGGCCACCATCGACCAGCCCCCCTTCATGACCAGACCATCAATGTCGCCAACCGAGTCGGCCCACGCGCTTCCAGAGATTTCGGCGCGATTGTGGGCGGCGTATCCGAGCAGCAGTTCGTAGAATGCCAACATCCGCTCCAAGTCAGGGGTCGCGTTGGCGACGTGACCAATCCAGGCATCGTCGTCGCGCCGTGTCCGTTCCTGCACTTCCATCTCGATCATGATGCCATCAAGATCGGTTCCATAAGCGTAGGCCGTTCCATATCCGCGATCGGCCGGGCCATCGCCGCGTGTGATCATGGAGAGTCCGGCAGAGTCAAACTTCGCGTAAGCGGAGTTGTCCGTTTTCGATTGATAGCAGACGTGGGTGTATCCCGGGCCGGTGATTGAACCAGGTGTGCCTGGTTCATCGCTTTCCAGATCAAAATCTATCAGCTTCAGGTAGACCGTCGGAGTCTTTATGATCGCGACTTCGGCAGGCCCTGAGGTACCCGACAACAAGACTGGATCAAATTGCCCGCTATCGATCTGGTAGCGTTTATAGACCTCAAAATCCACGGCCTGCTGATAGAACGAAATGGTGCGGTCAATGTCCGAAACAGACGACATGACATACCGAACGCCCTTGATCGTTGGCGAGACAGCGGCGACCTCGTTCGGGGTCACGATTGGAGCCGCGGTCTGCGGTGCGCCTTGATCCTCGGTCGTGGCGCAAGCGGCCACGAAGAACAAAGCCAGGGCGGTTGCCGTGCGTATCATAATCCTCTCCTTCATTCCTCTTCGAGTTCAAAGACCAGTAGGGAATTGCCCGGAAGCAACCTGAACTTGTCATACCCCGAATTGATGATCAGTTTGTCGCCGATCAGGACTGGACCGGCACTGTCGATCGAGCCGCCTGATGCGGGCACCGCATTGACGGTTTCAAAATCGATCATCGTGTCAAACGACCAGAGTAACTCGCCTGAATGCGCCGAATAGATGCGCATGATCGCGTCGAGTCCGCCGGCGAAGATGAGGTCGTTCGTCGCCGTGATCGGGGCCGAGGCAGCGGGGAAACAACGCGCGTTCAGCTCTTCGCAGAGTTTCTCCTCTATCGTCGACCAGAGTGGCGCTCCGGTGGCGACGTCATAGGCGTGTACACCGTGGCGCGGCGGCCCCTCTGTCATGTGATGACCTGGCGTGTCTGCGATGCCCACGAACAGCGTCTCGCCATTTGACGACATGCCCCAGTGAATGCCGCCATTATAGCCGCCCATGCCTGCGCGAGCGGACCAGAGCGTCTCGCCATTATTGTCAGGATCCATCGCATAGACCATGCCGGATTTCTGACCGGCCAGAATGATGTCCTTGCCGTTTGGCAGCGTAGTCAGGATTGGCGGTGCGCCAAAGTCAAAATCCGGTCCGCGTTCTTCCGGGCAGTTGGCGCTGGTACTGCCGCAGGCGCCGTTCCAGGTGTCGTCAGAAATCGTCTGATTGGCCCAGACCAGCTCTCCTGTGTCCAGGCTGAGTGCAACGATCGCGTCGCTCAATTCATTGGCTGGCGCGGTGTAATTTTCCCCTGAGCCGAAATAGAGAAGACCGCGCCCTTCATCGACCGTGGGAACTGACCAGACGGGCGCCCCGGAAGGACCATGCATCTGTGTGCCTGCCGTATTGATGCGCGTCGGTTGCGGCTCGGGGACCGTGTGGAATGTCCAGTGCCGCTCGCCAGTGGTTGCATCAAGCGCAACGACACCGCCTCGGAAGGTGCAGCATTCGTATTCGGGGTTGAAAGCGCTGACGACTTCGGTCGACGACAGAGGAACATAAAGCCGGTTTCCGTGCAGCGTGGGTGATCCGGTCAGGGTCGTGACCGGGTGATCCTTCAAGGAGATCTTCCAGTTCTTTTCGCCGGTCGCCGCGTCGATGCTGTAAACGTTCGCGTTGAAATCGGTGAACAGAAGCGCGTCCGGCAGGCCCTGCGAATCTGATTTTATGGACGGCGCCACACGCACTTCGGCGTCAGCATAGTAGGTCCACCATACGCATCCGGTTTCGGTGTCCAGCGCATAGACGGTTCCGTCCTGGCTGCCGGTGAATATGGCCTCTGGCGTCACCGTAGGCTGCGAGCGGGCGCGAACGGCATTTGGTAATCCGAATGACCATTTCAGTTTCAGCCGACTTACATTGTCCGTGGTGATGGCCGTGGTATCCGAAGTTCGAAATCTGGAATTGCGTACATCGCCGCCCCATCGGCTCCAGGCAGCCGGTTGCGAGAACGCCAATGCGCCTTCGCATCGCGGCATGTCCACGGCGCGACGGGCGGCGTCATCGGCGGCCGCGCCCAAATAGGTCGCCAGAATTTCTACGTCGAAGCTGGAAAGCCGCGCTGATTGTGGGGCCATGACCCCGTCAGTCATCGCCGCAATCAATGTCGTGGATGTCATCCTCTGCAATGTTTCGCGCGTTGGGGCTTCCGGAACGGTGCCGTCATGACAGATGGCGCAATGATCCTGGTACAGGCCTTCAGCATACAGATCGCTCTGTGGCTCCGAAACAGTATTCGTCTCGCCAAGTTCGACTGAAATGTCGCTACCCGGTGCAGGAGACTCGGTGCCGTTGCACGCGGCTAATGTGGTCAGGATGAATGCGAGGATCAGCGAGTTGTCGCGGCGCTTTAATCCCATCGATTCCTCCGTCATCAAAGGCGCTGTCTTCAGTCGAGAAGACGCGCGAGAGCTCTTATTGACGAAAAGGCGAATAATGTACAGACTGTTCATCAAGCCCGGATGCGGCCTTCTAGGTTTTAATGCGAGATCTCCATGAAATTTATGCCGCGAGTCTTACCGTCATTTGTCGGAGCGCTTTTAGGGCTCGGTCTCGCGGCATGTGACGGGCAGCGCGCGGTCGCCAATGACGATACAGCTGGAACGGCAGATCCGGCAGTCGTCGTCGATCCTGCGGTTGCCTACGCCAACGCGCAAGTCGAAGCGGGCGCGCCCTATCGCGAGGGCTATTTCGAGTATGAAGGTGTGACGCTTCACTATGTCGAGGCCGGGCAGGGCGATTTGATTGTCTTCTATCACGGTTTTCCGTCTTTCTGGTTTTCATTCTATGACCAGATGGAAGCCTTCAGAGGCGATTATCATGTGGTGGCTGTGGACGGTCTCGGAGCAGGCCTGTCAGATAAGCCGGATGATCTTGGGCTGTATCGCGCCGAAGCACTTGCAGCGCACCTTGATGCCTTGGCGCAGCATCTCGCAGCAGACCAGAAATTCACGTTGGTTGGTCATGATTGGGGCGGCGCATTGGCAATGGCGTACGCAGAATCGCACCCTGAGCGCTTGAACGCGGTGGCGTCATTCAATGCCCCGTCCGTGAACGTCTTTCTGGATCTGTTGCGACACGATGAACAGCAACAAAAGACGTCTACCTACATGGCCGTGATGGCGGCAACGCCTCAACAGACGGTGGTGGCTAACCCGCCGGGCGAGCGAATCTGGACGGAGTCCTATGGCGGGCTTCTGTCTCGCGGGGAACTGACGCAGACGGAGTATGACCTGTTCGGGCAGGCCTTGCGCCCCGCGGCGGCGTCGAATGGAGGTTACAACTGGTATCGCGCGAATGTGCCTCTGCCCGCCGACATTTCAGACGAAGATTTTTGGCCCAATCCGCCGCGCGAGATCAGTGTGCCAGCATTGCTGGTCTGGGGCACGGAAGACCGCGCCTTTGTCCCGTCGTTCATCGATCGCATGCACGAGACGATTCCCGACCTGGAAGTTGAGGTATTTGAGGGGGCAAATCATTGGACGACCATGAGTCATCCAGACCTCAGCAATGAGGCAATCGCGCGGTTGCTGGCGCGAAGAAGCGACTAAGCCAGAACCCCTCTAAATCGGCGCTAATTGAACCGTGTGTAAAATAGATGAGGGTTCTGATCTTAACGTCGTGGTCGGGCCGCAGCGTTTTGTTCACGGGAGCCGATCTACGGCACCTCGCTGCCGAGGGCCGCAGTATAGATTTCAAACCAGGTTTCGCGATCGAGCGAGATCTCACTTGCGCGCCCCAGTTTCTTTATCCGATCGAGCGCATTTGATCCCGCGATCGGCACGATCTTCGCTGGGTGGGCCAAGAGCCAGGCGAGCGCGAGAGTCGCCACGTCTGTTTCAAGGCGCCGGGCGATCCGTTTCAGCGTCACTCCTACGGACGGCGTCGGATTGCCAAATAGCCTGCCACCGCCAAGCGGCGACCAGGCCATGGGTGGAATACCGATTTTTTGCAGGTGAGCCAGATCCCCATTGGTGAAGCTGTCAATGGCCATCACACTCAGCTCGATCTGGTTCGTGACCAAGCGCGAAGTCATCGCCGATTGCAGCAGGTTCCAATCCTGCGGTTTGAAGTTGGAGACACCGACCGCTTTGACCTTGCCGGAACTGATCATGTCATCCAGCGCCGCGCCTGTGTCATGGTGGTCCATGAACGGGTCGGGCCTGTGGATCAATAGCAGGTCGATTTGCTCAATTCCCATGAGCTGCAAAGACGATTCGACGGACTGTTGAATGTGGGGGCGGCTGGTATCGTAATACTTCACGGATTTGTCGGCATAACGACCGATAGGCGCGATGATCCCGCATTTGGTGACGATCTCAATCTCGTCGCGCAAAGACGGGCGATCTTTCAATGCCGCGCCGAGCAGCGCCTCGGCGCCATAGTCGCCATATATGTCCGCCTGATCCATGGTCGTGATGCCTTGTTCCAGGCAGGCATCAATCTTACTCCTTATGTGCGCTGGCGAGGTGTCAGAGTCGTCCCCAATCCGCCACATTCCATAGACGAGGCGGGAAATTGTCAGCTCATTGGACAGGACAATGCGGTTCATCAGCTTCTCTTCCCGGCAGCAAGGGGCGTCATTGGCGGAGCCGAGGGCACTCGACCATAAATTTCGGGCAGGGAACAGGTCTTCATGTGTGGCAGGACACGTTTTCCGAAGCTCTTGCACTCATCCAGATGTGGATAGCCAGACAGAATGAAGGCGCGGATGCCCATCTTCTGATAAGATTCCAGCTCGCTCAAGACCTGATCGGAAGACCCCACCAGCGCCGCGCCGCAGCCGGACCGGGCGCGACCGATACCGGTCCAGAGATGCGGCTCAACATATCCATATTTGTCCGCCAGTTCTCGCGCTTTTGCCTGATGTGCAACGCCGAGGCTGATGCTGTCATGGGCGCGGTCGCGGACAAGTTTGCCATATTCATCATCGAGCTTGGACACAAGGTGGTCGGCATATTCTCGGGCTTCGGTTTCAGTGTCACGAACGATGACGTGTACTCTCAATCCATAGTCTAGAACGCGTCCATGCTTTTCGGCGGCGGCGTGCACGGTCTGCATGCGTTCTTTCAGATTGTCCTTGGTCTCTGGCCACATCAGGTAGACGTCGCAATGCTCAGCGCAAAGCTCGATGGCGGGCGGCGAGTATCCACCAAAGTAGAGCAGGGGGCCTCTGGTCTGATACGGCTTGGCCGGCTCCGTTGCGACATCACTGAATGAGTAGATCTCGCCGGAATGATTGATCGAGTCCTGCGTCCAGGCCTGTTTCAGGATCTGCACGACTTCGCGAGACCGCTGGTACCGGTAGGCGCTGTCGGCGACTTCGCCTGGGAAATCCGAACTGATAATATTGATCGTGAGGCGGCCCTCAAGCATGTGGTCCAGCGTCGCGATTGTCCGTGCCAGCATGATCGGTTGCATTTCGCCGCAGCGCACGGCGGCGAGCATATTGATGGAAGAGGTTAGCGGCGCGCACCCCGCCACGAAGCTGAGTGTATCCTGACCGACTTGATAGGATGACGGGCAGAGAATGTTGCGAAACCCCTGCTGTTCGGCTTCGAGCAGAATGTCGCGGCAATGCGCCCAGCTCGACTTCAAAGCGTCGTTCGGCACGGCAAGATACTCATAATCATCCGAACACAGAGCCGAGAACCAGGACACTTCGACCGCATCCAGGGCCTCGGATTTGATGGGAACGACCGTCATCGACTCCTCCAATTTTACTTCCCGATAGGTTCATTTCACACGTTGCCAGATCCACCAAGAAGAATGTATCAATTGTGTATCAATCTGTGGAGGTGGATGTGGGTGTTGCCCGGCCCAAGGCGTTACCAAAAGCGATCCAAATCAGCGAAATGCTGATCCGGGAGATCGCTGCTGGGCGCTATCCAGATGGAACCCGCCTGCCCACGGAAAGGGAAATGGCGCAGGGATTGGGGATCGCAATCGGCACCCTGCGTCGCGCGCTTTCCATCCTTGAGGATCGTGGTTTGCTGCGGCGCCGACAGGGATCAGGCAATTATGTGCAGGCGCAGGCCGAGGTCGAAAGTGTGTATGAGTTCTTTCGCCTGGAACTGCTGCAAGGCGGCGGGTTGCCCACGGCGGAGGTGTTCGAAGTCCAGAGGCTGACAAAAGACCCTTCCATTCCGGATATTGGACCAGGCACATTGGCCCACCGAATTCGTCGGTTACGCTATCTCGACCAGGTGCCGGTCGAGGTGGAGGAAATCTGGCTCGATGGTCGTTTCGTCGACTGGATCATGCGGGATGAATTGAGCGATTCCCTCTACTATTATTACAAGGAGAAACTCGGAATCGTCGTCGGCGCCGTGACCGATACGATCGGCGTATCCGAAGTCCCGAAATGGGCGCCGTCGGCCTTTGGTGTCGCGCCAGGAGCGCCCTGCGGCCTAGTCGAGCGAATAGGCTATGATCTGGGTGGAGAGACGGTCGAGTACTCCCGCAACTGGTTCAATCAACATGTTTGCCGATACACGAACCGGCTCGGGAAACGGCAAGCTTCATGACAACCAAGTATGGACTGATTGGCTGCGGGATGATGGGCATGGAGCATCTGCGCAATATCGCGCTTCTGCCTGACGCCGAGGTGGTGGCCATCTGTGATCCGATCCCGCAACAACGCGAGCTCGGATTGCGGCTGGTGCCGACCGCGTTGGCCGTCGACTCAGTCGACGACCTGCTCAGCTTGCAGGCGTTGGACGCCATCGTCATTTCCAGTCCTAATTTTCTGCATGTTCAGCAATTGACCGAGATTGCTGCTCGTCGAACGCTCCCAATCCTCTGCGAAAAACCATTATTCACCGCCGCGTCCGACGAGGAAGAGATCAATCGCCTGCAACGCGAGTATGCGGCGCCCATCTGGGTTGCGATGGAGTATCGGTATATGCCGCCCATCGCGGCGCTGATTGAGCAGGTCGACGATGTGACGGGCGGGGTCAAGATGCTGACCTTGCAGGAGCATCGCTTTCCGTTCCTGGACAAGGTTGGCAACTGGAACCGCTTCAATCATCAAACCGGTGGAACCTTGGTCGAGAAGTGTTGCCATTTCTTCGATCTGATGCGGCTGATCATGAAATGCGAGCCCGTCCGGGTGAGTGCGTCGGCGGCGCAATTCGTCAATCATCTCGACGAAACATATGACGCCAAGACCCCTGACATCTGGGATGGCGGTTACGTCATATTCGAGTTTGAGACTGGTAGCCGCGCAATGCTGGAACTTTCTATGTTTGCGGATGGATCGAAATGGAACGAAGAAATCCACGCAATCGGACCGAACGGAAAAATCGCTTGCCGACTGCCGGGACCGCAGCGCTTCTGGCCGGAAACGCTCGGCCCTTCGCCGCACCCGGAACTGAGTCTCTATCCGCGATCGCCCAAGCGGCCCCAGACGACCCAGATTGAACTTGATGAAGTGCTGGTGGAGGCCGGCGATCATCATGGGGCGACGTTTTACCAGCACCAGAGATTTCTCGATATCGTCCGTGGCGGCGGCGAACCTGAATTGTCACTCAATGATGGAAAGATGGCCGTCAAAATGGGGCTGATGGCTCAGAAAGCCGCGCAGCTGAACCGGGTTATCGAGTTTTGATGCCGTGGCTCGATCGAAAATTGAAGCCCGCATGATTGAAGGCGATGGGCTTGCCTTGGACGTCGTTTTCCCGGGCCTTTAATCCGCATCAGAGCCCATAGACCTGGTGCCGCACGAATGCTCCGTTTTGCTCCTGGCGCCAGCTCGGGTGCCAGGAGCAGGTTTATCAACGTGCTTCGGTCAACTGACCTCCTCGGCAATGGCGCGAATGTGGTGATGATCCGTCCCGCAACATCCGCCTAGCACGCGAAGCTTCGGCAACAGATAGCAAAGGTCGGCATAGCGCTTGGCCAGGTCCGGGGGATCGCCGCGGTCGAGCTCCAGGGCTTCATCGAGTTCCGCGTGGCTCTTGCACGAGGCATTGGCGCGGAGGCCGCCAATCCGCCTTGTCCAGGCCGTGTCTCGATCGAGCACGCCCTTAAAATGGGTCGGGTGCGCGCAATTGATCATGTACCAGGCGGGCGGATGATCCGACGCTTGATCCGTCTCCAGGATCGCATCCGCCAGAGGCTGCCCGGTCGGCAAGCGGCCATCGGTTTCGACGGTGAAGGAAATCACCGCGGGACAGGCCGCCTCCGCCGCGGCGCGCACCAGACCGATCGCTTCAGGCGTATTGGTCATGGTGATCCCGGTGATGAGATCCGCGCCAGCTCCGGCCAGCGCGCTGACTTGCGCCTGGTGATAGGCCGCGGCGTCGCCCGCGGTCATCCCCTCGCCGGGGTCATAGCCATCGCCGCGCGGGCCGACACAGCCTGAAATCAAGACCGGGATCGAAGCTGAACCAAATTCCTGATTGAGCTCAATCATCAAAGCAATCGCGTTGGCATTGGCTTTGGCGAGATCCTGCGCCGAATAGCCGAGCCGGTCGCCCCAGTCAGAACTCGCCCGCCAGGTCGGGGTTTCGAACACGAACCCCATTTGATTTGCCATGGCGGTCTTCAGGTAACGGCGATAATAGTTGGACAGCGCAGCGACCCCATCTTGCGATTTGAGCAATGTGAAGGCGGCAAAATCTGGCAGGTCCAGGCCTTCATCAAAGATCAAATACGTCTCGATCCCGCCATCGGTGAGAAAAAATCTGGGCGCGTTCGGTAAAGTGAACTGAGTCATTTTCAAATCTCCTCGTCCATCCTTCACGCGATCTTGCGGCCGAGCAGCATCGACCAGACCTTGTTCGACCCGCCGTCAAAGAAGCCGGCTTCGCCATGCCACTCTTTCGGGTTTTTCCAGGTGCCGAACATCTGATCCCAGATCACCAGCTCGCCATAATTGTCGGCATGTCGGCCGCGCTCATGATGGACGCCATGGCCTTCCGGACGTTCAATGAACCAGCCAATCCATTGCGGGGTTTTGAGATTGCTATGGGTGAAGAACACGACCGCCGCGCCAAACACGCCAACTATCGCTGCGGCATCGGCGGTGATCCCGACCAGCATGGTCAAAGCGAATGAGGCGACAAAGGTGAACCCGATCACGTCCAGGGGATGGTGATAGAGACTGCCCCAGGCATCCATACGCTCTACAGAGTGGTGCATCTGGTGAAAGATCCGCCACAATGTGTCGGACTTATGCATGGCGCGGTGCCACCAATAGACCACGAGTTGAATGGCGCCATAGCCGAGGATAAACTCAGCCCAAAGCGGCAAGCCGCTGGCATCGAACAAGACCGGGCCGGTCATCCAGCTCGCCCACAAATATGGCGAGTAGGTTGCCAGGGCGATATAAGCGAGCGCCGAGACGACGCCTTTCACCTTCCACAGGCTGGGTTGCGGGAATTTGCGCGCTGGAAACAGCGCATCGATACAGATGAAGACGACGAACAATCCGCCAATCATCAGGTTTATGGGATGTAACATCAAAGGCTCCTTTATGCTGTGATGTCGGAGCGCTATGACGGATCAGCGTTGGAGCCAGCGTTGTAAGCGGCGTTGAAATTGTCGATGATAAGCGTTGAAATTGCGCGATACGCGGCGCAGGAGTGGGACGAATATGGCCTTGGCCTTATCTTTGTTTGGCGAATTTGCGCTGTTGCGCGACGGGGCGATGGTCGACCTTCCAACGTCGAAGAAGACCCGCGCGCTGCTCGCCTATCTTGCGCTCAATCCACGCCCGCATCGCCGCGAGCGTCTTTGCGATCTGTTCTGGGAACGCACCGATGACCCGCGCGCCGCTTTGCGCTGGTCGCTGACCAAGCTGCGCCCGCTGATCAATGATCCGGAGTTTGAGCGGCTAACCGCCGACCGGGAGCGCATCATTGTGCACAAGGAAGCGTTTCTCCCGGCCCACACTGACCTTGATGACGAACCGTTGGCTGGGCTCGACCTGCCGGACTGCCACGCCTATCAAGCCTGGTTGGTGGCGGAACGTGACCGACTGCTCGCGGGCAAAAGTTCCAATGCGGAGCCGCAATCGAACGCGCTTGAGCAAACATCATCGGATGTCAAACAAGACATTCGATTCTGCCGCGCCGCTGATGACACAATGTTGGCTTATGCGATTTCTGGCCAAGGCCCACCCCTGGTCAAAGCCGCCAATTGGCTGACCCATCTTGAATTTGATCTCACCTCGCCCCTGGATCACAAACAGATTGTCGGGCTGAGTGCGCACCATTCGCTGCTCCGATATGATGGACGCGGCAATGGATTATCCGACTGGGAAACGCCGGAGATCACGTTCGATCTGATGGTTAGCGACCTGGAGGCCGTCATCGACGCTGCCGGGTTCAAGCGCTTCCCGCTGATCGGTCTGTCGCAAGGCGCCGCGGTGGCGATCGAATATGCGGCGCGTCATCCAGAGCGGGTCAGTCATTTGGTCCTGCATGGTGGCTTTGCTTCAGGCTGGAAAATCTCTGGACCAGAGGATGTGCGCACCGAACGCGAGGCCGTGCAAATGTTGCTCTCTACCCAATGGGGCGCAGACAATCCGAGCTTTCGGCATTTGATCTCAACCAATTTCATCCCGGGCGCAACTGAGGTGGAAATTGACTGGTTCAGCGATTTCCAGCGCAAGACGACATCCGCGGCAAATGTCGCGCGTTTCATGGATGCGTTTGGCGCTCTCGATGTCCGCGACCGTTTGAGCGAGATTTCTGTGCCCACGCTTATTCTGCATTCGCGTGGGGATCAGCTGGTCAGCGTCGAGTCCGCGCGCGAGCTTGCCGCCAATATTCCACAGGCGCGTTTTCAGACCCTGGAGAGCGACAATCACAGCTTGATAGACAGGGAACCGGCCAGCGATACGTTTCTGCAACGAGTGCGAGCGTTTATTGTCGAGCGATAGGTATCAGTCACAAGGCAGTTTCCCAATGTCCGCATTCGGCGTCTGATGAGTATATCGAGACCGGCTTTGTCGGTACGCCACTGAGCAATCAGATTGTCGCTGACATTGATGGCAATTCGGCATCTGTGCGGACGCACTATGCGTCCCTCGGAGCTCCACGCGCCATCGGCATGCAGTTCAACTACAAGTTCGGCGAGTAAGGCGCTCAGCCTTTTCGAAGCACTTCAATACGAAACGGGCAGTCGCCAGACTGCCCGTTTTTAATTGTCTAGAGTTGTTTAGATCCCGCAGATCAGTCGTCCAGTTCGTTCTTGTAGACCGCGCCGCCTTTCATCACGAAGTCAACATGTTCCAGGACGGAGACGTCACTCAGCGGATTCTCGGGAACCGCGATCAGGTCGGCGAACTTACCGACCGTGATCGTACCAATCTCGTCTGACATGCCGAATAGATCCGCGTTGCCAATCGTAGAGGCCTGGATGGCCTGTAGCGGCGTCATTCCCCACTCAACCATCTTTGCGAACTGGCGGGCATTCGTGCCATGCGGGTAGACCCCGGCATCAGTGCCGAAAGCGATGTTGGCACCAGCCTCGACCGCCGCTTTGAACCGCTCGCGCTGGAAGCGGCCGACCTGGCGCTCCTTGGCGAGCCACTCTTCGAGAATACCGGCCGCTTCGCCCTCTGACAGGATATAATCTGACACATAGACATCCATCGACAGATACGTTCCCTGGGCCACGGCCTGGGCGAGGCTCGCATCGGTGATCATGCTGGCGTGCTCGATCGAGTCGACGCCCGCATCGAGCGCTGACTGAATCCCGCGCGGCCCGTGCGCGTGGACCGCCACTTTCAGGTCGAGCGCTTTGGCTTCATCGGTGATCGCTTTCATTTCTTCCAGCGTGAATTGTTGGGCATTGATCGTCGTATTCGGCGACAGGACGCCGCCGGTGGCGCAGAATTTGATGACGTCGGCGCCGTATTTCTTGTTTTCGCGTACTTTCTGGCGCGCGGCCCAGGGGCCGTCAGCGGCGCGGCCCTTGACCTGGTCTTCAAAGGGCAGCGAGGTTGCATCGCCGCAATGACCGCCAGTAATGGAAATAGCCTGTCCAGCGCCGACAATGCGCGGGCCGATAATTTCACCCTCATCGATAGCCTTGCGCAGATCGATATCCGCATATCCAGGAGCGCCAAGATTGCGGACGGTTGTGAAGCCGGCTTCGAGCGTAATCTTGGAATTGGCGACCCCGCTAATCGCGGCACGCGGGGTCGAAACAATCAAGCGGCGCAGACCATGTCTGTCGGCCCGGCTGGTCAGGTGAACATGACTGTCAGTGAGGCCGGGCAGCAGAAACGCGCCGCCGAGGTCGATACGCTCAGCATCTTCATTTGCGCGAACGCGTGAGCCGATGGCGGCGATCTTGCCGTCCTCGACCAGCACATTCTGGCCGCGCGTGACATTGCCTGATTCAACGTCGATCACGGAGGCGTTCTCAAGAAGGGTCTGTGAAGCCTGCGCCAACGCAGGCGCGTGCAGGGCGCAGGTCAGGGCCGCAATGGCGCTAAGGGTACGTTTCATGATTGTCTCCTTTGCTTGGACGATTGGTACGTCCTTGCTGGAGGCACACTGCTTTCGCCGCTTGATGATGGGTCGAAGTCTACAAAACTCCGCGCTGCGAAATCAAGCGGTGGGCCGCGGAAAGGCAGGCTTCGATTTGACTGTGAAAAAATTCTGGAGCGGGCGATGAGATTCGAACTCACGACCCCAACCTTGGCGAGGTCATTCTAGAATCTAAGCATCTGAGTCTATGGGAAATTTGGAGGGGTTAGTAGCAACTATCTGAGGATAACAGAGCCTATAATCGGTTGCTCTCGTTGCCAGCTCGCGAAAGATCGTCGTTGCGTGGGTCTTTCTCCAATGTCTGCTTTCGGCGTCGGAGGGGACGTAAAGATCGAGATACCCAATTGAAGCCTCATCCTGAGCGAAGTCGAAGGACGAGGCGGGCTTGACGCCAGTTCCCAAAAGCGCGGCCCTTGATCCTTCGACTTCGCTCAGGATGAGGGCCTGAAGACCTGAGGTCCCCTTCAAGCGCTCCCCACGGAATTTTCCGTGGGGCCCAGCACGAGATCTGGCGGCAAAGGTCGGGAGAGGTGTTTTCGCTCCCGTTCTTCGCGGTACGTGCGCGTGTTGGGCTGCCCGATCAGGTCGGGCAGAGCGCCGGAATCAGGATGCGGTCGAAGCCGAGCGGCTTCTCCTGACCCAAAGCGGACATTGAGAGCGCTACCTATGGCGAGGTCGATGGCGGGGCGGGTAGAAACATCAGATCATTATTCTGATTTAAATCATTGCCTTGTGAGAAAAGCCTGGCGGTGCTGTCAGTCTAACGCGAACCAGTCTTCCGCAGCGTTTTGGAGAAGAGGCTCTTATCCAGCATAGATTGGTCAAAATAGGTCGATCGAGAGTCTCACGCTTTCATGGCAGATATCGATCCCGCGTTTATGAAGTGGATCTTCGACATTGCGCAGCGAGAGCGGAAATTGGACATACATCATCACCGCGAGCTGGAGGATATCGAGCGACGTCTTGCAACACAGAAATGGATTTTTGCTCGTCAAAATCGTTTAGATCGCCTCAATCGCGCGGAACAGGGCGGATTGCGCTGACAGCTCTGAAGGAAAGGCCCTTTTTTTTAAAAAGCGCTCGAGATGGTTTACAACATTAATAATCGAGAACAGTATCAATTCTAAACACAAACACGGTGGGGATTTTTGTGTTGGATAAATCTGTTGGTATATTTCTTAGTCATTCAACTCGGAACAAGTCTGCAACAAAAAAACTAACTCAAGCGCTTAAGAAGAACTTCACAGTTTATTACTCCGAACATGACAATCAGCTCGGTGAGTCTTGGGTAAAGCGCCTAACGGACGAAATGCGCCAATGTGCGGTCGTCGTAATTTATCTTACCAAAGACTGGCTTAAGAATAAGAAGTGGTGCCGCGCCGAGTTTTACGCTGCTTTAATGGCCGGCAAGAAAATAGTCGTTGTCAACGCAATGCGTGGAAAGGATCACGATGATCCAATTTTGCCCCTCTTGCAGGACTTTCGCACCACCAGACGAGGCAAGGTCGATTTCGACGATATTGTAACAGAAATTTCAAAACTCGTCCCGGCTAGCAGCGTTTCTGTATGGCCAGGCGATCGATCTCCATATCCAGGAATGAACGCGCTCGATATCGAAGATGCGCCTGTTTTTTTTGGTCGCGACGAAGTGACTCAAAAGCTGGTCGATAAAGTCAATCGGAGTATCGACCTCTTCGAGACCGAAAACTTAATCTTGATGTATGGACCGTCCGGTGCGGGTAAATCTTCCATTTTAAGGGCGGGATTGGTCGCGAGGCTTCGCAAAATGCCCAAGCGCTGTGAGGCCAAAGATCCTGTTTTTCCCGACGCATTTTCGGCGCATGTGCATCAACTTGAAAGCGAAGGCTGGTTTCAGGAAAAAAGAGCGCGCAACCAACCGAAGCTCATTCTCTCGATTGATCAATTCGAAGAGGTGTTTAACTTAGAAGGTGCGCGCTACGCAGAATTTGAGGCGGCATTGTTGCAGTGTCTCTCAACCCGAGACGTCTTGGTCACTGCTACAATGAGATCGGATTTCATGCCGAACTTGCAACAAGTCGACCAATTGTCAGGTCGCTGGGATGGCGTCTCTATCGACCGCGTCGCGCAGATGGATTTGTCCAAAATTATCGAACTGCCAGCAAATCGAGCTCAGTTTAGCGTTGATGAAAATCTGATAGCAGCGTTATCGCGAGATGCGGAACACCTGGATGACGCGCTGCCGCTACTTGCATTTACGCTGCAACGTATTTGGCGAAGGGCCAATGAGCGCAATAGCAAAGAATTGAGCCTCCAGGATTATGAGGCTCTGTTCAGTTCAGGCCCCGAAAACGTCAATGGTCTGGAGGCGGTCTTGGTGCAAAATGCCCGCACTGCCATTGATGAATTGGATCTCGACGATGATCAGTATCTCCTTATTCGAAGAGCATTCATTCCGCACTTGGTGGATCTTTCCGAAACCGGCGCGGCGATACGCCGCCGGGCACCTCGAACGAGTTTTCAACCCGAAACGTTAGATTTGCTCAGTCGATTGGCTGCGCCACAATGGCGCTTGATTAACTCCTGCAGTTTGCCAGATGGCTCGCCTGGGTTTGAAGTGACGCACGAAGCTCTTCTGCGACGATGGCCGCTCTTGTCAGACATTATTTCCGACGAAGCAGAGAATCTACAATCGGTGCGACGAGCGGAGATAGAAGCGACGCAATGGGCAACTGCGGAAGATAACACCGATGATTATTTGAATCTGACCGGTGAACGCCTTGCCAATATCTTGGAGCTTAGGACAAACGATCTTTATCGAACAAGACTAGAGCCAATTTCTGCATATATCGCGCAATGCCGCAAAGCTCAGAATGAAAGAACTCGAGAACAATCAGCCCTTCGCGAATTAGCACTGCGCCGAATTGATGATCAGCACCTAGCCCACGTTACGGCGCTCAATCAGCAAAAGCGTTTCCACGAGAGCCTGGCCTATGCCGAACGTGAATTAAGAAGCTTGGCGCCTGAAGCTATTCCCCGATCACTCGGTGGTATTTGCATTGCTGCAGCGCAGACGCGCAGTCAAGCCGTACAGAAACTTTCCAATTCGACGCTCACGTGCTTTGCAGAAGTTTCGGATGGTTCTCGTCAGTTTTTGGCCGATGCCAAAGGGCAATTCTATTGTCTCAGTGCAAATTCCCCGGACGTCGACCTGTGGGATCTCAATCTTGGAAATGGCGTTCCATTGTGCATGGCGTATTTGCCTTGCACAGGCCAAGCACTGGTGGGTTTTGACAACGGTCGCTTGGTCTCGGTCGATACGATTGAGCGGATTGTGTCTGAGCCTATCGAGCCAATGAACTCCGAAATCATGTGCCTTCAAGCAGATGAGGCGAGCCGCGTATTGATGATCGGCGCGAGAAGTGGCGAATGTTTGTTTTTGGATGTCGACAACATGATCGCTCTAGAGGCAGGATCGAGGCGGCATCAGGATCGTGTCACGGGGAGCATATTTCTTCCTCAAACTAACCGCTTCGTCTCATTTTCTTGGGACCATTCGATCGGCATATGGGACCTGAACGCGGAGACGAAGGCGAAATTCGTTCAACACCACTCTTCTATTGTTTGCGGGGTTGTCGCCGCGCCGGATGAGCGCTCGATATTGAGTTGGAGTTTAGACGGTCGTTGTGTCATCAGCGATCTGAAAGGGCGTGCCATTAGCCAATTGCCAGCCGACAAAGACGCGGCCGCGGTAGTTGCAGCGACGTTTGGTTCAAGCGCAAACAAAGTTTTTTTTGCGCGTGCAGATGGTACCGTTTGGCGATGGCATACGTCTCAAAGCGATGGCGGTGCACTTTCCGAAATCGACATTGGATTTGATTTTGCCAATGATCAGCGCATCATTAATCTCATCGCGTCGGGTGATGGCCGATTTTTGACAATTGTAACGCTTGATGGCCGGGTGATGATCGTCGCACTTTCCATGCGATGGCTGATGCACACACAAAGTGTCGGCGCAGAGATTGTTCGATCATACCTGTCCTCAGACCGGACGAGAATCTACATTCTGCAAGCCGATGGTCACCTTAGCGTTTTTTCTCCGGAGAACTTGCCACTCACTCACGAGTTCGTGCCTCAGATCGAAGACCTGCCTCCGAGCGGTAATCGCGAAGAGTTATTGGAGGCTGTCATCAGTCTCCAGAAAAAGCAGGAAAGCTCGAAAGTAGATGGCAACTCCGCGACTTCAAATCATCATGTGGCATGGCCCATCGTTCGGCCGCTTGGACAATCGAAATTCATCGAAGCCAGCAATAGTTTAATCGGCATTGTAGATTTTAATCAGCAACAAGGCATCAAAACGCGGCTGCCCGCCAAGTTTGGCCGCGTCAGGGACTTTGGTCCCGCAGCTTCAGCCGACATCGTGCGGGTTCTCACCACGACTGATGACTTGCTAGATTTGCAATCCAAAACCCTGGAGTTATCGCAGCACGCAGAAGCTGATGCTTTCGGTTCAAGCGTTCACCTGATGCCGGGCTCGAACAGATTATTGTCCGTTCAAATGGATGGAACGTGGCGCCTTCACGAGGATCTAACCGACAATGAAGGCGATGAAATTCGCTCTACGACGGATCCGGCTAAATTTTTAGCGGTATCTGCCGATGGCGCTATGTTTGCGGCAGCCACGATCCATAATGACGTTCAGTTTATTCGACCCAGCAATCAAACGGAATTCACTTTAAATCGACGCTACAATGTAACGGGCAAGATCCAATTCGCTCCAAGTGGCGGTTACTTCGCTTTTCCTGTTTATAAGTCAAATGTGGTTGTCTTCGAAACTGCCCGTTCTAAAGGCGAGTTTCGGACCAGTCATATTAGGTTGCCCGATGCCGATTTGATCAGAATTCTGTCTTGGGCGCCGAACAATAGAAGTTTGATTGCTGTTCACAGAGATGGCGCTTGCCACATCATTCGAAGGAGAAAGACCGGCTGGGTCGCAGTTCCTGTTCAGCTTGAGGGTCGCTTTTTCCGACACCTGGCTTGGACGAACGATAATCGAGGCTTCGCGATAACTTCGGAAATCGGAATCGAGGTTTTCGACGCTGCGAGCTTGAAACGGACAAGCTTTGTGCCCGACGAAGATGCAATCGGGGTAGGGCCTATGGGGACTGACATGCCGGCCATTTGGCGGCGGGGAACGCGGATCGCGATCGATTCAGATGACGGCCAGGCTCAATTTCCGATCACGCGTGCTCAACCCGTCAGCCTCGATCCTAAGGACGGGAACAACGAAGCAGATCTGTACCAGTTCAAGATCAAGAAGAGTCGATTAAGAGTATCGCGAAAAAATGGTGATGTTTGGCAGGTGAATGTAAAAGAGCCGCAGCGCGTTCACGCATGCTCAAAGACAGGCCTGTTCATTATCAGCAAAGCCAACAATCGCACCTCAATTGGAAAATTCAGACCTCATGCTCGCGGCATTCGCGATATTCAAGCGACTTTTGAGACCTGGTGTTTTGATCCCAAAGGCGACTTCATCGCTCTTCTCGAAGGATCGGCGTTGCGCATTTTCGATGCCGTATTGGGAATTGAGATCTATGCTCTAGATCTGCCCAAGCGTGAACGTATTGCGCTCGGTTATTCCAAAGTTGAAGACGCCTTTACGATGGCATTCGCGCCTCAAGATGTGCTCACGATCGATCTGGAACCGTTTCGCTTGAGAGGTGATGCGCTGCTTGAAGAGATTGGACTGAATGCTGACTTTGCAGCCGAAGATGAAAGCGCCTGGATCGAACATGCGCGTTTCGAGCTGATTTCAAACACCGAACAAAATGATGAGAAGGTGCACCATGGCTAGCTTGGAAGTCGCATCAGTCAGGCCAAAAGGGAGCATACGCTCCTATTTGGAGGAACTCTATTTTGGCGAAGCGAATGAGACGCTCGCGCGATTGGTTTTGGGGACCGTGGAGGAGATCCAAGAAGATGGCATAGTCATTGGGTTTGGGGCTGATCAAAGCGCGTTCGTCTCGACAATCGATGGCGGACCTGATGTCCAATCACTGGAACGTGGCGCACTGGTTGAAACACTCGTGCGTGACGCCCATTCTTCGAGTGTCTCGATCACAGTTTCCGTCGAAGAAATTGCAAACTACAAAAAATGGAACACTCTGAGACAACTTATGAAGTGGCGAGATGAGGTCAGCGCACGTGTCGTTCGGATAACAACGGGTGGTTACACCGTGCTGATGACAATCAAGCATGGCCAGCATTCAATTGATCAAAAAGCCTTCCTGCCTGGTAGCCAGGCGTTTGCGACCCCGCAGGAAGACGTTAAAAATCGGGCAGACTTGCTCGACCAAACGCTGCCCGTGTTTATTCTTTCGGCCGAGGAGTTGCGTGATAACATTGTGGTCTCCCATCGCGCGCTTATTGAGGCTCGAAGAAAGACTGAACGCCGCGTCTTCATATCGAACTTGTCCGAGGGAGATATCGTATCTGGCGTGGTCAAAAACATCGTGGACTACGGCGCCTTTGTTTCGGTGGATGGTTATGATGGACTGCTTCACATTAACGAGATGAGTTACGAGCGTTTCTCTCATCCATCAGAAAAGCTTCAAATCGGGGACACTATCCAGGCGAAAGTCATTTCCACAGATCCCGATAATGATCGGTTCAGCTTGAGCATTAAAGCACTGCTACCAGACCCTTGGTTGGAAGTTGAAGGCAAGTTGTTCGTCGGTCAAAAGATCAAATGCCAGGTCAGCAATATTGTCGACTATGGTGTGTTTTTGGTCATCCGAACGGGATTTGAAGGATTAATGCATGTCTCAAACATCGCTGACATTGATGATGGTGCGTCGCTGATGGACTTGTTCACTGTCGGAGATGAGGTTTTGGTGGAAATTGCCGAAATCGATATTGACCAACGGCGAGTATCACTTCGGCAAGCTGTCCGCGAGTAGGAATTGGAGAGTCTGACGCCGCCCGTGCGTAGCCGCCAGGCGCGCCATTTTCAGTGATTGGAAGAGGCGGAAGGGAACCGTCAGTCTAATACGAACCCGTCTCCTGGAACGTTTTGGGAAGGGCACGTTTTGCAATTCTACCTATATTCGCTCTGCAAAACATCGTTTGAACCTGATCTCCCATTACAGCTTCTAGTTTCGAATCGTATGACGGAAGAACTTCTCCGTCTCGGGATGAAGATCGTTTGATAGTCTCAACAATGAAACTAACCGTTGGCCGTCGCGCGCAATCTCAGCTGGGTCTTTATCATAGTTGTACAAGAGGCCCGGGATTTCCAAAAACTTCGCATTTTGCCGCCCGACACCGTGTCGAATGACGACACCATCAACATCAAACTTTCGCTTTTTAGACATCATTCTACGCTCAATTCTCAAGGTGCCTTTTTTGTATCCGGATATGCTGCCTCGGATGAATTTTACTTTTCCCTTTTTGTATAGACACCAGATCAGCAGCCGGTGTGCCAAAGCGGAGTCAGCCCAGAACGGCTGCGGATCGACGGATACATTCTGAACATTCACATCGTTTAGTTCGATGGCCATCGAGTCCAAAAACAAGTCGACGTCGAAGCCCGCCATTGTTTGTTCAATCTGAGCGAGCCTATCTTCTTCGCCCTCAACCAGCTTGAACCGATCAGAATTGAAGAGGTCACGCAGGGCATGCGCAAATACAAGTAGATCGCGTCGATTAGACCAGACAGCAGCGCCTAGATCTGCTCGAATAAGGTTGTTCATCTTTTGGATAAATTTAGCATGCCATTTCGGGTTCTCAAATTCTTTGATGCAAATCCGCAATATGTCTACAAGCGCGCCGTCACCTGAGCCAGACACAACAAATACTGCGCTCCCGTCCGGCTCATGGCGAAACTTTTGGACATCGTTTATCCAATACGTCTCGTTGATAAGTTTGCGCAGGGGAAGTTTGATTTGATTCTCATCAAGCCACTTTTCTGGCTTTTCTTCGCCGTATCCGGTCGCAAAAATCACGATGTCGCAATCGACGGTATCCCACCGATATAGCTGCTTCGTATCCTCTGGTTTGCCGTCAACTCCAGCGGCTGCTGCTTCGCGCACGAAATCCTCGTTATGAGCGGCCAACGCAGCTTGCCACTGTTCTTGAGTCTTATTGAAGGCTGCTTCGCTGATTGAGCCATCGCGTTTGGGCTTTTTCGTTAAGTCAATCGGCTTGTCTGGGAACGCGAGACGCGACAAGTAGTGTTTGCCATTGTTGATATCGAAATAATATCCGCGCACCTTGAAATCACGATAGAGCGTTAGCGCATGTCGGTCCCCCTGCGCATTGATTTGCTTTTGATACGCATAGAAGCTTTTCTCCAACTTTTTAAAAACCCGTCGGGCTGAGCTTTCGACGTTCCAATTCAGAGCGCGAATTGGAAAATCCGTTCGATTACGGTCGGAGCCAGCGCTTGGCCAATCATAGAAAAAAGGATGCAGTGTGCGGTGATCACAATTGCGCTGCAAAGGCATTAGGTGATCTGATTTTTCGAGTAAAACAACGCGAGCTCCAACTTCGCGCGCTGCGATTGCAGCCGACACACCGCTCACGCCTCCGCCCACTATGCCGATCTTCGTGTTCGACTTGATCTTTCCTGCTTTCCACAAGGCGTGGATGAGTGTCAGCGCTCTAGATTGTTGTGTATAAACGGTTTTCTTGCGCTCGAAGCATCCGAGAATATACACGTCGTGCCTGCGAAAATGCTTGTCGCGTTGGAGCGACATCGCGTCGAGGATTTGTTCGTGGTCAATCTCATCGATTTTTACCGAATGCCGAGTTTGCTGCTGTTTCCCGTCAATTCCACGGACTTTGATATCGTTTCGGAAAAACTCAATGTCTTCTCTTGGGATCTTATCGATTTTGAAGTTCAAGTCGTTTCGGTCTGAGTTATGACGACAGAAAGCTAGAATTTCACCGTCATATCCCGAGTAACGTGTCTCAAAGTCTCCATTGGCCTCCAATGTATCTAGCAGGGTATCTGCGTCAGCAACGCCTACGCGCGGGCCCAGCGGGCGGACGACTTGCCAACCGGTTTGTAGCGCTGTTGGAAATAAACCCTTCTTGCCAGATCGCTTTCTCAGGTACTGTAATCGTGCCCTGAATTTCTTGTGAAACGTTTTATCTTTTAGCGCGAGCAAAGCGGCGTATGAGCCGAGTGTCCTTATGCCGTGATATACAATCAGAGGACGCTTCTCCCAATTATCCGAAAACACATTGGGCATGATCGTTTCGATGAAATGATCGTATATTGGGTAGTCTTCTGCGGGAGCGACACTTTTACCTCGAACTTTCAAATCTCGCTCAATGCGTGCCGACAATGTTGGAAACCGCCGATCATTCCGCCAGCGAACATACCGGTTCACGCTGAACAAATTGATCTTCGGACGTTCTAGCGCACCAGGGTCAAAGAAGGGGGGCGATTGGAGGCAATTATAGTAATGATGGATGATACGCCGAGCGTGCTTATCAAGCACATCCATATCGGCGAACAACCTGCCGTCATAGTCTTCTCTATGGATGTGGTTGTAGTCCATTTTGAAGGTGTGATTGACGTGCCTTTGGTAGAACTGTGATTTGCCCGATAAAGTGGCTTCGTACTCCATCCCAATACGCGAAACGACATTCGACCTTGGCCCGCCGATTGCGATTATATGGCCATCCAAGTTTGGGACCGAAAGTCGATCAGATATGTAATGAACGTGTATCTGGTCGTTTCCGGATCTACCCTTTTCATGGAATTGTTCGAACTGAATTATCTTCATTATTAGAGCCGAGGGGCGTCCAAGTGTGGTTGGATGCCCGGACTCAAGGCAAAGATGTAACGGTGCTTTTCCAAATTCTTGATCAAGAATGTTTTTTATTGGCCGAAGGTAGTGCTGTTCGGTATTTTTCTTCGTCACTTATTGCCCCCACGCAAGTAGTGCAAAAAAAGCATCAGGAAAACAAAGCTCTGTCAAGGGTGCGGTCGGTCTAATGCGAACTCGTCTCCAGCAGCGTTTGGGGTAGGGGTTCTTATCCAGCCAAAAACGGGAGCTTGAATGAGGCGCTTTTCGATTGGATCTTGCTGGCGAAGATCGAGAGAAGTCGCCTGGGCTAGGGCGGATTCCTTTGACCGTTCTATTTCATAGTTGCCCTTTCGATGTGCAGTCGAAAAAACGGGAGGAATTTTCTCCCGCTTCAAACAAAACGGAAGATGCGCTCGTCGTCGAGCAATTCGACGTCAAGGGCCCCTTTTCATCTAATGAGCGTCGGAATAAGCTCCCGAAATTCGAAAATCCGAGGGGGCGGCAACGTGATTGGGTGGGCGTTTCGTTTTTTTGGGGCCGTTTCAATTTGCGCGCTCCCTTACTCAAGCCTTTTATGTTTCGCAGAACCAAGAGAACAGTTTGCTCAATGGTTGGGAGATACATCGGCTGACTTGCGAGATCGAGGCGTCTCCAACCAAACAGTTGAGGCGCTGGTCAAGAAAACGGAATTCGACCCATATGTCCTCGATCAACAATTTCGGTATTACAACAGCCCTTCGGTACCTCCTTGGAGAGTGCTTGAAATTCGAGCCTCGGAGCGAACGCTCAAAAATTCGCAAACTGTCCTCCAAGAACACAAAAACTTATTCAAAGATCTCGAAGAAGGGTATTCTGTTGATGATAGCATTCTCGCGATCATCTGGGGGTTAGAATCCGATCACGGAAATGCCGTGTTGACACACTCGCTACCATCGTCCCTAGGGACGCTTGCGTGCTGCGGTCGAAGGAGAGCTTTCTTTAAAGATCAGTATGTAGCGCTCGCGCAACTTTTAGACTCGGGGCGGTTGCGCCACGACGAGCTCCGATCGTCCTGGGATGGCGGCGTGGGGCAAACACAGTTTATGCCGACGACGCTCATCAGGTACGGTGCGGACTTAGATTCAGATGGCGCGCTAGAGGTTTTGAATTCGCCCAACGAAGCGCTCGCTTCATCGGCAAACTACCTGCGTGAACTGGGATATTCAAAAGGTCCGCCCCTTCTATTGCCGATTTCCGATCCAAGTAAGATCACGCAAGGATTCAATGTCGATACCCATCGAAATCTTGAAGACTGGGTCGCCGATGGAGTCATGATAGAAGGCTTGGATCATAGTAAGTGGATGGACATCCCGTTTCGAGTGTATCGCCCATCGGGACTAAACGGAGCTTTGTTTCTGGCGAGTCCAAATTTCAGTGCGATCAAGAGTTACAATGGAAGCCATACCTATGCGCTGTCTGTTTGGTATCTCGACCAATGGCTTGAGACGGGTGCCAAGCCCGAAATCGACTGGAATCAGGATAGCCCTGCTGTCGGTCCAGTAGGCGTTGCGCTCATACAATCAGCTTTAGCGCTCACGGGTTTTCATAAAGACGATATCGACGGCCGCTTTGGACCTGCGACATTGACCTCGCTGCGTCAGTTTTGCGAAGAGACGAATATTCGACCTTGCGATGACGCGACAGAACACGTTCTCGACGCTGTGTTATTCGGATCGAAGAACGTCACTAATTCAGAATAGGCCCAAGGCTAATATTGAGCTTTTGTGCCACCGGGCTGACAATCGCTAACCCTCCGAAGCCACGCGAGATCTCTGCAATACATGAGGCTTGTCGGAGCTTGGATGTCATGCCAAGTCTGAAAGAGATCGAGTGTGGGGAGAGCGGTCGTGTCGGATCATGATAAATCAGGACGTAAACTAAAAGTCTTTGTGTCCTATTCTCGTATCGATGTGGATATCGCCGACCAAATTGTGCTCGCTTTGTCGGATCGTGGTTATCAACCGATCGTTGACCGACACGACATACACGCGGCAGAAAACTGGCGGGACCGAATTTCCAAGCTTATTTTCTCGAGTGGCGCTGCCGTCTTTATTTTGACCAAGTCATCACTTGATTCGGACATATGTCTTGATGAACTCAACGAACTCACAAGCCAAGGTAAACGGATTGTTCCTGTCGTTCCGAAAGCATTGGAAAACGTCACGATCCCGAAAGCGCTTCAGGCACTCAATTGGATCCACTTGTATAAATCCGAATCGATACCTGGTTCGGGTTTCTACAATGGCATTGTATCCATGGATGAAGCCCTCAGCACGAACTTGGAGTGGATCAGGTTTCAAGCACGCTTAATGGAGGATGCTCAAGACTGGGTAGATCGAGACAAGCCTGTTGAACTGTTGCTGCGCGGCTCATTGTTAGACGAGGCGAACACTTGGTCAGCGTCTGCACCAGAGGGGATTCAAATTGATCAACAGGTTCTTCAATTCTTAAACGCCAGTTTGGACGAACAGGAAACTCGCAACAACAAGGCGCGTGAATCGATTGAAAAGGAGCGAAAGCAACTCGCCCGGCAAAGACGATTGCAAAGGATTACCGCTATTTTGGCAGCGGCCATCCTCGCAGGATCTGCTATCGGTGGATTGTACGTCTGGCGACTATCACTCGCAGTGCAAGTAGAGAAAGATAACGCCGACGCTGCATCCGCTCAGGTGGCGATTTCCAGGTCGACAGTGATAGCTGACGCAGCGCTCTCTAAGCTCGAGAAAAACGATATTGAGTCTGCAACACGATTGGCGATTTTGGCATATACTGAAGGATTGCCAGCCGGGGGTGTGACGGAATCAAATGTGGCACTCTCTTTGGTCGCTGAAGAAACGCGACCCGAAGGTTTTTTTCCGGGACATGAGAGTGACATCGTGAAGTACGTGGCTTCGACAGAAGACGAGTTTGCACTGTCGCTGACTCGAGATGGCATCGTCAGGGTCTGGGACTCGTTTAGCGAGATCAAAAAATTGGAGAATTTCGAGAGCCCGGTTGCCGACACAACTTTTTTGCTTGGGGCGGAGAAAATCATCACTGCGCATTTGGATGGCAGCATCTTGGAATGGGATTATTCTTCAGGGTTTGAAAATATCAGTCAGGTGTCGATTCCCACGCCTGGATTGCGCCAAGAACGCCTGGATCAGTCCATAATTGCCGAAAGTTTGAGCAGGATATATGTGCTTCCCGATAGATCGTTTGCTGTTCGAACGACCTTTGGACGCGTTCTTTTGTTTGGCGCATTGAACTCAAGTTCCTATCAACAAGAAGAATGGGATCCTGGTGGCGTACGGCGGATGTTCGTTATGACGGACGACCCTACGCTATTTGTGGAAAACGCTGAGCGAGAGGTAAAATCCGCGTCGTTTCGAAATCTCGAGTGGAAGTTCGAGGAGGCTGCGGAGTACCCTGATCTTGCCAATCCTGAAACGAGTATACCAGCCTCTATCCGGTCATTACAATCCGATGCGTTCGCGTTCACTCTGAGTCCGGATGGCGTGAAATGGCTATGGCTCACGGATCGAAGTGTGCATGTTTATGACATCAGGAATGAAGCGCATTTTCGCGTTGATCTGGGCTTGCCGATGGTGATGGACGGAGTTGCACAGAGCCCAACAGAGAATTCGGTTGTCGTCTGGAACAGCAATGAGCGGATGATTGCACAATTCGATTATCTATCATCGCAGACACATGCGCTGGCATCGATCGATATGCTCATCGATTTCAGTGAGCCGGTTCATTCTATGGAGCATATTGAGCTTGTATATGGTGAAGACGATGCGGTCAGGGTTCTCGCCCTCGAAACAGGATTTGTCGTGTCGGGGCCGATGAACGTGGAGAATGAGGATATATCAAACTATACATTCGCTGACGATGCAGAGTTCGTTGTCATAAAGACCCATCAGGACAATCTATTTGCCTTCGAGACCAAGACAGGGATTCCGATCTCTATCTATCGGAGTACAGCACCGGAAGATCACATTGAGAGTATTCAAGTAACGAATATCGATCCCAGCTTTTTGATGGAAAAATCGAATCTCCTGTGTGCGTCTGCAATCCGTAACCAAAGCCGATCGATTCTGACGGCCGAAGATGTCCGCGAGATTGCGTTCTTGAGGCGCCACGCGGGCGCGAACATTTGTGATGGTCCCTTGCGCGAGCCGATCCTGGTGAACGGACGATTGTTCGGTTCCAAGCAACCTAGTCTGTTCGCAAGCAACTTTGAGACTGCGCTGTCTTTCACGCTGAAGTGGGAAGGAGGGTACTCCGACGACCCCTTGAACAGAGGCGGACGGGTAAATCTGGGCGTAACGGAAGGCGTCTACCACGCATGGCTGACCAGCCAAGATTTGCCATTGAAGCCTGTACAGGAACTCACGCGAGCGGAAGCGGCGGCGATTTATCTGGAGAACTATTGGTATGGAGCTAACTGTGACAGGATGCCGACATCTTCGCTGGCAGTCGTTTGTTTTGATATGGCCGTAAATCACGGCCCTGGGGGCGCAAACCGGATATTCCAGAGGGCGCTGAAAGATTTAGGTCAAGACGTTTCAATTGATGGAGTAATGGGCCCCTCCTCGATGCGAGCCATTCAGGAATCAGATCACAATGAACTTTGGGCGGCGACGATTAGGCAGAGGCGGGCTTTATACCGGAATATTGTCGCTAGATTCCCAGATCAAGAAGTGTTTCTGCGCGCTTGGATGAATCGCACAGATGACCTCGAGAGGTTCACGAAACCATCGGGCGTGACATTGGACCAGTAGCGAATCTCCCAATGAGAACCCGTTATCGGATGCAGTCAGTCTAATGCGAATCCGTCTCTAGCATCGTACTGAGTAGGGGCTCTGACCCGCTCGCTGGCTGATTTTGCCAAACTGGTCGAGCGCCTAGATGCAGCGGGTGCCAGCTTCGTCTCGGTTACCCAGCAATTCAACACTTCGACCAGCATGGGGCGTTTGACCCTGAACGTGCTGCTCTCATTTGCACAGTTCGAGAGGGAGGTCACAGCCGAACGCATCCGGGACAAGATTGCCGCCTCCAAGAAGAAAGGACTCTGGATGGGCGGTCTGGTTCCGATCGGATATGACAAGGCAGAAACTGGTCTGGTGATCAATCAGAATGAAGCGAATATCGTGCGATCGCTCTTTGAGCAGTATCTTGTTCTCAAGGACGTCACCCGCCTGAAAACCTGGACGGATAGTCACGGGCTTCTGACTAAGAGCCGGACCTGGAAAGACGGCACGCACGTCCCCGGCAAAAGATTTGCGCGCGGGCATCTCTATCAGCTGCTCTCCAATCCGATCTATCTTGGCAAGACCCATCATAAGGGAGTGCTTTATGAAGGCGTGCATGAGGCGATCATCGATCAGGACCTGTGGGATGAAGTGCAGGCGCTACGAGATCTAAAACGGTTTAAAAGAAAATCGCGGCGCAACCGTGCAGACAAATCCCCGCTAGCCGGCAGATTATTCGATGCGGAAGGAAATCGGTTCTACGTTTCTCATTCGAATAAGAAAGGCGCGCGATACCGATATTACGTTCAAAGCGAGACCAACCAGCGCCTGCCAGCTGCAGAACTGGAGAAGACAATTGCAGATGCGATCGATGCCTCCCGAACGCTGAGCGCCGACCAGGTCGAGCGCCCATTAGAATGGATAGAGCGGCTTGTGATCCATCCGACGACGATCGAAATTGAACTCGACCCAAATCTGAAGACAGCGGCGTTGAGCGTTCCGTATCGCATACGTCGCCGCGGGTTCGAATCGAAACTGGTCTTGCCGGGAGCGGTGCGCTCTGAGCCAGATCTGACGCTGGTCCGGAGAACGCTTCAGGCCATGGATTGGTTGAAGGAAATCAAATCTGGAAAGTCACTGTCCGAGGTGGCATCGACCCACAATGTTCCAACTGAATATGTCTCCGCTAATCTGGATCTCGCTTTGCTTTCCCCAAAAGTCTTGAGCGCGATCGCCGATGGAAAACACGATCCATATTTCACGGCGACGCGTCTGAAATCGATGATGATCCCGCACGACTGGAGCGCTCAGCAAGCTCTCCTGTTAGTGCAATAATCTTTCCCTGTTCACCGAAAATCTTTCCCTGATAATGAAATCAATTTCCCTGTTATGTGGTTTAGGGAATTTGGTGAAAAAACCACGTGATAACAGTGGGTTTCGGCGCTGCGCTTCCGTCAAGAACAGCGAAAAACCACAAATTACCCTGTAAATCGCGCAACATCAGGGAAATATCCCTGCATCAGACTGCGAAAAAAGCGATAGGAGATTTCTCAAAAAAAGGCGAAGATTCATTGGAAAGAGACACCGAAAAAGACCCTGTTTGGAGACATGAGGGCGATAAGTCCCGGAAGTTCCGGCACTAATCTGACCACACAGTTTATCCCTGAAAATGCCCTGACTGGGTGGCGGAGGAGGAGTCTGCCAAATCTCTCTTAGTACATTGAAAAATAACGATTAAAAAATGGTGTGTGCAGCGAATTGTGCAGCAAAATGTGCAGCGAAGTTTGGGGTGCTGGAGCTGATCGAACGCCAGGTCCCCTTTTCTCAATGATATACAGAATTTTAGGACTACCGCCACGTGGGGTACTTTCAGCACCTGTTGCTCGTTCGCGCAACGGGATCTAAATGTCTTCCCGAACCTATCGCCACGCTTGGGTTCAATTCGAGTTTTCGAGATCGAGCGGGCGTTGGACAGAGTCCTTAGTCTAAGACTAGTACCGTTTTGCCCGATCAAGCTTGGTCATGTTTCGAATAACGCCATCCGTGATCGAAGTTGGAAGCCATTCCGCCAAAACCAAGTTGATACGATTTTTGAGCCAGGGTGTTACGTACCTCGTGCGAGGACGTCTCGCGAGCGCAGCCTTAACGACCGTTCTTGCAACAGTGTCTACATTAGCACCAGCCGCATGAAGATCATCATGGAACGCGCGCATTAGACGAATATCTTCATGGTATGGGCTATTTTCGTCGCCATGCCGGTCAAATCCAATCTGTTCTACAGCCGCGAAACCCGTTTTCACGGCGCCAGGTTCAACGATGGTCACCTTGATTCCGAAATTTCTTAATTCTTGACGCAGCGCATCAGAGATCGCTTCAACGGCATGTTTCGTGGAATTGTAGGGTCCAAAATAGGGGAGGGCGACCCGCCCGACGACTGAGGAGACATTTACGATGCGACCAACCTTGCGCTCTCGCATTTTGGGCAGCACCGCACGGCTCATTCGCACCAAACCAAATACGTTTGTTTGATATTGCCCCAGCCACTCCTCTTCCGTAACAAGCTCAATTGGACCAACTTGGGCGAATCCGGCATTGTTAATTAGGATGTCGACGCCGTGGCCATCCGTTTGCTCCAAGATTGAAGACATCGCATCACGAACAGAGTGTTCATCGGAAATATCAATCCTGATTGCGGACAAGTCCTGATGTTCTTCTTCGAGCGTTTGCAGTTTCGCCAGATCGCGCCCAGCGCCAAACACACGGTAACCCATTTCGGCGAGCATAATAGCCGCCTGCCTACCAATACCGCCCGTCGCACCAGTGACCAAAATATTTGTCATTTATCAGCCCCTCGCTGAAAAGTTGTTTTCCAGTTGCGCCATAAATGACTTAGGGTCAGTTATCAACATTCATGGAGAAAGATTAGTCTTGAGTTCGAATTGGAAAGAAACGCGGCAGCGTGCGCGATCGCCGCAAGAGAAACGTTTTCGCAGAGACTCGCTGATCGACGCGGCAACGGCACTGCTCGAGGATGTCGATCCCAATTCGCTGACAATGGCGAGAATTGCAGAGCGAGCGGGCATATCGAAAGGTACGGCATACCTTTACTTCTCATCGAAGGAAGCAATTGAACTTTTTGTGCTTTTACGCCTCCTGGCTGAATGGGGAGATGAAATACGGCGATGTCTGAAGGCATCCAAAGTGTCAGAACCTGCACAGAGATACTCGGCCATTTTTGCATCCACACTTAGCCAGCATGCTTTGTTGCGCAGTCTGCTTTCTCAATTGCATGTGCAACTGGAACCCAATGCCTCCTATGAAGAAATCGAGCGGTTTAAAATAGAGCTTGCAGAGTGGCTTAAAGCACTCGCTAGGCTAATGTCTGAAGATCTGAAAATTGAAGAAAGTCAGGCACTTCGGATTGTGCTGCAAGCACACGCGCTGGCGATCGGAGTTGGCCAGATGTCGAATCCTTCAATTGAAGCTCAAAAGGTGATGAGCGACATAGCGGATCTCGCATTCATGGACGTGGATTTTGAGCCCTTTTATGAAGCCGCTCTGTCCGATTTGTTTGACGGTCAATTGTCCAAGATTTCGTAATAGGGTTATCGGAGTAATCTGCGATTTGTTCTAGCCCAGAGCCGTTTGCTTTAAGTTCGATGTGAGGGCTGCGACCATGGAAGCATTCTAACCTATGTCTCTGTGAATTTTCTCGACCTGTTATGCACGCGTGGTCCGGCATGAGCGCCGGCTGCGTGTTCTGTAATTGCTCGTGGAGTTGCCTTCTACTGGATAATCGATTGCATGATTTTACTGATCGACTTTCTGGTTGCCTGGTTTTGCGGGAAGAAGAGTTCAAGTTGAATGTTTTGAGCAGTCACGTCTTCGGGGCTACCAAATGCCGCCACCATTGAAACAAAGCTCAGATCGATGTCGTGAATACGATAGTTCTCAACGAGAACGCTGCTAAGACTGGTCGCTGGTGCTTCTTGCGCCTCTCTGAACTTCGCCAGTCCACCATATTTGGTGCACCGCTCTAACACCATACGCGCGTTTGCATCAAAGCGCGCCGCGATGCGCAAGCGCCGTAATGTGTGAGGGATGATGTCTTCTGGATTGAGCATAAATTTGCGCAGTCCGTCTGGGTGAAGCGATAGATCGTAAAGATTGCCAAGGATCGCTGGATCAA
Organism: Hyphomonas sp. Mor2; assembly: GCF_001854405.1. Classification (GTDB taxonomy): domain Bacteria; phylum Pseudomonadota; class Alphaproteobacteria; order Caulobacterales; family Hyphomonadaceae; genus Henriciella. The sequence goes on from NZ_CP017718.1 coordinate 964,410, forward strand.
TTGTTGATGCCGCGCCCTGCGGAAATGCCCAACTCTTGGTTTGAGCGAAAGCATCATTTTCAAGAAGTATTTCCCCCGAGCGAGACACAGCAATCGCGGGATTGGGTAAGTGGCTTTCCAGGAGTACCTTAATCGCGATGCGAGCTGGCGCGAATGCAGCGTCTTCGATCGAGAACTCCGCCCTCGGGGGAACCAAACCTGCGCTCTCGTAAAGCTCATTCGTCTCCAAGAATGTGAGATTCAATCCACACGTCAGTTTATGAATAGCGTCGGCACCTGGTTTGGCTCGCCCGCTCTCCAAGAAACTAATGTGCCGTTGGGACACACCGGATTCTTTAGAAAGAGCAAGCTGAGACAGGCGCCTCGTTCGACGAAGTGATGAGAGTGTTGTTGAAAACGTCATCGATTATGACCTGCACGTAATTGAATTAATTACCTAGAGTTCAGTATCGTGCGAAGAAAATCAAGGAGCATATGATGATTTTGGAAACTTGGAGAGCGTGGATCAACGCGTTCGATCGGGCGTTTGAGACTGGGGATTGGAGCCACGCAGAATCATTCCTGACCGATGATGTAGTGTACATTGTCGCCGGCGTGCCGTTTGCGTGTGAGCTGCGAGGGCGGAGCGCGGTCATAGAGGGCTTTAAAAAGTCTTTGTCTAATTTTGACAGCAAGTTTGACGAGCGTCGCTGGGAGGCCGTCGATCTACATATTTGGGAAGACCACGCAATCACTGCATATGCAAAAGGCGATTATGTGCTCGCTGGCAAACCACCGCTGACTTTCGCAGCGAAGGGGCAATGGTTCTTCAGAGATAACAAAATCAGCGTCATGACGGATATTTATGATCTGACGCAGGTGAACGTCCAAGAGAGCCTCCAGTGGCTGGCGACGCACGGCGCTGATATGGATGCCAGCTACGTTTGATGCGAAGGTTCACTCGGGGGTGGGGGATGCGTCTGCCTTTCTTCGCAATCGTCAGTTTTACCTGCATGGGTTTAAGAAAAACTCTGCGCATATTCACTGAAGTTAAGGCTGATAGGTGCCTAGTTCGACGCTTCACTTCTGGTGGAACCTGATCGATTTATTCGGGTTGTCACATCTTCCAACTCTATTTCAGTTTCAATGAAAGTTTCACTCGCGACTGGAAGTGGCTGGTCGTCTGGGATCAATATTAGGACAAGCGGATTTGGCCGCACGTCGAGCATTGCTCCTGAGGCGAGGTCGACGCCCAAAAAAAGAATTCCGATGCCTGCTGCGCCGGTCACTGCACCTGCAGCGGAAGCGCCCGAACCGCTTTTCCCAAAGCCGCTGGTGACTTGAATAGAATCTGGGTGGTAGTCTTCGAGTGCGACGGAAACGGTAAAGTTCGACCGTCTTGAGACCTCAAATGAGCAGGGCGTTGCCTGACAGGAATAGACGTCCTCATTCGATCTCTTAGATTTCGGGATCTCGAGGTCAGTCTGGACAAAAGCTCCTGGTGGTTCAGTCACAATATTAAAGTCAGTGTTCGGGCCGCGTAAGACGGTTGCGCAGCCCGATACTGTTGAGGCCATCATTGACAATGCAACCATAGCCGGCGCTACATTTCTTAACCGAAGGATGAAGTTCATCTTGATTGGCATATTGAGACTCCATTGTTTACTGCACAGGAGCCTTCGAACGATCCGTTGCTTGTCTCAATCGCAAATTCAGTATGAGGGGTATGCGCCTTTTTGAGTTTGCGTCCGCCATCGGCTGTGGTGAATGCGAAAAACCCTCTTCGACCTATCGGAGACTAAGACCTAATTGATGCCGGATTACCGGCTACAGTTGCTCCAGATGGCACATCTCGCGTGACAACGCTTCCAGCCCCAACAATGGCGTCATCACCGATTGTGATGCCCGGCAAGATGACTGCGTGCCCTCCAATCCAAACATTGCGACCAATTTTGATGGGCCTCCCGAACTCGACCCCGCTGGCCCGCTCTTCAGGGGCACGTGGATGATCTGCGGCATAGAATTGAACACCTGGACCAATTTGACATTCGTCCCCGATTTCGATGGTGCAAACGTCGAGGAACACGCAATCAAAATTCATGAATACGTCTTTGCCGATGTGAACATTGTATCCGTAATCAAAATAGACGGGTGCCCGAATGGCGACATTATCCCCGATCGATCCGAGTAATTCTTTCAAGATCGGCTTTCGAATGTCAGCATCATCGACAATCGTCGCATTATATTCTCGCATTAGCCGCTGCGCTTTCGATCGTTCTGCGCATAGCTCTGGATCACCTGCGCGATAAGGCTCTCCAGCGAGCATTTTCTCTTTTTCTGTTTTCATCTTTGCGATCGCCTTCTTGTGGTACGTTCTGATATCGTCATTGGCATGGTTCGGGCGTTCTTTTCCATCTAAATGCTGTCAGGAAGATTGCGACAAGCGCGATGGTTTGAATGGCGAAAAAGAACATATTGTCGAGATCAGGATTGGCGTTCAGGAGCGCGAGCAGAATAAATGCGATCACGGCTCCGGACATGGTGACCCATCGATTGATCGGGCGCTTCAACATCAAAGAGAGAAGCACCATCAGGATTGGGACTTCCGACATGATCCCTCCGACCAGCATAAGCGCTTCAGTTATCTCTACGCCATTGATGATCCCGCTCATCATTTGCTCGAGCATGCCGTCGCGACCAAGTTCGTGAAAGTCTCGGGCAAATGTATTTAGAGTTACAAAGACCCACATCATCGAAAGTCGAATACGAGTTTCCAGGCTAGAAAGTGTCATCGGATCGGTGTCCTTTGTTTGGTTTTTTTGCGATGATGAAAAGAGACTTTTCACCGCCAAAGAAACGCGCCGACACGCATTCGAAATGGGCTTGTCCAAGCGCAGATTTCAAACCTCTGGCGGTGATGGATTGTACGCGTGGTAGAATTCCCAAGCGCGACCCCAGATAGGCAATTGCGCGCTTTATTGGGGGCATATCGCCGACACACTCTGTGCTTGAAACAAAAATCCCACCGGGCTTCAGAAGCGTGTAAATTTGATTGAGTGTGTTGGGTGTGTCTCGAGTTAGATGCAGAAAGTTAAGCCCGAGAATGGCGTCGAAACTCGCTGCTGGGCTAATGAAATAGTCGAAGTCGGCACACTCAAACGATACATTCTTTATGTTCGCGTCTTCCAGTTTCTTGCTAGCGATTTGGATCATTCGTTCGGAATAGTCGATGGCGTGAATATGGCGGACGAAAGGGGCATGTAGCAGCGCGGTCATGCCTGTTCCGCATCCGATCTCAAGCACCTGCATGTTTCGGTTAAATAACGCCCGCGTGTCCGCGAGTTTCACCTTATAGGCTTCCGGATCTGATATCGCCTTTCGGGCGTAGAAGTTTGAAATTCGATCCCAAAACTTCTGTGAGGGTGAACGTTGGCCAATGGGCTGTGCCATAGATGGTCTCCTAAGACAGGGCGCACGAGCCCTCAAAAATGAAAGTCAAATTATTCTGAGCGATGCGCAGATGATCAGATGGTTGAAGCGCTCACCAACCAGCAGGCTGAACGCATAGAGATGCTGCCGTCATTTGCTCTATGACGCGCCAGTGTCTCGGACACCGCCTCAATGATGGGATCCAGAGCCAGGTTTTGGGAATTGATAAAACGAGCAATCGGACCAAGCTCAATCATCAAACGCGCGCTTTCTTCGAGTGTTTTGCCTGGCAAGGTTAAACGTGTCTCGAGCGGTTCAATCGAAGCATTCTGCCATCCAGATCGCGAAAGCAGAGTGGCGATATGATCGATTTGCGAAAGCGAAAACGGGCCGGGCGCGGTCGGATCTGACGCGCCGGGTTTCTCTTTAAGCAAATGCAGTACGGCTTGAAGAGGCTCCATTAGCCATTGGTTTGCTCGCACCGGTTGCCATGAAACAAATGAGAATCCACCACCAGCTTTGACTTGTCTTCGAATGTTGGCAAATGCCCGGATGGGTTCGTCGAAAAACATGACGCCTAACCGAGAAATAGCCAGATCGAACTTATGCGGCGCTGCGTAGGCTGCGGCATCGACAAGTTCAAACTGAACGGGTGAATTAAGCGCCCGAGCTCTTAGCTTCGCCGCTTCAATCAAGGGCATGGAAATATCAATCCCTGTCGAGCCGATTTGATTTCCGCTTAGCTGTGTCGCAGCTAAAGTTAACTCACCCGCACCGCACCCCACGTCTAGAATTTTCTCTCCTTCTTGAACGACGGCGTTATCCAGTAGCTTCTGTGACAGAGGCGCCAGCAGAGCGTCGAGTAGATCGCTGTAGTCGACCCACTTTTGCCCGGCTGCGCCATTCCAGTGTTCGCGTTGTGATACTTGTCTCATGATCTGCCTCAGTGTCGAATTTCAGCTTCGAGACTTGAGCGCAAAATCATCTGTTCTCAATCTGGAGATCTTGAATGACAGCCATACGTTAATGTCAGAATCTAAATTAGAAAAATAAATCAGGAGCATCGATTGGACGCAGTTCAGGCGTCCAATCGACTTACAAATTTGGATTAGCGCTGTTGATCAACATGTTCGCGAGTACATGCAGGTTTAGCCCGACAGCCGCTTGGCCAGAAGGTCGTAGACCGTTCGGATTCTAGGATTGTTACGGAGCTCTCGGTGAGAGACCAACCAATAGGTCATTTCTTGAAACACTGTTTCGGAGAACACGCGTTCCACACCGGGGGTGGCATCCCCGACCTCCTTCATCATGAGGCAGTAACCGCAGCTTTGTTTTGCCAATTCCCAACATGTCGCCCAGCTATTGGAAGCCAGTCGAACATTTTCATCGAAGATTTCCACTCCGTTCTCGGACAGAATTTCGGGTAGACTGCGCCCGTTGTCGGGACCAATAAAGTCTTGGTCTCTAAGGTCCGACAATTGGTTCGGGCGGCCTTTGCGATCGAGATATTCCGTCGATGCATATAAGTAAGCACGGCTCTCTAAAATGACCCTTGCTATAAGATCGGCTTGCTGTGGGCGAACGTGGCGGATGGCTATGTCAGCTTCGCGTCGCATCAAGTCTGACACGCCGTTTTCGCTCAAGATTTGAAGCTCGATACCCGGTGCAATCTGTCGAAGTTCGTTGGCAATTGGGGGCAATCTATAAAGGCAAATTGCTTCACTTGCCGATACGCTCACGCTGCCTTCTGCGGTCGTGGAGTGATCGGAGGCTGAAAGAGAAATTCTTGTTGCCGCATCCTGCATCAAGCGGGCATCTCGCAGTAAGGACTCTCCAGGTGCTGTAAGCATCATGCCACGGGGACCACGCTCTATGAGCGTAACGCCGAGTTGATCTTCTAGTGACTTGATCTGCCGACTTATGGTCGGCTGGGTCGTTTTGAGCGCTTTCGCTGCGCCCGTGATAGATCCTTCATCAATCGTTGCGATAAAAGCGCGTAACTGGTTCCAGTCAAAGGCGCGAGGGTCTGTGGTCATTTAGTCCTCACTCAGTTGCGAGCTACCATCTAATCTTCGGGAAGATACTCGACGTCGAATGTTCCATCGCTTTCTACTTGAACACAGATCAAATACGAAAGCTTGCCTTCATTTCGACCTAAAGCGAGGTCAACACCGTAGCTATAGATTTCGGCGTCGTCTGCGAGGTGTCCGTACAGTGGAACGCATTTGCCACGAGCATCTGTCAACTCGAAGCGCGTGATCTCTCCCTTTTTTAAAAGGTAATGTCGAATTTCGGTTTCTATTTCTGCAGTTTTTGAAGGGCCAGCATGCGCTCCCAGGGAACACCAAGCGAGCGTTCCGATCGCTATAGCGGTATGGCTTGTTTTGCGTTTCATGATCTGTCCTCGCGAGAAAAGAACGGTTCATTTAGTGGAAACTTCGAGGAGACGTAATGCCGGTAAGGGTATGGCGCCTATACGAAAATATTAGATCCCATGGCAGTCTCTTCTGAAGCGGATCAAAGAGTCCATCACCGCTCGTTCCGTGGCGGTCTCAAAAATGCGTATAACGCTCATACATGCTTCTTCGGTTCCGACATGCGCCAAATTTAATATGGCTGTGGGCGAAGGAGTTCAAATCTATGCCTATTGAAGCAATCTCATTTTTTGGCGGCATCATAATTTTTGCGATGTTGTTTTCTGCGAGTGTCGACAATCAGAGCGGAAAGCCTTGATGGCAAACTATGCTCCGGGTTTGACATGCCGCGGTGATAGGAAATTTAAAGCGACCTCGAAAAAAGTGTTTTGTATTGATATTCGTCTGAAGACCCGAGTTCATCTGTGTCTCCACCCCCACGCTGAAGACCGGACGTATTCTCGAAAAGATCAATCTCCCCTACCAAAGTGATCTTTTCTTCAGGCGATGGGCTCAGGCGGTGTTTCGCATTAACGCTATTACGCTACTGCCTGAGCCCGACCGTTTTCTGATTTTGATGGATTACAGATCTTTCTGCGACTTCGTCGCGACGGCGGAACAAAGAGGTCGCCAATACTGTACAATAGTGCGAACTGAAATATCTCCGTCAGCGCTCCAAACTTAGCCCCTTAAGGCATTTACATCAGCTCCGGCCTTCCTCGATCTCTCTCAATTGTTCTATCAGCTTGCGTATCGACTCTGGCACCGGTTGTTTAAGTATTTCAACTTCCGGCCCAGAATCGATTTCCCCTTTGTGGCTACTCGGGCTCGGCGACCTTTGGGAACTTTTCGAAGATGAGTTTTCGCCCAAAACGACCGTCTACCTGAGTTGCAACGCTTCAAAAGCTCGAAGCTCAACCAGTCTAGAAGCTAAGGATGGATTTTGGAGGTTCGAAATCCGAACCTTACCCTCCGTGAAGTGTGAGCGTGACCGATTAAAATCGAACGAGACCAAGCTTTTGCGCTTTCAATGTCGCTGCCGCCGTATTTGAAACTCGCAATTTCTTTTGCGCTTTACGCAGGTGCCTGGACGTCATCGTCGCGGTGATGCCGAGTTGATGCGCGATATTCTTCGTGTCGAGGCCTTTGGCCAAGAGTCGCAAACAATCGATTTCTCTTTCAGACAGATCAACCCGCTGAATCTCCCGCTCGAGTAAGTGTGGAAACAGCTGTTCTTCAAATGCCGAGATGATCGGCATGATAGAGGGCGCTACGTTTTCAAGAAATTCTGACAACCATTCTGCGGAATGGTGACTTTCCATCGCGACACAAGCCAAGGGTGAAAAACCAGTTTGTGCCGAACGGACGGGGAAAACAATGACCCCTAGCGGTCCTCTAATCTTGTCCATCATGTCGTAGAACGCCTGATCTTCAGCGCTCATGGCTTTATTATTCGCCCGATGCCAGTTCGATCCGGTGGCAAATGGATGAAATGGAGGGTCTATAAACTTGCGACCACCGGGGATCAGCGCAGGATCAATCGTATCGAATACATCGTTCTGTTTCTTTTGCGCGCTGTTCGTTCGATCATTAAAAACAACGGCGATCGAATCGCCTTTGAGGCCATTGCTCGTTGGGTTACCATTTACAGAAAGTATGGCTTCAAATACCACGCAGGATTCAAATCCGAGCTTTTTGGCAATCTCAGAAACAGTGTTGAATGCTTGCGATGCTGAATGCGCAGTTTCGATATTTTGAAGCGCTGATTGAATTGCGCCTTGGCTTAGGGCTGCCATATTCACCTCTCACATCGCCAAATAAGTCGACTCTAACAACAGAATGCAAGGATTTTGAGCACCCAAAACAATCCCTATGGTCTCGTGGCCTGATATCCAAGTTTGAGCGTGAGTGATTGCAGGCGAACCATTGCTATAGGCTCACGCTATACCTGTCTTCTCGGTCTAATTGAATATGCCATATACGCCGATGTGGATGTTGAACCATTCCCTCATTTATGAACCCGAAAAGGAGGTTCTTGGTGCTTGGGCGATACCTGTTCAATGCCCGGAAAAGTGGTTGGATGTGTCGAACGCTGGATTCACCTTCGTGAATGATCGAGCTTGCACGACGAATGCTCCATGCACACGCGTATTTTACTTGCGTTGCAGTTGAGTATTTCGGCGAACTCCGCGAATGACTTTTCCAGCGCAGAAATTAGTTTGCGATCAGAATGGGGATCGATTTTGTCCGAAAAGGTCGTGTTAGTGCCTAGCAGGAAAGCAATGTCTCAACTGCCGCGTGAGCCCAGCGGCGCTGAAAACCAAACTTCCTACGACAAATTGCTAGACGCCCTGGATGAGTTCTTAAGCGAACATGATCAGGACGAAATTAGCCTAGAACACTTAGCTCAGGTGACGAACACGCCGATTGCCGTCGTGCTCTACCATTTTCCCAATCGCGAAGCCGCCGCTGCGGCGCTGACAAGGCGCTACGCTGCACTCGCCTCGATGGAAATTATGTCTAATCACTCCGATCTCAATTTGGAAAACTGGCAGGGAATTGTCTCTGAGATCTTAGAGCGCGGCAAGGCATTCAACGCAAAGTACCCAGCGGCTCAAAAGCTTCGATTCGGAAGCGGACAGAGTGCAGGCGTGAGACACGTCATCCTTCAAAGTAATTGGAGCCTGGCTGAAATCATAAAGCGTGAACTTGAGCGCCTTTACATCGTTCCAACACATGCCGCTCTTCTAAATGATCTTGTCTATGCAATCGTGATGGTTGATGCGCTTTGGGCGCTATCCGTTGAACTGTACGGTCGAATTACCACCGAAATGGCTGAAGAAGCTGAGCGCGCAGTCACCGCGATTTTGCAATTATCTTTTGGCAACTCATTGCCGCGGCGTTCATCGGAAAAGTAGAAGCGAAGCCTTAGGAAGCTCTCATCCAATTTTAGCGCCATAGACCGCAAACCCTCGATGAATTAGACTGTCTGAGAATAGACGAGGATTATGACGATGTCTGATTTCAAGCCTAAAGGCTTTTCTACTGTATCGCCTTACCTTGTCTCGCATAATCCCGCGGCCTCTATCGAATTCATGGAAAAGGTGCTCGGGGCTGAATTAATCGATAAACAAGTTGATCAAACGACGAGCCGCATCATCCATGCGTCCCTCTCTATACAGGACTCTGTCATCATGATTGGCGGCGCTATGGAGGGTTGGCCGGAACGCCCTGCGCACGTGCACGTCTATGTGCGAGAAGTCGATCAATCTTTTGCCGATGCGATTGCAGCGGGCGCAACACCTGTCCAAGACCCCGTCAAACAACCGGGGGATGACGACAAAAGAGGGGGCGTATTAGATGCGGGCGGCACAACTTGGTGGCTATCAACACATTCAGGGTGACCCGCTCTCTATAGTGCAACCAGTGTTTGTGTAGTGTGTTGTGGCTGGGATTAGATGGGGGGGGGGGCACACGGCGTGCGCTCCGCCGATCATGACTAGATCAGAACCTAAATCTCTTGACGATTTGTGGGATCTGTCCAGTCACCAGCCTTCAGATCTAAATGCAGGTAGATGCATTAGCTGCTCTAGTTGTGGAGCCGAAAATGATCGTGTGGTGTTCAGCGCGAGAAAGCTCTTCACCTCACACACTAAATCGGAAACTCTGTCGAGTATTTGTGCTGCCGCAACGCGACTTGAGAAACAGCCGATGCGACGGACTTATGACCAAGAACGCGTTCCATTAAAAATGTCTCGAATTCTGAAACACTCCTTGCGCGAACGATCAGCATATAATCGAAGGCTCCGGTTATGGAAAAACACTCCATTATCTGAGGCGTCTGCATCACAAACTCTTCGAATTGCTCTCTCACGACCTTCTCATGCCCCGCAAGGTTCACCGATAGGAATACGCAAGTTGGAAATCCGATTACATTTGGGTCCAAAAGCGCTACGCGTTTTCGAATCGCACCGATTTCTTCCATTTCATGGACGCGGCGCCAAAGGGTGGATGGCGACATCCCCGCCATTTCCGCAAGTTCTTGCTTCGTAGAATCCAAATCGCGCTGAAGAAGTCTTAGAACGCGGATATCTGCCGGGGTGAGTTTGTCGGATTGGGCCATTTATTTCACTTATTGCCTGCGCGTGAACGAATCAATTCAAAAAAATTCACTGGTGTATAAAAGCTGAGCTGATCTCTTTTTGATAATTGCGTAGTCTTTCCCGCGACAAGCGTTGAGAGGAATGTGGAATGGATCTCTCTAAAAACAGATACTCAAATGCTCCGAAGAATTCTGACTACACAATAGATCAGGATTGGGAGACTTATTCGTCCGCAGAGCACGATCGTTGGGACAGGCTGTTTTCGCGGCAGTCTGAAGTCCTAAAACTGCGTGCTTGCGATGAATTCTTAGCGGCCATGGAATCGCTCCAGCTCTCTGCTCAAGGGATCCCAAACATGGAGCGATTGTCGGACAGATTGGAGAAGGTAACTGGTTGGCGCGTCGTGCCAGTCGCGGATCTCGTGCCAGACGACATTTTCTTCGAGCATCTTGCGAATAAGCGGTTTCCTGCAGGTGCTTTCATCAGACCCGAGGAAGAATTCGATTATTTGGAAGAACCGGATATCTTTCACGATGTTTTCGGACATGTTCCATTGTTGGCAAACCCCGTATTTTCAGAATTCATGCAAGCATATGGTCAAGGCGGACGCAGAGCTCTGAAGCTCGGCCAGCTCTCTAATCTGGCCCGCCTTTATTGGTACACGGTCGAGTTTGGGTTGATCAATACCGATGCCGGCCTGCGCATATATGGCGCTGGTATCGCATCGTCTCCGCACGAAAGCGTATTCAGCCTAGAAGATGGTTCACCCAATCGTATCATGCTCGATCTTGAGCGCGTTATGCGCACCAAGTACATCATTGATGACTTTCAGCAGACATATTTCGTGATCGAGTCGTTCGAAGACCTTCTCGCGACCTGTTATCAAGACTTTGGTGATGCTTATGAGCGTGTTCGAGACACTCAAGACATCGAAGCTCATCACCTCGTTGAAAGCGATGAAGTAATCACACTTGGGTCGCACGCTTACTTCGACAAAAAGAGGCGTATGCCGCGCCAGCTGGACTCTCAAACTACAGGATAACTAGATGCCAAGCTCACTAACGCTGGATGTATTGCCGTCTGACCCATTGCTCAGTTTGATGGCAGCATTTCGCATGGACGAAAGACCCGACAAAGTCGATTTAGGCGTTGGGGTCTATCGAGATGAGCATGGTCAAACCCCAATCATGCGTGCCGTAAAACGAGCTGAGCAAGAACTTTTGATCAGCGAGCGCACCAAAGTGTACGAAGGCCCCGCCGGAAACCAAGAATTTTGCGAGGCGATTGAGCGCTTGGTTTTCGGAAGCAAGCGGCAAAGTTTTGAGAACCGGACGACAACAATGACGACTCCAGGAGGGTGCGGTGCCTTATTTCTTGCGCTTCAATTGATGAAGCGCAGTCCTCAGAATGCCCGATGTTGGGTAAGCGAGCCAACCTGGCCAAACCATATCGGGATGGCCCAATCACTTGGACTGGAGATTAAGACCTACCGATATGCCGCCGGAATGACGCCGGTCGTCCACTTCGAACAAATGCTGGACGATCTAGACGCGGCTCGAGCCGGCGACATTATTATTGTGCAAGGGCCTTGCCATAATCCAACGGGTATTGATCTTTCGCCTGAGCAATGGGTCATTCTGGCTGACCGACTGGAAACAAAAGGCGTGATCCCACTTATCGACATCGCATATCACGGTCTGGGCGCCGGTTTGGACACCGATATGGACGGTGTGCTCGCGGCGCTGGATCGCTTGGCGCTGGCCTGCGTGTCATATTCATGTTCGAAGAATTTTGGCCTCTACCGAGAACGTACAGGTTGCCTCATTACAATTTGCCCCAACCGATCTTCACATGCTGCGATCTCTTCCCATCTGAACGATATTGCTAGGTCTTGTTATTCCATGCCACCGGCTCACGGTGCAGCCATCGTGCAAACTATCCTCTCGATGAACGAGTTTCGAAAAGAATGGGAGATCGAACTTTCTGAAATGCGCGGTCGTATCTCTGCGCTTAGGTCAAACTTGGCATTGGCGCTGACCGAAGTAACTGGCGATCGCCGGTTTGGCGCAATTGAAGCGCAAAAGGGTATGTTTTCACAGGTGCCTCTCAATGCAGATCACGCTGCTAAGTTAACGGCCGACCACGCGATCTATCTACCGGCGTCGGGTCGCATCAACATTGCCGGGATGAACGCAGATCAAGTCAGCCAGGTCGCAGTACAACTGGGGCAAGCGCTGATGGATAAGTCTTAAACGGGTAAAATAATGCGCATACTTACCGAAAACGAGGTCGCAGAAATTCTGGGTTCGCCAGCAAAATGGCGCTTGTCGGCAGATAAGAAGTCTGTCCAATCAAAGCTGAATTTCGAAGACTTTAAGAGCGCCTGGGGGTTTATGACCGAAGTTGCGCTGATGGCGGAACAAATGGATCATCACCCGGAGTGGTTCAATGTCTATTCAAAGGTCGAAATTAAGCTGACAACTCACGACGCGGACGATCTCACGGATCGAGATCTCGCCCTCGTGAGGTTTATCGATACCGCACTCCAAAAACGTTCATACATCCACCAAAAGAGCTAATACGATGACTGTTATTGTTACCGGCGCGTCGGGTGTTTTGGGAAGGCAAGCCTGTCACTCACTCAAGAATGCAGGATATGACGTTATTGGCGTCGATCTATCGAAAGAGCGCCCAATTGAATTGGATGCACGAGTTCATTTTATCGGCGGATACGACCTCAGCTTAGAATCCGATGCTGCATCCTGCGTGAAAGAGATTCGATCGATTGTTAGCAATGTAAAAGCTTTGATCAATATCGCCGGTGGTTTTGTTTGGGAAACCTCTCTCGCAAGCACCAACGAGACTTGGGAACGAATGCTACGAATAAACTTGTTCACAAACTTGAATATCACCCGGGGGATCGTGCCATTGCTGTCTGAAGGGAGTTCTATCGTCAACATTGGCGCAGCTGCCGCGGCAAAAAGTGACCTTGGAATGGGTCCATACACAGCCGCGAAGTCGGCGGTTTTGCGGCTTAGTGAAGCATTAAAAGAAGATCTTAAACCGCATGGAGTGCGTGTAAATGCGATCTCTCCAACAATTATCGACACTGAGAAGAATCGCGCGGATATGCCGGATGCGAATTTTGATGAATGGGTGCAGCCCGGCGAGATTGCTGATCTCATTTGTTTTTTGATCTCAGAACGATCGAGCGGAATAAATGGAGAAAACATTCGAATCTCCGGCCGACAATAGAGAAGCGCGTTGTCGGCGATTTCGACGCTAAGCGGTGTTTAGGTTCTTGTTGGGCGTAAAAAAGGGCCGCATTTCGAAAAGCTCTACGATGCAACTCAGTTTTCGGAACCGCAAAACAATATTCGTGGTTTGGAGGAGGTCTGAGCCAATCTTTTGGCCACTGCTGGTTGGGCTGAGGTCATTGATAACACTGCCGGGCTGGTGACGGCGGCGTGATTAATGAGCGATATTGGAAATTTGCAACCATAGGTGGACGTGTCCAGCGTCAGGGGTCGGCAGGCTCCCTGGAGTATCTTCCGATCGAGCGTCAGATCAGGTTCAATCTTCTTCAACCGCTCCAACTTCGAGGGCGTCAGACCGGCGTAGTTATTTGCGGGAAATTGATCCGCGGTCGATTTTCAATCTACCGCAAGCCAATCGAAGTATGTCGGCTGACTGATCCTGGCCGTTCGGCAAATTTCCTCAACCGGAATTGATTGCTTGGCTTGCTCTAAAACGAACGCTTTCTGAGCGTCCGTGAACTCAATGCATTCATTGTGCGATCTCTTGCTAGCCAGTCTTCAGACTGCCGAAAAATCTACCTCAGTGCGATCCAGTTTGCTGGGAGCAGATCAGTCAGATCCACCGATGAACTTATAGTCGCATACTTTCTAAGCGCGATACGCGTGCTTCCGGTGCCAAAGCGCCTTCATGCCCAACAACAATACCAGAAAGTGTATTCGCCAATCGCGCTGAATAATCCAAGGTTTTCCCGCGTGCTAACCCCGCTATCAATGCAGCGTTGAAACTATCACCTGCGCCCGCCAAATCTATGGGGCTAACTGGATGCGGCATAGATATGCGTCGAACAGGTACACCCGGTTCATGTAGCTCCGCTCCTTTGGCACCGCATTTCAAAACAACCAGCCGCACTCCAGCTTCAAACCAGCGTTTTGCGTGATGGCCTGTGGCAATCGTTCCACGATGTGATGCGGGACGCCCCCAGAATTGATCTTCTTTGGATAGCGATGCCACGACGATTGTCGAAACTTCCGCAAAGGTGGTCATCAGTTGTTGTATCTGCATCCGATCGATCGTCTCGTAAGATTCAAACTTCGGGTCCAGCACCACTTGGCCACCCTTGGACTTTAGCTCTTTGGCGAGCTGAAAAACGCGGTTGGCCTGATCATTATCCATTTTGCGAAGCGTTCGACCAGAAAGATACAACCAAGATCTCCCCGATAGTGCCGCATCACGAAGTGGATCCGAGGTGAATTCTTCGCCCTCCGCGTTGTCGAGAATGATAGATGTTCCCCAATTCCTTTGCATCGCGTTTCGGACGGCACCGTTCGTGGCGGGGACGACAATCCGATCAGAAGCGATGCCGAGTCGTGAAAGATAAGCGCTGGTGTAGCAATCCTCGTTGCCGAGCTTCTCGTCGCGCACTTCCGGAACACGCACCGGGGTGTCTACGCCAATTGCTTTGATTGTGTATATATATGGAGCCGAAGCCATATGAATCTCCCCTGGACGCTCAAGCGCCCCTTCAGCCTGACGGGGTATGCTCTCTCTGGAGTTTTTCCCACAACTGAAATAAAGCATGCATATATGAATGTATCAAGGTTGCGCTCCGCCACACACTTGTTTGGCCCAAAGCGACGTTAGGTTTGAGTGTATGAGTGATACATACTAATCTGTTTTGTTCATTGCGTGAGGATCGAGGGTCATATGGCGACACAACCTATTGGTGGCGGGTCAAAGAAAATTCTCTACACGCTAAATACCGTGAGGCGCATTGGACTATTGAACTCCGCAAAAGCGCTCACAGCGAAAAACGCTTGTAAAGCGTGCGCGCTCGGAATGGGCGGGCAGATGGGCGGGATGACAAACGAACTCGGGGAGTTTCCATCAGTCTGCAATAAAAGCGTTCAGGCTCAATCGACCGATATTCAACCGCCCATCCCGACCGAAGTTTTCGAGCATTCCTTGAGTGAATTTCGCGAATTGTCACCGCGCGAACTGGAGAATTTGGGGCGTCTCAACACGCCCATATATAAGCCGTCCGAAGCTTCCAAATTTTTTCCAATCGGGTGGGATGAGGCCATCAAGATGGCCGCGACCCGACTGGCTGATACAAAACCCGACCGAAGCTTCTTTTATTCGTCAGGCCGCTCTTCAAATGAAGCGGGATTTTTGTTCCAACTGATTGCCCGACTATACGGTACAAACAATGTCACCAATTGCTCTTACTACTGTCATCAAGCCACGAGTGTGGCTCTGGGATCAACAATAGGAACAGGAACAGCGACTGTCGAGCTCGCGGACATTGGGCAGTGCGACACGATACTCGTCATTGGCGCCAACCCTTCATCAAATCATCCAAGGTTCATTCATCAACTCAAAAAATGCCGCGATCGAGGTGGCCAGGTTATCGTGATCAACCCTGCGAAAGAACCCGGATTGGTGAAGTTCGCGATTCCTAAGAGCCCAAAATCACTTCTCGCCGGCGGTAGTGATATTGCGTCCGTCTACGTTCAGCCAAATATCGGTGGCGACATTGCGCTCTTCAAAGGCATCGCGAAGTCGATCATTGCACGGGATCGCGTGAATCAGAAATTTGTGAATGGCTACACCCAAGGGTGGGGGAGTTTTGCAGAAGATATCGTTTCGACAGGTTGGAATGAAATCTGCGGGCACAGCGGGCTCCAGCGCCAGGAGATTGAGGAAGTTGCGGAGCGAATTGCACGCTCAGAGTTGGCAATATTCGCCTGGGGAATGGGGATGACCCATCATACTCATGGCGTCGAGAATATAGAAATGATCGCAAACATCGCTTTAATGTGCGGCATGATAGGTAAACCCGGTGCAGGATTGCTGCCGCTTCGGGGGCATTCGAATGTGCAGGGCGTGGGCACGATTGGCGTGAAGCCGGTGCTCGCAGAGGACGTTATCAAAAAAATTGAATCCTGGCTGGAAGTCGAGCTTCCTGACGGCGAAGGCATGGACACGATGGCATCAATGCAAGCCGCGTCCCGCAATGAAATTGATACAGCCGTCATAATGGGCGGCAATCTGTATGCGGCAAACCCAAACTCTCAATGGGCCGCTCGCGCCTTGGATCAAATTGACTTTAAACTGTTTTTGACAACGACGCTCAACCAAGGCCACATTATGGGGGGTGACCGAGGAGAAACGCTTATTCTTCCCGTGTGTGCGCGCGATGAAGAATGGGAGCCGACAACCCAAGAGTCGATGTTTAACTTTGTCAGACTGAGTGATGGTGGAATATCACGACTGACGAATGTTCGCCCAGAAACCAAGGTGCTCGCTGATATTGCAAGCCAATTGCTCACTGACACTTCGATTGAGTTTGAGGCGTTTGCCAGGCATCAAAACCTGCGCAATGCGATCGCAGAAGTGGTCCCCGGTATGGAAGAGCTTGCCGACATCGAAATCGCAAAAAAAGAGTTTCATATCGCGAACCGGATTCTTCACGAGCCACAGTTTTACACACCCTCGGGCAAGGCCCAGTTTCGAGTTTGCGCGATCCCAAAACAGTCAGGCAAAAAACGGTCCTTTGCATTGTCCACACTCAGAAGTGAAGGCCAATTCAATTCGATCATTTATGAGATTGCAGATAGTTATCGGCGAGTACCTGAGCGCTGGGCCATACTCATGAATAAGGAGGATATGCGCCGTCTCAAACTTAAAGCGGGAGAAAAAGCAAATGTGACCTCTGATCAGGGTGAGATGCGCGGCGTGACGGTTTATGAGTTCGATGTTCCAGCGGGAAATATTTTGGCCTATTACCCAGAAGGTAATATCCTCACCGGAACGGAAGTAGATCCTCGCAGCCGTACACCAGCCTTTAAGAACACGCGCGTGGACATTGAGCCAGCACGCCAGGCTGTTTGGGCGTGAATCAAAGCGATCAAATAAATTTCTCTTGCATTGTCCTGGCCGGAGGCGCTGCGCGCAGATTTGGAGCTCCAAAGGGACTCAGTCGCTTGGGTGATGAAACGATGCTTCTACGCATTGTTAGACGCGTGAGGGAGCAAACGACTGGAGAAATTTTGATCAATGCTGATCAATATGGCCCCTATGCCGATCAAGGGTTACCTATCCTGAGCGATCGTTTGTTTGCAGGGGCAGGACCATTGGCTGGCATTGGATCGGCGATGCGCTATGCAATGACTATAGGGCATCGGTATGTCTTTACTGTACCTATCGACACTCCATTTTTGCCCAGCGACTTGTTTACAGAATTGGTCAAAGTCAAGCCGCCTGTCGTTGCTTCAAGTCGCGGGCGCTTACACCCAACCTGTGGGCTTTGGTGTGTTGATTGGATGGAGCGACTGCATGAGTACTTGGGGCAGGGGCAAAGGTCAGTTCGAGGATGGGTCGATGTTTGCCGCGCCGAATTTTGCGAATTTGACGCGCAAGGGTCGATAGACCCGTTCTTTAACGTAAACACCAAAGCGCAACTGGATTTGGCGAGAAAGGCCATCGAGGCAAACCCCAGTGGCGCTGATGGGCGGTACTAAACCCGCGCTTTGCAACTGTCCAAAGCCAGATTGAATTCTCAAGCACAAGAAAAAAGCTATCAATGTCCTCTCAAGACGCAAAACGGGGCTTGAATTCGAAGCGCTTTGCGGTAAGCAGACATATCTGAATGTTTGTGCGATGGCGGGTTTCTCCTCCTATTTCTCCTTCTGTTATTGCGCAAACGTCCGGATATGAGAGAATTTTTTGCCACGGGGGCCGAGGCCTCTCACACTCCTTCGTCTCGGCGCCAATATTAAGACCGTCCGCGCAAAATAGCGCGGACGGTCTTCTTGATTTATCTTGATGAAGGATAGTTGCAAACATAATTGAAGCGTGCATTGGTGTATGCTATCTGGTGTTTGATAAAAAAGCTGGAGCTGCCAGCCAAGACCGCGATGAAGACGAAATTATAGAGGCTACGAGTTTGAGTGGGCGATATTCTGCAGGAAGACTGCTGAGAGAGGGGCTTCGCAATCACAGAGGCTGGAAGCCAACCTGGAAGGATGCTGATCCGAAATCAACTTACGATGTTGTGATTGTCGGCGGCGGTGGCCACGGTCTTGCGACGGCATACTATCTCGCCAAAGAGCACGGTATCACGAATGTCGCGGTGCTCGAAAAGGCATGGATCGGTGGGGGCAACACAGGACGAAACACAACGGTCATCCGATCAAATTACTTTTTCGAAGAATCAACCGCTTTCTACGATTTCTCACTCAAGTTGTATGAAAACCTCTCCAACGAACTGAATTACAATATCATGTTTTCACAGCGCGGCATGTGGGTGCTCGCTCATGACCGACACGGTGTGGAAATGTTGCGTCGCTCTGTCAACGCGATGCTACTTAACGGAGCAGACGCGGAATTTCACGAGGGGGCCGAAGTCAGGCGCAGGGTTCCAATTTTAAATGACAACCCAAGATTTCCGGTTTTGGCTGGATTAACTCAGCCCCGGGCGGGTACTGCACGACACGATGCTGTGGCATGGGCCTACGCTCGAGCCGCAGACAAATTAGGCGTGGATATCGTGCAGAACTGTGAGGTGACTGGGTTTGATATCCAAGGTGGACGCGTCAATAGCGTGAAGACTTCTCGCGGCGAGATCAAAACCAAAAAGGTTGCGTTGGCCGTCGCCGGACACACCTCAGTGCTCGCACAAATGGCCGGATTTCGACTGCCTATTTCATCTTATGCTTTGCAAGCGTTCGTTTCAGAGCCAGTCAAACCGGTTCTGGATACGGTCGTGCTATCCCCAGCGACAGGCGTTTATTTGAGCCAGTCTGACAAGGGAGAACTCGTCATTGGCAGCGGACTGGATCATTATCTTTCCTACGCCCAGCGAGGCAACTTGCCAGTCATGGAGCACACAGCGGCGGGCATTGTAGAGATGTTTCCACAATTTTCTCGCATGCGATTCTTAAGGCAATGGGCCGGCATCGTCGACATTATGCATGATTCCACGCCGGTTGTCGGGCATTCCCCGGTTGATGGACTTTACTTGAACTGCGGATGGGGAACAGGCGGTTTCAAAGCGGTGCCAGCTGGTGGTTACTGCTATGCTCACACAATTGCCAAAGATGAACCTCACCCCCTCGTTGCACCATTTAATCTGGAACGCTTTGAAACAGGCGCGCTGATTGATGAAGCCTCAGCCTCTGGCATAGCGCATTAGGAGCTTTCATAAGTGCTGAAGATAAATTGCCCATATTGCGGTGAACGCGCCGAAGTGGAGTTTAGATGTGGCGGTGAGAGCCACATTCAACGGCCGGGGCCTCATAACGAAGTCGATGAGCGCGCCTGGGCGGAGTATTTGTTTTATCGGGACAATCCAAAAGGCATTCACTTTGAGCGCTGGGTCCATCAATTTGGATGTGGTCGTTGGTTTAACGTCGCGCGTGACACGGTAACTCATGAAATCAAGGCGACGTATCCGATGACTGATCCGCGTCCAGACTTGGATGGAGAAAAGTCATGACTGGTTTTCGATTAGAAACCGGCGGATTGATTGATCGCTCCTCGCCAGTCAGATTTACATTTGAAGGGCAAAAATACACTGGATTTGCTGGCGACAGCCTCGCTTCGGCGCTGATGGCCAACGGCGTAAGTACGATTGGGCGCAGCTTTAAGTATCATCGACCACGTGGAATACTCGCCGCAGGATTGGAAGAACCCAATGCAATCATGCAAGTCGGCGAAGGTGCTCACGTTTTACCCAACCTAAAAGCCACCGGTGTAGAGCTATATGATGGGTTGATGGCGGAACCGGTAAATGCTTGGCCAAGCCTAAAATTTGATTTGCTGGGCGTTAACGCACTGTTCAAACGGTTTCTACCAGCCGGGTTTTACTACAAGACTTTTATGTGGCCGGATTGGCATCTTTTTGAGCCCGCCATCCGCCGTGCCGCAGGGCTCGGTGTGAGCCCGAAAGACACCGATCCTGATCAATACGATAAGCGCTATGCCGAATGCGATCTGCTGATTGTTGGTGGCGGTCCAGCGGGCCTAATGGCCGCACTTACCGCTGGCGATGCAGGCCAAAAAGTCATTCTAGTTGAGCAAGATGCCCTATGGGGCGGTTCACTGATTTGGTCCGATGCCACGATTGATGGTTTGCCAGGCAAGAAGTGGGTGGAACAAGCCACCCAGAAGCTTGCCGAGCTGCCGAATGTCCAAACCATGACCCGAACAATGGCGTTCGGTTACTATGATCATAATCTGATCGGAATGCTCGAGCGCCGCACGGATCACTTGCCGGTTCGCGAACGTGAAGGACCGAGGCAGCGTTTTTGGAAGGTGCGCGCACATAAGGTCATCGTTGCCACCGGGGCAATAGAGCGTCCACTTGTCTTTCCCAACAATGATAGACCGGGGGTGATGCTTGCAAGCGCCGCCCTGACATTTGTTGCGCGATTTGGAGTGTCGCCAGGGCGACGTATGGTGGTTGGGACCAACAATGATACCGCATATCAAACCGCGCTGAGATTGATCGAGGCAGGGCTGAAAATTGTGGCGATTGTGGACGCACGCTCCGATCCAAATCCCAAGCTCGCTGACGCTGTTCGCAAGTTAGGTGTGGAACTCATCACTTCGGCTTGTATCAGCAACGTTCGCGGGCGTTCACGCGTGAAGGCGGCTGAAGTGCATGTACTGGATCCAGAAGGAAAGGCCCTTCAGGGGACTGGATTAGACTTCGACTGTGATACGATACTCATGTCTGGTGGATGGTCGCCAGTTGTGCACTTGTTTTCGCAGTCTGGCGGTAAGCTAACGTTTGACGAGGAACAGCAAGCTTTCGTCCCGCGAGAGAGTCATCAGGACGTCGTCTGTATAGGAAGTGCTGCAGGTGAGTTTTCTTTAGCGAAGACGTTATCGAGTGCGGCTCTGGTGACTAAGGAGCAAGGAAGTGGGCCGGTCGCAGTCCCGGCGACACTAGAGGATGAGGCCGGCACAATCCGACCGCTTTGGCAAGCCGATTTGAGCAAGATAGGGAAATCCAACAAAAAAGCTTGGTTGGACTTTCAAAACGATGTGACGTCCAGCGACGTGAAGCTCGCCATCCAAGAGAGCTTTAAGTCCGTCGAGCATGTGAAGCGCTACACCACTTTGGGTATGGCTTCAGATCAAGGCAAAACTTCGAATGTCAACGGTATCGGTGTCATGGAGCAGGCGCTAGGCAAACCGATGAGTGAAGTCGGGACGACCAAGTTTCGCCCGCCTTATGACCCCATCACGATCGGCGCTTTCGCAGGGCGGCGTGTCGGCGATAATCTCATGCCAATGCGTCTGCTTCCAGCACAAGTCAGCCACAGAGAGTTGGGGGCGCAGTTTGAGGACTATGGATGGAAGCGCGCGGCTTTTTATGCCCGAAATGGCGAAACTGAAAAGCAAGCGGTCACGCGCGAGGTTCTGGCGGTTCGTAATGGCTTGGGACTGTTCGATGCGTCCCCGCTCGGAAAAATTGAAGTTTTTGGCCCCGATGCCGGCGAGTTTCTTTCCCGAATTTATATCAATAATATGAAAACGCTGAAACCGGGACGCTGTCGGTATGGACTGATGCTCGATGAAAACGGAATTGTGTTTGATGACGGTGTTCTCGCTTGCTTAGCCGAGAACCATTATTTGGTCGGAACAACAAGTGGTCACGCGAGCGTAATCGCAGGTCAACTTGAAGAATGGTTGCAGTGCGAATGGCTTGACCTCGATGTCGTAACACAAGACGTTACAACCTCTTGGGCTGTAATGAACATAAACGGTGCCGCGTCTCGGACTGTGCTGGAGTCCTTTGAAACGGATATTGATTTTTCAAAAGATAGCTTCCCGCACATGCGCTTTAGATCAGGTACGCTGCAAGGTGTGCCGTGCCGAGTTCAACGCGTCAGTTTCTCAGGCGAACTATCATATGAAGTTTCGGTGCCCTCGCGTTATGGAAAGGCGCTTTGGGATGCCTTTATGGAGGCAGGAAAGCCTTATGGAATCGCTCCATTCGGGGTTGAGGCCTTAATGGTGCTGCGAACCGAAAAAGGTTATCTGCATGTTGGCTCCGATACCGATGGAATGACCATGCCGCAAGATCTAGGCTTTGGTCGTTTGATCGAGAAGAAGGCTATGGACTTTGTTGGAAGACGTTCGATCATGCGTCCAGAGGGACTGCGAGATGATCGTCGAACCCTCGTTGGCTTGGAGGTGCTCGACAATGGTGATGCCCTAACGGTTGGCGCCCACATTGTTGCCGAAGGCGCAAAGCCTCCGACACCAAGTCAAGGTTGGGTCACGACGAGCGTATACTCGCCCAGCTTGAATCGACCAATTGCATTAGCTTTGGTGGAAAAAGGGCAGGCAAGAATGGGAGAAACAGTGAAAGTTTGGGATCTCGGCCAAACTCGCCCGGCGCGAATAGTTCAGATGGGGGGGTATGACCCAGAAAGCGAGCGTCTAAATGGATAGTCTAACTAGACAGTCACCGCTCGGCGGGGTGGAGCAAGCAAGACACTCTAAATGCGCTTCTTTTGAGCTGCTAGAGGAAATTAATCTTGGGATTATTAAAGTGGTCGCGAGAGGCTTGTCTGGAGGTGATATCAAAGCATTTGGCGAGGTTCTTGGCGTAGAAATTCCCACTGTTCCAAACGAATATGTTTCAGGAGAATATCTCGATATTGCCTGCCAAGCACCGAATGAGTGGATCCTGCAATGCGATGACCGAGAAATACGCGATTTGGAAGACAACCTCAAAAAGCAATTTGTCGACAAAACAGCTTTAATTTGCGACCTAACAGACGGGCGTTGCGCCATCCGAATTAGCGGAGATGGAGCCATCCAAGTTCTCACGTCCCTTTTGCCGATTGACCTTAACGCGATTTCTGAAAAAGGCGCTTGGTGCGCGACCACGATACTATCTGAAATCGCCGTTTTTGTCGCGCGGCCGAACAAAAGCTCAGGATTTCGAATTATCGTCGATCAATCATATGCAAGCTATGCCTGGCGCATGCTCGAAGGTGCAGACGGCGGAGATAACAAGTTATAGTGATTAACAGGAGAGAACATGGTCGGAGTAAGTCAAAGCGGTGAGTCGACGATGTGGTCATCAAAAGCCACCTTCATTCTCGCAACGATCGGTTTCTCGGTTGGTCTCGGAAATATTTGGCGTTTTCCATATCTCGCTGGCGAGAGTGGCGGCGGTGCCTTCGTCATTATTTACCTCGCATGCGTGGCTTTGATTGGGATTCCGATAATCGTCGCGGAGTTGATGATCGGAAGACGTGGCGGAATGACGCCTGGGATGACCATGTCCAAACTTGCGAAAGAAGCGGGTCGCTCGAGATTTTGGGGCATTGCCGGCCTAGTTGCGATCATAACCGCTTTTCTAATAGTGAGCTATTATTGCGTGATTGGAGGCTGGACCCTTCACTATGTCTTTTTGAGCGCATCAGAAGGGTGGAGCGGGGTTGATAGTGCACAGTCACAAACAACTTTTGAGCACCTTCTATCCGATCCTGTTCTGCTGATTTTTTGGCAATTGGTTTTTTTGTCTATTGTTGCATTGATCACTGTGCGAGGACTGAACGGCGGCATTGAAAAAGCGGTCAGCCTTTTGATGCCGGCTTTGTTTGTCTTGCTGATCAGTCTTGCGATTTATGGCCTGATCGTCGGCGATGCCGCACGCGGGCTTGCTTTCCTGTTCGAACCGGATTGGACGCAAGTGACGGGAGAAACGTTTCTGAACGCGATTGGACAAGCGTTCTTTTCAGTTGGGGTGGGTATGGCCGCAATGATGACTTATGGCGCATATCTTCCAAAGAAAGTGAACATCGCTGAAACATCTTTTATCGTAGCGTTTGCAGATTCAGCGGTTGCTATCATCGCTGGATTGGCGGTGTTTCCATTTGTGTTCGCAAATGGGCTTTCTCCCACGGAAGGACCTGGTTTGGTCTTCGTGACATTGCCGACTGCTTTTGGCGATTTAACAGGAGGCGGAGTTGCAAGCATTGCTTTCTTCGCACTGCTTGCAGTGGCAGCGATCACCTCGGCGATTGCTTTGTTCGAGGTCCTGGCCGCGTGTGGGGAAGAGCACGGCATCAGTCGATTAAAGACTGCTGTGGGGGCTGCCGGAGTGCTTTGGGCGGTCGGATTGCTCACCGTATTCTCTCTCAATCACTGGGCCGCATTCCACCCTTTATCTTTCCTTCCCGGTTTTGAAGAAGCGACAGTCTTTGACTCGATCGACCGAATAACGGCGACCATCGGACTGCCTCTCGGTGGGTTCCTGATTTCAATATTCGCGGGACACGTGTTATCGGCGCGAATCGTAGCCGATGAATTGGGCGTATCCAGCGAAGGCGTCATATTTCGGATTTGGCGGTTTCTTCTACGCTGGCCTCTGCCCGCCGCAATAGCTCTTTTGCTCATAATGGGTGTCCAGGGCTAGTTGCTGAATTCGAAGCGTTAGTCGCTGCAAACGCTGTGATTTCAAGTGTGGTAAAGCCGAGGATCCACGTTACCCTGTCCTGATGATGTAACTGCGAAACACTGAAGTTCTAGTAGAACTTGACCTGTATGTTCTAAAGATTGTGCTGGAACGATAGTGAGCTCCACATCGCGCGCGCCATCTTTGAAACGAGTATGCCACCAGTGATCGACATTAGATCGAAAGACTGACTTTGGAAGGCGCTGACTACGGATCTCCAAGTATACGATTATGCACAATATCATTTACCGTTTTGCTGATGCCGACGCCGAGAATTTCGGTCGCTCATGCAAGCCAAATTTATGGTGCGAGTTCCGATCACTCGTGGGTGTTTGATCGCACCCAAGATTTTTTTTGCAAAAGAACAATTGCGGTTAGCGATTTCCGAGGGTCTGAAGATGATCCTTCTGGCGATACGAGGTTGCCGCTCCAGCAGCATACTTCAGAAGCTTCGGGGCCCCCACTATTTTTAAATATCGCTCTGCGCAGTGGAAACAGCGTGTTTAAGATTGAGGATTGAAGCATCAGTCCCTCAAAGCCAGTTGATTGATCACCGTGAACTCAATTCAAATGTGATTGGTCAATAAACCGCGGCATTCAGTTTTAGCATTGAGGTGATTATTCCAATCCTCTGTGATGAGATGAATGCTATAAAAAACAGTATTGTATAAAATGGATCTGATTGGTATTAGGGGCCGGATTGGAGGGTTCATATGGCCGATGATGAAAAGTCCGATTTTGTTTTAAGGCTGCGCTGTCCCGACCGCCCAGGAATTTTGGCGGCGCTTGCTCCGACATTGCACCAGGCTGGTTGCGATATCAGAGAGTCTGGCATTTATGGTGATCCTGAAACCAAAAAATTCTTCGTTCGCATGGTGTTGCGCAATACCGCCAAGTCATTCAACGAATTACGGCAAGCACTCGGCCCAACGGCTGACGCAGTATCAGAGGCTTGGGGGTTGCGACCCGCAACAGAAAAGCCGGCCATACTGATCGCCGTATCAAAGTTTGATCACTGTCTGAGAGATATCGTTCACAAATGGAAAATTGGCGCACTGCCAATCGAGATTGTTGGCGTTGTCTCTAACCACCCTGACCTTAGAGAGTTCGTCGAATGGTCGGGACTTGAATATCATTATCTTCCGATTACCCGTGAGACCAAGCCTGAACAAGAAGCGCGGTTTGCGGAAATCATTGATCGAAGCGGTGCAGATTTGACGGTTCTCGCGCGATATATGCAAATTTTATCGGACGAGTTTGCAGCCAAGCTCAGTGGCAAGTGTATTAATATTCATCATTCATTTTTGCCAAGTTTCAAAGGGGCCAAACCCTACCACCAAGCACATATCAGGGGTGTGAAACTTATCGGTGCGACCGCGCACTATGTGACGGCTGATTTGGATGAAGGGCCTATTATCGAACAAGATGTACGCCGGGTCTCGCACGCGACGACTGCACGCCAAATGATCGAGATCGGTAGGGAAGTGGAAGCGTCAGTACTATCTCGCGCAATCAAGTGGAACTCAGAAGGCCGTGTGTTTCTGAACGGAGCCAGAACGGTGGTCATTTAGTCAGAATGTCTCAACGCTTCGTCCGAATGGCGGAGTTAGAAATGCCTGATCGAGTTGGTATTCAGGAGTAAGCCCATGTCAGCCACTCGAATCTCGGGAGCCGAGACCTCAAGACAAATTCGCGAACGATTGAGTAAGGCGGTGCGGAAATTACCGGCGCAACCGACCTTAGCGGTCATCTTGGTCGGCGACGATCCCGCATCAGCTGTGTATGTCAAAAGCAAGGTGCGAAAAACTGAGGAAATAGGAATGCGCTCAGTGCAGCGAGTGCTACCAGCCAATTGCGCACAAACCGAGCTTGAAGCTACGATTTCTGCGCAAAATGAGGATCCGAACATTGACGGTATCCTGCTTCAACTTCCATTGCCTGCTGGGTTAGACTCAAGCTCTGCAATCGAGTGTATAGATCCCAACAAAGATGTAGATGGGCTGACTGAGGTGAGCGCCGGTCGATTGAGTTTGGGGAAAGCCGGGTTGCGGCCTTGTACGCCGAGTGGTTGCGTCATACTCGCCAAACAAGCGCTCGGAGAAGATCTATCTGGATTGAACGTAACTGTGGTCGGGCGATCTATATTGGTCGGCAAGCCTGCCGCACAATTGTTCACGGCAGAGAATTGTACCGTGACGCTCGCGCACTCTCGCACGCGAGATTTAGGTCAGGTGTGTCACACAGCTGATATTTTGGTCGCCGCGATAGGTAAACCCGAGTTCGTTAAATCGAATTGGATAAAACCTGGAGCTTGCGTCATCGATGTGGGGATTAATCGTGTTCCGGCACCCGAGCGTGGTTCCGGGAAAACGAAGCTTGTTGGTGATGTCGACTTTGACCCGGCGTGTGCTGTCGCCGGGTCAATAACGCCTGTTCCAGGAGGGGTGGGCCCCATGACGATTGCCTGTTTGCTTCAAAATACCGTCATTGCCGCATGTCGGCGGCGAGGTTGGCCGATGCCAGACGGGGGTATGGAGTGATAACGCTTGAACGAAGGAAGCTGTTACTTAGGCCTAAATGCACTCGTTTTTACGCCGAAATGACGGGCTTTCCGCGACAACCCGCTTTTCGCCATTATACCGCTGCTACCTGAATTACGATAATCCGATTTCATTTTATTCTGTATGCGATCCGGGTTGCGCGTTCCCAAAACCGACGGTACGAAACAAAACAACTTCATGCAGAGGTGTATGATTAAAGTGCGTTATGAGGCCTGAGCAAAGACTTTGGCGGGCGAGATAGGGTGAAGGAAAGACGATGTCACACGCATATCTGATCGGCGGCTACTCTACCAAATTTGGTAAGCACGTGGAGCGATCGTTTAAAGATCTTGTCCGCGAGACCTATGAGGGCGTGTTGGCGGATGCTGGATTACCGGATGGAGACGCCATAGAAATTGCTTACTTTGGTACTTCGATGATGCACGCGTCCGGACAAGCAAATGTCCAAGGACAAATGTGTTTATCGGCGTTGGTTAAAGACGGAAGATTCCCAGAACGGGTTCCGGTGATCAACGTGGAAAACGCATGCGCGACATCCACAACTGCGATCGCGGGAGCTTCCAAAGACATAAGGTGCGGCGATGCACACCTCGCTTTGGCTATGGGGATAGACAAGTTAATTGATCCCGAAACGGGTAAAGGACGTTTTGACCTTTTTGGTGGCGCGCTTGATCAGATGGATCCGCACGAATGGAAGGAATATTATCAAGCCGCCGGCGAAGAAGCCGGAAAGCCTTTTATCATGAGCGATGATAGAACGCCGTTCATGGATACCTATGGCATGCAAGCAGCCTGGCACATGAAAGCCTTCGGAACGACACAGCGCCAACTAGCGATTGCAGCTGCAAAAACACACAATTTCGGAGCAGACAATGTGCGCGCCCAATATCGCTTTAAAATGACACCTGACGAAGTTCTGACCGACCGCGAGGTTTCTTATCCTCTAACGCGTTCAATGTGCGCTCCTATGGGCGATGGCGCAGCAGCTGTTCTCGTTTGCTCTGAGGAGTTTCTAACTAATCTATCGTCGGAAGTGCGAGACCGTGCCGTCAAAATCAGGGCGATGGAGTTCTCCGGGGGAAAATACCGCAAGTTGGACGAGCCAGGATTAACTTACGTCGCTGCCAAAAAAGCGTTCGCCAGATCGGGACTTCAGCCCCAAGATATAGATCTGGCAGAAGTACACGATGCAACATCTTTTTCGGAAATCTATCAGGCCGAAATGATGGGGTTTTGCGATATTGGTGCGGGCGGGCGCTTCGTCGAAGAAGGACACACGCAATTAGGCGGGCGCACGCCTATGAATACTTCTGGGGGGCTCATCTCAAAAGGTCATCCAATTGGCGCAACAGGTGCCTCGATGATCGTTGAGCTTATGGAGCAATTGCGGGGTGAGGCCAGTGCTCGTCAGGTCAAAGATGCGCGTTTAGCTCTAGCGGAAAATGGCGGTGGTTCCATCGGATTTGACGAAGCGGTGGCTGCAGTCACAATCCTAGAACGCTCAATGTAAAAAAAGCTCTTTAGAGTGCTGCATACTGCACCCCAGATGCTTACAATTTCATGGTTGGAATTTTGAGCAACACTAGGGTGAGACGGCTTCGACTGGAAGCTCAGTACTATTCTTGATCTTTGACAAGGCCACAGCGCTGCGAACCTCGGCCACGCCTTTTAGGCGAGAGATTTTTTCAAAGAACATACGCTCATAATCATAAATGTCTTTGACCGCGATCTTCAAAAAGAAGTCTTGATCACCGAGTAAAACGAAGCATTCCAATACGTTTGGCAAGGCTTGAATTTTCTTCGAAAACTCTTCCAGATTTGATCGTCCGTGAGCCGTCAGTTTTACGTGAGCCAGTATTAAACTTCCGCAGCCGATCAGATCAGGATTCAACAATGCAACCCGCTTTCGAATGATTCCGCATTCTTCAAGCCTTTGCACGCGTCGCCAACACGCAGTTTGAGATAACCCAACTTGTTCCCCAAGTTCACCAATAGAGACGCTCGCGTCATGTTGCAGTGCTTCGAGAATTTTTTTGTCTAGCAAATCGATTTTCATGTTAAAAAATATCCTATGAATTGCCATATTTGTGCATATAATATGCAAAATATATGAAAATGTCGACAAAATAGAAAACCAATTCACCTGGGATTTATCTATCGTCTTATCAGGAGGCTCATATGGCTTTTGATATGTCTATCGTAAACACACCCAGAAACGGATCCCCAGACGCAAACGTTGCAGTCGTTCTATTAGGCTTTGACAATGACGTTTTCGGTCCGGTCAAAGCGCTTCAGCTCTTCGCCGGAATTGGACAGTTGCCAGATAGTTACGTTGTCTCATCCAATGAGGATAGCATGAAGTGGTCAGTCGTGCTGACGACTAAGCTGAATGCTCAAACCGAACGCGTTTTGGCCAAGATACAGTCGATGCCCGCGCTGATCGAGTTCAGTCGAGAAGATGCAAATTAGCGCCATATCCCAATCATAACCCAATCGAAGAGGCGGATCAGCCATGTTTGAAAACGAAAACTTTGATGAGCATGAACGTGTCGTTCATATTAACGACAAATCTACCGGATTGCGTGCCATTGTTGCAATTCACTCTACTGCTCTTGGTCCTGCGGGTGGCGGGTGCCGACTCTGGACTTACGAAGACACATCTCTAGCGTTGAAGGATGCGCTACGATTGTCACGCGGAATGTCTTACAAGAACGCACTGGCAGGATTGCGCATGGGAGGCGGGAAGGCCGTCATCTTGGGGCCCGTAGACCCCGCTCGCCGCACAGAGCTTTTCGAAGCCTTCGGTGAGGCAGTAAATCAACTGGGTGGGCAATATATCACGGCAGAGGATGTCGGGGTCCGTGTGCCAGACATGCAAGCCGTAGCCTCGCGAACGTCCTATGTTTCAGGGCTTTCAAGCCAGGGTGGGGCAGGCGGAGATCCATCTCCCTATACCGCTCGCGGCGTGCGATTGGCCATGGAAGCGGTGGCGAGTCATTCGCTGCAAGCGTCGTCTCTTGAAGGGCTGAAAGTTGCCGTTCAAGGTCTGGGCGGGGTAGGTGGAAACCTCTGCAGGGAACTCTCCGAAAGGGGCGCTAAACTTGTTGTCGCAGACGTGAACCCTCAGCGGGTGACTGAAGTATGCGACAAGTACGGCGCAGAAATTGGGCATGTCGATACCGTGCTGCTCGAGAATGTCGATATTATATCGCCATGCGCGCTTGGAGGTGTATTGACCGCTGAACTCGTATCAAAACTCCAAGCAAAAGCGGTTGTGGGCGGTGCCAATAATCAGCTGGCGACGCCATCAGTTGGAAAGGCGATATATGATAGAGGTATCACATATGCGCCTGATTACCTTATCAACTCTGGTGGCATCATCATGGTCGCCGCGGAGTATTTTGGTGAAAATGATCAAAAGAAAGTCGACGCGGATGTCGAAAAGATTTTTGATCGCACTTTGGACGTGCTCGTAACGTCTAAAGAGCGCCGTCAGCCAACCAGTTTGATCGCCGATGAAGTGGCCCAAAAACTAATATCGGAGGCAAGCCGGAAAGGTTCTAGCGCTCGAAAAACGCTAGAAACTTTTAGCGCGTAACCGCATGAGTGACCCATTTTTGCACGTTCCCGAGCCAGGATGTCGGCCCGGTGATGCACCCGACTTTAGCGATGTTGTCATTCCAAAGGCTGGCGCGGTCCCGCGTCCAGCAATCGACGTTGATGCTGAAGAGATCCGGAACCTTGCCTACTCGATTATTCGAGTGACCAACAAAAAGGGCGAAGCCGTAGGCGATTGGGCGGGAAGTGTTGATCTCGATCAAGCGCTGATCGGTCTACGTGACATGCTTCGTCTAAGGGCAATGGACGCAAGAATGGTTATCGCGCAAAGGCAAGGAAAAACCTCTTTCTATATGCAGGCCCTAGGAGAAGAAGCAGTCTCATGCGCATTTCAGCGCGCGCTTGAAAAAGGCGACATGAACTTTCCGACCTATCGCCAACAGGGTTTGCTCGTCGCCGCCGACTATCCGATCGAATTGATGATGAACCAGGTATACTCCAATGAAGGAGACCCCCTTCAAGGACGCCAAATGCCGGTCTTTTACTCATCGAGAGACTATGGATATTTCTCCATTTCAGGAAATCTTGGGACGCAGTATATCCAAGCCGTTGGATGGGCTATGGCGAATGCAATCAAAGGCGAACGCAAAGTCGCATCCGCTTGGATTGGAGATGGCGCGACCGCAGAATCTGATTTCCACGCGGCAATGGTTTTTGCCTCAACATATAAACCGCCAGTCATCTTAAACATCGTCAACAACCAATGGGCGATTTCAACTTATCAAGGCATCGCGCGTGGGAATTCAGGAACCTTCGCGGCTCGCGGATTAGGGTTCGGAATCCCGTCATTACGAGTAGATGGAAACGATTACTTGGCAGTGCATGCAGTCGCGACTTGGGCGGCAGAGCGTGCGCGCAAAGGGCTTGGCCCAACCTTGATCGAGCATGTTACTTATCGCGATGGCCCGCATTCAACTTCAGATGATCCTACGGCTTATCGCCCAAAAGGTGAGGCGGAGAAATGGCCCCTCGGTGATCCCGTCGAGCGCCTAAAAGAGTATCTCATTAAACAAGGTCACTGGAGTGAAGAGCGACACACCCAGGCCGTTGCCGAGATCGAAGCTGAAGTTTTAGAGACCCAAAAGAAAGCCGAAGCGACCGGCACTTTGCAAGACGGTCGGCGGCCACCTCCCAGTGAGATGTTCGAAGACGTATATGCGACGCCTCCCGCGCATCTCGTTCGGCAACGTCAAAAGGCGGGGATTTGAACATGGCCAGAATGAGTATGATTGAAGCCATCCGCGACGCGATCGATCTTTCTATGGAAGCAGATCCAACCGTCGTCGTGTTCGGCGAAGACGTGGGGTATTTCGGGGGCGTGTTTCGCTGCACATCTGGATTGCAGAAAAAGTATGGAAGTCACCGGTGTTTCGACACGCCAATCAGTGAGAACGGTATTGTAGGTGCCGCTGTAGGCATGGCGGCGAATGGACTGCGCCCATGCGTCGAAATCCAATTTGCGGACTATATGTACCCCGCTTACGATCAAATCGTTTCTGAGGCTGCGCGCCTGCGCCACCGATCTGCAGGCATGTTCACGGCGCCCTTGGTTGTAAGAATGCCAACCGGCGGCGGCATTATGGGTGGCCAAACGCACTCGCAGAGTCCGGAGGCACTGTTTGCTCACGTTGCGGGCTTGAAGACGGTGATCCCTTCAACGCCAGCCGATGCGAAAGGCTTGCTGGCTGCGGCGATCGCGGATGATGATCCGGTCATATTCCTGGAGCCTAAGCGGCTCTATAATGGGCCATTTGATGGTCACCACGATCGTCCTGTGAGGCCCTGGTCGAAAAGTGAGCTTGGTGAGGTGCCGAGCGGCCCGCACGAAATTCCACTTGGAAAGGCGAATGTTTTAAGAGCGGGCGCGGACGTTACGGTACTCACGTATGGGACTATGGTTCACGTTGCTCTGACAGCCGTTGAAGAAAGCGGAATCGACGCTGAGGTGATAGACCTTCGAACGCTCGTTCCTCTTGATCTCGATACAATTGAAGAGTCGGTCCGCAAAACAGGCCGATGTGTCATTGTGCATGAGGCAACTCGCACCTGCGGATTTGGCGCAGAGCTCATGGCAACCGTGAGTGAAGAATGCCTGTATAGCCTCGAAGCACCTCCTATACGTGTCACCGGGTGGGACACACCTTATCCGCATTCTCAAGAGTGGGACTATTTCCCAAGCCCCGCTCGGGTTGCCGCAGCACTAAAGCAAGTTCTGGAGAGCTGACTATGGGCGAATTTGTTATTAAATTACCGGATATTGGCGAGGGCGTCGCAGAAGCTGAGCTCGTAGAGTGGTTGGTTGAAGAAGGCCAAGCTGTACGAGAGGATGACCCGCTGGCCGCGGTGATGACTGACAAAGCCACTGTCGAAATCCCATCTCCTGTTGAAGGCAGTATCCAATGGCTCGGCCCTGCAATTGGAGATGTGGTGGCCGTTGGGTCGCCCATCATAAAGCTTGAGATTTCAGGAGAAGGGAATATCGAACCTGGAACAGAGCTTTCAGTCGAAAAGGCTTCTGAAGAGGGTAAAGCTGACAGCGTTGAAATCGCTGAACCCCCTTCAGAACCGGTGACCAAAACGGCAAAAGCACCTGAGCTTTCAGTCGATAAAATCCAGCATCCGGTTTCAAAGAGCAATATTCCTGGTTTGCCGCGCCAACCAGGTGAGAAACCAATCGCTCCACCAGCTGTGAGAGCAAAAGCCGTTGCAGCTGGCATTGACCTACGCCGAGTGGCTGGCACCGGCCCAGCTGGGCGCATAACCCATGAGGACCTAGCTCAGTTTATAGCATCTGGGGGGGCGACGGTCGGGGCGGGCGCTGTGAGAATGGCGAACACTGATGTAAAAGACATTCGAGTGGTCGGCTTGCGCCGAGTCATTTCAGAGAAAATCTCCGCCGCTAAGTCCAAGATTCCGCACTTTTCTTATATTGAAGAAGTAGATGTCACAGCGCTTGAGGAGCTGCGCTCACAACTCAATCGTGACCGACGCGAAGATCAGACCAAGCTCACATTGCTACCATTCCTCATGCGCGCGATGGTGAAAGCAATCGCCGAGATCCCTCAAATGAATTCTGTTTTCGATGACGATGCTGGAATTGTGCACGAATACGGCGGCGTGCATATCGGGATCGCGACGCAAACCGACACTGGATTGGTTGTGCCTGTCGTTCGACACGCAGAAGCCTTGAGTATATGGCAATGCGCGAGTGAAGTCTCGCGTGTCTCGTCCGCCGCGCGTGACGGCAGCGCCAAGCGAGATGAACTTTCAGGGTCCTCCATAACGATCACATCCCTTGGGGCACTCGGGGGAGTGGCGACAACGCCAGTCATCAACCGCCCAGAGGTTTCGATTATCGGTGTCAACAAAATGCGGGTGGCTCCAGTTTGGGATGGAACAGAGTTTCGCCCCCGAAAGATTATGAATCTGTCTTCGAGTTTTGACCATCGGATTATTGATGGTTGGGATGCGGCTTTGTTCATTCAGAAGATTAAATTGCTTCTTGAAAATCCCGCCATGATTTTCGTCGAGGATTAGAAAATGAAAGACCTTAGTTGCAAGCTGTTGGTAATTGGCGCAGGTCCAGGAGGCTACGTATGTGCTATTCGTGCCGGACAATTGGGTGTCGACACCATCATCGTCGAGAAGCAGGCGGCGGGCGGCACCTGTTTGAACGTCGGGTGCATCCCCTCCAAAGCGATGATTCATGCAGGAGAGGTGTTTCACCAAGCCACCGTCAACCAAACAGGCTCAGAAATCGGTATCAAAGCTGGAAAACCCAAGATCCAACTCAAAAAAACCGTTGCCTGGAAAGATGGGATTGTAACTCGTCTTACGGGCGGAGTTTCTGCGCTTCTCAAAAAGAACAAGGTGCGTCGTCTCGATGGTGAAGCGTCACTTGTAGATGGAAAGACTGTGGATGTCGAAACTGCAGAAGGCACGATCAGAGTTACGGCCGAAAACGTAGTGATCGCAACGGGATCTGTCCCGGTTGAACTTGCATCGCTTCCTTTTGGAGAAAACACGATCTCCTCAACTGAAGCGTTAAGCTTGAGCGCGGTACCCGAGAAGCTCGCCGTTATTGGTGGCGGCTATATTGGTCTCGAACTGGGCACAGCCTACGCCAAACTAGGTAGCGAGGTTACAATTGTTGAAGCAGAATCCCGTATTTTAGCTCAGTACGATGCAGAACTTACTAAACCGGTGGCTAAACGTCTTGATGCGCTCGGGATGAGTGTGCGCTTAGACTCGCTTGCTGTCGGTCTAAATGGCGATCAAGACGCACTTATCATCGAAACGAAGAGCGGCGACAAAGAGGAGTTGCTGGTCGATAAAGTACTGGTAACCGTTGGACGAAAACCCCTAACCGAGGGTTGGGGTAGGGAAAACGTGTTTCTCGAAATGGATGGTCCATTCTTGAAAATCGATGATCAGTGCCAAACAAGTATGGCCAATGTCTACGCGATCGGGGACGTCACTGGAGAACCAATGTTGGCTCATCGAGCCATGGCACAAGGGGAGATGGTTGCAGAAATCGTTGCTGGACATAATCTAAAATGGGATAAGCGCGTTATTCCGGCAATCTGTTTCACAGATCCAGAGGTTTTGTGCGCCGGTCTTTCACCAAATGAGGCTAAGGACCAAGGCTTCGAAATCGAAACAGCGATGTTTCCTTTCGCGGCAAATGGGCGTGCTATGACTGTCGAGCACGATGAGGGGTTCGTGAGGGTTGTCGCGCGAAAAGACAATCACCTCATCCTGGGGCTGCAAGCTGTTGGACATGGTGTATCGGAGCTCGCATCGGGTTTTGCGTTAGCAATAGAAATGGGCGCGTGTTTAGAAGATATCGCAGGGACTGTGCATGCTCATCCATCATTAGGAGAGGCCGTTCAAGAAAGCACCATGCGTTCGTTGGGACGTGCTTTACACATTTGAGTGCACTAATATGTCGCTTAGCTAGCGCGCAACAGATTCGTGTGGACACCAAAGAGTAGATCTCGAAAGTGTTGCATCATGCCTGTTTAGTGCCGGCTGAGTTGGGCAGCGCAAACAAACCTTTTTCAGCTCGAACACATTCAGAGATGTACGCGTTCACAGTTTGAATACGCCGAATATTTCGCGAGTCAGCATGCCCAATCAGCCAAAACTCACGGGTTAATCGAACCTGGTTAGGAAGAACCTGCCTTAGGGTCTCATATTGTGACGCGATGAAGTTTGGTAGAATACAAAGTCCGGCATCTCTTAAAGTAGCTGCAAGTTGCGCAACTAAATTATTGCTGCCCAGCGCAGTCTTTACCCCAGCATGAACATCATGCGCATAGTCTAATTCCGGCGCATATAACAGATCATCAATATAACCAACGAAGCGATGGTTTGAGAGATCGCGTTCTGTCTTTATCGGTGCAGAATTGTCCACGTAATCTCGTGATGCGAACAGACCTAACTCAAAATCAGTGAGCTTCTTCGCGACCAATCTGCCGCCTTCTGGACGACTGAGGACGATCGCCAAATCTGCTTCTCGCTTGGATAAGCTGACCAAGTTCGGGCTCGCAATAAGCTCAACGTTCAAATCAGGGTGCTTTTCCAGTAATCCCGTAAATCTGGGGGCCAGAAAGTAGCTTCCAAAACCCTCCGGAGCGGCAATTCGCACTGTTCCGGAAACGCTAAGATCATCGCCGCTGACTTGATCGATTGTTTGTAGTGCCAGCGCTTCCATGCCTTCAACCATCGTCAGAATAGAGCTGCCTTGTTCCGTTAGTTCATACCCTTGCGGAGATCTTGTGAACAAAGTGGCGTTTAAAGACTGCTCCAGGGCGGTTATGCGGCGCGCAACAGTTGTATGGTCTGTCTTCAATTGCTTGGCCGCTGCAACAAGTCGTCCTGAACGTGCGACGCTTAGAAATGCACGTAGATGATCCCAATTGAAATTAGACACCTGTGGATTATTGCACACCCGATCCGCCATATTTCACCTACTCTTCTAGGTTTAGTTCTGAGATATTCGCTTCAACGAAATTAGTTTTCAACCAATAATCGGAATGGTGAACAAAATGGCGTTTGATGCATTCTACAAAAACGAAGCGGCGGAAGTGGAAAAATCACAGTCAACGACCGAGCTTTTCGAAAATCTTGAAAAACCAGAGGCAGGTTGGGCGAAACACAATCCGGACGCCGCCTTGGCATACATTTATGTCACGCACCTAGATGATGGTATGGTCGATGAGATTCTGGCGGCAGCCTAACCGGTCAAATCGATAAGAGAATTGAATAGGGAGGCTGCGAAATGGCCCAGGCAGAGCAGAACACACAAATCACGCCTTTTTCAAAACTGAATTTGCAGGCAAGTTCAGATGCGTGGCAGCGCTTGGGGGCATCCATGGTGGCGCTGGCGATGGCAAACGCAAATCGGGCCCAGTCTAAACAAGCGCCGCTACCTTTTGACCAAGCGAAACTTTTCAGAGCAGCATCAGATGTTGTCCGCGGCGCGTGGAGCGCACCTGTGAATGTGATGAAATTCCAAGCGCAAGCAGCGAAGTCATGGACCGAGTTCTCGCTTGATGTCACCCGTCAGATGTTCGGCGGTAAAAGCCAACTAGATCTAAAGCCCGCTAAAACCGATCGCCGCTTTCGTGATTCAGAGTGGGATGAAAACCTCTACTTCAAAACGATAAAAGACAG
Source organism: Hyphomonas sp. Mor2 (assembly GCF_001854405.1). Classification (GTDB taxonomy): domain Bacteria; phylum Pseudomonadota; class Alphaproteobacteria; order Caulobacterales; family Hyphomonadaceae; genus Henriciella. Next base: position 1,001,932 of record NZ_CP017718.1, read on the forward strand.
CTACTTGCTCGCATCTCAGCAAATGATCGAGCTCGCAAATGAAGTTCTATCTTTAGATGAAGTCGCGCGTACGCGCCTGGATTTTTTGGTGCGACAGTACCTTAACGCAGTGGCACCCACGAACTTTGCGTTTTCTAACCCCGAAGTCATGAGAAAATCAGTTGAAGAGGGCGGCGCAAATCTGATTGGGGGGCTCGCCAATATGATTTCCGATTTGGCCTCCGATGACGCTTGGATTCGACGCGAGGCTGAAGACCACTTTATTCTTGGCGAAGATATAGCTGCCACTGAAGGCGCGGTTGTTTATCAAAATGACATCATGCAACTGATCCAATACGCGCCGTCTACTAAACAGGTTTATAAACGGCCGCTTCTTTATGTTCCGCCATTGGTCAACAAGTATTATCTGCTCGACCTCAAGCCTGCTTCCAGCCTATTCAAATGGCTGGTTGATCAAGGTCACACGGTTTTCACGATCTCATGGGTGAACCCTGAAAAAGTACACCGAGACTTCGATTTCGGCGATTACGTCGTCGATGGTGTCGTAGAAGCGCTTGATGTGGTTCGCGAGATAACCGGTGAGCCAAAGACCGATCTTTTCTCCTTCTGTATGGGGGGAGCGATCGCAGCCGGAGCGCTAGGCTACCTACAGGCCAAAGGCAAAAGCAAGCATGTCTCGTCAGCGACACTGATGGCGACCTTGGTCGATAATAGTCAGCTTGGAGAGTGGGGTACGTTTGCCACCAAAGAACAGGTTGAAGCTTTCAATCATCACGTTGAGCATGAGGGTTTAATCAGCGGCTCGGAATTGAAAAAGCTCTTTAGCGTCGTCAGAGCGAACGATTTGATTTGGTCCTCAGTTCTTGACCACTATTTGCTTGATCGTAAAGCCCCAGCGTCAGACCTTCTGCAATGGTTCAATGATGGATCAAACATCCCAGCCCGGTTCTCTCGGACATGGTCGCGTGATGTGCTCGCCGACAATAAACTTGCAAAGGCGGGCGGCCTAAAAGTGCGCGGCGTTCCGATTGACCTCAAAAAAGTGAAAACCCCGATCTTCAATCTTGCGCTACATGATGATCACGTAGCAGGGTGGCAGGCCGTGTTCGAAACACAAAACGCTTTTGGCGGGGTTGTCGATTTCGTCTTGGGCGGGTCTGGCCACAATGCTGGGATCGTAAATCCGCCATCGCGTAACAAGCATGGGTATTGGTTGAACTCGGATAAGGCGCTTACCGCGGAAGATTGGTTTGTTGATGCTGAGCGATTTGAAGGGTCGTGGTGGCCTGTTTGGCAAGAATGGTTGACCAGCGGAAAACGCGCTCAAGAGCAAACCCAAGCCCGCACTCCGGGAAATGACAAGTTCAAAGTGATTGAAGCGGCACCGGGCTCATTCGTCCGCAGATAGTTGGACGAGGCTTGGGGTGGGCGATTTTGCACATCCGTTTGGTGATAATTGGGCTACGGTCGACGGGGGGCTCGTCTTACGCTACAAAACATACAGGAGTGTACTATGCGTGAGATTCATCATTTCATAAACGGCCAAACTGTTTCTGGTGGCTCGGGGCAAACCGCTCAGGTCTTCAACCCGAATACCGGCGAAGTTCAAGCTCAAGTTGCGCTGGCAACAGTAGACGAACTTGGCACGGCCGTTGCCGCGGCGGAGGCGGCATTTCCATCCTGGTCAGCAACGAACCCGCAGCGACGCGCACGGGTCATGTTTGAGTTCAAGCGCTTGCTTGAGGCACACATGGACGAACTCGCAGAGCTGCTATCGTCTGAACATGGTAAAGTGATCGCTGATAGTCGAGGCGACGTTCAGCGTGGGCTGGAAGTGGTGGAATATGCGTGCGGCATGCCGCAAGTGCAAAAGGGTGAGTATACCGAAGGCGCCGGGCCGGGGATTGATGTCTATTCCATGCGTCAGCCACTTGGAGTGTGCGCCGGAATAACGCCGTTTAATTTCCCAGCCATGATCCCGATGTGGATGTTTGCAATGGCAATTTCTGCTGGCAATACATTTGTGCTGAAACCTTCTGAGAAAGATCCGTCGGTACCGATGCGGCTAGCCGAGCTCTTTTTGGAGGCAGGCGCACCTGCTGGGGTTCTAAACGTCGTCAATGGCGACAAAGTCGCGGTTGATGCGATTCTCGATCACCCAAGCATCAAAGCCGTCAGCTTCGTCGGTTCGTCAAGCATTGCACAGTACATTTACAGCCGCGGCACCGCTAATGGTAAACGCGTCCAAGCTATGGGCGGCGCTAAGAACCACGGCATTATCTTGCCAGACGCAAATATGGACCAAGCGGTCAAAGACATTGTCGGGGCAGCGTATGGTTCGGCGGGGGAGCGCTGTATGGCCCTTCCTGTGGTTGTGCCGGTAGGAAATGACACCGCGAACGAATTTATTGATCGCATCAGCGCCGAAATTGAAAAGCTAAAAGTCGGCATCTCTACTGATGCCGAAGCACACTATGGCCCTGTTGTGACAGCCGCGCACAAAGCCACGGTGGAAGAGTATATCCGGATCGGCGCCGAAGAAGATAACGCAGACCTTTTGATCGACGGTCGCGGCTTCGAGCTGCAAGGCTACGAGAACGGCTTTTTCGTCGGTCCCACTCTGTTCGACAATGTGAAGCCTGGCATGAAGACCTATGAAGAAGAAATCTTCGGACCAGTTCTGCAGGTTGTGCGCGCAGATAGTCTCGAAGAGGCGGCAGCATTGCCAAGCAATCACCAATACGGAAATGGCGTTGCAATCTTCACCCAGAATGGCCGCGCCGCCAGAGATTTCGCAGCCTCTGTCAATGTTGGGATGGTCGGGGTCAATGTGCCGATCCCTGTACCCGTCAGCTATCACACATTTGGTGGTTGGAAGCGTTCTGCGTTTGGCGACACCAATCAGTATGGCACAGAAGGCACGCGGTTCTGGACAAAGATAAAGACCGTAACCCAGCGTTGGCCGGAAGGCGATGTTGGCGATCAAGCGTTCATTATTCCAACGATGCAGTGATGGAGAGCGCAATGTCGGGCTATAAAACCATCATTATCGAACAGAATGAACGCGTCGCGACGATAAAGATCAATCGTCCCAAATCACTAAATGCTCTCAATACGGCTGTTATGCTTGAGATCGCAGACGCTATTCATGCGATTGACCGCGACCCTTCCGTTGCGGCGACGATCCTGACCGGTGAAGGACGGGCCTTTGCCGCAGGCGCAGATATATCCGAAATGCAACCCAAATCCTTTAGTGGGATGTACCTAGAGGACTATTTTGCAGGATGGGATCAAGTCGCGTCGGCAAGAAAACCGATCATCGCCGCGGTAAATGGCTTCGCACTCGGTGGTGGCTGCGAGCTCGCCATGATGTGCGATCTGATCATCGCCTCTGATAAGGCAAAATTTGGCCAACCCGAAATCAAACTGGGGGTCACACCAGGCATGGGCGGCTCCGTTCGCCTTACCAATGCAATTGGAAAAGCAAGAGCTATGGACCTCGTGCTGACCGGACGAATGATCGATAGCGAAGAAGCAGACCGGATCGGTCTTGTTAGCCGGGTCGTCCCGCACGACGAACTCATGGAAACTGCCGAGACAGTCGCAAAAGAGATTGCAGCTTATTCCTTGCCATCCATCATCGCTGCAAAAGAAATGGTGAACAGATCGTTGGAGCTATCCACAAACGAGGGAGTCCGGTTTGAGCGCCGCCTCTTCATGGGACTTTTTGGAACCAAGGATCAAAAAGAAGGCATGAGCGCGTTCGTCGAAAAGCGATCCCCAAGTTTCACGGATGAATAAAGTGAATTCTCCTTCTCGCGTACCGCCTCCGGAGCGCGGGTTTAACTCGGCGTTCAGAGCTCCCTAGTCTGAACGCCGTTTTTTTATAGGAAGCTGTTATGCGACTGAGTGAAGAACAAAATATGATCGCTGATATGGCGGAAGCGTTCTCCAGAGAACAGCTTCGTCCTAATGCCGAGCGCTGGGATCGCGAGAAGACAATGGATCGCGCTGTCCTTCGGCAATTAGCAGAATTGGGTTTTGGCGGAGTGTATTGCACTGAACAGCATGGCGGGAGTGGTCTTGGCCGTTTAGACGCTGTTCTGATCTTTGAACAACTCGCCAAGGGATGCGTGAGCCATGCGTCATTCTTGTCGATCCATAATATGGCCACATGGATGGTCGACCGGTTCGCAGACGATGATCTTCGCTCGAAGTTTGTCCCAAAGCTGACTTCAGCCGAAATGATTATATCCTACTGCCTTACCGAGCCTGGCGCAGGGTCTGATGCAGCGAGTTTGAAAACGTCTGCAAAACTGGACGGCGATCACTATGTCCTCAACGGCGCGAAGGCATTTATCTCTGGCGGCGGGTTCTCTGATGCCTATTTGGTTATGGCGCGTACATCCGAAAACGGTGCCAAAGGCGTTTCTGCATTCCTCGTCGAAAATGGAACGCCGGGGCTGTCATTCGGCAAGAATGAAGAAAAAATGGGTTGGCGCGCTCAGCCCACCGCGATCGTGAACTTTGATGATTGCCGTGTTCCGAGCAGTCAGAGAATTGGGCCTGAGGGGGAAGGCTTTAAATATGCGATGGCCGGTCTGGATGGCGGGCGGTTGAATATTGCCGCATGTTCCCTCGGCGGCGCGCAGGACGCGTTAGACAGGGCCCTGGATTATGCGCAAGAGCGTAAACAATTTGGACGGGCTATCTCCGATTTTCAAGCTACGCAGTTTAAACTCGCTGATATGGAAATTGATCTGCAGGCTTCTCGCTCGCTGCTTTACAATGCCGCTGACATTCTCGACCAGAAACTTCCAACCGCCACACGGATTTGCGCTTCAGCAAAACGGTTCGTCACAGATACGGCATTCAAAGTTGCCAATGATGCGCTCCAAATCCATGGAGGTTATGGATACCTCTCCGATTATGAAGTTGAGCGAATTGTACGCGACTTACGAGTTCATCAGATTCTCGAAGGCACCAATGAAATTATGCGTGTGATCGTCGCGCGAGAGCTCCTTTCGCAATGAGTATTCTACTCGAACCTATCGTGCGCGTGCGTAAGCAGGGGCGAGCAGGGATCATCACCCTAAATCGCCCGAAAGCTCTTCATGCGTTGACCACAGAAATGTGTGAGATCATGGTTGAGGCCCTTGATCGTTGGCGTCACGACTCGCAAGTCGAGTTGGTTTTGGTCGAGGCGGATCCGGCGACAAAAGGCTTCTGCGCTGGCGGCGACATTAAGATGCTCGCTGAATCTGGCGCGGGCACTGGGCAAGAGGCGCGAAAGTTCTTCGAGACCGAGTATAGACTTAACGCTCTGATACAATGCTACCCGAAACCGTACGTGGCGCTGATGGATGGTGTCACGATGGGGGGAGGGGTCGGAATTTCGGTGCATGGTTCGCATCGTATTGCGACTGAGCGAACTGTGTTTGCGATGCCGGAGACAGGTATCGGTCTGTTTCCAGATGTCGGTGCGACTTGGTTTTTGCCGCGTTTGGAAGGAGAGCTTGGACTCTGGTTGGGGCTCACCGGAGAGCGGTTGAAGGGAAAAGATGTGCTCGCGGTTGGTATCGCCACGCAATTCGTCGCTTCAAACCAACTCGATGAACTCAAGCAAAACTTGATCAAGAACGGACTTAGCGCCTTATCTCAGTGCGAATGCGATGCTGAGTTTAGCTTGGCGCATAAAGTTGAGGAGTTAAACCGTTGCTTTCAAATGAAATCTGTACGCGGAATTGTAAATCAACTTTCACGAGGATCTCCGTGGGCGCAATCCCAAGCTCGCAAAATCAACGCTAAGTCTCCACTGTCGCTGTGCATAACCTACAAACAACTCCGCATTGGACGCTATCTCGATGCATTTCAAGCGGCGATGATGCTGGAGTATCGCATCGCGACCCGCCTCATTTCGTCTCATGATTTTCGGGAAGGCGTCCGAGCTGTCGTCGTCGACAAAGATCATTTGCCGAATTGGCGCCCAGCTCATTTGTTTCGCGTATCGAGTGAGTTTGTCGACTCCTACTTTAGCCCCTTGGGCGACAGCGAACTCAACTTTCAAAATATGGACCTATCATGAAGATTGCATTTGTAGGCTTAGGAAACATGGGCTCAGGAATGTGCCTAAACCTCATCAAGGCTGGTTTCGATGTCACCGCATATGATTTGAACGCTGACTCTATGGCGGCGATCGCTTCGCGGGGCGGTACAACTGCCAATAGCCTGGAGGAATGTGCGACCGGGGCCCATACGGTCGTGACAATGCTTCCCGCCGGCCGTCACGTTCTAGATGTCTATTTTGGCGAGAACGGAATCGCAAAGACCCTGAACAAAAGCGCACTCTTAATCGACTGCTCTACAATCGCCGTGGAGGATGCTCGTCATGCCTCTTCTCTGGCAGCCGAGCGAGGGCTGGCTATGGTCGACGCCCCCGTATCCGGAGGCGTCGCAGCTGCCAATGCAGGGTCTTTGACATTTATGGTCGGCGGCGCTGAAGGGGCTTATGATCGCGCGCGCCCCATTCTTGAGGCAATGGGGAAGAATATCGTGTTCGCGGGCGCCTCCGGGAATGGGCAAGTTGCAAAAATTGCGAATAATATGCTGCTGGGGGTCTCTATGATTGCGACCAGCGAAGCTTTCAATTTAGCCGAGAGATTAGGTTTAGATGCTCAAACCTTTTTCGACATTGCATCGAAAGCATCGGGACAAAATTGGTCGATGACGTCTTACTGCCCGGCGCCGGGACCCGTTCCAACGGCCCCTTCAAACCATGATTATAAGCCTGGCTTCGCCGTGGATATGATGCTGAAGGACTTGAACCTCGCGAGTGAAGCAGCTGCCTCTTGCGATGCGCCCATCACCTTCGGAAACTTGGCGCAAAATGTATACCAGTCTCTTTCCTCTGATGGCTTTGGCGATTTGGATTTTTCGGGTGTGATGAGGCGGATTGAGAAGGAAATTTAATCCCCGTACCAATCACGATCTCAAGTAACTTTGAGGCTCATCTGCACATTACGGAGGGCAGATAAACTTTGAATATATGGTTAGCAATCCCGTGGTGACCGCCAATCCAACAACTGATCTTCGAAGGGTTACACTGATGCGGGCACAAGCTGCATCGCTGATCAGGGCATTGTGATCACGAGAGGGGTCTAGGCCATTTCGAGTTGCATCAGATGCTTTTGGTGATCGTTATATTTTGGCAATTTCAGTTCGAGCTCATCAAGCGGCATAAAATACTCTGACACGACATCGTGTGTCGCCGTCACGAAGGTGCCGGGCCTCCAATTTGGGCAGTAGTCCATTTCGATAAGAGCCGCCCGAACGCCTTCTCGAAAGTTTTCAGTGCGAGCCAGACGCGATGCGATGCGATATTCAAGTTTTGCAATACCTTCTAGCGAATCCAAGAATTCCGCTGTCCGAATTTGCCTGAGCGCTATTTTTAAAGATAGCGGGGATTTTGCAACCACTCTCGTCGCTTGCGATTTTGCCCAGTCGCTGCCATTCAATAAACGGTCTTTGATTTCCTTCGCGCTGTCGCCTGAAAAAAGTTCTTTGATTTCGCGGGCTTTCGGATGCTCGCGTGGTTCAAGCGTCGCGCAGCATCGATCCAGCGCAGCGATGCCACACGTCCTGAGTTCAGTTCGAAGGACGTTTAGCTCATGCGAAGCGCAATAGTGAGTTGCAAGACCGATATCGAAAGCTTCTCTGCCAGTTATCCTGCTGCCCGTAAAAGCCAACCACGTTCCGATCTGGCTCGGAAGCCCAGACAAAACCCGACTCGTTCCCGCCGTCGGGGCAAACCCCAATCCCGTATCGGGAAGATAAACAATGGTTTTTTCGGTAGCGACTCGAAAATGAGTGCCCGTGACTATCCCGACTCCCGAGCTTCTAGTCACGCCGTCCATGAGACTCACGATGGGTTTTGGGTAGCTTGAGATAAAAAGATAAAGCTCAAACATCGCCTTTAGCGTTCTGTTGATGTGGTTCGCCGCCCTGATATTGGTCAACGCCAGCGCCCGAAAGTCTATCCCCGCGAATATACCGAGATTGCTTTCGAACTGATCCAACAATACCAACTCGACTTCATCATCGTGTATCCAAGCGCTCAAGCCGGTGATGAATTCTTCGCAAATTTTGGGCGTGAGCCAATTGTTTCGGGCGTTACGATTTGCGGTAATAGAGCCGACGCCATTGTCTTTAATGAAAATGCAGTTCTGCAACGGTTTCTCCAGCGAAAGGCCGCACGATACGCTTTCTCTATATGAACGCCGTATTATCACTGAACAAACGTTCAGTGTCAATTTTGTTTCCGAAAAGGGAGCGGCATATCGGGGGTTTGTATCACGCTCGTTCGGGCAGACTGAGGGAAAAGACGCAATGCCCTGTAAAGTCTATCATTAAAATGAGCTATCGGATCCGTATTCTGTTATAAACCTCAGCGCAGAGGTCGAATAAATTCACTTGCAGATCAATGTTGCCTTTTTGGGGGATTGCACGATTGTGCAGTGGTGATTAATCCGAACGTTTTAGCCGGCTGGTAATGGAGCAACAATGGACTTGGGATCAAGGCAAAATCAGTTCGACTTGCGCGGCCTCCATGTGCTTGTCACGGGGGCTTCGGATGGGCTCGGTGCTGAGATTAGTAGGGCAATTGCGCGGTCTGGAGGAAAAGTATCGCTCGCTGCCCGGCGATTGGAGAAATTGAATGAATTGCAAATGCAAATCGCCGACGAGGGAGGTCATGCGTTTGCCACATTAATGGATGTTGAAGACGAAAAATCAGTATCGGCGGCTTTCGATTCCGCTGAGCAACAATTTGGTCGAATTGATGGGCTTGTCGCCAACGCAGGAATTAGCTTTGAAAGCCCAGTTTTAGATCAAAGTTTAGAGCAATTTGATCAAACAGTCTCGGTAAACCTTCGGGGTGTTTTCTTGACGGTGCGAGAGGCCGGCCAAAGAATGTTGAGCACTGAGAACGATAGTCCAGGACACGGCAAAATCGTCATCAACGCATCTTATACAGCGCACAAAGTTAGCTCAAATTTGAGTGCCTATTCGGCGTCTAAAGCCGGAGCTGTGCAGTTTGGTCGAGTAGCCGCGCGGGAATGGGCTAAAAATGGGATTAACGTAAACATGCTCTGTCCCGGTTACCTCTCTACGCCAATGACCTCAGAATTTTTCGCGTCAAATGCTGGTGTGAAGTTTGCTTCTCGATTTCCAAGAGGCCGGGTGATGCCCCCAGACGCACTTAATGACCTGACGCTGTTCCTACTTTCTGATGCATCCAAGTACATAACTGGCTCGGTATTCTCCATAGATGACGGACAATCACTCTGACGCCTTGAGTCATGAGGCGGGCGCTCAAATACGGACGAGGCCGGTTAAGCGTTCAATCACGCACGCGAGAGTTTAAGTTCCGAAGCGCGTGCTTCAGTAGATCATAATAACCTGGCTGCTCAGCGGCGCTCTGTCCGGAGATATCAAACTGGTTGGTGGCTAGTTAGAGCTCTTCGACGGAAGGTCACTTAGCGATTTCCGCATAGCCGGCCTGCGCATTAAGGTTTTAAGATACTTTTTTAAGGGCTCGGCGAGTTCAATTCCGCGGACCATTCTGGCAAAGAACAAAGTGTATCCAAGAGAAATGTCGGCTGCACTAAATCCGCGGTTCAGCAGATATTCTCTATCCGCCAAAACCTTTTCCAGCATATCGAAAGACTTTGAGATTTGATGGCGGCAATACTGATCAAAAGCGTCAGAGACGCGATATGGATCAGTGTCCAAAGCCTGACAGAAGCTTATTGTAACATAGTTCGCAATGCCGCTTTCGGCCATATGAAACCACTGAATGTACGTGCCAAACTCTGGATCATCAGGTGGCACGACCAAATCGCTGGGTCCGTATCGGCGGAGTAAATATTCTGCGATGGCCGTGGATTCGATGACCAAGTTACCATCATCGATCAAGGCCGGAATCTTGCCCATAGGGTTTATCTTGCGAAATGCGTCGGACGCAAAGTAAGCCGGGTCATAGTCAATGCTAATGAGTTCGTATTCGAGCCCCATCTCTTCGAGCAACCAAAGCGTGCGGATCGAACGGGTTCCAGGCGAGTGAAATAGCTTAAGGGTCATGGCTTCATCCGTTGCATGATATCGCGATCTTAGCGCGCTTTACTTTGATCAGGGGTGGAAGATTTGTTTCTGGCGGGAAGCATGAACAATGACAGTCCGGCTATGGCAGACCCTAGCGCCATTATGGGTGACACGACCATTAGTGTCATTCCTGCTCCAAATAAGATACCTCCGGACCATGGCCCGACAATCGCGCCGCCACGGCCAAACCCAAGAACAACCCCAGTGCCAGACGCGAGGACGGCCGGTGGGAATGATTGAGCAAAGAGTGCGAAAAACCCTCCAACGGCAGCGAACAACCAAAAGCCGCCTATACCGCCAACCCAAACCATCGAGCTCATTGATTGCGTAAACAGAGGAAATCCTGCCACGGATAATGCGCTTCCGAAAAGCGCAACGATCATGAGCGGCTTAAGATCAAAGAACTTCGAGAAAAGAGCCATGGTCATCGTGCCGACCAAACCGCCGAGGCTGATTGCCGCCAATACTTCGGTTCCCTGAGCTTCAGAGTAACCAAGATCAATCACCGCCGGCGGCATCCATTTTACGAAAAAATAGTAAGTTAAAACGTTCCCCAAATAACAAATCATCATAACCAACGTAATTCTCGCCGTTTTATCTTTGAACAAGGCAGAAATGTCGGTTTTGGCGGGTTGGAAATTCTGCTGTCTGAGTGAAAATTCAGTGCTGTGCCCAATCTTCTTGAGCGTTCTCGCAATTTTGTCTTTTGCTTTGGCGTGGTGCTTGCGCTCAAGGAAGCCAATTGATTCAGGTGCGAGCAATGCAAATACGGGAATCAAAACCAGACTGATCAGTGCGCCCAATTGGAAAATCACTCGCCAATCATACTCGATCAAAATCGGTCCGGCGACTTTACTAACCAAAAACACGCCAGTCGTGTAACCTGCCGCAGTTATTAAAACAGCCAGACTGCGATTCTTTCCATTGCTGTATTCAGAGGCGAGGGCGGTCGCTCCGGCGAGTACTCCGCCGACGCCAATTCCAGTAAACACTCTTGAGGCAGCTAACGTTTCGAAGTTTGGCGATAGGCCCGAGATACCCATACCGATTGTCAAAATGACGAGGCAAGTAATGATAGTGAGCTTTCTACCCAGATTATCTGATAGCGAACCCAGAAAAACAGAGCCGACCGCCATACCTACAAACTCCAATGGCAGCAAAAACCCCAATTGTTGTTTTGACAGTGACCACTCTTCAGCGATCCCTGCGCCCGCCAGTGCGATCGACATCACATCGTAGCCATCTAGCGCCATCAGAAGCGTGCAGAGAGCGATAACGACCCATTGATTTATGCTCATTGGAGCGTGTTCGATAATGTCTCCGGGGGACGATATCTCGGTTGTCTCAGCCATTTTCTTCCTCCTTTGAGCGCCGTCTCGCAAATTCGCTGATCTCTTTAGAATCCACCCAAAACGGCATTACGAATGTATCGTTGTTGTTGCGGAATCCTTTGAAAGCAATTCTACACCCAGCCTCGCCAGCGCCGGAGCGAGTTCACCGTACGCAACCGCATTTTCATTTGAGGCGGTGCCGTCAATCGCACGCTTCATGATGCCTTGAAGGATTGCGGCGAAACGGAAAAAGCTGAAAGCTAAATAGAAATTCCAATTCGGAATTCCTGCGATACCCCGCTGATTGCAATACTGTTCGATGTAGGCGGGTTCCTCAGGTATTCGGTGTGCTGCCCGATCAATACCACCCAAGCCAGAGATTACTGCATCGTGAGGCATGCGCAGCTGCATGCATTGATAAGCAATGTCTGAGAACGGATGTCCCAGCGTAGATAGTTCCCAATCCAGTACTGCTATTACGCGAGGCTCGCGTGGATGGAACATCAGATTATCTAAGCGAAAGTCTCCGTGGATGAGCCCAACCTGCCCGTCATCTTCCGGCAAATTCTCAGGCAGCCAGTCAATCAGCTGATCCATTTCGTCGATCGCGATGGTTTCACTCGCGCGGTATTGATTTGTCCAACGTGAAATCTGGCGCTTGAAATAGTCTCCGGGTTTTCCAAAATCACTCAGTCCGACTGTTTGGACATTCACGCTGTGTAGCGCCGCGAGCACCCGGCTCATTTCATCATATATTTTAACGCGGTCTGATTCAGCGAGCTCGGGTACAGCCGGGTCCCAAAAAACGCGGCCTTGTTCGAAACTCATCACGTAAAAGAGGCTGCCTGCGACCGAAAGGTCTTCGCAGAGATGAAACACGCGAGGCACAGGCACGCCGGTTTCTTGTAATGCTGATAAAACTCGAAATTCTCGATCCACCGCATGAGCAGATTTTAAGATTTCGCCCATCGGTTGACGTCGCAACACATAATTTCCGCTGTCAGCGGTGATCAAATAAGTCGGATTAGACTGGCCGCCAGAAAACTTCTCCAACGTGCGCAGGGTCTTGAACCCTTTAATATTCGACTCAAGATAACGGCCGATAGATTGGGGATTGAATTTTTCCATTGCTACCTGCCTTGTGTCCGTTTTGAGAAACAAGACCCATTGCTCACGCCGCGTGTCAGGGGTTCACCATCTTGCGCAGATCAAACTTTTTGATTTTCCCTGTCGCCGTTTTGGGAAGATCCATAAAAATTGCCTTGGTGGGGCACTTATAGTGAGCAAGCCGTTCTCGGCAGAACGCAATCAGCTCTGCCTCATTGAGGCTAGCGCCAGGCTTTAGCTCTACACAAGCAACGGGCGTCTCTTCCCACTTCTCGTGTTTGCCGCCTACGATCGCTGCTTCGGCAACAGCTGGATGCTCATAAATGATCGCTTCGACCTCAATCGATGAGATATTTTCCCCGCCTGAGATGATGATGTCTTTAGAGCGATCTCTGATTTCAATATGGCCATCAGGGTGGCGGACAGCGAGATCACCTGACCAGAAACGCCCGCCTTTAAAGGAGGCTTCCGTGGTTGCCGGATTTTTTAGATAACCCTTCATCACGGTGTTGCCGCGGAACATAACTTCGCCGACTGTTTCTCCGTCGAATGGCGTCTCTTCGAGTGTTTCGGCATCTCGGACACTCATTTCCTCCATGACGGCATAATTGATGCCTTGGCGCGCACGTTTGATCGCGCGATCAGCATCGCTAAGGTCATCCCATTCTTGGCGCCAAGCACAAGAGGTTACAGGGCCTGACAGCTCAGTTAATCCGTATACGTGAAGCACGTCGAAGCCGACCGCCTCAGCACGCTTCAAGACAATGGCGGGCGGCGCCGACCCGGCGGTCATCAGATGTACTGTGCGTGGGAGCTTCGTTCCACGGTTTTCAAGTTCGGTCACCGCCATGTTTAAGACGATGGGAGCGCCGCAAAGGTGCGTGATGTCTTCTTTGATGAGTGCATCCACGATATCAGACGCAACGGGTGCGCGTAAGCAAACATTGGTTCCTGCTTTGGACGCAAGGATCCACGGGAAACACCAACCATTCGCATGAAAAATGGGCAAAGCCCACAAGTACCGTGGATGTCGTGGCAGTGACCATTCGTGAGCCTGGCCAAAACTAACCAGGTAAACTCCGCGATGATGGAACACGACGCCTTTAGGGTCGCCAGTTGTTCCAGATGTGTAGTTGAGGGCGATGGCATCCCATTCGTCATCCGGGTAAATATCGTCTTGGTGCAAGGGTGTTGCCGGTGCAATGAACGTCTCATAGTCCTCGCCCTGCAGCGAAACTTCACCTTCAAACTGTGGATCCGGGATGAGGATGATGCGTGGCTTGACTTCGCAAAGACTGAGCGCGGCTTCAGCCAAATCAGCGAGCGCCACATCAACAAATAGAATTTCGCATTCCCCATGGTCCAGGATAAAGGCGATTCCGGCGCCATCCAAGCGGGTGTTGAGCGCATTGATGACACCACCGGAAAATGGGATGGCATAGGTCAGCTCAACGCTTTCAAATGTGTTCCGACACAGGATCGAAACCGTGCTGTCTTTTGTGACACCAGCATCTTTGAGGGCCGCTCCAATTTTGAGGCAGCGTTGAAACGTATCGGCCCAAGACTGTGTTCGATCGTCTTGGACAATCGCATCGTCATCGGGGTAGGCGGTGGCAGCATAACGCACGAATGCGTTCGGTGTGAGCGGCATATGGTTCGCTTGAACCTTACCGAGGCCTGCATCGTATTTTCCAGCCATTTGCTGCTCCCGTGATATGTGCGTCTTGTGTTGTTTTAGATCTTTGAGAAATCGCCATGGCGTCCGGCGCCATCGCTAAACCGACCAGCGCCGGAAATGCCGTCTTTACGGAGGGTCTCAAGGCCGTTGGCCCATTCGAGTTTGAGGCCATCGCGGACAGAAAGATGGCGTCCTTCGATTACAGTGCGACGGTCGGCGAGCATTGTCGATTGAGGAAAGCGGGCGATCTCATGGGCAATTGCTTGAGCGGCCTCAAGTGCGGTTCCGTCTTCAACAACGCGTTCACACAACCCGATTTTGTAGCACTCTTCGGCTTCTACTTTGCGGCCTGTTAGAACCAAATCGAGTGCTTTGCCTTGTCCAACCAGACGCGGCAGTCGGATTGTTCCTCCGTCAATGAGAGGGACACCCCAGCGCCGGCAATACACACCCATATAGGCGCTCTCTGCCATGACGCGCATATCGCAAAGCAGCGCCAGTTCCATGCCCCCTGCAACTGCAGGACCCTCGATTGCTGCAATCATCGGCTTATTAAGCTCCATACGAGAAGGTCCCATCAGCGCACGCGGAGGGTCCCCACCGCCAATCGGAAAGGCCATCGCATCGACGACATCGCGTTGGAAATCCTCATCTTTGAGTGAGGCCGCGTACTTCAGATCCCACCCGGCACAGAATGTACCACCTGAGCCGTAGAAAACGCCAGCAAGCGCGTCGCTTTCTTCGAATTTAGTGAACGCCTCGGTCAAAGCATCAGCCGCTTCCGGCGAAACCGCATTTCTTGCATCCGGGCGGTCATGCACAATGGTCCAGACCGGACCGTCCTCGAGAATTTTTACACTCATCATATAATCCTAATTTTGGTGCTTTTTGACCAGGCTTAAGCCCAAACGGGAGGGCGGTTTTGTATCCATGGGGCCGCGCGCTCGAGTTCTCCCGCTAGCGAAAGCAAAAGGTCGTCTTTCCCGAAGCCAGCGGTCAGCATGACACCAACGGGCAGACCGTCTTTGGTCTGGTGAAGGGGCAGGGAAATAGACGGCTGCCCAGTCGCATTCTGAAATCCCGATATGTACCACATATCGTATTTCTCATCGCCCTCATGCAGCTGAGCACCAGTGACCCGGCTATACTCGCCAATCTTTATAGGTGGGCTACTCACGCACGGTGTAACCAATACATCATAGTCTTCATGAAACTGACCCATTTCGCGCGCGACTTGGCGAAGGGTTTCTTGACTGT
Source organism: Hyphomonas sp. Mor2 (assembly GCF_001854405.1). Classification (GTDB taxonomy): domain Bacteria; phylum Pseudomonadota; class Alphaproteobacteria; order Caulobacterales; family Hyphomonadaceae; genus Henriciella. The sequence goes on from NZ_CP017718.1 coordinate 1,017,463, forward strand.
GCAGAACCTGAGGACCCGTGACCCTCTGAGAGTATTCGTACATTTTCCACGAGAACGGTTCAAACATATCCTCGCTTAATGCGCCGCCCTCGGCTTGTTTAATCGCTTCGAATCCAGCGCCAACGACTGCGAGACCTACAATTCGCATGCCGGTCATTAGTCGTTCTAACGAAACAGCTGGGAGTTTTTCTTCAACATCATGACCTAAGCCGGAGAGTAACTTTGCGGCATTATCCGCAGCTATCTTGCATTCGGGGTGCATCGCTCCGGGTTTGACCCAATGGTCGCTGTAATAAGCAATTTTCAGGCGCTTTGGTGGGTGGTCCAATGCGCTAATGTAGGTCGAAGCCGGCTTCGGCGTTCCATATGGGTCTCCAATGCCGGGACCAGAAACGCAGTCGAGCATCGCTGCGGTGTCTCGCACCGTCCGAGAAACAATATGATTGATGCCCATTCCATACGCCACCTCGCCCGCGACCGGGCCGGCAGGGGTTAAGCCACGCGAAGGCTTGTGTCCGACCAAGCCACAACACGAGGCGGGAATCCGAATGGATCCTCCTCCATCATTGGCATGGGCCATTGGGACAACTCCGGCTGCGACAAAGGCGGCCGAGCCGCCTGAAGAGCCTCCAGGTGTTCGCGACGTATCCCACGGATTTAGGGTATCTCCATAGGCGTTCGACTCCGTGATCGGAATAAGCGCCATCTCAGGGACCGTCGTTTGTCCGATAGGGATCGTGCCGCTATTCAAAAAACGCTCTGTGAGCGTGTCAGTATGCTGCGCGACATTGTCTTTGCGAAAAGAGAGCGACATGGTCGAAGGCCAACCTTCACGATCTCCGCCATAATCTTTCAACAAGAATGGAACACCGGCAAAGGGCCCATACCTTCCTGTTCCTGCATCGGTCGACTTAGCTTCTTCGCGCGCTTGATCGTAAGCCTTGTACATCAAAGCGTTGAGAACCGGATCGTGTTTTTCCGCGAGCTCAATTGCGCAATTCACGAGCTCCGTAGCCGACACGTCTTTGCGTCGCACGAGGTCCGCAAGACCAAGTCCGTCATATTCAGAGTATTCAGACGTTTGCATGCATGCCTCCAACTTTTTCACGGACCTTGCGAAGGCCTGCAAGAGCTACATCCAACATCTGATCGATGTCCGCATCGGTCATAACGGTCGACAATAGCATTCCACCGCGACCCAGCGGTAAGATCCCATTATTGATGAAATGATCAAAGAAAATCGCAGGGCCTTTTCCAGAGATTTTGGCATTTACAATATCTCGAAAACTCTGCGGCTCTGTGTCTGTGAACAAGTATCCGATCATGGATCCGTGTCCGTTCACGTGCCCCGCGACACCGGCAATGCTAAATGCCTCTTTTAGACCCTGCCGCGTTTTTTCGCCCAAGCGCGCAAGATGATCAAACGCGTCATGATCGAGGAGCTTCATGCAGGCAATTCCCGCAGCCATCGACACTGGATGAGCATTGAACGACCCTCCATGAGGGACCCGCGATCTACCCGGCTGGGTAACGTCAAATACCTTCATTATCGACTTTTTTCCGCCAATCACGCCGATAGGAAGGCCGCCGCCTACAATTTTTCCAACGGCGCTAAGGTCTGGCACGATACCGTATTCTCCTTGCATGCCATTATACCCGCCACGTACGGTCATCACTTCATCGAAGATCAAAACAACATCGTTTTCGCTGCACCATTTTCGCATGGCTAGAAGGTAGGCAGACGTCGAAGGCAGATAACCCATGCGTGCCGGCACCGGATCCAGCAAAACACAAGACAGCTGCTCTTTGTTCCGGTTTAAAATTTCTAGCGACGTTTCGACGTCATTGAGCGGAAGAACAACGACGTCGTCCATCACGCCTTTAGTCGTGCCCTCTGCCGTCGCTACCGGTGAGGGAGCATTGTCGGGACCCCATTTGTCCGGCGTCGCGTTTTGGCTCACCTCAACAGCGTCGAATGTCCCGTGATACGCGCCTTCGACTTTTGCGATCTTGGGGCGCCCCTTGAACGCTCGTGCGGCTTTGATACAAAGCATCACAGCTTCTGTGCCGGAGTTGCAAAATCTCAACTGCTCGATCGATGGAATGCGATCGACAATAATTTCTGCAAGTTCAACTTCAAGTTCGGTGGGCGCCGCGACGCAGACGAGTTTAGCAACCTGATCCTGCACAGCCTTTACAATGTCTGGATGGCAATGTCCGTGGATTGCGGATGAAAAACTATTTACAAAATCCAGCCGACACACATTGTCTGCGTCCCAGAGTTTGGCGCCTTCGCCCCGCGCTGCATAGATCGGGTAGGGGGGGAAGTAGACGGTTTCTCGGCTGTTGCCGCCGGGCATAACTTCCAATGCGCGCTCAAAAAGGTGTGCGGAGTTACTATCGAAGTCGGGATGCATAGGTTTAACCTTCTCACAGAACTTGATTGCCGGAATACGCAATGAGTGACCAAAATTTGGGTCGATTGCGCTAAACCGAACTTGCGTTAATGTAATAACGGGTATATGAAGCTGTCAACTTGAAAAATTCGACCGATCACGAGAGGAGGCTGTGTATGGGCGCTCAAGAAATGGATCTTAAAGCGGCGATCGCGAAAGCCGAATCTCTCAATGCCAGTTTCCTTGCAGGAGACCGCCGAGCCGAAGCTGAGCATGTGGGCGCCTTGCTCGAAGAGTTTTCAAAAATTGATATGATGGATTTTACAAGCTTTGGAGAACCTGAGCCTGCCGGCCCCGGAGTGTCCACGCTAACTGTGCACTCCACGGACGAGACAATGGTTCTGATCGCTTTTTTGAAGGCCAATGCGGTTATGGCAGCACATGACCACAAGGACTTTATCGGTGGTATGCGCGTGCTGGAGGGGTCACTCAAAGTCGAGACATTTGCATATGTGCAGGGGCAGCGCCCTGATAAAATGGATATCGCCCAGCTTAAACGAGAAGATAGCGCGCAAATGGCGGCGGGAGAAACTGCGAGTATACTAAGCAATCAGTCGCAGATTCACCAAATCATTGCCGGAAAAGAAGGGGCGGTTTTCTTGGACGTATACACGATGTTCAATAGCCCCGGGTCATGTCGCTTCTACGATACGTCCGGAAGCGAAACGAACACCCAAGAAATTGAAGCCAAACCACTTATCGATATTGCAATTCATTAAAGGAGTAAGGCGCTGTGACGAAAAGTTCTAAACCGGGGGAAGGGCTATCCTTCTACGAGACATTGAGCATTCAGATGCAATTTGTCGTTCCCCTGATTAGGCGTCTTCAAGATGTGCTTGGTGAACAGGTCGTCATGGATGCGTTAGAAGAAGCAAACCGTCGAGAACAAGAAGCTGCACGCAACAGTTTTCCAGCCGGCGTCGAGGCCGATTGTAGCGGTTTGATCAAGAAGCTCGAATTCATCATGCACGACGCTCTGGAGTACGATGTCGTACGTTCTGATAAAGAGGCTGCCGAATTTGATGTCAAAAGTTGCGGGTACCAAAAACTGATGAAGGGCCTCGATGCGGAGGATATCGGATCAGCGATTATCTGCAATATGGACTACTCTTACGCCGAAAAAGCGGGAATGGAGCTTACGCGCACCCAAACCTGTATGAAGGGTGCATCGCACTGTGACTTTCGATATCGACCGCGCGCGGTAAAGCAGGAAAGTTCAGATAACCGCTCAGGCGGAGCAGATCGAGCGCAACTGGATATTTACAAACGAAAGGAAAGCTGACGTGTGGCGCGGCTCGATGATCGAAATTTCTAATTTCGCTGCTTAACCTCGGACACTGGATTGACGGTGCCTTGGGCAATCATTTCCCAGGTTTTGCGGAGTTCTTCTGTGAGTGACCGAGCAGGGTGCTTGTCGTGAAATTTGACCACGGCATAGCAAAGGTGACTGAGATTGTAGGCCAGTAGTGTTGGGTCGCATTTTTTCATGCTTCCGTCCTCTATGGCATCATTGACCAAATCGGTCATGATAATCATGAATTCCTCTCGCTTGTCGGCCAACAATTTGCGGGTGGGCGTGCTCAAAAGCTGGAAGTCAATTTCGGTGATGCAGCGCCCAAGATCACTCGCGGTGAATTCTCCATAGGCCACAAACATGTTTCCGAGGATGGTCGCTCCAGTACCCTCTAATTCATGTACGGCCCCGATTTTTTCGGCCATGGCTTCATCGGCAAGCTCAAAGACGCCCGCCATCACCGCATCTTTGTTCTTGAAATAATGATAAATCGTCGGCTTGCTCACCTTCAGTTCGTTGCAAATGTCACCGATCGTCGTGTGCGAGTAGCCCGCCACCGCAAATAACTGAGCCGCTGCGGTGAGGATTAATCTCTGCCGATCCTCAAACCCAGCTTTTTCCCGACGACCAATTTTTTTGGGACGCCTGCGAACGACATTAAGCGTATTGTTTTCATTGGTCATACAAGATGCTCCTATGAGGCATGAGTAGAGATTAAGTTATGCTTCAGGTGGGTTGCTATCAACCCGGTATAAAAAAAGCCCTTAATGTCGAACTGTTGCTTGGTCGAAAACACGAAGGCGCAGAAGCCCGCACGGCGATTGCGAGTCTGAAATCAGTCCTTTTTGCTTGACCTACCATTAGGTATAGTAATACGGGTTAGCTTAAATATCAGTTACCCACTTTTCAAAGGTTATCCATGACGTTTCGTGATGAAGAAGAATCCAACGAAATTGCAGCTCGCGTTCGTAATTTCATTTTGGAATCGGTTGTCCCGTTTGAAGGGGATAGCCGTATCGGAGCGCACGGGCCCAATGAGAGCTTGGTCACTGAGTTGCGCGAGCTAGCCAGAGCAGCCGGCGTCATGACACCGCATATTCTGGGTTCCGGTGAGCACCTATCGCAGCGCGGAACCGCGGTTGTCTTGAATGCGACAGGGTATTCGCCGCTCGGAAGTGTCGCTTGCAATACAATGGCACCGGATGAGGGCAATATGTTCTTGCTGGGGAAAGTGGCAAGCGCCGAGCAGAAAGAGCGCTTTCTTGCGCCGATGATCGCCGGTAAAGCACGATCAGCGTTTTTTATGACCGAGCCAGCACAAGAAAATGGCGCAGGGTCTGACCCTTCTATGATGATCACGACCTGCGCGCGTGACGGAGACCATTGGGTCATTAATGGGAAGAAGAACTTTATTACCGGTGTTGAAGGCGCGTCTGTTGGAATACTGATGGCAAAAGGAGAAGAGGGAGCTTCGATGTTCCTGATCGACCTCCCAAACCCGGCCGTGAAGATTGTGCGCATATTGGACACTATTGATCGCTCAATGCCCGGTGGCCATGCTCAGATATCTATAGACAATCTTCGCGTGCCAGAAAGCCATATTCTCGGCGAGCCTGGGAAAGGGTTTCGATACGCCCAAACCAGATTGGCGCCCGCACGTCTATCCCATTGCATGCGCTGGCATGGATTGGCCCAACGTGCGCAAGAAGATGCGATCGCATATGCGTGTCATCGCACCGCGTTTGGGCGACAGTTGATAGACCATGAGGGCGTGGGCTTCATGTTGGCCGAGAACCAAATTGACCTCAAGCAAACCGAGCTCATGATTCAGTGGTGCGCCGACGCATTAGATCGGGGAGAAACAGGTAACATTGAGAGTTCTATCGCCAAAGTTTCAGCCTCAGAAGCCCTTTTTCGGGTCGCTGACAGATGCGTCCAAGTGATGGGCGGAACAGGCGTTTCGCAAGACTCCATTGCAGAACAACTATTCAGGGAAGTTCGAGCATTTAGAATTTATGATGGCCCCACCGAGGTGCATAAATGGTCACTCGCGAAGAAAATCAAAAAACAATTTTCGTCACGCGATCAAGTTGGATCTGCGGTGGCGTCCCCAAAAATTGGGGCAAGGATATCGTGACGTCTGTTGATGCAGGCAATGTCGCGATTGGCAGTGAATTGGTGGGGACCAATTCGCTTTTGCAACGGGAATCGATATTTCTTCCGGGTCGATTTCCTGAAAACTACGGCCCATCGTCATTGCCGGTGGGCCGCTTTTTTGACGACAATGCTCTCGTTGATATCGAATCGAAGACAACAGAAGAATCGTAAGAATGAACCCTACACGCCGATCATTGCTTTTTCGTGGCTCCGTTCTTTTGGCAGGCACAATTCTGCCGGTCCCTTTCTTTAAAAACCTGCACGGTCGTCCTACGCTAATTGAGACCGCAGAGGCGCAAGATTTATTAGACACGATGGATGAGAAATCGGCCTTACGTGTTCTCAGCGACCGCCCCTTCAATGCCGAAACGCCAGTTCATTTGTTAGATGAACCCGTAACTTCGGCGGGTAACATGTTCGTTCGAAACAATGGCTCGATGCCAAGCCGGGAAGAGTTGTCGCCCGATCAATGGGAACTTCTCATCGACGGCGAAGTAGAGCGCCCACAGAAATTTTCGATTTCAGATTTGAAGAATAGTTTTGAGAACATCTCATTGCAGCTTCAAATCGAGTGTGGCGGAAACGGGCGGCGTTTTTATCATCCAGGTGCAAATGGGAACCAATGGTCATTTGGAGCCATTAGTTGTGCAGAATGGACCGGTGTCAGATTGGCTGATGTTTTAGCCGCCGCGGGTATTAAGTCCTCTGCCGTTTACACCGCTCATTACGGCGTCGATCGACACTTATCCGGAGATCCTACCAAAGTGCCCATCTCTCGCGGGGTGCCGATGGCAAAAGCGTTGGATCCGCACAATCTCATCGCTTGGGAGATGAACGGAGATTCAATCCCGTATTCAAATGGCTACCCTTTGAGGCTCATTGTTCCAGGATGGCCGGGTTCCTGTTCGCAAAAATGGCTGAATCGTATCTCATTGCGAGACGTCGTTCATGATGGTCCAAAGATGGAAGGTCAGTCTTATCGGGTCCCCGAATTTCCCGTCGCCCCGGGGACGAGTGTACCGGACTCTGCAATGAAAATCATTGAGTCCATGCCTGTGAAGTCGATCATAACGAATCCCGAAACGGGCCATAGGCAGGCCCCCGGCAAGCCTTTCGAGATCCGCGGACACGCCTGGGCGGGAGACAATAGCGTCGAGAAAATGGACATTTCAATCGATTTTGGTTCGACTTGGGCCCCTGCAGATTTATTGCCTGCAAAAAACAAATTCGCTTGGCAGCATTGGCGGGCAGAAATCAGCCTCCCGCAAGCAGGATACTATGAGGTTTGGGCTCGCGCTACAGATTCTAACGGTGCGGCGCAGCCACCCGTGCCGCCAAATTGGAATCCGCGAGGCTATTTGAACAATATGCAGCATCGAATTGCAGTTATTGCGGTATGACTTCGCGCAACTTGTCCTCCAGCGTCTTTTGGGTGGTAGCAGCCGCCGCTGTTGTGGTGCTGGCCGCGAGCTGGTTGCATAGACCCGGCCCTCTAGACTCCGACATAAGCGAGAATTCTCACTCGAAAACTGTTGCCGCGCTCGCTGATGCTTGGCCCGTTCAACCCACCGAATACCGACTGTATGCTGCCTTAGATCCTCATGCGGCCTTAAACGAAATTGATGAGGGGCCAGCGTTTGATCCACTTGATGACTATTTTGGGTTGCCGCGTGAGGGCGAGTTCGAGTTTGTGGCTGCATATTGCGGCGGCTGCCATACGCTTGAAATAGTGATGCAGCAAAGGTTGGACCGGGAAAACTGGGATCGAACGTTAAACTGGATGGTCGAGACCCAAAATATGGTCCCGCTAGAGCCGGAAGATCACCAGATTTTCTTGGATTATCTCACAAAGCATTTCGGGACTTCGTCTTAAGGCGGGGCAATTTCAGGGCAGGTGAAAAATTCACGACTTTATTATAACATACGGTATACTAAAGTGAATCTATCTGTTATTGGATGAGGGGTTGTAGACCAGAGCCTTGCAAATGACTTCTGAAAATCAGGCATCTTCTGAAGCCGCACAGACGGGACAGTTGTCCTCAGTTGCGCACCATGATGATGGTCAAAATAAAAAACTTGAAGCCTTATCATCAGTTTACCCTGGATTACTGGTGGCGGGTACAATCAGTATTGCTGCGACATGGCTATCCAGTCACTATGGAACGCCCGCAATGCTACTAGCTCTTTTGCTCGGTATTGCGTTCAACTTTCTTGGTGACGACGCTCGCTGTAAGGCAGGCATCGAATTTTCTTGCCGCACACTTCTGCGCATCGGCGTTGCCTTGTTAGGCGTGAGGATCACATTTGACCAATTGCAGTCGCTCGGGGTTTTGCCCGTCGCGATGGTGGTCTCTGGGGTTCTGTTGACGATACTATTTGGGATCTTGCTGGCCCGCGCGTTCAAGTTTTCATATTCATTTGGCGTGTTGACGGGAGGCTCGGTTGCGATTTGCGGCGCTTCTGCGGCCCTCGCCATTTCTTCTGTTCTGCCGAATACCAAGCACTCAGAACAAAATACGCTTCTCGCGGTCGTGGCCGTGACGACGCTTTCAACCATCGCCATGGTTGTCTATCCCGTTATCGCGGCGTCGCTAGACCTGACGACATCCGAAGCAGGTCTGTTTCTTGGGGGGACCATTCACGATGTCGCCCAAGTGGTTGGCGCAGGGTACAGCGTTTCTGAAGGCACCGGAGATATTGCAACCTACGTGAAATTGCTTCGCGTCGCTATGCTCATGCCCGTGGTTTTTGTGATCGCCATAATCGTCGCCAACTCTGCAAAACATGTGTCCGACGCGCGCCCAGGAATCCCACTCTTTCTGGTCGGGTTCGCAATGCTGGTCGTGGTATCCAGCACCATCAATCTCCCGGAGCAGGCTATTTCAGGAATTTCATCGGTTTCGAGTTGGTGCTTAATAACCGCCATCTCGGCACTGGGCGTGAAAACATCATTTGGCAAGATTGCGACATTGGGATGGAAGCCCCTCTTCATCATCATTATGGAAACGGTTTGGATCGCGCTCTTGGTGTTGGGGTTTGTGTTAGTGCTTCACGCCCAAAATCACTGATGCGGTTGGTCGTGTGGTCTTACTGGTAAATGGCGCGCGAGAAGTGAACACATGTATAGTTCAAAAATTGGTCCCTGTGCCTAAGATTTGATCGTAGAGTGTTGTCTTTCTTTACGGAATTGATGTGCGTGGCCTCTCGCATTTAGCGAGCACCAGTTGCAAAAAGAGCCTATAAGGCGTTGATATATAATTCAAAAAGAAAAGTGGCCGAAACCTCTGAAGGAGGATTGTCGTTCATGGGCGAAGGTCAGGACTAGTTTCTAAGTGCCTGTTGACACGCTTATCGATAACTGAACAAATGTGCAGCACCAATCGGCGAACGGATCCAGCCTTGAAGGATCAGTTGGGACCTAAACGGCTTAAATTCATAGACACCCGGAGGGAGGAGTTACTCATGAAATCTGAACGGCAAAAAAGGCTATTGTTCACCGCAGGAGCATCGGCAATTGCGATGTCTTTATCTGCCTCGCCAGCAACCGCGCAGGAAGATGACAGCAATCCGCGAACTCTCGGTACTGTTCTCGTCACGACACAAAAATCGCAAGAATCCATTCAAGATGTTCCGATCGCTGTATCGGCGTTTGATGAAGAGTCTTTGGAAAAACTACAACTCGCAGCGGGTCCGGACTTGGTAAAGTCCATTCCAAACGTTTCCGCATCGAAAACCAACTTCACAGGGTTCAACTTTAAAATTCGAGGTATCGGCAACGATGCGGTCGCTCAGTCTTCAGATGCGGGTGTGGGTGTGCACCAAAATGACGTGCCCTTGACCGTAAATAGATTGTTTGAAGCAGAGTTTTTCGATGTTGAGCGTGTTGAAACGCTTCGCGGGCCGCAAGGCACTCTATATGGCCGGAACGCGACAGGCGGCGTTGTGAACGTTATTACCGCCAAGCCGGTACTCGAAGAGTTCCAAGCCAATGCGAGGCTCACCGCAGGAAACTACAATACGCTCAAAGCCAAAGGTATGGTGAACATCCCAATCGGAGATACAGCCGCCTTGCGTCTGGCTGGGTCTTGGCTGCAACGAGATGGCTATGTGGATAACGTGGTCAGCGGGAATGATATCGATGACCGTGAGCTTTTCGGAATTCGTGGCACGTTTGCCTGGGAGCCGACCGACCGATTGCGGACCTGGGTATCCGTCGAGCATTTCAAAGAGGACGATACAAGGTTAAGATCCGGAAAGCAGCTTTGCTCGAAAGACCCGTTCAAAGATTCATTCCAGGGAATTCCGATCGCTGCAGCCGATCAACTCGTGACAACACTCGGATGCGTGGAAGCGCCGCTCGACCAATCATTTGATCGCGTCAATTCGGCCGCTGGCATCAATGGTGGTTTTGCTTCCTTAGTTGGACTTCTCACAGGAGATGCATTCACGGATCCCCTCATTCGTGACCTGCGGACAATTGAAGCTGATTTCGATCCTATTTACGAGGCGGAGTCCACGCTGGTAACCGCCAATGTCCAATTCGATCTGACCGATCAGCTGACCGCAACATATCTGACCAGCTATCTTGAAGACGAAATTCTGTCGATCGAAGACTTTAACAAGTCAACGCCGAACGTCGCGTTTAATGATCTTTCCGCAATTCCAGCTGGGGTCGATCCTCTTGTCGACATTTATAATGCTCTATTCCCAGGCGGTGTCGTAAACGATCCGCAATTGGGGGCCTCCAATCTTTTCCGCACATATGACCTATCTGGTCACACTGCAGAGCAAATGACGCATGAATTGCGATTGCAATCGGAGTTCTCTGGTCCATTCAATTTTAACGTAGGCGCGATCTATGTGGATTTTGAAATTGGGGATGCGCAGAATCCAAACGACGGATACTCAGCGTTCTCAAATGCGCTAACCGCTGTGACACAGCTGCACAATGCATTAGTTGGCGCCAGCATTCCTGGTGGGTTTCTGGGGTTTGATGCGACCGTTCCAGTTGATACCGCAGGAAATGGGGCATCGCTGTTTGAAGGAGCCGTGACGGGGCTTGGCGGAAATTATTTTCGGACAATTTCTCCATACCGATTGGAGTCTTTCGCTCTGTTTGGTGAATCATACATCGATCTTTCCGACGATTTGCAGCTGACCGTTGGCTTGCGATATACCGATGACAAGAAAGAACAAGACATTGTTCCGACTTACCTATTTACACCTGAGATCGCGTATGCAGGCCCGCCACAGAATGGTGATCCTCGCAACCCAATTGGCGTTCAAGAAGCACAGTTTGAAGAAGTAACGGGTCGGATCGGTTTGGATTGGTCACCGGATCTGTCCTGGTCAGACGATACGCTTTTGTACGGTTTTTACTCCCGCGGCTATAAAGGCGGCGGCATCAATCCACCCCAACCAGCAGGGGCAGAACTGTTCCCGGCTACATTCGAACCTGAGTTCATTGATGCGTTCGAGGTTGGGACTAAGAATACGTTCTCTGATGGCTCGCTTCAGCTAAATGCGAACGCGTTTCTTTATGACTATCAGGGGTACCAAATTACCCAGATCGTTAATCGGACCTCGGTTAACTTCAACGTCGATGCTGAACTCAAAGGTCTCGAGCTCGAAACGGTTTGGAATCCCGCATCGACCCTACTTTTGTCCGCCAATTTGGGGCTTCTCGATACAGAGGTTAAAGACACATTTGGAATCGACGTACTCGACCGCACCGCGGGCAACTCAGATTTTGTCGTTATCAAAAACGCACTAACCTATGCGAACTGTGTGGTATCTGCGCAAGCCTACGGTACGGTCTTGGCCGCGATCCAAGGCGGCTTGCTTCCCGAAGGGGCAACGCAAGGTATTTGTTTAGGGTCTTTCGCCGGTCAAGAGGCGCTCTTTGGCCTGCCCACAGGATCGTTGACACCGAGAGCAAGCGACGCGGCTGAAGTTATTTCAGGCAATGAAGACCCGTTAACATACGGCGTAGGGAATGGGTTTGCGCAAGACCTCAGTGGTAACGCAATCCCGAACGCGCCAGAAACAACGCTCAGCATCGGCGCCGAGTATACTTGGCAGGGCCTGTTCGGCGGTGCGTGGGAGTTAACAACGCGCGGAGACTATTATTACCAAGCCGATAGCTTTAGCCGCGTGTGGAACTCACAGCGAGATCGCCTCGACAGTTGGGACAATATCAATGTCGCCGTCGTTCTTGCGAACATCGATGATGATTTGACAATTGAGTTTTTTGGCAAAAACATCACGGATGAAGAAGTTATCACAGGGACTTTCCTGGCGGATGATAGCCAGGGCCTGTTTAGTAACATCTTCCTGACAGAGCCGCGAACCTATGGCGTGACGGTTTCCAAACGTTGGTAGTCAGAATCTGAGATCATATCGAAAACTGAGAAGGCGACCGGCGAGGTCGCCTTTTTTTGTTTCACTTAATTGTGAAATTCAGCTTCTCCGGTGACATGAACAATTCCAGATTCTGCATTCGAAAGTTGCCAATTCAAGACTGGGCGATCTGCGGTAATTTCCAGTTTCAGGTTTGAGCCCGGAAACACAGGAGCGCTGAAAGAGCCAGAGAAGCGCTTTAAACGCGATTGGTTGCCCGCCGCCACAGCGTCTACGACGCCTTTTCCCGCTAGCGCCCAAAGAATGCTGCCGTGAACAATTATTCCCTGTAAACCGTACGCCTTTGCTACATCCTGTTCGGTGTGAATCGGATTCCAAATATCCGCACACTCAGAATAAATGTGAGCGATGTGGATTGGGACCGCGATCTCCTCCACAACCTCCAATCGAGAATTTGAGGGCGGTAACGGCGCATAAGGTGAAAGCTCGAAATCCTCGCACGGCAACGAAACCCCTCGATAAAGCGCTGTCGACCATGTCGAAGTGATTGGTGAATTGTCTTCTAGTGATTTCGTCGTGAACTTTACGACCGTGATTGCCCCAAGGCTTGAGTTTTTTCCTGAAACAAATTCGGTATCAGTGCGGATACGTTCGCCGATGGTCCATCCACGGTGGAATTCGGTGTCTTGGCGCAGATGGACACCGGATCGAAGCTCTGTCTCGCTAAAATTGAAATAGTTCGGAATCTTCGATGTGCACGCCCACTCAAAGCGTGAGTTGATGAAGGGAAGGATGGGCGTGTTTGCTGCTCGTTCGCTGTAATACCGCGCGTCATCGATCAGGAGACCTGCGGCAAACGCCATCGCAATTCTGTGAGAGAGAACAGAGGCTTCACCTTCGAGCGTTGAGAATTCGGGAACGGCAATCTTGGAGGCTTGCATGGCTGCGGGCTCGCTTAGTTTACAATTAAAAACAGCTCATACGCTATCGAGCGCTTTGCTGACCAGCTAACAGTTTGTTTGTCCCTGCACATGCGAATTCTGTAGTACTTTACAGTTGGCACAGCCGCATTATTGTGCTGAACAATTGTTCAGCCAATTAAAGGGGCTTAGGCTGATAGTCAATGTCCCAACTTGATAACAGGGAGCAGGCAGCGATGAGCCAAATTGAAACGACGTCTGAGAGAATTACCGACCTTCTTGACCAATTCGCAAATACGCGCCCAGACGCTCCTGCTGCGACGCTCGGCGACGATACGCTCTCCTATTCGGACCTGAAAAGGGCGCGAAATGATATCGCTAAAGGATTGATGGCCATAGGGGTCAAACCGGGAGACCGCGTCGCCATGATCGCCCATCCATCTAACCAGTTTTGGATCGCACTCCATGCCGTCACCTCGATTGGAGCAACTTGGGTCGGCGTAAATCCGGTTTATCAAGAGCGAGACTTCGAAAGCGCTTTCTCAGCGGCAGTTCCAAAAGCGCTGTTGATCGCAACGCAACCCAGCCCGCGTGATTATGCGAGCGAGACGCAAAGATTTATGTCGGGCAGAGTTACTGTGTCTGACCAGGCAGATGCCAATGGTGAAACGCTATCATTTGATGATCTAGTCGAGCGCGGAAAGTCTGTCACACAAGCCGAGTTGCTCGATCGACAAGCTGGCGTTGATCCAGAAGATATCGCCGTCATCGTATTTACGTCTGGAACAACTGGAACGCCAAAAGGAGCGATGCTCTCTCACCGCGCTTTGGCAAGCTCTGCCCGCGCAAATGGACGTTGGATGACCGATGCTTCCATGGTTTGCGGTGCGTGCGTCAGCCCGGTCAATCATGTTGGCGCTTTGACCAATGTATGCATGAATTTGTTGGCTTGCGGCGGACATATTGTGTTCCACCCAGGGGTCGATTTGGAGGCCATTGTTAAGATCGGAGAAGTTCATCAACCCACTTTTATGCAAACTTCGCCCACCGGGTTTTCGATGATGCTCGCCCATGGTGGTTTTGCTGAATTTATCGACGGCTTACGCCTCATTGTGTTTGGTGGGGCGATGACGGCGGAATCTACGCTCGCAAAAGTGGCCAAGCCCGGGCTCATGATGTCTTCTGTATATGGACAATCAGAGACATGCGGGATCGTAACCTACACAGACCCCGCCGACGATATCGAAGTGCACGGCAATACAATCGGTCACGTACTGCCAGGCGCGGAATTGCGCATCGCCGATGAACACGAACAGTCTGTTCGCGATGGTGAAGCAGGCGAAATCCAAATTCGCGGTCCGTACTGTATGTCGGGTTACTTTAATAATCCCGAAGCGACCGATGCTGCGTTTACCAGCGATGGTTTTTTACGCACAGGTGATATTGGCAAAATTCGAGAGGATGGAAACGTCGTCTTTGTCGGCCGCCTAAAAGAGATGTTTAAATCAGGCGGATACAATGTTTACCCAGTCGAAATTGAACAAGCCATTTGCGAGCATCCTGCCGTTGCGCTCGCCGCAGTATTGGACGTGCCGCACCCCACTTTCCAAGAAGTCGGTCACGCCATAATTCAACCCAAACCCGGTCAGTCTGTCACGGATCAAGAAATTGAGGAATTTCTCCGCTCACGCATCGCCAATTATAAGGTTCCAAAATCCTTTCAGACCCTTGAGGCAATGCCACTGCTACCGAATGGAAAAATCGACAAAGTTGCACTCAGGGAAACACTGCCGACCAGCGTCTAATGAATTTTTCAACTCACTGGTCTCCCTGACGGGTAAATCCATGTCGCATTAGGGCGCCATAGGCCCGGTGCCGCCGCGCCCAAAGTTCTTTTTCGAAGACCGGTTTTCCTAAGATGCGCTCTACTTGAGGACGTAAAAGAGCTGTCCCTAATTCTAGATAGATAACCAAAAAGGGCAGCCACAATCGATCGGCGTCATCGCGCAGCTCGCCGTGCGCATCGAGCTTTGTCAGAGCCTCTTGGATTGAGGTGTACATACGATCAAATAGTTTCGCACCAAGTTCGCGCTCGTCCAACAATGAGCGTTTGAAATAGGCAAACAGATCATCAGCATTGTCTTGGCGGTCTGCCATCCAAACATCTATCAGTTCGGAGTGGGGTGTCTCAAACAAAAAAGGACGCTCGCTATCCGAAACGCCGGGAAAATCATCGAACACGCTCAAAAAGTACTTGTCGACTTCTTCAGCCAATCCCTCTTTAGAGCCGAAATGGTGATTTATTAGGCCGACTGAAACGCCGGCAGCAGCCGCAATTTGGCGCACCGTAACGCCGTCAATTCCGCGATCGGCGAATAACGCCATCGCGGTTTTGATCAATCGCGTGCGTCCATCGTTTTCTTCCGCGAAAGATCGATCGGTCTGAGTTACCTCCATTGGTCGTCCTCTCTACTCAAATAATAGTGGTCGATCCAACGCCACAAAGTCCAACCTATCCGTCCAGTGACAGATCTTATTCGTCAAGCGATTAACTGCTTCGCTTGGGCTTCAAAACTCTCATCTGCAAAGCGGATGCCACGGTTGAACGATTGTTCAGTCTGGGATAAGGATGTCAATCTATATAAACAAGAGTGGACTTCTGAAATGGTTACCAAAATCGAGACCGATTATCTGATTATTGGTGGGGGAGCGGCAGCCTTCGCTTTTGCCGACATAATCCTCTCGGAAACCGAATTTAGCGTCACGGTCGTGGATCGGTATCACCAACCAGGCGGGCATTGGAATTTTGCCTACCCATTCGTTCGCTTGCACCAGCCCTCGTCAGGGTATGGCGTGGAGTCGCGAGAGCTCGGATCGGGGGCAATCGACAAACAAGGGTGGAATGAAGGCCTGCAAGAGCTGGCCTCGACGGGCGAGATTTTGGCCTATTATGACCAACTCCTTCATCAAGACTTCTTACCAACCGGCCGATTCCACTATTATCCCATGTGTGAATATACCGAAGATGGCGCGTTTTCTTCGATCGTTACAGGCGAGCAGTTTCAAGCAACCATTCGCAAAAAGCTGGTCGACTCTACTCACCAAAAGGTTGTTGTTCCCGCCATGCGCCCTCCGCAGTATCCCGTTTCCGAAGGGGTTGACTGTGTGTCCCCAGACCGGATTGCGAAACTCAATAAGGGATACGAAAATTACACAGTCGTCGGAGCGGGCAAAACCGCGATAGATACTTGCCTTTGGCTGATGGGGCAGGGGCTAAGTCCTGATCGCATTCGCTGGATCATGCCAAGAGATTCCTGGCTAATTAATCGTATTCACACCCAGCCAGGTCCTGAGTTTCAAGACCATTATGTCAAATATCTAGAGGCCCAGTTTGCCGCTGTTATGGGCTCCGACGATGCAGACGCGATGTTTGCTCAACTTGAGCAAGCCGGGGCGCTCTTACGTTTGGACCCAAGTGTAGAGCCGACAATGTATCGGTGCGCCACTGTCTCTGAGAAAGAGCTGCAGCATTTGCGTGCCATCAAGAATGTCGTTCGAAAAGGACGTGTCGAATCTATCGAAAGAGATAAAATTGTTCTCGAGCAAGGAAGCGAACAGTTTGAAGCCTCGACCCTCTTTATCGACTGCACAGCGGACGGATTAGAAAAGCGCCCATCATTGCCCGTATTTGACGGCGATTTGATTACCCTGCAATCGGTTCGCCCATGCCAACAGGTCTTTAGCGCATCACTGATTGCTCATTGCGAAGCGGCGTATTCGGACCAAGCAGAGCAAAATGAGATCTGTCGCCCAGTATCGCACCCAGACACCCACATTGATTGGCTGCGGGTGTCTCTGGAGACTTGTAGGTGTGAGAGCCTCTGGGCCTCCAAGCCCGAACTTCGCAAATGGCTCTTAAACTCGAGGCTTAATTGGTTGTGGCGACTTGGCCCTGAATTGCCGCAAGATCCAGAAGCCCTTGATCAATCCTTCCAAATGCGTACTGCGATGTTGCAGGCCATGGGTCAGAAGTTTGAACAGATCCTGGCCAATTATTCATAGCGCCCAATAACCGGATCGGTGAGTTGCAACTCGACAGAACTGGCTCCCGGCCATGCACGGGAGCCAGAACGGTTTTCTAATAGCGGATAGAAAGTCCACTTAATACGATTATTCCGCATCCAGGTAGATTGAATTTTTGGGCGCCGAGAACACCCGCCGCACCATCGGTTCAAAAAATTCGAGAGGCTGGCTTTTGTAAGCAGGATCAAATGCGGCCTGGTCAAATTTGCAAAACTCTGCGCAGGCATCATACCATTGGTGGCCTTTAAACTTGTCCCGCATATTGCGATCCAAGCCCACATGGTGGAAAAAGTAGAAGCCTTGGAATACGCCGTGATGTTTAACGATCCAGTGGCATTCTTCACTTACGAAGGGTTGAAGAATTGCAGCTGCGATATCAGCATGATTGTACGATCCGAGCGTGTCTCCGATGTCATGTAGAAGCGCGCAAACAATGTACTCTTCGTCTTTGCCGGCTTTGTGGCACATCGTTGCCATCTGTAGACAATGCTCCAGCCGCGAAACACGCATCCCGCCCATATCGTCCTTTAATAATCTGAGGTGGTCCAGTATCCGGTCCGGCAACTCTGATGCATAGGCTTTGGCATGTTCGCCCACGATCTGCCAATCTTCCGGTGTGGATTGATCCATACGCGTAAATTGGGCTTGTCCTAAATTAGCACCCATCCCGTTTCCTTTCTGGTTTTTTTAGTTTTCGAGGTCGGTTTGTTATTCGTGGTTTGGCGGATTTCTGTGTTTCTTCGCTTGAAAAACGAAACGGCAACTCGCGAAACAAGAGACTAATTCTCCAACCTATTCGCGTGTTCGCTCAGCCATTCCAGCAATATGCGGTTAACGGCTTCTGGCTGTTCCATTTGGACGAAATGCCCCGCATTGGGGACACGCTCGACGCGAAGGCCGTTCGGATAGTCTTCTTCTCGCATGCACTTTTCAAAAAAATCGGCGCCAACGCATTGATCAAGATCACCGCACACCCCCAAGGTCGGCACGGTTTGCAAAGTTTGCGAGTTTAGAGTTTCTAACATGGCCTTGTCTTCGTCCGCAACCGAGGACATTTGCCGGTAATAAGACAGAGATGCGCGAAGAAATTCAGGGTCCTTGAAACACGTTCTGATATAGTCCAAAGCGTCCCGATTAGGCGTCCATCCAGGAGACCATCGCCGCCAAAGCTCTTCGATATATGCCGCATCGGATTTGGCGATCCGCCGCTCTGCAATACCCTTGAGTTGGAAGAAGAACATATATCTTGAACGCCACATTTGAGCGAAATCTTTTGGCATTTCCACTCGAAGTCGGAGTGAATTTGGTACCGCGATCTGCGTGAGGCTTTGTATTCTTTCCGGCGCCATCATCGCCGCGCCAAATGCAATCGGCGAGCCCCAATCGTGTCCTACTAGGTGAGCATGGTCCAATTCCAAGGCATCCAACCAACGAAGAACATCGCCCGAAAGAGAAACGATTCCATAGTTATTGTTTTTGGGTCGGGACGAACGCTCGTATCCGCGTGTCGTCACCGAGATCGCGCGATACCCTGCATTCGCTAGAGCAGGCAATTGTGCATCAAATGTGCGCGGACCATCAGGAAATCCATGAATTAAAATGACCGCAGGCCCTTCGCCTAATGACAAGGCTGAAAACGTAAGGTCACCGGTTTCTATCGAAATTGATTTCGTATGGCCTGTTTCGAATGATTCCATTGCCCAACGGCTCCAATAGGATTGTTCTACGTCGTTGCTACGCCAGCAACGCAATCAACGAGGTTTAATGGCGAAACCGGTCCAGAATTTAACTCGATCTCTAAACGCTCATTCCGACAGTACTGAACGACCGTTCAGTGTCAAATGCAACTAACCTAAACACGGAGCCAAGACACACTCTAGCGCCTGGTTCAACGCAAAATGAAATCCGCGCACTTTTCGGAAATCATCATGGTCGGAGCTGTTGTATTACCGCCCGGGATGCGAGGCATAACGGAGGCGTCCGATATCCGGATCCCTTCTACGCCGTTCACTTTAAGTGTTCGCGCATCGACCACAGCATTGTCATCGGTCCCCATGCGGCATGAGCCAACCGGGTGATAGTTCGTATCCGCGCGAGAACGGATGACGTCTTCCCAATCTGCGTCCGATTTGCAGTGCGCCACATCAAGTACCTTCTTAACCTGTGGGCCAACCCGACGCGAATTCAACACGATCTCATGCATCCTTTTTGAACCGGCAATCATCCGCTGAATGTCATCTTCAGTGTCAAAGAAATTTGGATCGATCAGCGGCATCGCTTTGTGATCATTTGAAGCGAGCTTAATCGTGCCTCGTGAGGAAGGGCGCAAGTCGAGAATATGGCATGAAATGCCATGACGCGGCTCTACCTTGCGTCCATGGTCGTCAGACAGTCCAAAGACAAATTCATACTGTATCTCGGGGCGTGGGCTCTGCGGTGTTAGACGCATAAATCCGTTCACTTCGGCAAACGTCGTTGTAAACATTCCTCTTTTTTCACGGCGATAACGTCGAAAATTCTGAAACAATGACCAGCCGCCGACCGGGGAGATCCCAAATAAGTTTCGTTTGTCATCAACATGATAGCGAAGCGTGAAATCGGCGTGATCTTGTAAGTCATAACCCACCATGGGGAGATCGTGAACAATTTCGATCCCGAGCGGCTTCAAGTCGCTTGCGCGACCGACGCCGGAATTCATCAAGATCTGCGGCGTTCCAAATGCGCCCGCAGATAGGATAATTTCTTTGTTGACCCGCAATACGCGCTTTTGGCCCTGGTGCTCAACCGCCAGACCCACAGCCTTTTTCCCTTCAAAAATCACGCGTACGGCTTGGGTGTCTAGCAAGGCTGTCAAATTTGGACGTTGGTCTAAGTAGGGGATAAGGAATGCGTGCGCGGCCGAGCACCGAGTGCCTTCCTTTTGCATAACTTGAGCGATGCCATATCCCTCCTGGCGCGCACCATTTGGATCGGGATTCGAAGAAAGCTGGGCTTCTTTTAGCATCTCAGATAGATGATCGTGCCAAGGATTATCCGTACGCACACGCTCCACATTCATTTCGCCGCCTTGGCCGTGAAACTCATCGGCGACAGCAGTGTTGTTTTCAGACTTTTTGAAATATTCAAGCACGTCATCGTAACCCCAACCCGGGCAACCAAGATCACGCCATTCGTCATAGTCTTTGCGGTGACCGCGCATGTAGATCAACGCATTGATCGCCGATGATCCTCCGAGACCTCGACCTCGCGGTTGGTAGCCGATCCGGCCATTTAAACCCTTTTGTGGGACCGTCTGATACGCGTAATTATGTTTGTTTTCTTTGGAGACGTTCGCGATGAGCAATAGCGGAATATCGATCGTGGGGCCCTTGTTTGCCCCGCCAGTTTCGATCACTGCAACGGTCGTTTTTTTGTCTGCGCTCAAGCGATTGGCAACGGGCGCGCCTCCCGGGCCACTTCCAACGACGATATAATCATAGTTTTCGTTCATTTACTCTCGCCCGTTTCTAAGTGGGATTGATCTTGGCTCGTTCTTGAGCCTGTCTAATGGAGGTTTTCGTCATTTGATGTGACGACGAATGAGTGTTCTAGCGATTAGGTTTGATCTTAGAGGTTCAACAATTCGCATTCAGACAAAGGCCGTAAATGCTGTCGATACTCTCATGGCGCCGAACCGTGACCATGACGCGGAAGCGTTTCAAAGGCGAAGTTGTGAGCCTTGGGTCCGTACTACGGTGTTCCTTAAAACGTCGCGTCACGCAGCACACAGCAATAAGCCGATCCTGGACCTTCTATGCGGCATAGCCAGGGC
The DNA here is from genome assembly GCF_001854405.1 of Hyphomonas sp. Mor2. Lineage (GTDB taxonomy): Bacteria > Pseudomonadota > Alphaproteobacteria > Caulobacterales > Hyphomonadaceae > Henriciella. Next base: position 1,038,544 of record NZ_CP017718.1, read on the forward strand.
TCTCACGATCCAGTTTTCGCAACAGTCCAGGCCAGGCCAGCATGTTAGCCAGTGTCTTAGTGCCCTCAGGATTGGTTTGGCTTTTCACAACGTCCTGAACCGCTTGCGACGGAATAACCATATTTTCGCGGCCAGCCGTCAACGCCCGAACTTGCATAGAGCAAGCGCGCTCAAGGAAAAACATGCGCAAGAAACACTCAGCGGCCGAGCTGCCAACTGACAACGTACCGTGATTGTAAAGCAGCATATTGTTCTTGGTGCCCATGTCGGCGACGAGACGCTCGCGTTCGCCATGATCCAAAGCGACGCCTTCATAATCGTGGAACGCCAGATCGTGACGAAGCAGCATTGCAGTCTGAGTTAATGGGAGCAAGCCTTCTTTGTTGCAGGAGACCGCAACGCCGTCATCGGTGTGCAAATGCATGACGACATGAGCATCATCGCGCGCCGCATGGATCGCAGAGTGAATTGTGAAGCCAGCTGGATTGATGAAATAGGGCGATTCCTGAACGATATTTCCGTCTAGATCGACCTTGACTAGCGATGAAGCCGTAATCTCTTCGAAAAACATACCATAGGGGTTAATCAGGAAGTGATGGTCCGGACCCGGCACACGGTGAGAGATATGCGTGAAGATCATATCCGTCCAACCATGGAGCGCCGTCAGTCGATACATCGCAGCGAGGTCGACGCGCGTTTTCCATTCTTCGTCACTGACCTGACCCTTCAGGCTGGTGATCTGCATTCCGTCTGCCATGACCAGAACTCCAATTTCGTGATGTGGAAGTTAATGTACCAAACATTATACTACCGGTGAGGAAATACAACCTCCAAATCAGAAACATCGAGCCTAACGCGCAAGCTCACGAAGTTTTTGCTCAATTCTTGTTCCCAATAGTTCCCAATGGCACGACGGATTCTATGGCCGTAATTTCAGTGGCTACTGCGAGAGCGTCCAGTCCAAGCTGCGTGACGAGCTGCTCGCCAGAGAATTCTCCTTTGACCTGGGCGAGCCGCAAGTCCTGATCGAGACCTGAAGATACTTCTACAGCAGCCCTCGACGGTACTCATTGTTGAGCCACAAACCAATGACGCCCCAATAAGAACTAGGTTTTTCCAATGAACCTAAATATAAATGTGCTTTGGTGAAAATTTATAAGAATACTTAACTTGGCAATAATTGGTGACGAACTAACCGATCGTCATGGTCTATCGTCAGTTTCGCATCGCCGCGTTCGCCTTCATATCCGTCACGTCTTCTTGTTCTGGTGGGGGTGGTTCAACGGCGCCGCAATCGCCGTCCGCCGTCACACCACCAGCCAGCGAGTCCGAGCCGCTGACAGATACAAAAGCGACCGAAATTGCGATGGAGCTCTGGCGTGATGATGATCTTACTAAGCATCCTAAGGGATCGTGCTCTGGTTGCCATGGTGCAGATTTTTATGACCTGGCTCGAATTGGCTCCACCACCAGTGACATTGAAAGACGCGCTAAAAATGACGGCGCGACCCAGGAACAAGCCGATGCACTCGTACAAGCGATCGAGTTTCTGCGCCGGGATCAAAATTTGCCCGCAGCCAATGCGCGTTCATTTCGCTTATTACAGCCAGGCGGTAGCGTTTTGTTGAGCGAACTGGATGACCCGCGTCACATCGCTGCGATTAAACGAGACATAGCTTTTGGCGAACAAATTGAGCGTTATTTGCCAACGCTTTTCGGCGATCGTATTGATAGCCTTGCGAAAGCTCATCTCGCGCGTGATGAATACGTTGATTTGCTACAAGGCACGAATTGGGCAGGTGCTAATCCTCAAAACATCTCATTGCGCTCATTGCCGGTAGGGATCACTTATCCCCTCTGGTCCGCAGATTTACATCATGGCGCAGCAGAAGGCACTTTGAACGATTGGATCTCTGACGTCGCACGAGACCCAAGCGATGAAACAGCTGATGAATGGTTTGGTCTTCAGCAATCCTACATCGATAATCCGAGCTCGGAGAATTTCTGGCGGATGTGGCTCGCAGCTGAAGAGCTTACATTTCCAGATCTTTTGGATCGTTGCACTATGGACGGTCCGAACGCTCACATCGCGTGTGAAAGCGCGGCGGAGTTCAATTTACACAAATTTAGAGCGGCATTGCTCGGACAACATTTCATGCGTCTTGAGATGATGAGCCACGACACTGGTTTTACGCGCGGCGCGATCGCATTCTCTTATTTGGACAGTGAACCCAGCTTTGATTTTATGTTGGACCGAAGCTCCAAACAGCTTTTGCCTGCAGACATGTGGGAGATCGGAGACAGAACACGTTCAATGCTGCAAAACTCCTCGCAAACGGGAAGTTTTCGAGAGAACCTCGGCAAGCTCGGCTTTCCGGACTTCGTTAGAAACTCCATTGACCCCAACCGCACAGCTACTGAAGAACAGCACGAATTACGCCTTGCATGGTTTTGGGTCGGATTTACGCTTGATCCAAGCTTTGCCAGGATTCATCCGAGCAACTCAACCAAAGTCGGCGAGTACATGGTCGCGACTTTGTTGCGCGAAAACATGCATATGCATAACGCGTTTCACACGCATGCGCGTCTGGTGGCCAAAGGAACGTTTCAAGACGGTAACGTGAAAAGCGTTAGTCGACAGCGAGCGTTAGATCCTGTCGAGCCGGTGTTCAGGATGAACTACAACTATTTCATTGGGTATGGTCGCCATCTCATTAGCTGGAAAGAAGACTCCGGGTCTCAGCAAAACATTCCGGACGCGCTCAAAGACACTCAGCAGGAGTTGTGGACGCGTTTCACCAGCAACGGCTTTCGTATGAGTATGTACTTGTATCTCGACGCGTTAAATTCAGCAGGCCTCACCGAGACGACGACGCTCGATCCAATAGAGCAACACTTTCAAGAATATTCGGCCGCACCGGCAGAAGACCTTGCGCTCGTATCCGAGGTTCGCCAAGCGCAAGAGCGTGCGACGGCGCAAGCGGAATACTAAATTCCTTATGACGATTGCATAGATCGAGATTGCTGAGCGATCTAGTCTCGGGCTTATTCCCCATCTGGCGCTCTTCTCTCCGTGCCCCGGATTTCCCGCGATCGACACGCAAAAGCGACGCTGCGCGCATCGATCGGCGCGAGTTGACCAAGATCGCTGAACCACAAACGGTGCACGTCATACTTCGCAGAAAAGTCGTCGTGGTGGCCCATGGTTTTTCTGCTAATCTCATGGCATACATCACAGTGACGAGCGCGGTGCCTTGAACCATGCTCTGAACGGAGCAACAAAAGAAACGCGTTCTGCGCCATCGCCCAGGAATGGCCCTTAGCAGAAATCGGCGCATGCGTCGGAACTTGAGCGCCGTTTGAAACAGTTTTTGGGAGCTGTTTAATCCTTGATGAGGCGGAACCCAAAAAAGAAAAACCCCAATTTTCAAGGCAAGCACAAGGCTCAATTTATGGCTTCCCAAAAACATAACATAACGCTTGCAGACGTCGCCAAAGCCGCGGGGGTGAGTTCAATGACTGTATCTCGAGTGCTTAATAAAAATCGCGATGCGGTGAAGCCTTCGACATACGAGAAAGTCGAAAAAGCAATTCGAGAGCTAAACTATGCTCCAAACATTTCTGCGCGCGCATTAGCAGGAACGCGCAGTTTTCGCATTGGCGTTGTATATCCTTCTGCCTCACCATTTTCGTTCTATTTAGACAGTTTGGTTGTGAACGTTGCGGATGCCTTGGCCGATGTCGGAATGTACTTATCTGTCGTCAAAATCGATGTCTCACTCGAACGGGACGCGAAGATTAATCGTTTAAGTGAGATGTCTTCTGATCTCGATGGGTTCCTTGTGCCTCCCCCAATCGCGGACGACCAAGATGTCCGCGCTTTCCTGGAAAGCGCAGCTAAACCCTATGTGCTTCTGACAGGAGAGACCGGAGTAGACGGTGCTATACGCGTGTGCATCGACAATTTCGAAGCTGCCCGAGAAGTGACGCAGTATTTGATCGATCGTGGGCACCAGAAAATTGCTTTCATTTCCGGCGGGGCGAATTTTGATAGTGCGGAGCGAGAACGAGGTTATCGCTACGCTATGCAGCTCGCCAAGTATCGTGTTGAACCGCAATATGTGAGTCACGGCGAATTTACTTATGAATCTGGTTTGGTTGCCGCAGAAGAATTACTGGCAATTGAGCGTAGGCCGACGGCAATCTTTGCCGGAAATGATGAAATGGCTTTGGCGTCGATATATGTCGCGAACAAAAGACGTATTCGCGTTCCCGAGGAGCTCTCGATCATCGGATTTGATGGTTCACCATTAGCCCATTGCGCAACTCCAAAACTTACGAGCGTTTCGCAACAGCTTGGAGTAATGGCGCGATGTGCTGTTAAGGAGCTTAACAATCGGCTTGGCAATTCGATGGCTGTTTCAAATGCGAATAGTACAGGAAAGCAGATTTTGGTGCCGTACGAATTTGTGGCTGGTGAAAGCGTTTCCAAACCCAGGCTTGGCAAAGCTTAGATTTGTATCGCTGCTCCTTTGAAGGAGAATATTTTGAGACAGCGCTTAGCGCTGCCACAGAGATCTGCTCAGGACACTGGACTTATGCGCGTGGCGAAGCTGCGTGCTATAGCGCTGGCGCGAAGTAGGGCGGACGCTTAAAGCACATTCGTTGAAAAAAAGCGCAATAAACATGCGAAAAATTCGGGTTCATGGGTGTTCAAGGAGTTTTCTTGGTTCGAATTTGCCGCGCCGGACAGGAATTTGGTCACGTCGAATTTTGCGCATGGATTGCCAGATATAACGCACCTAATTCGCCTGATTTACTCGCCAACCCCGGCTGTACAATGTACTCGTCCAAGTTCGGCAGTGCGCTGATCGCATAGCCACCCATGCAGTTCTCAAAGGCCTCAATTGTATATCGCAAAAGTATGGGACGGCTCATAACGCCGCCGCCGAGAATTATCCTTTGTGGCCTCACCGTATAGGTCAGTGTCCGACATAGCTGAGCCAAATAATCTGCTTCGAGTTTCCAGGCAGGATGCGAGTCGGGCCATTCCGATGGATCGCCGCCGAACCGAGACATCAATGCTGGCGCCGATGCAAACCCTTCTAAACAATCTTCGTGAAATGCGCATGCACTCGTAAAGGATGAAAGTTCGAGCGGCGATCTCGAAACAGGAATGTGGCCGACTTCCGGGTGGTCACAATTTTGAATGGATTGGTTGTTGATTCTGAGACCGACCCCAATTCCGGTTCCAACCGTTACATAGGCGATGGAATGTAGCCCCATGCCTGCACCCCATGCGCACTCGGCGCTCAACGCTGCGTTTACGTCTAGGTCAATCGCTACATTCACGCCCGGTAGGCATCGTTCAAACGCTTGTTTTAGATTGAAGCCGCTCCATCCTGGTTTGGGCGTGTTTTGGATCACGCCAAAATTTGGTGAACCTGCTTCCAGATCGAGTGGACCGAAAGCGGCAATTCCAAGCGCTTCGATCTTGGCGCCGATGGGGACCATCGCCTTAAACGCGTTCACCGATTTTTCTACCGTATCGATCGGCCCATCCGTGGGTACCCGTTGTTCGGCAATGATATCTCTGTTTCGGGTCGCTAATAGGAGTTTAAACGAAGTGCCTCCGGCATCGATTCCAGCAATGAGGTTCTCACCGGTCACGAAGCTGAACTCGCAAAAGCGTCTGCAGAGAGTTCTTCCAAAGACAATCGAATAGAGCGTCCTTCAAATTGCAAAAGTGCAGTCATGACATCGCGGCCCCCCGTCGCAAAAACCTCTATCCCTTTCTCGTCTAGAACGATCACAGTGCCTTGTCCCGAGACAGGACGAAAAGACATTTCATGTTTCTGACGAAACTCATCCGGCAGCTCTGTCGATAGGCCGCTTCGGTCAATTGTGACGACGCCCAACGGATCCACGGCAAGACTGGCTTTTTCTCCCAACTCAGATGTCAATTCGAGTACTATTGCGCGATCCCCTTGAACGGAAATGCGCCGGGGCAGCGATTGGGGGGGAGACATGGATTGCGCAAGGGGAACGGGTTGCTGGACCAAATGATACGTATGTTCTTCACGATGCAAGTAGATGCGCCTGGCGCAAGTCATCATGCCGCGCGAAGGGCAGGGAAACGTCTGCTTTGCGTAAATCCAATTATTCATCCAGCCAAGCCATAGACCGCCATCTCGGTCTGAGCTGATGCCTGAGAATGACTGAGGCGCGTAAAAATCGGGTCCAAAATCAACCCACCTTCCTCGTTCGCCGGGGTCTAAGATAAACGCCTCGCCATCAAAGTCGCCGATGAAGTATTGCACACCGACCCCGCCCGCAGGCGCGCTTCCACCCACGCTTACAAACAGGGTCCATTTAACCTCGTCGCTGTGATCTCGCACCGGCAACGGCAATAAATCAGGGCATTCCCATTCATGATCCATTGGCTCCGGAGCGCAAAACCGGCTAACTTGGGTCCAATCGATCAAGTTCTGCGACGTGAATATCAAGATCGATTGCTCGGCGGCGAGCGCGGTTAACATGACCCAGCGCTTCGATTCTTCGTGCCAAAAAACCTTCGGGTCTCTGAAATTTGCAAGACTAAGATCGATTATAGGATTGGTGCCGTATTTGTCCCAGGTTTCTCCGCCATCATTGCTGTAGGCGAGACATTGTACCTGTTGCTGAGGTTCATCGCGACTGTGGCCAGTGTAAAAAGCGATCAGCGGTCCGCGTTCAGTGGTCCCCAATCCTGACGTATTCTTGGCGTCATGAATGACCGAACCCGAGAATATAAGATGCTCGTCATCCGCGGGGATAGCCAGCGGACGTTCTTCCCAATCCACGAGATTGGTGCTGACAGCATGGCCCCATCCAATATCTCCCCACTGATCGCCATTGGGGTTGTATTGGTAGAAAAGATGCCAAACACCATCATGAAAAATCGGCCCGTTTGGGTCATTCATCCAATTTTGTGAAGGTTGAAACCGCATCTAGAAAATCCCGCTTTTACGCAAAAAGAAAAAGGCCGGTGGGGAGGTCCACCGGCCTTAAGATCGAGACATAGGCTTTGTGGCAAAAACCTATGCCTCGTCGGAAGAAACTAGAAACGGTAACCGATTCCGAAGACAACGTTCCGGCCGAGGAGTGGTCGGCCATAAAATCCATCAGCAGCGACGAGCTGATCGGTAATTGACTGAGGGCCTCCGAAAACGCGCTGAACGGCTTCTTCATCCGTGACGTTCTGCATGTTAACCCGCGCATACCAATCACCGCTTTGGCTTTCAAATACCGCGCCCAGATTGATCTGATTGTAACCATCAATGTAGGTGTTGTTTCCGTCATCGAGAGGAACTTCGCCGACATGGCGTACAACGCCGTTCAGATTCAACGTGCCAAGCGAGGCAATATCGAAATCATAGCGAATGCCAAATGTGCCAAGCGTTTGCGGTTGATTGGCGATTTGATTGCCATCGATCGCAGTTAAGTCACCAACTGCGGCATCGAGTTCCGCCTGGGTTACACCAGATCCAGCCTGCGCCGTTGCTGAGCCACCGCTGGCAAACTTCGGATCTTGGAAGGTTGCGCTGAAGAATACGCCGAGATTGTCGGTAAAGCTAACATCGCCTTCAAGTTCCAGACCCGTCGATTCGCGATCCGTCTGGAAGTTCGCAATGACCTGCTGGCCATTGATTGTCAGACCGCGTTCCTGCACGTCGCCTTCTTGTGTCAGCGAGAATAGGTTTGCTGCGAGATATACCGGGCCATTGCCGTAGCGCGCACCGAGCTCGAATATATTCGATGCGGTCGCACCGTTTCTATTTGGCAGATAGGCTTCAGTGGCGCGCGCATAAGCACCGATTGTGTCGGAGAATTCGTATGCGCCGCCAACAGTCCAGTTTAGCTCTTCATTCTCAAAATCGAAATCGGTCAGGAATGAACCGGTGAATTGCTGGATCGAGGTCACAGCGGGTGAAACCGTAGTACCTGGAGGCGGCAGTGGTGTTTGGTTTGGCCCATCACCGAACACGTTTTGAGTTTGAGCAAAGACTCGCTTATCTTCAAACGTGTCGTGACGCAGACCCAAATCCAGTGTCAAACGATCCCAGCTCAGTTCATATGTGCCATAGAATGAATCAACTTTTGTGTTGATTGAGTCTCCGTTTAGCCAGTGATTATGGGTCAGGAACCCGTCATCTGTAAGCGTGACTTGTGCGCCTGTTGCATCTTGAAGGTTCACATCCACCCGGCTTGCCTGAGGCTGAAGATCAATCAAGAACAATTGTTGGCGATTGTTCTGTTGGCGATCCATTTTCAGATAGTAATAGCCAAACGAAGCATAGTGAGAGATGTCGCCCGTTTGCCAATCGAAATTAAGCTCCAAGTCCTGCTGGAAGCTGGTAAACGGATTGTCCTGATCGAACGCTGCAGCTGGCATGAAAATGCCATTGCCATTGGCAAGCGTGGTCGCTGTTGAAGCAGCTTCGCCAGCATCAATAATACCGTTCAGGTTGGCGTCGGTAATTGTGCCATTGTCGAGAATGTCACCCTGCTGGTTGGTCACAGTATATGCCGTTGGGGCGAACCCGGCAGGCAATGCGTAGGCGTAATTGACCAAACCGGCGCCCATCGTATTTGAGTTCAACAGGTTTGGAACAAGTGACTCACCTGTTTGGAAGTCTCCGCCAATCGCAAAGCCTGCTGCATAATATCCCGAGAAGCGAGACGTCACGTCGGTATAGCGATTTCGCGAAATGAACTCCACGTCCACGCCATTATCCAAGTTCCATTCCTTGACGAATTCAGAACCCACATAGTTCATTTTGGACGCGTTGCCGTCTCGTAGATCCAAGCGGCTCGGAACGCCTGGAGCACTGAACGTTGTCGAAAGTGCAATTTCACTACTCAAAAGAGAACCGGTTGTGATATCTGGGCCGCCAGGGAAGGGGCTCGGATTATTCGGATCACCAAGAAGTGGAACAGCGAGATAAACAATGTTGCCTTCGTCGAACTTACGACCAGACACTTTCAAATATCCGCTATCATCGTCAAAATGATACTTCAAACTACCATGAAGGTTGTATCCCTCATTGGCAGCAAAGTCGACTTTTCGCACGCCTTCATCCGTCGTGTAATAGCCAGACAAGGAGTAGGTTAGGTTGTCGGTGATCGGGCCACCGAGCCAGCCCTCTACACGGCGCATTCCGAAATCAGAAGCTTGGAGGTATATGTCTCCTTCTTGCTCATCTCTTGAGCCTTCTTTGTAGCGAAAATCGATGACCGCGCCGATCGCAGCGGTGCGCAGGATAGGAGAGTTACCACCACGAACGGTTTGAATGCTATCAATGCCGTTGTGGACGCGATACAGGAAATCTGGTCCATCGCGCATAATCGGAATACCATCTTCCTCTAATTCGAGGAACTGCGTGCCGCCAGCGCCGACGCCCCGGAAACGGTACTCATTGTTTGTGTTACCCGACGTGTTCTCGATTTGAAGGGACGGGATGTTAATCAATGCATCGGAGATGTTTCGAGGCGCTTGTTCCAGTAGCGCTTCGGAATCGATCGTGGTGACGGGTACCGATGCTGAGAGTAGTCGCGTTTCTTTGTTGCCGATAACAACAACAGTACTTTGATACGACACTTCATCTTCAGCGTCAGTGTCCCCGTCTGTTATGTCTTGGGCATGTGCGCCTGCAATTCCCAAGCAGGCTACCGCCATTGCTGAACAAGAAAGTTTCAGCCAACTGGCATAGGTGTTGATGTTCTTAGTGTCGCTCATAGCGGCCTCCCTATTTGCTCACGCAAGATCGATCGAGGGATGAGGCTCTATCATAAGCCGCTTTGTAACCTCCCGACCGCCTTATGAATGAGCGGTTTTAGTCGAGCGTGTTTTTGTGATTCACCGCTCTGAACAACAAGCTGTCACCGGTGTCATATTTTTTCAAGAGATTTATTCGATTAAAGGGTGAAACATCTTGTGGGTTGCAATTATATCACGATTTTCATGAGCGGTTATGACACCGGTGCCGGGCCTGTGGAATCTCGCGAAAGAAGGCTACAGTCCAGCTTTGTTTCCGCACCTTTGGCGGCTTTTTGTCCGGCTTGAATTGTGATCAACAATTCGGCCGCTGCACGCGCCATTTCTTCCAGAGGCTGACGTATCGTCGTAACATTTGGTTCTATAATTCGAGACAGAGGAATGTCGTCGAATCCCGCGACAGATAAATCTTCTGGAATTGATAATCCAAAACCTTGAGCGGCATACATAACGCCCGCGGCCATTTCGTCATTTGCCGCAAAGATGGCTGTCGGTCGATCATCTCGGCTCAGCAGCGCCTTGGCATGCTCCATTCCGGCCGCAAATGTATAATCCCCGCGCAACATAAAATAATGCGGTGTATCGAGTTCAGCTTCCTCCATAGCGCGCACATAGCCTTGTAGGCGAGCGGACGCTGACCCGTGCCGCGCCAGGCCCTCAATATGTGCGATTTTGCTATGACCGAGTTCAATTAGGTGCTTTGTTATTTGGTGCGCGGCATCCGTATCATCAAAGTAAACCCGAGGTGTGCGATCAGGTTCTTTAAAAGGCGCGATGCGAATAATTTGGTGTCCGGCCCGTTCCAGGCGCTCGATTAAGGGCATATCGTCACTAATCGGTGCGGTAACTATAATTCCATCCAGGTCGCTTCGATCTATCAGGTCTGGTTTTCTTGTCGCTTCCGGATCAACACGCTCCGGTGTGACGCTTTCTGCGGCCAATCTATAACCGTAATCATCACAACGTTCGAGCGTGCCGATGAGCAATCGGCTAATATAGTTGGCGCTCGGATTGTCATATAACAGTCCGATGAGAAATGAACGATCATCCTTCAATCCCAGCCGTTTTGCCACTGTGTTGGGTTGATAATTCATCTCAGCCAGAACGGCTTCGACTTTCTCTTTCGTTTTTTGACCGACATGCTTTTCGTGATTGATGACGCGTGCAACCGTTTTTGCTGAAACACCTGCCCGTTCAGCAACATCATATATTGTTGTGCGCCCGCTGCGCGTCGTGGTTGTTTCGTTCGTCATCTCTCGCCTCCCTCGCCAATACCCCTTATGCGTCGACTTTACAGAGTTCTTGCAAGCGTTGCTCCAGTTTCGCTGTCAAAGAAGTGCATTTGTGACGGATCGACTGAGAAATGCATAGCTGTATCAGGCTTAACAATAGGTTCTGGCGCCACACGCGCGACAGCCGGCTCCTCGCTGCCATCCACCTTTAGATAAACAAAAGCTTCGCCGCCTGTTGTTTCAAACGCTTCCACGCTGCCTGGAATTGAGATGCGATCGCTCGATTGTTCTATTGAGTTCGCTTTTGCGTGCTCTGGGCGAACGCCAAGCGTGATTTGACGCCCAATCTGACCGCCCAATGTTTCACTTGCCGCATCCGGAATTTTGACCATAGGGCCAATCGATTTTCCGTCAAAGACTAGACCGTCATCTTGGCGAATAGTCCCTTCAAAAAAATTCATTGCCGGCGAACCAATGAAGCCAGCGACGAACTTGTTCGCAGGCTGCTTGTACAATTCCAGCGGAGTTGCGATCTGACGAATCTGGCCTGCCTCCATGACAATGATCCGGTCAGCTAGCGTCATGGCTTCAACTTGGTCATGGGTTACATAGATCATCGTTTTGCCAAGCGTGCGGTGCAGGCGCGCCATCTCGCCACGCATTTGAACGCGCATTTTGGCATCAAGATTTGAAAGTGGCTCATCGAACAGAAAAACACCCCGGCGACGCACGATAGAGCGTCCTACCGCTACGCGTTGACGCTGCCCCCCAGAGAGCTGTTTTGGCTTTCTCTTAAGGATTTCAGTCAGCCCCAAAGTATCAGCTGCTTCCTCAACTCTTCTTTTGATCTCGTCCTCGGGGTGTTTGCGATTGCGCAAACCGAACGCCATATTGTCGTAGACATTCATATGCGGATAAAGCGCATAATTTTGAAACACCATTGTGATGTTGCGATCCTTTGGGGCAACGTCATTGACGACGTCGCCATCAATACGCAGCTCACCATCTGAGATTTCTTCGAGCCCCGCGATCATGCGCAAGGTTGTACTTTTTCCGCAACCAGATGGCCCCACGAGAACAATAAACTCGCCGGACTGAATATCGAAACTGGCGCCGTGCACCCCGACATGTCCGTTTGGGTATACTTTGCGAACGCCGTTAAGGCTGACCTCCGTCATCGGGGTTCCTCCACATAAATTTCTTATTTTGTTTCATTTCTGGCTATCCCTTCAGCCCGCTTGATGCGGCGCTCTGAATGAAGAGGCGTTGAAAGCTCAAAAAGATGATGAGCATGGGCAGGGCGATGAAGACCGAACCTGCCATCAGCATCGTCCACTCAACTTTGAACTCATAGCGGAACATCGCCATGCCCATGGGAAGCGTGTACATATCAGGGGTCGTTGTGACGATGACCGGCCACAAGAAATCGTTCCAATTGCCCTGGAACGTGTAGATGCCAAGCGCAACAAGCGGGGCTTTGGAAATCGGCAGCACGACCTTGTAAAAGGTCTCAAATCGACTGCAGCCATCAATCCGTGCGGCCTCCTCCAGCTCCCGCGGGACCGACTCAAAGAACTGTTTCATCAAAAAGATCCCGAAAACCTGAACAATCCCGGGCGCGATCAAACCTTGATAGGTGTTGATCCAACCAAACTCATTGAGCAGCATGAACTTCGGAACCAAAGTGACGTGCCCGGGCACCATCAAGGTCGCCAGAAACGCCATGAAGATGAGATCCTTTCCGGGAAATCTCATGCGCGCAAACGCGTAACCCGCGAGCGCGTCGAAGAAGAGATTGCAGGCGGTGACTACGAGCACGATAAGCAAGCTGTTGAACAGCCATCTGGGAAACGACAGCTCTGTAAATAAGCGGACATAGTTTTCTAGCGTCGCCGGGTCCGGGATCAATTTTACCGGCCACCGCAACACGTCTCCTGGCTCCTGAAATGACAGGGAGATCGACCAAATGAATGGAGATAGAAAAATCAGAGTTGCAATAATGAGTAGGGCAAACGCGCCAAACCGCGTGGCGCGTTTGGAAAGTGTGTCCTTGCCGTCAAATCCGCTCATCGGTTCTCCTCCGGCTCAAGAATTCTGCGCTGGATCAGCGTCAGGCCCAAAATAATTAAGAACAACACGATTGAGGCAGCTGAGGCGTATCCGAACCGGAAGTGCCCAAACGCGCTATTATAAATATAATAGCTCATCGTCGTGGTTGCATTTGCCGGGCCGCCATTGGACATGACGTAAATCTGGTCGAAAACCTGGAATGAGCCGATGAGCCCGAGCGTGACCACGAAAAAAATGGTCGGTCGCAGACTGGGCACCGTGATTTGCCAAAAGCGCGTCCACGGTCCGGCCGCGTCCATACGAGCAGCTTCATAAAGTGAGCCTGGAATGCCCTGAAGTCCAGCTAAAAAGGCAATCATGAAGTAGCCGGAGGTCGACCAAATATTAAGCGCCATGATGGAACCGAGTGCATATTGAGGGTCGCCGATCCAGTCGGGGCCGGTGATGCCAAGACCAGAGAGAAAGTAGTTGAGCAAACCCGTTTTAGAGTAGATCCAAAGAAAAATAACTGATGTCACCACTGAAGAGGTGATCGCTGGCACGTAAAACGCCGCTCGGAAAAACGCTCGGGCGGGAATTTTCTGGTTTACAGCAACCGCGAGTAAGAGCGCCAACATGGTTTGAATTGGCACGACGCCCACGGCATAGATCACGGTGTTTCGAAGGGCGATATGAAAGACGTCGTCGCCGGCGAGTTCGAAAAAATGGCCGAAGCCGATAAATGGGCGCTCATCGGTAAGCAGGTTCCAGTCAAAAAACGCAAGCACGAATGAGAATAGGATTGGGCCAAAAGTTGATAGGCTGAGAACCGCGAGTGGGATGAGCAAAAAGGCATAGGCCGTTAAGGCTTCTTCTTTTTCTTCGCGGCCCATTTTTTTCCAGAACATCATCGCGCGTTCTCCAAACGATTGGCCATCCGCTCCAATGCGTCCTCCACCGGGCGGTCTAAGAGAAAGATCGATTGCAACATCGTTTCAGCTTCATCCAAAACGCGTTGATTGCTCCCGACCTGCCACGTGCGGGCATAAGCTGCGCTGCGAACGAAGGCTGCAGTCTTCGGGTCATCTTCTAACCGAGCTTTTGCGGCAATGGATTGGCGCGGCGGTAACGCAATGCCGCGCTCCACCCAGCGCTGCTGGCCGTGTATGCTGGTCAGATAACTAAGCAGCGTCCATGCCTGCTGAGTATTCTCGCTTTGAGCTGGCATCACATATCCCACGACATAAGCAATCGATGCGCGCTCTTTTCCAGCTGGTAGTTCTGCGATCTCATAAGGCGTGCCTGGAAAAGTTTCATCCATGAAATTGACGGCCCAGTTTCCAGAGAGCGCCATCGCAAAGCGCTCGCGTCCAAACCCATCCATGTTCCAGGCGCCGCCAACATCGGTCGAATGCCCCAACCATCCACGTTGCTTAAGTGATTGGAGCCAGGTGAGGGTGTCCTTTAGCGCGGGATTGCCCGCATCAAACTTGCCATCCTCGTCGAGAATTTCACCGCCATTTTGCCAGACAAATGGAAGTAAATACTCAAGGCTGGGATCAACACCCAGGCCGTATCGATCCGTCTGCCCATCGCCGTCTAGGTCAACGCTGAGCGCTTGCGCATAAAGTTCCAATTCAGCCCATGTCGCGGGCGGTCGATCGAAACCGGCATCGGCCAGCATGTCAGGATTGTAGAATAGCGCTAGCGTGGAATAGTCTTTTGGAATTCCGTAGAGTTTTCCATCCTGCTCAAAGGCTGCGAGCAGTGCCGGTTCGAAATCATCAACTGCAAATTCCGCATCCGATTTTACAAGGTCATCTAATGGCGCCAGCACCTCATAATTAATCATCGCCGGCGCCCAAAACGCTTCAAGCATAAACACTTCGGGCGCGGTATTGGTGCCCAGCATCAGTTGAAGCTTTTGGGGGTAATTGGCTTGTATCGGATGGTATTTCAGCAGTATTTCAGGGTTCTCGGCGGAGAACTCTGCAACCATCTCGCGGACGAGCTCATCTTCCACGGGGCTAGATACCCAGCCGGTTAACCGAATTCCGTCTTCGCCGCTGCTTCCGCACGCCGAGACGATGAACGAAAGCATTGAGGCAAAGAGAATTCGGATCATCATTCGCCCACTCCTCGCAGGCTTGGGCTATCTATCACGATCCGATTGCCTGAAATCGTGAAGTCTCGAGAAATGCCGTTAATAGTAACCTCGAGTGTGAACGGCGCTGACCCTTCAGCGAGAATAACATCCCGTTCCGGATCGTAAATGAGAGACACATTGATATCGCCAAGCCTTAAACGTTCAACGCCGTGACGGTCTTGCCGCGTGAGGTCCCAAGATATTTTGTTGTTAGGTGCATCGAGCTCAATGCCAATAATCGTCTCAATCAAAGAAGAGATCGGGCCGCAGGCTGTCCATCCAGCAAATTCTGGTCGCGAGATATTGCCTTCAGAAATGCTATCAGCGGCATAATTCTCCCAAATGGTCCCCGTCGACTTCAAAACGGCGTCGATGTTGGAAAGGTGCTTAGATGCAATTAAGCGCGCTGCATCGCGTTGACCATTTTCGCGCAATGTTCGGATCGC
This sequence comes from Hyphomonas sp. Mor2, assembly GCF_001854405.1. Classification (GTDB taxonomy): domain Bacteria; phylum Pseudomonadota; class Alphaproteobacteria; order Caulobacterales; family Hyphomonadaceae; genus Henriciella. The sequence goes on from NZ_CP017718.1 coordinate 1,054,234, forward strand.
TAAGTGGACCATTGGCGGCCAAACCGCACCGTGCCAGTAATTTCCGTGAGGGTGATACACGAAATGGTCCGCAGAAACGCTCGGTATCGGGTGGGCGCGGAAGAAACTTGAGCGATCGAGGAAGTTATCGCGAATGGCTTCTGCACGATCTGTTTCTATGTTTCTCAACAGCAACGGCCAAGCACCGGCGGGTGTTTTAACGCGGGTCAGCTGATCCTGCGGCCCGACATCAACATACAAACCAATCTCGGCGTTCCACATATGCGCGTTGATATAATCAAATAGCTGGGTATACTTTTTTTCGAAAAGTTTTTGCGTTTCGTGATCGCTTACGCTTTCAGCCATTTCAGAAATTCTGAGCGCTGCAAGGGCTTGCTGCGCGGTTAAGCACATCCACACATGGTCATAATGCTTGTGGACGTGGCCGCCACCATGCTCATAAACCCTCGGGGTGTTATCCATGCCCGAGGCCAGAGCGGTGGTCCAGTATCCAACGCCGTCATTCGCCCGCCTGTGCGTTTCTAACCATTCATAGTAGCGAACGAGATGTTGCAGGACCAAAGCCAGGCGTCCTTCGTCGCCTGTTACCTTGAACATTCGCCATTCTGCGTCCGCAAAAAGCGGCGGATTGATACAACTCGGATGACTATCTTCCCAATAGTCATCACCTGTTATACCGTTGATTTCACGGCATATAAATCCATTGGAGTGCTGCTTGCGATAAAAATTATCGAGCGTTCCATAAACCGGCAAAACATGCGTCGCATAGCGTAAGAAATCGATCATAAAACAACTGTCCCATTGGAACAGATTGTCGCTGAACGCTGCATCCACATGATCAACCGTACCAGCGGTGTCTGAGCCTGCTTTAACTTTATCAAAGGCGATCGCCCAGCTGCGCCAATACAAATCTAAAAGTTCTGGATTTTCCTCCAGAATAGGGGAAGGCAGCAGCTTTCGTTGCTCCATTGTCAGATCAGGAGCGCGGTGACTCATGTCAATTCCGGCAATATGCGCGGCAGGAATGCCTTCAGCTTCCATATCTAGTGGCGCTTTAGGGGGAGCATCTATCAATGACATTTCGAACCCATGGTGTTGTGTTTTCAGCAACAATACATAGTCTGACACCGGTGACAATAGTGGATGCGCTCAGCATGAAGCTGCAGGAGAGTATCGGATCCCCGGAAATTGTAATGTCCTTGGTGTGGGGTTCGGAACGACCCGGACTGACTTTTGTTTTCGGTCCAAGACAACGCTCTAATTTGAAGAAGCGTTAGAGATCGGTGCCACGACTAAATTCAAGAACCTCGCCTGGTTGGCATTTCAGGTGCCGGCAAATTGCCTCCAAAGTTGAGAAACGAACGGCTTTGACGTGGCCTCGTTTTAGATTAGAGAGGTTGGCCATGGTTACGCCGACTGAAACAGACAGTTCTGTTAGAGTAACGCCTCTGTCTAACATGACCTCAGCTAATCGTACTTTTATTGGCATGGCTGATCGGAACTCAATTTACGCGGTGTCGGCAGAACAAGGATACGCACCTCTATAAACTGATTATCCATAGGCTGTCTTCAAACCTGTCGCTCTTTCGGCTTCAATGGACCGAGGTCAAATTTGGGTCAAGGCAAGTCGCACAAGACGGGTGCTCGAAAATCATGGTGCTCGCGGACTGAATGATTTGGGAAGCGATCCTATCGCTGTTTTGGCAGGTCGGGCGCGGTGTAAAAAATGAGTTTTTGTTCTCTACGCCACAGATATGCTTATGGAAAAATAATTTCCGGCCAATATCCTTTGGCAGCGTCGATGAGGACTAAAAAGGGCAGACGTTCGACAGGCGGCCATGTGGTGTTGCCTATTTTTAGCATTACTAGGCAGCGTGTCGAAACAGCCTTCTGTGACGAGTGATACCGATGCGATAAGGTGCGCTTCCAATGGCACCTAATAGAGTGTCGATTTCTCAAAGATAAAAGTAAACGCCGTGTGAGCGAAGATTGCTTTCTCGTGCCGCGATCAGGTATTGCGAACACAAGTATATACTCGTCAGTTCCGGCCACAGTAAGATGCAGACATGTCTATAATCAACCATCGTTGGTTGGCTTCGTTTGAAAAAACGTTTTTGATGAAAGATCTTAGATGAATACCTGCGTGTGGTGCCGCGTCGATTTTTTGAGTCTCTCTCAAGCGTTGCGTATCGCTTGCATCATCTGATCAATTGAATCAAACGCCTGTTGAAAGTTGCATTCAGTAGGTTGCGCCAGAATTGAGGGTAACTGCTCGGATACTAAGTTGGGGTTTGACATATCGCCGACGGTGCCGACGCTGCGTTGTAACCTCGCACGAGAAACAAAACCGCCTCCGAGTTCAAATATTTCACCCGATAGCGTGTTTTGCGGGGAACAAAGATAGCTCACCAAACCGGCAATTTGCTCTGGATCAAGCAATTTCGCATCTTCATTTTGCAATATATCCGATGACAAACGCGTCCGTGCCAACGGGGCAATGGTGTTGATAAGTACGTTATGATTGGCACCTTCCAATTTGAGCGCGTTCATTAAACCCACTAAGGCTAACTTTGCCGCATCATAGTTTGATTGCCCAAAATTGCCCCATAAGGCCGATGCGGACGCGGTTAAAACTATTCGACCAAACTTTTGATCTCGCAAAAAAGGCCACGCGGCATGAATTGGATAGACCGCCCCCATTAAGTGCACATCAATGACTTCCTGAAATTGGTTGAGTGACATTTTATGGAAGGTCTTGTCGCGGAGAAATCCTGCATTGCAAATTAGGGCATCAATCCTCCCAAACTCGCTCAATGCGTGATTGATAATTGCCTGCGCACTGTCTGGCTGCATGACATCATAATTATTAGATATCGCAACGCCCGACCGTGCGTTAATCTCTTGTGCAACTGACTGGCCAGCGTCTTCATCGATTTCGTTGACCACCACCATCGCGCCATGATCAGCGAGCATTTTTGCATAAGCGGCTCCAATTCCACGTCCGCCGCCGGTGATCACGATTACACGATTGTCAAATTTAACTTTCGTCACGACTTTGAATCTCGCTCCATTTTTTTTTGAGTTCATGTTTGAGCACTTTACCCAAAGTGTTTCTGGGAAAATCAGATTCCCAAACTACAATTTTCGAGACCCTCTGATGATTTGCGACGCGGGTGTTCAGCCAATCGGCAAGATTAATCGGGTCTACACTGCATCGCTCATTTGGGGTTACGAATGCTACCGGGGTTTCTCCCCATTTTTCGTGAGGAACCCCGATTACGCATGCGTCGTGGACGTCAGAGTTCTCTATCAAAATCGCTTCTATGTCTGCCGGGAAGACGTTTAGTCCGCCCGAAATCAACATATCCTTTATGCGGCCTCTGATATACAAGTATCCATCATCGTCGAACTCGCCGACATCACCAGTGCGGATATAGCGGATACCTTCTTTTGATTCCCACAGTATCTCGGTGTTTGTGTCTGGGCGATTCCAGTACCCATTCATCAAATTCGTCGAGCGCCCGACAATTTCTCCTTCTCCTTTAAACGTAACATCGTGTCCTTCATGATCTATCAGTTTGATATCCATGCCAGGGCAGGGACGACCGACCGAGTTTGGCCGATCTATCATTTCACTCGGAGAAATAAGTGTTGCTACGCTTTCGGTCAGGCCCCACAACTCCGCTAGCCCTCCATCGGTTAAGCGCATCATCTCTTGCTTCATGGTTGGTGGCATTGGTGCTCCGGCTGTTACGGCACACTCAAAACAGTCCAAACCCGCACCTTCAACGTTGGGGTGGGATAATATGGCGCTACACATAGTCGGTACAACGAAACCATGAGTTGGACGCCATACGTCGATCAAAGCAAAAAAGTCATCGACTTCAAATTTTGGCATTAAGATAGTTGGCGCACCAAAAAAAGCTGTTGGCCCCCACGTTAGCATCGATCCATTTGAATGTGGAGGAATGGCCAGGATTCCAGTAGACTGGGCCGAATACCTCATCGCGCCTGCCATAGATGTGACGAAAGCAGAACGAGCCCCGTGTGTGTGTGGAATACCTTTGGGAATCCCAGTGGTCCCAGATGAATAAATTATATTAGCGAGCGCGTTAGGATTGATCGCTATGCCCGGCTCCTCGGGACCTCTCATTTTTAAATTAGATGCCCAGCTTTGGTCGGTTACGATTAAGTCTGCCTTCGATAGACTCGATGCATTTTGCGCAAGTTCCGCGTGAGCTTGCGATGAGACGAGCAGCTTCGCTCCTGAATCCTCTATCATACCTGCGATCAAATCTGCGGTAAGGAGATAAGACATAGGGACATATGCGGCACCGGCGCGCCAAATCCCGAATATGACCTCCATTGCTTCAATCTCGCAGGAGAATAGCATGGCAACCCTATCCCCAGATTGCACGCCAAGATGTATCAGCTCTTGGGCAATTTTGTTCGCTTGTTCATTGAAGCCGCGCCAATTTACCCTGCGCCCGCCTTGGATGAATGCGATATCATTGGCCCGAAAAACACCGTGAAGTGCAACTTGTTCACTTAGACCAATAAAGGATGGACCGAAATGTGGAGCATCTTTCAACAAATTTGGCATAGCATGAACTTTTCTTTGAATTGAGCATTGGTTTGTCGTGTCAGACTGCAGGTTGCCACGATGAGCGCGGCATGATTTCGTTGTTGCGATGTGAGCACCTGAATTGTCATTCTATGCCAATCGCGCGAGTTCTTGCAGAGTGCGTTCATAGGTTTCGCGCGCAATCGTTTGAGTGTTTCTTTCCCATCCAGCATGTCGCGGCGCGAACAGAGTCTTCAAAATCGTTCGCCAAAATTCTAGTTCCGGAGAACTGTCTTTTACCTTCTTCCACATCCAATGATCCAAAATCGTCGCTTGGACTATTTCTTGAAATGGCGCCGTACCAAATTCGATCAAGCCGCCAGAAAGCGTTGCACCAACCGCTTCATCTCTAATGGCAGTGGAAACCAAACCGTTGAGGGCGTCGCCCATAACGTCACCACCGAAATCTCCACCTTTGATGTCTTGATGAGCATGAGTTTGAACTTGTTCGCCCCACACACGAACTGTTTGATCCCATCCAGGCTGACCGACGCCCATGCAAGGAATTGGGTAGTAAGAGCCAAAGTCTCCCAGCCCTGTATGCCAATCCAAAAAGATCACGGTCTCAGCATTTTCGGTTGCTGTCCGAACAATCTCGCGAAACGTCTCGTTTCCCCATTGCGGCGAAGTTCCCCCAAACTTGAGGGACTCCGGCGATTGAAACTGACCAGCTAGTAACGCATCCCCAATGTCGGCGGTGGCAGCCCGACGGCCAAGCTCCATTAGGCGGTCGCTTGCTTTTACCAATGCAGCCAAGGACATCTCGTCTATTGCGATTGCTTCTTCAATCAAGTCTACGGCGCTGTTTTCGATAGGTAGCTGCGTAAAATCGACGAAATTCCGATTAAGATCCACGCCGTTTTCGTTTCGTTGGCTGCCGTAAACCCACCCGAATGGGTTCAGACAATGAACCAATACTACCGAGCACCCGCTTGGAAGCGTGTTCAGCTTTCCTGAATCGATAAGTTCAAGCTGCGCCGCTGCCCCTGGATAGCTTTCCCAGCCATGGACGCCATTCGTGTTGATGAACACATGTTTTGCATTCTGTTCACCAAAGCGAGCAACGTCAATTGTAAGTGGAGAGCCATCTGGCCCCGTTTCACTCGGGTGCGTGAACTTATGGAGGAACGCCCCATTCGCAGACGCAAGTCGACGAAATTTGTCCGTTGAAGCGCCGTATGATTCAGACCAATAATTCATGTTAGACGCGTTCCCCATTACAACCAACGATCAGATCTTTTGCTTAAGAGTCACGCCATACGCACCTGGGCAAGGGTGAAGGCGCACGAGCCCACCTGTTGGATTTCCGAGGAGCAAATAGCTGAGAAGCCGGACAGTTGCATTACGCTTATAGCCGAGGAGATTTAGACTGACGCTGCTCATAGTGAAAACTACACTATTTTAGGTGTCGCTCTTGCTTCTAGTTTTCAAATGACTGAAACTATCATCGAAGGGCGGACGAGAATGATAGCCAAACTAATTTCCGCCCAAAAAATCTGTGAGAGGCCATGGTTGCTACAATTTATACCAGTCCATTAGATGTGCTCAACGAACTGCACCAGTCGCTCGGATTAGAACCAGATCTTCTCCAAAAAACATATCCTCATCACAGTTTGAGTTACGAGAACACAGCGCTTCGTGTTCAAAGCGAAGGCGACAATCCACCAACAGTGGATATATTCAAAGTGACGGATGGGTTTTATGCGTTCCTCATTCAGGGCGAATATGGGCGAGTGAGCGATGCAGCCAGTCAGCCCGGATTGCTGCAGCCGTCACGGGCAATCATGTCCACTTTCTTGATGGACCAAGGGTGTCTCGAGGTTTCGCTTGCGGGAGAGAAACACATTGTTGCATCTGGAGATGCTTTTTTTTTAAGCGCACTCCAAGCAGAGGGCCAGTATTCAGTCCATCAACGACCGGTCACGTAACATGTCTGTATTTTATCTTCTCAGGGGAGGGGCTCGCAAACTCAGTCAAGCTGTTTGGTCAAAAGACACCTCAAATTCTTAGATTCCTCAATGCGGCACGAGAAGTCGAGCATTGTGCGTTCAAATTTAGTATGAGTAGATTGGTTCAGTTAGCGAATGTTCGCGCTTTAGTGACATACCCCGAGACGACAAACATGCGTCTCATTATGAATCATAAAGCGGGTGAATTCTTAGCGGCCTTGGCTGACTCTAAACTCGCTGCGGCATCGACTTTTTCACCAGAACTCACGATTTCGGAGATTTCAAAGCTTGATTTAGCGAGGACGCTGATCGAGCAAAAGCCATTCTCTCCGCCATCACTGGAGCAGCTTATATCGGACACTGGCTTGCCAAGAAAAAGGCTAAACCGAGGATTCAAGTTGCTCTATGGGCAAACCATAAGGGCGTTCACTGCAGGGGTAAGATTAGATGCAGCTCGTGAAATGCTTCTCAAATCAAATATGAGTGTTGGTGAAGTTTCCGATGCATGCGGTTTCGAGAACCCGAACAACTTCACCCGTGCTTTCAAAACGAAGTTTCAATCCTCTCCTCGCGCTTACCGGAGCCGGTAAGCGAATTTGGCGTATGCGCTAGAGAATGGCTGCGCGTATGCTGTTCTTTTTCATGATAGGTTCTTTTGCAAAGTAATAGCAAAGTCGTGTGCCATAACGTTCGCGCTCAATTTTAACTTCAGCTGAAACCTTGAAAGACGCATAACCGAGCAGCAGGCAAGTCCATTATCCGCCGCGCTCGATAGTTCAAATGCGACCCATTTTACGCACTTATAGGCCGAAAAAATTTGGGCCTGAAGGGATGCATTCAACGAGCATGTATCGATCGAAACCGCGTGCGTTTCTCGATAGCTGCTGGCAGAGCGTGAGCACACTATGGAAGGTGTAGTCAGGCCGATTGGTTATAGCCCAGGATGTTAATCGTTAGGACCTTTTGAGTTTGCCCATTCAGCGATGTATGAGAGATCGAGTTTATTGATTTCTGGGTATTGTTCGTAGAGATTGCTTGGGAATGCGGTTTCATCTCCGCGTACATATCGATCGAAAAAGGCTTTGGTATAGTCATTCATCAATGCCTGCATCCGATTGCCTTCAATGGTTGAGGATAGCGCCAGTTTCTGGACATTTTCGCGTTCAGGAAATGGAACCAGTACCCGGTCTGTGAAGTCCCAGTGACCGGTTCCTTTAACTTCGAGGCGCACCACATCTTCTCGTGCGCCAAACTCAGCAAATGTCTCATATATGAATTCACTATATGGGTAGGCTCGTTTTTCTTGGCCGAAGCCGCGCCCGTACTCATCCAGGTCGCCATTCAAAATGAGAAGTGGGGTCGTTATTTGCGTATTGATTAGGGCAGGATCCCAATTGCCGCCATCGAGAATGACCGCAGCATCAGCGCGCGGGTCGATATGCGCTGCAGCTGCACTGGCTGCGCCGAAGGACATTCCAAAATATCCAAGACGATCAATATCCGCACGCGCTACAATTTCTGCAATCTCGGCCGGAACATTCCGTGCTTCGATCTGGTCAACCGCCGCGATCATGTCATCGCGCCAAATTGGGAAATGCTCCGCAAGGGAATCGTTCGCATACTTCTTCAACATAGCTTCGAAACGAAGGTCTGGGTCATCATTGAGAAGCCATTGAGTGTTTGTTTCAAAGTTCAACGTTTCCATTGCTCGAGTGAGCGCGTCAGTATCGAGCAGGGCGACATCCCCGTCGGTGAAGGCAACAAACGCTGACATGTATGGGTGAGTGACACTCATCACAATGTAGCCATGGCTGGCGAGATGCTCCATTTGAGACGTATTCGAGCCAACATGTGAAAATCCGCCATGGGAGAAGACTAGAAGGGGATAGCTCTCTTTGTCTTCAGCGATGGGGGCGTTTCGATAAGAATGAGTTTCGACATTGCGAAGCGCCTCATCGACAGCATCGGGGAGTGTAATAACCTTCGACCATTCCGCATCAAAAATCTCAAAAGCCTCATCGGTAAAATATAGTTCAGGTGCCCCACTGACATCTTGAGCAGGATACCAGATCCGAGTTGCAACGCGTCGCTTTCCAGGCGCCAAGGTCTCGTCGCGGTTTTCATCCACGAAATCAAAATCGACGACGCCGATAGGATACGGCCCTGTTGGTTCTGGAAGAACAATTTTTCCCGAGAGCTCTGCCTCTGTTTCAACGGCCGGTTCTGCTGCCTGAGCCTCACGCTCAATTGGCGGTGAAGCCGCATCATCCACGGTGCAAGCAGAAAGCGCAAAAAACGCTGACACAGCCAATCCTACAAGTCTCATTGTGGATACCCTTCCAGAAGTGTGCATTTGCGATCAATGGCGTTCAAGAGCCAGCCGCCAGACTAAAGACCAAGACCGTGCATGCCAGTGATGAAACAACCCAAACACTCATAAAAGGCCCAGAAAACCAAAATAGCGGTGCTATCGAAGTCTCGATAAGATGACAGTACAAAAATTAGCGGACAGGGTCGATGAGTACCCGGAGTTTGTTGAATCAGGAGTTGGAGCGTCCATCTTCAACTAAGACCGGAAAAATCTGGGGCCTGGGTTGCAAGGTACACTACTGCATGCTTTGATCCTATCCGTGATATTTATTGGCCGTGTGCCAGTTTCATGTCCGTGTTGAGATGATAACGCGCTCGACAACCATTTCAATTTACCGCAACGATTTACGAGTTGAGGATCCAATCAAATGAGTGCCAGTACAACCAGCTGCATTATCAACATGTTGAGAAAGCACCTATTGCTTCCAATTTGTATCCCGTTCTTAATGGTGGCTTGTGCGCATGCCGATACGGAATCAAAATCACCAGCACAAACCCCGTATTTGGGGCAACAACTTGAAGCGCGTTCGTACCTTATTCCGAATTGGGAGTGGGAGCACGAAGTGAGAATATACTTGCCGGCAAGTTACTCTGTTTCAGAGCAGTCTTATCCGACGATTTGGGTGACAGATAACTTACTTGAGATCGCGGTGAGCGCGGCGCAGCTCTTTCCCCGGGATGGCGGCGTCAAACAAGAATTTATCGTCGTCGCAATTGGGGCCCCTAGAACGGCGAGCTTTGCCGAATACTTGAGCCGTCGCAATTTCGATTTTTCTCCAGAACACAGCCAAATCGCTGATATCCTGAAGGGCGTTCTCAAACCAGAGGATGTAGGCGGCGCTGATGCGTTTATGCAGTTTTTGGTCGAGGATTTACGGCAAGAGCTGAGTGCAGAGTTTCGGATGGACCCTAAGGGACATGCGTTTGTCGGTCACTCTGGTGGAGCAATGTTTGGACTCTATACTCTGTTTTCGAAACCTGACAGTTTCAGTCGCTATCTGCTTTCAAGTCCAGCAACGCGTGAACCTTGGCTTGCAATGGAAAGTGATTGGCACAAGGCAAATGATGATTTGAAGGCAAGAGTTTACTTAAGCGCAGGCGGCGGTGAAGCCAATATCCCTTTAACCGCAGGACTGCAGGTGCTGTCGGCAACGGCGGCCATTGGTGAACGGCTGCAGACCCGAGGCTACGACTCGTTGGTTTCTAAGACTGAAGTGTTCGATGGAGAGGACCATTCAAGCGTTATTCCGCGAGCATATTACTCAGGAATAGCTTTTTTGTATAACGGGTACCTCGAACAAAAAGTCGCAGACGAGGCAACCGAATAATGGCGTTCGATCGTCATGAGTGAACCGCGCTTTGATGCAATTGTGATCGGAGGCGGGTTAGCGGGAACAACAAGCTTTCTGGAGCTAACGCGCCGCGGTCTATCTGTACTTTTAATCGATGCGAATAAGCAAATCGCTGATGGCGCGAGTTATGCCAATGGAGGAATGCTCACCGCCTCAATGGCCGATCCGTGGAACGGACCAGGGGTATTCAAGCACATATTAGCGTCATTGTTCGACCCTAAGGCGGCTATGAAGCTACGCTTCAAGAGCATACCAGAAATGGTGCCCTGGGGGGTGAAATTTTTAGCCAACTCTACGCCACACAAGTACGCAAACGCTGTGCTGCAGAACTTCCTTCTTGCGAAGTTTTCTCTCGAAGCAACCAAGACCCTCGTGCAAGACCTAAACCAAGCGCACCTCGTTGCGGAATCTGGAACATTGAAGGTCTTTGAAAACCATTCTGCATTTGCGGAGCAATTGAACAATGCAGAGCGGCTCGCAAAAGAAGGATTGCGTTTTCAGGTCCTCAACCCGGACGACGTTCGTGAGATCGAACCGAATCTTTCCGGAACCAAGATCAATTTGGTCAAGGGAATTTACTATCCTGATGACATGGTTGGCGATGCAAGAGCGTTTTGCATAGCCGTGGCTGATGAGGCCAAAAAATCTGGTGGACAAATTTGGTTGGACACGCTGGTTGAAACTATACTTGTCGAGAATGGGCAAGTGGTGGGCGTGCGTTCAAAAAGCAGGACCGCATTTGCGAATAAAGTGATTGTGGCAGCCGGTGACGCTAGCCCCAAATTGGTCAAGCCGATGAGGATAGGATTAGCGATTAAACCCGTGAAAGGTTATTCGATCACGTTTAATATTCACGGCGACAATCATCGCCCAAAAATTCCCATTATAGACGATGCAATGCATGCGGCTGTTACACCCATCGGCGACAAGCTTCGCGTTGTGGGGACGGCAGAGTTTACAGGCAAAGATAAGCGACTCAGTCAGTCTCGATTAGATAATCTCATGGCTTTGTTGGCGAGGGTTTATCCAGAGATCAGTGTGAAACTGGACACAAATTCTGGCGAGGCTTGGACGGGGTTCCGACCTATGAGCGCGGACGGTTTAGCATATGTTGGCCCGACCCATATTTCGGGTCTCTGGCTCAATACGGGCCATGGGCATCTTGGTTGGACCATGGCTGTCGGATCTTCACGCATACTTGCTCAGCAAATGTTCGGTGACACGCCGAGCATAAATCCCAAACCGTTTTTTCCCAATCGGAGCCAATAGAGCTATGACAAAGTTGAAAATATTAAGTCGGGCCAGTGTCGAGAGCATTCTCACAATGCGTTTATGTGTCGACGCTATGGACGAGGCTATGCGGGCCATGTCCTCAAATGAGGTGCTCACTCCGCTGCGTTTGTTCGCGCCGATCGGGGAGGAACGCGGCGTTTTCGCATTGATGCCCGCCGCGGTGGCACAACCGCCGTTTTTTGGAGTTAAGACGGTGAGCCTGTTGCATGGAAACGCGGCTCAAGGCCTCCCAACGATTCAAGGTTACGTCGCTCTGTTTTCGCAAGAGACAGGCGCTCCTTTGGCGATCATGGATGGTGTTTCATTAACGGCAATACGAACCGCGGCGGCGTCAGGCGTTGCCACCCGAGAACTAGCAAGAGATGATTCTGTCACGCATGGGATTATCGGGACGGGCGTGCAAGCCGAAACTCATGCGAAAGCGATATTGGAAGTTCGTCCGAATATCAAAAACACAGTCATTTGGGGAAGGACAGAGGCCAAAGCTGAAGCGCTGGCAATGCAGCTATCTAACGAACTATCTGCCAACGTGTCTGCAGCCTCGCTGGAGCAGGCAGCCAGTTGCGATATCGTATCGGTGGTAACATCGAGCTCGGCTCCTGTCATCAATGCAGACTTGGTGCGCCCTGGAGCGCATGTAAACCTGGTTGGTGCGCATACACCTGATACTCGAGAAGCTGATACTGAGCTTATTGCGAGCGCTCGTGTCTATGTCGATCTTTTGTCGGCGGCGCTTGCCGAAGCCGGCGATATAATGATCCCGTTAAAGGAGTGTGCTTTTGAAGAATCGCATATTGTCGGAGAGATAGGTCAGGTTTTACTAAATCAGATTGAACGACGACAGACCTCCGATGAAATCACGATTTTCAAGAGCCTCGGAAATGCAGCACAAGATCTTTTCGCCGCTGCTGCGGTTTACGAAAATGCCGTTGGATCAAGGCAAGGAACAGACGTGGAGTTTTAATAAAGGGCAAGCTTAGAAGTGATTGCGCGGTAACGAAGGGCCCTCAAATTTCCGGTCGCTTGTGACAAAATTCCGTGTCGTTTTTTTGTTGGAGCAGCAATTTTGTCGTGTTAGTGCCAACCGGGCCCGGGACTACTCGGACACTTTGCTTCTGCGATTTGCTCTTCGGCTAGGGCTTCCTTGAATTCCGCGCACGCAATTGGAAGCTGAATTTAGTCGGTCAAAGTAAAGAGCCGATCAATATGCCAAAAAAGGTTCCAAGAACATATCCGAGAACCCCAACAAGTAGCGCCGGCGTGACGAGCGCGTACCAACCGCGCGAAAGCGCCATTGCCGCCGCAGTCGGAGGGCCTAGGACGCAAGCATTGCTCGCAATGATAAGTTCTGCGCCAGTTAGCTTGAATATACGTCCGAGAATGGCAAGTAAAATGAGGTGTCCAAACATGACGATCGCAGAGAACGCTGCGAAAACGAATCCGGTTTCCATCGCCAGAGAGAAATTTATTCCTGCGCCAATAACCACAAAAAAGCAATAGATTGCTATTCGGCCCAAATCATAGTGCCCATGCAGACGTGAAGCCTGACGAGGTAAACACGTCGCAAAACCAACACTCAAAACAGTGATTGCTAAATATTTCATTGGGGCGAAACCAGACAATCCCGCAAGCCAATCGCTAACCGCCACGATTAAGAATGCAATGCAGATTGATGCGCAGATTGAAAAGGCGGTCGGTGACGCCTCGTCGACGGCCTCTTGATTAGTTTCGTTGGTCTGATTGGTGTCGAGGGAGTTAGGGCTAAAGAGCTTCCAAAGACGCTTCATCGTCGGAAACATGACGATAAATGCCAAGAAAGGAATCACGACTAAATAGCCTGCCGCCAGTGCTATCCCCATTATTGGGTCGTCGGTAATACCGTAAGCATCTGCCACTGCCGCTGTGTTCACAGCGCCTCCAATGAATCCAGCGCTCATCGCGCCTCCGATCTCGCTCTCTCGTGGTCCGAGATCGAACATCATTAAGCCAAGAACGGAGCAGAAACCTGTCGCGGTCGCTGCTAAGCAAAACGCCAAGATTACCCTACCGGATTCACGCCATATTTCCACGAGATTGGCTTTAAACAACAACATCGGTAGCGACATCGGCACCAAATATGATACAATGAAACTGTAGACCGAAGCACTTCGCGGAATGATCGAAAATGCGCTCAGAACGGTCGAACAAAGAATAATAAAAAGAACGCCGTACTCGGCCAGTTTCTTCTGTCCCTCCATCCAAATTCCAATAGCCACGATTGCAAGCACAATAGCGAGCAAAAGTTCAGGCCTCTCAGTTCCGATCGAAAGATTCAAACTTTTCCCTTTCTTGGAAGTTTGGGGACGGTAGTCAAATACCTATTTATACTCGAGCCTAGAATTGGAATCTGAGAATACAATACATTCGATTTGTGAGGCATGTCCCTAGGATTCAACTGAGATGCCTGCTGCCCATTTATTAAAAACATAAGTGTATTTTAGTGAACGCGGTGAGAAAATGCAATTTCGATCGCAATGCGTTTAGGGAATTTCTGATGGGCGCTGGTGCTCGCTCTGCGCACGCGCTGCGATTGACGAAACAATTGAGGCAAAGCCGGGGCTCGGCTAGCATGCGACGGTCTCAGTCTCAGGATCGAGCTTCAAATCAAAGTCCAAACAAATCAAACTACTTCCAAACGGCGTCCGCAACGCGCAAATTGTTTTGACCCAAAAATCCCAGAACATGGTTTTCAGACCAACCAATTTCGATCAAACCCGTCGCAATCTCTGCCACTCTTTCCGGTTCGATCATTCTCAAACCTTGGCCATAGCCTTTGTCGGGTGGAAACATATCAGGGTTCAGTGCAATGAACTCATCTAACTCTCGAGAATCAAAAACAAAATCAAGCCCCATTCCAACATGCTCCGGTCCGGCGATTGAAGCGACGTAATCGACATGGCGGATAAACGTCTCGGTAGAATTGTCATTGTTGCCGAGAAAAATCCCAATACCAGTTACGTTTATCACGCCACCTGTTGCTGCGCAGGCTCTAATAAGATCGTCAGTAACGTTGCGTTCGTGGTCCCATATAGTTCTTGGGTTAGAATGCGAAATGTTCACCGGCTTGCTAGCATATTCAAGCACCTCACGCGCGGTTCGGTATCCTGTATGTGAGATATCCACAATCATCCCTACGCGTTCCATTTCGTCTATGACGCGGCATCCAAAATCGGATAGACCTGGATCAGGATTCTGGCAGCCGCCCCCCAATCGATTGGTTTGATTGTATGCAATAAGCATCCACCGAACCCCCAGCGCGTAATATGGCTCTACGAGTTCTGGCATATCGTCTACGGCGCAGCCGCCTTCGATATCAAAGAAAATCCCAATTTTTCCGCTAGCTTTGGCCGCTTCGATATCGGCGGTTGTTTCGATTAGCATGCATTTATCCGCATTTGCTCGGATGTCACTTCTAAAACGCGCGAGCATTTTGAAACCATGCGACCAGTCTTTTAGATCAAACGAAACATTTAAACTGACAAGGCTGGTTCCCGCGGCGCGGAGTTTTTCCAAATACTGGGAAAAGTCGTTCGACTTGTAACTCAATGGCATGCAGGCGTGATTATCCCAAATGAGTGCGTCGGCGAGAAAGGGGGGGCGGTTCAGCATCAGGGTCTCAATGAATAATATTGTTGCAGACTTGGAGGTGGGTGTTTTGCGTTATCAGCGAGCCAAAGATTGCGACCGGCTTTCGGCATTGGTGGAACCGTATTATACAGTTCCGTAAGGGACGGGATAGGCGGTCAATCAATCTAATTCCATTGCAGTGTTTAGCCAATGAACGGTCAATTGAGACGAATTTCATCATGACCCATCCGGAGCAACTTCATTCGCGTTAATTGCGCATTCGCATCGCGACACTTGTCGCTCGAGAATGTTATGTGCATTTGTGTATTTATTGTGATAGTCGGCATAATACAAGGAATCTGAAACTCATGCTGATCAAAGATGGATTGCGGGACCTGTATCTAGCACACGTGCAAGAAAAACACGCCATGTATCTTGGCGCATTGGATGAAACCGGGCTCGACCAAGTTATTATTGCGTCAGGTCAATACCAAAAAGTCTTCGCCGACGATCTCTTTTACCCCTTTAGATCCAATGTCTATTTTAGAGAGTGGGTGCCTATCGAGAAACGCACTGATTGCTTCATTCTTATATCTCGCGGAGAGCCACCGCTCCTGTGCCTTAACAATGCCGAAGACATTTGGCACACAGCGGGCGAAGAGCTACCAGACGGTTGGGAGCGAGCTTTTCAAGTCAAACTTTTTGAAACACATCAAGACCTGCAGGCGTTGATCGGACCGGAGAATACCAAAGTCGCGTATATCGGTTTGGACAACGAATTCAATTTGTCGAAAGATCAGATAAACCCTGCTCGACTTTTGACGTATGTTAATTTTCACCGCCGGTTTAAATCGGATTACGAGCACGCATGCATGAGAGAGGCATCCCGAATAGGGGCTTACGCGCACGAGGCAGTCCGAAAGCGGTTCTTGGCGGGCGGGTGTTCGGAACTAGACCTTATGCAGGTGTTCATTCGTGCTGCGAACTGTGCTGAGACAGAGTTGCCATATAGTTGCGTCAGTTGCCTAAATGAGCACGGTGCCATTCTTCACTACTTTGATTTGGACACAAAACCTCCTGAGCATTGTCTCAGCTATCTGATCGATGCGGGGGTGAAAGTGAACAACTACCCTTCAGATATTTCTCGAACATATGCGTTCGATTCTCAGAGCGAGTTCGCCCAACTCATTGCCGCTTTAGATGCCAAGCAACAAGAGTTGGTGGGGGCCGTTAAGGTCGGGATGCCAGGCACCGATTTGGAAGCGCTTGCTCGATACAAAGTGGCCGAAGTCCTAGAGGCGTTCGACATAATTAAGATCTCTCCAGAAGAAGCAGATGAGACTCGTGTGATCGACAAATTCTATGTTCACACATTCGGGCATTATTTGGGGGTTAACCTGCATGATCTGGGGCGGCAGTTGGTCAATCCGCAAGGCGAACGGCGCAAACCTTCAGAACGAAGTTATTTTCAGGATCATGAGTTTACAGCTGATTTTACTGGATCGATGGTGATCACAGTTGAACCGGGAATATATTTCATTCCAGGACACATGAAAGCGCTCAAAGCGCACGAACACGGAGCGATGGTCAATTGGAACCGCGTTGAAGAATTTATGCCCTATGGGGGTATCCGTGTGGAGGACAATATTATTCTTCATAAAGACGGGTCGGTAGAGAATATGACCAGGCAGGCTTTTGCCTCGTTAGAATAAGTCAGGGGGTGCAAGCGCTTCGCTGGCTCTGCTAAAAGATATAAAAGTCCTTCCATGATAGATTTAGAAACTTCGAAACTGGAGAATGGCGCTGTCGCCGCTAAGCTTTCGGATCAGCAGATTACGGCCCCAGTCATCGAAGTTGACCTTGTCAAAGTAAATCTAGTTTCAATCGGCATGTCGAGGAATGCAAATAGTCCTCACTCCCCGAAATAGCATCTCTACAGAGGAAACAGATCGTCATGAAGACCGGTATTTTAAGCGTGACCACAAGTGTTTTAACATTGCTCATAGCATCATGTGCCACCAGCGTTGAAGAAGCCGGTGAACAAGTTCAAATAAATGTAGAAACACCGCGGGATGAAGCGTTTGTAGATGCGCTGAATGGGGCACTACCTCATTTATTGGATCTCGTTGACGCTCCAGGCCTGAACATTGCGGTCGCGCGTGGAGGGGAGGTCATATTTGAAGGCGCGTATGGCTATGCTGATGTGCACGAAAAAAGGCCCATGCAAGTCGATACGGTATTCCGATCTGGGTCCATGGGAAAGGTTTATACCGGCGTTGCAATCATGCAGCTCGTGGAACGCGGCGTCATCTCTCTTGATGATCCGATCAATAAGTATCTTCCTTTTGAAGTGAAGAACCCTCACGGCGGAGATGAGGTGACCATCTACCATTTGATGACCCACTCTTCGGGTTTGTATGGAGACGGCGCTGGTTCGGTGCTCAGTACACCGCGGCCTCTGGAAGACTCGTTGCGCGCGAAATATAGCGTAGAGACGCAGCCCTTGTGGGGGGGGATCCCTACTTGGAGCTATAAAGCAGGTGAAGGACGTAGTTACTCCAACATCGGAATTGCGACTTTGGGGCTGATTGTACAGCGGGCCAATCCAGATGGTCTAAGTTTCTCGGATTTCGTTGAGCTCAATATCATGCAGCCACTTGGCATGGAATCAACTCAATATCCGCCGGTGCAAAATAAATCAGAGGTTAGACCTGAAATTTGGGACCGAATGAGCACGGGGTATAATACTACGGGCGATGTTTGGTTAGAAACACCGATCGTTTATTTCGAAGAGTTTCCGGCCGGTGGTTTTGTTTCGATACCTCGCGATCATGTGAAGCTCTTTATCGCTCTGATGAATGGAGGAGAATTGGATGGAGTTCGCATCCTAACACCGGAGTCAGTCGAACAGATGCTGACTGTCCGAGGGCCGTCACCGCACCCGGGATACCCCGATGGCGAGCGCGGATTGATTTGGTTTTTGTTGGATTGGGATGAGCCAGGGGCAAGAACCTTTAGTCATGGAGGCGGTCACATGTTTGGGTGGAGAACAATGGCCATGGCCTGGCCAGATCATGACACAGCGATCGTATATGCGTTTAATGAGTACAGCTCATCGCATGTAAAAAGTTACTACAACCTGATCAATGAGTTCGTGGGAGCTCTGTTATCGGCTGAGTTGCCTGCCAGAACTGCCCCGGATTTGAACGACATTGAGAACTTGGCATGGAAAGCCTCCTATCTCCGTGGGCTTATTTTTGCTGAGGGATATCGCTACGGGATTGGAGTGCCCGAAGAGATTGAAATCAGCCTTGCTCGCCGAATAGCTGCAGAGGCGAAGTTTTCCGGCGAACCGGATAGGTACAGCTTGCCGTGGGATGAACAAGCTTTCGTGCAAGGTGTTGAAGATATGAATGGCGTTGAGGGAACTGCCGAAGCGATTCACAGTTTTGCGCATAGCGAAGATATGAAGGTCGACTTGGGCGAAGCCAAAAGGATTGCTGCGGCGATGGATACTGGCGTCTACTCGAGCTTAGCGGGATTGCTTAACACGCCAGAGTAGCGCGTGAGCCCAAGGGGTGTCGGCGAATCTGGTGCCTAGTCTGTCTTACTCTTGTAATACTCGTCTAAGATTTTTCAGGATGCGATCTGGTCACTTGCGAATGGCCGTAGATTCAAAGGATGTGCAACTGTGATGCTGCAGATTACATCCTCTTGAAAATAATGAGGCGAGGCGCAGACTAAATTTTTATGCGCCCATTTTCTATATTTTAGGTCGGGTCTCTTATCGGTTCAGGCGAACCTTCGATTTGAGTTCTACGATGTTATTGAAATTGTTTGCAGGGTATCATCTGCTGCCCAAACGATACGCGCGAACTATTTCCACCGGTTGTTCTAATACCTGTCCTTGAAGCGCCTCCAATGAAGCCGGAGCATCTGCAGGAAGTGTCTGGATTTGTTCGACCAGATCAAATCCAACAACCACTTGACCAAATGTGGTATACCCAAATCCATCGAGCTTTTCCCCGATGAAGCCAGTATCGAGTTCGGGATTGTCCATTGTGCTAATGAAGAATTCAGAAGAGGCTGTGCCAGGATTTCGCCGTCCGTAGGCGAGAACACCTTTAACGTTGCGAATTTTAGTTTCATCTGTCGTTTCATGAGCAATGGGTGGTAATTGTGTTATGGACGCAAGAGCGGCTTCAGGAGTTTCAAAACCTGTATCTTCCCGCATCATAATGCCCATTAATCCCCCCTGAACAATCGCTATGCCGGTACCGTCCTCTGCCTTTTTCACTGATCGATAGAATGTAGCACCGTCATAGTGCCCAGAATCCACGTATTCTAGGAAGTTGACGGCGCCAATCGGGGCGCGCTCTGGGTAGACTTCAATTAGTATATTCCCGTCTCTTGTTTCTAGAACAACCAGTGTTCCTGTTCCGATCCGCAGCGCGTCACCTTTTGAGTTTGCCCATTCAGCGATGTATGAGAGATCGAGTTTATTGATTTCTGGGTATTGTTCGTAGAGATTGCTTGGGAATGCGGTTTCATCTCCGCGTACATATCGATCGAAAAAGGCTTTGGTATAGTCATTCATCAATGCCTGCATCCGATTGCCTTCAATGGTTGAGGATAGCGCCAGTTTCTGGACATTTTCGCGTTCAGGAAATGGAACCAGTACCCGGTCTGTGAAGTCCCAGTGACCGGTTCCTTTAACTTCGAGGCGCACCACATCTTCTCGTGCGCCAAACTCAGCAAATGTCTCATATATGAATTCACTATATGGGTAGGCTCGTTTTTCTTGGCCGAAGCCGCGCCCGTACTCATCCAGGTCGCCATTCAAAATGAGAAGTGGGGTCGTTATTTGCGTATTGATTAGGGCAGGATCCCAATTGCCGCCATCGAGAATGACCGCAGCATCAGCGCGCGGGTCGATATGCGCTGCAGCTGCACTGGCTGCGCCGAAGGACATTCCAAAATATCCAAGACGATCAATATCCGCACGCGCTACAATTTCTGCAATCTCGGCCGGAACATTCCGTGCTTCGATCTGGTCAACCGCCGCGATCATGTCATCGCGCCAAATTGGGAAATGCTCCGCAAGGGAATCGTTCGCATACTTCTTCAACATAGCTTCGAAACGAAGGTCTGGGTCATCATTGAGAAGCCATTGAGTGTTTGTTTCAAAGTTCAACGTTTCCATTGCTCGAGTGAGCGCGTCAGTATCGAGCAGGGCGACATCCCCGTCGGTGAAGGCAACAAACGCTGACATGTATGGGTGAGTGACACTCATCACAATGTAGCCATGGCTGGCGAGATGCTCCATTTGAGACGTATTCGAGCCAACATGTGAAAATCCGCCATGGGAGAAGACTAGAAGGGGATAGCTCTCTTTGTCTTCAGCGATGGGGGCGTTTCGATAAGAATGAGTTTCGACATTGCGAAGCGCCTCATCGACAGCATCGGGGAGTGTAATAACCTTCGACCATTCCGCATCAAAAATCTCAAAAGCCTCATCGGTAAAATATAGTTCAGGTGCCCCACTGACATCTTGAGCAGGATACCAGATCCGAGTTGCAACGCGTCGCTTTCCAGGCGCCAAGGTCTCGTCGCGGTTTTCATCCACGAAATCAAAATCGACGACGCCGATAGGATACGGCCCTGTTGGTTCTGGAAGAACAATTTTTCCCGAGAGCTCTGCCTCTGTTTCAACGGCCGGTTCTGCTGCCTGAGCCTCACGCTCAATTGGCGGTGAAGCCGCATCATCCACGGTGCAAGCAGAAAGCGCAAAAAACGCTGACACAGCCAATCCTACAAGTCTCATTGTGGATACCCTTCCAGAAGTGTGCATTTGCGATCAATGGCGTTCAAGAGCCAGCCGCCAGACTAAAGACCAAGACCGTGCATGCCAGTGATGAAACAACCCAAACACTCATAAAAGGCCCAGAAAACCAAAATAGCGGTGCTATCGAAGCGTGAATATGCGCCGATACTATAATTGTCGGTCAATGAGTGTGTTACTCACCCGAAAGCATCAACTGGGCAAGGTCGCACGTCGCCAAATGCGCATCGACCAAAAATACGTTCTTGTATTTTATTGGCAATCCGTCACGATGGAGAAAATAAGCGCGCGGAAACAAAGTGCGTGAGAAGAAAATAACCAGGGGAGAAAGCATGGCCAGTCTGAGTTCTCCGATCAGCGGTCTTGCGCGTTTGGTCAGTCTGACATCCATGCTCGCGGTCATAGTTTTTCTTATCGAGTTCGATGATCAACGGACGTTTCCTTACTTGTTGGGTGAGCGTGCGACAGGCGCGCTAGATTTGGTTTATTTTTATTGTGGGCTATTCGTTGGGGCGCCGATAGTCGTCGCTGCGTGGATCATTTGGCTTCGAATTCGCCAACTCCGGTCGTGTCGACAAAAGTTCCATCAATCCCGAATGGCGCGTTACCGAACTGTAGCCTTGCAGTTCTGAATTCAATTAAAATCGCTCAATAGGAGAAGAGATGCCCAGTGACACCTTAATCGCATCAAGCGACATATTCGGCGTACTGACGACTATCATGCTGATTGTCGCTTGTGGTATGGCGATGGAGCGACATCCAAAAATTGGGCAGCTGGGTGCAATGTTCGTGATACTGATGCCCGCTTTATTGACGGCTTTGTCAATCTTACCGCGAGAGTCGGCAGTTTACGCTTTGGTAAATGGCCCGATGATCGCGCTCGCTATCCCAATGCTCCTGTTCAACGCAAATTTAAAAAAACTTTGGAGGCAATCGGGGCGCGTGATGATTGCTTTTTTGCTTGCAGTTGCAGCGACCATATTTGCCGCAATCATTGGGGCACTGTTCGTCAATCTAGGGTCAAACGAGTCGACTTGGGTTGGGTTGATGACCGCGGCTTTTATCGGTGGCGCTGTCAATCTGGCAGCCGTTGCTGGAGCTATGGAAGTCGTTGGAGATCCTAAGATCGGCCTCATTTTCGCTTCTGTATATGTCGTTATCATTCCATACTTCATCTTCTTGATGATGCTCCCAAGCCTGGGGCCTATTTGGAGACTATTCGCGCCTTCAGCAGTAGAGGACGCAAAAGCTGACTTAAACGCGAGAGAAGACAAGTCAGTCGAAAGTGAGTCCAACAAGAACGGCGCGTTAGGAGTCGCGATCATGGTAGCGCTTGCCGGCGTATGTGTTGTATTAGGGGAAGTTCTAGCGCGTGCCACGGCAATGCCGGCGTTGAAGTTTTTAGGGCTGTCTCTGGTCGCAATCGCAATCGCAACATTCTGCCCTCGCCTGGTCAATAGAATGGATGGGCACAATGAGATGGGGCATATCCTGATCTATGCCTTTCTTGGAGTCATGGGGGCAGCAATAGATTTTTCGGTCGTTTCAGAAGAGGGCTTACCGATTATTGTTTTTGTGATAATTTTGTTAGCGGTGCACTTGGTGGTCGTCTCCTTGATTGGCCGTGTTCTGAAGCTTAGTGGACCAGAATTATTGATCGCTTCAAATGCCTGCATCCTGGGGCCGCCAACGGCGGCGGCGATGGCGACTGCGCGTGGCTGGTCGGGATTGGTGACGCCGGGAATTTTGGTCGGGGTTTTTGGTTGGGCGATTGCGAGTTTTGTTGGGGTCGGGCTCGCGATTTTTCTATAGACTTATAGGCAATCAATTCGAACGATCGGTTGATGGGCGATTAGATGGGGTGGCCGATCAGTTACATGCTTTAGTTTCCGGTTGGGGGCTTAAACGAATTAGAGAAAATAGCTCTGCCCATTTAAATGTTGCAATTAATACGAAACTGTATGTATCGAAGAGTTCGGCCGCGCATGCTTACGGTTGAGCGATGCAGCGCGTAGACCTGGGAGTAGGGGAAGTGTTTGCTTACTGTCACGAGCAGATTCAAGCGGGAGATGATTCCAAATTTCTGAGAGGGAGCAACAGTGAGTGTAAATAAGTGCCACAATCTTATGGATTTTCGTGAGGGAGCTAAGCGAAGGTTGCCCGCCCCAATGTTTCATTACATTGATGGAGCAGCGGACGATGAGTGGAGCTATCGAAACAACACAGATGCCTTCGATAAATATGAATTAAATCCGAGGTATTTACGCGATATATCAAATGTCAGTTTGAAAACCAGTGTACTAGGCGCAGAAATGTCGATGCCGTTTTTTCTGTCGCCGACCGGAATGACGCGCCTTTTTCATCACGATAAAGAGCTTGCAGTCGCACGCGCCGCAGATCGCGCGGGAATTATGTACACTTTGTCGACAATGGGGACGACGAGTTTAGAGCAAATTGCGAACGAAATTTCTGGCCCAAAAATGTTCCAGATTTATATCTTGAAGGATAGAGAGCTCACAAAAGAGTTTGTGAACCGTTGTAAGCAATCGGGATATACCGCACTTTGCTTGACCGTTGATACACCACTGGCTGGAAATCGTGAGCGAGATAGTCGCACGGGTATGGTGATGCCCCCTCAACTAACACTCTCTAGCCTATTTAGCTTTGCGACTCATTTGCATTGGAGCTTGAATTTTTTGCGTAGCCCAAAGCTGGACTTGGCAAATGTCATTCACCGAGTGGATGCGCTTTCCGACCAGGGCGCCATGGGGTTAATCGACTATGTTAATAGTCAATTCGATCGAACCGTTACATGGGATGATGCAGCATGGCTTGCCGAGCAATGGGACGGCCCGTTTTGCATCAAAGGCCTTCAGACCGCCGAAGATGCCGTACGTGCTGCCGAAATTGGTGCATCCGCAATCATGATCTCTAACCATGGTGGGCGGCAACTTGAATCCACGCCAGCACCAATAGACTGTGTGCGACCAATGCGAGAAGCTGTGGGTGATGAAATGGAATTGATCGTTGATGGCGGGGTTAGGCGAGGGGTTCATGTTTTAAAAGCACTCGCCTTAGGTGCGAATGCTTGTTCATTCGGACGCCCCTATCTTTACGCGCTCGCGGCGGGTGGGGAAAAGGGAGTAGATCGAGCCTTGGGGCTTATGCGAGAAGAACTCAACCGATCTTTAGCCCTGCTTGGGTGCCAAAGTTTGAGCGATATCAAGTTGGATCATGTGCAGCGTTCGTCTTGAGGTGATGCACCCTGTTGCACGGTTCGAAAATCGCCAAAACTCTATAGTCGAATCTAGGGACTAAGCTCGCGGTTCAACGTCTTGTATCGACAGCGAACCAAGTCGTGCGCAAGTAGGTTCTGTTTGCTGGTTTGTGTTCAACCTTTTTTTCGCAAGAAGGGCGGGCGGAGTGAAGGTGCATAAATAGCGGCTAAATATACAACATGCTGGCAAGCAAGGAGTTTAGATTGTGGGTGCCTTCAGGTGGCTGGAGCGCCGAGGCGGTACCCGCTGATCCGTTGTTTTTTGATCTATAAGAGTTAGTTCGCCGTCCCTCCCCGCATTTAGTTAATCGATCAAGGGTATGGGCCAAAACTGTCTGAATTCCGTCGCAGAAGGCGAGCAAAAGTGCGCGTCGTGCGCGACTGTTCATGCTTTCCAAAATACCAATGTGTGACAAACATGCATCATTGACCGAATTAAAACATGTGGTACTGTATGTATCGAATAAAAGAAGCCATGAATCTCGGAGCAACTTGGGGTATCCACAATGAGAGAAACGCAGAAAAGCACCGCAGCGCTGAAAGCCATCCTATTGGGTGGGGCCATGACCGCCGCCACAATGGGGCTTCAATTCGCAGCGGCACAGGCGCAAGAGTCCAGTGATGGAAGCGCGCAGGACGCCGACGAAGTTGATCAGTCACTGCGCCTCGGCGGCGTTGTGGTAACGGCCCGTTTTCGAGAAGAGAGTCTTCAAGATATCGGTGCGAGTGTCGATGCAATTTCTGCCGAAGATTTTGAGGCTCGCAATATTCAGGATTTGCAAGATTCAATCCGTAATTTTGCGGGCACCGAAGTTATTAAAACAAACCCCAACAACAACGAAGTCACAATTCGGGGTTTGACCAACAGTAATACGGCGACTGCAAGCACTGCATTGATAAGTGTGTTTGTGGATGATGTTCCTGTCGTGTCTCCCCTCGGGCAACGGGATTTTTCCACATTCGATTTGCAACGGCTGGAATTGCTAAGGGGGCCGCAACCAACGCTATTTGGCGAAGGTGCTTTGGGGGGCGCGTTGCGCTATTTTAGTGCCGAACCAGATCTCGATGGCCCCAATTTCACAGGTGTTTTGCGCGGTCGATATGAGAGTATAGAAGATGGCGATGCCGTAGAGCGGCTCGACGGCGCGGCGACTGTTAATCTGATACCAGGAAAGCTCGGGGTTCGACTATCTGGATACACTCTAGACGATGGAGGGTTCATCGATCGCCGCGTAACTGGCTCTACGGTGGTCGAAGAAGACACCAACACTTTGGAGTCTTATGGTGTGCGAGCGGTCGTCTTGGCGCGCCCTACAGACGATTTGGAAGTGAAGTTTGCCGGACATTGGTTGAGAGATGATATTGGGTCAGACTATTCGGTAACTCCTGGTGGAGACCCAGGAGAGCTGACACTAGAAACTTTTGCGCCGATCCCAGCAGACGTCTCTGAAGACAATGTCGATCTGTACTCACTGAATATCACGAATGACTTTGGGCCAGTTTCGGTTTCGTCGATAACCGGCCTCTATCAAAGAGAGCGCCCAAGCCGCGCCCTATCTGTCGGTAACACATTTGGCTTGCCGGGGTTCTTTAACCCGCCCATCGATACGACAACGTTTGGTGTGACTCTGTCAGAACAAGATAACTTTAGTCAGGAATTTAGGTTTGTATCAAACCTAGACGGCCCATTGAATTTCACAGCGGGTCTGTTCTACCAAGACAACGAAACGGTCACCGACATCGTGTTGAATACTGTTGGATTGCCGGCAGTTTCCACTTTGGGCACCGACGTGCTCGCGACGGTGGATAACGTCCTGGAAACAGAAGAATATTCCGGCTTTGTTGAGCTGACCTATGAGGTGTCAGACCGGTTACGCCTGATTGGTGGTGCGAGATATATCCGTGAGACTGTAACGACGACGCTAAATGAAGCATTTGCCCCAATCAATTTGGTTCCCGCATTGGCACCGTTTAGTGCCTCTAACCCTCTGATTATCACCGATACGATCCCGATCTTATCAGCAGGACGAGGTAATAGTTTCGAGTTTGAGCTTGATCGGGTTTTGCCGCGCGCAGGCGTAGAGTTTGATCTGAAAGACAATGTTCTTCTTTACGCAAACGTTGCGGTCGGGGTGCGCCAGGGCGGCGTCAATGACCTCACAAGTGTTTTCTCACTGGCCAATGCCGCAGCCGCTGCGGCTGGAGCACCTGGGAGCCCGGAATTTGACGCGGCTTTCGATGCAGAACTAAGCAATCGTCTTACTTTTGACGAGGATGAAGTATTATCCATAGATTGGGGACTCAAG
Source organism: Hyphomonas sp. Mor2 (assembly GCF_001854405.1). Taxonomy (GTDB): domain Bacteria; phylum Pseudomonadota; class Alphaproteobacteria; order Caulobacterales; family Hyphomonadaceae; genus Henriciella. The sequence goes on from NZ_CP017718.1 coordinate 1,080,853, forward strand.
TCGACTTGGCTTGATGGCGATTTGACAGCCAATATTGGAATGTTCTGGTCCGAGTATGAAGAAGCACAGTATAGAATTTCAACGCCCGCGGTTGCAGTGGCCAATGGACCATCGCAAAAAATAATCGGACTTGAATTGGAGACGGCCTATCAACTAAACGATTACGTCTCAGGTTTCTATAATATGTCGCTTTTAGACGGAGAGCTTCAAGAGAACTTCCTGTCCGTGGCGACCCTAGCGCCTTTAACGAATTTTGATCTTCGAGAGGGCGGGGATTTGGTCAATGCTCCAGACTTTTCTATGTCATTTGGTGTAGATGGTCGTTACCCTATTAATGTTTCAGACCTCGAGCTGACCGGTAATCTCACCGTTTCGCATGTCGGATCGCGCTTGTCTGGATTGCAGGGATTCCCGTCTTCGCAGCAACTTGAAGCGTTTACGAATGTCGGGGTGCGTGCAGGCGTGCAAAACGAGCAAATCGCATTGACCTTCTTCGCGACCAATCTGTTCAATGAAGTGGAGTTTCAATCTTCGAACGCGAGTCTGTTCGCAGCGACCGTAGACGCGAATGGTCAGTTGGATGCTCCGCCAATTGGTAACTTCATTAACCGACCAAGAACACTTGGCGCCGAGTTGAGCTATCGCTTCTAATGAAGAGTCGCTTTATGTGAAAAAGGTAATCCTTCAGAATTAAAAGTGGATCTTACGATTTAATGAGAAGATCCGGCTCTTATTCTGCCGAGGAGATTTGTAGCAAAAAATGGCGTTAAGATGAATTGAAGTTTCTCGTTCGTCTTAACGCCTTTATTATTTTCGACCGACGTGTAGGCACAATCGTCCACAGGCCAATAGCAACTTTATCGAAGCGCGTATTTTCCAGCACAGATTGTTCCAACTGAGCGGTTGCGTGATGATTGAGCGGTCTCATTCCTTAAAGATTGAAGAGCGCGAGTGTCGTGCGTGGAATACCGAGCAAAAAAGACGCTTCGTAGAGACCGTTGAAGGGCGCATGCGCGATGAGTGCATTGCCCAACAACTGTTAGTTCGGAGAATGACGACAGGGGTATCAACTGATGCCAGATAAACTGCCTGATAACATCCGATTGTGATTGAATTTGATAGATGTTCTATAAGTTCAACACATACAAAAATGTATGCTGGGGTCCGTAATCTGAAATGTGTCGCGTGGGGTTGCGCTTTTGGTCACCGTTGGTCGGAAGTCCGTGCGCCAAAAAAACAGCATCGTTCAGGCGGAATACGTCATGTCTCTATGCCGCAGATACGACATCTATTAGATATAGAAAAAAGGTATGGCAGCTAGATAGATAAAGTATTTTTCAAATGGCTGATCGTGCGGGCAAGTAAGATACGTAGCTCACTAAACTCGGCTCAAATGGCCGCAATGAAGACACTGAGCTCAGGGAGGACCATATGAATTCTGTTAAGTTTAAGTCATCGCTGCTAATGGCGACGGCCACGTGTTTGGTGTTTGGCGCGGGCGCGCCGGCGATGGCACAAGATAACACCGATACTTCGGCGGTAGACGAAACCAGCGTCCAAGACACTGTTTTTGTCACAGCACGCAAACGTTCTGAGAGTATCCAGACTGTTCCGGTAGCGGTGACTGCATTCACCGGCGACAATCTTGAAGATCGCAATATTCAAGCACTCGCCAATATCGCCGAAGTCACACCGAACTTGCTTATCCAAACCGGCGGAACTGGAAACAATAAATCCAGCGTGTTTATCCGCGGTATTGGGCAATCGAGTAACCAGGTGTTCTTCGATCAAGGCGTCGGTACCTATGTCGATGGCGTTTACCGCCCAACCGCCCACGGTGGTCTCATTGATCTACTGAACATTGAGCGGATCGAAGTACTTCGCGGACCACAAGGCGACCTTTATGGTAAGAACGCAATTGGCGGTGCGATTAACATTGTTACCAAGCAGCCTGATGCGGTTGATACATTTGGGTCGTTTACTGCGGCCGTCGGATCGTATGACCGGATTGACGCGAAAGGGTTTGTGAATTTCCCGATTGTTCAAGATAAGCTTGGACTGCAAATCTCCGCCGCATCTCGCAATGCCGATGGCTATATCGATACAATTGCCGTTGATGGTGATGACGGACTGAACAGTCAGGAAAATGTTGCAATACGTGCAGCATTGAAGTGGAATTTGTCAGACAATGTGTCGTGGATCGGATCTATCGACATGTCTGATTCAGAATCCAGCGGTCCACCAATGTATCACAGGGAAATTATCCCAACCGGTCGCTTCAACGCCCAACACAATGATGCGGTTACCGCAGGGCTATTAGGAAACACGCCGCTTATCACCGAGGCTTTCGAAACGGGCGATCCGTTCCGTTCAAACATTACTGGTGACCAGCATCGCAGCAATGGAAGTGAAACCACCTATACGAGCCGCTTCGATGTGGACTTTGGGGCGTTTGATTTCGTCTCGCTGACATCCGCGAAGACGATTGAGACAAATGACGGGTTTGACGCCGATGGAACGCCCATCGATATTTCATCCAATTTGCGTTTCGTCGACAATGAAAGTTTCAGCCAGGAATTTCAAATCAACGGATTGGCCTTTGATGGCCGCCTAGATTACCTGTTTGGTGTGTACTATCTGCGCGACGAGGTTGAATTTAGAACGTTTGCAGAGAACAATATTTCAACCGCTGCGTTGGTTGGGATTGAGCCAGGCTTTCGTGACCGGTCATCCCGAAATTTGACTGACCAGACGCTCGATAGTTATGCGGCTTTCGCCAATGTGTCTTTCGATCTGACTGACCGTTTCGCCATCACGCTCGGTGGACGTTACATGGTAGAAGAGAAGTCTGTGATCGCAGCACGCACAAACGCTGCCGTGACAGCCCCGACGGTCGTCGGCGCTCAAGCTGAAGACGATTGGTCAAGCTTCTCTCCTAAAATCCAGCTGGAATACACCGTAAACGATGACCTCTTATTGTACGCGTCAGCAGCAAACGGCTTCAAGTCAGGCGGCATTAACAACCAAGTCGTGACCGATACATCTGGAAACGATACGTTGTTAGGCTTTGATGAGGAAACCGTATGGTCCTATGAGGCAGGCCTCAAAGGCGATTGGTTCAATAACACTCTGCGGACCAACGTGGCCGTGTTCTACATGGACTATGACGATCTCCAGGCGAACCTCTTCGACTTCAATGACGCAACCGGCACTCAAGTCAGAACCATCGTAAACTCTGGCGGTGCAGAAATGACGGGAATCGAAGTCGAAACCGCATGGTATCCGACCGAAAATCTCACCATTCAAGCGAGCGGCGCTATCCTTGATAGTGAATACAAAGACGATATCTTTGAAGTCGCCGGAGATCCAACGTCTGACCCAATCTTCATCGCGGGTGATCCACTCGCATTCGCTCCGGAATTTTCTTATTCTGTGTCCGGAATTTACGAGATTCCGTTGGAGAATGATGGAGCGGTTCGTCTGCGGGCAGATTATGCTTGGCGCGACATCACGTATTATGAACCCGAAGGCACGCTCGCCCAACGCGAAGCCGAAAGCCAAGACGCTTATGGTCTGCTGAACCTGTCACTCACATATGATCCGGCGGCTGATTGGTATATCTCGCTGTTCGGAACGAATGTGACGGATGAGTATTATCGTACCGGAACCTTTATCCAAACGCGCGCCGTCGGCGTAGAGTGGGATATTGTTGGCCGGCCGGCTGAATGGGGACTTAAAGTCGGGTACGAATTCTAAGATAAGATCACGAAGAGCAAGTGTTACTTTCCCTTGATTAACGTGCACTGTCCTCCTGTGCATAAACTTGCTTAACGTGTCTCCCAAGAATGCGCGCCCACGAGAGTGAGGCGCGCATTCTCACACTCGCAAACGAGGTTTGCGTGCCGCTGTGTTATCCTGTTGAACCTATTGCAGGCATCTCGTGAGGGGATTTCAAAAATGTTCAAAATTGTTAGCGCCTCGGTTTGTTCGAGTTTGCTTTTAGTTGCCGGCTTCGGGGGCAAGAGCGTAGCGCAAATCTGCGACGTAAGTGTTTCACACATAAGCTCCGAGCAAAATCGCTCTGAGTTTATGCGGGGAGTTCCCCCATCTCGAGAGCTTATCGTTAGCGCCAGCGATGAATGGTACAAAAACGAAGACCAAGCGTCTTGGGCATTTCAAAACAGCAGTTTAATTCATAAAGTCGCGGTGATCAGTCGAGGCGTCGGTCCCGCTCAAGAATTACCTTGCGCCGCGTCTGGAATTCTAAACAACACATATGCGAACATAGATGGGAAAGCCAAACCTTTATCCGGCATTTTAAGTGAATTGAATGTTGATGGATTTATCGCCCTTCATAAAGGCGAAATTATCGGTGAGGCCTACTTTAACGGGTTCGCTCCAGACAAGCGTCACATCGTTTTTTCAGTGACCAAGTCGATATTGGGAACGCTTGCTGGTGTGATGGTTGGCCGAGGTGAACTCGATCCTCAATCTCTGGTGACAGGTCATTTGCCCGAACTTATCGGTTCAGGGTTTGACGGCGCGCGCGTGCAAGACTTGCTGGATATGGTCGCGGGTGCAGAGTGGGATAAAGTACGTTCAGACCCAAGCTCGCTTGTGAACGTGAACGCGATGGCAGGAGCGTTTATTGAAGCCCCTAACGATTTTGAGTTTGGAAATACATTAGAGTTTCTAGCCTCCTTAGGGCCGCAGCGCCCACATGGTGAAAAATACGTCTATAACGCCTCTAATACCGAAGCGCTGGCCTGGATCGTTTCGCGAGCGGCTGGCCAAGCATGGCAAGATGAGCTTTCCGAGCGAATTTGGACGAAAATCGGAGCAGATAAGGATGCGGTCGTCGTTGTTGATCCTTATGGGCACGGCTTTGCCACCGCTGGTCTGAGCGCGACGCTGAGAGATCTTGCGAGGTTTGCGAGTCTATATCTAGCTTCCTCAGACCAAGAAGATCACGCCATCATACCAGGCGCATGGATTGAGGATATTTTAGCAGACGATCCAAAAGCTCGAGAGCATTGGCAATCAGGCAGCGATGCAGAAAGACGACCACTGGACGCTTACTACAAAAATCATATCCGTGTGTTAGATCCAGCCGCGGGTGAATTTTATGCAAGCGGCTTTATGGGACAGAAACTCTATATCAATCGCAAGCACGACTTTGTCGCGGTGTTTCTATCAACCGTGAGCGACAGAGCGGTCATTGATTTTCACGTTCCACTCATTCGCCAAGTTATCGCATCCCTCGAGATCGAGGAGGAAGGGCAATGATGAAAAGTCTGGGGTTGCCCTCATTGCTCGTGGCAATGTGTTTATCAGCTTGTGCCAGTGTTTCGCAGAACACCGATCAAGATCAATCGTCTATCTCTTATATGCAAGGTTTGCCGCCCGCAGCCGAACACCTCGTGTCCGACGATATAAGTTGGACACGCGACCCAGAAAAAGCACATTGGGCCAATCGAAACGTGTCCCAAATCCATAACGGTGAATTTATCAGCAAGGGAATTGGCCGGCCAACTACGCTTATGGTTTCGGACCAGTCGATATCGGACGCAGCATTTATTGATCCGAATGGCGCCGCTCGCCCTTTTGAGCAACTCGTCGGCGGGCTGAAAGCCGACGCGGTCATCATATTGCACAATGGCGAGATCGTCGCCGAGCACTATTATGGAGCCTTCCAAGCCGATGACCGTCACCAACTCAATTCCCTGACCAAGGCATTTATCGGTACGCTGGTCGGGATCCTATCGACAGAACAACGTGTAGACTTAGACCGCCCGCTCGGCCAAGCGTTGATCGAGCTCAGCGATAGCGGCGTTGCGGACGCGACCTTGCAAAATGCGCTCGATATGACGCTCGGATTGGATTGGACCATGGCTTGGGATGATCCAAACTCATTTCGCGTTCGAAGCTTCCAGGCCGGCGGATTTGCAGCAAGACCTCAATCATTCAAATATGCAAACACGCTTGAACTCATAGCTGAGGCAAACAAAAAAAACGAGCATGGGCGAGAATTTGCCTATCAATCCGCGAGCAGCGAACTGCTTGGATGGTCTGTATCGCGCGCAACAGGCGCGCCTTGGCAGCATGCCTTAGAAAAACGAATTTGGTCTCAAATTGGGGCTGAGCGTGACGCGTTTGTCATAACTGACCCAGCCGGGCACGGTTTTGCGGCCGCTGGCATGAGCGCCACACTTCGCGACATTGCTCGGTTCGGATTGATGCTAGAAGCAGACGGATTCTACAATCAAAAGCAAATCGTTCCCGCCGAATGGATAAGTCAAGTTTTGCGAGGAAATGAGGCGGTTCGAAACGCGATGAAATCAGAACGTGAGATTTATGCCTACGGCTCTAACTTTTTTTATCACAATCATTTTCGTGTGTTCGATAATGAAGAAGGTGAGTTTTTTGCAACCGGAGGCGGAGGGCAAAAATTATACATCAATCAAAAGAACAATTTGGTCGGCGTATTTCTCTCCAATAATCCGAACAGGTCTGAAGTGGTTTTCCATATAGATCTCATGAGACAAGTGCGAGATTACCTGTCTGAGCCGTGACGCCACGGCCGATCCTTTTTGACTCAGCGCGCTTCAAGGTCCGTTAGCTTTGCCAGCAATGATATTTGGAGCCCAAGTCAGCACGGCTAAGCCTAAAATGGTGCCCCCGAACAGCAAATCCTGACCCAGTTGAAATTGAATGGCGAGCGCTCCGGTCATGGCCGCCACCAGCATTTTTGCGCCGCCAATTATGGAAAGTGACAAGACTGGCTCTGCATGATTGGACGATAGAACTCTGATCGTTGCATTTGGAATAATCGTACCGGCCAAACAGCAATAGAGAACGGCTAAACCTATTGCCTCCAAACCATGGACCCCGAGACCAATGGTCAAGCTCCAAAGGAACGCCGTGATCATCAAGAAAAATGAGGTTCGCACCAGAACTTGTTCGCTGGACCAAAACTGTAACAAAAGCCGACTGAGCAATCCCCCGATCGCGAAAGCACCTGCAATCACAGACGTCGCAATCGCTGTTGCCAATCCGGGGTCAATCCCCCTGAGGACAAGATGAACGCTCGGTGAGGCGAGAAATAAGAAGAATCCCGAAAAAGCAGCGGCAACCGAAATCAATCCAGAGACGGTTTGCGGCGTACGTGCCAAACCGGCGATGCGTTTATGCAGGTAAAGTGAGCGTGGACGCGGAGATCGGTTTGGCGGGATGGGAAGATTTTGGATTTGTAGGGCAACGATAAGCGCCGCCAAACCATACGCGCCAATTAGAACATACCCTGCGCGCCAACCATGAAGTTGCAGCATGGCAACCACGAGCAGCGGCGCGAAAACCGGGATCCAAGTAAATATGGATGTGGCCAGCGAAAGAGTCTTCGCCGACGCTTCAGTCGCAGACTCACGCCAAGCGAGCAGGCGGCCAAGAACGGGACAAACGCTGATAAAAAGGCCTTGTAAGAACCGAAACGCTAAAATCTGCTGCGTTTCGGTGCTCAAAGCAGCTCCCGCCGAGGCAAAGACAAAGCCAGTGATCCCGGCAATAAGAGCTAAGCGAGCCGCATTGGGTGAAATTGTTGCGCCCACCAATAGGTGTCCGACGCCGTATCCAAATATGAATGCTGTAGAGATTGAACGGGCGGCGTCGGAAAAGACCATTTCCTCACCCAACGCGTCCGAGATTGGAACCGCGCCGTTCAATGAAAAAGAAGCTGCGCCAACAATAATGGCGATCATTAAAGGATGAGTGGGCCCAACAGTCGCTTTTGCGTTAGCCATCGATGTCTTCGAGCAGAAGTCGACCTCGCCAAACGTCTTCGGTATGGCTCTGGATTACGGTTTTACGAATGGCCTCTCTGATCAGCTTAACCGCCGGCGTTTCAGGACGACTGCGATGAGTGACGATCGAGGCTTCGCGAGACAAGGTTGGATTGACCACACGGCGCGCAAATAATGTTCCAGAAGCAACTCGGTCGTGAATGAGCGACCACGGAGAGATCGAATAGCAATTTCCCGCAATCACATTTCGGAGCATGGGGTGGACCGCCATTTCCATCGCTACGCGGGTCAGCAATATTCCCTGCTCGCGTTCAAACCGCGCGATCGCTTTCGACATTGCATGTTCAGGGCCTGGCAAGAGCAGGGGATAGTCAACAAGATCTGCAAACGGAATGTCTTCGTTCGAGCCAAGGTTTGCTCCGATCAGATAAAGGTCTTCCGATATCAAAGGTTCGCTACGAAGATCCCCGCTAAGACCGACATCAAAATCAATCATAATATCGACGCGTCCAGAAAACAGCCATCGACCAATATTGCCGGTAAGCCCCTCTTCAATATGCAAAAAAATGCGTGGGTGTTTTTCCAGCACCTGACGACAAAGCGGTTCGACAATCGCGTGCGCGACACTCGCCGGAAACGCAGCAGTCACTTTGCCGGATGGACTTTCGTCGATTTGGCGTATCGTCTCCTTTGCAGTTTCGATTTGATCGAGAATTGAAATCGCCCAAGTCAACAACTCTTCACCGGCTTCGGTCAGCTCTACGCCGCGTCGGTGTCGATTGAAAAGTTTGATTCCTAAGCTTTCTTCGAATGTCAAAATTGACTGACTGAGCGCCGGTTGGGCGATGTTCAAGCGTTTCGCGGCTTCTGAAATATTACCTGCGCTTGCGACAGCCGCGAATTGCATGAGGTGTTTTGTTTGCATCATGAGGAAGACGAAATTTTTATGTTACACATTCCGATAAAGTATTTCAGACTATCTGAAAAGTGTTCAAAAAATGACTTGGTAGGAGGAAAGCAGCCGCGCAAAGCGTGGATTAGATCCAATAAAATAACCTAGGATTGGTTTGTCACAATTGGCCGCCAAGACCGAAGAGGAAGGATCAGTCCAATACGTGAGACGACTGCTAATAAAAAAGGAAGGCTAGGCATGCTTTCTCGAAGAAGCTTGATTAAGTATTTTACCACCGCCGCAGGGTGTCATATCGTGCTGGCATCTTCGCAGGTCCTGACAGGCTGTGCGACACCAGCAATAACATCTTCTCGATACAGTTTCCCTCAAGGGGTGGCATCCGCAGATCCGCAATCTGACGCTGTCGTTTTGTGGACGCGGGTTGAAGGATCCAGTGAAAGCGTCTCATTGATTGTTCAAGTTGCGCGCGATCGATCTTTTAATCAGATTATCGCAGAACAGACCGTGCAAGCAGAGCCAAGCCTTGACCATACCGTCAGGGTATTGGTGACAGAGCTCAACTCCGGATCGACGCTCTATTATCGGTTCCTATCTCCAGATGGCGGCGTCAGTCGTACAGGAAGAACCATAACGGCGCCGCCGCACGGTTCGAAAATGCCTCTGAAAGTCGCAGTTTTCTCCTGCCAAGATTATGAGCAAGGTTACTTCTCAGCTTATCGGCGCATGATGCTAGACGATGCCGAAAGTGATGGAGGCAATAGTGTCGCTTTCGTGTTGCACGTTGGCGACTTTATTTATGAAACAATACGCGGGCCAAACACTGTCGGAGAAACCGATTTAAACGGGCAGCAAATTAATCTGAAGAATCTAGATGGCACCGATCGCAAATGTGGTCCTTTGCCGTCGGGAGGGCGACTTAGCGGGCGCGGCTGGGTCCTGCCGACCACCCTGGATGATTATCGAACGCTATATAGAAAGTATCTCTCAGATCCGGACCTCCAAGCGGCGAGGGCCTGGTATCCGTTTGTGCAAACTTGGGATGATCACGAACTCCTCAATGACTACTGGCAGAGCTATTACAAAACTGAATCGATTGCAGAGCTAAAAGTCGCGGCCAACAAAGCGTGGTTTGAATACATACCTGCAGCTTTGGACGATGGTGGACGCGATGTTGATGATCACAAAGCCCACGATTTTAAACCCGTCGATGTGAAAAATACGCTCGCGTCCAGTTTTGACGCCAATTACCTCAGCACTGAACCAAATAATCTCGCCGCAATTGGGTCTCTTACAATCTACAGAACGCTCAAATGGGGCAGAACGGCAGAATTGTTCCTCGTCGACGGCCGCAGCTATCGTGGGCCAAGAGGTTTGCCTCAAGAACTGCTGACAATCGGCAGACATCCATACCCAGAACGTCCTATCGATCCTCAGCTCATCGAAATCTTGAACGATGGCCGCGAAGCAGACGGCGGACATCCGCCCGACACAATTTCTTATCTGGGACAGGAAATAGACAATCCGAGAAAAGATGCGCCGCGCACCTCCATGCTCGGTCAGGAACAAAAAGACTGGCTGAAGAATGGGCTCTCTTCCAGCGATGCCAAATGGAAACTGCTTGGCCTCAATGTCGGATTGATGAGCCACGGGTTTGATGACAGCCTGCATCCGGGGGGCGTCGTCAATGGAACGCTATGGACAGACGGATGGGATGGATATCCTTCTGAGCGTCGCGAAATGACCCAATTCATCAAGCATCAAGGCATCACCAATGTTGTTTCACTGACCGGCGACCGGCATGCCCATATGGCGGGTGTGGTTATGGATGACTATTCCGATAAAAATGCGTCTCCCATAGCCGCAGAATTTGCTGGCGGGGCGGTCAGTGCCCCAAGTCGCTTAATCATCCAAAAAGTGCTCAGCGCACACGATGAGCAACTCTCTCAACTGGTCTCGTTCGATGGTCAGGCGCTTGGGTTAGAGCAAAAAATAATGCCGGCGCTCAATGCCTGGATGTTGTTTGGAGCCGAGTCTGCAAAAGACGTCAGTCTGACCGGATCCGACGAGCGGGCGCGCGCGCTCGCCAATCCAGGTGTAAACCGGCATCTTAATTACATGGACACAGACGCTTACGGGTATTTTGTAGCAGAGTTTGAGCAAAACTCATGCACCGCCGAATTTGTGTCGGTCAAAGAACCGATCGATCCAACCGATCTTGAGGCGCCGACGGTCCTGCGCCGTGTGCGCTTTGAAACGCCCGTATGGAAACAAGAAGAGGGAGCAGCGGTGACCGTCGCGCAAGTCACAGGCGTGGCACCTCTGGGCGGTATCAAGTGATCCCCGGGAGATTGGGTCGAGGGGGCCTAATGGGGACATTCGCACTTGTGTCTTTGGGCGCTTGTATGCACACGCTCGCGCCGTCAACAAACACGATCGTTCTCTGCGAACAAACAGTGTCAGCGTACAGTCATGCACGTGATGCAGTAGACGCCGATAAAATGCGCAGCCTGTTTATACAAGATGCTCAATTTGAACTCGATGGAGCGGTCATCGTGGGGCGAAATGCAATTGCCCAGAACATGCTTGCAAGAGCCAACGCACCGACCAAACACCTGGTATCATCAGTGCTTGTGACACCAGAAACCGTGGAGAAAGCCACGGCTATCTCATACGCTTCGGTTTTTATTGATAAAGGCGCCGGATTTACCGCCACACCTGAAGTGATTGTTGAATATCAAGACACGTTCGAAGTGACACCAGAGGCTTGCTTGTTCTCAAGTCGCTCTCTTTTTGTGACGCCGCTTGGATTGGAAGAAAATGACTAAAAAAGCTCCTGGAAACATCTGGGCCGCCCTCGGACCCGGTATTCTTTTTGCCGGCGCCGCTATCGGAAATTCGCACCTCGTTCAGTCGACACGCGCGGGCGCGGTGTTTGGGCTCGGATTGTTGCTGGTCGTTCTTTTCGCCAACGTCTTAAAGTATCCAACGTTCCGATTTGGTCCATATTATTCGGCCGTCACTGGTCGGTCGCTGATTGAGGGATATCGAGATCAAGGCAAACCCGTCCTCATTCTATTTGCCATAAGTGAGTTCGTGGTTGATGCGATCATTATTGCCGCAACCGCGATTACGACAGCGGCTGTCTCAATCGCGCTTTTCGATTTACAAGTTAAAGCGACGCACCTCGCCATCGCAATTACAATAGGGTCTGCATTGCTATTAAAAGTCGGCGGATACGGCTTTCTCGAGCGCGTTTCTAAAGCTTTTGTCGCGCTGCTGACGATCTGCACATTGATCGCAACAGTCATCGTGTTGCCGAAAGTCCCGTGGGGTTCAGTGTCGTTTCTGCCTCAGCAGCTCGATTTCGCGACTTTGTCTTTCATGGTCGCCCTCATGGGGTTCATGCCGGCAGCGATGAGCCTTTCAGTGCTCCAGTCGCTTTGGGTCGTCGCAAAATCGAGGCAATCCCAATCGATGCCGCCAGTGCAAGACGTGACATTGGATTTGAATATTGGATACATCGGATCTGCGCTGCTCGCCGTCTGCTTTGTGCTCATGGGCGCAGGCGTATTGTTCTCAGACGGAATAGAGCCTGCGGCGAGCGCAGGGGCTTTCGCTGATCAAATCCTATCTCTCTATTCGAACACGCTCGGAAGCTGGAGCAGCTATGCTGTGGGCGTATCCGTGCTTCTGGTGATGCTCACCACGCTCCTGACCCTATTGGATGGCATGCCCAGAATGCTTGCAGCGTCCTGGATCGTTCTTTCAGACACCCCTGAGAACATCGAAAAGCCAATCGACCAGACACGCTCCTTCTTCATCATCTTAGGGTTGATGGTCGTTCTAAGTTCCGTCGTTCTCTTATTTTTGATGTCGAGTTTTACTGGCTTCATCGATTTTGTGACCATCACCTCATTTTTGGTGGCACCTCTCATCGCGATCCTTAACCATGTCGTGGTCTGCGGAAAGACAATGCCTGTAACTCGACGACCTTCCGCGCTGATGCGCGCTTGGAGCGCTTTGAGCATCGTATTTTTGAGCTGCGTTTCAATTGGATACTTTATCGTTCGCTTTTTCGCTTGAGCCCAAAATGTCCGCCGTGCAAAACGCAAAGGCATTGATTATTCATATGGCAGCCATCTGAATAAAGTCTTTTCTTATGGCAGAGCCAAGTGCGAAGGTGCAAATCAATAAAAGCCGGGCAAAGTCTCCGGCTCGTTTATGGGAGGACAAACGGGGTGGCACGATTTCCAGAAATCTTGAACGATGGTTGGGTCGACCAGATGAGCCCAGCACGTCTGAGGATCGCTGGAAAAACGTTGCGAGATGAGATTGCGAAAGTCTTCGGGACAGCCTTCCTGCTAGTTTGTTTAGTGCTCGCGCTTTGCCTGCCAGCCATGGCGCAGACATCACAAACAGATGAATGGAAACCAGATAAAGCGGTGACAGTCATTGTTCCGTCAAATCCAGGGGGCGGGTTCGATCAAACCGCCCGCTTTCTCCAGCGCGCAATTACCCAAAACGATCTCCTTGCAACGCCCATTGAAGTCGTCAACCGTGGCGGCGGCGGAGGAACCATCGCGCTTGCAGAACTTGTCGAACAATATAAACGCCGATCAGACGTGCTTATGATTACCGGGTTCGGCATGGTTGGCTCAACCATCATGCATGACAGCGATTACTCGCTAAATATGACCACGCCAATCGCGCGTCTAACAGGCGAGTATCAAGTGATCGCCGTATCAGCCAATTCTCCTTACAATGCGCTAAGTGACCTTATGTCGGCCTTTCGCGAAGATCCCAAAAGCATCAGTTGGGCAGGCGGCGCGGCAGGCGGTTCTGATCAAATCTTCATCGTTCAAGTCGCCGAGACGATGGGCATATCTCCATCTGAGGTAAACTATGTGGCCTTCACAGGGGGCGGAGAAACCAATGCTGCCTTGATGGGAGGTCAGGTCACAGCTGCCATTACAGGATATAGTGAGATTGCCGGGATCGCCGAGTCAGGACGCGTAAGGCTGCTTGCGATATCATCTCCGACACGTGTTTTAGACCCACAACTCCCAACGCTGCAGGAGCAGGGAATTGATCTTGTGTTTCAGAATTGGCGTGGGATCGTTGCGCCGCCAGATATTACGCCAGCACAGCGAGCCTTCTACGTGCAACTGGTTGAGGCGGCGACCCAAACAGACTTTTGGCAAGAAACACTGCGCAGAAATGGCTGGGAAGACGCTGTTCTCACGCAGGCCGCATTCTCAGGCTTTCTTCAACAGAGTGAAACGCGAACGCGAACGACGCTAGAGAGCATTGGCATAGAAAAGAGCTCGAACATTTCAGCAATTGGACCGGACCTTTTTCCGCGCATTGCACTCGGGGGTCTAATCCTCTGCGGAATTATTATCTTTTTCCCGATAGCGAAAAATCAGCTCGCCGGGACATCCCGTCTGGATGCAGATGAAAGTGATGCCAGCCGCTCTGGCTCTTGGATGAATTTCCTTGCCGCCTGCGCCGCTTCGATTGCTTACGTGTTTGGCTTATCCTTGTTTGGTTTTTTAATCGCGACGCCGCTTTTTGTCTTCGCGATCTTGTCGATCATTCAACGCTCTCATTGGGTCAAAGACTTTTTGATCGCGCTTGCCCTGACCTTCATAATTTTCTTCATCTTTGACCGGCTGCTCGGAGTTGGAATTCCGGCTGGGAGGTTTGGCATATGAACGCGTTTGAGAACATACTCGCGGGGTTCGGTACCGCGCTCACTCCAGAAAACTTATTGTTCGGACTGATCGGCGTTCTGCTCGGCACCGCTGTTGGAATATTGCCAGGGCTCGGGCCCGCAGTCGCCATCTCACTTCTGCTGCCATTGACGTTTGGATTAGAGCCGACGTCAGCCTTCATTATGTTTGGCGGCATTTATTATGGCGCCCTCTATGGCGGCGCCATTACTGCAATATTGGTGAATACCCCAGGCAGTGCATCGGCCGCGGTTACGACCTTTGACGGATACCCATTGGCGCAAGAGGGAAGAACTGGAGCAGCCCTCACAGTTGCAATTATTGGGTCTTTCATAGGTGGGACGTTCGCCACGCTGATGCTCATGTTGCTCGCGCCGAACCTGGTTGAAATTGCGCTTGGCTTTGGGCCATCAGAATATTTCGCTCTGATGCTTTTAGCTTTGGTGCTGGTCTCCACTGTCGGTGGCTCATCGATCTCAAAAGCTATATTCGCAACGCTGCTCGGCGTTTCCATCGGACTTATTGGTATTGATTTACAAACCGGCGAAGCAAGGATGACGTTTGGCATCCCGAGCCTTTACTCAGGCGTGAATATTGTGATCGCAGCGATCGGACTTTTCGCCGTCGGGGAAGCGTTCTGGATCGCATCGGGCGCGAAAGAAGAGGCGAAACATGTAAATCAATCCAACGCTTCGCGATTTGCTATGAGCGCCGCAGAATGGCTGCGCTCAAGTATTGCTTGGGTGCGCGGCACGGTCATTGGGTTCTTTATCGGTATTTTGCCAGGCGCAGGCGGGATCTTAGCCTCATTCGTCGCATATGGCACAGAGCGACGTTTTTCCAAACATCCAGACAAATTTGGTCACGGGGTCGTGGAAGGTGTTGCGGCGCCAGAAGCATCGAACAACGCGGCTGCTGGCGGCAGCATGGTGCCACTCTTAGCGCTTGGTATTCCAGGGTCGGGCACGACCGCCGTGATGCTTGTCGCATTTCAAATCTATGGTTTGCAACCAGGGCCGTTACTGTTTGAGAATAGTGGGGATTTGGTGTGGGCGCTGATCGCGAGCCTATATGTCACCAATGTTCTGCTCGTCGTCTTAAACTTGCCGCTCGTAGGCGTTTGGTCGAAACTCATTAACCTCCCGCCACGTCTGATATTTGCCACCGTGCTCGTCCTATCAACCATCGGGGCCTATAGTTTGAAGGGGAGTATTGGTGACGTCGTGATCATGTACGCGCTCGGCGCTTTAGCCTTCGTGTTGCGCAAATTCAGTTTCCCCATCGCGCCCGTCCTACTCGGCGTTTTACTCGGACCTCTCATAGAACAAGAATTCAGACGCGCCATGTCCATATCTGGAGGCGAAATTGATATCTTCTTCACCAGACCGCTTTCAGCATTTCTCATTTTCGTGGCTATCGCTTCTCTCTCGCTATCAATCGGGTCGAAACTGCGACCCGGGGCCGCGAAGCGTGAACCGGAGCGTGCAGATACCTAAACTCAATCAAAACAATAGAGGCACAAATGACAGACTTATTTGAAAACCCAGCCGGTCTCAACGGATTTGAGTTCATCGAATTTTCGGCTCCCGAAAAAGGTCAGCTCGAGCCTGTTTTTGAAACCATGGGCTTCACCAAAGTGGCCAAACATCGCTCAAAGGATGCCGAACTTTGGCGGCAGGGTGGGATCAATCTGATCACAAATTATGAGCCAGGCTCTGCAGCTTGGTATTTTGCACGCGAGCACGGGCCAAGCGCTTGCGGTATGGGATTTAGAGTGCGTAACGCGGGCAAGGCTTATCAGCATTTGCTCGATCAGGGAGCCGAACCCGTTCAAGTAAATTGCGGTCCCATGGAAATCCATATTCCCGGAATACGCGGTATCGGGAATTCGATTATCTATCTGATCGATCGCTATACGCAGGATGGGGAGGGGCTGTCGATTTACGATATTGATTTTGAGTTCTTTCCAGGCGTGGACAAGCATCCCGAGGGATTTGGCTTTGAACTCATCGATCACCTCACGCACAATGTTTATGGTGGCCGCATGTCATATTGGGCAGATTTTTATGAGAAGCTCTTCAATTTTCAAGAAATCCGCTACTTCGATATCAAAGGCGAGTATACAGGGCTAACCTCAAAAGCTTTGACCGCGCCAGATGGTAAAATCCGAATTCCATTGAACGAAGAAGGAAAGTCAGGCGGCGGTCAGATCGAAGAGTTTTTACGCGAGTTTAATGGCGAGGGGATCCAACATATCGCGCTTATTTGCGAAGACCTGCTCGCCTGTTGGGACAAGCTCAAACAAGGCGGTGTCCCTTTCATGACGGCGCCCCCAGAAACCTATTATCAGATGCTTGATGAACGCCTTCCAGGCCATGGCGAACCCGTCAGCGAGTTGCAGACGCGCGGAATCCTACTCGATGGTACCACTGAAGGCGGAGAGCCACGCTTGCTATTGCAAATCTTTGCCGAACCATGCATCGGCCCGGTCTTCTTCGAATTTATCCAACGCAAGGGCGACTATAAAGAAGGCTTTGGGGAGGGTAATTTTAAGGCTCTGTTCGAAAGCATCGAGCGCGATCAAGTTAATCGCGGCGTGCTCAATACCGAAGGAGCTCCGGCATGACCGTTCCGAGCTTGAATGGGATCCATCATGTCGCTTATCGGTGCAGAGACGCAAAAGAAACGGTCGAATTTTACAGCCAAGCCTTGGGCATGAGGTTTACGACCGCTTTCGCCGAGAATCACGTGCCATCGACAGGGGCTTACGATCCCTACATGCATGTCTTTTTGGATGCCGGAAATGGTAATGTTTTGGCGTTTTTTGAACTGCCACAGCAACCCGATATGGACCGAGATCGTAACACCCCTGAATGGGTTCAACATCTTGCATTTCGCGTCGATAGCGTGGCCGATCTTGAGGCGGCCAAAAGCCATTTGGAAGGCATGGGGCTAGACGTTCTAGGCCCAACCCATCACGGCATTTTTAAATCGATCTACTTTTTCGATCCAAACGGTCATCGAGTTGAGCTCGCCGCAGATATCGGGACAGATGAACAATACTCAGAACTTTCTAGGGTTGCTGAGCCAATGCTTGAAGAATGGTCTGAAACCAAGGAGGCGCCGCAGCACGCCGCCTGGTTGCATGAGATCGCGCGCGCCGAACACGGCGAAAAAACGTGAGCGTGATCTAACAAATCTAAATATCCCAGCGGACGGAAAACCAATCATGAAACTTGCGACACTCCATAATGAAACCCGTGATGGGCTTCTCATCGTGGTCTCAAGCGATTTGCAGCACTACTTATCGGCAGAGCCGCACTATACGACCTTGCAACAAGCCCTCGATGACTGGGCAAAAGCAGAGCCAAAATTGAGAGAGATCGCCAATTCGCTCGACGAAAATTTCGAGGCCGTCGGGCGGTTTGATCAAAGCAATTGCGCAAGCCCAATCCCGCGTCCAATTCAATGGGTGGATGGTAGCGCCTATATTAATCATGTCGAACTGGTCCGACAGGCGAGAGGCGCGCAAGTGCCTGAAAGCTTCTATGACGACCCGCTCATGTACCAAGGTGTAAGCGGCGTTGCACTTGCACCAGAAGACCCCATCCCGCTTGGAGATCCAGCGTGGGGCTGCGATATGGAAGCTGAGGTTTGTGTGATCACCGATGATGTTCCAATGGGGATCTCCGAAGAAGCTGCCCACAAACACATCAAGCTCATTTTGCTCTGCAATGATGTTTCTCTTCGAGGCCTTATCCCTCCGGAGCTTGCAAAAGGGTTTGGCTTCTTCCAGTCCAAGCCGCCTTGCGCCTTCTCACCCGTTGCCGTCACGCCAGACGAACTCGGCGATGCATGGAAGGATAGTTTGGTGAACTTACCCCTCCACGTCGATTATAATGGCAAACCCTTTGGGCGCGCGAATGCAGGCCAAGACGCGACGTTTAACTTCGCGCGCCTGATCGCCCATGCGGCAAAGACACGTCCACTCGTCGCAGGCACCATTGTCGGGTCGGGAACAATTTCGAACAAAGGCGAAGATGGCGGTCCTGGTAAACCGGTTAGCGAAGGCGGGCGAGGTTATTCCTGTATCGCCGAAATCCGCATGATCGAAACCATCGCCAATGGTGAACCAAGTACACCTTTCATGTCACACGGAGACACCGTGCGAATCGAGATGTTAGATGCTGACGGAAAGTCGGTCTTCGGCGCGATTGATCAAAAAGTGCAGGCCATCAAACCATGAGCAAAGTCTATGATAGCGCGGCCGCAGCGCTCAATGGGGTTCTGTTTGACGGCATGATGATAGCCGCCGGCGGATTTGGCCTATGCGGCATTCCGGAACTCTCGATCCAGGCCATTCGCGACGCCGGAACCAAGGATCTCACCATCTATTCCAACAATGCCGGCGTCGATGATTTCGGCCTCGGTCTGCTCTTGCAAACCAAGCAGATCAAGAAGATGTGCTCATCCTATGTCGGCGAGAATGACCTTTTCATGCAGCAATATCTCTCCGGCGAGCTGGAGCTGGAATTCAATCCGCAAGGCACCCTGGCGGAACGCATGCGCGCCGGCGGGGCTGGCATCCCCGGCTTCTACACCAAGACCGGCGTCGGCACCGTGATCGCCGAGGGCAAGGAAGTGAAATCTTTCAACGGCGAAGACTATATCATGGAGGAAGGCATCTTCGCTGACCTCGCCATCGTCAAAGCCTGGAAAGCGGACACGACCGGCAATGCCATCTTCCGCAAGACGGCCCGTAACTTTAATCAGCCCGCCGCCACCTGCGGCAAGGTCTGCGTGATGGAAGTCGAAGAGATTGTGGAGCCAGGCGAGCTTGATCCCGATGCCATCCACATTCCAGGCATCTATGTGCACCGCCTGGTGCAAGGGACATTCGAGAAGCGGATCGAACAACGTACAGTAAGGGAGCGCGCCTAATGCCATGGGATAGAAACCAAATGGCGGCGCGCGCCGCGCAAGAGTTGGAAGACGGCATGTATGTCAATCTCGGCATTGGCATCCCGACCTTGGTTGCCAACCATATTCCGGATGGCATGACCGTCACGCTGCAATCAGAAAATGGCATGCTCGGCATGGGTCCATTCCCGTTTGAGGGCGAAGAAGATGCTGACCTCATCAATGCCGGCAAGCAGACCATTACAGAGCTGCCGCATACCGCCTATTTCGACAGCGCCACCAGTTTCGGCATGATCCGCGGCGGTAAGATCGCCATGGCGATACTCGGCGCCATGGAAGTGGCTGAGAATGGCGATCTCGCGAATTGGATGATCCCAGGCAAACTGGTCAAAGGCATGGGCGGGGCGATGGATCTGGTCGCTGGCGTTGGTCGCGTCGTCGTGATCACGGATCACAATAATAAGAAAGGCGCCGCCAAGCTGCTAAAAAAATGCACCCTGCCACTGACGGGCAAGAATGTCGTCGATCGCGTGATCACTGATCTCGGTGTGTTTGATGTGGTCGAGGGCGGGCTGAAAGTGATCGAGCTTGCCCCAGAGGTGACGCTCGATTTGGTGCAAGCGCGAACAGAAGCAAGCTTGGTCGGCTAGCCGCTAAAAGCCGTTCACATGCCCATTAGAATAGGGCCATTGAGACTCGTGGATCGGTTTTTGTTCCCAGCGAGATTTGTTTGCGCTTGCATCTCTTGCTTACAAGGATCGCCGCATAGACGCTCGGCTCGAATATTTTTCTATAATCGCAACGATTTCATCAGGGCAGGATTGGACGACAAACCAATCCCCGCGCGGCGCATATTCTACTGGAAGCCCCAATCGATCAGCTTCGGAGTGTAGGGCCGACTGCCAATCTTGCATGGTCTCAGACCCTGACAATAAAACTGAATTTGAGCCCTCAAAATACCTATCCGAAATCACCCCATCAGGCATGAGCGTGACGGAGATGTCGTGCAAGACACTCATGGTTGATGCAGATTGCAAGCTCAATCCCGCTGCTTCAGCATCACTCGAATTGTTCCTTAAGTAAGCCAAGTCTCCAGCGCTCTTGCGCATAAACTGCTGATAAAATGACAGGGGATTTCGCCTCAGCTGAAACTTAAAACCCA
This sequence comes from Hyphomonas sp. Mor2, assembly GCF_001854405.1. Lineage (GTDB taxonomy): Bacteria > Pseudomonadota > Alphaproteobacteria > Caulobacterales > Hyphomonadaceae > Henriciella. Next base: position 1,101,376 of record NZ_CP017718.1, read on the forward strand.
TGGTCGCCGCGCTGACGCCGCTTCTGGACGTTAAAATTTGACGCAGCATGGCTTGAAACCAGTCTGGGCGAAAGACCTCCAGAATGTTTTGCTGAATGATAGGGGCAGCGAACATCGAAAAACTGATGCGCCGACTTAAGTGGGTCAATCGGTAAGCGGTCGCGTTTGCCGTAGACAACCCGATTAGAACCGTATCATCGAGACCCAAGTAATCGATCAATCTATTGAGAATGGCCGCCTCTGTAATTGTTGCTATCCCTTGCTTAATCGCATTTGGATTAAAGACGGCGTCCGGAAGCGGCGTTGAGTTTCCAAAACCCGGACGGCGAACAAAAATCACCTGATACCCAGCTGCTTTTAAAGATTCACAAAACTCGACGGACGGAGGCATGGGGAATTCTAAGGAATTGAACATGATCACAGGCCGCAAGCCGTTGCGCGCGCCGCCATAGATCATAACATCCAACGTTAATGCACTCGGCTCTAAACGTATCGGTTGAAAGGCGCGTAGGCCGTCGAACTTTTGTTCATACTTAATGTGAGCGCGGCCCATAGAAGTCTCTTTAATGACGGATTCAAATTCACTCTCTAGATCCCACTATAGGTGAGGAAATATTGGACGCGCAAACCCAAAGCTGAGACCGCTTCAGAAAGCACTCAGAGAGCCCGAACGATAATCGCAATTGGCTTTGACTAAGTTTCAGGATCTGTTTCGCTCAATGCTTCTTCGGCGAGACGAAGCAATTGGTCTAACTCCTTGTTATAATGTGTATCCTTTTCCGCGAGTTGTTGACGAACGCTCGATACAATCGCTTTCACGTCCGCGTTGCAGTCATTGTCTCGTTCGCGATTTTCAGATCGTACGAGATAAAGCAGTTTCGTCTTCTTCTTGCGATCAGACATTTTCTAAGCCCCCACCCAGCCCACTAAAAGACAATACTACAATCCATGTCATGAGGGCAGAGGGAAAACGAAGAAAAATTAGAAACATACAAAACTGCTTGCATGTAGTGCGGCAACAACATTCTCGTAGTGGAAACGTTAGACCACCTGGGGGATCATACCCCAAACAGGGCGTCTTCAAAAAGGGCTCCAGAAAAAAGAAAGATCAGAAAAAAGAGGCTACAGCAGCACGCCATCCCGCCTGTTGAAGCTTCAGCTAGTCGGCACCGGGTGCTAGGTCGTTCTCTTCTTTAGGCGCAACAAGATCGGCGCAAGTGAACGCATTAGCACAAGCCTAACGCGCTCGGCAAAAGGCGTGTCTTTATCTGACTTCATCATCGCTTTGAACAGTTTGGTGACAGCGTCAGTGTGATGCCTATACTTTTCCGATTTCGTCATACCGCTGGTGCGCGTTTCAAGTTCAATTTGACTATGGCTCTCGCCTCGCACAAGAAGCGCAGATTGGCCTTCGGCGGTCGTCTCGGCTTTTGCGGCGACATATCGAATGGCCAAGCCAATTCGTCGATCTTCAGTTTGGTTGGGATCGGATCCATGCACAAGTTTGAAATGATGTAATGACATTTCGCCGGGTGAGAGCTCCATATAGACCTGCTGATCCGGCTCCAGTTCATCATCCGGGATGGTTTGGCCGCGAGATAAGAGGTTGCCGCTGGAGTAAGTGTTCACCTGGGTCCTGAGAGACTTATGGCTTCCGGGTTCGACTTTCATGACGCCAGACTCTGCCGTCGCAGGGCTTAAAGCAATCCACGCCGTGACCACGTCATCCGCATCAACACCCCAATAAGCCGCGTCCTGATGCATAGAGACAAATGATCCGCTGTTCGCTTCTTTCGTGAACAGATTGGTCATTAGGCACAAAATGTCGGGCCCAATCAAACTCTCGACTGCATCCAAGACGGCAGGGTGATGAACCAGCTCATCGGCCCAATCGAACAGTAAATACGATTTATTGCATTGGGCTTTGTCCAGCGCAAAACCTTGCGCGTCTTCAATACCCTCCAGGTCAGCGCGCAATCGCTTCGTCTTATCCTCCGAGAGTACCCGCAGGCCTGTGAGAAACCCGCGATCACGATAGGATTTAATTTCTGCTACAGTAAGTGAACCGGCCAATTCAACCTCCCATGCCAATAATATGAACGAATGAAAGCGTAAGCCCAGCGCAGGCCGATAGCATCAAGACTGCCAAAATAGGAATTCTTTCGCGCGTGCCCGTTTTGGGATCCAGCCGAGTGAATATCATCGCATACAAATTTCCAGCCATGAACGTCCAGGCAATGAGCATGAGAAGGGGCGCCCAAGGCTCTGAAAAGGTGAACGCCGAAAAAAACAAGAGCCCGCAGACAAGATAGTCATCAATTGACAGCGGCCAGTATTTGTCTGTCTTCCATAAGATCAATGTCTCGCCTACGGTCAAGAATAAGGCGACTGAGCATGCAAGAAGGATCAATATCGTTTCAAGAGGCATCGATTGCTCCATTTGGATAACATTGTTTCCATTTATTGTGGTGTGTCAATCGTTCGGGGGTGCTCGGCGGTCGTCTTTCATCTGGAACTGCGCTTGCTAGAAGAGGCTGAACATCAATCACGACACCGGCAAAGAGGATGGCGTTTTAAAAAAAATGGATCGCAGAACAATAAATCCTGAGAAACTAAATCAGTTAAAGAAAGCGATATTGAGCAGTTTTTCTGATGATCTCTTTCATGCCGTCGGCATTCGTGAAATCGCGCAAATCGCTCAAGTGAGTCCAAAGACGATCTATAAGTATTTTGGTGACAAAGAGACGATGCTCTACGCATGCATTGAGGAGGAAATGCAGACGCTGGCTCAGGAAATCTCAAGCTCGGTTCAGGCGCATAGCCGGATCGACGATAAGATAAAAGCCAGCACAAGCGTATGGTGCGACTTCTATTTTTCAAATCCAGAAATTGCCCGAATCGTATTTCTCAACATTCCGCAAGCCTATTGGGTAGGAAAAGAGGGGTTTGTCCAAGTCGAATTGCATCGCGAGATTATTGATCTGATACGCGATACCCAAAACTCAAATCATTCGAGTGATGCTACGCCCGCAACATTGATTGGCCACTCAGTTATGGGGTTGATGCACCGACTTATGATCCGATGGCTCGTGGATGAACAAGTCGACGAAGTTCAAACCCGAAAAGCGATCTCCGAAATGGTCGCGCGACTGATCTTATAAGAATGATTTTGGTCCCTAGCATCAAGGCCATTTATTTTGCTCCAGGTCATGACGGTGTGAATAAGGCGAAAGAAACAATTGCTCTCTAAACGCTCGAGCAGAATATTTTTATTTTTAGGCTATAAAAATGCATAGTTGTATGATAGCTCCGAGGTGTCCAATTTATTTGCCAGATTGGTCAAATCCTCCGATGCGATAGATATGCACTTTTGTCGTATTGATCTTATCCGTCAGCTCCTAAGAGCTGACGGATTTTTTGTGAGTCAGAGCGACTTTGAGATAACCGTATTAGTGCCTTACTCATTTGCTCGAAAATCAGCTGGAAAAGTGGTGCTGTGTATGAATTAACGATTATCATGCCGTCGCAGCGCGGATTTGCCAGTGGAAATGATTAGTGTTTTGATATCATTATCAGCCGTCTGTTATCGTGTGATGGCTGTGTTCATGATGTTCGTGAAATTGCAATCATATGTCGAATTGCTCTTTAATAGACTTAATATATACACTTGTGTGAATTTGTGTATGTATCGAGGACATTATGCCTAACACAGTAAAAGTTTCGGCCGAACAATGGATTGAGGTGGCAAAAGCGGCTCTTGTCGAAGAGGGTTTGCCGGGCGTCAAAGTGGATAGATTGGCAAAGAAGCTGGGCGTAACGAGGGGCGGGTTTTACCACAACTTTTCCGGACAACGCGATCTATTGGATAAACTCATCGATCACTGGGGCGTCAACAATGAGTTCGTCCCGAGTTCTGTGCAAGCCAAGACGCCAGGAGAGGCGCTCAAAGCATTAGAGGAGTTAACCGCTTACCTTATCCAAGAAACAACGTTTAGTCCCGCATTTGAGCTAGCTGTAAGAGAGTGGGCGAGAGTCGATAAGAGTGTGCGCAAGACGGTAGATAAAGTCGACAAAGTACGGTTGCGGCGTCTTACAAAACTGTTCTCTGCTCTTGGATGTGACAAGGCCGAGGCGCCCATTCGCGCCAGAGTGTTTTATTTTCATCAATTAGGATTCTACAGCCTCGGCTATCATGAGCGTATGAGTATGCGAGAACGGGCGAAAGATGCTTCGACTTATCTCAAAATATTGTGCGGAAAAAGGTTCCTTGAAGCTGCCGAGAGCGAAATGGAGAAATGGTCCTAACTTGCATATGAGCAAATCAAAAACTCATCATGCAAACGTGGTCTTTCTGCAGCAACGCGCGCGAAATAAGCTAGCTGTGACCCGAGCTTAATTGGAATGAATCACGCGCATCCCTCATTCTGGGAAGCGATTTGACCCAGCCCCGTGACTCAACCGCTCGATCCGGGTCGTTTACGTGGAGAGTCGGTTCGTCTTTTGCTCTGAGCTAAATGTTGGGACCACCGCCAGTTAGACTTTCCGGCCTCTGCTCATATGGCCGGGCTGGTGACAGCAGTGTGATTTATGAGCGATATCGGGGGGTGTTTCCGATGGTGCTGGGTTCGATCGTTTAGACCTTATTCGAAACGATCACCGCGGACGTCTTCAAGACTGAACTAGCGAGTAATCCCCTGAGCGACGCCGCATCGTCTCGGATCCACAGCTGCTGTGTAACTTGGTTCGTTTGAGTCCCGTGCAATTACCGAAAACGCACCCATGTGATAATCGAACTGAGATGTGACTGATACGCGAATACCCATTTTGGTCAGGTCAGCTAACGTTCCATCAGAGACTCTATCCTCAATCGTAATCATGCGCGATTCCGACATCGGGAACATTCTTGGCGCTTCTACAGCTTGTTGAGGTGACAGTCCGAAATCGAGAGCATAAGCGAGCACCTGCGGCAAGGTACAGTGTATATTGCCGGGTGATCCTGCAGACAAAACTGGCACGTCGTCGCGTAGCACCAGGCAGTTCCCCATGATGTTTCGGCCTTTAGCAGTCGGTGCCAGCGTCGCATCCATTACACTCTGCAGAGCTCCGAACGTTGCATGACTGCCCACCATGGGGACGCCGTCAACAACCATTCCAGGGATGCCCGAACCCTGAAGGGTGTCCATGAACTGGATCCAATTTCCCTCAGAATCAACGCACGCAATTTCGCACGAACCAGACGGTTGTTTTGGCTCGGTATCGGTTGCTCTTGGCTTTCCCGCCGATCCGAAGAAAGCAAAAATGTCAGATACAGGCGGAACGCTGGCCGTTAATCGAATATGTTCTGACAAATCTACTTTGGGACGCGATTTTAAAATCATCTTTGCAAGATGAGCATGATACTCGGTGTCTACAATCTCATCTCGCGGGACACCATAAATTCCGTCGTCTTGCGCATACTCCCAATGCCGAGCACCTTGTCTTAGGCCATTGGCCATTGCCCACAAATGATCCGCGGACCCAACTTGCATGTCGCGAAGTCCTAGGTGTTTGGTCACACCCATTGCAACCGCTGTAAAAAGGCCCTGCGCTTGCGGAGGCCCGAGACAGTAAATCTCGTTTTCGAAGTGATCAAACCGCAAAGGTTCCAACCAGCGCGGCGGTGTTTCGATCATGTGGGATAATGAGATAGGCCAGCCCATTTTATTGGCCTTCTCCACGAAAGCCTCAGCCCATGGTCCGGTGATCATATAGTCTGGACCTTGTTCTGATACGCCTCGCATTGTCCTTAACAAGTCTTCAGACCGAAAGATCTCACCCACGTTCGGAAAGTAGCCATTCGGCTGGTAGTAATCTCGCCCTTCAGGGAAATAAGTGATGAATTTTTCACACCAGATGTAGACGCCATACTCAAATGTCGAAACAACGTGTCCGCTGTCCGCCCATTTGACAGCATCGGCGCATAAGGTTGACCAATCAAGTGTTCCAAACTTCTCGTGCAGCGCTTTTAGACCAGGCATAAATCCTGGAATGATCGCAGACGGCGGAAACGTCGCATATGAACCTGCGGATGGTGGGACCGGCTTGAAGGGGGCCAATCCAGAAGGAAATGCACCCAAACTGTCAAGTTGATGCACTTTGCCGGTCTTCGCTTCATAAAACAGACAAGTCACCAGGCCGGCATGATTTGTCATATACGGTTCCACGACGGCTTGCACCAAGGCGCCAGCAATCGCAGCATCGGCAGCGTTTCCACCGGCACGGAGTATATTCACCATTGCCTCGGTGACGATCGCATTGTCGGTCGTTACGGCGGCTTTTACGTTAGTGGTAGGTGCCTTCGGACCAGGGTTGGTCACGTATTCGTGGAGAGCTTTGCTCATTGATTACACCCTGATCCGAAAGGTTTTTGCCATTTTTTCGTTATTCACAATTTCGCAAACTGCATAAATGCGCCAAGCGCAACTTAGAAGCTTTTACGAAGCATGAGCCTGTAGGTGCGCGGCGGTAGCACAAAGTTTTCATTAAATGTGGTGCCGGCAGGGACAAAGCCAACGGCCTGGGTAAAGGCTGTGTCAAAGTCGTTCACGTTCACCAGCTCGGCTTCATTCGTGACGTTTGAAACAAACAAGTCTAGCGACCAATCATCGCCGCGAAGGCCAGCGCCTAAGTTTGCAACTGCAAACTCACCAAGTTGAACGGAATCTGTTGCGAAATCGGTTGCGTATTCGCCGGTATATGACAGACCGAAGCTCGCATACCAATCAACACCTTCAATTGCGAATTCGCTTTCGTATTCACCGCCAAGATTTGCAGTAACGTCTGGAGCGTTCGGCAGCGGCGTTCCGGAGCGTAAGATCTCATTTGTCAGCTGATTGACCAGAAAGTCCTCAGAGAGTTCAGATTCGCCAAAATTCGCTCCAAAATACCCGGAGAAGTTTTCAGTGAACTGCGCGCTCCCTTCGATCTCCAATCCATAAGCGTCGGCCCCGCCTGAGTTGACGACCGCATCAAAACCGAGCGGAGGTGTTGTCACCAAAACCTGCAAGTCTTCATAATTGGTGTAATAGGCCGTTGCGTTAAGCGTGGCTTTACCGTCCATAAGCGTCGACTTAAAACCTGCTTCGATTGTCTCTGTTCGGTCATCATCATAGCTTTCAAGACCGGCACTTCCACCAGGCGCGAAGAGCTCGATAAAGCCGAGTGTTGCGGTCGAATTGATGTTTCCGTTGCGAAGCCCTGTCGCGTATCGGGCATAGAGTAGAGTGTTTTCGTTTAGATCATACTCAATTGCCGCCATTGGAAGGATTGCATCTACGGAAACTTTCTCGGCGACTTCAGGAAGTACAAACGGTGCGCCATTGATCACCGTTTGAACGGGAGCAAACACATTGATGTCTTCATTGTGGCTGCGGACGCCGGCGATGAGGCGTAAACGATCTGAGACGCTATATTCACCTTCCACGAAGAAGGATGTTTGTTCACCGTCATTTTCGATCGCGTTTTCTGGGTTCGGCAACATCAATGCGGAATAGACTTCTGCTGCGTCATTGCTCGGCAATCCGAAGATCGTCAAACTCGAGGCTTGAAAGTTCGGGTTCTTAGAGATGAATTCGAAGTCCCGATAGAACGCGCCAGCTGTAATCTGAAACGGGCCATCGAATTGCGACACCAGACGGAATTCTTGACTGAACTGTTCATAGTCAACCCCATCCTGGAACGTTGTGACATCGACAAAATTGAGAAACGGAACAGAAGCGAGAGAATTTACAAAAGTCCCAATCTGGTCGACCGTATTTCTCCGACGTTCCCGATCGAATTGGCTCGTGATCGATGTCGCTTTGAATTTTCCAAAGTCGTATTCGACTTTCGCTGTCAGGACTGAGTGCTCGTCAGTGATCATATCGTCGTCTTGCGGGAGGCTGACGGAATAATCACTTGGGTCGCCCGTAATTAGGCCAAGGGAGCCAAGCTCTGACTCCTCAAAATTGCCAGATAAGCGAATGGTCAGTTTTTCCGTGGGTTCCGCCAGCAACACCGCTCTGAAGCTATCTGCTTCAAAATCATTGATGTCACTGGCACCGCCAATGACATCGATATAACCGGGCGCTGCGTAACGGCCAGCAACAAGGCGTAAGCCGAGCTTATCTTGAACAAGCGGAACGTTTAGGGCGATCCTGCCTTCGACGACTGTTTCACCATCTTCAGCCGACGCTAGCCCCAACTCTGCTTGTCCACCGAACTCAGCCAAATCCGGATCTGTCGAGAAGTAGCGAATGGCGCCTGCACTCGATCCTTCGCCAAAAAGTGTACCTTGCGGGCCTCTCAAAACTTCGATGCGATTAAGATCAAAAGATCTTATATCGATTTGAGCGCCCCCGAGTGTGTTCACAGGCGCATCATCCAAATAGACGCCAACTGGACGTCCTGAAGGCACAAGATCCTGCGTCGTAAGAAAGTTTGTGACGCCCCGAATATTGAATTCGTTCCGATTTGGTCCTCTCTCTTGAATGTTTAGGCTGGGAACAGTTCGAGAGAGATCGGCAGTTGTTACAACCCCGCGATCGGCAAGTTGCGACCCCGAAAGCGCTGCGATGGATGCACCGATATCCTGCGCACTTTGTTCTCGAAACCTCGCAGTCACGGTAACGGTTTCCTGTACGCTTACGGCGTCTTCCGAAGTTTCTTCTGCGTCCTGAGCCATAGCGGGCACGCTGATAGCGGCTAGAGCAAGTGTCGAGCTGCTTAATAGGAATGAAAGCGCTGATTTGATTTGCATGAGAAGCTCCTTGTCAGGAATGCGCGAGTGAGAGTTTCCGTGGAAACGTGTTTAATGAGGTTTTATTAATGCGCCTATGCATGTTTCGTGTCAAGCTGGTCGTCGAAACCACAATACGAACAGCTTTGCCCAGATCGTTAAAAGCGTCGGGCAGCGCAATTTAGCTGGAGAGACATTACGAGTAAGCTTGTGTCTTTTGCTCGCTCGGAGCCGATTAAGAACGCATTCTTTCGCCCATTGGGTCATATGCTGGCGAATCAAGAAAACTAACGTTTCGACGTTCGCCTAAAACGACGACTTCAGCGTCTGAGTTGATGAAGTCTTCTCTGACATAACCCATTGCAAGACTCTGTTCGACGAAATGTCCATATCCGCCAGACGTGGTGAATCCGATCAGTTCATTACCCATCAAGATGGGCTCATATCCGGACGCATCGATATTATCGGTCTCGATACGCATTAAGGTCAATCGATGGGGCGGCGGACTGTCTCTGTCTTTCAATACAGCATCACGTCCAATGAAACCTCTTTTGTTGTAATCGACGAATTTATCGAGACCGCACATTGATGGTGTGTAATCCGGACTGAATTCTCGCGACCAAATCCCATATCCCTTTTCGAGCCGCATCGAGAGCAAAGCGTAAACTCCGATATCCAACAGTCCAAACGCGGAACCGGCCTCTAACAATGCCATGCGCAGAGATGGAGCATACTGAGATGGGACGTAAATTTCATAACCGGTTTCGCCTGTCAGAGATAAGCGCGCAACGGTTGCGGGTGCAAATCCAACGTCCATTTCCTGGACGCTCATGAATTTTGATATCGGCTCTTCGTGGCTTCTGTTTAGTAGCTTAGCAAGAATGCGGTTTGCGTCGGGTCCCGCAATGGAGACGCCCTGAAGCGGATCTGTTACGTTCTCAATTCGCACGCCCGACGAGGGGAGGTTCTCTGAGAACCAACGTGAATGCCAGGCTTGCAGAGCTGCCGAAGCAACGAGCAAATACTTTGTTTCAGACAGGCACATCACTGTGAAATCACCGGTGACGCGCCCCTTATGCGAGAGCATAGGCGCCAGTTTGACCTTACCAGTTTTCGGTAACTTGGATGCAAAAATCCGATCTAACCAAGATCCAGCTGCAGGCCCCTCAACCAAGTATTTTGCATAGGCGGATAACTCGATCATTCCAGCCCTATTTCGCGTAGTATCACACTCCTTCGCCACGCTGTCGAAAGCGTTGGAACGCCTGAAAGTTGGCGTTTCGGTCTTGGCATCTGCCGTGGCGGCAAAATAGAGCGCCTGCTCTTGACCATAGCTCGCGCCGAACACCGCGTCTTGTTGCTTATACGCATCGTATAAAGGCGTTTTCTTGGCTGGACGCCCTGCGGGCCATTGCTCATTTGGATAAGCCAGACGAAACCGGCGCTCATACGTCTCACACGCTCTTGCTGAAGTGTACGTTTTGGTCGCGAAATCACCAAATCGCGCATGGTCCATCGCGAACACGTCGCCGTCTGGTTCGCCATCGATCATCCATTGAGCGAGGGTCAGCCCAATGCCGCCGCCTTGAGCAAAGCCAGCCAACACGCCGCAAGCCAGCCAAAAATTGGGAATATCTTGAACCGGACCAACTAATGGATTGCCATCCGGGGTGAAAGTGAAGGGGCCGTTCACCACCCGCTTTATTCCGGCTTCGGCGATCTCAGGAAACCTTCGAAAACCGTGCTCGAGTGCAGGCAAGATGCGATCCATGCGGTCAGGTAGGAGCTCGCTCTCCCCATAGTCCCAAGGCGTTGTGTCCTCGGACCAAACTTGCGCTGGTGTTTCATACACGCCGAGCAAAACGCCTTTTTGTTCTTGGCGCATGTAAATTTCGCCATCCAGATCCACGACTAAAGGAATTTCTGTGTCGCGAGACTCTAAAGAGGGTAAATTATCTGAAATTATGTAGTGATGTTCCATTGGCACCAAAGGAGGATAGTGTCCTACCATGGCGCTTACTTCGCGCGCCCACAGACCACCTGCGTTTACGACGTGATCAGCTAAATAGTTGCCTTGATCAGTGATGACATTCCAGCCGCCTGAAGTCCGGGGCGTTAAGTCTATCACCCTCGTTTGCCGCTTAATCGTCGCGCCGAGTTGTTTTGCAGCGCCCGCATAAGCATGGGTTACCCCGTAGGGGTCGACGTGACCTTCATCCGGTGAGTAAAGCGCGCCTTTCACGTCCCGCACGTCGACCAATGGGCATTGAGAAGCGACGTCCTGCGGCGTGATAAGTTCAGAGCGGATTCCCATCACTTTGTGTCGAGCGTGTTCGCTGCACAAGAACTCCCAACGAGCCTCAGTTGCGGCGATGGTTATTCCGCCCGCTGCGTGCATTCCGACGTCTTGTCCGCTCAGTTGTTCGATTTCTTTGTAAAGCTTAATCGTATAATCTTGCAGACGAGCCACGTTCGGGTCGGAGTTAATCGCGTGATACCCTCCAGCCGCATGCCAAGTTGAACCTGCCGTTAGCTCTTTTCGCTCGAGCAACGCGATGTCGGTCCACCCAAATTTAGCAAGATGAAAAAGCACACTGCAGCCGACTACGCCGCCACCAATCACGATTACACGATAATGATCCGTCATAGGTTCGCATGCTCGACACTCGCGACAAAACCGGCAAGCCGTTCAGCGATTGATTCCATTTGCGGCTTCGGATCGTGAGTCATTCCCTCAAAAAAGGCAGTTTCAGCGCCAGGAATTGCGGAAGCCATTGCGTTCATTGCAGACAAGGGGATGAATTCGTCAGAGTCTGTGGTGATCACTAACACTCGTTTTCGAATTGCGCTGAGGCGCTTTAGCGAGATATCCGGTTCCGTTGACCAGCTTCTTCGTTGTTGTTTCATCACTTCCAAAAATCGTTCGGGGTTTGGAGAAGCATTCGCGTAACCAGCGCGGAGCATGTTCACGAAATCATCCGACATCACATTTCCGAACTGATCTAAGAAAACATCTGAATCAGAAAGCATCTCTTTTCGCCAAGCTTCGAAAGCTGTTCGAGCCAACGGTGTGTATGATTCATGAGTGTTTGGTGTACCGCAAAGAGTGGCGGATTTTATGCGCTCCTCGAAGTCTAAGAGCATCTGCAGTTGAATGCAGCCTCCGTCGCTCACACCAAAAAAATGAGCAGACTCAATTCCGAGTGCATCCATTAGGCGAACGGTATCACTCCCGAGCCTGCCATAAGTGGTGGGGCCCGACCCCAATGTCGTCTTACCTTGACCGCGCGGGTCCATCGTCAACACTGTAAAGTGCTTCGAAAGCGCTTCAGTGATCGCGCCGACTGAAGTTCGCCAGTCAACGATCCAGATACCGGTTTGGTGGATCAACATAGGACCATCACCAACTATGTTGTAATGTATCCGGATGTCGCCAACATCTTGATAGAAATCACCTCTCGGCAAAGTGTCTACGATTTTATTCGTCGAAACGCTCTCGACGCTGTTTGATGTTGAACCGGATGTTCCCATTACTTGAGCAATCTTTCCAAGTTAGACTAGAATTAATGAGAATTTATTAAAAGTCCCATAATCTAATGTCAACGCGTCTACAATTGCGTATTGTAAATCGCGTTCGTACCAACAAGAATAAGTGCATGACGAAAACGACTAACTCAGAGCTCATTGACGCTATTAGGCCTTTGGATCCATCGACTACGCGCGACGTGCTCATGTTGACGGCGCTGAAAGAGTTTGGGGTTCGCGGGATATCTGGAACTTCAGTTAACCGCCTCGTAAAGGAGTCTGGCGAGAAGAACACATCTGCGATTCACTACCACTTTGGATCCAGAACGGGCCTAATAAAGGCGCTCATCAATTACGTCCAAGATTGGTTTGATTTTGAACGAGAGGCGCAGTTGCGTGCGCTTGAGCGAACGATCGATGACGGTAGAGATATTTCAATCGCTCAAGTGCTAACGGCCTTCGTTCAGCCATATCAGGCGGTTCTTGAAAGAGAACCATGGGGCTTGGAGGCTATTCGTTTCATCGCGATGATTGAGTTTGACGAAGACAAAGAGGGCAGGGAGTTGCTTGCAATCCGCGCGACCGAAACAGCTAAGCGATTCTTAGCGCTATTGCGCCATGCTGCCCCCCATCTTGAAAGCCCACAGCTCATCCGACGTATGAAATTCTACACGAGCTCAGTCATCTACGCTTACTCTTCCATTCGACATTCGGGAACGGCTTACTACGGTGAGAATGAGGACCTAAAACCCTCAGAACGAACGGATTTTTACGTTCGAAGTGGTATACGCTTATTTTCGGATGGCGACGACTAGGATTATTCAAGCGTTGAGATATAAAGAGGTTTTGGAAAGTACGACCGCTCGCAGTTTCTTTCGCCCCAACTAGTCGGCAGACTTTGCACTATAAAATTCTCTCAGAAAATGATGCCACACTGCCGGTGAGCCCGTCGCATGTGATTCATTGGCGAAAATCTCGCTGCAGAAGTTCCATCCTTGTAACCGATTTCGATTGGCTTTCTGCATGAACTCAGTCGTGCCAGCAGCGACGAGATCTTGATATGGAGACGGAACAGTAATCTCCCTCTCCATAACTCCCAAAAGCATATCATACCCCGAGAAATCGGTCTGTCTTTCAATATGCTGATCGTACATTGCTAGAACTCTGGACCTGCCGGCCATAATTCCTGGACTGCCAGCGCCAATCGTCTTGAACAATGAGGAGCGGCGCATCGCCAAATAGGTCGCGTATAGCCCGCCAAACGAAAACCCGTATAGGCCGGTTTTGCTCGGTTCAATGGGGTAACTCGCTGCGATCGCAGGGTGCAATTCCTCTTCAAGAAACTGCGTGAAATTATCGCCAGCTGGGTTCTGCAGGTAGTGCCAATAAAGCTCTATACCTTCACGGTCGAGCAGGCCAGTGGCCTCCATTCCAGCGATCCATTCGGCCTTATTCTCAATCGACTTTCCGAGGGGTTCGTCGGGTGGAAGCAAGTCTCTCGACCGAACCGCCCAGATGTTCGTGGCATCCTTACCGACATATCCAACAGAGATTAGCAAAAAAGGTTTTAACGGATTGATTGGGTCAGTGGCCAGCATTCCCATATTCGAAGCTGTGCCCACAAACATGTTGCCGTCAGGCGCATAGATCGCAGGGTAGCCGGTATGATCTGGGTCAAAGGTTGCTGGCTTGGTTACCCAAACTGCAAAACGAGCACCGACGTGTTTTGATTGGATCTCATAATAGTCCGTGGTAGGGAAAACTGCTTCGAAGCTTGGTCGCGCAGATTGCAGTTCAATTTCATTTTTCTTGATCATTGGAGAATTCGATTGATAGCCTATTTCAGGGGTCTGTCATTCGGGGTCATTCAGATTGCATAACATCCGAGCGAGAAGGTCATTCAATATCCCGACTTCGGATTCTGAAAAACCATCGAGAAGTGTAGATTGCTGTGACAGAGAGACGGTGAGAATTTCGTCATGAAGCTTGCCTCCAGCGGTGGTAAGATGCCATTTTTTGCGGCTCTTGTTTGCCATGCTCGGTGGTGCCTCAATGAGGCCCATCGACTCTAACCTTTTGACACAGCGGCTGACTGCTGCCTTATCAATCCCGATTGTGCGACTTGCGTGAGAAACACTACTGCTTGGTTCTCTCGCTAGCATGACAAGCATTCGCCAATCCATGACGCCTATACCAAATTCTCGATTATAAACTTGTGAGACATGTCGGGCATATCGATTGGCGACAAAGGTGAGTTGGACACTCGGAGAGCGCTTAAAGCTGAGAGTTTCTCTTACTGGCCCTGTTTCCGTGCCGTTCGGGGAAATCAAAAACAGATTTGTGTCTAGTTCAGCTTTTCGCGCTGTCTGGCTCTTGGATTTTATTGATGGATTCATAATCGTTACATAGTCGGAATATGTTGACTTGACAACAATCGTCGACTCCCGGATGTTGACGTGTCAACGAAATCCCTCGGGCAAGTGATAGGTTCGCAACCAAGTGATCCTAACGGGTGAAACATGAGAAACGCGCCACATTATGAATTAGATCTCCAAGAGTTTTGGAAGGACCCGTATCCAGACCTGAAGCGTATTCGCGAGCTTCATCCGGTCGTTTACGTGCCACAGCTAGGCGCTTTCCTTCTTACGCATCGCGACGACATTTATCAGAATGAGAAAAAAACGGATATTCTGTCATCTGTTCAACCAGAAGGCCTCATGGTTCAACTGATGGGGCAAAATATGATGCGTAAAGATGCCGAAGATCATCAACGCGAGCGCCGTGCAATCTTTCCAACCGTTTCACCCAAAACGGTCAAATCGGAATGGAAAGACAAGTTTGAAAACGAAACTGACAAGATATTGAATGAGCTTGAGCCTGCAGGTGAGGCTGATTTCGTCAAAGATATCGCAATGAGAATCTCCGGTGAGGCGCTCAAAATTATCACTGGTCTAACTCAGATCAGCTGGGAGGAGATGGATCGCGTTAGCCAGGGAATGATCGATGGTTGCGCCAACTATGTTGGAGATGTCGAGGTTGAAGAAACATGCCATCAGTGCACAGCCGCGATAGACAAGTACATCACCGAGATGATGCCGATCTACGAACGCCAACCAAACAACTCACTTTTGTCGGTTCAAATGCGGGCAGGGCTTCCTGAGGAAGTCATTCGAGCGAATGTCAAACTCGCGATTTCCGGAGGTCAGAATGAACCTCGAGATGTCATAGCGGGTACCATCTGGGCGCTTTTAAATCACCCTGAGCAGCTCGATCTGATTAGGCACGGAAAAGCAAAATGGATGCAAGCGTTCAATGAGTATACAAGATGGATCTCTCCGGTGGGAATGTCCCCGCGTCGGGTCGCAAAAAGCTACGAACTCCATGGTGTCGACTTGCAAACTGAGGATCGTGTGTTCTTAATGTTTGGTATCGCCAACAGAGATCCTACCCATTTCCGCAATCCCGACCATTTCGACATAACGCAGGACTCATCTAAATCCGTAGCTTTTGGTGCGGGACCGCATTTTTGTGCTGGGGCGGCCGCCTCAAAGTCGCTAATAGGAGAGGTGGTTTTACCGTCAGTTTTCGAGCGTTTGCCAAATCTGCGATTGAACGGAGAGACAACATTCGGTGGGTGGGCGTTTCGAGGTCCACTACAGATGCCAGTGCAATGGCGAACGGGTTAAATCGGCTTTTGTCGGAATACACGTTACAAATGACGGTATCCAATAATGTCAAAATCGCCCGAAAGGACCCGTACTGTCTGTGAAGAATGTCTTGAATATCGAACACCTCAGGTCTCTCGCGAAGCGAAGGCTGCCAAAGCCAGTATTTGAATATATTGATGGAGGCGCGGAGGACGAGGTGACGTTGAGACGAAATGTTTCAGCGTTTTCAAACTATGAGATTCTACCGAGCGTCCTACAAAAAGTGGATAAGATACAAACGCGGACAGAAGTATTTGGCCGCGAGATTGCGATACCGCTTTTCCTGGGACCTACGGGTCTAAATCGGATGTTTGACGATGATGCGGAACTGGCCGTCGCCAAAGCCGCACAAAAGCACGGCTTGCTGTATTCTCTTTCCACCATGGGGACAACCACAATCGAAACCCTGGCGGAGAACTATTCAGGCCCTAAAGTGTTTCAGATATATATATTCAAAGACCGCGGATTGACGCGTGAATTTGTACAGCGATGTAAGGATAAAGGGTATGACGGTCTGACGCTGACCGTAGATACGCCGGTTGCAGGAAATCGAGAGCGGGATCACAAAAGTGGATTAAGCGTACCCCCAAAACTCAATCTGAAATCATTTATGTCATTCGCGATGCATCCGAGATGGTCCTTAGGCGCATTGTTTGGATCGAAACTCGAACTGTCGAATGTTTCGCATCGAACCGAAGGCTTATCCAATACTTCCATGTCGCTGTTTGAGTACGTTAATGGACAATTTGACCCTTCGATCAGCTGGGACGATTTAGAATGGTTGGCGGCAGAGTGGGGAGGTCCGCTTGCGGTGAAAGGTGTGATGACGCCGAAAGATGCGTGCTCAGCGGTCGAATGCGGCGCTTCCGGTATCATAGTGTCGAACCATGGCGGTAGACAGTTGGATGGCGCGCCGGCTCCCATAGATCAAATCGCCGCAATTCGAAATGCGGTTGGATCAGGCATTGACGTCATTTGCGACGGCGGCATCCGACGCGGGAGCGATATCATAAAGGCCATTGCATTGGGAGCGAATGCAGTGTCGATTGGTAGAGCCTATATATGGGGATTGAGCGCTGCCGGCGAAGCCGGGGTCGATCGGGCATTGACTATCCTGGCCGAAGAGTTTGGGCGCGCGATGGCGTTATCCGGTTTGAACGACGTCAAAAAAATTGGTCCGGAGCATGTTCGCAAACGGCTTTAGGTTCCACATAAAGTTAGAAGCTTCGGAAATGCGAAGGGCTGTCTCGGCCCCATCTTATATAGTAAAAGTATCTACAGTCGCTCAGCTTTGAAAAACTGTCGACAAGCGACAAGGTCATTGATTGGACTGTTCCAGACCTTTCAATGTCATATCCACGACTTCGCAGGCGCGCGTCCAAACAGCCATCTTCCACTCGTCAGTATCACCATAGAATGCCTCTCTGACTTGTGTTTTGATCTCGCGTCCCAGATCACTATCGACGTCACCTTTTTGGTAAAGCCAATTGTCTGCTCTAATGGCATCCAAAACGACATCCGGTTCCAGCGTGCCGTACTCCAAAGCGATAAACGCTATTGATGCATCGCAGAGAATGTCGGCGACGCCGTGTCCGACCGTTCCTGTAACAGGCGCCGAGGTTGATGTGCCTGCGTCGGGATCGGTAACCTGTCCCGGGTACCAGGTTTTGGAAAGCTCTTTCTGCCGAGTTGGGCCGAGCCCAATCAACTCTCCATACCCATAGGGCCCCAACCCTGTGTGGATATCAATCGCGCCGACCAGATTAGCATTTCCCATGAATTTCGTGAGGACCGATTGGAGCATTTTCCAAGACCACGCCAGCTTCTCTCCGCCAAAGAAAATTCCGTCTGGATAATGATATTGACCGCCGCTGGCAGCTGCCTGGAAGGCAAACATTCCATGGTCGTCAATGAATTTGGCAATTCCTTCATCAGCGCGCTTTTTGTCCGGTCCATCCCAGTCATCTGGAAGAATGTAAGACTGAATACTGGGATACTTTGACGGAAGCGCTCTAGCCGCCTCATGATCTATATAGTTTCTGTTGAGGTCGATATTGTCTTCGTTCACCCTTCGGTCGTGAGCAAACCCATATGGGTTTACCGCATGGATCATAAGTACGGCAGTGTCCGCCGGAAGCTGTTTGAAGTAATTTTCCTGGAGCAAGCCAACTTGAACCCCCGATCCGCAATACCCTTCCACTCCATGCGTGCCACTGGTGATCAGCAAAAACTTCGAGGCATTGGATGGGCCGATCAGCGCGATATCCGTACAAAGATCTTCTCCTGTTGGTCCCTTTGCGTTTGGATTGACAATACTCTCGACTTGTAGATTTCGAGTTGCACAAACGGAGAGAAATTTGCCACGCGCTTCCTGATAGTTTGCGGAAAAAAAGGCAGACAATGACATCGTCCTGAAACCTCCCTAGTTATGTTTCGCACCATATATGCGGTAGTGTATAATATATTGAGCTGTATCATAGCCCGAGGGGTTAACAATAGTTCAGAAAGTCTAATGCGGAACACGCCGTAACAATATTCTACATGGGGGCAGGGTTGCGCGGTGCAAAGTAGAAAAAGAGTGCTCTGAGCCCGATTCTTGGACAACTGCCGGTTAGACTTCCAGCCTTTGATCACGTTTCAGTGACGTTCGTTCTCGCAATTCGCTGATTGAACGGCTTATGAGTGCGCGCGAACGAGCGTATTTTGCACAAAATTGTGGCACTGCAAAAAAACATCATCCCCTTATCGAGAAGAGTGCGCAAATTCATATTCAATTCAGAGTTTAGACCCCATCTGCGGCCGCGAAAAGCTCATAGGAAATGTCTGGCATGAATCTCTCGTCGTTCTTCGGTGTAACAATCCCACTGATCATCAAATATATGTGCTGGGCGCCCGCGATTGCCCAAAGCGACACTGATCATGTTTGGAGCGGGGAAGGCTCGCTGAGTGCGGGCGTATCTGCCGGCAATACAGAAACCGCCGATTTAGGCCTCGGGCTAGATGTCACTCGATCGTTTGGGCGATGGAGCTTAGGCGTTCAGGCGATAGCAGACTATGGCGAGACCGATGGCGCAGAAACGAAAAATAGAACATTTTTTGGTGTTAATCTCGATCGGCGAGTGAATGATCGGTTGTTCGGATATGCTCAACTCACTTTTGAAGAGGATGCATTTTCAAGTTTGGCGTCCCGCGCATTTGTCGGGACCGGTTTGGGCTATGAGGCGCTGGTCAGCGAAGTAGCTAATTGGACGATCCGCGGAGGGGCAGGGTTCAAGTATGATGAGACGAATACCGCGATGGAGCCGTTATCGCCGACGCTGACCGACCCGAGCCCTCTACCGAGTGAGGAGGCTCTCGGCGTTCTCGGACAGTCGAATTTTTTGTATCAGCTCAATCAAAGCGTGGCATTCACCAACGACACATCCATCGCCTACGCCAATACGTCTACTCAGATGGGTAATATCGCAGCGGTGACAGCATCGCTAACCAATACGCTTTCCGCACGGATTTCATTTGAAGCTCGGTACAATAGTGATCCCATAGACGGGTTTAAAGACACTGACACAATCAGCCGTCTCGCACTGGTTTATGGCTTTGGAAAATAACGAAAACGATTGAGCAAATTTGATCTATATCTAGTCCTGATTTAGGCAGAATTTGAAACCAAAAAACAACAAGTCATTGCAATTTAAGGGACTCAAAATTGCGGGGGCCGCGGTTGCTTCTGTCACGAAACCGCGGCCCAAATGCATGGGGTCAGGGGCGTTTCAAAGAAATCGCTCGTCACCGTGCAACTCCTGCATCCCGAGCTGAGCGACATTTCTTTCCGTTGCGAGCGCTTGATATGCGCAAGTCATCACTAAAAAGCGTAACCAGCAACGAGCAAATTCTCTCACCTAAGAGTTGAACCAAGACGAAGCCGATCAGTGATCGCCGATTATCGGTGCAAAACCTCGTCTGCGTTAAAAATTATCGAACTCGACGAAGCAAAGACTCATCCTATAAAAGACAAACATGTCTGGATCATTTCATAAGAAAATATTCGATCGGATGCCGAATGCGGCCATGGTTCTAGACAAGGACCTTTTATATGTTGACGCAAACCCGGCCTATTGCACCGCCGTTCAGCGCAAAAAGTCAGAGCTTATCGGAAACTACATTTTCGATGTCTTCCCCGATACACCACAAAGAGTGTCTGAAGTGAAAGCTGTGTTTGAAGCGACACTTGCAGGTGAACACACGCACTTAGAGGCTCAGCCCTATAAGCTGAAAATGGAGAATGGTGATATTGAGGACCGGATCTGGCAAATCTCTCAGTTTCCAATTCAAGATAATGACGACAAAGTCGAATTTATGGTCCAGCGCGCGCAAGATGTGACCGAACGAGAAGAACTGCGCAAACAGCGAGATCTTGTTACCGCCGAGCTCCACCATAGGGTGAGAAACGTATTGGCGGTCGTGCAGTCGATTGCTGAGCACACGGCACTTTCAACTGAAGATACTCAATCCTTTTTGAAAAGTTTTAACGGTCGACTGGCCGCGATGAGCCGCAATTTCTCGGCGCTCACGGAAGCGCATTGGACGGGTTTGGATTTTGAAACAGTGGTGCGAACCGAACTCGAACCGTATGCTGGCCCGGCTATGGATCGCGTGAACCTCGAAGGAGATCCCGTCAAATTATCAGTCCGTGCCTGCAAGACCACATCGATGTTCGTGCATGAAATGGTTACGAATGCTTCCAAGTATGGATTTCTATCGACACCGAAAGGCACTCTGCATGCGCGCTGGTGGATCGAAGACGATATGTTGCGGGCAGAATGGAAAGAAAGTGGCCTCACAAACATGGCGCCGCCGTCCGAACTCGGATTTGGCTTCCAATTGTTTGACATGATGCCAAACATGAATGTGGAGCATGCGTTCGAGCCGGATGGTTTGAGGCTGAGCTTTAGAGTTCCAGTGAGTGTTTCTGTGGTATCGGGGGAGGTCTCATTTGACGAAGATTAGTCATCCGTTGCTCGTTTTTTCTCCAAGGCTTTCAATTCGTCTATCACCCTTTGTAAGCGTTCAGGGATGGGTTCAATCTGAACCTCAGCGTAGCGTTTGCGTAAGACGCCACCCAATTCAACCAAGCGGTCTTCACCGACCCTTGGCAGCCCATCGACGGAGGGGCGGTTTGATTTTGAATCCCCCCGGGACATGAGCTACTCCCGATTTTGAAGCATCAGATCAGTCACATTCAAAACTAGGACTGAGCAAGTTTCGTCAATAATATTTCAGCAGCTAGATACGCTTAAGGGAAATCAATATGTGGTCCGCTGAACGCATCGAAAAACTCGTGCCCTACCTGCGTCGCTATGCGCGCGCCACAACTGGAGAAGTGCATTCTGCGGATGGTTGTGTTGAACTTGTGCTTAAACGCTTGATCGAACAATCGCTCCAAACAACAGAAGACCTGCCGAGTATGGATCGCATGCGTCTTTTTAAAATGTTGGATGAAGAACTGAACGCGCTTGCGTCTAGCAAAATGGACAAAGCCCGCCGCGCCTTCTTTCTGATTGCCGTCGAAGACTTGCCGAAACCCACTGTTCGGCAAATCTTGGGGGTCAGTCTCGAAGAATTGGAAAGTTTGCTGATCCTCGCAGAATCAGATTTTTCGACTTCATTGGCCACCAGTTTGCTCATCATTGAAGATGAACCACTGATTTCATCTCAGTTAAAACGCTTAGCTGAGAGCCAAGGACACAAGGTCGTTGGCATTGCATCAACCGCAAATGAAGCGATCACAATTAGTAAAGCACAATCGCTGGACTTAGTTTTATGTGACATCAATCTTGCCGATGGCTCACAAGGTACCGATGCGATAAACGGCATGAATATCGATGACCGTGTTCCAGTCGTCTACATCACAGCCTATCCCGAAAAATACTTGTCCCGATCGAACAAAGGCCCGTCTTATTTGATTACCAAGCCGTTCGATCCTGATTACTGCAAAGCCGTAATTGGTCATGCCCTCAAGAATGCAGAGCGAGATCAATGCGGATAGCGTGGACGCCCTGATCAAGTCCGCAAAATTTCTTACTAAAAAAACTTGGCCCCGACAAAAACAGATAGAACCGTCCTGTATTCAGAGGACATGCAGAAAGGGAACGATCTGAGATGAACACAGAAGCCGACAACAAGGCGAACGCGGTTGAGGAGCTCTCTTTCGATTCGTTCAGCGAGTTTTATCCGTTCTACCTCAGTGAACATCAAAACGTTTCGTGTCGTCGATTGCACTTTATCGGGACTGGATCTGTCATCGTATTATTGATTTGGATTTGCGCGACTGAAACCTGGTTGGCACTGCTCGCAATTCCAGCACTGGGTTACACGTTTGCCTGGGTCGGACACTTCTTTTTTGAGAAAAACAAACCCGCCACGTTTAAATTTCCCATCTATAGCCTTGTCGGAGATTTCGTAATGTTCAAGGACATTCTAATGGGCAAGGTGAAAGTCTGACGGTCCGCTTTATTGTGGTTTCGTGGCCTTCTTTTCCCTTTATCGGTCGAGGTCGCAAGGAGATCATTTGCTTGAAAACTTCGAGTTCCGGTTCTCCCGTTTGGCTCTTGACCCAAAGGATGTGCCACCGAACAGCGTTCATTCGATCCGATGCTCAATTAGAGTGTCTGGAGCGATTGGACTTGCTCGCCGAACATGTGCTGCCTTTGGCGACTATAGAGAAACAGCACTTAAACATGATGAGCGGCGCAACTCGATCACATTCCAGCTCTAGCGTCTTAATCTAAGGAGATAACCGACAGGTATGCATATTGAAGGAAAAACAGTCCTGATTACGGGAGCCGGAAGCGGTATCGGCGCAGCTTGTGCAAAAGCCTTTGCTGCGTGTGGGGCGAGCGTCGCCGTTGTCGATCGAAACATTGCTGCGGCAAAACAGATCGCCGCAGAAATTTCAGGATACGCATACGAGTGCGATGTATCAGACCAAACTGCCGTCGAAGAGATGATCCAAGCCGTCGAGAACAATTGCGGCGACATAGACATCCTATTCAATAATGCGGGAATAGCTACCGGCGCTGGGTTACTCGACACAGAGGTCGAGGTCTGGGAGCAGCAATGGCGCGTCAATGTGATGTCGCACGTATTCACGACGCGCTGCGTACTGCCAAAAATGTTAGCGCGCGGCGACGGCTATTTGATCCAAACAGCATCCATGGCGGGCTATTTGACCAGTCATGGCCTTCTACCATATGCGGTTACAAAACACGCCGTTGTTGGCTTCGCCGAGTGGATGTCGATAACCTATCATGATGCTGGAGTGCGAACCTCGCTCCTCACGCCTCTCGGTGTAAAAACACCGATGTTGGATGCGGTCGGATCGGCTTTCTCGGACAATGTTGCCGGATCGGTGAGCACGCCCGAGCAGGTGGCTGATATGGTCATCGAGGCTGTGCAAGAAGAGCGGTTTTTAATTCTAACCGACCCCATTGCACAATCCTGGTTGGAGCGGAAAACCAATGATCTGGAACGCTGGTTGAGTGGCATGCGACGCATGCAAGCTAAGATCGAGGCGAGCAAAAAAACAACTGATACCTCGTAGGTGCTTACCCCCGTCTGCATTTCTATTTCTGCTGAAGCCCGGTTCGATCAACAGCTCGAGCGCCGTCTGGAGGGTGCAATCTCTGATTAGTGCGCTGGTCTCTTAAGGTGCGGCTTAGAGGGGTAAACCCTGAAGTAATTGCTTCAAATCAATTCAGCGAAGAATTTTTCAGTTCTCACGCGTGAGAATGGCGGCGAATACTGATAAATTACTTTAAGTAGAAATCAACCAATCTCGCGTACAGCATTGCATGTTATGTGCGCCCAGATTGAAAACCGAATCGAAATTGTCCCGCGAGACTTCAAAATTGGTGCCCAGAGCATTGGCTCTGCTCGCTGGTACATGGGTGGCGATCCAGTCAGAACATCGTTTTTCAATGCGTTGACGATCACCTTCCCTCAAGGAGAGCATTTTTTTATCGACAGCGTGAAACCATTTCGAAACGATGCGCCGCCAGCGCTGAGATCCGAAATTGCAGATTTCATAAAGCAAGAGGCCCTTCACACGCGAGAGCATGTCGCGTTTAACAAGCAGGTCGAAGATCGAGGCTATGATACGACCGCGCAATATGCGCTCGTTGAACGGGAACTCGGTAAATTTCGAAAGCGGTCTCGGTTTCGTCAATTGGGGCTAACCATATCGCTCGAACATTTCACAGCGCTGTTTGCAAGAGAGCTCTTAGAAAACGAGGAACATTTGCGCGGCACGCCAGCATCTGTGCGCCAGATGTGGAGATGGCATGCCTTGGAAGAGGTGGAACACAAATCCGTCGCGTTCGATACATTCCTATTTGCGACCAAACACTGGTCCAGGCCGCGCCGATTTCTGTTTCGAAGCATCGCCATGCTGGAGGCAAGTTACCATTTTGCTAGAATAGTTTGGTTCAACATGTCCAAGTTCTATGACGCTGACGGCATCGAATCGCGCGGCAGGTTGAAGCGAAGCCTTTCGCATCTGTTTGGTAAAGGCGGGGTTCTGAGAGCGCTCATAAAGGGATGGCTTTCCTGGTTCAAACCAAACTTCCATCCATCTCAACACGAAGACAGTGACCTGATTGATCCGGTTCGCATTGAATTTTCCAACATGGCCGCAAAATGATCGACTTCGCAGCGCTACGAGCAGAAATAACCGATGTTGCGCGCGTGCAGCATAAAGTCGGGCCTTATCGAATTCCGATTGCGCTGATTTTGTCGACCATAAGCAGTTTTATACTGGGCCCGATTGCTGCTTTGACCTGGATATCCGGTATTTTGATTTGCGAAGTGTGGACATGGTTTGCCACCAAGGACATTTCCTCAGACGCGATGGATCAATCGCAACTGATCAATTATCTAGCCTCCGGGTTTTGTACGGTGCCCTGCTGGACGGGCATAGGCATATTGTACTGGTTCCACCCGGCAAATGGCAGCTCTGAAATTGCGATCGTGTTGTGGGGTGTGCAGCTGATTTACACTCAGCGCTTTATCTATCGGTCTGTTTTGGCCATCATTATCGGCAACTCGTCTACCGTCATGGCGATGCTTTTGCTCCCCATTTTCGCCCCTAAGTTCGACCCGATGAGCCAATTCATGGTGATTATTGGTCTGCTTGTGGCGGTGGGGTTCGCGATTAGCGGCGCCTTGCTGACGATGAGTACGATGCGCTCATTGTCGGATCAAACACTCGCGCTAGAACATGAAGCAACGCATGACGGTTTAACCGGGCTTTACAATCGCGCCTACTTTCAACGGATGGTCGCGCAGCTCTATGATAAACGTTCGGCCTGCAGCGTGATATTTATAGATCTTGATCGCTTCAAACAGGTAAATGATACGCTAGGCCATCAGGCTGGAGACGAGCTCTTATCACTGTTTGCTCATCGATTGGTGAGCACTATCCCAAAAGAGGCGGTCGCGTGCAGATATGGAGGCGATGAATTTGCCGTTCTCATACCTTATGCGCCGCCTCACGATCAACAGGCCGCGCTCGGACATCGTATCGTCGAAGCAACGTCTGACCCATTTGATCTAATTTCCAGTGAAGTGGAAAAATCTGTACAAATTGGCGCAAGCGTTGGCATCGCAAGCGCGCCGGAACACGCCGATACACCTGAAGAACTTTTGCGCAACGCAGACTTAGCGCTCTATGCTGTGAAAGCTTCCGGTAAGAGTGATTTTCGCATTTTCGATGCGTGCGTGACCCATATGGAGGGCGACCGCTCAATTCTCGAAACTGAATTAAGGGCTGCGCTCGTAGAGCGAGAAGGTCTTTTTGTATTTTTTCAGCCGCGGGTCGATAATCAGGCCGAGATCAAAGCCGTCGAGGGCCTGCTTAGATGGGCGCATCCTGTGCAGGGCTATATTTCACCGATTGAAATAATCCAGCTCGCTGAAAAAACTGGACTCATCCATAAACTGGGGCAGTGGATAACCGTGCAATGCCTTCAATTTGCGACGAGATGGCCGCATCTAAGGGTTTCGATAAACGTTTCCCCCATTCAACTTCAAAAGCGTGATTTCGCTGACTGGGTTCAAGCACAAGTAGATAAGTATAAGATCGATCCCCAACGCATCGAGCTTGAAGTGACCGAGTCGGTACTATTAGATGAGACAAATGAAACAGTTCGAAATTTAGAAAAGCTTCGGAATGCGGGATTTCAGATCGCGATTGATGATTTTGGCACGGGATACTCTTCTCTCAAACTACTACACCGGCTTCCAGTAGACCGGATCAAAATCGATCAGTCTTTCATTCAGGATCATCAAAATAAATTTGCCAGTGAAATCATTAAAGCAATTACGAAGCTTAGCCACGCAGTAGAAATTCAGGTTACAGCAGAGGGTGTCGAGCAAGAGACGCAAGAACAATTCCTGCGCGCCACAGGTGTCGACGAATTTCAAGGATTTTTATACTCACCGCCAGTTTCAGAAAGCGATCTGCGAGAGCTATATCCGACGCGCAATGACCGAATTGATTTCGGTGCATGGGAAAGTAAAGACCGTCGGATAATAGCGGCTGAACGATTGTGAGTTTCGCACGAGATCATGCACTTTCACAAACCAGGGAGCTAGGTCAAAACTCCCACCTAAGATGGGGCTTACGTTATGTTCTGGGAAACAGCGAGCTGTGACGAAAATCAAGTTCTAACGACCGCTTGTACTCGCATAACGGACGCCCTCAACCTTCCTGGGGTTGGATTGCAACCGCCGTTGGAGTTTTGGTGGTGGTTTATTAATATCGAGCGTGAGAGCGAATAGTTGCGTATGTGCTAAGCTGTCGAAGGAAAACGACAATTCTTGGTCTGCGGAGATGATCGGTTTGGTATGGTCAAGATAGCGATGAGCCCTCTGAGGACTCGAGGCGATGGATTCAGAATAAACTCAGTTCAGGCGAGCTAGGTTCGCGCGTTAATCGCTTTAGAATACTCGCTGAAACCTTAAATCATGGCCACCTCTGGTCCTATGCCTAATTTTCTGGATTGGGTTCAGGATTGAAAGAAAGGGGGGGGGCATACCTTGCATGATCGGATCGGCATAAGGAGCGGCAAATCAATCAGTGCCACGTGACGCAAAGTGCAGTTGGCGCCAAAATCGATGACGCAGAAGTGCCCGCGCGTCACGACAATGAGGTCAACGACACATGTGGTTGGCTCGTGCTGTACAACCCTTCTTATTGGTCTCTCAACCGGTTCGAAGTCAGCAGGGAGGAACTTCATGTACTTTAGAAACATCAAAAGCAGAAAAATCGGATGCAACAAACTTGGATTGATCAGCGCAGCTTCGATGCTTGTTTTGAGTGGTTTTCCAGCTTTTGGACAGGACACCGAGAGCACCTCCGCTGAAGACGAAGTGTCGGTTCAGGATACAATCTACATCACTGCCCGGCAGCGCTCGGAAGAGCTTTCCGATGCCCCCCTGGCGATCTCCGCATATGATTCTGCCGCGCTCGCAGAATTGGGCAATCCAGATATCACAAGCCTAGCCGAACTCACTCCAGGGTTTTCTATGCAGAACAATTCGCGTCAAAACGAACAACCTTTTATTCGTGGGATGTCTGTCAACAGCTTCTTTAGAGACAATCAAAATGCTTCTTTCTTCCATGATGGTGTATTCGTTGGCGGCGTGGCTCGAACGATGGGAAGCGATGATGTCCAACAAATAGAAGTGGTGCGTGGCCCTCAAGCCGTCTACTTCGGCCGTCAGACATTCGCTGGTGCAGTGAATTTCATTTCCAAACGCCCGACTTTCGATTACCGGACGCACGCTCGAATTGAAGGAGCAGAGGATGGCCGGTATTCTGCGAGCGGCGGTGTCAGCGGCCCCATCGTAGACGACAAACTTGCATTTAGACTTTACGGGCAAGTAGGTGTTGCCGACGGGGCCTTCCAGAACACACTTACAAATGATCGTGTCCAAGAAGAAGAAACTAAGGGTTTTTCGGGATCGCTAACCTGGCGACCAACCGAAAATGGTGAAATCACGTTTCGGGCGCAGACTGTCGAATTCGTCGATGGTCATAACACGAGCAGGCTCTTAGGCGCAGCATTGAATAACTGCTTGCCCAATGGCGGCGGCGTCAATCAGGCGTTTTGTGGCGAAATCCCGATCCCGAGCGAAATTGCTCTGAACTTAGACACACTTGAGTATCCGGGCGGACGGCGTTCGGTAGATCAAGAGCGTTACTCGCTTTTCGCAGACTTCGATTTTGACGGCTACACCCTCTCGTCTATAACGTCGCACAACACAGAAAGCAGCGTAAATTCAGCCGATGGTGATGGTACGCCGACGCCGGTTTTTGGATTTACGTTTGAATCCGAATACGAAGACTTCAGTCAACAAGTAGTACTTCGGTCACCAGAAAACCGATCTTTTAGATGGTTGCTGGGTGGATTGTACTTTGAATCTGAACGAATTGAGAGTTCGCTGACATTCCCATTCTCTTTTCCGAGTACGCCACGTTTGGTTGAAAATACTGCGATTTTCGGCGCGTTAGAATATGACGTTTCGGATGCACTCACAATCGCACTCGAAGGCCGATTTGCGCGCGACGAAATTGAGCGAGAAGGCACGGCATTCACCGAGACGTTTGAAAGTTTCCTGCCGCGGCTAACCATCGATTATCAGCTCAATGATGATATCTTACTGTATGGCGTTGTTTCTCAGGGAAATACGCCTGGAGATTTCAACACGAATTCTGGGGTGGCTCCGGAGAATGTTGTCATTGATGAACAAGAAACTTGGAACTACGAAGCCGGGTTTCGCAAGTCTTACCGAGATGGTGCTGGACTATTTAGCGCTAACGTTTTCTACATTGATTGGTCCAACCAAGTCGTTCAAGAAAACGTTCCATCTGCACCCGGCTTCCCAACTCCAACAGTTGTTGCGAGAACCAATGCCGGTGAAACTGAGATTTTCGGGATTGAACTCGAAAACTCCATCCAACTTTCGGACAATTTCGATGCGCGCATAACCTATGCGTACATAAATGCCGAATACAAAGACTTTATATCCCGTATCCCGCTTGCTTTCGGGGGCAACCAGCAAGTTGGAGGGAATAAACTACAAAATACTCCCGAGCACATGTTTGGTTTGATCGGAACTTATCGTGACGATCTGAGCTGGACAGATGGCTGGTCCTGGTTCGCGAGCGGTGATCTTTCTTTTCGCTCTAGCCAGTACCTGGATGAAACAAATACAGCTGAAATACCATCAACAACCTTGTTCAATGGGCGTATCGGCGTCGAGAACGAAAACATTCGCGTAACAGCGTTTGGTCGGAACATCTTTGATGAAGACACGCCTGCCTTCGCAACGCGGTTTAGCGATTTTTCAGTATCCGGATCTCCAGGCTCTTACCTGCTGGCTTTGCGCGAACCGGCATACTATGGTTTGAGATTGGATTTTACCTACTAGACCCACTTGCCGAGGCATTTCGTCAATGCCTCGGCAAAACTCAAGGCCGGTCGATTACCTCGTCTCCCAAAGGATCCATTTGTTGCGTTATCTCCCTTTTCTCTGTGTCGCTTTCCTCGTTGGTTGCTCGTCTATTCCTCCGCTTGATGAGCCACCAACAGCGATAAATGAGTCTATCCTCGAAGGGCCAGCAGCAACTCTGGACTGTAATCGACCGGTCTACCTTGTGGTTCAAATCGCCGATCTCGATAGATCCATCTCTGGCGACTATGCAAAGGCTTTAAGAGATAGCAAGATTGTAGCCCGAAATGGCGGGAAGTACCTGATGGTGAGCCCGCCAACGCAGGTTCTGGAAGGCGAGTGGCAGTCGGATGGCTTCGTGGTAGAAAGTTATCCTTGTCGTGAAGCGTTCGAAGCCATGTGGTACTCCGATGAATATCAGAACGAAATCAAACCGCTTCGTGAGGGGTCGGGTGTGTATACAATCGGATTGTTTGATAGTTGGCGCCCGCTGCAACAAGACTCAACCGATTGAATCGAGACTTGAAAATTACCCCATCCTTCAGTCGACGCAGCAATACCCTTAGATCAGGTTCACCGCTTTCAAAACACCGACGTATGAGCGACTAACAGGCACGGACGAGCCATCCTGCAGGGTGACATGTTTGATGCCGCTTTCATCCTTGACGCCCGTAACCTTAGAAAGACGAACCCAGTGCGAGCGATGAACTTGAACGCCGCCCAAAAGACGGGCTTCTTTCACCGCCTCGCTGAAACGATACCGGACCAAAGCGCTTCCGAGCAAAGTGTTTACTCGGACATAATGATCTTCTGCGTGTAGACTGATGATGTCCAAACCGATTTTGTGGGGAATAAGCGCGAAGAGGCCAACGCGTTGAGGTTCTGAGTCTTCATCCGGACGAGATAACGCCGCGACCGGGTCGGAAGGGAGTCCTGCAATTGCATACCTCGGATATCCAAATATACGAGCAAAAGCGAGTACTGAGAGCAACCAATAGACTGGAACAACAATAAAACTGAAAAGCTGTAACGGGTTAGAGACCTGTTTTATCAAAGTGCGCGGCACTTCGATATCGATCCCAGGTGCAAGTATCGGGAATACCAGTTTCGAATAAAACTGCAGCACAGGCGCAAACACGATCATTGCAAAAATAGAGCCGGCTAGCAGACTTACCCAAATTGGGGGCGACCAAGGCTGTAGTATTGTCAGAGCAGCTCGGCTCAAACCGTCCAATAGAGCCCATAGAATTATGGAAATGCCACTCCAGTATAGCAGCGAAGGCAGAGTATCCATATGCTCCGCGCTTCCAGCGTGATTCATACCCATAATCAGGGCAGTAGCGAGCGGAACGCCAACATAGAAAGCGAGTACCCGTCGAGCGGGTTGAGCTATTCTTGAGCCGACTTTTAAACCTGTCGCTTCTATCATGATTAGACTCATACCGTGCACGCAA
Organism: Hyphomonas sp. Mor2; assembly: GCF_001854405.1. Taxonomy (GTDB): domain Bacteria; phylum Pseudomonadota; class Alphaproteobacteria; order Caulobacterales; family Hyphomonadaceae; genus Henriciella. The sequence continues at coordinate 1,132,326 of NZ_CP017718.1, forward strand.
TAGCGATACAAGCAAGTACAGCCAACTCGAACGTCTTAATCGACCGGGGTATGGCTTTCGAGGTACGCAATTATCGCCGCGCGATCACGCGTGTTGGATAATCCAGCGTAGGCCATGATCGTTCCAGGCGCATAGTCATTCGGCGCTTTTAGGAAAAGCGATAAAGATTGTCGCGTCCATTGTCCGTCCATGGTCAAAAGCGCGTCGGAGTACTCAAATCCATCTACAGAACCGATATCTGCACCGACAATATTGTTTAAAGCCGGCCCGACTTTAGCGAACTGAGCTTCTTCGGGGCCAATGGCGTGGCAAGCTTTACACTGAATGAACAGTCGGCGCCCTCGCTCCACCAGAAGTCCGTCATCCTTACGCAAAATCTCGGCAACGTCATGTTCATCATGCGACTTCGACCCCTGCGCAACATCTAGATCTAGACTAGAGCTGTTTTCTGAGACACTGGGCGCACAAGAAACAAGGTATACGGACAACGCGATCGCCCAAACCCAACCTCGAGAATTCATTACCGCGCGATCCATCATTCAGGACCGGCTGGTGTCTTCGTCTCACCATAAATGCGATGAGCGGTATAATAGTCCCCGGTCCATTCGGATGGAGCGTCAATCCAGTCAGCAAGGTTATCCTGAGCGAATCTAGCGACTTTTGGACTAAGGTCTCCAATTCCGTTGATTTTGCTCGCACTCAGTCGAGCAAAAACGAAGCCGGGCCGTTGGCCCATTTGCATCCACGGGTGCCACGGTTTGTTGCTCTGAAGTGTCGCGTGAAAAGAAAGGCTGGTTTTTGACTCGTCACTCAGTGCCATTGGATCGACAAAGTACTGCGAGTGCTCGGATATAAACATAGTTTCGCCAGAGGACTCCATTGGCCAAGTTTCTGGCGTCAGCGGATTGGAGCGTTTCGATGTGACATCAAGCGCAAAACTCGCATATCCATCAATCATTTCCCATGGCAGTTGGAAGCCATCACCTGAATCGACAGCGTCGAACTGACCAAACACATTGAACCCAGGGGACAATGCAAAGTTGATAGGACCATTGCGTTGGTGCCAAACCTCCACGACGCGCCCGGTGAAAGGGTTCGACCATTCCGACAGGGGCTCGCCTGTCTTGAGGTCGGTATAAACTGCAAATTCTGAGAACAAAAAGCGATGAGATCCATCGGGCATGACTTCGATGCGGTTTGTTCCCATACCCTCAATGCCATAGAGCGGTTCGATGGCTTGGCCAGGAACAAGACCGAACGCCCGCCCTTTGTACTTAACGCGTCCCGACTTCGCTGGATCAAGATCACCCGCAAGCCTTGCCATCGCAGCGACATTATTTAGCGGATCGTCGAAATCAAAAGTCGGTTTCGTTGCCTTGGACAGTCCAACGGTTTTGTTTTCAGTCTGAGTAATCGAAGCGCACGCCGTTAAAGAGCTCGCCACGGTGATACCAGTCAAAACGCCGCGACGAGAGAGTGCGCGCGATTGTAAGGGGTTTTTCATGCCTACACCTCGTATGATTTCAGTGAATCAATGGTGAGATACTTGAAGATCGAAAGTCGGAAGTCGTCAGCGCCTCCATTTATTCGTGGATTGAAGCCCGCGACGAAAACAAAACAGAATGGATGAGCAGGCAGGGGCCTGTCGCGGATGGTAACTCGCGACGATGAGCGGTCATATTCAATCCCGATCGCTGCCTGCGCGAGAATATCACGACAAATCGATAGCCAAGAGCTTTGGATTGGCGGATCTTAATAGATACACTGTACTTAAAGCCCACCTGGATTTGTGTGCGACTTAGAAGGAGCTCTTATGACAGATTTGCGCCGTACTATGTTCCAAGGAAAAGGTGTTTCTCGCCGTGGTTTGATCAAAGCAAGTTCAGGTCTGGGCGCGCTCGGCTTCACCGGCATGCTTCAAGCCTGCAGTGCCCAATCGTCAAACCCTGAACTCGCGACAAATAATGCCGGACCGTCACTTTCAGGCACTCTGTCTCCATCAGAACAGTTTGGGTGGCAAGACCCTGCGGAAAACTTGCGATTGCTGTCGCGCATGTGGGGCACCGTAACGCCGGGCGAAGAAGCCTACCTCTATGTGTTCGGTCCCGCTTTCGGTATCAGAGGGCCGAATTCCTTCGTCCCGCTTTTTCGACTCGAGTCACTGGCGAATGTTCGAACATATCCTCAGCCGAACGGCGCGTTTCGCTACCTTGCCAATCAGGTCATTTTGTTTTGCGACTTTAGAACAAACGAGGTGCTAGACCGATGGGAAAATCCATACACCGGAGAAATGCTGGATGTCTTCCACTATCGTGATGGACCACTGGACTATACGCTTGATCCTAACAAGTTCCCAGAACGCTATGATATGGAGACCGCCGATCCGATGGACCGCAGCCTCGTACTGGATTGGTTCTATCGCGGAAACATGGCTTACGGAGATGCAATTGCGCGCACAACGCTTCCAAACAAACTAGATCCCCAAGAATGGCCTCGTGCGTCTATCGGTGAGACATGGGAGACTTTTGAGGTGTATCGCTGGCAAGCGAAAACACGTGAGATGGAAGATCATTCTCTTCCGTCCATTCCGTCTTTCACCGGGGACTTCCAGACGTTCAAGCCTTGGGAGCCATGGATGCTAATGGGGCAAACACCGGGCAAAATCTTTTCGGTGCGAACGACTTTTAAACCTCGAACATTGGATGAAGTTCCTCGCCATATCGTCGAGTATATTGAACGCGAATTGCCGGAGTTTCTTAACGCTCCGACTGAGTTTCACGGGCAATACAAGTTGAACGATGCGCACTATAAAGAACAGCGCACACCGATTTCAGCTCCCCTCCCGCCACTCAAAGATTTGTAGGAGCAATTGCGATGATTGATCCCACGCGAAGACATGTAATTTTGGGTGCCGCCCTTGCCACAACAGCGGGTTCAATATCCGGTCCGGCATTTAGTCGATCGCGAGTTGGCGAAAGCGTCATTGTCATCGGTGCAGGACTGTCTGGCTTGAATGCCGCTCTCCTTCTAGAGAGTGAGGGTGTCGATGTTACTTTAATCGAAGGGCGCGATAGAGTCGGAGGACGTTTATTCACGCTTGATGATGTACCCGGACATCCGGAAGCTGGGGGCAACGGTATTGGAGCTGGTTATGCTCGGGTTCTGGATGCCGCTCGACGTTTCGGCGCCAATCTCATTCCGGTGCGGCAGCGCACTGAAGGTACACAGGGTGACAGCCTGATCAATCTTGGTGGTGAGAGTATCCTTCCCTCTGATTGGGCCAGCTCAGCTCGCAATCCATTCCCAGCAGACAAAAAGTCGATGCTCCCTTGGTCCTATCAATGGCCCAAGCTCATGCAGGCCAATCCGCTGAGCAGCACAACCGATTGGTTAAAGCCTGAACACGCGCAGTGGGACATTTCCATCTACGAGTTTATGAAGCGTCAAGGCGAGACAGATGCTGCCATAGACCTGGCATGCGGCACAGCCATGCTTTATGGCACAAACGCTTTTGATTTCTCAACCTTAGCCATGTTCCATACTTTGGTCTGGGGCGATCTTCAGCGTAAGATTGGAACTGAGGGATACGCCATTGAGGGGGGCAATCAACGATTGCCGGAAGCTATGGCGGGTGGGCTAAAAAAAGGTGTTCGAACCGGCATTGAAGTCCAGGGGATACGCCAGTTGGATGATGGCGTTGAAGTCCATACGAATTCAGGCGAGATGTTGAGAGCCGATCGTGTGATTGTAACCATACCTTATGCCGCGCTCGCACATATACGTTTTGATCCTGTATTACCTGCGGTTCGTGCCGAGTGTATCGCCACTATGGGATACACTCAGGCATTTCAGGCGCATTATGTTCCGGTCCGCCGGTTTTGGGAGGAAGATGGACTTCCTCCGGATACGTGGACCGATGGTCCAGCTGGCCGCTTCGCGGCGTTGCGCTATGGCGAAACCTCCGAGCCGACAACCTTTCTCGCGTTCGTGAATGGTCCTCATGGAGAAAGGCTCGACAGGCTTTCACCAGATGCAGCGGCGAATGAGGTGCTCGAGTATCTTGCGCGGATCCGTCCGTCCACTAAAGGCGCCCTGCGACCCGTCAAAGTCTATTCCTGGCGTCACGACCGCTTTGCGGGCGGGTTGTATTCCTCATGGAAGCCAGGACACGTAACGAAGTTCGGTTCTAATGTTGGGGAATCATTCGGACGTGTCCACTTCGCTGGTGAGCATACCGCGGAGATCAATCGCGGCATGGAAGGCGCAATGGAATCTGGTGAACGTGCCGCCATGGAAGTATTGATGCAGCTCAGCTAGCACATCCCCCATAGTAATGAGAGACGACTCAACGTTGTTTAAGTCCACCCGCGATTAAATTTGGGATCATAGAATCGTCCCAATTATCTCGCGCTGTGGCGCCAATTCTAACGATGACTAACTGTTCTTCGGGAGACACGTATATGCGCTGACCACCATAGCCATCGAAGATTAAGAGATCTTCGATCGTGAACGGATTTTGCGTTTCAATCACATAACTTACATTATTTGAGAGGCGACGCGTTTGCTGATACGGTTCAGCCAACCACACCATCCCGTAAGCTGGATTTGATGGCGAGGGTTTAGACAATTCCTCGATCCAAGCCGTTGGTACGATCGACTGACCATTCCAGAGCCCGCCCTGAGCGATTAATACGCCAATCCTCAGCCAATCATCAGCATCAGCGAATAGAGCCGCGTTGAAGTGTGCGCGTCCATCGGGTCCATCGAGCCAGACATATGCATCACTGTTACCCAGTGGTTTCCAGATCCGCTTCGAAACAAAATTTGCATACCTTTCGCCAGACGCTCTCTCTAGGATTATACCAAGGATCTCGGGAACAACGTAATTGTATTCAAACTGAGTTCCGGGGGATTGCGCCAGATCGAATTCGAGCGCCGCCTCGGTGGTCTGCGAGCCAAAGAATAATCTGGTCGACTTATGAGTTGGGTCGAGATTGTCTTTGTAAAGCTCCAATCCCGAGTGCATTTGTAAGAGATTGCGCAAGGTAATTCGACCTCTTTCTTGGCCTTCCCATTCGGGAAGGAAATAATCGACCGAAATGTCGATGGATTCAAAAATTCCTTCCTCCAGCGCGATCCCATAAGCAAGAACGAGAACAAAATAATTCAGATAATAGGTGTTTGTAAGCGAGTCGGTGACGTAACCTTCTTTTGACCATGCTCGGTCAAGCTTTCCATCATGCCAAACGAAGAGAACATCGCTGTTGGTGTGCTTGGCATACTCAACTGCCTTCTGCCAACTCACGTCATCAACGTGAGGATTATCACGCGGCGTCGGGGTTGGGTTCGGCAATAACCCTCCCATAATACGTTCCTGCGGCTGAAACCATTCGATTGGCCAAGGTCGAGTTGTAGGGAAGTTGCTAAGCCTTTGGAGAAGCAGCTCGTCGGGTATCTCCTCTTGGAGCTTCTCTGAATCCTTGGCGACGATCGTTTGATTTGCGACACACGCGACGGTGAAAAGCAGGCTTAAAATAGCAATCAGTAGAATTCTCATGGCACACTTTCACGAATATTTGGATAGAATTCAGCTAAATCTGTCTCGTCTGTCGACGAAAGTGAATGAAAACGATTATTCCGTTATACGCCGTTCGCGACTGGTCCTATTCGTCAGTTAACGCTCGCTGCAACAAAAAAATTGTAGCAATTGTGGTCATTGGGATTGGCCTGGAAACCTTCGCACTCCAGCAGGATGCCGAGACGGCGTCTCTGAGCTCGAACAATTGTTCCGCCGCATACTCGGGCCCAACAGAGTGAGTATAAGCGTCCTCATCGATCAATTCTACGCATCGACGCGGTACGATGCGCGAACAAAGCGTCGAACAGCAAAGACTAGAACAATGAGTGCGTAAGAAAAGCCCGCACCCAACCAGATGTACGCGGAGTTTGTATCCCCGTTCCTGAAAGCGTCGAAACCATGAACCGCAGGCGTGGTTGGAAAGGTCAAGAATAGGGGGCGATACCAAACATCTGGTGGCAGGAGGAAAAGCAGCATTGGCGGCGTTGTCGCCAAGGAGAAGAATTTTCCCATTGCTAATGCTTCCACACGATTTGAGGCGATGGTTGATAGGATGATCATAAAGGCTGCCCCTAGCGGTGCCAGCGAGAGGCAAAGTAGCCCCCACTCGAAACTCTCCAATGGTGTTGCTTGCCAGGCGGCATCGACAAAACCAACAAACAAGACGGGTTGAACACTCAACCAAATCAGCAAGTTGACGGTTCTGAGCAAGGTTAGGTGCGTCGAAGGAATTGGTGAAACCATCAACGCGGCGCGCGCACGAGTTTCTACCTCTTCGACAAAGATAAGGCCAAACAGCATCCCATATGTACCGGCATTGCTGAGCACGAACATAATCAAGAGATAGGCGATCCATGGCTGCCAGTGAGTCAGCTCCAAAACCTCGCGATTGATGCCAATTGCAGCGAGTGCGATCAGAAACAGACCCGTAATACCGGCAACAACGAATAAAAATTGATCGCGCAGAAGTGTTTTAAGATCGAAAGAAAGAATGGTTGCAGCAGCGCGGAACATCTCGATCACGCTCCCGCTTCGCGGAAGGACGTTTCGTACGCGCGAACTGCCCAAAACCAAATTGAAATGATCCAGATGAGCAAGTAAATCACATGACCAAAATAAACGGGAACTGAAACAGAGCTCGCGCCAAATCCGGCTTCAAGTATCACGAGCATGCTGAAGGAAGGGATAATAGCGAAGATCACGGGCCAAGCTCCAGGTGCCAGCCCGAGGAACGGCAAACTCGGCAAAACCACTAGGACGATTGTTAGCGACATCCGGACCAAAAACTGATTCACTGTGACTGAGTGCGCGGCGATGACAAAGCCCATCAGGACAGCCAGAACGTTTGTCAAAATTAAAGACCCGACCATCAAAGCATGGTTCAAGTCTCCATTTGATGCGGCGACAGCGACCGTGCCGCCGGAGAGTGTCCCGAGCAATGAAAACGAAATAACCTTCCCAAGCACATAGGTGCGCCCCATTAAGGGGGATACCGCAATGGCGGATAGAGTATTTCCGCCTCGCTCCAGCAAGACAAAAGCGCCGACGAATGATAACCCAATCACGGCCGGATCGGTGAAGAGCAAGATGGATAGCCATTTGCTGGAGAGATTGAAGGGTTGCAGCAAGATCACCACAAGACAAAAAGCTCCTGTGGTTAGCGCGGTTGCGGTATAGAGATGACTGCGTACTTGCAGCAATACGTCCCATCGCACCATGTTTAACGTGGCATTCATTCTGCTACCCTCTGCCCGTCAGGCTTTCACCAGTGACGATCTGAAATACCGTATCGAGGCTCGCTTCTTGGCTATGCATTGTTTGTATTTCCCCCCGTTGGAGAAAGCTTAGAAACTCAGAATTGTCTCCGAGCTTTTCGAGTGGAAATCGGGCCTCGGTTGCGCCGACGGTATCGGCAACACTCACGTTGACGTACCGCTCGCCATATTTTTGTTTGAATGCACCAGGGCTGTCCACGGCGACCATTCGACCATTGGCCAAAAAACCCACTCGGTCGCAGAGCCGTTCGGCGTCATGCATATTGTGGGTCGTCAAGACAATCGTCTTGCCTTTAATCCGAAGCTCTTCAATCAGCGCGAGCATCTGCTCTGCTGTCGTCGGATCTAGCCCTGAAGTTGGTTCGTCCAAAAACAAAAGAGCAGGGTCGTGTACGATTGCACGCGCGAAGTTGAGCCGCACTTGCATACCTTTCGAATACTCACTCACGCGTTGGTGCTCAGCGCCTTCTAGGCCCACCGAATGGAGCAACTTATATAGATTTTGGGTATCCGAAGCGTAGAGCGATGCGAAGAATTTGAGATTCTCAATCGCGGTTAAATTGGGATAGTGATTGGGCAATTCAAATCCCACGCCCACACGTTCGTATAGCGTGTGATCCCATTCGCCTATGTCGCGCCCAAGGACCCGCACCGAGCCGGCATCCAGTCGACGGATCTGCCTTGTCAGAATTCGCTGAACTGTGCTTTTGCCTGCACCTGACGGTCCCAATAAGCCAAAAATGGTGCCTTTTTGGACAGCGAACTCAATACCCTCAATTGTAGGTTGGCGCGCGCCAGGATAAGCATAAGCAAGATTTTGCACCTTGATAATGGCGTTGTCGCTATAGTCTGTCATCACCGACGGGCCTTGATCTATTGAGCGAGGGAGGAGCACTGCTGGGGTAGTCGCTTGGGCTGCGTAATTGGTTCAAACCCATCTGGCTTATTCCTCAAATTTCCAACGTCATTCGAAACTTTGACACCCAGCCCGCGATACGGTGAGCTTACGATGAGGCAAGTCAACGCCACCGAACTTGATGAGAAGAAATCTGCCCGATGAAGTATCGCCAAGGGAAAATCAGGAGGAATGGCAGAACCATTGCCATGGCAAACAATTCACTACCAAACTCCTCTGTGAGTGTTCCCGATAGCCATCTGGGAAGCGCTACACTTAGCAGCCACGTTACCTTCCAGGTCATTTCGAATAAAAGTATGGGCAGCATTCTGAGCGGGGCTACAACACCTATGCAGGAGGTGAGGGCCATCGTACTCAGCATTGCGGTCACCACACTCTCGTAAAAAGGTTCTAAGGCGATTGGACCCAACAAAAGCGGCCAAAGTTGCACAGACAACCCAAAGGCAAGCAGGAGGTATAACCCTCGGATTAGATACAGCCGGATGAGTGAAGGTTCTGCCATTCGATATTGCGTCCGTTGAATTTAAAATCTTCCGCTCTGTATAGATTTTCGATTTTCATCGCTATGACGGTTCGTAACGGCGATTAGACCGTTGGTTGCATCGAGTGGGGTTTAGGTGATGGCGGATGCAAGTGTCTCTGCTGGTCTAGTTGCTGGCTTGTTGAACTATGCCGACAGATGCGGAGTTGAAGAAGAGCTGCTTATGAGAGCGGCGGATTTAAGCTCTGCAGATTTGAAAAACCCAGACAGTCGAGTGCCGCTGCCGAAGTTTCTTGAATTAACGCGTGAAGCTGAGGCGCAAACGGGAAACAAGGCGTTTACGCTGCATTTTGCGGAGACGGTAGGGATGTCTGATATATCCGTCGTCGGCTTGATTATGGAGGCGTCCTCCACGATGGGCGAGGCCTTCGAGCAGTTGCAAAGATACAGCCGGCTCGCAGCCGACTATGGTGAAATTGAAGCTGTTTCCGCGTTCGAATTGCGTGAGTCCTTCGGAAGATTATTTATGAGAATGCGTGCAAAAGAACCAAGCGCCGTTCGACCACTCATCGAGGCAGCTTTTGTTCGACTAACATGTGGACCACGACGGTTTTTGGAAGAACCGCATGTCTTATCTGTGCAATTCACATACTCAGCGCCGCAGTATAGAGCCGAATATGATAGAATCTTCAGATGTCCAGTAAGATTTGACGCGCCAATGAACGCCCTGGAGCTTCATCCGGATGTTGCGAGCTGGACGGTATCATCGAACCCACAATATGCGTTCTCGTTACTGACCCGTCACGCGGATACGCTACTGTCGTCGTTGAAAGCAAGGCGTGAATGGCGAGGCAAAACTGAAAAGGCAATATTGGCGCGCCTACATCGAGGTGAGGTCACCATAGAAGACATATCTGCAGATCTTGGGTTCAGCCGACAAACTTTGTTTCGAAAACTAAAGAACGAGGACACCAGTTTTTCTCAAGTTTTAGATGATCTTCGCAGAAAAATGGCGCGAGAATTTCTCTTGGGTAGGCGTACCTCTGTAAACGAAATTGCTTATCTTTTGGGTTTTTCCGAAGCCGCGTCCTTCTCTCGTGCATTTAAGAAATGGGAGGGTATTTCTCCTTCCAAGTTTCAAAAAAGAAATGCATCGTGACCTGCGTCCAGATTCGTCCGGCAATTGAATTGAAAGTCTTTGACAAGGTGCTCTGAGCAAGACTGATAAAAAACTTAGCTCGCCCAGATCAAATTTTCTGGGATCTGAGTAGGCTCCCAACGACATGAGTTTGCCTCGGCCCGAGGAGCCGAGGAAGGCTGCGGATTGGCGCCCAAGTTTTATTCCCTCGTGGTGTGATGCGTAAAAATACCTTAATCTAATCAAAATTGGAGAAATATTGATTGGATTATGCTATTTAATCTCATCAGGAGATAAGAATGCCCTTTATTTGGCAAACCGACGCTTGGCCAAACCTCACGTTCGATGCGGCCATGTTACAGCAAACATTTGAACGCGTCATCGGCAAGGCTGGTGAACTCGCTGGCCTGCGCGCGGGGTTTTCCGGAACAGATCAGACCGATACGTTCATTCAAGAAGTCAGCGCCGAAACCATACATTCTTTCGGGATTGAAGGCGAAACCTTAGACCCGGCCTCAGTTACACAATCGCTTATAGCGTCGCTCGTAGAAAGAGACCGGAGCGCCGCGGCAGGCCTATATCGAAACGTGGCGAATGTGATGTTGGATGCCAAAGACGTCTCGCGTCCACTGACAGTTGATCGCCTCAATGGATGGCATGCTCAGCTTTTCGAGCGCGCTCGATTCATGCGTGATATCGGTCAGCTGCGAACCGAAGAGATGCAAGTTGTCACGACGCGTCGCGGCGAAGTACAGCACGTGCATCTAGATGCGCCGCCGCCAAATCACCTTGCCGAAGAAATGGCATCCTTTGTCGCTTGGATAGCTGCGACAAAGCCAGACCCATCCAACGCTGTCCACATCGCTACACCTGCACGCGCTGCGCTCGGTCATCTATGGTTTGAGACCATCCACCCATATTCAGACGGAAATGGGCGCATCGGCCGGGCCGTGGCGGACTTCATCGCGGCTGAGCAACCACTCTTTCAACGCGCACCGTTCAGCCTTTCCAGAGCCATCCAAGAAAATAAAGCGGGCTATTATGAAGCGCTCCAAACGGCCCAATCTGCCCCTGTCATCAATGATCAAATCGATGTCACCAGCTTTGTAGATTGGTTTGCAAACGCGATGGCTCGCGGAATTGACTTAGCTACAGCCGAAGCGCGTTTCATCATGCGGCGTAACCGCTTCTTTGAGCGCAATCGCGAGCATCTTAATGAAAGACAATCTAAAGCTTTGCAGCGCCTGTTTCAGGAAGGGGCCGGCCGGTTAGAGCAGGGGCTTTCCTCAAAACCTTATCAACGCATCACCGGAGCGTCCCCAGCCACCGCGACGCGAGATCTTGCTGATTTGGCTGCAAAAGGCATTTTGCGTCGCTCTGAAGTGGGGGGGCGTTCAACCTCGTTTGAAATTCTCATAGACGAACAAAGCTAATGGGTGTCCAAACAAGGTCACCCTCACACGCCACATTGGCTCAATGCTCGCCGCGGTTCTTCACAGCGAATCTGGATGCGTTTGAACCAGACTTGCTCTTTCGAGATGCATCTTGGGGGCGAGATGTTAAATAGGTCTTCAGTCGTTTTTGCCTTGAAAGAAAATCATCTCGCTCTGCTTCCAGGCGCTCCAGAATTGGCCAATACGCATCATCTCCGCGCTCTATGAGCTGCGCGATGATGCGCATGGCATTTTCAAGCCGAGGTAGATCGATGCGGCTCATGTGCTATTGATCAGCCTGATTTGGCGCGGTTCCAGACCATCACGCCGGTGCCTTCTGACTCATTCTCGAAGAAGGCAGCTCGGATGGGCGCAGCAAAGCTTGGATCATCGAGCTTAATCGAGAGATAGGCTTTCCCGCCATCCCTGCTTTCTTGGCGCCACGCGGCTCCAAGTTCAGCGCCGCCTGCATAGACCCGAAAATCAGGCGCATCATCGCGCGCTTTCTTTGCATTCGGGACGATCTGCGATTTTACATTGATGGTCATGGTCCGGATGGTGCCGGTATATTTGCCGTCTTTTGCAGTGAAGGTTCCAATCTGAGCCATAGGTCTAGTCTCCTTTATTGGCATAGAGCGCGCGGCGCGCGCGTTTAAATCCGGCGTCAGCGCCGAGAAAAGTTTCGAGCATGGCCGGGATCAAAACCTCCGGCCGCTCTTCAGTCCCATAGGTCTGGCGATATATCTTGGCGTAGTCGTTCAGTTTGGACGCAAGTTTAGGGTCTACCGAGAGGTTCAGACGGACTGGTGTTCTGTCGGGCAGCTTGCCGAGTTTTAGGCTCATTAGTGTATCCTTTCTTCAGTTGGAGTTGAGAGCTGAGCGTCTCGATAAAAATCGAATAATTCTTCGGTTGAGCAGTCCATCCCAATGACTTCGCAAGTGTCGGGTTGGAGATCGAAGTTTTGCATCCAATCTATCAGCTTGTTCTGTGCGATTGCGCTCATGGTGACGGAGGCAAACACAAAAAGAATGTATGACTCAAAGCCGGCGAACATGACGGCCGGAATGAACGGGCCAGCGAACACTGCGAGAATGAGGACGAGCGGTACGGAATAAAACGAAATCAGCGATTGTAGCCGCGGCGCGAGCCCAAGATCGTGAGTGCGTTCAATGAGCAATATTCGCCCGTCAGGCATTTTTGCATGAAATCGCTCGATATCTAGATGTCTCTTTTGGGCTATCATTTCTTATCCTCGCGCTTGCGGTCTTAGAATGATGTCGCGCGTAACGATCACGCGCACCGGCCACCCAGGCCTCACGCGAATAGTCGGTTGAATGCCAAGATTGCGATCGACAACTCTCTGGCCGGCCTCATTGACCGTATCGGCTGTGCCGCGCCGGATCGCGCGCTCAATGTCATCATCACCGTCATTGTCGAGCTCAGCCCCGATCCCGATGATTGTGGCGAGCCCTGCAGCCACGAAGACGCGGTCCCAATGATGGTCTGTACGATCGGCGAGACCTGCATAGCCTTGAACATCGGCGCTAGGCTCGCTGATCTGGATTGAACTGCCATCGGTCAGAATGAGCCTATCCCAAACCACCAGCGCACGGCTCTGACCAAACGACACCTCGGATTGATAGCGCCCGATCAGACGTGAGCCTTGTGGGATCAGTAAATGATTGCCGCTCACTGTGTCATAAACAGGCTGGGTTACTTGCGCGATGATGGTCCCGGGCAGATCAGAATTGATCCCAGTGATCAGACTTGCTGGGATGAGCGTGCCTGCCATGACCTGATAAGGCGACACCGGATCGTGCAAGCGATGCGGATTGTAGATGTCGGAGTTTCGAGCCTCGCTTGCAAAAGCTGCTTTTCGTGATTGCAGGTTTGGATCAGTGGGCGCCCCAAACGCTGATGGAAGGCTAGGCTGACCAGCAAGAGCAAGGAGTTCTGATCCTAGATCGAATGCCGCAACGCTTTCATTCGGTGTGTTCGCTTTGGTCGCCCCAAGCTGCGCATTTGATTGCAGCTGGAAAAAGACCGGCGCTTTGGCAGCTTCTTCGGCAAGTGCGGCTTCGCGCATGCGCCGAGCCCGGGCGGCTTCTTCAGCCGGATTGGGTCGAAAGTCATTCTCGTAGCTTGTGATAATTTCCGGTCGTAACCCCAGATCGCGCTCAGCCGCCAGAATGGTTGAGCCAAGATCGCCTGACATGGGCGGCCCGAGTGGTATGGTCGGTGCAGGTCGCGCATCTGAATAGCTCGTAGGTAGGGCGGCAAGCCCTTCGGGCTTTCTGGTATTGGTCGTGTTGTAAAGCTCGCGGCGATCAGCTGGATCAATCGCTTTGGGAGGTTGCAGAGCAACGCTCACCGCCATGAAGAGACCAAGCGCGCCAAGACCCACGCCGACCATTAGCACTTTGCGGTTGATCCGCGTTGCAGGCTTTGGGTTGGAGCGAATCTTGAGCCGTTCAGCATGCTCGTCGAATGGAATAGGCTCGCTCATCACCTAGCCTCCAAACAATGCCGCAAAGCCCGAGCGTCGGGCGGTTTTGGAGATGCGCACAACGGTCTGGGATTTTGTCCCAAGGCGCAGTTCAGCTGCCTGGAAAAGCCGGTCGACGATATAATATTTGCCGCGTAGGCGATAATTGACGAGTTCGGCGTCGCCATCGCTGCCAAGGACAAAGAGCGGCGGTAAATCGGTCGTTTCAATATTGTCCGGCATCTGGATATAGACTTGGGCGCCATCATCAAAGACGCGAACCGGTTTCCAGGCCGGCCTGTCGCCGGAGAGGTGATAGTCGAAATTAAGGCCATCCAGAGATAGACCGCGTTCAATCACGCTCGATTGGGAAGACATGACCCGATCGTTTCGAGCCGTCAGTTCTGCGAGTTCGTCAGCGGGGTATCGCCAAGATAAAGCCGCCATATAACCGCTCGGCACAGACTCTAGTTCAAGATGATAGGTTCGCCGGTCTGTCGCGATCATCAAATTGGTGCGAATATCGGCATTGATGGGCTTCACTAGGACATGGGCGCGGGCATTTGGCCCGGTGCCTGAAACCGTATCGCCCACGACCCAGCGGACCGTGTCGCCCGCAGAAACAGAGACCAGCGTTTCACCAGGTTGGAGCGCAATGTCTGAGACCTGACCGGGGCTCGCATAAAGCCGATACAGCGCACCCTCGGTGTAAGGGTAGATCTGGATGGCGTTCACATAGCCATCGACCGAGGGTTCAATGAGAGCCGATTTGCGGCCCTCATATATGGCTTGTCGCGGAGAGACGTTTGGCGCGTTGGCATTGCTTGTAATCTTCTTCATCTGACCGGGTAGAGGGAGCGGCACGCTGGTCTCAACAATCTCAATGGGTCGGGAGATCTCCTCTTCGACAATCGGGGTCGCAGCGACAAAGTCAGCTGGCTCAAACGGTTCGAGCGCAGGCGTTGTCGCGCACGCAGACAGCACTGCAAGCGCAGAGGCAGATGAGAGAAAGCGGGTCATTATTCAGTATCTCCTGTGACGAGGTCCTCGCCCCAATGGAGCTCATGGACATAAAGGCCGAGCGGATTGGCGCGGAGCGTCTCCGCGTCGGTCGGGGTTTGAGAAATGATCGAGAAAAGACCGGTGTATCGCGATGCATCGGTAAGCGACCCGTTTTCAAAAGTCTTTTCAATCCAGCGGGCTTGAAAACTGCCATCCGACACGCGCACGACGCTCACCACGTCAACGGTTCGAGATCTTCGCCCAATATCGGCAAAGGGATCATTGGCGTTTGCATATTCATTGAGCGTCATTGCAGCGCGATCGGTCACGAACTGATAAGCACGCAGCCAGTTTTCCCGAACCACCACAGCGTCTGAACTGACGCTTCGTACATCGCCGATAAAGATTGCGAGATGATGCGCAATTTGAGCATCCGACGGGGTGTAAGTCCCTGCGGCAGGTCCAATGGCTAAAGCCGCGCCGGTCTCGTCGACTTCGACAATGTAGGGCGTCACAGAGGATTGAAGGCTCCGCCAAACCAATGCGCCGGACGTGACAAAACAAAGCCCGAGACACCCAATCGCCATCAAACGCCAATTCTTCGCTTGGACTCTCGCCGAACCGATGCGCTCGTCCCAGACCTGACCCGCCTTTTGATAAGGTGTCTCAGGATACGGGCTTGCGCCATAGTCGCTTGTCGATCGCTTAAACATCTACTCGTCCTTGTCGCTTAATTGAGGGGCTGCGCCGCCAGAGCCGCGATCACCATCGCGGACCGAATGAACCGCCATGCTGCCGGCCTGGCCGACGCGTTGCTCAGTTTGAAATCTGCGGGCCCAAGCATTAGGCGCGCTTGAACCCGAAGAGGTGTCTGAAACCCCTGATCCGCCCGTTGTTTCCCACGCTTTTTGCGAGCCGCTTTGATAAGCGCTTCGAATGCCGGAGAACGGACGCCCCGCAAGCCGCCGGGCCGCATCACCGCCCGCGCGGGCAACCCCGGCCAATCCCGCGGCCGCGCTTGCAAAGCCTTGTTTGCCCGAGGCCACTGATCCCATGGCGTAGGACGTCTTGGCGGCGCCAGCCATGGAGGCGCCGGCTTTGACGGCAGAGGAAACTCCGCCAGCCGCCGCCCGCGCACCAATGCCGCCGACATAAGCCCCGGCTGCAGCGCCAGCGACCGTGCCTGCCGCTGAGCCTGCGCCAAGCTGCGGCGCGCCTGTGATCAATCCGCTCGCAATGCCGGGTGAAAAGATCCCCATCCAAAGAAAAACCAGGGCGGCGAGTACTGTGCCCATCACTTGTGCGAGCGTGACGTCTGCGCCAGTTCGAAAAGCAGCTGTCACCGAAGCGAACAGGGTGGATCCGATCCCGATAATGACCGCGAGGACCATCAGCTTGATACCGGATGTGATGACATTGCCAAGGACGCGCTCTGCCAAGAATGTCGTCTTATTCCAGAGCGCGAAGGGCACGAGAATGAAGCCTGCCAGCGTCGTCAGCTTAAACTCGAGGATGGTGATGAAAAGCTGGATGGCGAGGACGAAGAAGGCGATGATGATCACGCCCCAAGCGACAAACATGATCGCGATCATGATGAAGTTATGGAAAAAAGAGATCGGCCCCAACATGTCGCTGATCTCTGAAAGGAGGGGCGCGGCAGCATCAAAGCCGACGCTTGCGATAAAGCCCGGACGCAGCAGATCAGCGGCGGTCATCGCCCCGCCGCCCGCGGTCACGCCAAGCTCAGCGAAACTGTCAAAGACAATGTTGGCGAGCAGGGCAAAATTGCCGATGATGAAGGCGAAGAAGCCGACATAGAGGACTTTTTTCAAAAGCCCTGCAATCACGTCTGTATTGTGGCTGAGCGCCCAGAACAGACCTGCCAGCGTTATGTCGATGGCTATGAGCGTTGTCGTCAAATAGGCGACGTCTCCCGCCAGCAGACCAAAGCCGCTATCGATATAGGCAATGAAGGTTGCGAGGAATGTATCGATCACGCCCATCAGTTGGACGCCCCTAAGAATGTTCTTGTCCGGGCGCGGCCCCGCTCAGCTTCGGCTAGAGCGCGAGCGCGCTCCAGGGCTTCGGCGCGGTAATGGGCTGCCATGATGGATTCGATTTGTATGAGTTGCTGGGCCTGCATTGCTTCAATCTGATTGCCCGCTTGCGCCGCTTCGAGCGCGCCTGCTGCGGATTGGCTGCGGTCAATCAGATCAGAGATCGCGCTCGCATCGATTTGATTGTCCTCTAGTGCCGCGCCAATGGTGACGAGCGAGTCACGATAAGCGGTGCGCGATTGGAGCCAGCGACGACGTGCATCTTGGACCAGGATCTGTTGATCAGACGGTGTCGCACCATAATCTTCCGGGTAGACCTCTTCGTATTCGCGTTCGACTTCATCGACGCCATATCCAATGCCCTCAGCTTGGCGCATCAAGTCATAGATCCGCTGAATGCGGTCTCGAATGATGGCTTCCGCCACGTTGAGATCCAGCGTCTCTAGATTGCGCGCCATGTTTTCCAGCATCTCAATCTCATTGGTGATTTGCTGGATCTGCTGGTTGATCTCTTGGAGGCTGCGCACAGCCGTTAGAATGTTTTGAGTGTGATTGGCCGGGTCATAGACGATGCCGCCGCCAAACTGGGCGCTCGCAGGCGGCGCAGTCATGACCGAGAGCGGCAAAGCGGCGATGGCGGCAGAAATCAGAAAACGTTTCATCTTTGAGGTTCCTATTCTGCGGCGATGGCATGAGGTTGGAGGTCGGCAACTACGCCAGGCCATCGGCTGAGGATTTCCGCTGCCCAGGAGAGGCCCTGTTCAATCAGCCAGCATTCGGCGAAGTCTTGTCGGTCAGTTTCTGCCGATATGCGGTCCATCAGTTCTTGATGGTTCGGCGATGAGGCGCCACAGATGGCAAGCGCGATTTGCCCGAGACCAAGCTCAAACAATCGGCATCCAAGCGGAGATTGATAATAGTAATCCCGCTTTGGCGTCGCCTGCGCAATCAGCTCAATCTGGCGGCTATTCAGCCCAAATCGCTCATAGATTTCTTTGGTTTGAGGCTCTTGTGCGCGTTCATTCGGCAAAAAGATCCGAGTGGGACAGCTCTCAATCAATGCTGGCGCAATTGATGAGCCGGCGATATCGGCCAGCGATTGCGTCGCAAACGCGACTGAAACGTTCTTCTTGCGAAGGGTCTTTAGCCATTCGCGAATACGCGCCGCAAATACAGGGTCATCCAAGAAGAGCCAGGCTTCATCCAGGATGAGCAAAGTCGGCTTGCCATCAAAGCGCGCTTCAAGTCGGTGGAAGAGATAGGTGAGGACAGGAAGCGCCGCGCCATTGGCATGCATCAATTCTTCCATCTCAAAGCAGACCGTATCGGCAAGCGAGAGGCTTTCATGGTCAGCGTCGAGCAAGCGGCCATGCGGTCCCTCTAGCGTGAAGGGGTGCAATGCCGATTTCAGGGTTTCGTCTTGAAGCAAGAGTTTAAGGCCGGTCAGTGTGCGCTCGCCTTCCGGGGCGCTTGCTAAAGATTGTATGGCATCCCAGAGCGCGGCTTTGAGCTCTGGCGTCATGGACACGCCTTCATTCACGCAGAGGCCCGCCAACCAATCGGCCGCAAAGCTGGCGCCAGTATCCGTATCCACGTCTTTCAAAGGCTGCAGGCTTGGAGCCTCGCTGCCGCCCAGATCAATATAAGCCCCGCCCATTGAGAGCGTTGCGGCCCTCGCCGATCGGCCCTTGTCGAAGATGAAGACTTGGGCTCCGTCATAGCGCTGCCATTGCAGAGCCAGGAGTGACAGTAAGACCGACTTGCCCGCGCCAGTGGGGCCGACGACCAGACTATGCCCCACATCACCGACATGAAGGTTCAAACGAAACGGTGTGGTGCCATCGGTTTGCGCTTGAATAAGGGCAGGGGCGTTCAAATGGCGGTTCGTGTCTTCGCCGGCCCAGACCGCTGAGAGTGGAACCATATGCGCGAGATTCAGGGTATGCAGAATGGGTTGGCGGACATTGGCATAAGCGTGACCTGGCAATGACCCGAGCCAGGCTTCGACTGCATTGAGCGTCTCTTTGATTGCGGTAAAGCCGCGCCCATTTACGACCCGCTCGGCAATGCGGATATGCTCATCCACCGTGCGAGCGTCTTCATGCGCGACTGTGATTGTGGTTGTGACATAGCCGAAGGAGACCAGATCGCTGCCAAGCTCTTGTAGCGCCGCATCCGCATCCACCGCTTTATTGCCCGCATCATTATCAACCAATGCGGCCTGCTCATTAAAGAGGGTTTCACGAAGGACGGTTCCGACAGATTTGCGCTTAGCGAACCAGTGCCGGCGTTTCTTCGACAGGATCTTCTCCGCCTCGGCTTTGTCCATCGCAATGAAGCGGGTCGCCCAGCGGTATGAAAAGCCTTGTCGGTTAAGCTCATCCAGAATGCCAGGCAGCGTGCTTGCCGGAAATCCCAAAATGGTCAGCGTTCGCAAATGCGCGTCGCCAATCATGGGTTCTAGGCCGCCAGTGAAGGGCTCATCGGCCAGGATCGCATCAAGGAAGACGGGCAGCTCAGGCGTGACCACAGGATGGCGCTTGGAAGAGACTGTTGAATGCAAATAAGTGAGTGTCCCATCGTCGCTTAAGGCATGGATCTCAGCCAGACACGTGCTCAAAAGGTCATAAACCCGCGCGGCATGTTGCTGGAACGTGTCCAGTCTTTGCTGCCAGCCTGCCGCTTCAATAGTGTTTGGACGCGTGATCAGCGCTTTTTCAGCTTTTCCGGTTGCGTCGGCAGGGGGAAGCCAAAGAAGCGTCAGATAGAAATCACTTTGAAACCGGGCGCCTGCCTCATCAGTTTGAAGCGCGCGTTCCTCATCGACGAGCCAGGCGGCAGCATTTGGAAACTCCGCATCGGGGTAATCATGGACCTCAGAGCGTTGCGCTTCAAAAAAGAGCGCCCATCCAGATCCAAACCGGCGCAGCACATTATTCACCCGGGCCATGATCGAAACGAGTTCTTCTTGTGTCGAGCTCTCAAGGTCGGGGCCGCGATATTTAAAGCTCGTCTGAAAGCTGCCATCCTTATTGAGGACCACACCCGGCGCGACCAGACATGCCCAAGGCAGATAGTCCGCGAGCAATTTTGGGGTGTCAGAATATTCTTTTAAGTTCAGCATTTCAGATACTCCTTGTGTCTCATGGAGCGGATGGCGACGGTCATGAAATCGGGGTCATGGCGGGCCATGAAGACAGCTGCAGAATGTCCGAGCACCCAAAGAAGGAGGCCTGGGATCCATAGCCTGAGCCCAAGCGCCAGAGCTGCTGCGAGCGTCCCGATCGTGATGGCGGCGCTTCTTGGCGCGCCCGCCATCAAAATCGGTTCGGTCAGCGAACGGTGCAGGGGGATTTCGTAACCGTCAGCCATATCTAAATCAGTGCGCCGCCGCCGAAGCTAAAGAAGGTGAGGAAGAAACTCGTTGCCGCAAACGCGATCGAGAGCCCGAACACAATTTGGATGAGTTTGCGCATGCCGCCTGAGGTTTCGCCAAAGGCCAGCATCAAGCCAGTCAGTGTGATAATGATCACCGCAACAATGCGTGCGACTGGCCCTTCAATCGATTGCAAGATCTGATCAAGCGGGCCTTCCCAAGGCATACCTGAGCCGGCTGCATAGGCCGGTGCCGCGAGCAAGGCGGCGCTTCCGAGCGCAAGCCCGGTTCGAATGGTCGACTTAAGCGTCATGACGTTTGTCCTTCTGTGACAAGTGAAAGAGAGCGGGAGACCAGCGGCTCGGTGACATAATCGCCGCCATCAAATTGGAGGACGCGCACGGCATCCTCGACGCGGCGCGTTCCATCTGCGCGGCTCATAAAGACGACGACATCGACCGCGTCCGCGATCAAATCGAACGGCACATGGCGTGTCGCTTCCATGGTAAGCTGCTCCAAACGTTGAAGCGCGCCGTGGGCAGAATTTGCATGTAAGGTCGTAATTCCGCCCGGATGGCCAGTATTCCAGGCTTTTAAGAGGTCGAGCGCTTCACCGCCGCGAACCTCTCCGACAATGATGCGATCTGGCCGCAGGCGAAGCGTCGATCGTACGAGATCCTGAAGCGTTGTGGTCCCGCGATGCGTTCTGAGCTGTACCTTATTCGACGCAAGACAATTAAGCTCACGCGTATCTTCCAGAATAACAATGCGCTCGTCTTGAAATGCCGCTTCAGCCAGGAGCGCGTTCGTAAACGTGGTTTTGCCCGAAGACGTGCCGCCCGCAATCAAGATATTGTCGCGGCGCTCAATTGCGCCGCGAAGCGAAGCGACCAAGGCTGGCGCGAGCGCGCCTTGGTCAACATAGTCATCAAGCGAGAAGGGGGTGGCTGCAGGTTTGCGGATCGAAAAACAAGGGGATGTGGCGACAGGCGGAAGCAGCCCTTCAAAACGCTCGCCGCTGCTGGGGAGTTCAGCAGAGACGATAGAGGAGGAGATTTTGAGGCGTGCGTCCCCGTCGCCTGCCGCCACGAGGCGAATTACGCGTTCACGTGCTGCTGCGTCCAGAGAAGCTTTTGTGACGACAATTCCGATGCCAGCCTTCTCGATCCAGACCGAACCGTCTGGATTGGCCATGACCTCAATCGTCTGTGGGTCTTCTAGCGCCGCGCGAACCGTCTGACAGAACGCCGTTCGCAGCATCGCTGAGCGGCGCGCTTTAGTTTCCTGCATTGTGTCCGGCGTGGACATGGGGCTGCTCCTGAGGCGGGATTTCGACCTTAGAAACTTGAGCGATTGAGCACGCTTGCGGAATTCAAAATGGCGGCAATCTCACGCAAATCTCGACAAGTCTTGGCAAGTTCCAGCAACGGCCCGCAAAAGCTCGTAAAATGGAGCTCTTTGATGTTCCAATCAGATAATACCGCGCCTCACGCAGGCGTATGATTTTGAATTCGAAACAGAATATCCAAAAGTGCGAAGCCCGTAACTAAAAGCGAATTCCAATACAGTTTTGGTTAAAATCGGAAATTTGGCACACGAGTTGCCTCAGTTCGATGTAGAATTGTGGGGACTGACAATGAAAAAATTCACACTCGAAGAAAATAGCGTCACCAAACGCTATTCTTACCTTTGGCGCATGATGAACGATCGCTGGGCCTGGGAATATCAACGGCGCAACCCGGACTATCGCGAAGATGCCAAGGCCATGTCGCCTGACGACATCTCTGAGATGGAGGTTTGCCACAGTATCAAAGTCTACAAATCTCGCGTGCCACAATCGGTTGCTGAGCGCTGGGGGCTAATCATGATGGTCGACCCGGATCTCAACGCAATCGAAGCGAATGCGGTTTGGACAAAGGAAGCCTATCCGGATCAGGTCGCGATTAATGTCGTACCGCGCGCGAAGGGCGAGACTTGCGAAATCTATGATAAGAGCGTCGAGCTATGCCAGATATCGCATTTTACCGACGCAGTGGGCCGAGAGTTTTTGATAACGCGCGGAAATGGCTGTCTCTTTCAAGCGCGTTGTCGAGGCCTATCCCTGTTGGGGATGGAACCGGTGAAAATGGAACTCAGCATGCCAGACTTCGAAAGCTACCAGCGAAAAGCCAAGGCCCACGAGGAAGGTATGCGCGTATTTGGCAACGATCCAGAAGCCGAAACACCAAAATGGACCAAGCGTACCCAGATTTTGCGAGATGGCCTGATTGCGCTCGATTGCCTTGAACTCGGCATGTCGCGCAAGGAGATTGCCAATGTTCTCTATGGCGTCGAACGCGTAGCTGATGAATGGGAAAGCGGGCGTATTCGAGATTCCGTCAATTATCTAGTCTCACGCGCCACTGGGCTTCGCGATGGCGGGTTTCGCGTCGAATTGCTCGGTAGCCATCTTGGCCCACATAAGCAGGCTGCATAGCCCGAAAGTGGCAGACTTTGCTGACTAGAAATTTAAAGCGATCTTAAGCACCATATCCAGACCCAATATCAGCCTGGCCCGCGTCAACTATCCTCAACGGTGCCGACTCACGCTCTAAGAAAGCGATGAGCATTCGCAGACCATTTCAAATTACTGAGTCCATCGTCCAGGAAGCTGGTCTGGATGCGGGAGATGTCGGTTTCTGGTGTGTGCTGGTGGACGATTGCTATCACTTATTTAACAGTGAGGATCAGGCCAATCTCGCCTATAACAAGCTCTTATCTGGCGTTTTCGTAAGGTAGTGTTTAAAGGCGCGGAGGCTTAATGTCTCCTGGATCCTAATCGAGCTTTCAAACTCTCCAGAGAGTATCTCTCAGCGCATAAGTCACCTTTTTGAGCAATGGCCAGCGCTCGCGCGCTGACTCTTTTTGCGTTTCCTCCTTCTGAGCGAGGGCGGGAGGACGGCCAATCTGCCGCCGGGCAGTCCGTGCTGCAAGCGCATTGGGTCTTTTTCCGTCTGTGTGCTCTCTTTCTTCATACCAAAACGCTTGCACCCCGGCCTTAGAGCCCGGCGGCGCCATGGCCTTTCCGCCTCCCACCCCCGCTCCCGCGGGGGGAAACATGTTGGAGGGGAAAGGATTGAGACACCATGAGCCAGCCGCAGAAAATACTGAGTAGCCTCGGCCCACGTCCCCGTCTGACCTTCGTCATATGTGAGGGCCGTGTCGCTGAAATTTGGGTGAACGGCCGCGCGCCGCTTATCATGATCCGTGATTATGACTGTGGGGAAACCGACCCTAACCCTAGCTATGACTGCGATGGATTTGCCTACACTAATATCAACTGGAGAGCGCCGGCTTGGGCTCTCGGGCTGTTACTCAGTCCGCCACCTGTAGAGAGATGTTTGCCACGTGAATCCAACAAAACTCACGCCATACATTATTGCCGAAAATCACCTATTTGATCTCGTTGTTTGAACGCATAAAACAGTCGAACGCTGACGTTCGCAAGCAATTTAGCGGCGGAATATCCAGGCGATTTTGAAACCTCATTGCTCATTTATCTCATATTTGGCGTAGATCCCCGAAAACCTTTGCTCCCGTCTTTTTGCCGCATGACCTGGACGGTATTTGCCTGCCTTGAAACCGATATATCAGATAAATTTCCCCGCTGCTTCGCGAGCTCCTCGCGGGGCAAATTTATCTGATCTCTCGGTGCTTCACTGGCGTTACGCCCGCTGCGCGGTTCAAACCATTCAAATTCCGTCCGAACGGTCCGACGTCGACGGGGACAAAGGGTCTTCGGCCGGCAGCCAAAGAAACGAAAAGGAGTACACTTATGGCGAATGCACTTGGATATGTTAGCGAGACGAAATCAGGCTTTGAAGGCACGATTGCAATGATGAATCTGTCAGCGACGATTCGGATCGAAAAGAACGGTGAAAAAGACGGTGAAGGCCAACCCGATTATCGTATCTTCGCTGGAGAAACGAGTACCGAAATTGGCGGTGGTTGGGTCCGAATAGCCAAGAACTCGGGCCGTGACTATGTCTCAATCACCTTTGCAGATCCCCAAATTGGACCAAGAAAAATCTTTGCAAATCTTGCTCCGGTAAAGGGACAAACCGGTCGTCACGTAATCCTCTGGAACCCTCGGGACTAATGCAGAAAACAGAGTAAATGACGAAGCCGCGCCGGAGAGCTCCAGCGCGGCTTTTTCCATTCCAATCCAATGGTTAACCTGGATATGGAAAATACCGGAGGGTTATTTTTCCTCTATAAATTAGGACTCTAGCTTGCGATCCCTGGTCCCCGACACTGACAAATATGGGGAAGACCGATGGCCAAGAAGAAGTTCAAATCTAAAACATCTAATCCGAACGAATGGCTCACACCGCATGAAGCGGCGGCGTATCTCGACCTGTCTTACAGCACGCTCGCCCATTACAGAAGTCAGGGCGGCGGGCCCATCTTCTATAAGTTTGGATGGCGCGTTGCGTATGCTGAAACCGACCTCATTGCTTGGCAAAACGGTCAGCGATGGGCGTCCACGTCTAACAAGCTGAGAGACTAGTTGTGAGATATGTCGTTAGCGTTTTGGCCGTTTTCGTTGCCAGTTTAAGCTTGGTTTCTATTATCTGGAACCCGCAGAAAAGGCTTATCTGGAACCGAACCGCAAGCGCTCCGATTGGGCTGTATTGGCTGAACGATGACCCATATGAAAAAGGCGATTGGGTCATCGTCTCAGCCAGTAGCGCTGCAGCGAAGTGGGCGCAAAGGCAAGGTTTTGTGGGGCAAGATTGGCCGCTTTTAAAGCGTGTTGCTGCGATCTCAGGCGATGAAATAT
Source organism: Hyphomonas sp. Mor2 (assembly GCF_001854405.1). Classification (GTDB taxonomy): domain Bacteria; phylum Pseudomonadota; class Alphaproteobacteria; order Caulobacterales; family Hyphomonadaceae; genus Henriciella. The sequence continues at coordinate 1,157,390 of NZ_CP017718.1, forward strand.
GTCGGCATAGTGCGAGTGTTTCGATCAATAATCATGCCGTTGCTTCAGCAAAAAACCACGACAATCGCGGACGTGAATTACCAGTTTGGTCAGGATGCGTGACGCTAAAAGCGCATGAAGTTTTTCTGCTGAACGAGCATCCTGACAGTCTAGATGGGCGTTACTTTGGCCCTACTCAAAAAGCCGACCTTATGGGCCGCGCTCATAAGGTAGACCTTCCTTGAGGCGCCGCGCGCCGAAGAAGGGATCTCAAAGCGATAACGGGAATGAGACAGCGAATCCGAACGGGCAAGATAAAAGCTCATGCACCAACGGGCGCATAAGTGATTGTCTGCACATCTTTTTTTTGGCGCCCGTTGCCGCGTTTTGCGGTGCACGTGTTCCGCGATGACTTCCAAGCATGGTTTGAAGGGATTCAATAGATGGCCATAGAAGACGCATTTACGCCGCGCCTTGGTAAGATTCGCGATCGCGGAGCTGCTGGGGGTGCTCGCCTTAGAAAACGAGTAACGACCACTGCAAAACAGCTTGTAGGGGCAGGCCGGCGCAGTGCTTTCTCTGGCAAGCGATTGGGACGTGGTCAATCATCGGCGATGCACGCCAATTATGCGGTTAAACGATACGCCGCTCAGAAGATGCGCCGGGTGATGGTCAAGGCCTATATCGCTAAACCAGGAAAAATTGTCGGTGCGGGGGTCTTTTCGAAACATCTAAACTATCTCCAGCGCGACGGCGTTGAGCGCGATGGAACGGGCGGCGAGCTATATTCCCGCGAAGGACGCAAAATCGATGCGGGTGCTTTCGCCGAACGCAGCAAAAGAGACCGGCATCAGTTTCGTTTCATCGTGTCCCCAGAGGATGCAGATAAAATCAAGGATCTGAAAGCTTATACGCGAGGACTGATGGAGAGTATGGAGCGTGACCTCGGAACGAGGCTCGAGTGGGTTGCGGTGGATCACCACAATACAGGACGCAGTCACACACATATCGTGGTCCGGGGCAAGGAACCATCGGGCAAGGATCTGATCATCGCTCCAGACTTTATAAGCCGAGGGCTCAGAGAGCGCGCCTCCATGCTCGCGACCGAGATGCTTGGTCCGCGCCGAGAAATGGAAATTCTGCGTCAGCGCGGACGTGAGGTTGAACAAGATCGCTTTACGCAAATAGACCGGAGCATCGGAAGGCTTGTATTAGACGGCAAACTCGAGGTTCCAGCCGCAAGCAATTCTAAGGACCGCTTTGACCGCGCGCTCCAGCTTCAGCGCCTGAAACATTTGGAGAGCTTGCAGCTTGCCAAGAAAGCGTCTTCGAGCCAGTGGCTGCTACAGCCTGGCTGGCAGGACGCACTAAAGGCCATGGGATGGCGGGGCGATATCATCAAAGCCATTTCCGCGGGGCTGGAGCCTGGGCAGGTTCCAAATAAGGTGCGTTTCATAGAAGAACGACCCGCTAGTTCCGGACCTCTGACTGGCGTCGTTCAACGGCAGGGACCGATAGATGAATTACGCGATATCCGCTTTTTATTGGTGAAGGACTTTAGGGGTGACACTTGGTTTGTTAGAGCGGGCGCGCTCAAAGACGGACCACTGCCTCCAAAAGGGGCGGTTGTGGAGGTTCACAACTCAAAAGCGGAACCCCGACAATCTGATCGAACGATTGCCGATATCGCGAAGCGGGCGGGCGGGTTCTATTCTGAAAGAATCCACGCTGAACTAGACCCCTCATCGAGCGCTGCGTATCGCCTTGCCCATAAACGGAGATTAGAAGCGCTCCGGCGTGTTGGTATAACCGTGCGCCTCAAAGACGGTCGCTGGCGAGTGGATCAGGATTTCCTGAGCCGGGCAGGGGCTCAGGAAGCGAAAGTAGGCTCCACCGGAGTTGAAGTAAAATCGTGGCTGAGCATCGACGCGCAGGTCAAAGCCATCGGAGAAACCTGGTTGGATAAAGTCGATCTTGATGCGCTTGGAGCTAAGTCTTCTGGCGATCTCAAAAGTGCCAAACAAAAGCGCCTCCAGCACTTGAGAAAGCTCGGCATTCTTGAGCCGGACCAATATGTTATCCCAGACGCCGCAGTTAAGAGGATGAACGCTGATGAATTTAAGGCGGCCTATGACCGTGTGTCGGGAGCATCAGAACGCGTCGGGAAAGAGCTACATGCTGGGGCGACGTTCGAGGGGATTTTCGAGGGGACAATTGATCTCGGGCAAGGGCGGTTCGTATTGATGGGTAAGTCCAAAGAATTTGTGCTTGTCCCATGGCGAAATGAGATGGAACGCTATCGTGGACAGAGCCTGACGATCAAAGCGCGCCATAGGGGTATCGATTGGAGCCTTCCAGGAGCGAGAATGCGTGGGATTTCGAGATAACAGGCAGGTCTATACGGGAGATGACGCGATATGTTTGGTTCGTTGCGTTGTCTGAATTGATTGAAGGCACTTTGGGTTTAAAAGCCTGAGTGCGGGATACCCGCAACGCGGCGGGTTATTCCTAAAACCGGACATTAAAAGTCATCGTCGGTCCATTCCTCATCCAATGCATCTGGCGGCGGAAGATGTCCAAAGAAGGCTTGCCGATGAAGGTGAATATTTATTCGCGCGGCATACATTTTGGGCATCGTATCAATGGCAAATGCTTGACCATCTGCGGTACCTTCGATGAGTTGTTCTCCCCATACCCCCAAATTGCCAGTCCAATGATCGCTGCCCGTGATACGCGCTGCAGCTGTCTGCAAATCGATGTTCTCGCCTTGATCGCGAGCAAATACCCAAGAGTTGTCAGTCGGATAGTCTATCCGATTTTTGGGTTGACGCGCATGATTGTAACTGCGTGGTCTGGTAGACCCCCAATCACCGTAGATGATTTTTGGGTGATTTGTCGCTCGCTGAACTTGAGCGATCAGCTCCCTGTTAGAGAACCCTTCCTGTACCGTCCCATCGTATACAGTGAAGTCTTTTGGAAATGAGGTGCAAGAAATGGCTATGGGAATTGTTGCCGGAACTACCGAAAAAAATGAGTTGGTGTAGCCACTAGCAACGGCCGCGACCAACAGTGGATCCTGCACCCACCCAAATTCGAACACGATCGCATAATCTGTAGCGCCTTCTTGTGCCAACTCGGTCGCTAGGGCAGGCATCCACTGCGGGATGCCCGAACCAATTCCTTCTGCAAGGTTCATCCTCAAACAAAACGTTCGATCATTTTCTCGAGCCCAAGCGATTTGCTCTCTCGCACTCTCAATTGAGCGTTCGGCCATGAGTAAGCATGGATTGGCATTTGGATATTCTAATAACAAGCTCCACCAGGATGCCAAATCAGCCGGTTTCGCAGCCAGTCGCGCCCACATTTCCTTCGCCTCGTTCGGCTTGTCGTTCATGCGGTAATAATTATCGACATCAATGAAGTAAGGGCGGGATGGATACGACTCCTCAAATTTATCGAGGGCTCTCGAGAGCGGTGTGGTTGCTAGCCAAGGAGCTAGCAGGACAAGCGGAGTCATTTGATCCTTACTAGTGCCCGGTAGCTCCTTCAAACCGCTCAACTCGGCGGGTCGGATGCCCAACGTGACAATGTAATCTTGAACATCCATAGCCAGTCCGGCCTCCTCAGGTCATCTGCAACTTAATTTCCATCGCTGCGGTGGACACCCCAAATCGGAGTGCGAGATCCTCAATGATTTCAGGCGTCATTGGTCCGGAATACTCACCCGTAACTTTAGCGAGTTGCTCTGACGGAATGACGAGGTCCGACGCCAACCTATTTGCTTCATACTCGATTTGCATTGGCTGGTTAGGGGCACGCAGCAATACATTTTCAGACCAACCATTTGCTGCTTCAATTCGATCTCGATGGAGCAAAAAATGGGCTAGCTCGTGCGCGAGCGTAAATCGCTGACGGTGTTTTGCTTCGTGCCGATTGATTCTTATGACGAAACTTCCGTTTTCTAGTCCAATCTGTCCGGAAGTGCCGCGGGGTAGCGTAGATTTCAGTACCTTGACCCCTAGTCGCTTTGCAATCGCTCCAAGCTTGACCGGGTGCTCCAATAAAAATTCGTCAATATCAGCGCGGATCTCTGGTGCGAGATTCCGATATTCCTTGGAAGGTGACTTAACCTCCCAACTGCTAGACGTGGCGGTGTTTTGCATTTCTACGTCCACAATTAGTCCTCCAGTTCGTTAGGCTTCATCGCCTTCTTCGTCACCGTATTGCTGTGCCACTTCTTCCGGATCTGTCTCTGGTCCACCAACCTGCATTCTCATTGCAACACGTTCCAAAACTTCATCTAGTTCTCCGCGTTGAGCCATGTCGCTTAAAATTTTGTGACCCAATTCGTCTTTTAAAAGTGCCGCGGGAAGCGCTTCAGGTAGAGCGTCTTGCACTTTCGCTTTTACGTTTGGTTCCAATTCTGCGGCCATAGTCTCGGTGATCTTACCGGCCGCTGCTTCTTTAGCTTCTTTCGCAGCTTCGTCTTTGATCTCGCGCAGCGTCTTGAGCGCGACAAGACCTATTACCAAAGCACCGACAGTCACTGCCAATCCGATTGCACCCAAAAAGACCGTCGCAAGCGTCAACAATAAATCGACGTAATCTGATCGAGTCGGATCGATATGCGTGGGTTCCCCGCTCGCCGAGCCTCCCCAGCCGAACCAGAATACCATGGCCGCGACAGCGGCTAACCCTCCTATGATTGCAATCAAGATTGCGGCACCAATCCTTCGCAACTTCCACCTCCAGCTTGAGGTTTCTCAAGCAAATGAAAAACGTATCGTTTTAGTTCTAACCGAATCGTTTGCTGCGTCGACTATGAAGAGCGATTCCTGTTACGTTGAATTTTGCGAAATAGGCCGACCAAGATGACGTCGAGCCATGTCAAACATGTTATCTAACGGATCTCCGTTTCGTGCCGGACATGTTCTTGACGCTTCCGGTAACACCCGTTTTCTGCATCGCTTTGATCGCAGCGGTCATGTCTTTTTGCGGTACCTGTAGAACCTTTTGGGATGCTCGAGAATCTCGCAGTCGCCGTGCGGCTTTAGAAAGACCCGCGCTAGTGCCACTTCGTTCCACTTCTGTCGCTCTGTTTCCGCTCTTTGTTAGGGCGTCCAGTCTCCGGCCTCTAGATAAAGGCACTTCTGTTTTACCGTTCCGACCAGCAGCTTTTACCTTCGTCTTTTTATGACTCGTGGATTCTGCCATTTTCTCTGCTCCTCAAGGGCGGGTGACCGAAGATTTCAAATAGGCATAAACGTGGACAGTACTCTCATCACCTCCGCCTCCGCCACCGTCGCACCCCCAATCTAGCAGCGCTTTTTCCGCCGCCCGGGCCTCCGAGGAGGAGTAGGCTTTTCGATGAATCCACCAATGGTCACGAGGGACCGCGTGATCGCCAAAAACGCGCTTAGTTGGGTCGGCGGCAATGCCGGCGTACCAGTTTCCAATCGCTCCGCCTTGCTCCCGAATGTGGGCAGCGATCGCGTCGACTATTGATTGCGCGCTATAGGTGGCCACTTGATTTTCCTTTCATTTTTCTCCAGAATTTCTCTATTGAGATATTTAGAGAAAATTTAGAGAAAGTCAACGCGTGTTAACCAATCTCGAACGGCGTATGCTTGAGTTCATCGGAAACTACCTCAGGGAACACAGTGGTAGAGCACCCACCATTTTAGAAATCGGACAAGGCTGTGGGGTGAAGTCCGTTGGAACAGTTCACCGATATCTAAAATCGATCGAAACGAAAGGTTACTTGGAACGCGCAAGGAGTGGGTGGAGAACTCTCTTAGCCCCAAATGAGCTTCCGTTCGTCGGCAAAATCGCTGCCGGCCGACCGCTTGAAGCGATCGAACAAGCAGAAGCTATCGATCTGGTTTCTCAGCTAATTCAACCGGACTGTTTCGTTCTTCAGGTGGATGGTGATTCAATGGACGCAAAAGGTATCCAAGACGGCGATTACATCGTCGTTAAGCGCTCCGAATCTGCGAAAAATGGAGAAATTGTCGTAGCCTTGGTGAGTTCTGAAGCGACGTTGAAGGAGTATCGGCGGGTCACGAAAGGCGCTCGGATTGAATTGATTCCGCACAGCCACAATCCTGAGCACTCCAAACAAATTTATGATGCCGAACAAGTTCAAATTCAGGGCGTGCTGACGGGTGTGGTTCGGACAAAACCGTGATTCCGCTATGTCCGCTTTTGCTCGCGTCGCGGACTTGAGCCAGACGAAAGATTGATAGCGAATGCCTCTGTCGCAAATCAACCAGGCGACAATTGGAAAGCCAACTGGCACGAATGAGATGCTAATTGGATCTCGTCAATTGTTCGAAGAATCCAAAGGCGCTTTATCAATCCGCAGGGGCATCATGGCTTATGTTATCGCTAGCTAGTGTTATGCGTCTCGTCTTTCATCGCCATCCACAAGGTGAAACAGCAGCTTATGATAATTAGTGTAACGGGGAGCGCCGTGGTGATGGTCGCCCCTTTAAGCGCATCCAGTTTGTTTGATCCTCCAACAAAGATCAATGCAGCTGCGGTTAATCCCATGGCTAACGCCCAGATGATACGATGAAGCACTGGAGCATCTGTCATCCCACCTGATGCGATCGTGTCTATTACGAGGGCGCCAGAGTCAGCCGAAGTGATCACAAAAACGCAGAGTAGCATAATCACAACTGCCGAAGTTATTACGGAGAACGGCATTTCTGCTAGCATCTGGAACATTGCTAAGGACTCATCAGATATTCCATTCGCCAGTTCTCCGATTCCCGCCTGGTATTGTGAAATTGAGGTTTCGCCGAACGCGCTAAACCAGAGAACGCAAATCAGTAGCGGTACAATTAATACGGCTGAAATAAACTGCCGAACCGTGCGTCCTCTAGAAATTCTGGCGAGAAACATTCCAATGAACGGTGACCAGGAAATCCACCACGCCCAATAAAACAACGTCCATTGGTTGTCCCATGCTCCGTCGTCTCGTCCAATCCATCTTGTAATTGCGGTCGCATCAGCAAGAAAGAACGCTAAATTCTCGCCGAAACCAAAAACAATCAAAAAGGTGGGGCCCGCAAAAATTACGAACAGCAAAAAAACAAAAGCGACAAGCATATTGATGTTGCTCACTATCTTCACGCCACCATCAAAACCGCGCAGAATCGAAATCACCGCGAGAGCTGTCAACAGGATTGCTAAGAACATCTGCAACTCTAAAGAGTTGTCAAAGTTGAACAAATAACTCACCCCGCCAGCAATCTGTACCGTTCCGATACCAATGGTCATTGCGATCCCAAACAACGTCGAAACAGTCACCAGAAAATCAACCAAATGCCCCGGCCAAGACCAAGTTTGTTCACGCAGAATTGGATAGAGAACGGACCTTATTGTGAGTGGCAAACCTTTGTTGTGTGCGAAGTACCCTAGAGACAATCCGACAATTGCATACAATCCCCAAGGGGCGAGACCCCAGTGTAAAATGGTTGCACTGAAAGCCAGACGCTTAATATCACCTGGGTCTGTTTCTGCATTCGGGGGTGAACCAATGAAGGTTGTCAGATGATCGAGAGGCTCAACTGCGCCGAACAACAAGAACCCAATTCCTACTCCGGCAGCGGACAGCATAGCTATCCAGGAATGAGTCTTATAGTCAGGTCGTGCACTTTCGCCACCCAATCGAATGCGACCAAGTGGCGAGATAGCTAGGTACAAACAAAATACGAGTGTGATCAGTGGAGTCACAGTCAGCAGCCAACCGCCGCCGCCTAATGAGATCGTTGTTGCTGATTCAATAAAGCTTCGAGCCGCAGATGGGAAGACAATCGACGCCAACGCAACGACGAAAACGAGTGCAACACCAAGTAAAAAAACTGGTTGACCTAGCGCTGACTGTTCCCCTCTAAATACACGGCGGTTGGTCTTGTATTCTCCGTTCTGATCAACAAATTTGACGGTAGGGACCAACGTTTGAAAGACCAATCGTGGGCCGTGGCCCACTTTGGGCGTCGTCTCATAGGCTTGGCGGAATAAAACTTCTGCGTAGACAATAAAGATGCCTGATAGGCAAAACACGGCGAAGGACTGCGTTGCGCCGAAATCCCAGCCGCTCGTTGCGCCCATCGCGAAAATGGGCACCGCCGACAAAACAAGGCTCGTTTGCCAAAACAGAGCTCGCATTAGCACCATATAAACCCATCGAAGCTTCCCCGACGCGGTCGGTAGCTTTAACTGAAGGGGGCGGGTTTCAGCGATGGTTTTTGAGCTGGAGATAGTACTTCGCGTTGTTTCAGACGCAGCATTTCCATTATCAAGCTTTGGCAGAGATAGTCCGATCCACATTGTTCAATCGCCCTCGTCAGAAAGCACATGCCGAAACAGCTTAAACAGCAGAATTAACGTAATGCCGGCGAACCCAACGGACGCGCCCACGATACCGATCCAAGAGAACGCCGTCGCCATCAGGCGCGCAGAGTTTGGTTCTTCGGAAAGAAACGTAGAATCAACCCAAGCGAAACCTGCAGATAACAGTATCGAGCACAAGTACACTAAAAAGCATGCCATTGATGCGCACACATGCTCCGCGGTGAATCTCACATATGGACGGGCTGTCGACGACAATATGTCAGTGGTCGAAGTTTGCTTCGAGACCGGAGAGACAGGCGCACCTGCAGCTGGGAGTTCACTTTTTGGCATTTGCTTTCTTTAAAAAGCATGGAACGTTAACAAACGCAATTGAACACAATGGCCTTTTCGTGACGCTAAGACCGGTGGTGCGTGACAAAATATCGGCGCACCAGATGCTTCAAGGAGACAGCCGTTCTGCGTTCGAGCAGAAGTGATTGTTGAGCGTCATTAACCTCGCAGTTAATGTCTGCTTCTGCTCGCCTTTCAGGCCTCCAGCAGCGTAACGACACCGGATTGACTGGCGGTCGCGAGCAATTCGCCGCGTTCAGAGAGAAGCGTCATTCTGCCGTGAAAGATCCCGCGCTGAATGGCTTCTAGCTGCGTCACGCAGAGCGTCCATTCTGTTAGTTGATTGCCGACCACACGTAGAGAGTTGTCCAGGCTCATGGCTCCCACAGGGCGCCCTATACTTAGATGGATGGCTTCGGGGAGGTAGTCTGCGATGAGCGCCAAAAACCGCGCAGGAGCGGCCATAGGCTGGCTTGGCGTTCTAACCCAGAAGACCAATCTGCCGTTTCGGGGTGCCGCTGCTAAGCGCATATCCAGAGTGGTATGCAAGTCACCGGGATCCGCACGGGCGAATGGAATCTCTGCGCTCTTCTCCGGCGGAGTGAACTCGACATCCGGTGTCCATTGATAATCGCCCATGTTGTGCCTGGTACCGAAGCTTCCCGATAATCGCACGTGAGGTTCAGCGGCATATGTCATTACAGCAGTAGCCATATCGATCGACCGTCCGGGCCTGTGATGATCCAGGCTAACCGTGACGATGTCATCCACTTTTGGGGCTTTGAAGAAGTGAGCACTGGCTTGGATCAGGGGCTTGCCGGTCACCTGTTCCAACGCATCGACTAGGATCGCCGAGCAAGCACCGCCGCTCAGATGTTTCGCATCGGGTGGGCCCAGGCATAAGCGGCGGTCAACGCCAATAGACCAGGTCTCATTTGACTCAGCCTTCAGCCTGAGCAGGTTCATAATCGTATCAGCGCCCATGTTCGACTATGCTCGCTCTCTCGCGATGGGGCGGGACGCGACAGCGCCTGCGAAGAACAGAAGTCCGCCCGCGATGGAGACATTCTTGAAGAAGAGCGACAGCTCTAAGGCGGCGATATCTCCGTCCATATTCCAGAAATCATGGAAGAAAATATTCGTGCTGAGCGTAAACATCGCCAAAGCCAAAGCGGCAAGCGTTGCTCCACGGCGTCCGAATCCCACCAACGCGCCGCCAATCAGTTCCAAACCGATAACGAGCGGTAAAAGCAAGGGCGGGGGCGACAGACCGACCGCCTCCATGCTGGCCAGCGTTGCCGTATAGTTCAGGACCTTGTTCAGGCCGCCTAAGATAAAGAGCGAGGCGAGCGCGATGCGCCCGCCCACAAGCGCCCAGTCCGAGAGGTTTGACGACGCGATCATGAGGTTGTCTCGGCGAACGCTGCGTCGGCTTGCGCTTTAACGACATCAAGCGCGTTCTCCATAAGTGGACGCATGTCATTGTTCACGAAGCGCTGAACGAAGAAGCGCTTGTACCCGGCATTCGGTTTTAGCGAATAAGTCCAGGTGAGCTTCGACTGCCCGTTCGGCAGCACTTCCCACGCTTGCTGACCCAAGGCGTAATCGAGATTGTTTCCAGCTGCAGCTGTGAAGTCCCAAACCTGGTAGCGAAACAAGGTTGGGAAGTCATTTTCGAGCACCCGCTCTAGTGTGTAATGGCCATCTGAAAACTCCAAGCGCCGCACTGAGCCTTCCTCTGGCCAAGTTCCTGATACGACAACAACATCGACCGGCTTTTTGATATTGTCGGTTTCTTCCATCGCGGCGACGATTTTGTTTCCATCTTCGATAAAGGCGCGAAGCGGCTCTAGCGGTGCGTTAAAAACGCGCTCGGTTTCGTAGACCGCGTAGTTGCCACCTGATGGTTCTGGCGCCGTACCAGTGTACTTCGGCGGTTCAGATGGTGGAGCGACTGTTCCGGCGCAGGCCGTTACTGCGACTGCAAACAGCGAAAGGGTCAAAGTTCTGAACGTGAGAATAGTCATTGAAGGCTCCAGCTTAAAAGGTATGATACGAAGTTCGTGTAGCGCATTTAATACGAACTTCGTATGAATCAAGCGTGAGAGTCGTAAAATGGCGAAAACCCAAGCTGAACAATTGCTCGAGAGCGTCGGCACTTTGTTGCAACTGTTCACGGTCAATGAGGAGCGTTTCCCTTCAGCAGAAGGGCGCATGCGCTACAATCCGATCGACTTCCAGACGCTCCGTTTTGTCCATGCGCATTCTGGGTGTCGAGGCATTGATGCCGCAAAGGCCCTTGGGGTTGCGCCGACCACGGTTCAATCCTCATTAGATCGCTTGATCCGCAATGGCTTGATCGATCGAAAGCCTCACGCTGTTAGCAAACGCGCCAAGGCGCATTTCCTGACCGAGGAAGGTCAGAGCGTCCGAGCAGCCATACACCGCCAAGACATCTCCAACATGGAAACAATGCTCGGCGTTCTATCGCCGGATGAGCGTGCCAGCGTGATCGAGGCACTCAACAAAGTGGTTGCGAATTTAAATCAAGATGCTCATGCCTAAATCAGGCTCACGTTTTATTCCGGGAAAAAGTGAAAGGTGGTGAAAACCACATTCTAACGATTGGCGCACTTGGGTTGAGGGACAGACGTCGGAATTCAGGCGTGTCTTTGATCCAATCAATCTGATAATTCCAGTGGACTTGAGTTCGAGACGGTCAATTCAGTCGAGCACCGTACGTTTGGTAGGAGCGGCGGTAGTCTAACGACTTTCAAGGCCGCCAATGGCGGGCCACTTGCGTTTGTTGAAGGGGCAGGTGGCAATCACGTCGATCGACTTCGGTTTGTGTTTGGAGCGTCAGACTATCATGAGCAAATCGGATATCCGTTCAGCGCGCGTCCAATGTGGGCAAGGCTTATCGAGTGCATTACCTGGAAAGTGATGGGCGTGGAAAAATCACTGCTTTCATAACGCCTCGGTTTAGGTCGGCTTCAACCATAGAGCTAACATTTCCTGTTTTTCGATTTGCGGAAAAGTTCAAACTCCCTATCTGGGGTGAGCTAACGACGCCTGCCTCAAACATGAGTCGGAAACCCAAAGAGCAATACCGCCGGTAGGCTCTAGTTTTTCGGTTGATCCGAGGTGTCGAAGTAAAAAGACAACTTATTCAGATCCCTATCTCTCACATACGCAGAGTACATAGGGCCGCGCAGGCCAGGCTCTCCTTCGCATGTTCCGCCCAACCCAATTACCTTTTGATGGAGTTTTTGGACTCTCTCAATTGACTCGACTTTAAACCCAACCATGGTGCCATTGCCGTTCGTCGCAGGGGTCTCATCGAATGGTAAGGCAAGCGCGAAAGTGAATCCACCGCCTTGCCAAAATGTCATTCGTTCATTCGAAAATACTCTAGTGATTCCAGACTGCTCAAACAAAACTTCGTAGAATTGGATGGCGTTATCGAGATTGTTTGTGCCGAGCACGAAATAGTTCATTTGCATGTGAGGTCTCACGAATAACTTAAAGGTAAAATTTTGGCGGCGGATCAGCCAGCTTCCGCTGTTCGCGTGCGTCATAGTCCCCAGCTGGTGACAATTTCTGTCAGCTATCAGGTTGCCTCTGAAGAAAGTATCGCGAGCGTCTTGTTTGGAGCGTTTTACCACCGAGGACAAATGTCTGAATAAGATGCAGTGGACGGCCTGTCCCATCCAGCGCGGCTGAGCCGGCAACGTGAACTTATTGTTTCGCGATACCACCAAAAGCGTAACGGCTGTTGCCGGTGTAGCCAAATCTCAATGCTTCGGTTTTAATGAATAAAGAGCGCCGAATCGATCATGCGTTAACGCCCAATCGTTGGGTTGAAATATATGGAGGAGCGGGTGCAGTCGAAAATACTGACCCTAATGGCGCAAAGCGCTGCGTTGTCACTATCGTTAGTATTGGCCGGATGTGGCGGCGGAGGAGGAGGCTCAAGCGCACCACCTGCCGCAACGGGATCCTCGCCTCCAACACCTCCGCCTCCACCTCCACCGGATGCGAATTCATCTCAGGATCCCGACCGCTTCTCTCCGATCATCTTCGCCGAAAGCGGTGCGGTGACGACCAATCCAGATGCCATATTGCAGTTGAGTGCGTCACAGACTGAGATTGAATTATTCTTAGAGACCGGTTTAGAAGTCAGCCCGGCCGGTGAAACACCTTGTTTTGATGCGAGCGGACACGAGGTCTGCGCCTATCTGATTACGCTCGAGGCGACCGGCGATATGTCTATCTCCGGCTTTGCCCCGGCCAGCGGCACCGATGTGATTTGGAACCAGACTTCGCCATCCCAAATTTCTCTGTCTTGGGTGAGCGCGGCCGACGGCGTTTCAGGTGTTCAGGCCATCGGGGCGCTGACTGTCGCTTACGCAGGCGACACTGGATCTCTCACATTGGGCGAAACGAGTGAAGCCGTTGGGGCGCGTGTGCAAATCTTGCCCGTATTGACCAATGACCGTCCGCATTTCTCACTGATTGCGGAGTTGCCATAATGACTAAGCCATTAGCGATATTTCTTATCTTGGCTTTGGGGCTATTGGGGGCCGGTGGCACTCCGCGAGCAATGGCGCAGGATTATATCCATTTCGAAAGCGAACCTATGCGGCCTCTGGCTCTATCACCAGACGGTTCGCGCCTATTCGCGACTAACATCTCAGACAATCGTCTGGAGATTTTTGACGTCACACCTGCGGGTCTCGTCTATCTCGACTCCGTGCGGGTTGGGTTCGAGCCGATTGCGGTCGCCGCGCGAAACGATGACGAGGTTTGGGTGGTTAATCATCTCTCTGACAGCATCAGCATCGTCGATGTTTCCGGCGCGCCTTATGTGAAACAGACGCTATTGGTCGGCGATGAACCCCGCGATATCGTTTTTGCAGGGCCGGACAAAGACCATGCCTACATCACCACAGCTAGACGCGGGCAGAACATCCCGCACGACGCGGCGCTAACGGCGCCCGGTGTTGGACGCGCTAATGTCTGGGTCTTCGACGCCGACAACCTTGGCGGGGCCGTCGCTGGCGAGCCTGTAACCATTCTCACTCTGTTCGGAGACACACCGCGGGCACTCGCGGTGAGCCCGGACGGCAATAAAGTCTATGCGGCAATTTTCCATTCCGGCAATCAAACGGTCGCACTGAACGAAGTGCTGACACAGCCGATTGTCGAGCAGTTTAAGGCTTCAGTGCCGCAGATTGAACTGGGCCCCCTGACAAATGTTGATGGGGTCGAAGCCCCCCACACAGGACGCATCGTGCAGTTTGACGCCGCACAAGGTGAATATGTGGATACAGCAGGCGTACCTTGGCTAAATGTTGTTCCATTCATTCTACCTGATTTGGATGTGTTCGAAATAGACGCTTCCAGCGCAATTCCAAGCGTTACACAATCCTTCCCTCATGTCGGAACCATCCTGTTCAACATGATCGTCAATCCCAATAATGGGCGGGTTTATGTCACGAATGGCGATGCCCAAAACATGACCCGGTTCGAAGGCCCAGGCATCTTTGGTGGCAGCACGGTGCGCGGAAACCTCCACCAATACCGGATCACCTCGATCAATCCGGCGACCGGCAGTGTCGATCCGATCCATCTCAACAGTCATATCAATTACGACCTAACGCCGAGCCAATCAGCGGCGCAAAACTTCAAGACCGCGAGCGTGGCATCACCCCTAGAAATGGCATTTGACGGGGCAGGCGAACGTCTCTGGGTGGCGGCACTGGGGTCAGGACGCGTGACGATGATCGATCCAGCTGCGCTGGATGGCGGCGCTTATGATCCTAATCAAAATACGCATGTTGATATTACGGGTGGCGGCCCTGCCGGCTTAGTGTTCAACCCTGACCTCAATCAGATTTATGTCTATTCGCGTTTCGGCAATTCGATTTCGGTCGTTGATGCCAGCCAGGGCGCGGGTGCGGAGATGGGCGTTTATCCACTCTCGTACAATCCAGAGCCAGACTTCGTTCAAGCCGGTCGCCCGTTCCTGTATGACGCGGACCTCACTTCAGCAAATGGCGAAGCCTCATGCTCAAGTTGCCATATCTTTTCTAAGACAGACAGCCTCACTTGGGACCTTGGCAATCCGGACGCCGAAGTCGCGGATAATTTCGTTGAGCAACTTTTTGTCTCGCTCGACGATTTAGAAGCGAGCTTCAGTTTCATTTTTCCGGAGAGTTTCTCGGTAAATCATCATCCAATGAAGGGCCCGATGCTGACCCAAAATTTGCGCGGGCTTGATGGGCAAGGCCCGATGCATTGGCGCGGTGATCGCGCGGCTGGCCAATTCCGGGATGACCCGCGCTCAACCACAGATGAGAATGGCGCTTTCCGGCGGTTCAATGGTGCGTTTGTGGATCTGCTCGGCAATACCGACCGGTTGTCTCCAGAAGATATGCAAAATTTCTCCGATTTCATGCTGGAAGTGCCTTATCCGCCTAGCCCTATCCGAGAATTGAACAATCAGCTCACTGCCACGCAAGAAGCGGGGCGCGTCTTGTTTCACGAGGTCAACACCGCTTCAGATATAGACGGCACGGGTACGCCGACCCAGACTTGCAATGATTGCCACGTGCACGATGTAGCGAATGACCAATTTGGAACCCCCGGCAAAGGGACGTTTGATGGGCTTACTCAGATGTTTAAAGTCCCTCATCTACGAGCACTCTACGAGCGCGTGGGCATGTATGGCGAATTTCTGGGGCCGCCCGTTGGCGAACAGATCCGTGGCGCGGGCTTCTCGCATGATGGATTTACCTCTAACCTATTTGTCTTCTTGGGCGGAGAAAGCCGTAATGGTGTCTTCATCTTTCCCGGGAGCGATGCTGAGCAGATTGCGATGAAACGCGAACTTGAAGCGTTTTTGCTGGCTCTGGATAGTGATTTTGCGCCCATTGTAGGACAGCAGGTCACGGTGACAGTCGCCTCTGCTTCATCACCGCTGTTGAGCCATGAGGCTGGAATGGCATCTGAGCGAATTAATCTCATGCGAGCGAGGGCAGGGGTGTCTAGCCCGCGGCCGGAATGCGACTTAATCGTTTCTGGTACGATAGCCGGGGAAAAGCGCTCGTGGCTCATGCAAGCAAGTGGCGATTATCTCAGCGATAGTGGTGAAACGCTCTCGCATACTGCTCTCCTAGCTCAATCCGATAGTCCAGATGAAACTCTGACGTTTACCTGCGCTTACCCGGACAGTGGTAATCGCGTGGCCCTAGACCGCGATTCCAATGGGATATTGGATAAGTTTGAGTGTGGAGATTTTGACTTAGATGGTGTCGCGGGCGCTTACGATGTCTTGGCGATTCAGAACCAGCTCGTGGGTAAGAGCACGCTCGCAAATTCAGAGAAATGCAATGTCATAGACGCCGAAAACGAAGCATCCAACACATGCTCAATCGCTGATGCGCTTGTCATTGCGCGATCTGCGAGACGCCTCTCATCTTCCAAAACCCAGATTTGCGATCTCGGATGATTAAGCCTTCCTTACTAGGCTTGTTTTTGCTTGCTTACAGGATTCAGAGGCGGCTAGTTTGCCGCTCCCGAGCCAATAAAATCCTGTTTAGAACCACATCATGAGATGCTCCCAAACCGTGCCTGGTAGTGTCCACCCGTGACGTCACAGCACGTTGCGGAGCGAAGCCTTTTTTCTGTGAGCTTTTACTGGCGAGGTATGCAAATACTCGACATACCAGCGATCCGTTGCGTCTGGGAGCGCCGTGGTAGACCTTAATGCCGTTTGGGATCTTACTAACGTTTCATGGTCATGCGTGCTAACGAGTTGCCTCCCCAAGAGTTGGATATCGCAACAAAAGCTGTTGAACAGCGACCGCCATTTATGTCGGCTTTTGCACGCAAATCAGAATTCGCGTAAAACCGATATGCGCGCAGGCGCAAAGAAAAAGGGTGAGCTAATTGTCGGACGCGGTGCAAGATCCACTCATAACAGGCTTCTCGGCGAACGCAGAAGGTGATGTCAGATCGCTGCAGTGGAGCGAACTTACAAGTGAATTTGAGTTCGCAAACCAGGGCCGAGTATGGCTTCACCTAAACCGCAAATCAAGCGAAGCGAGGACTTGGCTGGAGAGTGTTAGCGGACTCGATCCACTTATTGTCGGTATCCTGTTTCAGGAAGACACCCGCCCAAGAGCAGCGCGTTACGAAAATGGCATTTTGCTCAATTTGCGTGGCGCCAATCTCAACCCAGGCGCTGAACCAACCGATATGATTTCCATTCGGATTTGGGCCACCGAGGATGTTGTGATCACGACGCGAGCGCACCCGATCCGGGCAATCGATGATTTGGCTGATTTGTATCGGGCGAATAAGCCACCTGCGACGCATGGCGATCTGGTGACCTTTATCGCGGATCGGCTCACTTTCCGACTAGAACCAATCGTCGCCAAGCTGGAGGAAGAAGCGGATGAGCTCGAAGAGGATTGGTTAGACCAAAACACACCTGCCCCAAAACAGAACCTCGCGCATTTTCGCCGGTCCGCCCTTTCGCTTCGACGCTATATCGCTCCTCAAAAAGAAGCGCTGTCTTCGCTTGTAAGAGAAGGCGGGGGATTTCTGAGTGACGAAGCCAAACTGCGATTGCGAGAGATCCAGGACATTACCACGCGCCTCGCCGAGGATTTAGACCTCGCCCGAGAACGCGCCGTGGTCATTCAGGAACAGATTGTTGAGCAGCGTGCGGAAGCGATGAACCAACGCCTTTTCGTCCTGGCAATCATTTCAGCGGTTTTCTTGCCACTCGGATTTTTCACGGGCCTCTTTGGCGTGAATATTGGCGGTATGCCGGGTGTCGAAAGCCCGTATGCCTTTCCGCTGTTTTGTGCCGCGCTCGTCGCGCTCACGGGTGGGTTGCTCTATCTTTTTCGAAAGGCCGACTGGCTATAGAAGAGGGGCCAGTCCTAAAAGGACTGACCCCGGCCGCCTCCCATGCGGCTCCCCCAGACTTTACAGCATTGCGATCCCAAATATTGCGAGCATCGCGGCAGCTGCACTGGCCGTGGATACCCCTAGAACCAGGGGCATATTCTTCTTCGTTTTACCCTGTCGGGCTTCGTTCTGTGTCAGTTCAATCGACATTGAGTTTGTCTCCTTATTCTCGTGTTCGGCTAAAAGTCGCGCTTATGAAGCGGCGAGCGCTTTCAGCATCCAGGCGGCCTCTTCGTGCTCACCAATCCGCGCCGTCAATAAGTCGGCAGTGTAAACGTCTTTCAGTTTCTCCGATGCCTCGACGATGCCGCGCATTTCGTCCGCGACCGTCAAATGGTCTTGCGCCAGGGTCTCGAGCATCTGCCCGACGGTCGGAAACTCGGGTTGGTCCGGGATCTTACTGTCATTGATGTAGCCGGTCAGTCCCATCGGGGCCGGTTCACCGAGCGTTCGAATGCGCTCTGCGAGATCATCAATGCCCTTCGCCAAGTCCTTATAGTCGCGCTCTGTGAGCTCATGCACGCTCAAGAACATCGGGCCGGTGACATTCCAGTGGAAGCCTTGGGTCTTGTGATACAGGATGTAGGTCGATGCGAGCACTTTGCCGAGCATTTCGGCGATCGCCGTGCGGTTTTCGGCTTTCACGTCTGTATCAATGTCTAGAGTTTCGTTGCGTGTCATCAGAACCGTATTGGTCATGAGAACTCCTTTCTTTCGTTTTGGCACTCAACGCGTGAAAAAACGCGGAGCGCTCGAGGGTGATTGTGATGCTGCCAGCGTCCGGCGACGAAAACTTAAGTTCGTGCGGTCGCGGCGGTGGTTAGGACCGGTGATGCATCTAGGTCATCGGCCCGCATCATCTGCGCGAGATCACTCACAGCAGAGACGATGTCATTGCGGTGCGCCTCAGGGAGCGCTTCGAAAGCGTCCGTAAAAGCTTCTTGAAGAAGCGGCGGCGCCGTTTTCAGGGTCTTTTTGCCTTCACGCGTGAGTTTGGTGTGCACGACGCGACGGTCTTTTTGACTGCGATACCGCTCGACCAAGCCTTTAGACTCTAAGCGATCGAGTATGGTGGTCACAGTTGGCTGACTAAGGCTGACATGCAGAGATAAAACCCGCGTTGTTACTTCACCTAACTCATCGATGGACCGCAGGATGACCAATTGGGGCGCAGACAGTCCAGTCTCGCGCACGAGGCGCTTTGAATGAATGTCGACTGCGCGGATGATTTGCCGAATGGAAATCAGAACCTGATCGCTTTGTGACGTTTCGATGAGTGTGGCTGGTTCAGCCATTTATTGCTTAGACCTCTTTTCTTTCGTGGTCTAAACATTATATCTCTAATCGAATTTGTCAAGGGCGCGCTGGTAATTCTTTGTACCGCGGTTAGTGTCCACGATCGAAGCTGGGAGTGTATAGAAAGACATGTATCGATGGTTTTTGGTGCTGATTTCGGCATTGGTTTTTGGCATGGGTGCCTTGGCGCAGGATGCAGCGACCGCCACGGAACGCTTCAATACGCTTCAAACTGAAGTCGAAACCGCAAAAGCTGATCTCGCCACGGCGCCGGACACGTCCGCCATCTCTGCAGCCCGCCTGACGCTCCAGGAAAATCGCGTTCAATTGGAAGAGCTCCAACGCAGCTTTCGGGCTTCAAAATCCCAGCTCGAAGTTGATCTTGGGGTGCTTGGGCCGTCGCCTGAGAATGGCGGTGAGCCTGCCGCCGTCGCAGATCTTAGGCGAAACTATGCTGACCGGATCGCAGAGTATGACCGATTGTCGGTTCTCGCCAGCGCATTGAAACAACAGATCGATAACTTGCTAGAAGAGTCGGCTCAACAGCTCACCGACGCATTTTTATCCAGCATTCTAGACCGTGCGCCGCCGCCTTACCTGCCTGGCGAACTCTCTGCAGCGTCATCGGAATTGTCTCAGTCTCTCAGCGACGGACGCACCTGGCTCGTCGGCACGGAAGGAACAGAAACAGGCGAACAGCGTTCATCGCTGACGCTCGTGTGGCTGCTGCTCGGCAGCGGAATTATCCTCTTCCTGATCAATATCCCAATTAAAGACCGCGTGGCGAACCAGTTGTGGCGACAATTACCAAAAGGCGAAATGACCCCAGCAGGTCCGCCCGCGATTGCTCTGACGCGAACATCCACACGGATTGTACTTGCGGCACTGAGCGTTTTTGCGGCTCACAGACTTATTCTCGAGACAGGCTATGTCGGTCAGACTTATCGAGAAACTCTGAACCAAATCGCTCAAGCCGTTTTTGTTCTTCTCTGCGCCAACGCGATATCACGCGGATTGTTCGCACCTGACAATGATCATTGGCGAACCTTCAAAATATCGAACGAAACGGCCTCACGTGCCCACGTTGCTGCGCTATCTGTGACCGCGCTTTTTGCAATCGACCAGATCCTCGTCGCACTCATTAGCAGAGAAGGGTTTGGAGCGCTGCTCAGACTAGAAACGCTGATCGCGGCCATCATTTTCGGGATTGTCATGGTTGCGCTTTATCGCCGCCTCCAACGCATTCAACACGACGCAGATCAGACGTCTACTCTAGAAACCTCTGGACCTGTTGCGCAAAAAAGTGGCCCTGGGAAAACGATCGCTCAGCTGCTGTTGCTGTTGCCGGCCGCGATTATGGTGGTGGCAAGCCTACTGGGCTATGCAGCGCTATCTCGATGGGTGTTTGAGAAAGCCGCCTACTTTGCGCTCTTCTTGGGCTACGCATTCTTGCTTCGCAAATTCCTGGGCAGCTGGACGCTTTTAGCTGTCGAACGCATCACCTTCGGCAAAACAAGAAACGAAACACCAGCAGATGACATCATTGGGTTTTGGACCCGCCTCTCCGTCGATATTCTGGTGGCGCTAGCATCTCTGCCGGTGATCCTTGCCATTTTTGGTATGGAATGGACTGAAATCCGGACTATGGCCTTGAACTTCATGTCCGGCTTCTCAATCGGCGCGATCAGGATTTCACCGTCAAACCTGATCTACGGATTGCTTTTGGTAATTGCGATCCTGGTTCTGACAAGACTAGCCCAACGCGTCTTAGAAAACCGCATCCTACCAATGACCCGATTGAACCCGGGTATTCGTCACTCGCTGAAGACGCTCGTTGGCTATGTCGGGCTATTGTTTGCCTTTTTCACAGGTGTCTCAGCTCTCGGCTTCAACCTCTCAAATCTTGCCATCATCGCAGGCGCTTTGTCCGTTGGCATCGGTTTCGGATTACAGAGTATCGTCAATAACTTCGTCTCCGGCCTGATTCTCCTGTTTGAACGACCCATCAAAATTGATGACTGGGTGATTACCGCGTCCGGCGAAGGCCGCGTGAAGAAAATCAATGTGCGCTCTACGGAAATCGAAACGTTCGACCGCTGCTCCATCATCGTCCCAAACTCAGAATTGATCTCGTCCTCTGTTCAAAACTGGACTTATAAGGACGACACCGCGCGCGTGATCGTACCGGTCGGTGTGTCGTATGATTCAGATCCAGAAGAGGTACGGGGGGTCCTTTTACAATGTGCCGAGGACCATCCCCAAATTTTGAGTGATCCTGAACCCTTTGTGTACTTTGCGGACTTCGCTGACAGCTCACTCAATCTGGAATTGCGAGCATTTATCAGGGACGCCAACAACTCTTTGCTCGTGCGCAATGATCTGCGTTTCAAAATCTTTTCGGCATTGAAGAAAGCCGGGATCGAGATCCCATTCCCGCAGCGCGATGTTCACATCCGTTCGGGCGCAGCCGCCCCGACTGAATCCGAAACATGATTTGAACCAAAGTCTTTTACGCACAGTTTCAACCGTGTGAGATTTTCAGACTGGCAAGACAAAGGTTGGGCTATTGGTCCCTCACATGGTCCAATCGGGTTTAGAAATTCTTGAAAAAGCCAACAGTTTGGAGCTCTAGAATCAATAGCTTTTATCTATTTGAATCCGCTGACTGCGAAGCCATTTGCTATCGCATGCGAGTGAGGGCTCCCCAATCGATGATCAGATTTTGACATAGCATCGAATACGCTGGGTCACGTTCCACCACCGGTGCCTTCGCGCGCACGAGCCATAACAAAAGGAGCTAATTATGAAGATCTCATCAAAAGCGGTTTTTAGCGGTGTCGCAGGTCTGGCCATCGTTTCAGCGATGTCACCGGCGATGGCAGATAGCGCGGAAGGAATTGAGTCTGGTATTACCAAAGCTGACGTCATCGAAGCACAAATTGAATGGGGTAACGGTATTGTAGCTATCTCAAGCGTTCACGCGGCTGATGGCGACTACAAAGAGCGCGCCAAACAGCACATCAAGTCTCTGTACGCCTATGGCGACACAGCGGTGATGTTCAAACCCACTCTTGCTGCAGATGATCAGTTCCGCGAGACTTTTGACGAGGCGCTGTCCTATTTCATCGGGACGGAGGGCACAGAAGACAGCGGGTTCGCGATCAAAGGTTGGACCAATGTCCGCTGGGAAAGCAACGGCATCTATACAGACGGTGATTCAGCTACCGCCATGGGGAATTACTACTTCACCGGACCTGACGGAAATGAAACCAAAGTGGAATACACTTTCGGATACGTCCTGGATGACGAGGGCGCGTTGAAAATTAATCTGCACCACTCATCCTTGCCGTATTCGGCAGGCTGATCGCAAATTGCAGTTGTTGGAAAAGGGATGGCCAATCGGTCATCCCTTTTTGGGTTGCTCAGTACCGTGACAACATCCGGTCGACATACAACGCTGAGCTTATGTCTCCCTTTGCTCGCCGAACAGTAATGGTCGTCAGCGCGCAATCCGCCTGTGTCTGAAACCGGACTATAAACTGCAATGAGTGAAAGAGGCGCACACGCCGTTCGGCTAACAGAATGATACGAGCTTTTGCCGCCAATTGCAGTGGCCTCGGGACCTTGCATCCATCAAGATCAACGCGTTTTCGTTCAAAAGGGGGGCGGGTGAAATGTCACCATCTAAAATCTTGGTTGGTCAGTTTTTCATCGTGCTTTCGATTATCGTGGCCACAACTTGGGGCGCCACGCAATGGACAGCGCATTCGCTCCAATATCAACCAGCTCTCGGACGGCCTTGGTTCTATGCGGATGAGTGTCCAGTCTATCTACCCTGGAGACTATTCCAATGGTGGTATGCATACGAAGCTTACGCGCCGGATGTGTTTGCGCGAGCAGGCGTGATTGCCGCGAGCGGAGGTCTGTTCGGGATCCTCGCAGCGGTAATCGGGTCCGTCTGGAGATCGCGATGGGAGAAGCGGGTTACAACTTATGGATCAGCCCGTTGGGCAGAGCCAAAAGATATCCGCAAAGCTGGCTTGCTGAAGCCTGACGGGGTCTTTCTCGGCCAATGGCATGGCAAATATATTCGCCATGCTGGGCCAGAACATGTGCTCGCCGTGGCGCCGACGCGGTCGGGCAAGGGGGTAGGGTTGGTTGTGCCGACTTTACTGTCCTGGACTGGCAGTGCAGTGATTCACGACATCAAGGGTGAGAATTGGGACATCACCTCGGGCTGGCGATCGCTGTTCAGCAAATGCCACAAGTTCAACCCGGTTGAACTCAACTCCTCGCGGTTCAATCCTCTCGCAGAAATCCGGCTTGGACACTACGAAGTGCGCGATGTTCAAAACATCGCCGATATTCTGATCGACCCAGAAGGGTCTTTGAAATCTAGAGATCATTGGGACAAGACCGCTTATGCTCTGCTCGTGGGCGTCATTATTCATGTGCTATACGCCGAAACGGATAAAACGCTTGCGGGCTGCGTGCGCTTTTTATCTGATCCCACGCGGACCATAAAAGACACGGTCGATATTATGGCTAAGACGGCTCATCTCCCAGATGGTGGGACGCACCCAAGTGTACTCCAGGCCGCGGGAGAGCTTGCTAAGAAGACGGACAATGAAGCATCTGGGGTCCTATCAACCACACTCAGCCTGTTATCCCTCTATCGCGACCCAGTGGTCGCGCATGTCACATCTAAGAGCGATTGGAAGATCGACGATCTGATTAGCGCTCAGCGGCCGGTTTCGATCTACTTATCCATACCGCCATCAGACATCTCACGAACGAAACCGCTTGTGCGGCTCATGCTCAATCAGATCGCGCGTCGGCTCACCGAAAAACTTCCAAGGGAAGGGGCCCGCAAAGTGCTCCTCATGTTGGACGAATTTCCAGCCTTGGGCCGCCTCGATTTCTTTGAGAACGCACTTGCGTTCATGGCGGGTTACGGCGTGCGCGCTTTTTTGATTGCTCAATCGCTCAATCAAATCGAAAAAGCCTATGGACCCAATCATTCAATCTTGGACAATTGCCATGTCAGAGTGGCATTCGCGACAAATGACGAACGCACAGCCAAACGTTTCTCAGATGCACTCGGCACCAAAACAGAGCTGCGCTCCCAAAAGAATTATACAGGGCACCGACTAGCACCGTGGCTCAGCCATATGATGGTGGCGCGTCAGGAAACGCAGCGTCCACTTTTGACGCCCGGCGAGATCATGCAGTTGCCGCCGCAAGAGCAGGTTGTGATGGTGTCGGGCATGGCGCCCATTCAGTGCAAGAAGCTTCGCTACTATTCTGACCAGAATTTCAAGCAGCGGTCGCTGCCAGCTCCCGAACCTCAGCATATCTCGCTTTTGAAGCTTTCGGGCCTCCAATCAGCGAACGCCGAAAGCGTGACGCAGAATGCTGAAAGCAGCGAAAATGGTGGCCATGAGTTGGATCTTGAGCTCACATCCGAGCAGGATCAAGCGCCCGATGTAAGCCTAAGCGAACGAGACATGTCTATAGATGACGGGCCTGACGCCCAGATTGATCAATCCCTTGAAACCATACGAAAGGCGGCAGCGCTGGATCGAGCAGATCCGGATACGCTTCCGAATTTTTAAGTTCATGTCGAAACCACGTGTAAATCTGAGACTTTCAACAAATACCCATGCTGAACTCTGCCGAAGGGCAGACGCTTACGGGCTCACCAAAACAGCAATCCTAGAAGCAGCCTTGGAGTATTACTTCAATCCAGAGACCGCAAATCGGCTCGAAGACCGCGTTATGAACCAGATGGATCTGATGGCAGATCGATTAGACCATATCGAGCGAGGCAGTTCGCTCATATTGGAAGCTTTCGGCCAGTACGTCTTCTATTGGCTGGCCCGGACCGACCCCCTGCCAGACGGGGAGCGCGAAGCCGCACAGGCTTTGGCCGAACGTCGTTTTGAATTCTTTATTGGGCAAGTCAGTCGTCAACTCATCAATGAAGGTCGGTGGCGCAAGATCGATGAACCGCCCCTATGATTGATATCAATACCAATGCTGACGGGTGACTGCGGCGTTGGAGGCGCGATCAGATCGCGATTTTGTTTAGCAATCCCGCGACGTGTTCCAATGATGCGCCCCGACCGTAGCGTTCTCGGTTTAGCGTATGGCCGAAAACATCTCGCCGGATCCGATCGTCAATTCCTGCGGCCAGCATCCGGTCTTCAAACGAGTGGCGCAGCGAATAAAAAGAGTGATCCGGCGTCTCCAACAAATCATTCTCGCGAAGATATTTATTCACCGTGGCGCTGAGCGCGGATTTGTGTCGGTAACGCGGAAATCCTTCGGGATGAGCCTTGAACACTTCGAGTGATACTCCGGTGAGTGGGATTTTCCGTCTCGCATGAACCGTCTTTAGCTGCCGTCCTTCAGGCTCAATGGAAATATGCGGTACGTCATGATCGAGGATAATAGTTTTCTTGGTCAAAGCCGCTCCTTCTGACGGCCTGTAACCGGTATTGATCATTCCGATCAGAATGCCGCGTGCCTCATCGTTCAAACCCGAAAGGGCGCCCTCAGCCAAGAGTTTGTTTTTGATCCATGAGACGCTGAATGGCGGGCGAGTTGTTTTCTCACCTTGTTTGAAAGAAAGCTCACCGAGTGGGAGTTCCAGACCAAGCCGCTTCATCTTATTCACGGTCTTCAATATGTCGCTGATATGGATCAGATCTTTATTCGCGCTGTTTGCGGTAACTTTGCCAGCTTCGATGCGCTCAAGCCAAAATTGGCGAAAGTCTAACATATCGTCTCGTGTTATCTCATCGATTGGCTTGTTCCCGATCAATGAGACAAGGTTACGGATCGCTTTCTTCCTGGGGTTTTGCCAGCGACGAAGTTGATCTGCGCTCTTCCCAATCGTTTTCTCGCGGGCAAGGCTCCAGTAAAGCTCTAAGGCCTCTTCGATCGTGATAGCGGGTTTCTCCGCGGTCCCGAGCAGGGCGGTTGCTTCTATGGCATCAAGTTCGCCATTCGGCGCTTCAACAGCCTCAATCCGTGGGAGAAGCTTTTCATAAGGGAGCTGGGAGACCGCATTCACCTCCATATATCGAAATCCGCGCATATCCGCGAGATCTCTGGCCGCCTGATAACGCTCCATCGCAATTTCGGACTGGCCGGATAGTTTTGCTTCCCATCCTTCAATCAAGTGGGACCATGCGTCTTCCGCTTTACGGCGGGCGATGCTCTCGGAGTCGGTACGCAGGCTCACCCAAACAGTGGAGCGGGTCTCCACGTTCCTATAACGAGCGGGTACGCGGCGTCGTAATTGATAGGTGTTTGCGCGCTTGAAAACAGACACGTACGAATCCCTTTGTGCAGCAAAATGTGTAGCAAAATGTGCAGCAAATATTGGACCAGACGGACTGGATCACTTGCAATAACACGATAATGCCATGTTATTGTTGGATATTAATTTTGATGAGGTGTCTAGACCTGGCGGAGGAGGAGGGATTCGAACCCCCGGAACGCTCGCACGCTCAACGGTTTTCAAGACCGCCGCATTCAACCACTCTGCCACTCCTCCGCAGCAGGACGCTTCCTTTTCTACAGTCCGGACAAGATTGCAAGACCTGTCATGAAATTGCCTGCTTTGCGCCGCGATATGGTTAATCAGGTCTTACTCGAGGCGCGTGCAAGTTTTTCATCCCGTTCACCATACATGCAGGTTGATATGGTAAACACCGGATCATCGAGAAAGAGCTGAATGCTCTGCCCGACCCATTGAGGGAAGGGGCCACAGAATGAGGTTTGAGATGAAGACGATCGTCACCCGCGCGGTATGTTTGACGCTGTTCAGCGCCGCGGTTTCAGCTTGGGCATTTTCCGGCGAAGCCTATGCGGACAGGCAGCCAGCGCCGATCCGATATGCGGGCCAGGCCTCTTCTTCTCCCTCACAGCAGGCGACGCCCGTCCAGCCAGCTCAGGCCGTGGTCAATGCAGAGCGCCGGGTCGAGTTTCTCTATCCCGGCCAGGATCCCGCGCCCGCGATGGCTCAGTCCGCCACACCGCGAGTCACGGCCTCGTCAACACCTGGAAAACTCGTTCTGAACGCAGAGCCGAACGTCACTTTTGTGACCCCTTCAAGCCCGCCAACACACCCGAGCGATTCAGGCTTGCTCGGTGGGGTCGAGCAGGCGCCCGTTCAGCCGGCCGCCGCACCGTCTCAACCGATCCGGATTGCCTCTCTGAAAACCGATAAGCCGGCCAGCACCGGCACGCCCTTGACGCTGAGCCGGGTGAAAGTGAACCGCGACGCCCCGATCGGCGAAGAGCGCGGCAAGGCGAGCATCTATACCGATGGTTTCGAAGGCGCGCCGACCGCCAATGGCGAGATCTTCGACGAAACCGCGATGACCGCCGCCCACCCAAGCTTGCCACTGCCCAGCCTTGTGCAAGTCATCAATGAGGATAATCGCCGCGAGATCGTTGTTCGCGTCAATGATCGCGGGCCGTTTGACGGCAAGCGCATTCTCGAACTGTCGCCGCGCGCCGGGACTGTGCTCGGCATGAGCAAAGGCAGCACGGCGAATGTGCGTGTCCGCTATCTCGGGCCTGCGCCGGTCAAACAGAACCCGGCCGCGGATCAGCCAGCGCCGCCAGAGTCTCAATCGTTCGCCTCAAACCGGGTGGAGGATGAGTCGCTCCCGCCGGTGAACCTGCCGACGCCTGTCGTGCGGCAACCCGTGGTGCCAAGCCGCGTGGCCGATTATGGCGAGCCTAATCTGGGCGTCCCGGATCCGGTTGAGCCTGTCCAGGTCTCAGCGCCCGTCATTGCAGGTAATGTCTTCATTCAGGCCGGGGCCTTTGCCGACATCGCCAATGCGCAAAGCCTGACCCGCGCCCTGGGCCGTGGACAGCCGGTCCGGATCGAAGAAGCCCGGGTCAATGGCAGCGACTATTTCCGCGTCCTGATCGGACCCTTCCCAAGCACGCAGGCAGCAGAAGTCCAGCGCTCGCAATTGTCGCGCGCCGGAATTGTCGAGGGCTTCCTGACCACCCGTTAAACATCACCCTCAAAAGATTGACCTTCGTCACGAACTGGCCCTTTTTCTCTTGCAGAAAAAGGGCCTCTTTCTTTGTGATGAAAGGACTAAGCATGTCGGTTTGGCGACGCTGCCTCACACTTCTCCCGCTCTTGCTGTTTCCGTTATCAGCACCCGCGCAGATTATCGGCACGGAAGCCGATTATGCGGTGATCATGGATCACGACACCGGAGAGATCCTGTGGTCCAAGAATGGCGACACGCCGATGATTCCGGCGTCGATGACCAAGATGATGACGGCCTATTTCGTGTTCGACCTGATCGATCAGGGGGAGATTACCCTGCAGGACGAGATGGTGGTCAGTGACGATGCCTGGCGCCGCGGTGGGTTTCCCTCGGGCACATCGACCATGGGATTGAGACCGAAGGAACGGCCGACCGTCGAGCAATTGCTGCACGGGGTGATCATCATGTCCGGGAATGATGCCTGCATCGTCCTGGCCGAAGGCATTGCTGGATCGGAAGAAGCCTTCGCGCAGCAGATGACGGAACGTGCGCATGAACTCGGCCTGACCAGCGTGAACTTTGTCAATGCGACCGGCCTGGAGGGGGAAGGGCATGTGGCCTCCGCCGCCGATCTGGCCAGGCTCGCGCGGCTGATTATTCAGGACTATCCGCAATATTATGACTGGTACAGTGAGCCGGAATACACCTGGGGGCAGTACACCCAGGCCAATCGCAACCCGCTCCTGGGCACGATAGACGGCGCGGATGGGCTGAAGACCGGGCATCTGGATGCGTCAGGTTATGGTTTGACGGCGTCTGCGGTTCGGGATGGCACGCGCCGGATCATCGTTCTGAATGGCACCGAGAGCAAACAGGAACGCGCGCAGGAGGCTGAGCGCCTGATGCGCATGGCCTTCACCGCATTCGAGACCCGTACCATTGAGGCCGGAGAGGCGCGCCTGGCCGAGCTGGATGTGTGGATGGGCGAGCGGCGGACGGTCGGCGTGAGACTGAAGGACAGTGTTGATGTCACCGCGCACAAGCGGGCTTTTTCCCGTGGTAAGTCTGAAATCGTCCATAATCGACTTATCGAGGCGCCGATCGCGGCAGGTGACGAGATTGCTACACTGATCGTGACAATCGAGGGCAAGGATCCGATCGAGCTGCCGCTCGTGGCGACCGAAGACGTGCCGCGCCTAGGCTTCGTTGGAAAAGCCATTGAAGGCCTCAGTCGCATGATGGACGGAGGCGCTTAAGTCTGTGAGCGAGCTGGGGAAATTTATCACACTGGAAGGCGGCGAGGGCACGGGCAAGTCGACCTTGATTTCGGGCTTGCGGGACGCTTTGTCCGACCGAGGCCTCGAAGTCATTGTGACTCGAGAGCCGGGCGGCACCGTACTGGCCGAGGCGGTGCGCAGCCTCGCCTTGCATCCGCCGCAGGAGGAGTCCTGGTCGCCGCTCGCGCATGCGCTGTTGATGAACACCGCGCGCGAAGACCATTTGAGACACCTCATCCGACCGGCCCTGGCGCGTGGGGCCTGGGTGATCTGTGACCGGTTTGCAGATTCCACGCGCGCCTATCAGAGTATTGACGGGGTCGATCCGGAGCAATTGCGGGCCATTGAGGCCATTGTCGTCGGCGAAACCCGACCCGATCTCACGCTGATCCTCGATGCCGCCCCGGAAGCGGTGGCCGAGCGGCGCCGGACACGCAATGTCAGCGACGTGTTCGAGCAGAAGGACAAGGCCTTTCACGAACAGGTCCGGGCGGCCTTTCTGGAAATTGCCGAGCAAGAGCCGGAGCGGTGCGCGGTGCTCGACGCATTGGACGCTCCGGACGTTGTCTTGCGCGCGGCGTTGACGGAAATCCACGATCGGCTGGGCGCGTCATGAGCGAGGCCTTTCCGCTCATCGGTCATAGCGAGGCAGAGGCGCGATTCCTGGCTGCGAAAGAGTCCGGGCGTCTGCATCATGGCTGGATCTATCAAGGCCCGTCCGGGATCGGGAAATCGATCGTCGCGCGGCGTATGGCCGGACTGATGCTCGGCGCCGAAAGCGCAGACGCGCCGGATACAGACAAGACTATGCAGCTCATCCTTTCGGGCGGGCACCCTGATCTCAAATGGGTCGAACGCGGCCTAAACGAGAAAGGCAAGCTCCGGCAGGACATCACCGTCGAGCAAATTCGCGAATTGAATCAGTTCTTTGCCTTGCGACCCGCGCTTTCCGGTTGGCGCGTCGGGGTGATCGACTCGCTGGATGAGATGAATGTCTCCGGCATGAACGCGCTTCTGAAGACGCTGGAAGAACCACCGAACAATGCCTTGCTGATCCTGATCTCGCACGGCACGCAGACCGTCTTGCCGACGATCCGGTCCCGTTGCCAGATGCTGCGTTTCTGTCCCCTCTCGGATGACGATACGACGCGCGTCCTGCAAGCGCAGGGCCGTGAAACGGCGCTGGCACGGGAACTCGCACATGGCCGGCCCGGCTATGGCCTGGAACTGTCGCAAACGGGCGGAGCCAAGGCGGTGCAGACGGCCCGGGCCATGCTGCGCAATGTCCGAAAGCCCACGGGTGGGGTGGTCTCCGCAGCCCTGACCTCAGCCATTGTCGACGAGGGGGCGCTGCGCGCCTACACCGATACGCTGCTCGAATGGGTGGCTCAGAAAGCTGAATCAGAAGCCGATCTCGCGAGGACCTGGCTCGCCCTGCACGAGGTGCGTGCCACCGCCGAAGAACTCAACCTGACACCCCTGCAGACAGCGACAAAGCTGTTCGCCACCTTGCAAGATGGCGTGAAGGCTGTAAGCGCCTGAGGCCATGTTTGATACACACGTCAACTTGCACGCAGAAGCGTATGAGGAGGATCTGGAAGAGGTCCTGTCGCGGGCGCGTGACGCAGGCGTCTCCCGGATGCTGGCCATATGTGAGCGGCTGGACAGCTTTCCGCGTGTGAAAGCGATCGCCGACGCCAATGCGGACATTTGGTGCAGCGTCGGGACGCATCCGCACCACGCCAAGGATTTCACCGCAACGAGCGTCCAGGATCTGGTCGATCGCGCGGCGGACGGACAAGTCGTGGCGATCGGCGAGACAGGCCTGGATTTTCACTATGGCTACAGCCCCGAAGACGAGCAGGTGGCGAGTTTTCGCACCCATATCGCCGCCGCGCGCGAAACCGGCTTGCCGTTGATTGTTCACACGCGCGAGGCGGATGACCTGACCGCCAGTATTCTCGAAGAAGAACATGCCAAGGGCGCGTTTCCGATCCTGTTGCATTGCTATACGGGCGGCCCGGATCTGTGCCAGCGCGGCCTCGCGCTCGGTGCTTATGTCTCCGTTTCGGGCATTCTCTCTTTCAAGAGCGCCAAAGAGGTGCGCGCGGTGATCCAGGATGTGCCATTGGACCGGGTGATCCTGGAAACAGATTGTCCGTATCTGACGCCGATGCCGTACCGCGGACGCCGCAATGAGCCCGCCTATCTGCCTTATGTAGCCGACGCGCTGGCCGAGCTTCACGGCCTGTCACGCGACGAGATTGGCGCAACCTGCGAGGCCAACGCCCTGCGCCTGTTCCAGAAGGTCTCATGACAGCCCGCAAGCTCAAGATCACGCTACTCGGCACCGGTTCTTCCGGCGGGGTTCCTCGTGTCGGCGGGGACTGGGGGGCGTGCGATCCCTCCGAGCCAAAAAATCGCCGCCGTCGGTGCTCAGCTCTGGTCGAAACATGGTCGGGCGACGAGGCAGATGAAAAGACTGTGGTCCTGATCGACACGTCGCCGGACCTGCGCGAGCAGCTGCTCGATGCCGAGGTGAAGCGTCTGGACGCCATCCTCTACACGCATGATCATGCCGATCAGACACATGGAATAGACGATGTCCGCGCGCTGGCCATCCGCAACCGGGCGCAGGTGAAGGCTTACATGGACGCGCCGACGCATTCGACGCTGTTTCCCAAGTTCCAGTA
Organism: Hyphomonas sp. Mor2; assembly: GCF_001854405.1. Taxonomy (GTDB): domain Bacteria; phylum Pseudomonadota; class Alphaproteobacteria; order Caulobacterales; family Hyphomonadaceae; genus Henriciella. Next base: position 1,189,337 of record NZ_CP017718.1, read on the forward strand.
TGCGTTCGAAGGCAAGGGCGGCTATCCGCCTATCATAGAAGTTCAGCCACTGATCGCGCCTTATCAGCCGGTGAATATTCCGGGGCAGGGCGGTGCGTTGCCCTGTTTGCCGCTCGAGCAGGAGCATGGCTGGATCAAGTCACTTGGCTTCCGGTTCGGAGACGTGGCGTATTGCAACGATCTCAATGATTTTCCGGATCGTACGCTTGAGCAGCTGACCGGGTTGGACCTGCTGATCATCGATGCCCTGCGCTACACGCCGCACCCTTCTCATGCCCATCTTGAGCGGACGCTGGAATGGATCGAGATGTTGAAACCCGCGCAGGCGGTGATCACCAACCTGCACGTGGACTTCGATTATCAGACTCTGAAAGCGGAGCTCCCGGACGGGGTCGAGCCGGCGTTTGACGGGTGGAGCTATACAGGTCGCCTCTAGGCCGCGTCGGTCAGGCTCATCACGGTTTTGCCGACCGCGCCATAATCAGTCTTCCCGGTGCCGAGCACAGGAATCTCGTCAACGTGAAAGACTTTCTTGGGCACTGAAAGCTCTGACACACCGTGAGACTGGCACCAGGCCAGCAAGGCGCTGCGATCGGCGTCGGCGGCGGTGGTCAGAAGCACAACCTGTTCGCCCTTGCGCGGGTCTGGGATAGCGGCTGCGGCGTGCATCTCATCGGGCCAGATGGCGCTGGCACAATTCTCGACGACGGCCAGTGAGACCATTTCGCCGCCAATCTTTGCGAAGCGCTTCACACGGCCCATGATGCGGATGCAATCATCTTCGTCCATGACGCAGATATCGCCGGTATCATGCCAGCCATCCTGTGGCGGCTCGATGACGCCCGGCGCCGATGAGCGCATATAGCCGAGCATGATGTTCGGCCCGCGAATGCGCAGCTTGCCGCCTTCCTCGATCCCCTCGACCGGAACCAGTTCATACTCCATGTCGGCCATCAGGCGACCGACGGTGCCGGGCTTGTTGAACTCCATTTGATTGGCCGCGACCACAGGCGCTGCTTCGGTCGCGCCATAGCCTTCCAGGATCTCGATATTGAACTTCTTGCGGACAAAGGCCCGCGTCTCGTCCTTGACCCGCTCGGCGCCGCACACGGCGAGCCTGACCTTGTCGAGCGCGCCTTCTTTGGCGACGCGCGCATACTGACCGATGAACGTGTCTGTCGCGAGCAGGATGGTCGATTCGGTTTCTTCCAGGCGATGCGCAATCTCTCTGGGCTGCAGCGGGCTCGGATGAAACACCGCGCGCACGCCCGCAACGAGCGGCAGAATGGCGCCCACCGTCAGACCAAAGCAGTGAAACGTCGGCAACGGATTAAAGACGCGATCGGTTTCCGGATCGAGGCCAATATGCGAGCGCACCTGTTCGACATTGGCGATAATATTATGATGCGAAAGGACGACGCCTTTCGGCTCTCCTTCGGTGCCTGACGTGAACAGGACGACCCCGGGTTTCGTATGGCTCTTTCGCGAATGGAAGAGGCTCGGCAGGATCGGGCCGAGACCGCCCGCAACCTTGTCCATCAAGCCCAGGCTTTCGCGGACATCCTCGAGATAGATAAACTCGGCCGTGTCATCGAGTTCGGCAATCAGGGGTTCCAGGCCGCCCAGTTCGACAAATTTATGGGCCGTCACGATCTTGGAGATCTTGCCGGCTTTCATGGCCGATTTGATATTCGCGGACCCAGCCGTGAAATTCAGCATGGCGGGCAGGCGGCCAGATGCCAGAACCGCGCAGAAGGCGATCACCGCCCCGGCACCTGTTGGCAGCATGATGCCGACCGTCTCGTCTTTCTTGAACTTCTTGCCGAGCGCCGAGCCGAGCGCGAAGGCCCCGCGCAATACAGTCTTGTAGTCGACTTCGGTGCCATCGCCATCGACAATCGCGACCGTCTTGCCGCCAAACTCCTTTGCAGCTCTGATAATCGCCGAGAAGATGTCCGTCTTGGCGCGATTGGCGCGCCAGGGCAGCGGGGCAGGGATCGTAGCGTCAGTCATGATCTCGTTATGGTCCGGTCTTTAAAAGTTTTGCAACAAAGTGTCACAGTCGGTGAAGAGTTCAAGCCCTTCAAGGCCGTATGCAGGATTGGCAGGGGTGCTATGTCCCGGTGGTGCTTGCAGTTTTTGCCGATCCGCTCCATTTATGGGGCATGGCGACCCTGATCGACAAGAAACCTCAATACCGGCATCCGGAAAAGCGCAATCGCCCGGACACGCCGCTCTTGCGCAAACCCGACTGGATTCGCGTGAAAGCGCCGACTTCGAAAGGCTATGCTGAGACCCGGGAGATCGTGAAATCCAAGGGGCTGGTCACCGTCTGTGAGGAAGCTGGCTGCCCGAATATTGGCGAGTGCTGGGACAAGAAACACGCGACCATGATGATCATGGGCGACACCTGCACGCGCGCCTGCTCGTTCTGCAATGTGATCACCGGCAAGCCCAATCCACTGGACGAGGACGAACCGCGTCGGGTTGGACAGGCCGTGGCGGAAATGGGCCTCGAACATGTGGTCATCACCTCTGTGGACCGTGACGATCTCGAAGATGGCGGCGCGATGCATTTCGTTCGCACCATCGAAGCGATCCGCGAAGCCTCGCCCGGCACGACGATCGAGATCCTGACCCCGGACTTCCTGCGCAAGGACGGGTGGGAAGCCAAGGTCATCGACGCCAAGCCGGACGTGTTCAATCACAATCTCGAAACGGTGCCGCGCCTGTACCTGTCGATCCGCCCGGGCGCCCGCTATTTCCACTCGCTGCGCCTGCTGGAAAAGGTCAAGGATCGGGACCCGGCCCAGTTCACGAAATCCGGACTCATGGTCGGCCTCGGCGAAACGAAGGAAGAGGTCATGCAGGTCATGGATGACATGCGGTCTGCGGGCATCGATTTCCTGACCATCGGGCAATATCTGCAGCCGACCCGAAAGCATGCCGCGGTCGATAGATATGTCAGCCCGGACGAATTCAGCGCCTATGAGGAAATTGCGCGCGCCAAGGGCTTCCTGATGGTGTCCGCCTCGCCTCTGACCCGGTCCAGTTATCATGCTGGAGAAGATTTCGCCCGCTTGCGCGCTGCCCGGGACGCTCAACTCGGAGCCGATGCCTAGAGTTTCGGAACAGGTGCTTATCCCGCACAGTGCGGAAAACCTGTATGAACTGGTGCGGGATATCCGACGCTACCCGGATTTCATCAAATGGATCCGCGCTGTCGGCGTATCGGATGAAACGTCCGAGCCGGATGGCCGCTATTCCTGCCTTGGGGAAGCGACGGTTTCCTTCAAAGGCTTCGATGAGCGGTTTGCGACTTATGTGACCGCCGACCCCGCCGCGCGAAAGATTGACGTCAAACTGGCTCGCGGGCCGTTTCGCCACTTGCGCAATCGCTGGCAGTTCGATCCCAGAGAGGATGGCAAGACGCGGGTGCACTGCTTTATCGATTATGAATTCAAGAATCCGGTGCTTGGCCTGTTGGCGCGGACCAATTCCCGTCTGGCCGTTGAGTTGATCATCGATGCCTTTCGGGAAGAAGCGGATCGCCGGTTCAAGTGATTCGGTGACGCGTCTATAAAATTTCTAAGCCCTTCAATTGCTTACGCACGTGGAGAAGATTTCACTATGCGCGTTAAGTGGTTCCAAACACACTCCATGGATCATTGCTGACAGAGCATCATCTAGAGTGGACAAATTCGTTATGAAACCCAAACACGCACGCTTCGCGGCGATCACAGCCGCGAGCGCGGTTCTTGTGTCCCTGTCAGCGCAGGCAGAGGAAGGCCCGAACGCATTCTCGCCTGATCAAATTGTACCCGCCGACGAGCGATCGAACGCGGAAACCGATCCGGTGCCGCTGCCGGTTGGCATCTTTATCGTCCAGCCGCGCGCAGACTTTACTGTCGGCTGGAACTCAAACCAGTTCGCCACGGCGACGGCAGAAGAGAGTGCAATGGCGTTCGGGTTCCGGCCTCGATTTGATGTCAGCTCTGAGTGGTCACAGCATGCCCTGGGCGGATTGCTGGAGTTTGACCATGTCGAGAACACAGACTTTTCTTCAGACAGCAAGACAGACGTGAAACTGGGCTTAAATGGCCGGTTTGATCTGACTGCGTCGACATCGCTTTCCGGCGGTTTGTTTACCGAGGACATTACCGAAGACCGTACGGCGCTGTCGACGGTGCCAACCTCGTTGGAACCAAATGAGTATAGCCGCAGTGGGGGCTCGCTCGGGCTGCTGTATAGCGGTGACCGCTGGCTGTTTGACGCCGATCTGGTCATCGCTGCGTTTGACAATGATGATGTCGAGCTGGCGTTCAACTTTATCCAGGACCAGGATTTTCGTGACCGGGACGAAGTCGATGGCCGGGCGCGCCTGGCCTATGCGGTGGACTCCAACTGGCTGGCCTATTCTGAGGTTCGCCGTGTCGAGGCAGACTTTGATCCGCCCGGTCTCTTCAATGCGTTTGATCGCGACTATGAAGGCAATGTGCTCAGCGTCGGGTCGGACTTTGGCATTGGCGACAGTGTCCGCGCCGATATCGGGGTCGGGTTCATGAGCTACACGTTCGCCGACCCGACTTATGCCGACATTGAGGACTTCTCTGTCTCAGGCAATGTGCAATGGGCCGTGGCGGACCAAACCACGATTGAAACCGAGATTTCGCGCGGCGTGATCGATCCCGGCCTGCTGGCCGATATTGCCGCCATCGAAACGGGCGTCAGCGTCCGTCTCGCGCATGGCATAGGTTCGAAAGTGTACCTGACCGGCGGCGCGGGGTTCAATAATTATGAGTTCGAGAACGTCAATCGCAGCGACGACCGCGTCGATGTCCATGTCGGTGCGAACTGGCGTCTCAACAAGAATATCTGGCTCGAAAGCAATTACGAACTCCGCGACAGCTCGTCGTCCATCCAGGAGTTTACCGACAATCGGGTCCTGTTCCGGATGCGTGTGTTCCCTTAGGCGCGCAGACGCTCGTCGGCGGCAATCGTGGATGCGATAAAGCCGCCGCCGAGTATCCGGGTCGAGCCCGTCGCATCGTAAAGCACGCTCGCTTGACCGCGCGCGACGCCTTCTTCGGGCTGATCGAACCAGACCGCAGGCGCGCCATCGGCAAAACCGAGCCGAGCCGGCGCCGGTTCCCGGGTTGAGCGCACACGCACCAGTACCGGATCGCCGCGCTCGCAGGCAGCTTCCAGAGTGTCATCCCCGAGCCAGTTCAGCTCTTCCATGGTCAGGCCCGCCGTCAGCAAGGCTTCGCGCGGGCCGACAATGACCTGCCGCGCCGGCGCATCGATCTTGACCACATAAAGCGGATCGCCTGTGGCGACGCCAAGACCGCGTCGTTGGCCGATTGTGTAATGGATCACGCCCTCATGCTGCCCCAGCACGCGGCCATCCAGATGCACGATCTCGCCGCCGCGCCCGGAGCCCGGTCGCAGTTTCTCGACCACTTTCGCGTAAGAGCCTTCCGGGACAAAGCAGATGTCCTGACTGTCCGGCTTCGCAGCGACTGGTAGATTGAAATGATCGGCAAGCGCCCGCACCTCGGTTTTCGGCAACTCGCCCAGTGGGAACCGGACATAGTCCAGCTGCTCCCTGGTCGTCGCGAACAGGAAGTAGGATTGGTCCCGGCTCGCATCTGCGGCGCGATGAAGCTCCGGCGTGTGCGCCCCATCTGTGCGGCGAATATAGTGACCCGTCGCCAGGCAATCGGCGCCCAGCTCCTTTGCGGTGCGCAAAAGGTCCGAGAATTTCACGGTCTGATTACACCGAATGCAGGGAATAGGCGTTGCGCCGGACAGATACGTGTCGGCGAAATCTTCCATCACCTGTTCCTTGAACCGGCTTTCATAGTCCAGGACATAATGCGGGATCCCGATCTGATCAGAGACATTGCGCGCGTCATGTATGTCCTGACCCGCACAGCAAGCGCCTTTCTTCTCGATCGCTGCGCCATGATCGTACAGCTGCAGCGTGATGCCGACCACGTCATAGCCGCGGGCGGCGAGCAAAGCCGCGACCACAGAGGAATCGACGCCGCCGGACATGGCAGCGACCACGCGTGTTTCAGAAGGGGGCTTGGCAAAACCAAGCGAATTGAGCGCCCCGTCAACAGGGGCTGGTTCGGGCGCGGTAAGCGCCGCCAGATCAATCGTCATTTCAAGTCTCCAGACGGGTTCAAGGCCCGCAGCAGATGGGTTTCGGGCTATATAGGCGCTTTTCCGACTGCCGTCATGAGTTTCTCGCACAGCGACAAACGACGTCCTCAATGCGACGAACTACACATGTAGCGGGTTGACCTGCAGGGCAGACATTTACAGGCTGTCCGACCCTGAGCGTGACGCGAACATAAGACATGATTGAAACCCTGAGACCGTTTCTGGCGCCGCCTGGTACCAGTCTGAAATCGTTCTGGACGTTCCAGGCGATCTTCTGGTCGTTCATCTTTTTCTGGCGGATTCTCTACAATTTCGCGCATGGGTTCAACGTCGCGTGGTATCAGGTCGGCCCGCGCATCGTCTCGCTGTCCATATGCGCATTGATGGTTCTGATCCTAGGGCATATCGCGGCCCGGTTGATGCCGAAGCGGTTGCGCGTTGAGCGCCTGGTGCTGATCGTCGGGATTACCTTGCTGCTGGCTTTGTTTCTAGCGATGACCGACCGGATCATCTTCGCGGCTTTTGAAGGCGAGGTCCCACTTGGCGAACTTGTCAGGTTCGACGTGCCGAAGAATTATTTCTTTTCGGCCTGGATGTTCGTGTCCTGGGTGGTCCTGTTTCTGCTCTTTGGTCAGTTTTCCCATCAGCGCGAACGGGAGCGGGCGATCCACCAACTGATGAGCTCCGCGAAAGAAGCGCGCATGCAGATGCTCATGCATCAGCTGAACCCGCACTTCCTGTTCAATGCGCTCAACTCTCTGTCCGCCTTGATCAGCGAAGCGAGAACCGCGGATGCCGATCTGATGATCAGCCGCCTCAGCCGGTTCTTGCGACACGTCATCGATCCGACGCCGGCCAAGCTGATCGCCCTCGACCAGGAATTGGAGATCCTCGCCGATTATGTCGACATCCAGAAAGTCCGCTACGGGGATCAGCTGGCTTTCATCTTCGAGTGCGCCGACCGCTCGGTTTGTGACGCACTGGTGCCGAAACTGATCCTGCAGCCTCTGTTCGAAAATTCGATCAAATATGGGCGGCAGATCCCTGGCCATAAGATTGAAATCGAGGTGATGGCAAGCTTAACCGCCGATGGCGTCTGCTTGCGCGTCGAGGATAATGGCCCCGGCTTTTCGGAGGTTCCGAACCCGGATGGGCTCGGCCTTTCCCTGGTGAGGGAGCGGCTTGAGGCGCATTTCGGCGACGAGGCCAACCTCCACACGCAGACCCTCGCGCAGGGCGGGAGCCGGGTCGAGATCCATATGCCGCTCCGCCTGCCAGACCGTGCCGAGGAGGCGCCGACATGAAGGTCATCCTCGCTGAAGACGAACCGCTCGCTGCGCGTCGGCTGGAGCGTGAATTGCTCCAAATTCCCGATTGCGACATTGTCGGAACCTATATGGACGGCCCGAGCGCGCGCGCCGCTATTCTCGATTTGCGACCGGATGTTGCGTTTCTGGATATCGAAATGCCCGGCTGCTCCGGACTTGAATTGTTGGAAGGTATTCCCGAAGACAAGTTTCCTCTGATTATTTTCACAACGGCCTATCAGGAACACGCGCTCGATGCGTTGAAGGCCGGAGCGATCGATTACCTGCTGAAACCGATCGACAGCCATTCGGTCCTGGAGGCCGTGAGCAAAGCCCGGAAGCGCCTGAAACAGGTCGGTGATGCGCGGCGCAGCCAACGACTGAGCTCCCTGATTGGCAACCTGCGGCGGGATCCGGGAACCCGCAGCCCCTATGAAACGGAATTCTGGGTTAAAGGACATCGCGGGACGATCCGCGTTGCCGTCGATTCAATTGAAGCGATTGAAGCCGCACGGGATTACGTCAATCTGCATCAGGACGGGCGCTCGCACCTGCTGCGCGGGAAGATCTCCAACATCGCCGAGCAACTCGATCCGGAACGCTTTCTTCGGGTGCATCGCTCTTTCATCGTCCACACGAAATTTATTCAGGCGGTCCTCAAACCAACCAATGGCGTGCGCAAGATCCTGTTGGCGTCCGGTCGCAAAGTCCCGATCGGGCGCTCTTTCAATGCAGATGTCATGGAGCGCATTACGTCGTGATTAGGACGCTACACATGTAACTCGTCGCATTCGCGAGGCTGTTCGCCGCATTTCAGCTGACGGACCTGCAAATTCTGCAATTCTGCACCTGTCTTTTGAAAGATCGTCTCTCAGAAGATTTTACCCACTTGCAGAAGGCTGGGCTCTCACAATTTCCCCGGTCTTCTGCGCTTGTGAGCTTATGGCGTGAAATAAGGGCGGTCGCCGGCAATGGTGACCCGTTCCATGATCCGCACATTCGGGAAATAGTCGCTGGCCGCATAATGCTGACAGGCGCGGTTATCCCAGAACGCGAGGGAACCAGGGGCCCAGCGGAAGCGGCACTGATACTCTGGCAACCAAGCGCGATGATAGAGGTATTGAAGCAGCTTATCGCTTTCCTCGCGATCCATCCCGACAATATGATCGGTGAAGGCGACATTCACATAAAGACCGCGTTCGCCGGTCTCAGGATGCGTGCGGATCACCGGATGCTCCTGCGGTGGGAATTTCTCATGCAAGGCAGAGGCGTCCTTGTTGAGGCGTCGCGCAAAGACGCGGGCAATGTCGTGCATCGCCGTCATCTCGCAGAGCCGCTCTTTGAGGTCTTCGTCGAGATCTTCGTAGGCAAGCACCATGTTGGAGAACAGCGTATCGCCGCCAATCTCTGGCAACTCGATGGAACGAAGGATGGACCCCAGCGACGGTTCTGCGCGCCAGGTGACGTCGGAATGCCAATTGTTCTCCTGGCCTTTCGAGTTCGGACCGTGGGCAATGCGGAGCACTTCCGGATCTGGCTGGTCCTTCGGCGTCGCCGGGTGGATCTCGAGATCCCCGAACGAGCGAGCGAAGGCGATATGCTGCTCACGTGTGAGGTCGTGCTGGTCACGGAAGAAGACCACCTGATACTTGAGCAGAGCCGCACGGACTTCCGCCACCAATGTGTCGTCAAAATTGGCGAGATCTGCCCCGATCAACTCAGCGCCGATCGCGGGGGACGAAAGTCTGGGCTCAAATTTCGTGAATTCTGTATTGGCGTCGTAGGCCATGCTTCCTCCATTTTCTTTGAAGGTAGCACAGTCGCCGCTACGACCCTAGAGCTGAGCTTAAATCTGCGCCCGGATCATGTTCAGCGCGGCTTCAATGGTCTCCATGCGGACCTCGTGGCGCCCGATGTCGCCCAGTACCAGCATCTCGTGCATCATCGCCTTGTTCTCGCGCGCGCAGGCAATATGGACTGTGCCGACCGGCTTCATCGGCGTGCCGCCGCCGGGCCCGGCAATGCCGGTTACAGCTATGGCGAGATTGGCGCGGCTTTGCTCCATGGCCCCTTCCGCCATCAAGCGAGCCACCGGTTCGGAGACAGCGCCATAATCGGCCAGCGTATCGCCGGCCACGCCGAGGATTTCCGACTTGGCGGCGTTGGAATAGGTGACAAAGCCGCGCTCAAGGACCTTTGACGATCCGGCAAACTCCGTGAACAGACCCGCGAGGAGGCCGCCTGTGCAACTCTCAGCCGTTGCGATTTTGACCCGCCGCTCCATCGCTTCATCCATGACGAGCAATGCGAGGTTTCGGATACGATCAGGAAACATGGTCGGGCCTTTAAGTGTTAGAACTATTTGGAACGAGAACGGCGCTCGCTTGCGCGGCAATCCCTTCGCGGCGCCCAGTAAAGCCGAGCCCCTCTGTGGTGGTCGCTTTCACGCTGATGGCGTCGACAGGTAGCCCGGTGACCCGAGCCGTTTCGGCGCGCATGGTCTCGCGATGGGGTTTCACCTTTGGCGCCTCGCAGATCACCGTCACGTCGCAGCTGGAGAGCGTCCAGCCCGCGGCCTGGGCCAGTTTCAAGGCGTGTGTGAGAAAGACTTCCGATGCCGCGCCTTTCCATTGCGGATCGCTGGGTGGGAAATGGTCGCCAATGTCTCCCAGCGCAGCAGCGCCCAGGATGGCATCGGTCAAGGCATGCCAGGCGACATCTGCATCTGAATGGCCGGCCAGCTTTTGCGCATGCGGGATGCGAACGCCGCACAGGATGACTTCGTCTCCGGGTTCGAAGGCGTGGACATCATAACCGATGCCGAAGCGGGGCGCAGAAGGAGGCGTCATGAGAAGTGTCTCTAGCCGGTTTAAATCATCAGGAAAGGTTATCTTAGCGAGACGTTCGCTGCCTTTGGTCAGCTTGATCTTGCCATCGCGCGCTTCGATCGCGGCGAGGTCATCTACCAGATCGCTCGACTGGGAGAGCGCGTCCGTGATGTCTCCATATCGGAAGACCTGCGGCGTCTGGACTCTGTAGAGCGCGTCGCGGCTGACATTGCTCAATTGGTCTCCGGATTGGCGTTTCAAGGCATCCGGCACGGCCAGAGCTGGCGCGGCCGCATCCGCAGTGTCCATGGCTGAAATGAGATCGGAGATAATGACGTCACTCAGACCAGGACGGGCGGCGTCATGGATCAAGACAAGGTCCTGGTCGGTCAGGTCACACGCGTGCAGACCCGCTTTCACGGAGTCTGTGCGTGTTTGACCTCCGGGGACGAGGGTCGCATCGCCGGTAAAAGGGGTCCAGTCTGTGAGATCGGCATCCGCCGGGACGACCAGCACAATCTGCCCCACATCGGGATGCGACTGAAACGCCTTCAGGGACCACTGAAATACGGGTTTCCCGCCCAGCATTTGGAGCTGTTTTGGCAGCTGACCTCCGGCGCGTTCGCCGCGGCCAGCTGCAACGATGATCGCAGCAACAGGCATGGGGGTTGAATAGCGCGTTGCGGTAAAAAAGCCACATGCCATGCAGGAATGAATGCCAGAACTTCACTGCTACACTTTTGTGCACTGCAAAAATATGATTTGACTGGGGATATGATGAGAATGCCTTCATTTCAGGCAGAGCGTGTCTGGCTCGCGCCCATGTCCGGGTCGACCGACGCTGCTTTTCGCCGCCAGGCGGTGCGCTATGGCGCGCCTGCAGTCGTGTCGGAAATGGTGGCGGGCGAAGCGCTCGCAGCGGCGCGGCCTGATGTCGTGCGCAAGACCTGCCGTCATGAAGGGCGCGGTTTATGGATCGTGCAGCTTGCCGGGCGCCGTCCGGAGGATATGCGCCGCGGGGCAGAACTCCTGGTGGATGCCGGCGTCGACGTCATCGATATCAATATGGGCTGCCCCTCTCGGCAGGTCACGGGCGGCAATTCCGGATCCGCCCTGATGCGTGAACCGGAGCTTGCCTTGCAGATCATTGAGGCGACCCTGGACGGGGCGGGCACGACGCCCGTCACGCTCAAAATGCGCCTCGGCTGGGATCATGATCTGCTCAATGCGCCAGAGATTGCGCGCGCTGCGGTCGATCGCGGGGTGCAATGGCTCACCGTACATGGCCGGACCCGGTGCCAATTCTACAAGGGCGCCGCGGACTGGGCCGCGATTTCCGATACTGTGAGCGCGGTCGATGTTCCGGTCATCGCCAATGGCGACATTGGCAGCGTCGAGACGGCGACCGCCGCCCTGGCCGCATCTGGCGCTTATGGCGTCATGCTCGGGCGGGCGGCGATGGGGCGGCCCTGGTTGCTGGGCGAAGTCGCGGCGCATCTTGAGGGACGGTCCTTCACCGCGCCGGACTTGCGGGCCCAGGCAGACGGTCTGTGCGAGCAGATTGAAGACAGCCTCAGCCTTTACGGGGCCTCTCTCGGCATTCGAATCGTCCGCAAGCACGTCTCGGCTCATGTCGACCATGTCGATTTGCCGCTGGATAATGCGACGCGACGGGCGCTGCGGGCTCAGCTCTGCCGCCTGGAGGACCCAAAGACGCTGATCGGACAGATGCAGGCGCTTTACCTGAACGCAGACACAAAGGTCGCAGCATGATGACGACACTGGATCTCGTTGGCCTCGCACCGTTCGCGCTTCTGGGCCTCGATGAGCGCCGCCGGGTCAGCGCTGCCAACCCGGAGGCTCAGTCGCTGCTGGGCCATTCCGAGCGCGCCATGTATCGCAAGCCGTTAAGCGAGATCCTGTTCCATGACTCGCCGATATTTGCGCTGATGGACAAGGCGATCAGCCTCAAAGGCGATGTCACGGCCCACAGTGTCTCGATCAGCGGCCCCGGGCTCAACCGGACGCGCGTCCTGGATATGCGACTGAGGCCGCTGCAGGATGGCAGCTTCGTCATCGCGATGACGGAATCAAACGACGCGACGATCGTGAACAATAATCCCGCTGGCGTCGCCGCGTTTGGACGCATCCTTGGTCACGAGGTCAAGAATCCCCTGGCCGGTATTTCCGGTGCGGCGCAGCTCCTGTCGCGCAAGGCGCGAGACGATCAGACGGCCATGCTCGACATCATCCAGAGCGAGACCCGCCGGATCGAGCGCCTGGTCTCACGCCTGTCGGCATTTGAGCTCTTCTCTGCGCCCGCCAAGGAGGCGCTGAACATTCACGAGCTCCTCGATCGGGTCGTGGCCGCGGAAGAAGCGGCGCAGGCCGGAAAAGTCTCCATCGTCCGTCTTTATGACCCGTCACTACCCGACATCGAGGCCGATCAGGATCATCTGCATGAAGCCTTCCAGAACGTGCTCCGCAACGCGATTGAGGCGACGCAGGCCTTCACCCAGAGCCCGCAAATACAGATCGAAACCGCATTTGAGACTAGCTTCGCCATTGTCCGCCGTGATGGATCAGAAAAGCTCGGCCGCGCCATTCGCGTAACCATTGAAGACAATGGTCCAGGGGTCCCGGCTGAAAAGAAAGCGCGTATGTTCGATATGTTCATGTCGTCCAAATCAGGCGGGCGCGGACTGGGGCTCAGTGTCGTCAACGAAATTGTCTCGGCCCATAAAGGCCGCATCAAAGTCGACAGCAAACCTGGGCTGACCCGCTTTTCAATCTATCTGCCCTTGCCAAGAACGAAGAAAAAATGAGCCAAAAAACAGTTCTTCTCGCAGAAGACGATGCAAGCATACGTCTGATCGTCAACCAGACCCTGGTCACCGCCGGCTATACGGTGCGCGCAACCAGTTCGCCGGAAGCGTTAGAGCGCTGGGTCAGAAACGGCGAGGGTGATGTGGTGGTCACCGACGTCTACCTTACCGACACGCCGATCTTTGAACTCCTGCCTTCGTTCAAACTGGTGCGTCCAGATCTGCCGATCATTGTCATGAGCGGCCAGAACACGATCCTGACCGCGGCCTCTGCCGCCCAGCACGGGGCCTATGATTATCTACCGAAGCCGTTCGATATTGATCAGCTGACAGACCTGGTGGGCCGCGCCCTCTCGGATGTGAAGACGGCGCAGAGCGCGCCCGCGAAAAAGGCGATCACGGAGGGCGGAACGTCCCCGGCGGTGCCTCTGGTCGGTCGCTCTGCGGTCATGCAGGACGTCTACCGGATTATTTCGCGGGTGATGAATACCGATCTGACCGTCCTCATCGAGGGCGAGTCGGGAACCGGCAAGGAACTCGCAGCCCGGGCCATTCATGAGCTCGGCGAGTCGAGCGAAGGGCCATTCTATTCACTGGATCTTTCCATGCGGCCCCCGCAGGAAGTCAGTGCCGAGCTGTTCGGAACAGAGGGTGCGCCAGGCATCGCCTTCGACCGCAAAGCCACGATCTATCTCGATGAAGTCGGCGATCTGACGCAGGAAGCCCAAACCCAACTGGTCAAACTGATGCGGGAAGAAGGCGGGGCGCGGATCATTGCGTCCACCCGCCAGCCCCTGTCTGCCCTGGTCGAAGCCGGTGATTTCCGCGAGGACCTTTATTACCGGATGAATGTCGTGCGTATCGAAATGCCGCCGCTGCGGCGTCGCAAGGACGATATTCCGGAGCTGGTCAAAGCCTTCCTGATTCGCGCGGAAGCCCGCGGCCTGGCGTCAAAACAGGTCGCCAAGCAGGCCATGGAACTGCTCATGGCCTATGACTGGCCTGGCAATGTGCGGGAACTCGAAAATCTGATTTTCCGCCTCGCAGCGCTCAGCCCGGATACGACCATCACCCAGCGCGATATTGAACGCGAATTGCGGGCGGAATCTCTGAAAGAGCAGGGGCCCGATGCCTCCCTCGAAAGCGAGATCGAGACGCTGCTGCATCGCTACGTTATGGCGGATTTACTACAGGGCGGGGAAGATGACGGTAAGATTTACCACACCGTTCTGGAACAGGTGGAACGTCCGCTCATCAAGCTGGCCTTGAGCGTGACGTCAGGCAACAAGCTGCGTACGGCCGCGCTGCTCGGCGTCAACCGAAACACCCTGCGCGCACGGATGGGTGTGCTAGGAATGACAGAAGACTGATTGACGTACGGGACGAGTGTTGCTCTAAATCACCACTGTTGCTGTTAAGTGACAGTGTGTGTTTGAGGTCCCGTACTTGGCGTCCAGCGTATTAGCCACTCTCAGACGTAATGGTGGGCTTTGGTTCCAGGGCCTGTTCGTGCTGGCGGCCGTCGGCGGCGCAGCCGCGACCATTATCGCTTTGGGACGCAGCAGTCCGACCGATCCCATTCCCGAAGGGCTGATGGTCCTGCTGATCGGGAACATGGTCATTCTGGCCGTGCTGGCGGGCCTGATTTTCTCTCGTTACCTGTCCATTCGAAAACGCCGAGCAGAAGGCGGTGGCCGCCTGACCCGGCGCTTCATGTTGCTGTTCGGAACCGTGGCCTTGATCCCCGCTGTGATCGTGTCTCTGTTTCTCTGGCTCACCATTGCGCGCGGCATCGATACCTGGCTGGGCGATACGGTCCTGACCCTGGTCGATGAGATCGGCACGATTACCGCCGAAAGCGGCGAGCAATTCGCGGCAGAATTCGAGGCGGACGCAGAAGCGGTGGCAGATGATGTGGACGCCTCAGCCGGCGGCTTTGAAGCCAATCCTGAAGCGTTTGAGACGATTTTCAGCGTGCTCGCGACCTATCGGGAGTTCTCGGCTGCCTACATCATTGACCGCAATGGCTATCCGTTGGCGATCGCCGAGAATATGAGTTCACCCAACCATTATGGGCGCCCGGCGGCTGAGTATTTCGATGCCGCCGATCGCGGAGAAACGGTGGCCGTCTTGCGTCCGCAGGCGGGGTATACGTTTGCCCTGCAGCGTCTTGAGAACTTTGGCGGAAGCTATCTGTATCTGGCGCGTCCAGTGGATCCGGAGCTGTTTGCCAGGCTAGATCGCGCGCGTGAAGCCGGACGAAACTATCGTCTGGCGGAACAGCGCAGCAATGAAATCCGCACCCTGTTCATCGTCTCCTATCTGCAGATCGTCGCTCTGGTTCTGTTGCTTTCAATTCGCCTGGCGCAGGAAATTGCCGAACGGATCTCTCGCCCGATCAGTCGCCTGGCCAGCGCCGCGCTCGACGTCAGTGAAGGGCGCCGCGGCGTGTCCGTGCCGCTGCCGGAATCGGATGACGAAGTGCGCGCTCTGTCGAACTCGTTCAACATGATGACCCGGCAATTGGACGAGCGCCGCGATGACCTCGTGTCGGCCCGTGAAGAGGCCGAGGAACGCCGCCGCTTCCTGGAAACCCTGCTGGTGGAACTGAGCTCTGGCGTTATTCGCATCGATTCAGCGGGCATCGTCACCATTGCCAATCGATCCGCAGAAAATCTGCTGGATCAAGGCCAGCTGGAAGGGCGCCTGCTGCCGGAAGTGAACCCTGAGATCTGGAGCCGGGTCGAGGAAGTGCATACGCGGCGCAGTCAGGATGAGACGTTCATCAATATGATGACCGAAGACGGCCTGCGCCATGTGCGGCTGAAAGTGACCTCTGACACGGTCGGCGGCTATGTCATCACGCTTGATGACACGACCCGCCTGATTTCTGCGCAGCGCCAAATGGCCTGGCGCGATGTGGCGCGCCGGATCGCGCACGAGATCCGCAATCCGTTGACCCCGATTCAGCTCTCGACCGAACGGATTCGACGGCGTTACGGGGACAAGATTGACGATGAAGACGGCGTGTTCGAGCGGTGCATCAACACGATTCTCAGACAGGTCTCGGACATTGGCCGCATGGTGCAGGAGTTTTCCGACTTTGCCCGGATGCCGAAACCGACACCAAGTCGTTTCGACCTCGCCGCCTTGATCACCGATGTTGTCTTCGCCCAGCGCGTCGTCCACCCGGATTATCGCTTTGTGCTGACTTTGCCCGAAAATGGTCTGGAATTGCTCGGTGACGAGCGTCTGTTGGGGCAGGCTCTGACCAATATCGTGAAGAATGCGGCGGAAGCGCTCTCACGGCGCCCCGAAACCGATGAAGTTCAAGGCCAAGTGAGCGTGACCGCGGAGCTGTCTGCGGAAGATGGCTCCGTGCTGATCACCATTGAGGACAACGGACCAGGCTTCCCGCAAGGCGCGCGCGACGAGCTGATGGAGCCGTATGTGACCGCCCGCGAAGGCGGAACTGGCCTGGGACTTGCGATCGTCAATCGCGTCATCATGGACCATGGCGGCAATGTGCAGCTGCTTGAACCAACGCACGGGGCCCGGGGGGCGATCGTGAAAATTGTTCTACCACACAGTCTGACCGGAGCGGCAGACGCAGAACATCAGACTTTGGAGTATGCCAATGAGTACTGACATTCTTGTTGTTGATGACGAGCCGGACATTCGGGAACTGATCGCCGGGGTCCTCGAGGATGATGGACATGGTGTCCGCGTCGCCGCCACGGCTGAACGCGCGATCGAGGAAGTCCGTGGCCGTACGCCAAGCCTGGTGGTTCTGGACGTCTGGCTGCAGGGCAGTGACATGGATGGCCTGGCGGTCCTCAAATACCTGAAGACGATTGACCCGCTCTTGCCGGTGATCGTGATCAGCGGACACGGCAATGTCGAAACCGCCGTCGCCGCGATCCGCCGCGGCGCCTATGACTTCATTGAAAAACCGTTCAAGGCAGACCGTCTGCTCCACCTGGTCTCCCGTGCGATTGAATCGTCCAAGCTGAAACGCGAGAATGAAGCCCTGCGCACGCACAGTTTCTCGGTCTCCGACTGGATCGGCAGTAGCGGCGCAGCGCAAGCACTGCGGGCGCAGATCGAGAAAGTCGCACCCACCAATTCCCGTGTGCTGGTGTCCGGAGAAGCCGGGGTTGGCAAAGAACTGTGCGCCAAGCTGATCCACGAAAATTCCCGCCGCGCGGGCGGACCGTTCATCGCTGTGAACGCGGCCAATATTGCGCCAGAGCAGATGGAACGTGAGCTGTTCGGCGAGGAAGACAATGCTGGAATGCCGGTCAAGATCGGGGTGTTCGAGCAGGCCCATGGCGGCACTTTGTTACTGGATGAAGTCGGCGATATGCCGCTCGGCACGCAGAGCAAGATCCTGCGCGTCCTGACCGAGCAGCGCTTTCAGCGCGTCGGTGGCGGCTCGGATGTGAATGTCGATGTCCGCGTCATGTCCTCTTCAACCCGCGACCTGGAAGAAGCCATCGCCGCGCAAGGGTTCCGCAAGGACCTCTATTACCGTTTGAACGTGGTGCCGCTCGGGGTGCCGTCTCTGGCCGATCGCCGTGACGATATTCCAGCCCTGGTCGAGTATTTCAGCGCCCGCATTGCCGATTCGTCCGGCCTGACGCCGCGCGCCTTCAGTGATGAGGCGATTGCGGTCCTGCAGTCGATGAGCTGGCCCGGCAATGTGCGGCAGCTTCGAAATCTGGTTGAGCGCGTGCTGATCCTGTCGCGAGACAGTCAGAGCGGCGTGGTCAGTGTCGATGAGCTGCCTCTGGACCGCGGGGCAGGGGATGCAGGCGATGCCATGGGCGTTTCGGCTGATTTTGTCGGACTGTCCCTGCGCGATGCGCGCGAGCAGTTCGAGCGGGATTATCTCTCGCTCCAGATCACCCGATTTGACGGCAATATCTCTCGGACTGCCGAGTTTATTGGCATGGAGCGCTCGGCTCTACACCGAAAATTAAAGGCGCTGGGTGTAAACGCATCAGCGAGTCGCACGGAAAACCGGTAAATGCGTGTTATCATTTGTGGTGCAGGCCGCGTTGGGCAGGGCATCGCTCGCCATTTGGCGCAAGAGCACCACGACATCACCATGATCGACGAGAATGATGATCTGATCGAACAGGTTCAGATCGATTTCGACGTGCGCGGTGTGGTCGGCCACGCCGCCCACCCGAACGTCCTGCAGATCGCCGGTGCCGACGCCGCCGACATGCTGATCGCCGTCACGCACTTCGATGAGATCAACATGGTGATCTGCCAGGTCGCTGATACGCTCTTCTCGGTGCCCACCAAGATCGCGCGGGTCCGGGCCCAGGCCTATCTGGAGGCCGAGCATTCCGAATTGTTTTCCAAGTCGGCCTTGCCGATCGATCTGATTATCTCACCCGAAATCGAGGTGGGCGAGGCCATCCTCCGGCGCATCCGGGCCCCCAGCGCGGTGTCGAGCATCTCGTTTGAATCGGGCGAGCTGCAAGTGCTCGGCATGAAGGTTCAGGAAGAGAGCCCGCTTCTGGAGACCGCCCTCGATCAGATTGCTGGCCTGTTCCCGGATCTCGGCGCACGCGTCATCGGCATCAAACGCGGCGCGTCCGTGTTTGCGCCGAAAGGAAATGACCAGTTACAGCCCGCAGATACGGCCTATGTAGCGGTAACGCGAGAGTCGACCCCGCGCCTAAACAAACTGTTCAACCGGGATATCAATCAACACAAACGCGTCGTCATTGTCGGCGGCGGCAATGTCGGGCTCTATGTGGCGAGCCAGCTGGAGCGTGAAGGCAATGTCCGGGTGCGTATTGTCGAGGCCGATTCTGAAAAGGCCGATATCGCCGTGTCCGCCCTGAAACAGACGATTGTGATCCATGGCGATGGCCTGACACGCGATGTGCTTGAAGAAGCGGGCGCCGATCAGGCTGATATCGTGATTGCGGTGACCAATGACGACAAGACCAATATGCTGATCGGCAAGCTTGCCAAGCAAATCGGCGCCAAGCGCACGCACGCCCTGGTCAATGCTTATGAACTGGTCGCCATTTCGCAGGACCTGGACATTGATGCCGTGCTGGATCCACGCGCGCTCAGCGTCTCCAAGATCCTGACCAAGCTGCGGCGCGGACGCATCCTCTCCGTCGAGTCGCTGGAAGGCGGCATGGCGGAGATTGCCGAAGGCGTGACGCTCGATTCCTCGCCCTTGATCGGCAAGCCGGTCGACTATGCGAACCTGCCCGACGGCGTCACCTCGGCAGCCATCATTCGCGACGGAGAGATTCTGTTTCCGGCCCCAGCCATGACCGTCCAGACGAACGATCGGCTTCTGATGTTCTATGAAACCAGCGCGACTCGAAAGGTAGAACAATTCTTCAGGGTCAGCGCTGACTTCTTCTAGGCGAGGATGCCGCCGTGAATCATCTTGCCATTGTAAGGGTGACATCTGCGATCGCACTGGGCTTTGCCGGTCTGTTCCTAGTTTCCTTTCTGGTCGCCCTGGCGTCGGGGGAAGCTGAACAACAAATGGTATTTGCGGGAACGGGCGCCACGATTGGCGGGTTTGGCGCGACCGTATTGCTGCTGACTGACAAACCGCAACGCCGTGCGCATGCCCGCGATGGCTTGGCCGTGGCGATCCTGTTCTGGCTGGTGGGCGGCTTGCTGGCCTCGATCCCGTTCATTGATTATATCGGCGCACCAGACCTGATCGCAGCGTTCTATGAAAGCGTCTCGAACCTGACGACAACAGGGCATAGCCGGATCGATCCAGCCGTTCATCCGATGTCGACGAGCATTTTTGTCTGGCGCGCCCTGCTGCACCTGATCGGCGCCATTGCGACCGTAACTATCGCTGCAACCGTCTTTTCCGGCCTCAATCTTGGCGGGCCGGG